>NZ_CP016809.1:3202500-4402500 GCF_002741055.1 Paenibacillus ihbetae | reverse complement strand
CTCCATCACATCAGCGAAGATATCGTGAAGCAGGTGAGCATCGTCAAAGCCGTGGCGGAGGATGTCAACCATGACGGCACCGTCGATCTGCTGGATGTCATGATGGTCGCCAAGTTCGTGGGCACGGCCGTGAATGAGGCTACCCGGGGACTGGATATCAACGGCGACGGTCTGATCGATATCGCCGACCTGGGGCTGGTCGTCCTTAAGCTCCATTCTGCCGTTTAACCCAATAAACGCCCTTGCTATTCGTCCGGCTAAGACGATGGCGGGGCGTTTTTTTCCTGCGCGAAAAAACACTTGATCTGGTATGCTTTTCATATTTTACACTGAAATTGCACCAAGCCGATTACGGAGGCCAGCGTGACCGCATGGGCGTGATGGCACTGTAAACGGCCCATGACTTCTTATGTAGTCGCAAACCATTGAAGCGCCCATTCATGAGTGAGCATAAAGCTTGCCGGGTACGGCATGACGTTTTGACATGATCGGATATGCTAAGGGGATATGTCATCGCGACGACCCCAGGCATGTGGCAGTAGGGATATCCCGAATCGGAGTTTTTCATGGATCGGAAAAAAATAAATGGAACTTTGCTCTTGTCTTTCACGTTATCCTAAACAAAGGAGCTGATGGAAGATGGAGACGTTCGGAAGAGGCTGCCTCTATTTGATTATCGGGGCGGTTGTCCTCCTGCTGCTGGCCATGCTGCTGGGGACCACGATCACGATTCCCTGGTTTATCTTTATTCCGCTGGTCATTATTGCCTTTGTAGTCGCAGCGTCCAAGAGCAACCGCAAGGACGATGATTAGCCTATATCCTTTAGCCGCCAAAGGCTCATGGCAAACCCTCCCGTAAATCCGCCGGAACGCAAGAAGGCTGTCCCATAAGATCATTAGAGATCTTGCGGGAAAGCCTTCTTTTTTTACGTTGGCGATACCCTCTCGAGGTACCAAATCATTGCATACCTCCTTCGTGTTAGTACAGACGTTTCGTATAGCTTTCCTGCAAGCCTCGCGCTACCCATTGCTCCGATACGCCTTCCTGGTTGACATGGTCGGCGATCATGCGGGACGGGTTCGGAAGCTTATCTGCCGGCAGCCATGTATTCGGATCCCAAACTCCGGAACGCATGAACGATTTGGCGCAATGCATATAGCATTCCTCGACCGAGACCCCGATGCCGAGCCACGGCTTTTTCCCCTGTGCCGAAAGCTTCTCCAGCAGGTCTTCGTCACGAATAAGCACAGCCTGGCCGTTGATTCGCAGCGTCTCCTTCAGTCCCGGGATGACAAAAATGAGGCCGATCCCCGGGCTTGTCAACAGGTTTCGAAATGAATCGAAGCGGCGGTTGCCCGGCCGCTCCGGGATGACCAGATGGTGATCATCCACCACATGGACGAAGCCGGCAGAGTCGCCGCGAGGCGATACATCGCATGCTCCCGATGCATCCGACGTAGCCATGAAGAGCAGCGGGCTCTTGGCGATAAAGTCCCGGCAGTGCTTGTCCAAAGCATGTATCATTTTGTGCTTAACCACCTGATTCGGTTCCCCGAACATCGATCGAAGCTCCTCCTCGGTCGTGACGATGGAACGGAACGGTCCCTTATCCATATAAGTCCCCCTCTGTTCGTATTGAATCCGTCGTTTATTTACCTGCAGGCTTGTCCTGACCTTCTACCGAGATGTCATCAATCAGGTTCTTCAACTCGACGGATTCGGGATGAAGGCCGTCCGGGCCATTCGCATACGTGAACTCAAAGTCGCCGATATAATAAGCAAACCCAATATCCCCCGCAGATTTTGCAATCAGCTTGTTGCCCTCCACCCGATAATACGTGACACCGCCGAAGCCGATCTCCGTCCTGTATGCGTAATCGGGATCCGCATCCGACATGCGGAGCTGGAGCTTTTCGGGAGACTTCCCTCGTAAATTCAGGTCGATCCGCAGCTCGGAGCCCTCAAGCTGAATGCTCGATGCGACAAACTCTCCTGCCGCTGTCTCCGGAGGCGTCACCTTGATTTCCTTCCCGTCCTTCACACTGACGACATGAATCTCTTGCGCATACACCCCGGTTCCGTAGCCTGTCACAAACACGGCAACCGCTTCCGGCTTGCCGTCACCGTTCACGTCCGCGTAGAAGAGCTGAGGCGGCCGGTTCGGAAATCTCGGAACCTCCCAGTTAAACCGCAATCGCTTTCCTTCAGCCTCCAAAATAAATCCGCGGTACTCATCGCCATCCTTCAAGGCAGGGTACAGCTTCACCTTCGGATTTTCTTCCGCTACAGCGACCGGTTCCGTCGGAACACGTACGCTCGTGCTCATCGAGCCGGAACGGATATCAACCCGGCCGGAGGAATCCGCAACGAGTTCCGCCCCCGTGAAAGTGTTCAGATCGTATGCAGGAAAATACAAATGGCCTTTTTTCAGCAGAACGGGACCTGATAATCCGACTTCGCCCATCCCCACTGCCGTTGCCAGCTTGCTTCCCGCTTTAAAAATGCTGACTCCATCCGAAGACTTCAACGTAGCGATCTTTCTTTTGTTGTCCCAATGAAACGTATAAGGATAAAATTCGCCCAGAACTCTAATCGGAATATACAATGTCTTTCCTTTATAAAACGGCTGACCCGCAGCCTTTGCCGCCTCTCCATCCACCAGCAGCTTAATCTGACCCGCTGCGTGTGCCTGCTTCGGTGCAGGCGTCCAAGCCAATATTGCGGACATCAGCAGGATCGCTGCTCCAGCCGCAAGCTTTTTATTCATATCTTCTCCTCCTCCATTCACCTCCTTTTCATTATATTGGAAGGCACCCCCCATTTCTGTTACGCGGTTGTAACAAAATGGAGACAAGCTTGTGACTTTGGGACGAAAATTGCCCCTTTGTTAGACTTGCATACCGGGATACCTAACAAAACACAGCCCGCCACCCTTGCTAAAGGGGACGGGCTGTGAATATAAAACCTAGCCGGCTCTAGGCGTCTCGATTTTTTGGTTAAACTTATGCTCATCGGAGAATATAAGCTTCTATCAGATCGCTAACACTTATATCATCCAGCTCTTCTGCCATTTTATCTGCTTTTGTTTTCTTCCTTATGGATCCTTCCAATAAGATTTGGATTCTTTGATCCCTGTCGATTAAGACGGACTCGACCTCCAACGCGTTTGTAAGCAATCCGACGATGACTGCAATCTGTTGAGGGGATATTTGGGGCAGTGAGTTTTTCTTGTTCTTCCCATTCTTTTTGTTCTTCCCGTTACCACTGTTCCCATTCTTCCTCACTGCTCTTACCCCCATCACTAGTTCACTATGATCGGAATATTGTCATCTCCCCCATCTCCTTCCGCGGGGCTGGTTATAAGTGAAAAAATAATCACAGCTACTACGATAAATGTAATGATGCGTTTTCCCTCATCTTCGTCCAAATTCATCACTCCGCACTCCGTCATGTGTAAACCTTTCCGTGAAGGTCTAAATGTAGATGGAGATTCTATCTGCTGGCATGTTTACGGTCTTCAATTTAAGATTTTAAATGCCATATATCCCTGTCATTCCTGTCTGGGTATCTGGGGTCCGTCCCTGATTGCTTGTTCAATTATTTTTAATGCCTCACCTAATAAAGAGTCCGTAGCTTCTTCTCTCGATGGACGGAAGTATCAGGGTAAAAACGACAGCCCCGCTCGGACACAGGTCCATTGGCTCCTCCTGAATCATTTACGAACAGTATATTCATGAATGTTCAGGATGAACCATGTCCGAGCGGGTTACGCCAAAAACCAGGGGCTATCGAACCCATCGAGGCCATGCGGAATGGAAGACATTTCTAATAGCCGCTTCGCAAAATGTCGGACCTCAGCCTCAACCATTTTTGCGAGTTCTAAACCTGAAATAGAAGAGATATGATCCCTTCCAATTTTTCAATCATATAAAAAAGGCCCCCTTTCGGGAGCCTTTCATTTTGCGGTATGATAAGGGATTGATCCCCTATTACATCATGCCACCCATTCCGCCCATGCCGCCCATGTCTGGAGCGCCGCCTTTTTCAGGCTCAGGCTTGTCGGCGATAACAGCCTCGGTAGTGAGGAACATTGCAGCAACGGATGCAGCGTTTTGCAATGCGGAGCGAGTAACCTTCGCAGGGTCAACGATACCTGCGTCGATCATGTTCACCCACTCGCCGTTTGCGGCGTTGTAACCTACGCCCACTGCTTCGCGCTTCAGACGGTCCACGATAACGGAGCCTTCTTCACCCGCGTTGGCAGCGATCGTACGGATCGGAGCTTCCAGAGCGCGAAGCACGATGTTTACGCCGGTTTGCTCGTCGCCTTCAAGAGCTTCGGCTACTTTCGCTACAGCACCGTAAACGTTGATCAGAGCCGTACCGCCACCGGATACGATACCTTCTTCAACTGCAGCGCGAGTTGCGTTCAGGGCGTCCTCAATGCGCAGCTTGCGTTCTTTCAGCTCTGTTTCAGTAGCAGCACCGACTTTGATGACAGCTACGCCGCCAGCAAGCTTAGCAAGACGCTCTTGCAGTTTCTCCTTGTCGAACTCGGAAGTCGTTTCTTCGAGCTGGGAACGGATTTGCTTCACGCGAGCCTCGATGTCTTCCTTGCTTCCAGCACCGTCAACGATGATGGTATTTTCTTTCGTTACGCGTACTTGACGAGCCGTACCCAGTTGATCCAGCGAAGTCGATTTCAGGTCAAGACCCAGTTCTTCGGTGATCACTTGGCCGCCTGTCAGAGCAGCGATATCCTGCAGCATGGCTTTACGACGGTCGCCGAAGCCAGGAGCTTTAACAGCTACCGCATTGAACGTACCGCGCAGCTTGTTCACGATCAGCATCGCTTGCGCTTCGCCTTCGATATCTTCGGCGATCAAGAGCAGCGGCTTGCTTTGTTGAACGATTTTTTCAAGAACAGGCAAGATTTCTTGCGTGTTCGTTACTTTCTTGTCGGTGATCAAAATGTAAGGATTGTCCAGAACCGCTTCCATTTTGTCCGTGTCCGTGATCATGTATGGAGAAATGTAACCGCGGTCGAACTGCATACCTTCAACCACTTCAAGCTCCGTTTCGAAGCCGCGGGATTCTTCAACGGTGATAACGCCGTCGTTGCCCACTTTTTCCATAGCTTCAGCGATCAGCTCGCCCACTTCGTCGTCTGCAGCGGAGATGGCAGCAACTTGAGCGATGGATTGTTTGTTCTCAACCGGCTTGGAGATGTTGTGGAGCTCCTCCACCGCTGCACGAACGGCTTTGTCGATCCCTTTGCGGATGCCGATCGGGCTTGCGCCTGCCGTTACGTTCTTCAAACCTTCCGTGATCAGGGCTTGAGCAAGAACCGTAGCCGTCGTTGTACCGTCACCGGCAACGTCGTTTGTCTTGGTAGCAACTTCTTTAACAAGCTGTGCACCCATGTTCTCGAATGCATCATCCAGCTCGATTTCTTTTGCGATGGTAACGCCGTCGTTCGTGATCAATGGGCTTCCGAATTTCTTCTCAAGCACCACGTTGCGGCCTTTCGGTCCGAGCGTTACTTTCACTGCGTTTGCCAAAGCGTCAACACCGCGAAGCATTGCGCGACGGGCGTCTTCAGAGAACTTAATGTCTTTTGCCATGGTATAACATCCTCCCTAGTGGATTTATGAAAAAATGGAAACAAGATATATTCAGGCGTGCATTAGCCTAAGATCGCGTGGATGTCGCTTTCTTTCATAATCAAATATTCTTTACCTTCGTATTTGATTTCCGTGCCGGCGTATTTGGAGAAGATTACGCGGTCGCCTTCTTTAACTTCCAAAGGTACGCGAACGCCGTCTTTCAGGGAGCCGCTGCCTACAGCGATAATTTTGCCTTCTTGCGGCTTTTCCTTAGCGGAATCAGGAAGTACAATCCCGAATGCTGTAGTTTCTTCTTGTTCGATCGGTTCTACCAATACGCGTTCACCTAAAGGTCTGATCATGAAAAAATAGCCTCCTTTAAATATGTTGTGATGCTTTTTTCAAAGCTTTATGTATTAGCACTCGACAGCTCTCAGTGCTAACAACCAACTTTATGATACTCAAGTTGATTGAAGATTTCAAGTCCTTTGCATCAATTTCTGATCATTTTTTTGAGGGTTCCTTACTCCTTCGGTTTGTCCGCAAAACCCACTTCACCATTGTATCCATGCCCCGCCAAAATATGCCTTCAAATCCTACAGGCCCATGTACGGGTTCATGAATAAACGACCGGCCCAGCCGGTCAATCCTCCCCGACAGAACGATTTGTATCCGATTCGAAAAGCAGACAGTGGACTGTCCCGGATTTGTATAGCGGGTCGGGGGACGAGTTGTCAGAACGATTCCGGTCGGACTTAGTATTCATCATTAGTTTATGTAAGAGCAATCCTTGCCCCAAACAACGCAAAACCCCGGCAATCTGACTAAGACCGGCGCAGGTACAAAGCCAAAACTGTCGGGGTATGTGACGCAAATGATCAATCGGTGTCCTCATCCAGCGAAACGTACCGGCTGTCCCGCTCCATATCCGCCTCAAGCTGTTTGCGATAGATCGTCGAAGACAGAAATACGCTGAATTCATATAGCAGCAGGAGCGGAATCGTCACCAGGAAATCCGATATGAAATCCGGCGGGGTGATGACCACCGCGATGAATACGAGCGCAAAATAAGCCACTTTCCGCATTTTCCGCAACCGCAGCGGATTGAGGATCCGGATTCGGGTTAGGAACATGACCACCAGCGGCAGCTCGAACAGGAGCGCCAGCGGCAGCACCAGATTGAACATGAAATTCAGGTAATTCGTAATTCCGTACGTTTCCGTAAGCCCCATGCTCTTCGTAATCATGGTGGTAAAGGACAATGTCATCGGAAAAACAATGTAATATCCGAATACGATCCCTACAATGAACAGGATAAAAGCATACGGAACATACCGTACAGCCGCTTTCTGCTCGTCCTTGTGCAATCCGGGCTTTACGAACGCCCACAGCTGATAGAAGATCAGCGGGATGGAAATGACCAGCGAGAAAATCGCGGCAATTTTCATATAGATCCCGATGCCGTCCCAGAACGAGAAGGCATGCAGCTCGAAATTTTTCGCTTGCTCCGCGGCCGTTAAGTAATGATAGATCGGTTCCGCGACGAATATTCCGCCGATGAGGCCAGCCACGAATACGACAAGCACGACGATAATCCGCTTGCGCAGCTCGCCTAAATGCTCCACAAGCGCCATCTCTTTCATTGGCTTTGACATGATAGACACCACCCTATTGTGACCCTGACAAAACAAAATCCCTCCCATGGAGGAGGGATTTCACAGCTTGCTAATGCATATGCTTATTCCGGAAGACGCTTGTCCTCAGACTTGCTGGGTGCTACAGCCTGCTGGGGAGCCTCCTCTTTCTTCTTTGCCGGGGTTTCATCCTCTGCCAGAATCTCGCGCGTGCCGTTCTTAAATTCACGGAATGTTCTGCCGACAGCCCGTCCCAATTCAGGGAGCTTGTTCGGACCGAACAGCAGCAGCGCCAAGATCACGAGCAGGATAATGCCCGGCACTCCGATCGTTGAGCCCATATCTATTCTCCTCCTTGTCCTGCTTATTGCCATTCAAGGACTTCAGGAAAGTTTGAAAGCAATCCGTCAAACCTTTGCACTTCACAGGTGTTAACCAAACCGACAGCTACAATGGACGATTCATCATTGAACCTCGTACAATATATCGCCATCATACCATAATGTAAATCACATATACAGTCTTCAATCGTGACAGATTATTTACATATTTATCTAGTGAACATTCGCGCTTGCTCCATCCACTCCAGCGAAATTCCGGCCTCTGCTTATAGCTGCTCCCGGTACTGGCCGGTCACCATCAGCAGCGCTTCCGGAAGCTGGTCCATGACGGCAGCCAAATTTTCATGCACACCCTTCGGCGAGCCCGGGAGATTGACGATCAGGGTGCGGCCGCGAATGCCGCAAATGCCTCGAAAGAGCATGGCGCTCCGGTTCTTCTGCATAACGGTTGCCCGCATCGCCTCCGCAATCCCCGGCACTTCCCGTTCAATGACCCGCCGTGTCGCCTCCGGGGTAACGTCGCGGACGGCAAGCTCCGTCCCGCCCGTCGTCAGAACTAGATCCACCTGGTAATAATCCGTCAGCTCGATCAATGCAGCAATAATTTCATCCTGCTCATCCGGAACGATCCGGTATTCGATAATTTCACCGCTCAGCTCTTCCTCTACCAGCTCCCGGATCACCTGAGCGCTTGTATCCTCACGTTCTCCTCGCGAGCCTTTATCACTCGCCGTCAGGATCGCCGTCTTCCACAGCATGAGCCCTCTCTCCTTCCCACTCTATCCGAATCTCCGGTATAGCGATATTAAGTTGTTTCCGTTATGTAATCCCCGCTCTTCCCGCCTGTCTTGCTGATCAGCATGGTCGGACCGATGATCATATCTTTCTGCAGCGCCTTGCACATGTCGTATACCGTCAATGCGGCAGCCGAAACAGCGGTCAGGGCTTCCATCTCCACCCCGGTCTTCCCCGTGGTCTTCACCGTTGCTTCAATATAAAGCTCATCGCTTCCATTGTCGCTGAAATCGACGTTCACGCCGGTGAGAGGCAGAGGATGGCACATCGGAATCCAGTTCGATGTGTTCTTCGCAGCCATAACCGCTGCGACTTGGGCTACCGCCAGGACGTCGCCCTTGCCGATCTTTCCTTCCTGAATTCGAGCGAGCGTATCCGGATGCATCCGAACCGTCGTTTTCGCCACGGCTGTCCGGGCCGTTATCTCCTTATCGCTCACGTCAACCATCCGGGCTCTGCCTTGCTGGTTAAAATGACTCAGTTCCATCCGATATCCCTCCGCTGCGAGCCGAGCCCGCTCTATAATACCCCTTCTCCGTAATCACTCCGTCCAAGCGGCGGTCATGCTCATCCATCGGGACGCGATCCACGAGCTGGATGTCATAGCCGAGACCGATCCACCATGGCTTTCCGCGGTCTTCCGCCGCTTCCGTCCGTGAACCGTGTTCAATCACGCCGGACAGCCGGTCATAATAACCACCGCCGTATCCTAGGCGGCCTCCGTCGCGGTCAAAGGCAAGCCCGGGTACCCAGAAGATGTCGGGAGGAATGGCCGTATACTTGCTTAATCGCTTCGGATCAGGCTCCATAATGCCATAAGCACCAGGGGAAAGCTCATCCCACGAGCGTATCTCATAGAGCTCCATGGCGCGACTCTCCGGAATGCTCCGGGGAACGATCACCCGGATCCCTTCCTGCCAGGCCCATTCCACCAAAGGCCTTGTATCCAGCTCGGATCGGAAAGGAACGTAAATCATCATGCTCTTGAACAGATGCTGCTTCATCAATGCGGAAGCGTGCCCGCATGCCTGACGCGAGCATTCCGAACGCTCCTTCGGGGGAATTTCGTTCCGCAGCCTTGTCATTTGCTCCCGCAGCTGTCGTTTCAGGCTTCCTTGTTTATTCTCATCTTCAAATTTCGACAACGTGATTCTTCCTCTCACGTTTAATTAAGACTAGTTTACCACTGTTCCTCCCTTTAGCCAAGAAAGACGCAAAGTCAATATCAAGGTCGATTGTTCCACCGTTTTCAGGTAAACTTACTGTATTACGAACCATTTCTTAAAAGAAGTATATCGATTGATGGAGGTTTCACATCTATGCTGCTGCAGGCCAATGGCATAACGAAATTATATGGAGTAACCCCGGTGCTTGAAGGAATTAATCTGCAAGTGCTGGAGCGCGAACGCATCGGGCTGGTCGGCGTGAACGGAGCCGGCAAATCCACCCTGCTGAAAATTTTGGCGGGCGAAATGTCCTACGACGGAGGCCAGATCTTCAAAGCCAAGGAAACGACGATCGGCTATCTTGCGCAGAACAGCGGTCTACAATCGGACCGGACCATTTGGAATGAAATGCTCGACGTGTTCGCACCGCTGCTTGAGACCGAGCGCGAGCTGCGTACGATGGAAGAACAAATCGCTGATCCGAAATCGAGCGAGGATCCGAAGAAATACCAAGAGCTGTTGGACCGTTATGCGATCCGTTCCGACTGGTTCAAGGATCAAGGCGGGTACGAAATCGAAACGCGAATCCGAAGCGTGCTTCACGGGATGGGCTTTGGCAGCTTCTCCCCGGATACGCCCATCTCTACTTTAAGCGGCGGCCAGAAAACAAGGCTTGCTCTCGCAAAAATACTGCTGCAGGCGCCCGATCTGCTCATGCTCGACGAACCGACGAACCATCTGGACATCGCCACCCTGACCTGGCTCGAAGATTACCTTCGCGGTTATTCTGGATCGCTGCTGGTCGTATCCCACGACCGGTACTTCCTGGATCGGCTCGTTACGACCATTGTCGAAATCGAACGCCGCCATTCCAAGAAATATACGGGCAATTACAGCCGCTATATCGAGCTGAAGGCTGCTGAATACGAATCCCAGCTGAAGCAATATGAGAAGCAGCAGGAGGAAATTGCGCGCATGGAAACCTTTATCCAGCGCAATCTCGTCCGGGCATCAACGACCAAGCGGGCGCAAAGCCGGCGCAAAGCGCTGGAGAAGATGGAACGTCTGGACAAGCCAATGGGGGATTTGAAAAAAGCCCATTTTTCCTTTGAGCCTGAATATATGTCCGGGAAAGACGTGCTGCAGGTTCGGGACTTGTCGGTCGCTTTCGAGCCGGGCAAGCCATTATTCGAGCATGCGTCCTTCGATCTGCATCGCGGGGAGACGGTTGCATTGATCGGTCCGAACGGGGTCGGCAAGTCTACGCTCCTGAAATGCCTGATCGGAACGATGAAGCCGACTGCCGGATCGCTGCAATGGGGGACCAAGGTAAAGATCGGTTACTATGACCAGGAGCAATCGGAGCTTAATCCAAGCAATACCGTGCTTGAGGAACTGTGGAGCGCCTATCCGCATATGGAGGAAGCCCGTATTCGCACCGTTCTCGGCAATTTTCTGTTCAGCGGCGAGGATGTACTCAAGAAAATCAGCTCCTTAAGCGGCGGCGAGAAAGCACGCGTGTCGCTCGCCAAGCTGATGCTGCTTGAAGCCAATATGCTTATTCTCGACGAGCCGACCAACCATTTGGATTTGTTCAGCAAAGAGGTGCTCGAATCGGCACTAATTGATTATGAGGGAACGCTGCTGTTCATTTCCCATGACCGCTACTTCCTTAACAAAATGGCGGAACGGATCATCGAGCTTCATCCGGACGGTATTCAACATTTCCTGGGTAATTATGACGATTATACAGAGAAAAAGCAGGAGATTCTGGATATGGACGATGAACCGTCCGAGCCATTCGCCCGGCATGCTATAAAGCCTCAGGCCAAGCAGGAGTCCCCGGTTGAGAAGCAAGGAGCCCTTTCCTTCGAAGCCGAGAAGCAGGCCAAGCGCGAGGAACGGAATCGGCAGCGCAAGCTGGCGAGCCTGGAGGAGCAGATTCACACCCTTGAAGCCGAGATTGCCGCGTTGGAGGAAGAAATGGCGCAGCCTGAGATTTATCAGGATTACATGGCGCTTCAGGAGCGGCAGCAGTCCCTCGACGAGAAGAAGGCGCAGCTTGATCAAATCTTTGCCGAATGGGAAGCTCTCTTGGAAGATTAAAGTCGCCAGACAGGATTGACCGGGGACGGGATGGAATGGTTTTGCCCGGGCAAATCGATGTCGAATCGACATCGGCGCCAAGCTTCTCCTAAACCTATTTATGGCATTCCAAAAAAATTCACAAATTCGTTTCAAATGCGGGATTGGATTTATTCACAAACTTATCCCCAAAATTAGTGCATAAGTCAAACTTAAAAATGGCCGAAACGGCCATTTTTTTGTTGTTATCCTCGCCTCTGCAGCCCGATATCCAACATTATCCACTAAGTTATGCACATTATCCACAGATTCCACCGAAAAAAATGAAAAACATGTCCCCTTATTTCATTCTCTTTCAGAGGTCCGGTATATCGACATTTTTCTTACTTATTCACATTTTCCACCGGATATGTGGATAACTTTGTTCACAACTTGACAGGATGCAAATTTCACAATCGCGAAGATACTCCTCTACGTAAAAATGGAACAGATTCCATCATGCAATAGCCCATCGCTGTTGGGAGCAATTGCGTGATGCAGGTCCACACCAGCATGGAGCAGACAATCCGCCGCTCCTTAACTCCTATTCCTATTCCTATTCCTATTCCTACTGTCACTCATGCTCCATAACTCATACTCATACTCATACTCATACTCATACTCATACTCATACTCATACTCATACTCATACTCATACTCATACTCAAACCTAGCAACCTTCTCACAATCACGATTACGCTCACAGCTCCATTATTCATTTAAACAACATATTCACGTCATTAACACAGCCGCCACCTCATCGCCATCAGCAAAGTCAACAGAGCCGCCACATCAGCAGCATCGTAACAACTCAACAAGATCTGCAACATCGCTAACTAGACAACATCAACTCAACAACATCTGCAACATAGATACCAGCAATATCAGTAGTACAAGCAATATCAGTAGTACCAGCAATACCAGTAATACCCGCAATACCCGCAATACCCGCAATACCAGTAATACCACCAATACCACCAATACCAGCAACAACAGCATTACCTGCATTACCTGCATCTTCCCCAACATCACACAAAACTACCGCGAGCGCTGATAAATCCCGGCCGACGACAAGTTCACAAGCAATTCCGAATCATAGCAAAAGAGCCTGCCGTCCCTTTTAACAGAGACGAAAGGCTCTATAGTTCATGTTGGTTGCTTTCCCTCCCGCCGAACAGGACCGTGGACGGCTTAAAGCCTTGCCCACTCCTCCAACGGCAATTGCGGATCGGCCTTCATGTCCAGCGGCGTAAAGCTGCCCTGCTTCCACTTTAAATGAGCCGCCGCTGCGATCATCGCGCCATTGTCCGTGCAATATTGGAACGGCGGTATCGTCAGCCGGATGCCTTCGGCCTGACAACGCTCGGTCAACGCGCTGCGAAGACCCCTGTTGGCTGCAACGCCGCCGCATAAGAGAAGCTGCTTCGCACCATACTCCTTGACGGCACGAACCGCCTTCTCAACGAGCACTTCCACCACGGACTCCTGGAAGCCGCGGGCAATGGCTTCGATCCGGACGTCCTCGCCGCGCATTTTACTCTGGTTGACAACATTCAATACGGCCGACTTCAACCCGCTGAAGCTGAAGTCGTAGCTGTCCGGTTCCAGCCAGACCCGCGGCAATTCGATGGACTCCAGCGCCTCCAGCGCCATTCGATCCACATGGGGCCCGCCGGGGTATGGGAAGCCGAGAGCTCGCGCAACCTTGTCGTACGCCTCGCCGACCGCATCGTCCCGCGTCCTGCCGATCAGCTCGAAGCTTCCCTCCTCCTTCATAAGAACAAGCTCCGTGTGACCGCCGGATACGACCAGAGCCATGCTGGGGTACTCAATGTCCCCAACGAACCGGTTGGCATAAATATGCCCGGCTATATGATGCGTGCCGATAAGCGGCTTGCCCAGCGCAAAAGCCAGGCTCTTCGCTGCCATAACACCGACCAGCAGCGCCCCGACCAGGCCGGGACCCTGGGTGACCGCGACGGCCGATATGTCCTTCATCTCGATTCCGGCCTCTTCCACCGCCTGTTCAATGATCATCGTGATGCTCTCGACATGCTTCCTTGAGGCCACTTCGGGCACTACGCCGCCAAAAGCTTTGTGTGTTTCGATCTGGCTTGCAATGACGCTCGAGAGCACCTCGTACCCATCCCTCACGACCGCAACCGAGGTTTCGTCACAGCTCGTTTCAATAGCCAAGATACAGCTGTGCTCCCGATCTATTCTTTCATCTATCATGACTGTTTATGACTTCCTTCCATGCCTTCGTCCCCCCGATAGGGAGGCAGATCCGCCCACATAATCAGCGCGTCCTCCTGATTGTCCGAATAATAGCCCTTGCGCACGCCGGCGGGCTTAAAGCCTTTTTTTATATATAAGCGCTGAGCGACGTGGTTGGATATACGGACCTCCAGCGTCATTTTCTCCATTCCCATAAATGCCGCCGTTTTCATCAGCTCGCTGAGCAGCCGTTCCCCCCACTTCCGTCCGCGATAGGCTTCGAGCACTGCGATATTGGTCACGTGGGCTTCGTCGACAATGGTCCACATCCCTGCATAACCGATTAAGCGTCCTTCGTATTCCATTACCATATAATGTGCAAAATGATTCAGCTTCAACTCATTGCGAAATGCTTCTTCCGTCCAGGGCACCGAAAAAGCCTCGTGCTCCACCGCAAGAACATCCGGAATATCCTCTAGCGTCATCAGCCGGAAGGACAGCGCTCCTTCCTTCTGCGCATCCGGCTTCCACTCTTGCTCCATGAACGTCCCTCCTGACTTCACCGCCTGCGCAGCAAATTGGCTTCCGCTTCGGAAAGCTGTGTGTAATTCGGTATCAGCGTATGCGGATCAGCCGAATCCCCGGCCAACAGACGAGCCGCTCCCAGATAGCCAAGCCAGCGCCCTTCGAGCGCATAAGGCACCAGCTGCAGGTGATCGCCGAACCTGGTCGACAAACGGCGGGCCGCCTCGGCGTGAATATCCGTCTCGCCTACAACATACACCGCGGACGGCCGCTCCGGCTCAGAGAGTCGGGCGAGCCGCTCATTCAGCTCATCCACCCAGGCTTCCATCAGACGGATGCCGTCGGCCGCAAGCCGCTCAGGTGCCTTCGAGCCTGCTGCTTCTGCAGCAAACAGAGCCGTATATACCTGACCTCGTCTCGCATCGAGCAGGGGAATAACCCAATGATTCCCTGCTGCTGCTTCATGCTGAGCCCTGCCAGCCTGAAGCCCGCCCCAAGCGAGCGCCTGCAGGCTCGAAATGCCGACGATTGGAACCCCGTTCGCCCAGGCCAGCGTCTTCGCGGCCGTTACCGCAATCCGGATTCCGGTATAGGAGCCCGGGCCGATTCCGACGGCAATGCCGTTGATATCATCCATACCGATGCCGGCTTGTTCCAAGGCCTGCGCCATGACCGGATGCAGATACACCGAATGGTTCCGCTCCGCGCTCGTGTTGATTTCCGTTAACAGCTGATCGTGATCCATCACGGACACCGCCAGCGAAGACGTGGACGTATCCAGCGCCAAAAACCGCTTCTGCGGCTTCGTGTCGTTGTTGTTCATTCCTGTTTACCCCATTTTTCATTCAAGTCCCGGCACCAATCGCCGTATAGCTTCCCCCGAGGGGTCAGCGTCATCAACCGGTCTCCTTCATCCGTCATGGCAATCGAAAGATGGAGATACTGCTCCGGCATCAGCTCCGTGATCAGGCTGCTCCATTCCACAAGGCAGACGCCGTCACCGTAAAAGTATTCATCCAGACCCAGCTCGTCCGCTTCATCGATGGACAGCCGGTACACATCCATATGATAGAGCGGCAGCCGCCCGTTATATTCTTTAATAATCGTAAACGTCGGGCTGTTCACCACCCCGGCTACGCCGAGATGCTTTGCGAAATACTGGGAAAATGCCGTTTTCCCCGCTCCAAGATCCCCGTCCAGACCGATCACCGTCCCGGGCTGCGCATGTTCTGCCAGCCAGGCGGCAAGCTGCTCCGTCTCCTCCAGAGCGCTTGAAATCATTTGAAACCGGCCATCCGTACGGCCTTTATTCACGATTTAACCCACCTTTATTGAAATAATCCAACCTTATAAAATGCTTGATCTTCATTATATCGGTCCTCCCTTCCCCCTGCAAGGAAAGTCACGCTCTCCCAAATAAAGCTAAAACGAGCGGCTGGCTGGAAGCGAACACTGACCATATGACGGAGGATCTTTCGCTTGTTTTGCAGAAAACTCCGTAGGCGGCCTTAGCCGCCAATTAAAATACACCTTAAACCAAGTGGTGCTGAATAAAACACAACACCACCGATTAAGGTGTATCTTCATTCACATTATGGCGGCCAGGCTAAAGGCTATTCGCCCTCTTCCAGCCGGTCTACCTTCACGGTCTGCGTATTGGTAGGGCGAGACCCGACCTGGACCGTAGCCATGCCGTTCTGCTGATCTACATGCTCGATCCAGACCGGCTCGCCTTCAAGCTTCACCTTGTATGTGTCCTTGGATTCGAATATTTCTACGGCGCGTTGCACATCCATTCCTTAATCCCTCTCTTTCTTGAATCTCGGCGATTCGTCGACGAGATCCATCGTATCGGTGGTCGAAGGGCCGATCAGCCCGTTGTCCATCGTGACATTCCCCCCGCCAAGACCTTCATTGATCATTCGGTCAATATCAAACATGGTAGATTCCCGGGAGATGTCGCTCTCCTCTGAAGTAATGCTGTGCCAATCCACCACATCTCCGCTGATCGGCTCTGCGGAAGCGCGGTCCGAGGACCGATCCTTCTGAATTTCTTCCGACGGTTCGGATTCCCTGTGCTTATCCATTGAAGATCCCTCTCCTTGCTAAGGCAGTGTTCACCGTCAATATGCCTCGATTCCCCCGGGTTTATTCAAAGACCGGCAATGACTCATAGGAGCATCCTTTTTTGGGCACACTAATAGAAGCAGATCATACGTCCACATCCTGTTCATACGATTCATTCCAATAACAGATAGGAGGTTTCATAGATGCATACGGTTTGGAAAGGCGCCATCAGTTTCGGCCTGGTGCATGTGCCGGTAAAGATGTTCTCGGCAACGGAAGACAAGGATATCTCCATGCGCTATATTCACAAGGAATGCGGCAGCCCGCTCTCTTATGTCCGCAAATGTCCGGTTTGTGAAGAGGAAGTCGGCTGGGAGGAAATTACGAAGGGGTATGAGTATGAAAAAGGCAAGTTCGTGCTGTTTGAAAAAGATGAGCTGGAGCAGCTGGCCGAGCAGAACAGCAAAAACATCACGATTCTCGATTTCGTCGATTTGACGGAAATCGATCCGATCTACTTCCAGAAGACCTACTATCTCTCGCCCGATCAAGCGGGCGCGAACGCGTACCGCCTGCTGATGGAGGCGATGAAGGAGTCCGGAAAGATCGGGATCGCCAAAATCTCCATCCGCTCCAAGAGCAGCCTGGCGGCGATTCGGGTGCTGGATGAGTGCCTGTCAATCGAAACGATTTTTTATCCAGACGAAATCCGTCCGATCTCGCAGGTGCCCAATCTGCCGGAGAAGACCGAGGTCAATTCCAAGGAGCTGGATATGGCGAAGCTGCTCATCGATCAGCTCTCGACGCCGTTTGACCCGGAGAAATATACGGATGATTACCGGGAGCGTCTGCTGGAGGCCATCAACAGCAAGGTGTCCGGCGAGGAAATCAAAATCGCCCCAGCCCGCCAGGAAACCAATGTTGTCGACCTTATGGCCGCACTTCAGGCCAGCATCGAGGCGGTGAAGCCGATCGGGACCGATCCGGGAACGAAGGCGAAGCCGCGGAAGACAACGCGCAAGCCGGCAGCCAAAGAGCCGGCCGCGAAAGCGAGCGGCGACGATACGGATGAAACGCCGAAGCCCAAGCGCCGCGCCAAAGCCAAGAAAACTGAAGCGGGCTCCTAAACGAAATGGGACATTTACGAGAGCTGCTGCCTAAAGAGCCGATGGCGCCGATCTCCACGGAGAAGATCGAAGCCGGCGACGATTGGGGCTATCAATTGAAGTGGGACGGGGTTCGTATCCTTGCAGGCATCGACCACCAGAAGGTCTCCCTCTATTCCCGGAAGCTGCTGGATAAGACGTCCCTCTATCCCGAGGTGGTTGCCGCACTGTCGAAGCTGCAGCATGATCGTCTGCTCCTGGACGGTGAAGTGGTTTATTTTCATCCCGAGCTGGGACGCCCGGTGTTCCAGAAGGTACTGCAGCGGGAACGTTCTCGATCGGTTCGGTCGGACGCCCCGCATTTCACGTATGTGCTGTTTGACATTCTGGTCGACGGCGATAAGGATATGCGTAAGCTGCCCTATCTTGACCGGCATCACCGGCTGAAAGAAATCGTCTCCAATACGCCCGGAATCCTGACGGCCGATCTGTTCCTGGAAGGCGAGAGCCTCTGGGCATGGGCCGAGGAACGCGGGTGGGAAGGAATCGTTATGAAACGGCTCTCCTCCCCTTACCGTGAAGGGAAGAAGCACCGGGACTGGTACAAGAAAAAGATCGCCATCACCATGCAGGCGGAGGCTGTCGCCTTGATCATAAGAGAAGGCCGTGTAGCCAGCCTTGTGCTGGCTGACGATGAGAACAACTATATCGGCAGGGCATCGCTTGGACTGAACGAACAGACCAAGCAGCGGCTGTTAGACTATACAGGTCTGCATCCGGCAGGTGCCGGCTGGAATACGCTGCACGCAGACCTGAAGAAGGAGCAGCTCGCTTGGCTAAGCAAGCCGCTGACCGCTACGGTTACCTTCCTGGAGTGGAGCCAGGACGGAATGATGCGGCATCCGAAGCTGCTGTCGATTGAGGGGGTGTAACGGCTATGGCCCGTACCGTCAAAGGAACGCTGACCATTGAAGGTCAAGAGATTCAGATTACCAATCCGGACAAGCCGCTGTGGCCCGAGGTCGGCATTACCAAAGCCATCTATCTGCAGAAGCTCGCGGCGATCTCTCCCTACCTGCTCCGCTATTGCAAAGGCAGGCTGCTGACAACCATCCGTTATCCGCACGGCGTGGACGGGGAATCGTTTTATCAAAAAAATGCGCCCGAGCCGCTCCCGCCCTTTGTTAGCACCTATGTGCACGAGGGCATCAACTATGTCATGCTGAACGGGCTGCCCGAGCTGTTATGGCTGGGCAACCTCGCAGCCTTGGAATTCCACCCTTCGCTCCACCTGGCCGGTGACGTTCTGCCATGCGAGTGGATGATCGACCTGGACCCGTCGCTCCCCGAGGAGCCAAGGATCATGGAAGCCACCGCTATCGTCGGCAATGTGCTGCACTCGCTTGGAATCGCCTCCGTTCCGAAAACGTCGGGGGCAACCGGGGTGCAGATCATCGTCCCGATTCCCGAAGGCATTACGTTCGATGAGCTGCGCTCCGTCGGCCAATTCGTAGGTCAATACGTAACGGAGAAACACCCCGAATTGTTCACCATCGAGCGGCTAAAGAAAAATCGCGGCGACAAAATCTATTTCGATTATCTCCAGCATTACAGCGGAAGAACGCTTGCCGCACCATATACCCCCAGGGCAAGACGCTTGGCGACGGTATCGACGCCGCTCACCTGGGAAGAGGTTCAGCGGGATGTCTCCCCGTCGGATTTCCACCTGCTGAACATCGAGCAGCGTCTTAAAGAGAAGGGCGACCTGCTTCAGGCCCTGCCTCCGCAGCCGATCGGAGACATCATCCGGCATCTGAATGCCAAGGGGAAGCCGGCATCAAAACGGAAAGGATAGCTGCTCAACCTCCGGCTTCAGCTCTTCGGCGGAGACCGGTGCCGCAGGCTCAGGCAGCTTGCGCCGTCGGGTGGAAAGGGACGGGGCTGCTTCCCGGTCACGCTCCTCCCCTTCCTTATACCCGGCACTTCCAGATAGAGCGTGCGGGCCTGCCCCTGCAACATTGCCTGAACCAATGCCCTCCGCCAATCCGGAGGCCTTTCCTCCCGTCGCGGGATCGTAATAGCCCGTGGATGGATTCTCCGTGCGCTTCGCCGCCATCCATTCCAGTCCATACTCCGACAAGAGGCGGGCAGCCATCATTTTAAAGCTCCGTACATACTGCTCTTCGGCATAAGCCCCCGCTCTGTACAGCTCCCGATAAGATTGCACGACCTCGGGGAAATGAAGCTTGAGCGTCTCCATATACCATTTCTTAACGTCGCGAGACAGCCGCAAGAGCGATATCATGGCAAACGAAGCGCCGTGTTCCTTCACCCTGGACAGAAGCTCCCGAAGCCCTTCTTCCCCATCGGTAAGATAGGGCAGTACGGGAGCCGCGAATACGCCCGTCCGTATTCCGGCGGAAGACAGCCTCCACACGGCTTCCAACCTGCTCGCAGGATGCGGCGAAGCCGGCTCAAGCTTGCGGATCAGATCGGCGTCCAGCGTATTAAGGCTGATATTGACCGAAACGTCCTCCATCCGGGTCAGGATATCCATATCGCGCAGCACGAGCGGCGAGCGGGTGGTTATGCTGGTTGAGATCCGGTACTTCGCCAGCAGCTTGAGGCATTCCCTCGTGATCTCCGCCTTCCCCTCGATCGGCTGGTACGGATCCGTAGCCGTCCCGATGGTCACCTGTCCGATCGACCTCCGCATCGCTTCGATGTCATGGCCGAATTTGGCGGCTGCATCGGACAGCTGCTTCGCCAGCGCCTCCGCCGCGTTGGTCTTCATGAAAATATGATGCTGGAATTCATCCTCCGCCCCCATCCCGATAAAGGACTGGAAGGCGCGCGCATAGCAGAAGCTGCAGCCATGCCCGCATCCTCTGTACGGATTGATCGACCAGTCGAACGGCATCCGCTCTTCCTTGACCCGGTTGAGCGTTTGCTTGGTCGAAATGCTCTCGTAAGTCGTTTGTGCCATATCCCCTTCGCCTCCTTGTCGCAACCTGTTCTATTCCGAAAATGTTATGATTTTATTATAACAAACACATGTTCCCATTATAATCGGAATTTACTGGATTTACAAATCAGTTTGTCAAACATTCCGCTAGTAATTGGGAATACAATCTCTTATAATCAATAAATAACATATGTTATATATCAGGTGTTATCATTCTTGAACAAGGAGCATACATATGGCACCAAAGCCTAAATTCACAAAGCAAGACATCATTCTGGCCGCATTTGACATTGCCTGTGCGGAGGGGCTCGATTCCGTCTCCATCCGGAAAGTGGCCGACCGCCTGGGATGCTCAATCGCCCCGATCTACGTCAATTTCGCCGACGCCGAGGAGCTCCTGCAGCGAGTGGTGGAACACGCGCTTCACACAGCCAAGCAGATGATTGCCGAGCAGCGAACCGGACAGCCGTTTCGTGATATCGGAATGGCCAGCCTCCGCTTTGCCAGGGAATTCCCTCTGCTGTACCGGGATTTGATCATGAAGAACAATCCGTATATGAAGCATGATGAGCAACAGCTTAATGAGGTGGTCGGGCTGATGAAGAAGGATCCCGATCTAGCGGGATTTTCCGGCGAGGAGCTTCGGGCGCTTTTAATCAAAATGCAGACGTTCCAGACCGGCCTGTCCGTCATGGTCGCCAACGATTTGTTTACAACGAGTCTCGACGAGGAGCAGGTAATGGCCATGATGGATGAGGCGGCCGAGGATTTCATTCGGGCTGCACGCTTGCGGCAATCGGACGCAACCTGAACCGCCCCTCCCTTCTCTCGGGCAAACTCTGAGGATTGCCAAATTGTCAAGCAGCAAGGCTTTGAAGCTGCATGGCGAAGGATTCCAATCTATGGTTAGGGAGGCATGAAAATGAAGGATAAGGCAGGACCATCGCCGCTGGATCAAATGCTGATGGATCGCTGGATGGCGGCGATGGCGCGCAAAAGAAACATATTCGGCGCCGTCATATGCGCCGAGAATCAGGACCGGTCGCTGTCGATCATCAGCAGCGGCGGGGAAATGGAGCCGGAGACCCCTTATTTTATCGCCAGCGTAACCAAATTGTACGTCACGGCCGTTCTTCTGCAGCTGCGGTCACGGCAGCGGCTGCGGCTCGATGACCGGATCGGCGAGTACTTACCCGAAAAGCTGATCAAGGGCATTCACGTTTATCGCAGCATCGACTATTCCCGGGAGATTACGATCAAGCAGCTGATGTCCAACACCTCGGGCCTTCCCGATTATTTCTCGGGACGCGTCTTCGCCGACTTAATCGCCGGGAAGGACCAGTCCTGGCCGCTAGAGAAGACGCTTGAAGCCGTCAGGCAGCTTCGTCCGAAATTCCCGCCGGGCATGAAAGCCCAATACTCCGACACCAATTATCAGCTGTTAGGGAAGCTGATTGAAACGATAACCGGCCAGCCGATCGAGGCGGCTTTCAAGGAGTACATCTTCGACAGGCTGAACCTGACCCAGACCTACGTATACAAGGACCCGCTGGATGGGAGACCCGCTTCCTTTTACTATCGGCAAACCCGGCTTCATATTCCCTTGTACATGTCCTCCATCGCACCGGAAGGCGGCATCGTTTCCACGGCCCGTGAGACCATGACCTTTCTTCGCGCGTTTTTCCACGGCGATCTGTTCCCGCAGACCGATCTGAAGGACCTCATGGAATGGAGGTTCCTGTGGACACCCGGCACCTTCTTCTACGGCTCAGGCATTGTCCGGCAGCCGTTGTCCCTCCTTAACATGAAAGACGGCTTGATCGGCCATTGGGGCCAATCCGGCGCGTTTGCCTTCCATCACCCGGATACGGGACTATATTTCACCGGAACGGTAAACCAAGCCATCGGCCAGTCGGCCGCCGTCTACAAAATCGCCCGCATCATACGCCACTACAAGAAGACGGGAAGCCCCGCTTAGCCGCAATGCGCAGCAGGAACTTCATCGTGCTCCTGTAGAGGTATGCTTTTGGCATCAAAAAAAGGGCTCCGCCCGCTTCTTGCAGAAACCAGAGCAGGTGGAACCCTTACGTATTCAAGTTCAATAACGTTTAATGAATCGCCTTCTTCTTAAACCGGCCGCCCTTGACATCATGAATATTGCCGACCGCCACGAAGGCCTGCGAATCCCAATCTTCCACGATCGACTTGAGCTTCGCTTCCTCCAGCCGGGTAATGACCACAAAAATCACCTTCTTGCTGTCGCCGGAATAGGCACCCTCGCCCTCAAGATAAGTGACTCCGCGTCCAAGCCGCTGGGTCAGCGCGTCGCCGATTTCTTTATGCTTATCGCTGATAATCCAGACCGATTTGGACTGGTCGATGCCCTCGATCGTAATGTCGATGAGCTTGAATGCCAGATAGTAAGCAATCAACGAGTACATGGCATGATCCCAGCCAAAGATAAAGCCCGCGCTGCCGAGAATGAATACGTTGATGAACATCACGATTTCCCCGACCGAGAACGGCGTTCGCTTGGTAATTAAGATCGCTACAATTTCCGTACCGTCCATCGATCCTCCTGATCGAATGACCAGACCGACGCCCACGCCAAGGAGTACTCCGCCAAAGACGGCAGCAAGCAGCGGATCGATCGTAATCGGAGCGACAGGATGAAGAAAATAGGTTCCGATCGACATGACCAGTACGGCGTACAACGTGGATAAAGCAAAGGTTTTACCGATCTGTTTATAACCCATAAACAGAAACGGAAGGTTGAATAAAGTCAGGAATATCCCGAGCGGGACATCGGTTATATGGGACACCATAATCGATATGCCGGTAATTCCCCCGTCAATGATCTTGTTCGGCACCAGAAAAATTTCCAGTCCCACCGCCATCAGCATTGCACCGAAAGTTAAGAACACCAGACGACGGAGAAGCTTTAAAGCAATCGATCCGCTCTTCGGATTCTCCGGCTTCTGCTGGTCCGCTTTCAGCGGCGGCACGGCCTGCGGTTCCGGCTGTGTGTGCGGCTGTGCAGAAATCTTCACATCATTTGACATAAATCTCCCCCGTTCATTATGAACCTTGGCTACTGTATATTTATTAGCGGCACTCCTATAAATATTCTATCATATTAATGAAAGCCGCTACTACCATTTTCAAAGATCAACCTCTATATGCATGTCATTCCTCCGCCAGCTGACTTTAACGCTAAGAGATATGGAGTTATAGCAACGGGGACAGCATCCGGCACAGTATTTCGGCCGCCTTTTGCCATCTCCCCCTCGCATGGAACGTTTCCAGATCGATGGATCTGCTGTGGCTAAGGTCCTCCTTGAAATCCGATACCAGCCGCTGGATCGGCGGCTTGTCGAACATCACGGCCGTCAGCTCGAAGTTGCAGAAGAAGCTCCGCATATCCATATTCGCCGTGCCTACGGAAGCAAGGAGCTCGTCAACGATCAGCACCTTGGCATGGATAAATCCTTTTTCATACTCGTAAAAGGACACTCCGGCCGCCAGCAGCTCCTCCACGTACGACAGCGACGCCAGCTTGACGAGCCGTGAATCCGCATGATCCGGGATAATAATCCGCACATCAACGCCGCTTACCGCCGCCGTTTTCAATGCTTCATACAGCCCTTCATCCGGAATGAAGTACGGCGATGTAATCCAGATGCGCTCCTTGGCAACCGATATGGCCCCAAAGCACATCTCATGAATGGCATTCCAGCTCGTATCCGGTCCGCTGCTCAAGATCTGCACCTGCTCCTTCCCGGTACAGTGATGCTCGGGATACAAGCCCGGATTCGAGATCGCTTCGCCGGATGCCAGCTTCCAGTCGTGCAGGAATACGCTCTGCAAAAAATAGACCGCATCTCCCTCAACCTGCAGATGGGTATCCCGCCAGTAGCCCATGTCCGGATATTCCCCGAGATAATCATCCCCTACGTTGATGCCGCCGAGGAATCCGACTGTACCATCCACCACGACGATCTTCCGGTGGTTTCTGTAATTGATTCTGCGGCTGAACATGGATACCATGGCAGGCAGGAAAAAATAGAACTCCACCCCGGATTCCTTAAACCGCCGAATGAACGCTTTCTTCAGTTTATAGCTCCCCAGCCCGTCGCATACAAGACGAACCTTGACCCCTTCCTTGGCCTTGCGGATCATCACATCCTGAAATTTCGTACCGATCCGATCGTTTCTAAAAATATAAAACTCGACATGGATATGATCCTTGGCCTTCTCCATCGCTTTCAGCATCGCATCATAGGTCTCTTTGCCATCGGTCAGGACACGGGTCTGGTTGCACCCTGTGATCGGACTTTCGGAAAGATGCTTTAACAGATTAAACAGTCGATCATGATAATGAAAGCCGGGATTGTTCATATCCTCCTTACGCAGGACGACGGCCGCCCGCTCCCAGAAATGCTCCTTCATCTCCCGAAACAGCCTGGTGCCTTTTTGGCGAATCTTGAGACGCTTCTGATAATCCTGTGCAACGAAAAAATAGATCACGAACCCGAGCAGCGGAAGGCAGAACAGAATAAACATCCAGGCAACCGTCTTGGAAGGATTGCGGAATTCAAGCAGCAGCACGGCACCCATTTGCAAAATAAACACAATGAGAACAAGCAGAAGCCACACCATACGGCAGCCTCCTAACGAAAATAATAGTGGTCTTCTATACGGAAATTGCTGATCCTTGGCGTCAGGCAGCTATCTGGATAAGTAGCGTAAATAAAGACAGATAACTACAGCTTTGACCAATTAATAATGTATTTATTCAATTACCCAATGCCGGACGTGTTTGAATAATATAGGTTCCCATCTCATTTTTGACATGTTTTTCGAAAGAGTAGAATACATAGAAGATAAGGAGCTGGCCAAGTCTTGCGGAGGATGCTATAACCACTAAACATGAATGGAGGGGAGATGCCATGAAAACCGCGCACCGTAACCAACGCTTAACCCTGCTGGTGCTCCGGGATGCCCAGCATTCCGTCAAGCAGTTTCATTTGTCCAAGCCTCTGATGATCGCGGTGCCGGCGGCCGCGGTACTGTCGATCGCCGGGCTGATCGTGTCGCTGCAGATTCAATCGGCCCAGACCATTTCGAATCTGGAGCAGCAGCTGACGCTCAAGAGCCTCGAGGCCTTGAAGATGGAAGTGACCGTCAGCGACAAAGATGAGGCCATCGAGCGCTTGAACAAAGCCATCATCCAGCTGTCGGGCGAGGCCGAAGAAACGAAAGCGCAGATGGAGCGCGTTCAGCAGCTGGAGCAGCAGCTCCAGCAATTTATTGAGAAGCACGGGTCTTTATCGAGCACGCCGACATCCTCGGCTTCCGATGAAGGGCAGCTGCATGTCGGCGGAGAATTCATTGCCGTGCACGAGAACGAAATGCTGAATTTGGCGAGCGACATTCGGGATGACTTTGAGGAAATGCAGCAGCTGCTATCCCAGCTGGAGCGCCATATCCCGCGAACGCTGGACCAAGCCCAGGAGACCCAGGAGCGGCGGGAAGGCCTTCCTTCGCTGTGGCCGACCGAATCGCGGCGGCTGACCTCAAGCTTCGGCTATCGCAGCGATCCGTTTACCGGCCGCTCCGCCTATCATGCCGGAATCGATATTGCCGGCAAAGTCGGCGATCCGATCTATGCAGCGGGGAGCGGCAAGGTTACCGCGGCAGAGCGCAGCGGCGCAAGAGGGCTGTACATCGTGATTAAGCACCCTAACGGCCTGGAGACCTGGTATATGCACCTGAACAAGCTGAGCGTATCGGTCGGAGACCAGGTTGCCCAGGGAGAGATCATCGGCCAGCTGGGATCTAC
The DNA here is from genome assembly GCF_002741055.1 of Paenibacillus ihbetae. NCBI lineage: Bacteria > Bacillati > Bacillota > Bacilli > Caryophanales > Paenibacillaceae > Paenibacillus > Paenibacillus ihbetae. Next base: position 4,376,111 of record NZ_CP016809.1, on the reverse strand, counting down.
CGGGCGCAGCACAGGGCCTCACCTGCACTTTCAGGTTGTCAAAAACGATGAGACCGTTGATCCTATGCGTTATGTGCAGTAATCCAGAACTTTATTTGATTGGTAAGGAGGACAACCGATTATGAAGAAAAAGAAACGCAAAGCAGCTCATCTTATCGATTCCTTGATCGGACCGGGCAGCGAGTTTGAGGGGGTGCTGCAGTCCGAGGATAATTTGCGGATCGACGGCCGGTTTAACGGATCCATCGAAAGCCAGGGCAGCGTCACCATTGGCGAGAGCGCATCGTGCCGGTCCAATATCTCCGCCAAGGAGGTGATTGTAGCGGGGAAGGTATACGGGGACATCATTGCCGAGGGCAAGCTGACCATAACCCCGAGCGGACAGATGTACGGCGATGTCTACGCCGGATCCCTGATTATCATGGAAGGCGGATTATTGAACGGAGCCAGCCGGATGGATCATGCGGAAGCGGCTAGTGCCGCATTGGAACAATCGGAAGCCGCACCATCGCTGCAGCAGCCGGAAGCAGGCTGATTCGGGGGATGTGCGACCTTCGGTTTGGCATACACTTTCTGCGGGTGATCTACGAGAAAACGGCTTTGCGGCAGGAAGTTCAGCCTGCCGGCTGGGCAGATCCGCCCTACCGTTCCTTCTCCCCTCCAAGGCCCTCCAAGCAAAAGAAGAGCCCCTTTTCAGCCGTCACTCATTTTGGCCGAAGGAGCTCTTATTTTTTTGCCTAAATATAAATCAGCACATGGATTACCGAACGAAACTTCGGTCGTCATGCGGATCTAGGCGGCGACATCCCGCTTGGCGAAGGCCCACCAGGCAACCAGCAAAAAGACGAGGCTGTACGCGGCCAAAATGAAGATGGAGAAGCTGAGAGAAACCCCGCCGGGCCCGATCGGCGATTGGATATATCCGCTCAGGTCGATATGAAGGAACAGGATGTATTTCGCCCAAGCGTATTTATCCGGGTTCAGCATAAAGCCGAACAGATCCTTCGTAAACAAGACCAGGAGCGAGATACCGATGGCGAGGCTGCCCGACCGGAACACCGTCGACAGCATAAACGCAACGAGCGCGATCATGACCAGCTGGATCGTATCGGTGAGCAGCAGCAGCAATGAGCTTGAGATCGACGAAGCTCCGGATCCGGAGCCCATGCTGCTCGCACCCGCAAAGAACAGCTGGGCGAGCGCGATGCCGACTAAAGCTGTCAGGACTGCGCAGAGCAGGATGAACAGCAGGACGGCGACCCATTTAGACATCAATATTTTCCCCCGACGGAGCGGGCGGATCAGCAGCAGCTTGATCGTCCCCGTCGCAAACTCCCCGGCAACGATGTCAGCGGCAATGACAACGGTAAAGATCGCGCTCAGGTAAAGCGTAAAGCTCTCCGTCCATGTAAAGACGGTCCATGCGTCCATCGCAGCTCCCGTTACATACAGCATCGCCGGCATCGCGGCGCTGAAAAACACGAGGATCGCCAGCATGATCCAGGTTCTTACGCGGAAATAGATTTTCATATTCTCGTTGGCGACCAGACGGGGAAAGCTACTCCACATGGCGATCCCCTCCCGTCATTTCCAAAAACTGATCCTCCAACGATTCGGTTACCGGCTGGATCGAAAATACGCGAATCCCCGCTCCAACCAGAATGGCATTGATATCCGCGACGGTCTCCGGATTGCCCCGGACAATCACCTTGTTCCCTTCGGTCTTCGCCCCGAAGGATTGAAGCAATGCGGCAGCCGATGAAGCATCATGAACGGTAAAAGCCGTCTCCTCGGCCGTCCGCTCGCCGTCCGCACCCCGAAGCTGCCGGATATCGATCAGGCGGCCGTGCCGGATAATGCCGACGCGATCGCACATCAGCTCCATCTCAGACAGCAGGTGGCTGGATACGAACACGGTCGTCCCCTCTTCCCGCGTTAATCTGCGCAAGTAGTCGCGCAGTTCGCGGATCCCCTGCGGATCCAATCCATTCGTAGGCTCGTCCAGGATGAGCAGCTTCGGCCGATGAAGCAGGGCCTGCGCCACGCCCAGCCGCTGGCGCATCCCAAGGGAATAGGTCTGAACCTTGTCATGGATTCGATGCTCAAGCCCCACGAGCTCCACCACCTCGCGGATGCGTTCTTCAGATATTCCCGGCATCATCCGGGCGAAATGCTTCAAATTGTTATACCCCGACAGATACTTATACATCTCCGGGTTCTCGACGATGGCCCCAATCAATGCGGCAGCCTGCTCATAGTGCGACCGGATGCTGTAGCCTCCGATCACGATATCTCCCTCCGTAATGGACATCAGTCCGACCATCATCCGGATGGTTGTTGTCTTGCCTGCGCCGTTCGGCCCAAGAAATCCGAAGATCTGGCCCGGCGGTATATCAAAGGTCACGTTGTCCACCAGCACCCTGGACGATATCTTCTTCGTCACGCCGAGCAGCCTTACAAGCGGTTCCTGCTGCATCATCTACTCTCCTTTGCCCTGGTATCCTATCGCTTCGAAACATGCCCATTATACAATACCAGAACAAAAGACTAAATGTGCGCACTTATAACAGGCCTTATGCCGAGCTTCAACGTCCAATCCATTCCCCAATAACCCCGTAAATGCTATTTGCGCTCCTCCGATAAACCCGCCTGGCATTCCTTGCACATCCCCGCAGGGACATTATGCTTATAAAATCCGGTTCTATACAAAGTGTAGCTTTCCATCACGGGCAGTATTCGGCAGCAGCTGACACAATACATCAACCCTTCGCTCATCCCGTCATCTCCTTTCCGGGATTCATAAGCTGTTATGCTTATGCCGCTATGATACATTTTGTATCCGCACCAAAAATATTATAAAATATGCTGACCTTTGTCAAATAAAATAGAAAAATATTGATCGCATATTCGATGATACAATTTGTTTCATTATTGACACTTTGATACAATATGTATTGACGATATCTCCATTTTAGGATACATTTTGTATCATAACAAACCTAGAAATAGTCATTGATTTCTTTAAATCCTTGAGGAGCGTAGTGAGGTGAATATGAATGACATATGGATCTCGCATAGCGAAATTGCGGGAACAGAAAGGATGGACTCAAGAAGAGCTGTCAGAGTTGATCGGTATTAGCCGCGCATCTCTATCCCATTACGAACAAAACCGAAGAAAGCCCAATCTGGAGACGCTGACACGTCTTGCGGACATATTCGAGACCACGATCGATAAAATTATCGGACGATAGCTTCCGGTTAAGAGAGGATGAATATAGGCAAAGGGCAGGCTGGATCCAGCATCCGGCTTCCGATGAAAGCGCTCCTATTTTGCCGAATAAAAAAAAGAGGAAACGGCGGTGAGGCAGATAACCTGCACCTCCTTTTCCTCATGAACCTCTTCGCTTGACCATCGCCAGACTACGGACGCAAGCCCTAGCTCCCCATAAAATCGCTAAGCAGGGAGTGAATGCGGGCCTTCTCATTCTGATCGACAATATAGTACCATATTCCGTCGATGATCTGGCCGCGCCCCTGAATCTCCACCTGATCGATCCGCTCCAGCTTCTGCATATAATCGGTGACGAACCGTTTCATCTCATCGAAGGATATATCCGTTTTGACACTGCCCCCGACATCATCCAACAGGGCTTCAAGCTTGAACACCGTCGTAACCTTCATCGCGTTATCAAGAACTCCCTTGATAATTTCCCGCTGTCTGGCGTTTCTCCCCAGATCCCCCTTCGGGTCTTCGAAACGCATCCGGGAAAAGGCCAGCGCCTCCTCCCCGCTCAGCTTCAGTACGCCTTCGCCGAAATGATGGCCCGCATAATCAAACGCCATCTGGTTGTTTACCGTTACGCCGCCAAGCGAATCAATGATCTGCGAGAAGCCTTCCATATTGACTTTAACGTAATAATCAATCGGATATTGCAGGAAGTTCTCTACCGAGCGAATGGACATATCTACGCCGCCGAAGGCGTAAGCATGGTTGATTTTATCCACCTTGCCGTGCCCGACGATGCTCGTACGGGTATCTCTTGGAACATTGAACATCATGATCGAGCCCTTGGCAGGGTTCACGGCCATCAGCATCAGCGTATCCGAGCGGCCCCTGTCATTCGGTCGTTCGTCCACCCCAAGCATAAGCACCGTAAACGGGACCGGCTGATCCGCATTTTTCAATTTATCCGGCTTGACGCGGATCTTCTGCTCGACCGTAGTCACTGGAACTGCCGGCGGCAATCCTTCCTCTCGTTCCTCGTAAATTTGATGCGCAGTCGATTTGATGGACTGGTACACATACGTCACATAACCCGCAGGCACGACCACGAGGACGATGAGCAGCCATATCCACCATTTTCTCCATATTCTCATTCGAAGCTGCCCTCCTAGTAGATCACCACTATGATTAGACCAACATACATCAACAAAACGCCTCGCTCAAAAATTGTCGATTGGAAACTTATTTTGTCGTATTATGAGGAGGAGCATTGCGTGGAATATAGCTGAATCCATAATGATTCATGCTGAAAAGAGGTATCGGGAGAGTAGTTCGCCTGGTTCACGTAAATGCCATTACGAGCTAAATCGTCAATGTTTTCGCCATTTAGGACGCTCCGATTTAAGGTAAAAGAACTAATGACCGGGCATCGTAAATATAGTAGAATAACAATGAGCCGAAGTTCGTATATCACGTCTTAAGTCATAAGTTTTTTTGTCAGCGGCCACGCCCGGAGATGTCTGGTGTTTTTTAGCTGTACAATTTTAGCTTGCTTGGCTGAAGTTCATGGAGCATCATTCTGTTCAGCATGCCGATGATCCGGCTTTTCTGCTCGCGGTCCGCTTCGAACTCCAACCGGTACATATAATGACCTTGAAAGAGCCCCCGATCCTCAAGAGAGCCTGTTAACAGAAGATGATCCACCCGATCGTCAATCACATAACCGAGCGTAATATTAGATTGTATTGGGATTTTCCACGGACATAGGAATACCAGCCCATTCGGGACCAGCTCCAACGGGATAACCGGGTGGCTTTTCCCATGAATAGTCATCTCTCCGATTCGCAGCAGACGAATGCTAACGGTGATTTGGTGCTGCCGTTCGTGTAACATGATAAGATATCTCCGCCATCCCTTATCGATTTTTTTGGTATGGGACGTTTCCTTGCTGGATAAAATGATACTAAATGTCACCCATTGACCGAATTTAGATACGATTCGTATCTACTATTACTACTCAACATAATACGATACATATTGTATCTAGTCAACCGCATAATACCGATTTTCCCATAATTTTGGTCACAGGCATCTTGATGACAGATCGATGTAATCAGCTTCTATAGATACAAACACTCCATCGAAAGGGGGATCAATGCATATGAACTACGGAGAACGAATCTCTGAATTACGCGAACAGCGGGGATGGACCCAGGAAGAGCTTGCTGCTTCTGTCGGAATCACTCGTGCGGCACTATCCCATTATGAAAAAAACCGGCGCAAACCGGATTTTGAAACATTGACCCGCCTTGCAGACCTCTTTGACGTATCGATAGATTATCTCATCGGACGAACGGCACTGCCAAAAGCAGTCCTGGAGCCGGAGGTGCGTGAGTTTGTCGACCAGTTGGAGCTTTCCGACGACGATCTGCTGGAGCGTTTTAATCTCACGATCGATGGTCGCAAGCTGACGGAGGAAGAAGCCAAGCGGTTCATTGCTTTTGTGCGAATGGAGCGCTCCATGAAATAAGGGGTTCCCGGCTTTATTCTTCCATGCCCGTTTGCCGTACGTGCGGCAAATCAACGAAATCCCCGGCGGGTTCGATCCTGTCGATCCTTCCGCCGGGGATTTTTGTGCAACAGTATTCACATATGTTGACCGTGTTATTGTCCTTGTTGACGTTCCTTTGCCTGCAGCCATTTTTCAGGATGGATTCCTAATTGGATCATGAGCTTGTGAATGTCCAGATCCGTCTTCAGTCGGTCAAGCTTCTGCTCGGTGCTTCCTGAGCTTCTCTCCTTGTCCATACTCATTTTCTTAAACGACTCTCCTATCTACTATATTCCCTAATCCATCCCTTACTGCTCTTCAACTTGTATGTACGATTTACCGACAAACAACTTACTTACCAATATTATACCGGACCCTTTCTTATGATGGTGTCGTCTGGTGGAAGCATTGTCCTCCGCGAAAGCTTCTATTTTTGTCGAATATTGAGGTTCGCCGCCCCTTCGCCATGTACGAGTATGCAGTGCAGCCTTACCGTTTTCTTATATATGAAAAAAAGCTGCATTGTATTCTGATAAAGAACACAATGCAGCTAATTTATGCGTAAAAAAGTCTTATCGGCCTTTAGCTGCCTGAGCGAGCCAATTCTTTCATATTCGCTTCGAACGCAGCGAGCAGCGCGGCTTCACCCGCCAGGCCCTGGGCTTCAGCCTTCTCGATCTGCTGCAGCATGCGCTTGTAATCCTTCGGAATAACCCGAACAAAGCGCTGAACCGCCTCATCCCATTCCCCGAGAATTTGCTGGGCAGGCACGCTGTCCGTGTGGATGGAGTGCTGCTGGATCATCCGGAACAGAATGTCCTTCTCCTTCGGCTCCTCCACCCGCTCAAGCAGCACCATCTCCAGGTTGCAGCGCTGAACGAAGGTTCCATCCGGATCATAGACGTATGCGACGCCGCCCGACATCCCGGCCGCGAAGTTGCGTCCCGTCTCGCCAAGCACGACCACCCGGCCGCCGGTCATATATTCGCAGCCGTGGTCGCCTACGCCCTCTACAACGATGCTCGCACCGGAGTTACGAACCGCGAAGCGTTCGCCTGCAATTCCCCGGATGTAAGCTTCGCCGCCGGTAGCTCCGTAGAACGCGGTATTACCGGCGATGATGTTCTCCTCCGCTTTAAAGGTCGCCTTCGGAGAAGGCTTCACGATGAGCTTGCCTCCGGACAGGCCTTTGCCGATGTAGTCATTGGCATCGCCTTCTACCGTCAGCGTCATTCCCTTCGGCACGAAGGCGCCGAAGCTTTGACCAGCCGATCCGGTAAAGCTGAAGCGGATCGTGTCCTCCGGCAATCCGGCAGCTCCGTATTTGCGCGTAACCTCGCTGCCCAGAATGGTGCCTACCGCGCGATCCACGTTCGTGATCGGGAACGCGCCTTCTACCGGAGAGCCGCTTTCCAGCGCAGGCTGGGCGGCTTCCAGAAGGGAACGCATGTCGAGCGTCTGCTCAAGCCCATGGTTCTGCCGCTGGGAGCGATACCGCGTGCTGCCTTCCGGAAGCTCCGGTGAGTACAGCAGCGCCGAGATGTCGACGCCCTTCTTCTTCCAATGATTATCGGCTTTCACGGCATCCAGGCAGTCGGTGCGCCCGATCATCTCATCTACGGTGCGGAAGCCGAGCTCCGCCATAATCTCCCGCATATCTTCAGCGACAAAGCGCATAAAGTTGGCGACATGCTCGGGATCCCCCGTAAAGTTCTTGCGCAGCTCCGGATTCTGGGTCGCTACGCCGACCGGGCAAGTGTCCATCTGACATACCCGCATCATGATACAGCCGATCGCCACGAGCGGCGCCGTGGAGAATCCGTATTCCTCGGCCCCGAGCAGCGCGGCCACAACGAGGTCGCGCCCGTTCAGCATTTTACCGTCCGTCTCCAGCACGACGCGGTCGCGCAGATTGTTCATGATCAGCGTCTGGTGGGTTTCCGCCAGCCCCAGCTCCCACGGCATGCCGGCATGGCGAATGGAGCCCTGCGGCGAAGCGCCTGTGCCGCCGTCGTAACCGCTGATCAGAATGATATCCGCCCGGCCCTTCGCCACACCTGCGGCGATCGTGCCGACGCCCACCTCCGACACCAGCTTCACGTTGATGTCCGCGCGCGGGTTCGCGTTCTTCAAATCATAGATGAGCTCCGCCAAATCCTCGATCGAGTAAATGTCGTGATGCGGCGGCGGGGAGATGAGGCCAACCCCCGGCGTGGAGCCGCGAACCTCGGCTACCCAAGGGTATACCTTACGTCCAGGGAGCTGTCCTCCCTCGCCCGGCTTCGCGCCTTGAGCCATCTTGATCTGGATTTCGTCCGCGTTCACCAGATAGTTGGACGTTACCCCGAAGCGGCCCGATGCTACCTGCTTGATCGCGCTGCGGCGGGAATCGCCGTTCGCATCCGGCACGAAGCGCCCCGGATCCTCACCGCCCTCGCCGGTATTGCTCTTGCCGCCGATGCGGTTCATCCCGATAGCCAGGCTCTCGTGGGCTTCCTTGCTGATGGAGCCGAACGACATCGCGCCGGTCTTGAAGCGGCGCATGATCGACGCGGCCGACTCCACCTCATCCAGAGGAACCGGTGCACCCGCGGGCTTGAGCTTCAGAAGAGCCCGAAGTGTCAGATGCGCTTCGTTCTCGCCCTGCACCAGCTCGGCATACTTCTTGTACGTGGCGTAATCGCCCGTACGTACCGCCTGCTGCAGCAGGTGGATCGTTCTCGGATTGAACAGATGCTCTTCCCCGTCAGCCCGCCACTGGTATTCGCCGGCGGAATCCAGCACTTTATCATTGCCGTCCTTATCGGAAAAGGCCCGCTCATGATGGGCCAGCGCCTCGAGCGCAACTTCCTCGAGCCCGATTCCGCCGATGCGGGATGGCGTGCGGGTAAAGTATTTCTCGACAAAGTCTTCCTTCAGGCCGACTGCCTCGAAAATCTGTGCACCGCGGTACGACTGGATGGTGGAGATCCCCATTTTGGATAGAACCTTCACGACGCCCTTGCTTGCCGCTTTAATATAGTTCTTCACGGCCTTCTCGTGGGAAATGCCGCGAAGCATGCCCTCCCGGATCATATCGTCGAGCGTTTCGAACGCGAGGTACGGATTGACGGCGCTCACGCCGTAGCCGAGCAGGAGCGCGTAGTGATGCACTTCCCGCGGCTCGCCGGATTCCAGCAAAATCGCAACCTTGGTCCGCGTCCCCTGACGGATCAGGTGGTGATGCAGCGCCGAGACGGCCAGCAGCGATGGAATCGCCGCGTTGTCCTTGTCGACGCCGCGGTCGGACAGGATCAGAATGTTATGTCCCTTCGAGATGACGCGGTCCGCCGCTTCGCACATCGTATCGATCGCTCTGCGGAGACCCTCGGCCCCTTCGGCCGCCGGGAAGAAGATCGGAATCGTCATCGATTTAAAGCCGGGACGGCGAACATGGCGCAGCTTCGCGAAGTCCTCATTGGACAGCACCGGCGAATCGAGAAGGATATGACGGCAGCTTTCCGGCTCCGGCTTCAGCAGGTTCCGCTCCGGTCCGATCGTCGTAGCGGTCGAGGTGATCAGCTCCTCCCGGATCGCGTCAATCGGCGGATTCGTAACCTGGGCGAACATCTGCTTGAAATAGTTGAACAAGCGCTGCGGGCGCTCGGACAACACCGCCAGAGGCGCATCGTATCCCATGGAAGCAATGGCTTCGGCTCCAGTGATCGCCATCGGCTCCAGTACCTTGCGCAGCTCCTCGTACGTATAACCGAAGGCTTGCTGAAGCTGGCGCACGTTCTCGTGCTTCGGCTCCGGAGCTTCCGGCGCATCCGGAAGGTCATGCAGCTCGACCAGATGCTCCTCCAGCCAATCCCCGTACGGCAGCTCGGCCGCGATCGCCGCCTTGACCTCCTCGTCGGAGATGATGCGGCCTTCCTTGGTGTCTACAAGCAGCATCCGTCCCGGACGCAGACGGTCCTTGTACAGAACGTTCTCCGCCGGAATATCCAGTACCCCCGCTTCGGAGGAGAGAATGATCAGATCATCCTTCGTAACGTAATAACGGGACGGACGCAGACCGTTCCGGTCCAGCGTAGCGCCGATCTGGACGCCGTCCGTAAAGGCCATCGCCGCAGGGCCGTCCCATGGCTCCATCAAGGTGCTGTGGTATTTGTAGAATGCTTTTTTCGTATCATCCATGCTCTCATGGTTGCTCCATGGCTCGGGAACCATCATCATGGCCACATGCGGCAGGGAGCGCCCGCTGAGATACAGGAATTCAAACGTATTGTCGAACATGCCGGTATCCGACCCGTCGGGGTTGATAATCGGCTTGATTTTCTCCAGATCGCTGCCGAACAGCTCGTGCTCGAACAGGGACTGGCGGGCATGCATCCAGTTCACGTTGCCGCGCAGCGTGTTGATCTCGCCGTTATGGATCATGAAGCGGTATGGATGCGCACGCTCCCAGCTTGGGAAGGTGTTGGTGCTGAACCGGGAGTGAATCAGCGCGATGGCCGATTCCAGGCGTTCCTCCTGCAGGTCGAGGTAGAACTGGCCCACCTGCTCCGTCGTCAGCATGCCCTTGTATACGATTTTTCGGCAGGAGAGGCTGGACACGTAGAAGCTGTCGCCCTCGGGCTTGCCGCTGTAACGGATCGCCAGCTCGGCGCGGCGGCGAATAATGTAGAGCTTGCGTTCAAAAGCAAGATCATCCGAGATATCCTCGCTCCGTCCGATGAATACCTGACGGACATACGGCTTCGCCGATTTTGCGGATTTGCCGAGCATCTCGTCGTTGGTCGGGACATCCCGGAAGCCGAGCAGCGTCTGCCCTTCCTCGGCAATAATCGCGGCCAGCTGGTCTTCATGTGCGGCACGAACCTCAGGGTCATGGGACAGAAACAGCATGCCTGCGCCGTATTGTCCGGCTTCAGGAAGCTCGAAGCCCAGCTTCGCCGCTTCCTCGGCGAAGAAGGCATGAGGAATTTGCAGCATAATGCCTGCGCCATCGCCGGAGTTCGGCTCGCTGCCCTGACCGCCGCGATGCTCCATGTTGGCCAGCATCGTCAGCGCGCTGCTGACGATGGCATGGGATGGTTTGCCCTTGATATGGGCGATGAAACCCATACCGCACGCATCTTTTTCAAACTGCGGATCATAGAGGCCCTGTTTCTGGGGAAAATCGGTATGTTTCATAGAATGCAACCTTTCTTGTTATAGAATAAAATGCGGCTGAATGAACTAAAAGCATACGACCCTGCATCGATCCCCATGCTGAAGCAAGAACACCGATTAGAAATGATGCAGTTTAGTGCAAAATGGACAAAGGTCATTCCTTACCTGATACGTTAGATTAATTAGTACAGATTATTGTATCACCGTCATACGATGGGGGCAATTCAAACTTTTTATGAAGATGATAAGAATTACTTTTAAGAAAACACGTTATGGATAGATGTTTGAAATCATGTAGAATAGTGCAAAAAATAATGCAAATATAACATTCCGAACCCCCTCCATGTCCGATTGTCCTCCCTCCTTTTCGTTCGAGCCTCAGAATTCCCGGTGAATTCACAAGCACAGAAAAGGGGCTCCCCAGGTCCTATGACCTTGGAGAGCCCCTTGTGGATACTGCTTATCGCTGCTTCGGCGCATCGACTGGATGGCACCCTTATGCCGATACTGCGTTCTCGGTATTTACCGATTTCTTAACACCGCAGTTCGACAAAAAGTAAATGGCGGTCAATACCAGGAATACGAGGCCGAATCCGGCCAGCACGCCCGTATTGCTCCACATGCCGTCGAAGTTGCCCGTCGATATGACGTCCTTGTACCCCTTCACGCTGTAGGTCATTGGCAGCAGAGGGTTCAGCACCTTCATCCAGTCCGGAATAAGCTCCAGCGGGAAGGTACCTGCGCTCGTCGTCAATTGGAAGATCAGAATCACGATGACAACGAAGCGCCCCGGTTGATCGAGCCAAGTGACAAACGCTTGAACCAGGAACATGAAGGACAGGCTCGTCACGAAGGAGAACAGGTAGAAGAGCGGTACGTTCTGCACATCAAGCTTCAGCCCGTAGAGCATGACGATGACCGCCAGCAGCGCCTGAAGCATGCCCATACCGGCAAATGAAAGCGTGCGGCTGACGAATCGGTTCCAGCCGGATGCATCCGGCACGGAGGAGTTGCGAATCGGCAGGATGATCGTCGAGATCAAGGCCCCGACGAACAAGCCGAGCGACAGGAAGTAAGGCGCGAAGCCCGTGCCGTAGTTCGGCACCTCATTCACCTTGTGCTCATCGATCTGCACCGGTCCGGCAAACATCGTAATGGTCTCGTCCGTCGTCTTGATATCGCCCGTCTTGTCGGCGGCCTCGTTCAGCTTGCCGGCCAGCTCTCCGCTGCCGTCCTTCAATTCGCTCATGCCGCTGACCAGCTGACCCGCGCCGGAGTCCAGCTGCTTCGAGCCGTCGGCGAGCGCGCCTACGCCGCTGCCGAGCTTGCCCGCTCCGCCTGCCAGCTGCTGCGTGCCTTGTGCCAGCGTTGCGGCGCCGCTTGCGAGCTCTTTGCCTCCGGCTGCCGCCTCGCCAAGCTTCGTGCCAAACAGCTTCATGCCGTCAACCAGCTGCGTCTGTCCTGCATTCAGCTGCTTCGCGCCAGCCAGCAGCTCCTTACCGCCGGATGCCAGCTGTTTGCCGCCTGCAGCAAGCTCCGAAGCACCGCTGCTGAGCTTGCCCGCTCCCGCATTCAGCTGCTGTACCCCCTGATCCAGGGCTGCTGCGCCATCGGCCAGCTTCTTCTGGCCGGCATTCAGCTGCGAGGTACCGGAAGCAACGGATTGGCTGGCAGCCAGCAGCTTCTGCATCTCCGGGCTTTGCGCAAGCTCAGGGTTCCCTTCCGCAAGCTGCTTCAGGCCGTCTGCGACCGCGTTAGCCCCTTGCTCGAGGGAAGCCGCAGCTTCAAGCGATTGTTGGAGTCCTGCCTTCAAATTGCCGCTGCCCTCGGCAGCGCTCTTCGCACCGGCTGCCAGCTGCGCGGCACCGGCCTGGTTGGCCTGCAGGCCTTCATTCAGCTTCGCGCTGCCCGCTGCCGCAGCTTCAATCCCGGACTGCAGCTTCGCGCCGCCCTTGCTCGCCTGCTCCGCGCCGGCTGTAAGCTGGCCGTGAGCGCTCTTCAACTGCTCCAAGCCCGAGGACAGTGTTCCCGCCCCCGTGCTAAGCTTGCCGGCGCCGCTGTTCAGCTCCTGCATGCCTTGCGTCAGAGGCGCCAAGCCGTTTTGGAGCTCCTGGGTTCCGCTAACGAGCTTCGCCAGGTTCTCCTTCAGCTTCACGGCTCCGTCATCAAGCTTGACCGCGCCTTCCGACAGCTTGGATGCGCCGTCCCCCGCTTCGCTCAAACCATCCGACACTTTGCCGATCTGGTCAAACAGCGTTTCGGTGTAGGCCTCCGTCACCTTCTGGGACACCTTGGACTGGATTTCCTTCACAGCCGTTCCGCCGATCTGCGCGGCGAGGAAGTTATAGCCCTCATTCGGCTCGAATACGATCTGGGCCGGCTGAGGATGCTCATCCATTAACGTCGTCGCCTGCTGCGAGAAGTTCTCAGGAATGGTGATCGTCATGTAATACTTATTGTCTTTCATCCCTTGCTCGGCTTCGCCCTTGTTCACGAACTGCCAGTTAAAATCTTTACCCTTCTTGAGCTCGGCTACCAGGTCCTTACCTGCCTGAAGCTCCTTGCCTTCGAATACGGCTCCCTGGTCGTTGTTGACGACGGCGACGGGAAGATCATCCATCTTCCCGTAGGGATCCCAGAAGGCTCCAAGAAACATACCGCTGTACATCACCGGTATGAACAGCACGGCGATGATCGGAATCAGAATTTTCGGATTACGAAGCGCCGCGCCGATGTCTTTTGCAAATACAGATAATGACTTCATCGGAGTCTCTCCCCTTTTTCTCTAAATAACGGTGTTGCATGCCGACATGATCCACATTCGTGGAGGTATTACATGGCAAGCCAGTACATAATGACCAATATGCTCATTCGGTCAGTCGAGACGAAAAAAATGCCCGATCCAAGAAGACCTCCTCATTCACCCGCCTGATCTTATGATCTTATCCGTGAACGGAAGGTCTCCTAAATACGGCAGACCAAGAAAAGAGTCCCTTTCTATTTCTTACTGCGAGGTCTTTAGCCCGTCAGCCAGAAACACCATCATATATTCCTTGATCTGCTCCTTGCTCAGGGGGGCATGCAGCTGGTTGAGGTCGGTTGTTAAGGCAATGTACAGCTTCAGCATGACGAAGGATACCACCTGGGCATCCAGCGGTTTGATCTCGCCGCTTGCCATAGCGCGTTCCACAATCCCCTTCAAATAGCCGACAATCCCGTTCTCTACCTTGGTCAATCCTTCATGCGCTTTAGGCGTCCCGATATCCCTCACCTCTTGCGAGAGCTTAATGAACAGCTCATGCTCGCTCCGAAACTCCAGAAGGACATCCAGCACACGATACAGATTGTCGAAGAATTCCCTGTCCTCCCGGATTTCCCGCTCGGCCATCCGCTTCATCTCCATGATCGCCGAGTGCAAAATCTCGTCAAACAGCTCATCCTTGTTCGTAAAAAACGTATAAATCGTGCCCTTGCCCACATTCGCGATCTTCGCCACCTGTTCCATCGTCGTCGCCTTGTAGCCGAACAAGGCAAACGATTTGGAGGCCGCATCAAGCACTTGCTTCCGACGGTCCACAGCTGACATGCCAACCCCTCCTCCTGTAATAAGCGCACTTCGTCCGATTTCGTAAAACTGACCGAAATACACTTTTGGTCATTTGGTCAAAATTTACTTTACCAGATTGTCATTCGGTTTGCAATAGGTTTATTTCATATTTAGATCATGGAGCCCTCGGGAGCTCTATTCAACCATCTCTATATTATAGAAGAAAAAGGTCTGGGCAAGGATGCATCCCCCTCGTGGATGGACAAAATAATTGAAATGCTTTCCCCCATCGGCGCGTATATATAGGACGCATGCTCTTTTTTTTCACGCGCTCTTCAAAAAATGATTCCTGTTCTGTAAGATAGAGGGAGAAAGAAGTAGGTGAAATCATGCGATATACAAGAGTGCTCCTTTTTTCCGAAGGATTCGGTACGGGGCATACGCAAGCAGCTTATGCGCTGGCTGAAGGGATACGACGGATGAATCCCGGAATCCACTGCCGCGTAATCGAGCTGGGTAATTTTCTTAACCCGACGGTGGGCCCGTTGATCCTGTCCGCTTACCGCAAAACCGTCAGCACCCGGCCGCGCCTTGTCGGCATGCTGTACCGTTCGCAATATAAGAAATCGCTAAACCGTTTGACGAGGCTGGCGCTGCATCGCATTTTCTACGCACAGGCCGAGCGCTTGATCGAGCAGCTGAAGCCGAATTTGATCATCTGCACCCATCCGTTTCCGAATGCGGTCGTCTCCCGCTTGAAGCGCCAAGGGCTCTCGGTTCCGCTTTATACGCTGATTACCGATTATGATGCCCACGGCACCTGGGTCAATTCGGAGGTGGACGAATACCTGGTATCCACTCCCCATGTGAAGAAGATGCTGATGCACCGGGGAGTTCCCCCGGAGTTCATCCGCGTGACCGGCATTCCCGTGCATCCG
The DNA here is from genome assembly GCF_002741055.1 of Paenibacillus ihbetae. Classification (NCBI taxonomy): domain Bacteria; kingdom Bacillati; phylum Bacillota; class Bacilli; order Caryophanales; family Paenibacillaceae; genus Paenibacillus; species Paenibacillus ihbetae. Next base: position 4,360,695 of record NZ_CP016809.1, on the reverse strand, counting down.
AAGTTCTGGGAGAGCGGCGACAGGAAAGCCCTGGAGGCGGAGCTTGGCATCAACAGCATGCCTACCGTGATGATCATGGGAGGGGGCTGGGGCCTCGTATTTAACAAGGAGCTGCTCAGCAAGCTGGCGGCGAGGGCGAATGATATCCAGCTCGTCTTCTGTATGGGCCAGAATGAGAAGCTGGTAGCCAGCATGCGCGAAGATCCCATCTTTCAGCACCCGAACATCCACGTATGGGGCTACCGTGACGATATACATAAGCTGATGGACGTCTCCGACCTCCTGATTACAAAGCCGGGCGGCATGACCTGTACAGAGGGCGTGGCAAAAGGCATCCCCATGCTGTTCTATGAGCCGATCCCGGGACAGGAGGAGGAGAACTCCAATTTCTTTGTCAGCAGGGGTTTTGCCGAAATATTGGATTCTCCGTCCGTGATCGACAAATGGCTGGATCTGCTGTCCAATCAGTACGAGCAGGTTCAGGAGCAGCGCAGCTCTGCCGCCCGGTCGCGTTCGTCGCATCTGGCGCCGAAGCATTGCGCCGCAGAGGTCATGGAGCTGCTGAGGGATGAGCAGCCGCCCGCTATAGGAGACGAAGCCCCCCGGGTCTCGGATCAGCCTTAAGGATGATCGATTATTCTTACGGTGTTCAACTGCTTTATTCCCATAGTTTCATACCCGGCCGCATAATAAAAGCTTCCCTGTCGCAAGTCAGACAGGGAAGCTTTTTGTTATGGATAGTCAAGCGATTAAATCTATGGTTCTATGAATCTAGATCTCGAGACTTTCTCCCGCCTTCAGCGGATGCCCGGAAACGCCGGTTTTCGCGAGCTCGTCGCAGAATGCCTGCGCATCCTGACGAATGCCCGGAAACGTATCGTAATGCACCGGAATGACGTGCTTGGTCCGAATCCACTGCGCCGCAAGCAGCGCATCCTCCGGTCCCATCGTCAGCATATCCCCGATCGGCAGCGCGGCCGCATCGATGCTATGCATCTCGCCGATCAGCTTCATGTCGCCGAACAGGCTCGTGTCGCCCGCGTGATAGAACTGCTTGTCCCCCATCGTAAGGATGACGCCGCCGGGCTGACCAGCATAAATCCAGGTGTCTCCCGTCGAAATGGATGAGGAGTGAAACGCAGGGGTGTACTTCACCTTGAAGCCGTCAAACTGCGCGCTTCCCCCGATGTTCATGCCATAGGATTTCAAGCCCTGGTTCCCGCAATAGACGGCAAGCTCATAGACCGCAATGACGGGACAATCGTTGTTCTTGGCAATTTCAATGCAGTCGCCAAAGTGGTCGGAGTGCCCGTGGGTAAGCACCACCGCATCCACCTTTACATCGCTTGGCGAGATGCCGGATCCGGGATTTCCGGATAGGAACGGGTCAATGATGACGCTCTTTCCGCCCGCTTCCACTAGAATGCTAGAATGGCCGTAGTACGTTATTTTCATCGTTAAACACACCTCCTACAACCTAGTTTACCCGTTCGGGGACTACTTGTAAAAAGAGTGGTTTCCTATTTTCTTCACAAACGTTCTGGAATGATGCACGGTCAGATCCTGAGCAAGCTTTAGAGACAGAAAAAAATACGTGTCATCCTGAACCGCCTTATGGCCATGAAGCGCCGCATTGACGGATTTGATCGTCTCTTCGTTCGGCTTGACACGCTTAAGACGCCCGTTCGCTACAGGACTGAATTGATGCTTTTGATAGATGACTTCAGTAATGGTATCGGGAAAATTGGCTGACCGCAGCCGGTTTAAGACAACATTGGCAACTGCCACTTTGCCTTCGTACGGTTCGCCTTCCGCTTCTGCCATGACAATCTTCTGGAGCAGAAGCAGTTCTTCAGCTGACAAATCGTAGGTCCAGGTTGCTTGGTCTTTCTGATCCTGGGTCAACGTCTTTGTTCTCGTGAAGAATAAAGTTGTGGGGGGTTTTAGGCTTTCGGCCTGTGACTTGGCGACATGCGTCCCCTTCTTGTTCCCCGTTTTATCCTCGGCAGTCTTGGCCTTCGGCGCTTTAGCCGTCTTCGCTTTCGACTGTGAATTCGGGTTCCCGGTGGCGGTGGTGCCACGCTCTATATTAGGAAAGGAGAGCTTCTCGTCGCCCTTCATATTCCATGGTTGGTAAACAATTGAAGATAAAATATTGACAGGTTCCCCATTACTTATAATCTTTGATTTATTCCCAGCCGGATCGGGGATGCCTTCCGCAGCCAGCGCTGTCTTCGCAAGCACTGGCGCTGCATCCAGCTGCTCCCCTTCTGTTGTTTGCATACCAAGCAAGCTTATAAGAGACAAACTCACCAAGAGCGCACCAAGAAGCAGCGCAACCCAGCGATTTTGCCGAAGTAGTTTAATAACCATATTTTTCCTCCTATAATGTCGGCACATTCCTACACTATGTAACCACATTTTTGGGCATTGAAAACATGGTAATTTTATGAACATTTTATTTTTAGTTTCAGAAATTTCTTGAAAGCCGCGCCACTCCAACGATTTCGTACATCGGGGTTGCATGTAAATTTGTTCGGAAAAGAACCAGTTCATGAACGTCCCACTGGATGTTTACAGGAGGGCTTCCAATAATGTCCATTGAAAATTTTTCATCCCCTTGAAATTTACGGGCAATTGTAATGTGCGGGCGGTATGGGCGATCCTCCGGTACGAAACCGTACGATTCCATCCTCGACACGACGGAGCGCTGAAGCTTCGCCAGGGCGTCCACATCACCCCGGATTCCAGCCCATAAAATTCGCGGCGAAACGCTTGCGCCGAAAACCCCCGCTTCATGGACCCCTAAGGTGAATGGTGCATGCTCAGCAGCTGCCGCCGACAGCCCTGCCGTCAGCTCGGGAATTCGCTCCCTCGACGTATCGCCGAGAAATTGAACGGTTATATGGTAATCCTGCGGATGCACCCATTTGCGGAACGACGCTTGCGGCTTCAGCTTGTCCGCCCATGCACCCAGGCTTGCAGAAGCATCCGGTGACAAATGGACAGCAACAAACAGACGATCCATCGCATTCGAATCCATGTGTGTCAAACCTATTCACTTCCTTTCGATTGTCTGCGCCTATGCGGAAAACCGCAATATCTGATAAGATGAACGAAATAGATGTAATTTATGCCCAGGCTCTCATTACATTCCAAGGAGGTAGTACCATGCCTAATATCATTGCCTTACATGACATTACACCCCAACAGCGGCAAAAAATCAAGGAAATCGCCCCCAGTTACGAGCTGACCGTCACCAAAGCGAAGGATCTTGCTCCAGGAATGATCCGTAACGCCGACATTCTGCTCGGCTGGTCGCGTACGATCGAGGAGGAAGCGCTCGCCCAAGACAGCAAGCTGAAATGGATTCAGGCATGGTCGGCAGGCGTGGATAAATTGCCCCTGAGAAAATTCGAAGAACGAGACATCCTGCTGACGAACGCCAGCGGGGTACATAGCGTTCCCATTACGGAGCATATCTTTGCGATGATTCTCGCCTTCAACCGCAATCTCCACCTGGCGGTCCGCCAGCAATCGAACAAGAGCTGGGATACGTCGGGGACCTTCACCGAGCTTGCGGGAAAAACGATGGTGATCGTCGGCGTCGGCCAGATCGGCAGCCATACCGCACGCATCGCAAAGGCCTTCGGCATGCGGACGATCGGCGTACGGAATTCCGGCAAGCCGGACCCGCATGTGGACGTGATGTACACGGTGGGTCAACTGGATGAGGCATTGTCCCAAGGCGACTACGTCGTCAACATTTTGCCGCTGACGACCCAAACCAAGGGTATTTTTAATCACGAGCGTTTCTCCGTGATGAAATCCTCCGCTTTCTTCGTTAATGTGGGACGGGGGGCTACTGTGGTAACCAGCGATATGGTTCAGGCCCTTCAATCCGGCGCGCTTGCCGGAGTCGGCCTCGATGTGTTCGAGGAGGAGCCGCTTCCGCCCGAGCACCCGCTTTGGACGATGGACAACGTGATTATGACGCCGCATATGGCCGGCGATACGGACCGGTACGGGGAACGCGCTGTGGAGATTTTTCTGGATAATCTGAAATCATACGTCAAGAACGGGACTCTGACCCGCAATGTCATTGATTACAGCAGATCCTATTAGCCTTCCTCGTGAAACTTCGGAAGTAAAGGCTCTCCCAGTACAAGGCGAAAGGACGCTCAGGGGCGGATTTCCGCCGGGAGCGTCCTTTTTTGTAATTCGGATACCATGTTGGATATAAAAGGAGTTTGATCATCCATGCAGCCCTTTACGCAGCGTGTTATTGAAATCATCAAGAGCATCCCCGAAGGCCATGTCATGACTTACGGGCAAATCGCCCGATTGGCCGGCAGTCCGAGAGGAGCGCGGCAGGTTGTCCGCATCCTTCACTCTCTCAGCCGCATACATAAGCTCCCTTGGCACCGGGTTGTCAATGCCAAGGGAGAAATTGCAATCCAGGATGACGAATCCAGGATGATGCAGGAGCTGTATCTTCAAGGAGAAGGGGTCAGCGTGAATCATCGCGGCGTAATCGATTTGGATAAATACCGCTACGTTCCCGAAGAATAGCGGTGTCGTTTCGTTCCCGAAGAATGGCGATGCCGGCGCTCCTTCCAAGCAGCCTCAGTAAAGCCGCCGCAGCTCAACCAGCTCTGCCGGTCGATGAAGCGCCTATAGCTAAATTCTTAGGATGAGGACCTTGCCCTTTAGCACAACGCCGCTGAGGGTCCTTCACTTTGGTGACTGGCTCATAGCTAGAAGCTTCGGACGAAGGTTCCTTGTCTAAACTGAAAGACTCGCCTGGCTATCCCGGTCGATGCTTACTACTCACACAGCCAGATGCTTCGTTCGAAGGTTCCTTTGCGGGTCGTGCAGCTGCTGAGCACCTGCCATCCGGCCTGCTCCAGCTGCTCAGCCAGCGGCTCGGTGCTCACGATTACCGCCCGGTTTGCCAAGCGGCGCAGGCTGTTCAGCATCCGGCGCTGATCCTCTTCCGGAAATACGGAGCACACATTGTAGGGAAGATCCAGAACCGCGGTCTCGAAATGCCCTTCCAGGGTGTTCATGTCCCGTATGGCTACGATGCTGTCATCGTACCCGTAATGAGCCAGATTAACTCGGGCTCCCCGTACCGCAAGCGGATTGATGTCACAGCCCTCGCAGCGGATGCCCATGGACAGCGCCTCAATCAGCACATTGCCCATCCCGCAGCAGGGGTCGAGCAGCTTGGCACGTGGATCCGGTGCTGCTATATTGACAAGAGCCCGTGCGAGGCGGGATGTAAGGCCGGTCGAGTAATTTTGCGGCTTCTGCTTATGCTGGTGCCAAGCCCGCCGCGGGAGATGGAGCAGTCCGAGCTTCCACCCTCCTTGAACCGACAGCAGGCCGAACCGGTGCTCGGGCGTCTTCATGTCGGCCCGGCCCTTCATGCTTCCACCTACAATCCGTTCCATCGCCCGGAGTTCTTCGTACGATTGATGCTTCACTGCCTGCAGAGCGATCACCTTAAACGTCCCTCCGTTAAGCGGGATGCCCGCGGCTCGTTCCGCAAGCCGCTCGATGGAGCTGTCTGCCGCTATAACCTCGACGCATGCGGTCACGAACGGGCTTCGGTCCGGATCAACCCAGGTATCGCTTTCCAACCAGTCTGTACCATCCGGCTCGTGTCCGAACAGCGCCCTCAGCTCCATTCTGCACAGCTCCAGCTCCGTCTCGTGGGAAGCGAAGGTGTATAGATAGGTCGGCTTCGCCATCGCCGGGAATAAACCCGATCCATTTATTCGGTTGCTCATTTTTCGTGTCACAATATCATCTCTTCTACTATATATGTTTAACCGCTTGTTCCTTGAAAATCAGCCCCATGGTCATGCTTAGCGCAATCAAGAATCCGTAATGCCTACATCCCCATCAAAAGTTGGTACGACTTCAGCCGGGCGGCATAATCGGCGACCGGGGTTACGATAAGAAATTCGTCGCTCTCGTACTTCTCGGCCATTTGCTTCAGCACCGATTTTACGCTTTCTGCGGTACCTGTTAGAGTCCGAGGAAAGGGTCCTCCATCGTGTCTATCATGTCCATTGTGCTCGTCTTGTCTATCGTGTCCATTTTGCTCGTCTTGCCCATCCTGCCCATCGCCCCCGGTTTGCCCTGGCCGGGCAGCGTTATCTTGCCCCAGCTGCCCACTGTACTCCTGCCTGAGGCGTGCGGCTGCCGCAGCCATTTCACGGGCAAGCTCCTCTGTTTCCGCGCAAATGACGCTCACAGCCACGATCGTTTGCGGCTTCTTCAGGTGAGCCGAAGGCCTGAATGCTTCCCGATAGGATCGAAGCACCTCGGCGCCGTCCGTATCGCTCATAAACTGCCCGAAGACGTAGCCTGTCCCGAACTCGGCCGCATAGCCGGCACTCTTCGTATTGGTCCCCAGCATCCAGAGCGCAGGAGAAATTCCCGGCACCGGCTTGGCCGCAACCGGCACGTCCTCGTACCGGTAACGGTCCTCCAGCAGCTCGGTCAGCGCCCGGATCCGGTTCGGCAGATCGGCGACATGGCCGAGGAAGTTGCCGCTTAGCGCCATGCTCGTATGGGCCGAGCCGCCGGGTGCCCGGCCGACGCCAAGATCAATGCGGCCGGGATATAATGCTGCCAGCATGCGGAAGTTTTCCGCAACTTTGAGCGGGCTGTAATGCGGCAGCAGAACGGCGCCGGAGCCAAGCCGGATGCGCTCGGTCCGCGCCCCGATATGGGACAGCAATATTTCGGGAGAAGCACAGGACAAATGCTCCAGATCGTGGTGCTCCGCCGCCCAATACCGATGATAGCCCCATGCTTCGGCGCAGCGTGCTAATTCCGCAGCCTGCTGCAAGGTGTCTTCAAACGTACTTTCTCCAAGACGCGGAACGAGATCAAGGACGCCAAGCTTCAATGTTTGATTCAATAAGTCCACCTCCAAGGGCTTTGCACGTCGCTTTCCCTTTATATTCCGGGTCGCCACAGGATCCGATTTTAATCCAGGTCGTAGATGGATCCCACCTTCAGCCCGTACAGCTCATTGTATATTTTTTCCGCAAAAGCATCGGTCATGCCCGCAATATAATCGATGACCATATGCTCCCACGTCCAGATGGGATTCTCCCGCTTCTGGTCGGCCTCATAGCGCTGGAGCCAGTCGGACGGAATTATGGCCTGAGAGGCGACAGGATCGAGAAAGGCATCCCAAAGACGCTTGATGATCCACTCGCTGCGCTTTTGCAGCCGCTGCACCCGAAGGTCGCGAATCATCGTCACCCATGCAAAGCTCTTCAGCACACTAACCGTCCGCAGCATATCCTCGTCCTCGGCCCCGTCTTTGACGAAAGTGACCTTCTTCCAGTTCCCGTTCGGGATGACACCGAGACTGCCGACGAAAAGGCTGACCCAGTAAGCCTTCACCTCGCGCCGGGTGCGGGAGTAGTCATTCTCGCAGGTCGGCATTTTCTCGTTCCAGACGCGCAGGAACTCGTCCAGCACCGACTCCACCTTCGGATGGATCCGCTCCTTGGTCCATCCCTTCCACACCTCGTCTTCCAAGGTCATGATTTTCTGCACGATCAGCTTGTTCAAATGGCTGTCCCGAAGAAAATGCTCATGCACCTCAATCTTGCCGGCCTTAATCCCATCCTCCAGATCATGGGCGGAATAGGCGATGTCATCGCATAAATCCATCAGCTGCGCCTCGAGCGTCCGCTGAGTGCCGGGAATGCCCCACTCCTTCCGGATGTGCGAGATATACTCCCATTCGTGCCGGTACATCCCCTTCGGATTCTCCAAGCCGGAGAAGGGATACTTGTTGATCCCCAGCAGCACCGCGTCGGACAGGTTGAGCCCGTTTACGTTTTCCCTTTTTTCCAGGAACATGATCAGCCGGAAATTATGCGCATTGCCTTCAAAATGCTCATATTTCCGCCGCATCGCCTGCTGCACCTGTGCCGCCTGCTCCGGCGACGGGATTCCCGGCTGACGCGTCAGCGCCTCCTCGGTCTTCCGATCAATCAGCTTTTCCAATATGCCCTGGAGCACTTCCTCTCCTTTATGCCCGAAGGGCGGGTGTCCAAAATCATGGGCAATCGCCGCGCATTCCACCACCTCGGGATCAATCATCAGCCCTGCATTCTCTGCCGCTTCCGGCAGCACTTCCGGGTAGCTTCGGGCAAGGCTCCTTGCGGCCTCCCTGGCAATCTGCGCCACTTCCAACGAATGCGTCAGCCGTGTCCGGTAGTAATCGCCGGTCCCTGCACCGAACACTTGCGATTTCCCTTGAAGCCGTCGGAACGTCGGCGAATGGATCAAACGGGAATAGTCCCGTTCATACACCGCGCGGGAGGCATCGGACTTCGTCTGCTCCGGATATTGGCGATGCTCTCTAAGCTCCTTCAGCGTCATGTTTCCTCACTCCTGTTTATCTATTTGTAGTCGTTCTAACGCAATATGTACTTCCGATTATATGCCATCCGGCATCGGAAAGAAAAATACAATCTCCTGGGAGCGGCCGAATTTACAAAAATAACTAAATATCCCGTTCAGGAAGGTTAGATAAACTTACATAAAGGAGGGCTATTGTCTTTTTGAACTTGAAGGAACGAAACGGACTCTTTTAATGAGGTAAGGAATGGAATATGGAGTAAACAATATATTGAACGGGTTACGGCCATTAGGGTGGAAGGTTGTAGGATAACGGATAGGTCGAGAGGAACGTATGTATATTGGCAGGCATGGTATCGAGTTTATGAGGAAGGATTTCGCCTGTGTCTCGAGTGCTTCCTTGCGATAGAATGCTACGGCGCCTAAAACCCACTCTCCTCAAAAGATTTAATAGCCGCCTCCCCCATCGTCATGACAGGAGGGGCAGCTATCCACAATGGCATTACAGCATCCTCATATCGCTTCGCAAGCCGCTTAAGCTCGATCCTCATCAGGGATCACTTCTTCGGATCGCTAAATATCCCCATGCGGTGCAGGATTGTGAGCATCCGGTAAAAATCGTAGCTGCCGTCGGGATCTTTCAGCGCTGCCGCCTTCTTGGCCGCCTTCACGGCATCCTCTGCCCACGCCGGAACCTGATCAGGCTGCCGGGCTTCCAGCTTCTTCAGCCTAGCTTGCAACTGCTTGATTGTGTTCCCCTGCTCGCTCAGCGTGTTCAAAGCCGAAGCGTATTGGTTAGCGAGCTGCCGCAGTTCCCCTTGGGTTTTCTGCAGCTCGGCCGTCAACTGTTCGATTTTCATGCGTTCCTCCTCCTCGGGACTAGGCAGATCATAACGGTGGAGCGAATATTGCTCCATGATCGAGATCAGCTTCTGCGGATACTTGGGATCTGTCGCATAGCCGCCTTTCCAGATCTCCGTGGCCGCCGTCTTGTAGTCCGCCCATAAAACTCCGTGATAGCGCTTCGGCTTGTCTCTCGTTCCGTTCAAAATGAGTCTCGTGTGGTCGTCCACCGATTCATGCCAGCCGTTGTACTTGCGGAAATGGGCCTGAACGGTATACGGCGTGTTCCCCCGGTACTCCGTTGTCGGCATCGTTACGCTGCCGGCCGGACCCGTTCCTTTGATGCCGAACAGATTATTGGCCTTTTGCGTCAACCCGCTCGTCCCCCAGTTTGACTCCAAAATCGCTTGCGCCAGCGTCAACGAAGCGGGTACGCCGTATTTTCTCATGTCCTCGGTCGCGATCGGCGCCAGCTTGGCGATAAACTCATGAGGCTTCATCCTTTTTGTCTCCTTTCCCAGCGGTTTTCTTCTCACCTTCCTCCGATTTGATCTGGAAGACCTGTACCACATTACGCAGCGATTGCGGAATCGGTACGCCCATCCGCCCAACATTCTCAAGAATGGACAGCAGCTCATTGGCCAGGTAGAAGAAGATGACCGTGTTTTGAAAATAGTTCATCTCGCCGAGCACCCGGTCAACCAGGTGCATTAACGCGATGATGAGAAAAATCGTGATTTTCCGGGCGATGCCGGCGTAGCCCTTCCGGCTCCGCAGCTCGCCATTCATCCAGGCCGCCCCCCAGCCGGTCAGCCAGTCGATCACCACGAACCACAGCAGCAAATGCAGCGGCAGGGACCAGCCGCCCCAGACATACCCGGTTACGGCACCCGTCCCAGCCACCAGCATCTTAAACAGTTGACCGATGTGCTCATACATAATCGTTCCTCCTTTTTATCGTTGAAGGGATGAGAAAGCCCTCGGCGGCCGAGGGCTTGAAAGGAATGTGGCTCTAAGAAGCTAATTGATTGGTTATCAGGACTGCGCTTGCGGAGTCTGCCTCCACCTTTTGTTGGCGTATCAGCACTTCGAATGCGGATCCTGCCTCGCCTTTGTTGGCGTAACAGCACTGCGCATGCGGATCCTGCCTCCGATCGCTGTTGTCCCCGGATTTTTGTGAAGACTTTTAAGCAAGGTTAAAATCCGGGGACAAAGGCGAACGCTTCGCTTCTCCAGCAGCATTCCGCCTTCTCCGTTGAAGTCTTGGATTCTGATCGAAACTCTTAGAAGATCAAAAAGCCTCCCCTGTAATGGCTTCGTACTCCTCTGGCGTGATGACGCCAAACGCTACGTACTGTCGAAGCTGGGGCTTTTGCGCCCACCTTTTTTCGTAGTAATATTTCAAGCGTTCAAAATCATTCTCAAACATACGTTTCCCCTCCTTCGGATGGACTGCCTTCAAGCGACAGCAGACGTAGCTCCAGCCCTACGACTTGCGCGCCGAGTGTTTCGTTTTGCCGGCGAATCTCCAGCATCTCCAATTCCCGTGCTACCAGCTCTGTGCCCAGCCAGTCCAACTCGCTTGGGGCTTGCGGCTGGGGTGCAGTGATTCGCTCAATCTCCTCGGGGGTTAGCCCCTCGATCCATAGGGCGGGCATCGGTGGAATGTTCAAGACCGGCCGGTTGCCCCGCTCCTCCTCTGGAGTGGAGTTCCATGCCCTCATCGCCTCTTGATAGGCGGCTTCCGCTGCTAGGATCGAGTCCTCGTATTCCCGCCACGCCTCAAGATCGAAGCGCGGGTGGAAGAGACCGGGTGGAACCGGGATGCCGACGATATAGCCTGCCGGTTCCCGGTCGACTAGTTCATCTCCGGTGCTAGCATTCGAGATATTGATAACTGTATCTAGATGCTCCGGTCCATTGGAAATGGGTAGAACCGGGGAATAAAAAGGGACGACACCGGTAAAGGTATCGTCCACGAGTTCGTCCTCCAGATAGAGGCCGTCAATATTTACCTTAGGTACGGCTTTCATATAATCCCCCCTCTATTGTTCAGCGAGAAACGGCGGTATGTTAAAGAACGAGACCCAATGATTAGGATTATTGGTCGGCACGAACACAACGTCACCATTGGGATCGATGTTAATGCGCGTGTATACATCGCCGCTATCCGTTGGCAACCCAGCTACGATAAGTACATTCAGCACACCTGGGCGATACCCTTTTGGCAGTTTAAACACGGTGCTGACTGACATATTCATTGGTTTTATAGCCCCCTGTATGTGTACGTATCCCATTGAATCCTTCATGATGCGAACAGGGGGGAGTCCTGTAACATTTATCGCTCCATTCAGCAACGTCGGCGTAATCCATCCTGCTGAGTCCTTATCCGCCTTCTTATTCATCAGCACGGATACAGCGGTCGCATTCTGCTGCACGGTGTCCGTCAGCTCTTGGAGCATCATCTTTTCGTTTGCTGCGTACGATCCGGTGAATGGGACGATTGGCGACGTGTCCATCATTAGGTACGTGGCAGAATAGGCAGCGGATGTATCAAAGAGACTATTTTCAATCCTTGCTTGCACGAGTCCGTGTATATCTTGAAATCCCGAATCTACGGGTTCATAACGCCATCCGGTATTTTGCCTCGCGTTTTTGTAAATAGTTAGTATTTTACTCGGCCTATTTTTCAGAGGATAGCTAGGAATAGTTCTCCCGTTGATCCACGTGTAACCATTCGACCAAACGACAGGTTTCACACTCTCCCGTACCACTATTCCCGTTCCAACTTCGATCTGGTTATCGCCTTCGTTAAACGTCAGCATGCCTTCGGAAACGATAGGTTCGACCGTTGGCGTTGCGAGTTGGTATACGAGTTGATATGGCGTGTACTCTACTGCTGGAACGGTAGGTATCGTTGTTGTGTATTCCGAATGATCTCCTTTGACGAACTTGGCTAGATTTACCCATGCCTTACCGCCAGAACCGTTATAAACAGAAGATGCATTAGCTGCGGCGTCATACATCTTCCAGCCTATAAAATACGCCTTAATCTCGTCGGCTGTCGGCGTGTAGTTGTCGCCCCAACCGCTGTCTGTGTTGGAAATAGACAACAACCAGCCATGAGTATCTGAATAGTCCACTGCATCTACCCTCGTCGACGTATCAATCAGACTCAGTAAACTTCCTTGATACTTAGTTGCCCAATACTTTTGTAAGGTTAGCGGTAAAGGCAGTTGTCCGACCGGAACAGCCACACGTTTAAACCCGGTATAGTTGTTAAGAACTACATACGACAATGAACCATCTAATGCGTTTCCCTTCCACTTCGCCAGCTTAAAATACTGCCCATCCTTCTCGAACACTTCGTCAGCATTAGCGCCATTAACCGGATCAGCGTATAAGTCCGTTTGCATCGCGAGCATGGAGTCTTCGCGTGGTTTGAACGGTTTGGTTTCGGAGCCGAGCGTAAGCATAGGATTACTAACATTAAATACTCCGACCTTCGTATTAGTAAATATAACAACGATAGAAACTGTGCCTTCAGGTACAGTGTAATTAAGGACGTTTATCCCTATTTTTGACTGTGAAGTGGTTATATCGAGACTATTAATCGCGCCCGAAGAGTCATATCCTCTAACATGAATATATCCCCCTACATCACCTGAGAATGTAGCAGTTAAGGTGTAAGATTGACCTATTACGAAAGGAACTTCACAAGTCGTTATATGAAATGCTTCAATGGCATTCAAATTTAATGCGTACGGTGAAATAACATTTGTTTGGCTACCGCGCGCCCACTCATAAAACGGCGGTAGCAGATTCTCCCCGTACCGGAGCACATACGGATTACGGACAGGCTGTAGGCTATCGACGTATGGATACTTGGCGGCGATTTGTTCCGGCGTCATGCCGTCGAGTGCGGCGTAATCAATTGCGGAGATCTCATAGACACGAATGGCGTCCACATAACCTACGCTTCCAGAAGGTCCGACGACTTCCCCCACTGCGTAAACCGTAGCGGCAGCACTCACGCTATACGCTTTCCAAACGGTTTTAAATTTTGTGGTGTCGGTAGAGTTCGTATTACCTTTGCTGTAAGCCAAACCGTTAAGGTACGCCCCAATCGACGTCCCGGATCCCAACCTGACCTCTGCAACAATAAGATAATAACTCCCCTCTTTAACCGGGAACCCCGTTAATGCACCTGATCCGCCGGGCGTTGCTGTTGTCGTTATCTTTAACGATTGATTGCCTTGTGTCTTATTAACTGTTTCGGCTGCTAGAGTCGCTTGCCATGGAGTAAATCTGCTAACATTTTCACAGTTACCATCCCGCCCCAACAAATTCACCAACGTCCGCCCCTTAATCCCGCTCAGCGAAAAGGGTGCGCTGCGCTCCTCATTCACGATCTGCAGCCCCGGCTGCAGCACGACCTCCCGGCGCTCCTCGGTATCCAGACGCTGCTGCAGCGCCTCGATGGCCTGGCTCGCTTCACCGGCGAAGCGGTCGACCGTGTCCGCGTTCTGGTCGATATATTTCTCCAGATCGAAATACGTCGTTGCCGGCGACGTCCGATCGATTTTGTTCAACCCGATATTCGGTGTTACCGGATTCGTCATTTATGCTCCTCCTCCCAACAATCTGTCTTGCGTCGTAGCCGTTAACTGCTCCACCGTCATGCCCTCCACCTCGGCGATCGTAAGGTAACGCAGCGCATAGTCGACGGCCATGTGCGCCGGCTTGATCGCTTCAATCGCCGATTGAAGATCGCTCAAATTCGGCGGAATGCCGAGGGTATCCCTGAAATGAATCGTCACCTTGTACTCGGCCGGCTGGACAGAAACCTCGATGCTGCCCCGCTCGTAGGCTTGGGCGACATTTTTGAGCATGCTAGCGGACACCTTGCCGCTTCCCCGCATCTTCGAAATGACGACCGAGCGCCGATGCTCGAGCGGCTTGGACGGGTTCACCGGGATGCTCAGGTCCTGCTCATACAGGGACAGCGCCCAGGTCGCGGTCTCCGGATAGTACTGATCGATCATATCCACCAGACTCTCATCCAGCTTGTCCAGCTCAGCTCCTTCCGCATTGGCGATGGCTTTCATGTCCCGGATGCCGTGATAAAAGGACGGGAGATATCCCACCCAGACCTCTGCCTTGCTCATCGTACCGTCACCGTCCCCAGTACGGCGACCGCTTCCGGTTCAATCAAGACGCTCTCGGTCCCTCCGTTGACGGTCAACACCTCGTAGTCGATCACTTCGGGAATATCCAGGATGACGTTGGCAATCCGGTTATACCGGACCAGTGGATCCGTCATGGCGAGGTCCTTCAAATACTGCCGAACGCCCTGCTCAATCGCTTGCTGGACGCCGTCGAAGCCCGCGCCATCCAGGAGAGTCACCTGCACCTCAATGTTGACAGGCACTTCAACCGCCCCGGTCACCGTCACAACCGATCCGACGGGAGCGGCTCCCTCGCCCATCCCGTCCATCGTGGGGTCGATGTACTGCTGCACAGCTTCTACAATAGTTGGCGCGGGCGATCTCATCTCATTGTCCAGCAGAACGACTTTGACCGTTCCCGGCCCGTCCCATAGCGGAAAGGCTTTGGCTTTGCCAACGCCGGCCTGCTCCCGCGCCCACAGCTCATATTGATTTCGATTCGCGCTGGTGACGGGTCGGGAGATTTTTTCCCGGTAACGATCATACAACGCCTCATCGGACTCGGTATCTTCCCCGGGTGCCAGCAATTCGAGCAGCTCCGCCTTCACCAAGACTTCGATATACTCAAGCGGCAGAAGCGTGCCAAACCTCCTGTTGCCCTCTTTGCCGGCCGTTTCGCATTCCAGCACATATTCCCCCGCATCCAGCCGGCCAATGACCGTGTAGTTTAACGCATCCAGCGAAAAACGGCTCCCTATCGGAACCTCTGCCGGTCGATTTTGTTCTCCTATAAAACGTCCGCGCAGCCGCGCTTTCGTGGCCTGCTTACGCGTCAGTCCCGACCAGGCGATGCTCCGGTCCAAAAACTCACCGGAAGCCGTGGCGGCAAACTTGAAGTTCATGGAGGAGCTCAGCTCAATGTAAGCTTGCGCAAGCTCCGCAGCGGCTGGGGCAAGCGCATCGAAGATAATGCTTCCCTCTCTTTTGTCCAGTCCATCCGGCACCCGGCCCAGCATCCGTTCCAGGATCGCTTCATAGGTCTGATCCTCATACATCCTCCCTCACCTCCTTCGTCATCGCAAACGGCCCATATACGGTTCGGACCGTAAATTCCGCCATTGCCGTCTCTCCGGCAAAAGAAATATTCATGTCGTCGACCGACAGGATCCGGTCGTCCTGAAGCAGCGCCTCCTTGATATGCCGCTCGATCTCGGCATACGCCCACAGCGGGTCACGACCGATGACATCATACAGCTCATGGCCGTAGTCGCTGCTATAAATCAGGTGCTCGAAGCGGCGGGTTTGGAGCACCTTGGCAACGGCCTGCTTGATCGCCTCCAGTCCATCAATTTGACCTGACAACGTCCCCTCCTGCAGGTTCAATCGGTAGGTCAAACTCGGCTGGTCCAGACTCTCCACCACTTCGGTATCCGGTTGAATCGTGCCTCCCTGCGGAATCATGACGGCTTCACCAGCCGATCCAGCACAAGATACGTTTGTCCGCCCTGATAACGGAGCAGCAGCACCGTATCTCCGAGCTCAAGCCCTTTGCGGATCAGCACGTCCTGACCGTCAATATTCAGTTTGTACTCCGTCATGGACTCTCCGATCACTAAAAAATCCTCCGTCAGGCTGAAACGCTGATCCACGTTCACCTCCAGAGGATTCACAGATGTTACCGTGCCATACAGCACCGATACGGGATTCGTGCTTCCCACGGCGCTCAGGCTCGCTTTTTTGATAATATCCAGCATCATGACTTACACCACCTTCATATTCAGCGACATCGTATGCGTCCCGTCCGAGAACTTGTGCGAGCACTCATCGATGAGATACGGCTTCAAGCCTTCGCCGGGGAGATTGACGTAAATCGTGTTCCCTGCCCGAACGCGCAGATCACCGATCGCCTCGATAGAGAGCGTCTGCTGCTCCCTGTTCTTCAGCTCCAGTAAATTTTGGGCAAGCTGCTTCAGCTGCGCCGGATTCATGTTCTCATCGGCAACCTCGTACAGCTGGAGAAGGCCCCACTGGGCGATGTTCTCTCCGTGCTGATAGAGGTAGACGTCCCGCTTCCCGGTCTGCTTGTTATCGCGCACAACCTTAATTCGATTGTACGTTTCGTTGTCGATGCTCTTTTTATAGGAAAAATCCGTCATCAGGCTGTCTTCCCCAACGGCCAGCATCAGCAGCATGTCCTTGATGTTCTTGAGCGTCAGCTTTCCGAACTCGTCGTAAAACATATAGTACTGCTTGGTGGCCATCAGCGTCGCGTCCAGCGCTTTGCAGATGATATCGATCAGCTTCTTGTCCGCCTCCAGCATCGCGGGAATGACATGTCCCGTATCGGCCAGCGTCCCTGTCTTCAAATTGAAGTCCTTGGCAATCTTGCGGATAATATCCTCCACTTTGGCGTTGGTAAACCGGTAGGTAGCGTTGCTGGACAGGTAGCGCAGCTGGTCGTAGGCCATGAGCTTCACCTCGGCATCCATGCCCCACTCTTTGGAGAAAACATAACCGTAAAACAAGTCCTTATCATCCTTGCGGAACCGGACAATGTCGCCGTTCTCGATCTGGAATTGCCGGCTCTGCGCCAGACCATCGTTCACGAAGCGAATATCCAGACTGGCCGGCTTCGCCTGGCGGCTTGTCTTCCACGTGATGTCGGTGACGACCTGCCCGAGATCCCATACGCTTCCGTTCTTCCGGTCCACCATTAGCTCGATCATGCCATCGCCTCCTTTAAGGGATTTTCAGAACCCGGCCAACGGCGAGCTTCCGGACCTCATGGTCCTTAATGCCGTTCAGCTTTTGGATTTCGGTATGGCGGGAGCCGCTGCCGAGCAGCTTTTGGGCAATGCTCCAGAGCGTGTCTCCCTTGGCAACAGTGTACGAATTCGGCTTCTTCCGGTCATCCGGACGCTCCTTGGTCTTCACCGCAGCCGCCTTGCTGTCCTTGGCCGGCACAACCTTGCGGGCGCCATAGAATACATAGCGCTTGAGGGTGATCGAAAATTCGATATCCTCCGGCGAACCGGACATCGTGTTCCAGCTGAAGCTCTCGATGGAGGCCGCCATGTTGATGCCGAAGGATTTCATCGCCCGTACCACATTCCCGCTGTCCGTACCGCTGAGCGGATCGGGGACCAGGCCCGTCATGACAAATCGCACAGGTCTTCGGCTTTCCATCCATCCCTTGATGGTGTTTACATAATCGATGGGGAGTTTCAGCTTATCCTTGCTTGTATTGACGAAAGGATACGTTCGTCCCGGAAAAAAGCTTTCAAACGATATTTCGGTCAGTTTCGGATACAGGATCGCGTTGATCTCTCCGAGTCCGGCCACCGTGTAGGATTTTCCCTCACTGCCGTCCTTGACTTCGATCCGTTCCGGATTGACCGGGAAGCGGAACACTTCCTGTTGATTGTTAAAACTCAGAAACAGCCCGTAATCGCTCATGCTACAAATACACCCCCTCCGCGCTGGATACGAACTGCTCCTCCAGCGTCCGGTTAATTCGGGACATAATCGTATCGAGATCGGCGCCGGAATTAATATCCCCTGTCGTCATCTGAACCGTCGGCGTTAACGTGATCATGTTGCTGATCGCGTTCACCTCGGCCAAATCGCGCATCACTTTGAGATCCTCGCTCGCTACGTCAACCGTGTTGTTCACCTGACCGATAGAGTCGATGCTGCCGCCCGCAGGGGCGACCGGCACCGGCGCCGCCGGCATAGCAGGCATCGCAGGCGTGGCGGGCATGGCTGGAGCCGGGGCGGGTTTAGGATAAGCGACGTCGTAGCCGGTTTTGCCGGCGTTGTTTTGTTTGAGGAGGTCCTCGTAACTTGGCCCCATATCAAGCTCCGGCATGAATTTCTTCTTGAGGTTGTCCATGGAGAATTCCTCGATGGCATCCTGACCGGCTTCTTTAAAGCCAGAATAATCAGCCTGATATTCAATTAATTCGATTTTTTTAGCCTCTACCCCAAGCAGATTCGCGAAGAACCCAGTAACTTTGTTAACCCCGTTTAAGATGCCATTGATAATTTTGATAACGGTATTCACCGTATTCTGAGCCAAGTCGACAATAAATCCGAAAGCATTGCTAAACGCTTGTTTAACGCCTTGCGAAGCCGACATTAAAGTCAAAATAACCGTGACAATGCCAATAATCAACGAAATAATCCTCATGATTGGATTCGCGTTCATTACGGCCCATAAACCTTTAAAGGCTGTAGACAGGATATTAACAACCGTCGAATATACGGTAGTCAAGACTTTTCCAATTGTAAAAATGCTGAGCAATAATAAAATCCCAGCTATTAACGGATATAGCACAAATCCGACGGATGAGATGGCATTCTTCAGGAATTCCCATGCCGGCGGCACAATCTGGGCTACCCATAAAAATAGCTGTGCTATTAAGGTCAGCCCCATCGAAATGATCAAAATAAATGGCTCAAAACTTCCTGATGCAAAGGCTGCATTCAGCATATCAAGAATTGGGGAAAGCGACTCCAGGGCACCTGCCCCCATCTGAGAAAATGAATTATTCACGTTCCCAAGCAGCGCCTGCCACTGGTTTACCGGTGAATCCATCATGGTGTTCAACCCTTCCTGGGTCATTCCCGCTTTCTGAAGCAGTTGATCCATTGAAACAAGAAATGCATCAAAATTCCCCTTTGACGCTTCGATCTCGTTTTTGAAAGAATCCATGTGGACTTCAGGGATTAAAAATTGTTCAGCTAAGGCATCAGTATCCCCCTGCATCGCACTCATAATGGCCGATGCTGCGTCCGTGGAGCTGCTTTCCCCGGGTGACAGCTTGCTCAGCCTTGCTGCAAAGTTGTTCAGCTCTGAAATCTGATCAGAATTTTTGGTCATAGACATAAACGTTAATGCATTATTCAATGATTCTTTGACGTCCACACCGGCGGATAAAGCATCCTTTTTGAATGTTTCAAACATGGCCGTACCGACCTCGGGATTGCCGACCCTGATCTTGAATAGATCCTTAAGCGCCTGATCCTCCGCCGCTGGAACAATCACGGTCTCTACGACGAACTGCATATGGGAGTACGCTTTTTTCATCGAATCCATTACTTGGCTCAGCTGGCTTGCCTGCTGGGCACCGTTAACAATTTGGTTATTCAAATTCTGCATTGCGTTCGTCGAGGCAGTGATCACGTTATTCACCTGATTAAAAGCCTGATTCATACCGTTTACAAGTCCCGTAACTCGGCTGATTAGGGCTGGACTAAGAAAAAATGCAGGGTTTCCCACACTCGCCATTCCCTCACCCCCTTCTTCTAAAATCTATCTTCGCTTCCGGATCCGCTCCCGCTTCTCCTTCTCCACCCGCATCGAGATCATGGCATAGATGGCGGCCCGTTCCCGGACCGTCATCGCCATGAGCTCATGAGGAAGAATGTGCAGTTCGTGGAGGGCGTAGTACGCATAGTTCGCGTCGCCGTCGCCCTCGTTGATTAGTTTTTTACTTCATCCACCAGCTCGTTCATATCGCGGTCAAAGCCGTTAAGGGCCTGCACGCGCTCCCCGAGCGCCGCAAACTCGCCCGGTAGCAGCATTTTGCGCAGCAGGGATTCCGCGCCGAGCACGCCGTACGATTTTTGCAGCTCGCTGTTTTTCAAATCCGGGTAAATGACGCTTGTCACCATCAGCTTCGCCATATAGTCATTCGGATCGATCTCCGGCGTATACACGCCGTTCTTGCCCTTCACCTTCCGGGTGGCGGCACGGCGGCACTCTTGATTCTCCTCCTCCGTAATGCTGCGCAGCTTCCACGGAACGGGCTTGCCCTCCGCATCCTTGAAACGAATGGAGACCACGAATTCCTCCGTGATCTCCGCCGGCGACTGACCCGCAAAAAACATGCTAAAATCGCTCATTTTCCTTCCTCCTCTTGTTTGTTCGTATTAGGCCAATGGGTTGAACGGGGTTTCGATCCGCACGTTCTCAAACGTAAACGCCACTTCTTCCTCCAGCGCCTCCGCTTCGGTATCCAGGGAAGCCATGATGACGCTGTCGAGGTTGACCCCCTCCAGGATGACCGTCTGCCGTCCGGTGGACGAGCCCGGATCCTCGTTGCGGACCTCGATCATGAAATAAGCGTCCTGTCCGGTCTGGATATATTCCATCATCAGCTCGCGGAACAGCGAGGTGACATAATAGATGGTCATCGTGCCGCTGCCCTTCCAGCCGATCGCCTTATGCTGGACGGCGCGCTGGCCCATCGTTTTCAGCTCAGCCTTCTCTTTCTCCACCGTAGCTTCCAGCGTTTTGATATAAAACATTTCCTCCATACGGTCGCCAATCTTGACGAATGCCTTGCCCTCTTGTCCCGAAATCGTATCGCTTGCACGTAAAAATGCCATCTTAGACCACCTTCACTTTCATGTATACTTTTTCAATTGCATCGACCGGTTGAACCTTGATATCGACGAACAGCACGTCACCCTCGGTACCTGGCGTCACCACAATATCCTCATTCGCGTTGAAGTTCTGAATCGCCCCGATATTCTGCAGGGAAGCGAAATACGCCGCGCACTCTGCCCAGAACAGCGTTCGGCCGTCCACATTGTTGTCGACTTTGCCGATGTAGGATTGCTCGAAGATCAGCTTCAGATCGTTCGCAATGCCGTCCAGAACGCGGACCACCCGGTTTTTGGAAAAATGGCGCGCCTTGGCCGGCTCGATCGACGTAAAGCTGTTAATGTCCTGCTCTACCACGGCTTTACCGCCGCTGTAGCTGAACAGGAATTCGCCCTTCGTCAAAGCTTCTTCAATTTCCGTATGGCTCAGACGAATATCGGTATCAACCGCTTCATCATAAGCCGCATACGTCAGAGACTCATTAACGGCTGCAGCAGCCGTGGCGCCCGTCACCCAGGCAACCGCCTTAATCTTGTCCACGATGGTGCCGTCGGTGAGGACAACGCCGTTTTTCACGCTGATAATGCCTTCGTAATCCGCCGCCGGATAATCCGGAAGCACGGCCTGCACCTTCTTGCCTTCCTGCTCGCGCAAGCGCTTGATGAACGCCGTATACAGCGATTTGAGGGTAGCGTCGTCCGAAGCCAACCCCACCGTCTGGAAGTCTTGAACCTCAAGCGCAGCCAGAAAATCGACATGATCTTGGTTCGTCACGGTCCCGTTCGCGCCGCCTGTCAGTGCAAATCCTGCCGTTGCGGCCAAATCGCCGGTATCCGGCGCGAAGGTTACATACAGATTCGGCTGCAGTTCCTCGGCGTTCGTAACGAGCTGCTTGTCCACGGCTTTGCCGCTCAGCAGGGTGCTGACGACGAACTTGCCCGCATCATCGACCGCGTTCTCGATCACGATGCGGATATCGTTGCCGCGCTCCCCGCCATGCCGAGCGGTCACGCTAAGCCCTGCTACGGCTCCTGCAGCTTGAACGCCGCTGTTCAGGCGGTACAGCAGAAGCGTTCCTGCCCGCTTGAGCGTTTCTTTTACCAGCAGCAGCTGAGGCGACGTGATATCGTAGCCCAATACCTCCAGCAGATTGCTGCCTGGGTTGATGGCGAGGAGCTTATGCGGCTCTCCCCATGGAAGCGAGAGTCCCAGCGCGGCGATCCCGCGTTCGCCGACGCGTCCGATCGGCTGCTCCTGCGATGTGATTTGGGTGTATACCCCAGGTCTTACTTTGTTAGGTGTTGTCCATGTTCCTCCGGCCATTTAAATGACCTCCTTTTTCAAAAATGTGGTAAGCTGTTCTTTCGCTTGCTGGACCGTGTACGTCGTCTCTTCTGCCAGTATGGCGTTCAGCACATCCTTCTCCCGGTTGCTGAATTGCTGGGACTGTACCAGCTGGTGTTTCGTAAACGCCGGTGCTGCCTGTTTCTTGCTCATTTCAAACCGCCTCCTTGTTGTAAGGTTTGCATCTTTGGAACGGATTCGGCTGAATCCGAAGATACCTGAATAACATACTCTGCGCGGAAGCATCCTTCTTCCGCCGCAGCTTCTTCCCGCTCCGGCCGCTCCCATGCGACCGCCGCCGCCCGGCATGGCCGGCCGCCCGCTTCGAGCTCCGTCAAGCTCTCCAGCATCTTGTCCATGATCCCTGCCACGGACTGCCCCGCCGCAGGCACGTACAAGATGTTGAAACGAAAACGAGCCGCATATCGTCGTTGCGATATCGGCTCGAATTCGGCTAGCGCCAGCTCGGTATGGAGGTAGGGTGGTTCTGGTATAGGAACGGCATCCTCTTTGGAAATCAGGGGGATGCCGGGGAAGGAGCTGTTTAGTCGGGATGCCAGGGCATCCGTGATGTGTTGGGTTAGCATGGGGGTGCTCCTTTCGGTAAGGTGAAATTAGAACGAATGTTAATGAAACAAAATAATGTGCTTAGTATTGCTAAGTAATTGCAACTTTCATCTCTACGAAAGATCAGACACCACTTGATAATGTTTTTTAAGGTTATAATTATAAAAATGGCTAACGAATTGTAGCACCCAATGCTGCATATTCAACATTTGTCATTAGCGTGTACTCTTCCGGTGAGGTAAATTTTGCGGTGACAAAGGTCTTAAAGGCTATCATTACCGCATCTTACTCAGCACCTCCGTTCAGGACAGCAACTTCCAAGAATAGTGCCCCCACGGTATCCTCCAGGGAAGAGATTGTTGACTTGTCATTGGCACTCTCAAAGATGTGGCTTCCAATCGTTTGGTCAGATCAGCATTCACCAGTTGTAAATCAGATATATTGTTTTCAATTGTTTCGGGATCGTAGTAGTCGTAGTACAGTTTTTTCTTCTCGTCCACCGTCAATCTTTGCGTCAAATCTAGAATGACTTCCTGAACTTGCCCAATCAGATCAGATGCTTTCTGGTATATGACGCACATATCCATAGTCACTGTTATTTAAGTTGTAACAACCACTAAGTCTCTGGCGTATGCTCTTGCTATAGGCCTCATATCATTTCCCGAGTACATGTGGGCACTACAGAATCGCAGCTGCCCTAGAAGATTAAAGTTAGCAGGGAACGCTGGCATTGGTGTAACGTTAGGTTCAGTATCTCCTACAAACGGTCTGCTGTACATGCTTCCTGCACGCTCTTTTCTGGCGATGTAAAATCCCGTTAGGTTCTGCCTGATATCAGCGCCGCCTGATGTCGTCGTCACTAGTGTGTACATTACCCCTGCTTCATCAATAAGGACTAGGGCTGCGGTCTTTATTGTGCTATAATCGTCCGCCATAGTGAACGATTCTATTTTGTCAATTGTGTTATTTTTAGTGGTAAAAACGTCTACATAATTACTACTAGGCGGTATGACAAACAAGTCCATGATCAACCAAGTGTTAGGATCTGGAATTTCCTTTTCTGGAAGGTAATTCGTTACCATCTTACGACTTCCTGGAGAAAAAGTCCCCACTGGTCCCCCCGGTCCACCTACCCTAACACCTGCGCGGATGTTCTCAGGCTTCAAGTCAGGCTCTGTTGCTGCCACCCAGGTATTTCCGTCATAATAGCCATGTGGAGGGCGGATAAAATATCGATCCCCAGGCCACAGTGTCTGTTCTAAACCCGGCATGTGTTGGTTTTCCGCACTTCGATTTGGCATCAGCCCGTTTTTTTTAAACCCGTCGTCATATCCCGATTGACCAACAAGCAAATACTGTGGATCGAGTAAAGCGTCAGCCGTATCAACTATGGTAGATTTACCAGCCACGCCGAAAATATTGGCTCCATTCTTTATGTTTTCGGAACGAAGCGCTAATTCAGCTTCTTGCAATTGTGCAGTTGTAACTTTTATTTCTCCATCACCAGCGCCACCTTTTTGATAGCCCTTCTCAGGGTATACAGCGAGCGCTCCATCCGGCCATTTAGCCGTGCCTGTAGCTGTTCTAATGCCGGTAAGGTTAGGTATGGTTCCGGTTATTTTCCCGTTAGGACCGTAGGCCGTTTTAGATGCCAAAATATCTCCAGCCACAGCAGTTGCGTCGCTTGTATCTGTACCGGTCGGGATGGAACGAATCCCGTCATTGAGTTCCTCAAACGTTGCAATCTGCCCTTGCTTGGAAACCGTTCCTTCTTTGGCGATGATGGCGGTTTCCAATTGATTTTTCCCGTCAACGCCAGATTGCTTTAAATTAGTTATTTCAGCCTCACAGCTCCCGACGGCAGTATCAATCTTGTCCCAGTTCTCGTTCAGCATCGTCTCGATGTTGAATGTCTCGTTGCCATCCGTCATCGGGTCTTTTTTCAATAATCCTAAATTCGGTGTGTTACTGGCCAATTCAGGCACCTCCTGCAAATTTGTTTAAAGGCATCTGTCCCAGCTCGTCCAAGGTCATTGTCTCATGGATGTCACGGATGAGCAGGTAATTGAACGCATAATCCACCGCCAAATGCGCCGGCTTGATCTCCTCGATCGCCGCCTTCAGATCCTCCAGGTTCGGCGGAATGCCGAGCGTGTCGACGAACTGGACGGTAAATCGCCATTCCCCCGGTTGAAACGTAACCTCGACCGCGCCGCCGTCATAAGCTTCGGCGACGTTCTTGACGAGCCGGCCGGAGAAGGTTCCGGCTCCGCGCAGCTTCGACTCCAGCACAGCCCGCCGCTGCTCAATCGGCTTCGCCCGGTCCGTCGGGATACCGAGCTCCTCCTCCCAGCGGTCGAGCCCCCAAGTCGCGGTACGGACGAAGAACTGGTCCGCGGCTTCGTTGAGCGCTTGATACAGCGCGTCCAGCTCGCTCCCCTTGGCCTCCATGTCCGACTGCATGACGCGGGACGTCTCGTAGTAAGCCGGCAGATATGAAAACAGCTCGCGTCCCCGCAAGCTGTTGATCCTCGCCTTATTCACTTACGCTCACCGCCCCCAGCACCGCCACCTGGCCGGAGCCGATTTCGATGTTTTGCTGCTCGGCATGGCCGTTAATCGTCAGCTCCGAATAGTCGACGATGATCGGGATATCCAGCAGCACGGCGGCAATACGTGTATACCGGACAAGCGGATCCTTCCGGTTAAACGCGATTTGCTGCAGGTAAGCTTGGACCCCTTCCTCGATCAGCGCCCGGATTTCCTCAATCGTGGACGGCTGTTCCTGAGTGCGCTGCACCTTGACCGAGATATGAATCTCGACTTCCTCGGCCGGCATGACGGTGACGATAGGACCTGCCGGGGCCGTCCCCTCCCCTTGTCCATCCTGCGTCGGGTCGATATGCTGCTGGACGGCATCCACGATCTCCTGGCTAGCCGCCCGCTTGTCCGTGTCCAGCAAATAGAGGCCGACCGTCCCCGGTCCGGCCCACAGCGGAGCGACCTCCACGCCGCCGACGCCGGGTATTTCGCTGGCCCACTGCATATACTGCGCTTTGTTGCCGCTGGTCCCCTGGCTTCGGACCTTTGCGTAAAATCGCTCCAGCAGCGACTGATCCGTCTCAATATCAGTGCCGCTTCGCGTCGGCTCGGGATTCGTCACGGACGTGACGCCGCTGACGGAGGTCATCATCAGCTGGATGACCCCTGCCGGCACATTGCCGCTCTTCCCTGGAGTTACGGCACGGATCGGGGCTGAGCCGGTGCCGTCCTGTCCTAGCGTGACACTCGCTGTCGTGACATACTCTACCGAGGACTCCCCTGTCGTCTCGTCTGCCGGCGTTGCCACATACGTTCCCTTCGGGACATTCGTGCCCGGTTTCCCCGTAAACACGACACTTCCCGATGAAGCTACCGCGTCGCGTCTTGTGACGCCATGCTCGGCGGTCCGAAGATCCAGCTCGGCTGAGCGGATATCCGGGGAGTCGCTGGCCGCCGTGCTGGCAAATCCTCGGCGAAGCAGCTCCTGCGCCCACAGGGCCGCTTCGGACAGCATGAACGCCACCGGCGCCTGCGCGTCCCAAATAAAAGAGCCCTCGGATTTATCGATATCCGAAGGCACTTTTGCCAGCATGCGGTTCAAAATGTTCTCTTCCGTCTGTTCCTGCAAATACATCGGCACATCGGCCATCAGGTCATCACCACGCTTTCTATCATTTCCGTCTCATCCCGTACGCTCGTGATGCGGCAGCTAAAACGGCAGGCTTCCCCTTCCCATTCAAACTGGAATTGATCCACGCTCTCCGTGCGGGCATCCGCCAGCAGCGCTTCGGATACCATCCGCCGGATTTCGCTCTCCAATAACGGACGGCCATGCCCCTTGCCGATCAGCTCCTCCAATTCACTGCCATAGCCGCGAGAATAGATCAAATGCCGGTAGCGGGGAGTTCGAATCGTTTTTTCACACCAGACGACCCATGCATCCTTCTCATCCGCGGCAACCAATTTTCGGGTTGGGGTCATGACAAATTCTCCGGCTTCAAAATCAAACCGCCAGCTCCGCCCAAAAACGGCCCCGTGATCTTCGGACGTTTCAGGCCCAACTGAATCGGTCCAGATCATGTCCTCCGTTTCGGGGAACAAATTAGCCATGGCCGCTCACCACCTTGCACACCACGACGACGTCATGGCCGCCGTTGACGCGTACCGCCAGCACTCGATCACCGGGCTGTAATCCTTGGTTCAGCTTCCAGAGTGCCTCCTCCACTTCCGTTTCCTCCATTTCCAAAGAGACTGCCGTCTTGCCGCCATCTCCGCTGATCGTTCCTTCTACGGTTCGGCGAGGCAGCGACAATTGGCCCGGAAGCTCGGCAACCATATACTCTTGCAGCTCATGCTTGAAATCATCCAGCTTGAGTCCGGTCGAAGTTATCGTGCCGAGTACGGCTCCCACTCCGCCGATCGCTTGGCGGGTCTGCTTATGGAAGGAAGACAGTAAGGAGGATGCCAATTGTCCATAGGGGTCTTTACTCAAGATAAAACCTCCTTTTTACATCGTCATAGCTCCCAAGCTCCAGCATCATGCTTCCCGGATTGCCGAGCTCCCGGCTGACCGAAATCACAAGCAGCTTCGACGAACCGAGGATGACGGCATCTCCTGCGCGAATTGTGTTGATGTCCGGAGCGTTTACCGTGATCGTCTCCCGGATTCCCCGGAGTCTGCTTCGGACCAACTGACGCGCGGCCGCGGCGGATTTCACCTCATCGTCCTGGATGATCGCCTGCAGCTGCCCGTATTTGGCGATATCCTTCTCTTCGATGGCCATTACCTTCGAAGGGACCTCCTTCCCGGTCTCGCTGGCCGATGTTGCCAGCACCTTGACCTTGGTCGCCGCCCCTTCGAGCGTCCGCTGCTGAATCGTATCGGTTAACGTCTCTAAGACGTATACCTCGCGGTTTGACCCCAGCTCATACAGCTCAAGTCCCGAAGGGACCATGCGCGGATGGTACAGCTTGCCGCCGGCCTTGGCCGTTTCCCGCAAATCCGCGAACATGCTGGCATAGATCGACTGCGTCCGGTAAACGGAGCGTCCGAGCTGTTTTTCGGTATCGGGCAGATGGGCAATCTTGATGTTCCAGTCGGCCGCGTACTTTTTGAAGCGCTGCGTTGCCGTCTGTTTTGCCGGGAACAAATATTCATCCTCGGATTTATCCAGATAGACCGTCCGGTCATAGATCGTCAGCGTCATCCGCTTCACGCCATTGTTCGTAGTCTCCGCTTCCCAAACCACAGCTGGATGGAGCAGGGGAACATAGTCCTTCTTCCCATAGGGAATACCGCTGATCCGAATCGCCATCCCGGGTGAAATCGGCGGCAAGTCCGGCGTCACCACCAGGTTCACCGTGCCTTGATAGGCGACCTGCTCCAGGGAATCCCTTAAGTTGATAGCTTCCACCAGAGGCGACAAATCGTATTTGTCCTGCAAAATCACTTTATAACTCATGGCAGCACCAGCTTTTGACCGGGTTTAATGGCATTTGGATTGTTGCCGATCGCTTGCCGGTTCAGTGTATAGATCTGGTTCCATTTCGAGCTGTCCCCGAGCTCCAGCTTGGCGATTTTGGAGAGGGAGTCCCCCGGCTTGACCGTGTAAGTCTTGCTTTTCTCCTTCATGTCGGCCCGCGGCTTTTTGTTGATGCCCGATGCGCCGGCGGTTTTCGCTACTTTCATCTCACTCCACGTCCGGAGGGTCAGGTCGAAATACACATCCCCCTGCTCCCCGCCGCGAAACGTCGTTTGATGGGAAACCACGAACACCGGTACATTGACCGCGGTTTCGGTAATGATAAACTGAAGCGGCGTTTTGGACACCAGGAACTCATTGAGCGTATTCATGGCCGTTTGCGGTTTCGGGTGCGAATCCCGGCTTCCTTTGCAGTATGATTCGTCGAACTCTTTTGGAAAAAAAGAAGAGAAGGATATTTCCTTGATTTTGTTTCCCTGCGGAAAATCAAACTCGCCAAAGGTTAGAATCGTTGCCGTTTCAAAGCCCTTTTGCCGTGAAATGGTCACTTCCTCGGGATTAACCGGAAATATAAATTCCTTCCCCTTGCCGTTCTTCAAAATAAACTCCATCGCCGGCCCCTCCTTTCCGTTAAAATGCTGCTAAAGTTTCTTGCCTGCCTAGTGCCTCCAACCGTTAATATGGCATAGGCGCAGCCGGCTTCCGGTTCTGGGATGCTTTCATCAACTCCGCTCTCAGGCGCTGTCCGACCTGCAGAATCAATCCCTCCACATCCACCGGATGCTCCTCACGCACCGTAACCTGCACCGCTCCAGGCGGAAGATTATAGTTGGTTGTCGCCTCCGTTTTGGAATCCCGCAAATATCCCGTCAGCGCGCTCATTTGCTCCGGACTGATCTGAACCATTTGCGGCGACATCTGCTTGCCGGCGGCATACGCCTGGCTTCGGGCGGGATCAATGGCCGGTGGACCGAAAGATGATCCGGAGTATGGAAGGACTGGGGCGGATGGCGGGCGTGGGGTTGCCGGACCCGCAGGTATTGCTGGTGCCGGATTGGCAATCATGGCACTTGGGGCAGAAACGGCTGGTGCCGCCGGCTTCGGAGCCGGCTTTGCCTCGGCAACAACGTCCTTTTTCTTTTTCCCGAACGAGAACGTGTTGGAGAACCATTTCGATACCTTATCTCCGCCCGACTTGAACGTTTTCGTAATCCCGTTAATTGCACCGCCGATTTTTTCGCCCACGAAGCTGCCGACAGCGCCGCCGACGGTCGAACCTACCAAGGTGCCGGCCACCGGGATAACGGACCCGATCGCGCCGCCGATCGTTGCGCCTATACCACCGCCAACGGCAGAGCCGATCGCTTGATTGCGCTCTTTTCCGGGTTTGGCCGCCGCAATATCGTTAACGTCAGCTAAGAAGCCTAAAGGTCCCAAGATTCGCTTGCCTGCTCCCTTTAAGAAGCCGGAAGCAAGCTTGTTTGGAACTGCTCCTGCTGACACCTTGGAAGCAGCAACCTTTGGATCTGCTGCTACCGCCGCTTGCGAAGCTGCCCCGTTGTCCGTGCCTTTGCCCGCTCCAGATGCCGTACTGCCAGTGTCCGCTATTTTATCTGCCGGTGTCGCGGCAGCCTTGCTGCCAGGATTCGCCACTGCTTGTGCAGCCGGACTGCTTCCTGCGCTTATCCCGCTGGTCGCAGGGGCGCTGCTGCCACCGCCAAAAAGCGCGCTTCCGCTTTTCCAGAAGTCTCTGGCTCCTCCGAGAATCCCCGTACCTGCATTACCTACGGTTTCAATCAAGTCACCCGCGGCAGCGATCGTTCTAAATCCCCTTCCCTTTCGCTGCCTTCTCCCTCGCTCCACTCTGGATTCTTTAGGATAGGAGCTCTCCGAATTGGAGGAGTCTTTGTTCGCTTTGGTATCATTTCCAAGCCAGGCATCGCCTACCTTTTTCGTCTTATCGCGCAGCTCGCCTACGCTTTTAGCACCTCCTCCGAATGTTTTCATTGCCCCAAACATATCGATGGCATGATCAAGCTTGGATTTCGGCTTCTGTGCTCCTCCCCCGCCGCCAAGCTGCAGTTTCGCAAGCGCGTCGGCAAGGCCCTTCAAGGCAACTGTATTTTCTTTAAGTGCCTTTACTAAGGGATCGAAGTTCAGCGGCTGCGCGGAATGCTTGACATTCACATTCATATTCACATTCCCCGAAGCATTGATCACCTGCGATTTCACGCGGTTGATCTTGGCCAGCAGGTTGTCCAGGCCTTTGGAGGCGCGGTCCTTCAGCACGATCTCCGGTGCCATGCGGGTTCTGCCGATTCGCAGCACCCGGCCCTGGATGCGTTCGAAGTAGCGCTCCATGGCGCGCAGCTCGCGGTTCGCCTTGATGACGTTTTTCGGATCAATGACCAGATTCATCCGGTAGTTCATGGCTTCAGCCATATCGATTCACCTCCTCACATTTCGCTCTGATCTGCGAGCCGGTCCATTTCCTCCTGGGAAAAAGCGAGCAGCAATAAGCGCTCGCCTCGCGGCAGCCGCCAAAACTCTCCGGGGAGAAGGTGATGCCGGGCCCATAAGTGGTACAGCATCGTAGTCATTCCCCCGGAGCCGATCAGTTTTTTAGGTCGGCGATCTCGACTCCGAAGCCGGACAGCTCAAGCACCTTATCGCCGACGGCATCCAGCTCCCCGGCCAGCAGCATCCGGCGGACCGCCTGCTCTCCGCCCGACAGCTTCAAGCGGCTGGTGATGCGCGGATCGCCCCAGCCGTTCAGCGTCAGCCCTTTGACGGACAAGCTGCCGGTCGCTTCCGAAATCAGGAGCGCGTTGAACGTCTCCGTATCCACCTTCTCATCCACCGCGCCTTTCACGTTCCGGCGGACCGTGCAGCGCTCCCGGATGCTGTCCACCTTGCTCGAAGTCAAACCGTGCAGCACGATTTGCATATCGAGCCGCTTGATGCGCACCGTTTCCTCCGGCAGCTTCTCCGCCGCCTCGAACAGGCTGTCCAAAATTTGCTCTTCGCTCAAATGCTCGTTCAAGCTCACATCGTTGTCCCCTTTCCCGATTCTTTAGCCTTTCAATCGTTCACTCCACCAGTTATTCAAGGCGTGAACCATTCATCTCTTTTCCCATAAAAAGAGCAGCATCTCCCAACATTCACGGCATGTATCATCGATCGATGCTGCATATTTATGCTATTTTCACTCTTATAATAGAAATATTAGTCCGCCGAAATCGGATCGAGCAGCTCGTACCCCTCAAAGGTGAACGATGTCTCCTCCTGCACTTCTTCACCCGCAGTCCAGTTCGCGAGCTGGATCTTGTCCGGCATGCAGCGGATCAGGCGCACGCGCTCATGACCGTACGATTCCGGGTCGTCCAGCTTGGAAATAATATCGAACTTCGTAAAGCCGCGGGCGATCATGTCCGATGTGACCTTATAGCCGCTCATCGTGCCGGTGCCTTTTTTGCTCCCGCTCTTATGCACCGTCCAGTCGTTGCCGACCAGCTTCAGCTCGCGCTTCTCAAGCTCCACGCTCGCTTCCAGCTTGTTAATATGCGTCTGCCATACCCCGTCGATATAGGCCTGGCCATACGTTCCCATAATGACTCTTGAAGCATCCAACATAGATATTCCTCCTCAGCATTTTTGAATGATTGGATTGACCGGGCTTCACGGTGCCGCAAAAGTCGAACCGGTCCACTCGTTCCTAAATCGCCCTGCGCCCTTGCCGATACGGCTCTTCACGTTACCGTAAGCCACTTCTGCCTTTATTGCACGTAAAACGTGCCAAACAGCTGCTCCATCACATCGGTCAGCTTCACGTTCCATTGCAGGAACACTTGATCCGGCTCCGGCTGCTTCACCGCGGAATCGCCGTAGTAGGCAGGGTCCAGAATGACGTCATAGCCGTCCGGCTCGATGACGTTGCTCAGCGACAGCTGGCCCAAATATTCCTTCACGGCCCCGATCAGCGCTAGCCTGCCTTCCTCGGTGTTATTCACCTTGCCGATGTACGTGCCTTCAGCGGCCGCCTGCAGGTCGGCATGAATGGCATCCATGACGCGGATCGAACGAATCTTCTTCCACGCATTGTTCTGGCCCTCCGCCGGATTCACGAGCGTATTAATGCCCCGCAAAGCTTTCACCTGGCGTCCGTCAAAGATAAGCAGGAAAACACCGTTCTGAACCGCAAGCTCCTGTTCCGAGCGGCTCCACCGGCGGGTGACATCCTCAAATGGCGTCACCGCATATGTAGCGGACTGGTTCAGCCGCTGACCTGCAATCAAGCCAGCCACATAGGCGGCTGTCTGCGCAGAGCTGTAAACCACGCCGGACAAGCGCACGCCGGTGCCGACGTTCACAACGCCTTCATGGTTCAGCGCAAGCGAACGGGCGGCTGCGGTCTTCGGCGCATCCTTGGACACATCGTCGGCCGCGCTTCCGCCGAATACGGCCATAACTCCGCGACCTTCCTGGCGGAGGCGCTTCACCCAAGCGGCAAAGCTCTGAAGCAAGGACATGTCGGCCGCATCGTCCAGTGCCACGACATCGAACTGCCGGCCTTCGGCGGCTTCTTGAAACTCTAGATAATCCGCATTGGCAATTCCGCTGTTGCCGCTGGTTCCGCCGGTGAATGCTGCGCCGTTGACGTCGGCAGGCACTGCGCTGCCATCGCCGAGCACGGTCGCGCTCACCCAGACGTTCTCCGCGTCCTCATTCACCTTCGCAGCGATCGATGCGGCCGTACCGTCGGCGCCAATATAGGTGCCGAGCAGCTTGGCCCCTTCATACAGGCGGAGCTCCCGAGCGGCCGGATCCATCAGCGACGGCTGAATCGTTACCGAGAAGCCGTTTCCGCGGCTGCCCGGGTATTTAGCCTGAAGCTGCAGCACATCGGACGGCGTCGCTTCGCCATCTTGCAGCGTAACGGACGCCACCGAAGCCGTGCTGTCCGCAAGACGGTACGCGAGCAGCTTTTTCGGACCGCCCAGCAGCGCCAGATACAGCGTCCGGTAAGCGGTTGCTCCATTCTCGTGATCTGCGGAGAATAACTCGCCGATCGCATGCTCGTTTCCGATCTCGACAAACTCGCGTACCGGTCCCCAGTTCGCCTTTACGGGAACGATGACCGTCCCACGTGCGCCGCCTTGAATCGCCGAGGCTGCCGCCGCTTTAAAATTCATATACAAACCCGGCAATACCGGTTTATTCGTGCTATCCCATGTTCCTCCCGCCATAATCAGTCCACCTTCGCTTTCATAAAATGTTTGATTTGTTCCTGTACCTCCGCTACGGTAAACAGCTCGCCCGCTGCTCCGTACATAGCGCCGGTAATGACTTCAGGCCGGACGCCGAACCGTTCCTTGGCATGAGCCGTCAGCTCAGCCAATGTGTACCGCGGCTCGCTTCCGCTGTTCACTTCCGTCTTGATAGATTTCTTAACCGCCATCTCGAGCCCTCCTTAATTTAGAATCGGATGAACATGAACGCGGCGAATCCTTGCGGCCTCCTGCGCCGAACGCATCTGCCGCTGGATGAGCGTCAGCTTGAGCTGACCGTTCAAAATCGCATCGGCCTCCAAATCGCCGGAAATGCCGGCGACGGACAAATACCGGCCAGCTTCGGGATCAAGCAGCAGCTGGGCCTCGGAGCCAAGCGACTCCACCAGCGAAAATGCCGTTAACTGTTCATGCTCTGAAGAAGTAGACGCCACATGACCAGTGAAGCTCTTGCTGATTTCGTAGACGGAGGCTCCGGCCATCTTCGTCTCGCATCCCGACAATCGCCACAGCACGGCATGATCTTCCCGGTCCGCCGGCCATGCCGTCCGGTACACGCTCCAGCTGCTTCCGAGCTGCTTGGAGGTCCACGCGATCAGCGCGGAAAGCCACTCATCCGGTTCGCCGTTGCTTCCGGAGTCATGGCCGCTGGCTGACGCCTCCGGGACATAAACGCCGAAACGGATCACCCGGAGCGTGCGGCCGAGGCTGAAATCCCGCTGATCCGCTTCCGGAACGCCGAGATAATGAAGCTTGAAGGCATGGTCTTCCGGACCCGTTACCCGCTTCCGATGCAGTCCCTGTATGAGCCGTTCCGCCTGCGAATCCAGCTGACGTGCAGCGGCAGTCCCGCCCGCGTACAGCTTCAGCCTGATCACCTGACGGTAGCCGGCCCACGGTGATTTCCATACATCCTCGCCAAGCTGCACAACGGCAAAGAAATCATCTGCAGCGCTCTCTGGCGGATGCGCGTCATAAATCCGTCCCGCAAGCTCCGGTACCAATTGGATAACGGCCTGTTTAATCGCTTCTCTCATTCAACATATAGCCGAAGCGAAACCGGCATCCGGTGACACAACGACTTGCTTATCCATTCGTTCGTTTGCCCATTCATACGGCCCCCTCCTTCCTGTGTGATAATGAAACGGGAATGAGGCTAAGGGGGCTTGTCCGCATAAAAAAACCGGCTCCATGGCCGGTTCACATTTCCTGTGCGGGGTTAGCGGTGCTGCCCTTTCGCTTCATTCCCGATGCTATAATCTTACACCGGTCCGCACCAAGCGGAGACGGGGAATCGGCGAACATTCGGCGAAGTTTGGGATGACTTGCGGCGGTAAAAAGACGATACCTTCCCGAAGGCCTGCGACTAGTGCGCTTCGATTGCCCCTTCTTGCTCTAACGAGATCAGCATCTGTATGCTGTCCATCACGATGCCGGGGTGCAGCTGCGGAATCATATGCCCGGCATCGGGGTGCATGATCAGCTTGGAATGCGGAATCTCCCGATGCAGCCAGGTGCTGTGCACCAGCGTCGGGAACGGATCCGCTTCGCCGGCTGCGATGACGACTGGCACCGTGATCTCCCCGTATCTCTCGGAAATGTCGTCACACGCTTGGGCGAATGCCAGTACGTCCTCACGGTTGGCCCGGAATTGACCGGGCCGGAACCATAAAGCACGGACGGCCCTTCCGTATTCCGGCGGGACCGGTTCGGGAGCAAAGGTGGCCCGCATCATACCGCTCGATAGCAGCCGTCCCATCGGGACCAGAAGCGTATAGAGGAACAAGCTGCCAAGAATCGGCATGGTCACGAGCTTTGACAGCAGGTCTCCCTCCGCAGCCGGATAATGCTTTCTATACATCCCTCCACCTATGATGACCAGCCCTGACAGCTCATCCGGGTAATCGAGCGCATAGGTCAGCGCCAATACCCCGCTCCATGAATGCGCGACCAGGATCGGCCGCTCGGCTCCCAGCTGATGCAGCGCGCCATGCAGCAGCCTTGCCTGATCCTTCGGCGTTGTTATTCCCTTGCGGAATCTTCCGCTGTACCCGTACCCGGGACGATCGAAGGCTAACGCCCGGTACCCTTGACGGACTGCCCATGCTGAGGCTTCCTTGAAATCCTCTCCCCACAGCACCCCGCCATGCAAAAATACGATCGGCTGTCCGTTTCCTGCGTCGTGGACATGCAGCCGAACCCCCTCAGCCTCCACGAACGATCCGGCAGGCGGATATAATCGCTTCGCGCACCATACGGTGAATACGCTAAATATATATAGAAGAAATAAAATAACGACAGCTGTTCCGAACGCAAATAACATGCTGATCCCTCAATTCTTTATAGTATATCTTTCACGTACTTTTTAGTATGTTCACGACATAAAAAATACAGTTTAACCACCCAAACGTCTGAGAGACCCTCAAGTCTCTGTCAGAGCGAATTGGGTGGCGTAAACCTTGCTTTGAAGGCTTGTCCTCCGAGCGTCGACGCTGATCATCATGCAGCAGTCATCAGTATTCCGCTGGCCGGGAGAGGCACGCGGTAATAAGCCGTCCGCTGTGAACGCATTTAGAGCATATCCCCGTGCTGCTCAGCGCTCGGGAGAGGGACGAGGATCTATTCCGTTCCACAGCATGCCGGCAAAATCGTCCATCATCGAATCCAGCTCCATATCGTCCCGATGAATGACAGCGGTAACCATCAATCCGTGCATCACGGATTGAATATACACGGACATCGCTTTAGCATCCGCCTTGCCGGACAGCCGGCCGCTTCGCTGGAGCTCGGCGAGCATGTGCGACACCTGCTCATGCATCTCGTCGAATACAGCCGCCAGCTTCTCCCGGATACCCCGCTCGCGGCTGGATACAAGAAACTCCAGGAACAACAGGGCGGAGTCCGGATGCTCCAAACAGGCACGGAACTGCCCGCGGAGCCAGAACGATAGCGCTTGGATCGGATCTTCAGCCTCCAGGACGGCTTGTGCCTGCATGGGAATCAGCCGCCGCTGCGCGGCAACGTTATGCTCGAGCAGTGCCATATAAAGATCCTGCTTGCTGGCATAGTGCCAGTATACCGCCCCCTTGCTCATGCCGGCATCGGCAGCTACCTGATCGAGCGTAGCACCATTGTAACCGCAGCGTGCAAATACGCTTCGAGCTGACTCCAATATTTTCGTACGGGTATCGGCCTTGGCCGGATCCCTCCCTTGATCGCTTAGCTGATCGGCGAGGTATGCCCTCATCTGCTCCTTGCTGCCAAGATGACGCCTGACCGTTGTCCAGTGAACCCCCGCTGCTTCAGCGATATCGGCATAATTGATTTTATCAAGAGGCAGGCGGTCCGCCATGCTTAACGCAATTTCTACGATTCTGGACTTGGAATCCATATCGGCCCACACCTCGATCTGGTTAATAATATCACAAACACATACTTAATAGTATGTAAATAGGATACTTGCCAACAAGCTCCTTGTCAATGCACTTCATGAATCGTAAAAAAAACCGACCCTCAGCAGAGTCGGTTCTGGCCCACAGTCGTCCATTATTATCTAACGAGTCATCCATTATTGTCTAACGAGTCAGCCATTATTGTCTAAAGGAGTGATCCATCCATTGTCTAAAAGTCATCTATCTCTAGGCTAAAAAGTCCTCCAAGCCCGGTCAATCAACCTTTCATGATGTGCTTCCCGCGATCGATCTTCTCGAATTACCGAGACGGGTTTATCTTAGGGCCCCCACCGCCTCGGCCCCTTCATTCTTTTTCAGCCGGGTTAGGGGCTTCACGAGGGTATCCAGCGGCAACATGCCCAGATCGGCAAGCACCAACGCCATTTTGTAAAAAGCTCGGGTGCGGATTTTAACATAAGTGTCCTTACTTACCGGCGGATCGAAAATATGGTTGTACACCTTGTAGTCGTACACATCGTCCTGCTTCATGTACCGTTCCCTTATCAGCAGCTGCTCGCGCGCTCCCAGCCGCTCCACGATCGATTCGATCGTTTCGCAGTAGTGCTTCCTTGCCGCAGGCATATCTACATTATATATCGCTACCTTTGCCGTCTGATCCGAAGTCACATTCGTCGGTCCATGGAATCGCTCCGTGTACGATGCGGTCACGCTCGCCTCCCTCATCTCGAACGTTATCGTTTTATAAATTCGATACTTCTCGAATACCGCCTCAATCGCGTATTGGGTTTTTCTGCGATCCAATTCAGGTAACATATGATTCATACCGGTTCACTCCCCATTGATGATTTATCCTAGCTTACTTTTGCCATTTGGCAGAAAATCAAGGCCACGCCGACTGTTCGTATATTTGTTCGTATTTTCCGTTATAATACCACTATCTGGAGATCTTCGTAAACGTTCAATTGTGCTGCAAAAATCAAGAAATGGGCCCTCTCGCTCTCATATTCTTGCCTTTTGGCAATATTACTTTGTTTTTATTTTACCTGTTGGCAAAGGTATCGGATGGGTTTATACTATAAACAGAGGTTACAGATGGATTATGGTGAGGAGTGGCCGGAGCGTGGATCACAGATTTGGAGCATACTTGAAGCAGATGAGGGAAGACAAAGGCTTAAGCATCAATCAGCTCGCGCAAGCCGCTGAAATCAGCGGATCGCAAATCTCGAGGATCGAGAACGGGCTGCGCGGCATCCCCAAGCCGCAGACGCTTCGCAAAATTGCCGATGCGCTCGGGGTTCCCTATGAAGAACTGATGAGCAAGGCCGGTTATTTGGACTCGGAGCTTTCCCTGCATGAGGACCTGACCGTTCCCGATTGGGCCACGGCCAAAGATAAACGGGATTTCAAAAAAATGCTGGAGGACGACGGAGAGCTGATGTTCGACGGAATCCCCTTAAACCAGGAGGACAAGCAGCGCATCAAGGATGTGCTGACCGGCTTATTCTGGGAAGCCAAGCAGATGAACAAACGGAAAAAATAGCATGTCATGAAGGAGTACATAGCGATTACAACCCTACGACAACCCATAACAATCTCGATATTGCAGGTGAACCGGCATGGATGATCTTTTACAACCGTTAATCCGTCAGCTTGTCAGAAAACATCATACCAACTGCCCCTTCGAAATTGCGGCTTCGCTCGGCATTCATATCCGGTACGCGGACCTCGGCAAGACAACGAAGGGGCTGTACTTCCGCAAATTAAGACGCAGGTTTATCGTCATTCATAGTCAACTGCCGCCGCAGTGGCAGCGCTTCGTCTGCGCCCATGAGCTCGGTCACGATCGGCTCCATAAGGGAATCAGCCGATTTTTCCTTGAGGAGCATTCCTACTTCAGTCCGGGCAAGCTTGAACGTCAGGCGAATCGGTTTGCGGTTGCGTTATTGACGGCGGATTTGACCATTGGCCCGGGAGAGTCGTTGCATGAGTTCTACCTTCGGGCAGGCATTCCACAGGAAATGCTTTTATTTTTTAGACTTTAATCGAACATACGTTCTGATCCAGTGCAATCTTTAACCTATCATGATCCAATCATGTACGGGAGGCAGACACGCGAATCTGCGGGTAACGCATTCGCAGGAAAGCCAAAAGCGGCTGCACGGCAGCCGCAAATTCTCCACATCTGCGTGGCGTTTGTATGCTTGGCGGACTACAGGAGGGGACTTAACGGTTAGCGGGCGAACGGATGCCTTCCATCAAGAAGTCAACCATCTGCTCCAGTGCTTGCTGCAGCGTCAGCCGGCCACCGGAAGCATACTGGTCGATCAGCTGATATAATGCCCCTACATATACCTGAATGAACAGCTCGACATCAAAAGGACGAAAGATGCCTGCAGCAGCCCCCTCGTGAATAATCAGCCGGATATTCTCCCAGCCTGTATTCATGTAGGCATCGATTTGCCTCCACTGCTCCGGGTACCGGAGCTCCAATTCCTTCATCACGCGAATATCGTGGAAGGCGACGCCTTGCGGAAGGAGCGTTAATGCCCGGAACAGCTTATCCGCTAGAGGAATCGAATCGTCCTTCATCAGCTTCTCCTCCTCCGCCATCATATTCCCGATGGACTGGACCACGATATGGTCGACCAATTCCTCCTTGGATTCAAAATGCTGATACAGGGTCTTCGTGCTGATCCCGAGACGGCCTGCAACATCCCGAATGGAGAACTTCAGTCCACGCTGGGCGATTTCCTGAATGGCGGCCTGGGCGATTTTGTCCTTCATAGCGCCACCGTCTCCTTCCCGGTCACAGAACGTCCGCTTCCGATCAGCCTCGGCAGGAAGAAGAGCGGATACAGCATCAGGAACAGATTCGGCAGCCACCAGAAGAGATCGAAATCAAGCCGGATGCTCCAAAATGCAATGGCCTGCAGCCCTGAGCAAAACGTCAGCACAAGCGAAACCAGACACCACGGCTGCCATTTATAATTACCTTTCCTATAGAGATACATGCTCCATAAGCCGGTTCCGGAGATCAGCAGATCCAGCGGAAGGAACGATAAATTCCACGCCACCAGCAGCGGATTGTCATAATCCTGATACAGATACTCCTTCGGAATCAGGCTGAGGCCGATGAGCAGCCAATACAGGATAAATCCGATATCGGTAGCGAGCATCAGTGATTTTAATGTTCGGTTCATCCCCATCCTCCATCCTCCATTCTCCATTTTCCAATTTCCTTTTCACGCACGGAAATCATGGAAAACATTTTATTTTATATGTTTTCCATCTTACCCCACCTTTTTCTCATAATCAAGAGCGATTTAGGCATGTCTTATAACAACCGGCTGGCTGCATACCAAAAAGCCTCCGCTCTGCCGGCATTGTAACCGACAAACGAAAGCCATCTTTTTAGTTGTTTAGGGCTTTTGGCTGGGCTTGGTACCCTCTCTAACTGGCCCCAAATTGCCGGTATATAACCGGCGAACGGGATCCGTCTTTTTAGCTGTTTAGGGTTTTGACTGGGCCTGGTACCCTCTCTAACTGCCCCATTTGCCGGTATTGTAACCGGCAAACGGGAGCCTGTCTTTTAGCGGTGTATGGTTCCGCTGGAGGGCTGTTACCTCTCTCCTGCGGTTTATGGT
Source organism: Paenibacillus ihbetae (assembly GCF_002741055.1). NCBI lineage: Bacteria > Bacillati > Bacillota > Bacilli > Caryophanales > Paenibacillaceae > Paenibacillus > Paenibacillus ihbetae. Next base: position 4,320,112 of record NZ_CP016809.1, on the reverse strand, counting down.
TTCTCCAAAGCCTATTGCCCTATGCCCAGTCCTCGATCCGGCCGACCGGCTCAGCGCGTCATTCCCCCAGCGGTTCGAAGATCGCAGCCTGCCGCTTCCCAATCTTCATATGCTGGAGTCTTCGGAACCGGTCATGCTTTAATTTCTGTCCTTTATCGGAAATGACAGCGACAACCGAGCGGGCGGGATCGAGAGTCGGGTGGATCTGCTCGAAAAAGCGCCCCACCGGATCTTCGCTTCCGCCGCCCCAGCTAACCAAGTCCCCGTACGGGAGATCCGTCATGACGATGTGAGTTCCCCGGGCCCGGTCCAGCGCTCCCTTCGGGTCCGTAATATCCAGCTGGAAGCATGCCGCCTCTTCGACCGCGGATTCGGCGATCAGCTCCTTCAGGCGAGCGGCGCTTTGCAGCGCATCCCGATGGGACGGCTTTCCGTATTGTTCATACAGCGACTTGATCTGCTCGGCTCGCTGCTCGAGCCCCTCCTTGCGCAGCAGGGACAGGTTCTTCCCCGCGATTTGAAGCACATCGGGCTGAATATCCGAACCGATGATCCGGCCCAGCCGCCGTCCATGGAGCAGCCCGATCACGGTCAGCAAATACGCGCCTCCGCAGCAGGGATCATATAACGTGTAGGGACCCTCAGCCCCCTTTTGTTCCAGAATGTGAAAGCATCGCTGAGCCAGCTCGCTTGCCAGCCTTACGGGAAACGAGGTTGTGCCCCGGGCGTTATGCAGCACCCGGCCGCTGGCAAAATCCTCGTAGCTGCGCGGTGCCGATTCATATAGGTATTCCATGGTCATAATTCCTTCCATCTCTGTTCATGCAGATACATGCATGCTTATGCTGATTCAACTACAGATTAACACCGATTCGCCGGATCTCCAAACCTTTGAAGCATGTAAGGCGGATAGCGATGCGGCCGTTACCTCCCTACAGCTCAAAGAAGCAACCCTCTGGCCGGATCCGACACGCGGGTCTCCTGCGGGTTGCTTCCATTACCTTGATCATTAGGTCGGACGAGCAAAGGGCTAAAGCCCCGGTCGGTCCCTCATCCGCTCATTCGCTCATCTGCCGCCGATGCTAACCGCCTCTTTCACCTGCATATTGTCTACTCTGACAAGATACAGATTATCCCCCAAAATGGGACATGTAATCATAGGCCGTCGTGCCGTACACGTTCTTGAAATGCCGGTTCAAGTGTGCCAGATCCGTAAAGCCGCATTGGGAAACCGCGAGATATACGTCGCGGCTGTCCTCGATGAGATGCTTAGCCCATTCCACCTTGCAGTTTAAGTAATATTGGTAAGGCGACATGCCGCTGTTCGCTTTAAAGGTGCGGATGAACTGATATTTGGACATGCCGAACGCCTGGCTGATTTCATCCAATCGCAGCACTTGATCCAGATGCTCCTGCATCAGCGCCTTGGCTTTCTTGGCAAATCCGCTGTCCCGCTTGCCTTCTGACCTCAAAATGTCTTCATTAAAATGCCCCGCCAGCTCCAGCAGCAGCTCACTGCACAGCGCATCCGGCTTGCCGGTGAATATCGCCCGCGTGACATTAAGTATACTCTGTCTTAGGCCGGCGTCATACACGATCGGCGAATGGAAGCGGATGATGTCCTTCTTCTGAATCAGCTCATGAAACAGCTGCGGATGGATGTAGATCATCACATAGTCGATGCCCGTACGCTCCTGGGACCAGCCGTCATGGCTCTGTTCCGGTTGAAACAGCATCACGCCGCTCTGATAGGAAGCTTGCTGGCTTCCGTCGAGCGAATACTTTTGAATCCCGCGCAGGGTGACGCCAAGGGCGTACTCCTCGTGGTAATGCTTCTTATATTTGAAATCGGTAAAGCTCGCGGACAGCGCCGTGATGCCGCACGCTTTTTTATAGATAAACCGCTCCATCTTCCATCACCCCTTCAGAAGATTCGGTAAGTCCGACACGACGATGGCCGAGTACAGCAGGAACAAAGCCAAGACCGTGTTGGTCGTTCTCCGGTATTTTTGCAGAACGCCCTGAAACAGATTGCCGCACACCGCCCAGGTCATATACGCAGCCAGCCCGATCAGCGAAACGGCGACAACGAAGGCGGAAATGACCTGCCCCTCGGTATAGTATGGCATGACGTAGCTCGGAATGACCGTAAGTGTAAACATCACGACCTTCGGATTCAGAAACTGCATCAAAAAACCCGACGCGAAGGACGCCGTTCGGTTTGTTGACGCGTTGGAAACGTCCATATGGTATACCTGGTACGCCAGATACAGCATGAACAGACAGCCTGCAATCCGCAGCACCGGCAGAATGAACGGCAGTCGAGAGGACAGCGTCTCGCCGAGGACGACAGATAGGGCAATCAACAGGAAAAAAGCGATCGAGGCGCCGGCGATATAGCGGAGCGTTCGTTTGATCCCCGACTGCTGGACCGATGCCAGAATGACGATATTCGACGGCCCCGGAGAAAACGCAACGATAACGCAATAAATAAAGAACGAAGAATAGTTCATGACCTGCAGCTCCTTACAAGGAATTCCCTTGCATTATAGAGCGGCCGGCCGAAAAGGGTATAGTACATTATTGCGCATTCAAGAGAGCCGCCCGGGTATTCCATCGGCCGGATCCAAGGCCTTTATCAACCCGCCTGAACGTCCGTTTCCTCCGCCTTCGGCTGTTCCTGCGCATGGGCGCCGCCCGACAGGTTCAGCAGCACAACACCCGCAATGATCAGCAGAATCGAGAATATCTTCAAGCCGTTAATTTGTTCCGAAAAGAACGAATATCCGATCAGCGTGATGATCATAATGCCGAGGCCGGACCAGATCGCGTACGCCACCGAAATTTCGATCTGCTTCAGGCTCAGCGTCAGAAAGCTCAGACTGCATATATAAAAAACGACCAGCAGCACGCTCGGCAGCAGCTTCGTAAATCCCTCCGACATTTTCATATTAATGGTGCCGGCTACTTCAAACAAGATCGCCAGAGCTAAATAGAACCAGTGCATCGTTTCACTTCTCCTTTCCCTGCCCCGCGGCGATGCCGAACAGCAGAATATCCATGATCGACTTCAGCAGCTCCCCAAGCGGCATCTGATGCTTCACCGTTGCCCGGGAGTCGTACATTTGCTGGATTGCGCCCAGATACAGATCGATAAACAACGGAAGCGGGATCGGCTTGATGACGCCCTCCGCCATCCCCTGCTCCATCAGCTTGCTGACGATGCCCCACTCTTCTCTAAAAAAGGCGTCCAGCTTCTCCCATTGGTTATAATGAAACTTTTTGAGGTCCGTCAAAAGGCGCATATCCATCTTCTCCACCTCTTGGGGCAAGCAGATCAGGATTTGATGGATTTTCTCCAGAACGCCCAACTGTCCGTCCGCCGCAATTTCCCGCTCCCGCTGCTGGATATGCTGAATCAAGCTGTCAACGATCGACTCGACGATCTCTTCCTTGGAGGAAAAATGCTCATAAATGGTCCGCTTGCTGATCGCAAGCCCCTGCGCCAGATCACTGACGGTAAAGGCAAAGCCCTTCTGCTGGATCAAACGCATCGTTTCTTTCAAAATACGCTCCCGCATATTCGAGCCTCCTTGTTCTTCTTACGTTGAGCCACCTGGATACGGCGCTTCACTTCCGCCTTGCCCCTGACCGGGTTGTCGTCCGCTCAAGGCGTGCTTTGTCTTTCCTGTTCTTATCCCTCACCGTGTGCTTGGACTCTTCTGTTCTTGTGACCTCAAAACCGTACTTTGTCGTTTTTGTTCTTGTCACCTCAGAGAGTGTTATGTGCTTTTCTGTGTTGTTGGCAACTCAAAAAAGTGCAGCATCCAAGTGGAACGCATACCGCCCCAGGTATGTAAGATTGGTACCAGTAGTAACAATTCGGTACCATCCGTATTATATACCATTAAGACGGAATATCCACCCTTTTTTCGCTGCCCTATGCAACGCCAGCCCAGCACAAAAACACAAAAAAGGCAGCTTACGCAAAATTACTAGCGTAAGCTGCCTCTCTATCTAATCAAAGCGCACATCCCCGATGCCAAACCATGGAAAATGCCCCGCAGCGGCATAAGCGCCGTATGCTGCCGCCGCAAGCAGCGCGATGGTGAGCAGATCATAGCGGGAATAGCGCGAGGGGTAAAAATACGTTCGGCGCCGTCCCCGCTCACCGTCAAATCGCTTGGCTTCCATCGCCGCCGCAACCCGGTGCGCCCGGCGGATGCTCTGTGCAAGAAGCGGCACCACGTACATCCCTGCCCGGTTCACCGCCCCGCGGACGCCGCGGATCGGGACCACTCCCCGCACCTTCAGCGCTTGCCGGCGGATCACATATTCCTCCCACACCATCGGCAGAAGCCGGATGGAAGCCATAAAGCTGTAGGCGTACTTGGGAGCAAGCTTCAGCTTTTGCATCAGGCTGTAGAACAAATCGACCGACGACGTCGTCGTCACGAGCAGAAGCCCTTCGCAGGCGAAGGCGATTCCTTTAAACCCGAGGTGCAATCCACGATAGAAGCTTTCCTCCGATACCTTGAACAGCCCCCATTCCCACCAGATCGTCTCTCCCTTCCCGAACAGCATCATGGATGATGAGGAAGAGATGAAGGCGAGCAGAAATGGAATGAAGAACAGCAGCATCTTCCATGTGCGCACACCTGACAGCGCCAGGAGGCAGATCATAAAGATCAGCGCCTGATACGCCACGAAATCAATGTCGTGCGTCAGCACCGTCATCAGGAACAGGCAGCAGACGAGAAGCAGCTTCACGACCGGATTTGCCCGGTGCAGGCACGTGATGCGGACCGGATTCCATAGATTCATGACCTCACCTCCGCGTACGGCTTGCCGGAAGATTCCTTGTTCTCCTCACGGGCAGCATACTCCTTGGCTTCGCCCTCTGACCACATCGGCGGATAACCGTTCTCCTGGAAGCCAGGCGCTCTCCTTGCCGCCAGCCTTGGCGATGCCATGCAGGAGACCAGCTGCCCTTGACGAATCTCCCAAATATGGGTGGCCGCCTGCTCGGCGATTCGCATCTCGTGGGTGACCATCATGATCGCCGTCCCGGCCCGGCGCAGCCGTTCGCACATCTCCAGAATCGCAAACGTGTTCCGCGCATCCTGGCCAAACGTAGGCTCATCCAGCAGCAGCACCGCCGGCTGTCGGGCCATGGCTGTGGCCACGCTGAGGCGGCGCTTCTGGCCCGTGGAGAGCTGGTACGGATGCCGGCTCTCCTTGCCGTCTAGTCCGAATCGCTCTAGCGTCCGGCTGGCCTGCTCAGCCGCCTCATCCGAGGACATGCCGTCCACCAGCAAGGAGTACGCCACCTCATCCGACACCCGCTCCGTCACGAATTGCAGCTCGGGATTCTGAAATACGAATCCGATTCGGCGGAGCATCCGCTCCTTTTGTTTGCGGTTTCGTCTTCCTTTCCCTAGCGGTACCTCCTCCCCGCCGAGGAGGTACCTACCTTCCGCATTCAGCAGCCCCATCAGACTGAGAAGCAGCGAGCTCTTCCCCGCCCCGTTCGGCCCGACAATCGCAATAAAATCGCCCGGATACACCTCCGCCCCCTGGACGGTAATAACGGCTTTGTCCCAACGCTTGCCTGAAAATTCAGCCAGCTGAACGGCAGGCTTGCTCTGTTCCGCCGACGTAAAGTCCGCCACGTTAAGCCGTCCGGACTCCTCACCGGAATAGAGCCGTTCCCGGTTCTGTATCTGAGCAGCTGTTCCCAAATCCCCGGCGAAGGAATCATCCTGGCGGGATCCGCCGGAGGATGCGCTGGATGATGCGCCGGAGGATGCACCGGAGGATGCCTCGAGCGGTGCAAATATTTCCCTGCCGGATGGGGACTGCGCATAATCGTCCCATACGCCGGGATACCAGATGCCGAATTCCTTCAGCTCCCGCGAATAGCGGGCGAATACATCGGCCGGCGTGCCTTCACCCAGAATCGCCCCATCCGGGCCAAAAAGCACGACCCGGTCTGCATATTCAGCCATCTCTTCAATCCGGTGCTCCACGATGATCAAGGTTCGCCCTGAGGATACGGCCTTCACCGCCGTCCAGATTTGCTCGCGGCCCTCGGGATCGAGCAAGGCTGACGGCTCATCCAGAAACAGCACCTCCGGCTCCAGCAGCAGGGCAGAAGCCAGTGCAAGACGCTGCTTCATCCCTTGCGATAAATGCGCGATTTTGACATGCAGCGACTCCAGCTCCAATCCGACCGCATGCAGCGCTGCCTGCATCCGCTCTTCCATCTGCTCCCGTGGAACGCATTGATTTTCCAGGACGAATGCCAGCTCCTCGTCCACGAATGGCATGCAGAACTGGGTGTCGGGATCCTGGAACACATATCCCCAGGATGCGGGAAGCTTCTGCGCCTCGCATTTCATCGGCACCTCCGTCGCCCGGGGAATCATCCCGCTCAGCACCTGAAGAAGCGTCGATTTCCCGCAGCCGCTTGGACCCAGCAGCAGCACCTTTTCTCCGCGGGCGGCCGAGAACGAAAGGTCTTTGAACATCAGCCGTTCCTCGCCCGGATATTTAAGGCGCAGACCTTCCACATAAACCGCCGGCTCCGCCTGCGGATCATTAGACGCATCGACGGTATTTCCGGGGAGGTCCGTTAGCGTTTTAGACATGGCGCGAATCGTCCAGCGCCTCATAGTCTTTTTGCGAAGCCGGACGCAGCAGGGAGGTTACGCCGGTACGCTCCAGCGCTTTGGCGAGGACGAGCATCAAGAGGCCTGCAATGACGGCGCCGCTGAAGATCCGCATGCCGTACTTCGCCAGAAACATCCAGGTCTGCAGATCGTCCGTGTAGCTGTAGAAGAAATCAAGCAGCATCGAGCCGACGGCAGCAGCGGCCCCGGCCAGAGCCACCGTCAAGGCAGAGGAGCTGCGGTAGCGGGTTGCGGCAAATACGAGCTCGGCCCCCAAGCCTTGAATCAAGCCATACATCAGCAGCGTAAGCCCCCACCCGCTTCCGAACAGCACTTCGACATGTGCGGCTGCGACCTCTGCAATGATGGCCACGCCGGGTTTCCGAATCAGCAGATAGGCCAGTGTCGCCGCGGCAAACCACATGCCGTACAGCAATTCGTCCGCTTCGAAAAAGAGCGGCTTCAGCAGGTTGTATACCGAGCCCCAAAAGTGATACACCACGCCCAGCACCAGCGATACAAGCACCGTCACCAAAATATCGCTCAGTCTGAGCCCTTTCCTCGGCTGAGCCCCCATCATTCCTTGCCTCATCGTTTCCATCATACAACTTCCCCTCTCCATCGCTAATTTTTTGAAAATGGAAAAATCGCAACAAAAAACCGTCTGGAAAAACGCGCAGACGGAAATTAGGCCCTAATATGAGCAGGGTCGGATATTCTCTACGCTGGCATTACCCAGTTCAGATTAACGGTCAACAGCGGATAGCAGCTGCAATCTCAGCCTGATTCACTCAAGCACCCGTATTCCCTATTCGGTTTTATGTTAACTTTAAAATACACAGCCTTCCCTGTTTTGGCAAGAGTCTTTTTTTCTTCAGAGTCCGTTTGTTGATTTCCAGCCGATTCTATGTCAATATCAGAGTGATTGCTTTTCGAGCATCATCGATAGCTGAGGTCTTTGCACAAAAAGGAGATAAACATGGCCAAACGATTGCTGCGTCTGATGACAGAGCTCTCCTCCCGAAAGTGGTTGTCCCATTTGGTGGGGCAGTTCTCCCACAGCCGGTTGAGCCGTCATCTGATCCCTGCATTTATTCGAATATATCAAATTCCGGCGCATGAAGCGGAGAAGGAGCTGCATGAATACCGCTCGCTAAATGAATTCTTCTCCCGCCGATTAAAGATCGGCCTGCGCGCCATAGATGCCACAGCCGATGCGATGGTAAGCCCGGTTGATGCGACGATTACCGCCATGGGCACCATCGATACCGGCACCATCCTGAACGTCAAGGGACAGGATTACACCATTGAAGAGCTGCTTGCACAGTCTCCGAGATTCGAGAATTATGTGAACGGTTACGCGTTCGTCTTATATTTGAGCCCGACGGACTACCATCGGATCCATTCCCCGGTTACCGGCGTACAGATCGAACGGGAGCATCTTAAGGGCAAGGTGTACCCCGTCAACGATTTTGCCATGACCCATATCCGGTCGGTGCTCAGCCGCAACGAAAGGCTCATTACCTACATCAAGCATGAATTCGGTGAGGTTGCCGTGGTCAAGGTCGGGGCTTTGAACGTAAGCAGCATCCGATATGCCGACGAGAGCGTGACGAAATGGCAGATCGGGGACGAGCTGGCCTACTTCGAATTCGGCTCAACCGTTGTGCTGTTGACCGAGAGCGGCACCTTTACCCCCCGGGGAGATCTCGCTCTCGGGTCGACGGTTAAAATGGGCGAGCTGCTCGGCATCCTCCATCCGCCCGCAGACAAGAAGAAGAAGCGGGAGGTGTGCTTGGAGCAGGAGTTATGTACGGAAAAATAAGAACGCCCTTGCCGTTTTAGACAAGGAAAACGTCATGAATCATCTTTTCCCAGCAGCCGGACGATCAGCCGCTGAAAGAAGCGGTCGGGCAGCCATGCCTTGATCCGCCCGGTCAGCCGGGTGCTGCGGGGAAGCCGGTACCGGAATCTTGGATGGTCCATACCGGCGATTCGAGCCACCAACCTTGCAACCTCGAGCGGATCCCCGCTCTTTTTGGCGGTCCGTTCGGAGTACGCCAATACCCGCTTCAGCATCCCGCTGTAGGGCGATCCCTCCCTCACCTTCAACTCACCGAAGCTCTTCCCCCAGATCGGCGTACCATAAGCCCCGGGCTGCACCAGCACCACATCGATGCCAAGAGGCATCAATTCCATGGCCAGGCTTTCCCCAAGGCCTTCGACAGCGAATTTGGAAGCCGCATACGGGCCGTACCCCGGAAAGCCAACAACGCCGCTGATGCTGCTGATCAGAATCATTTTGGATTTACCGGTCCGCCGCATCAGCGGCAGCATGCTTTGCGTTACGGCGACGGTTCCGAGCACATTGGTCTCGAGCTGTCTTCTCCACTCGCTGAGCGGCACGTCCTCTACGAATCCGCCGACCGCGATGCCAGCGTTATTGACCAGCACATCCAAGCGCCCGAGCTCTTCCTCTGCGAAGCGCGCGGCTGCTAATACCTGCGCTTCGATGCAAATATCAAGCTCGATCACGCGAATCCGTTCGGCCACGTCGAACTTCGCCGCCTGCTGCAGGAGCTTCCCGGCTGCCTCCGGTCTTCGCATCCCCGCTGCGACATCATACCCGCATTTCGCCAGCTCGATGCTGATCAGCAGTCCGAAGCCGCTGGATGCGCCCGTCACCAGGGCTGTCTTTTGATTCGCCGCTTTCATAAACTCCATCCCCCCAGCTTTCTCAATCATGCAGTCGCGACTCCCCCGCTTGGCCTAATCCCTTGCCGCAACTCGAAAACCTCTTATAAACCGCTTCGCGAATATCCGTAACCTGATCATACACGGGGTCGGGCCCAAGCTCAATCGTGAAACTTAGATCCTGAGCATACAAGCCAAGGGGCATCACGCCAGGGGCCCATGTAAAAAGAGAGCCCTGCCGGACTCCCTTTACGGTTAACTTATAATATTATTCCCACATGATGCTACTCGCCAACCAGCCAACCTGGTATGTACAAGACTTTTAAGATCACCCGGCCGGGCTGCTAGCTTTGGATCATCGTATATAAAATCGGGGTTCACCTTCTTATCCCCGGACAAAATACTCAGGCTCCATCAAAACCATACATCAAGATGCCCTTGGTTCATCGTCGACTTCATGCGGCGCAACCGATTCCGAAAAATGCTGCCGCCGCCGCGACTGAAAAACCGCCCGCGCACCCGTCTTCTTGGGCTCATTCCCTTACACCCCCCTTCAATAATCCCTTGCTCTCTATAGACCGTAAGCGATGATTACCCTAAATGGCTTACGATGAAACCCCGGTCCCTTTCCGCTACCGCAAGAGCATGCGCCAACAAAAAGGGCGCGGGGGAATCACCTGATTTCGGACGGACTTTTTCCGGTATATTGCTTGAATTGCCGGCTGAAAAAGAAAATGTCGCGATACCCGAGCGCGTCGGCCACTTCCGTGACATTCATTCCCTGGTGCACCAGCAGATGCTGCGCCCGCTCGATCCGCATCTGGATAATGTAGGATTGGACCGGCGTGCCGATCAGCTCCTTGAATTTGATCGAGAAATAACGCGGGGACAGCCCGGCTCTCGCCGCCAAATCCTCTACGCGGTGGGGAATTCCCGGGTGCTGGCGCACATAGTTGGCGATTTCGTGGATCGCCTCCATCAGCTGGTTGCTGGCTTTTTTTACGACAGGCTCATTCAGGTCGGACCGCAGCAGATGAATCATGAGCTGCTTCAGGATAAGCTGGCCCTCTTCTTCCGCCCCGTAAGGCTTGTCCAGATACAACCGGACATACCGCGCCAGCAAATATTCGAAATCCATCGTCTCGCTTAGCTGACGGTATGGAGCCGGAATGTCCGTAACCGGTTCCTTTACGTCAAAATGAATGTATGTTAAAACGAGCGGCTTCTGCGGATTATGGGTTGCGCTGGTGTGGTCGCCCGGACGGAACAGGAAGCAGCTCCCCTTGCCGATCGTATAAGGCTTATCATTCAGTTCCAGCGTCCCTTCACCGCTCCATACATAAAACAGATCGTAGTTCTGCATGGGCCGTTCGCGTTTCTGCCACTTCCAGCCCGGCTCGCAGGCGATCTTCGCCAAGGCGGGCATTATGACAAAAGAAGACGGCGATGCATTCAGCATCACGTCATTCCCCCTCATCTCTAATAAAAATGTTCTCTTTCCATCATACCCGGTTTTCCGTTTTTTTGCATGTCCGCCCATGCCGATGCCAAGCGGAGCACGCCTGCTTCGATACGTGCCTGCTCCAATTGGGAAAATCCAAAGCATGCGCCGGGCGGACCGGGAGTGCAGCTGTAAACGGTGGCATCGCGAAACAGCACGCCGCGGCTGCGCGCAGCCTGTCGAAAGGCGTGATACTCGGCGGGTGATTGCAGCCAGTCGGCATACACATGCAGCCCCGCATCGCAGGGCCGGAGCCGGAATAAACCGCCTGCATGGGCATCCATCGCTTCGCGGAGCGCCCGATACCTCGCCCCGTAACGCCGGGTCATCCGCCGAAGATGCCGTCCGTATCCGCCGCTGGCGATGAACCGTGCCAGCGCCCGCTGCTCCAGCACGCCGGGCGAGATCGGATCATACAGTGACTTGGCCGTGATGACGGCATGCGCAAAACTTGGGGGGAGCACCGCATAGCCGATCCTTAGCCCGGTGAACATCGTCTTGGAGAAGGAGCCGACGAAAATCACCCTCCCCTCGTCATCCAGCATTTTCAATGGCTCGATCGGCTTGCCTCCCCAGCGAAGCTCGCTGTCGTAGTCATCCTCGATAATGTATGCCTGGCGGGCTCTCGCCCAGTTCAGCAGCGCCCTTCGCCTCTCCAGCGGGAGCACGGCTCCCGTCGGGTACTGCCGGCTCGGGCTAACGACCAGCAGCCTGGCCTCCCAGTCGGCAGGGACAAGTCCTGAAGCATCGACCGGTGCCGGCAGCGGAATCCCGCCGGAAGCGTACACGCCCCGGCGGATCCCGTCGTAGCCGGGATCCTCGATTACCGCGTGATCGCCGGGGTCCAGCAGGAGCTGGAACAGCAGGACGATCCCCTGCATTGATCCGCTGAAGATTACGATATGCTCCGGCTCCGCCTGGATGCCCCGCGTAAACCGGAGATGCCCGGCAATCGCCCGCCGGAGCTCCATAGAGCCTGCGGGCGGAGCGCCGGAGGACAGCTCTCTCCCCCCGCTCCCGCCGGCATAGTTCAACGCGCTCCGCCATTCGTCATACGGAAAATCCTCCATCGGCATGCGCGCATCGGCAAAGGATATGGTGCCTTTCGGCGGCGCAAGCTCCATCCGGCGGAGCTCCGCGGATTCATCCCGCAGCTCCGCCAGCCGCCGGCCCCAGGCCGACAGCAACGGGGCCGCCGCGGGAGGAGACGTTTGCTGCGGCACCGTGATCCCCTCGGCGACAAAAGTGCCGCTCCCTTGTCTTGAGACGACGTAGCCTTCCGCCATCAGCATGTCATAGCTTTGCGCAGCGGAGCCTCTGGATATGCCGTACAGCTTTGCAAGCTCCCGGGTAGCGGGGAGGCGCGTCCCTTCCGGCAGCCTGCCGCTGTGAATCGCAGCGCGAATAGCGTGATAAAGCGCCAAATATTTGTATTTGTACTGCTCAACGTAGGTTTCGAACGGAAGCCCAAGCTCCACCGGCGGGTCCTCCCTTTTCTAAAATTGGACTATATAAATTAATGTAAATTGGCGCTTTTTCCTTGTCAATGTTCATCGTATGCTGATATCCATACCCAATGCGATGGAGGGAGAGCGTAATATCATGAGAAGAGACGAATTTGCAATCGAGGATCCGAAAGAGATCGAGGATTTCCTGAACGGAATGAGCTTCGGCTTTCTCGGAACCGTGGATGAACACGGGCTGCCGCGGGTTACGCCGCTCAATTTTGTTTATGTACAGGAGAGCTTCTACTTTCACGGCAGCCGGCTGGGCGAGAAAATGGAGCATCTGCGCCGGACTCCCGCGGTCAGCTTTACGGTAGCGGATGAGTATGCCTTGATCCCTTCCTATTTCTCGGATCCGGAAATGGCATGTCCCGCAACGGCCTACTTCAAGAGCGTAACGGCAGCCGGAGAAGCGTTCCTCGTGGACGATCTCGAGGAGAAAGCATTGGCTATGGAAGCCATGATGCGCAAGCTCCAGCCCGAAGGCGGTTACCGCACCATCGATGCCGGAGACCGCGCCTATGCTTCCCGGCTCAAGGGAGTAGCGGTAATCAAGCTCGTTCCGAAGCGGATGAGCGCCAAATTCAAATTCGGCCAAAATCTGAAGCCTGATCGGCTGCAGGATATGATCGGGCGGCTTGAGCAACGCGGCCGAAGCCGGGACGGCGAGACGGCTGCGCACATCTGTAAATATTACCCTGGGCCGCGTTAAATCTGGGCATTTATCCGTGACGGTTCCCGGGTCTGATGGTATAATGAAAGGCAATGAAAACGTAAGAAGCTTTCATGCATCCGCCTCTTACCTTAACCAAAAGTACTCGGAAGGAAGGAACCATTTCATGAACCCATTGGCTGGACAATTGAACGAGAAACTGTTAGCAGGCAACCCGCATGTGTACGACATGCTCTCCTCGCTCGGCAAAGAAATATACTTCCCGAAGGAAGGAATTCTGAGTCAGTCGGCGGAGGCATCCGCCCAAGCGAAGAAATATAACGCGACGATCGGCATCGCCACCGAAGGCGGCATCCCGATGCATCTTGGCGTGATCCAGGATAAGCTTTCGGCTTTCCAGCCGAAGGATCTGTATCCATATGCCCCGCCGGCAGGCAAGCCCGAGCTGCGGACCGTATGGCGGAACAAGATGCTCCATGAGAATCCGTCCTTGGAGGGAAAGAGCTTCAGCAATCCGATCGTCACCAATGCCCTGACTCATGGTCTCAGCATCGTGGCCGACCTGTTCGCCGATGAAGGCGATGCGGTCATTTATCCGGACAAGAACTGGGAGAATTACGAGCTGACGTTCGGCATCCGCCGCCATGGCGTTCATGTAACCTATCCTCTTTTCACTGAAGATATGAAATTTAATGCGGAGGGACTTCGCGAGGCTCTTCTGAACCAGAAGGATAAAGGCAAAGCGATCGTTCTGCTGAACTTCCCGAATAACCCGACAGGCTACACGCCGGGAGCCGAGGAAGGCGCAGCCATCGTAGCCGCCATTAAGGAAGCGGCCGAGGCTGGCATTAACGTTGTCGTTGTAACCGATGACGCCTATTTCGGATTGTTCTTTGAAAATTCCTTGACGGAATCGCTGTTCGGGCATCTTGCCGGCCTCCATCCGCGGATCCTGCCTGTGAAAGTCGACGGCGCTACGAAGGAAGAATATGTATGGGGCTTCCGCGTTGGCTTCATCACCTTCGCCTCGGAAAACCAGGATGTGCTGGATGTGCTTGAGCAGAAGACCCTCGGGATCATCCGGGCAACCATCTCCAGCGGCCCGCATCCTTCGCAGTCGTTCGTCCTTGAAGCGCTGAAGGCGCCGGAATTCGAAGCGCAGAAGCAAGAGAAGTTCAGCATCATGAAGGGACGCGCCAATAAAGTAAAAGCCATTCTCGACAGCGGCAAATACGGCGATGTATGGGAATACTATCCGTTTAACTCGGGATATTTCATGTGCCTGAAGCTGAAGACGGTATCAGCTGAAGCGCTTCGATCCCATCTGATCCGCCAATACGGCGTCGGTACGATTGCCCTGGGTGAGGATGATCTCCGGATTGCATTCTCCTGCATTGAAGAGGAGTACCTCGAGGATCTGTTCGACCTGATCTACCAGGGAATTCAGGATTTGCAGCAGGCTTAAGCCGATAGACCCTCGTCCGATTTGATCTGAGCATCTTTCTTTGATAAATAAACGCTCGCCCATACACATAGCCCCCCTGCAACATACAATACCATGTACTACAATTCAACTAAGTGAAAGGGGAATGAACATGGGTGCAGTTGAAGATGTAAGAGGATGCGGCGGATACGGCGGATATGGCGGTGGATACGGAGTAGGAGCAATTCTGGTTCTCTTTATCCTGCTCGTTATCATCACTCGTTCTTTCTGGGTGTAAGCCACTTCCTAGCTGGCGGCGCGGATATTGACAGGTCGTCCGACCCCAAAGGACACTGCGGTTTCTGCTGCTGATACGGCTACTATTCATACGAAAGCAATAGAGGAAGGCCGGGATGGATGCATCCCGGCCTTCCTCTATTTATTCATCATCCTCATCGGTTCGTCGGTTCTTACGGACAGCGTTCCAGCGGGACAGAAGAACCAGCGCGATTCCTCCCGCCAATGTAAGAAGCGTCCGATCCGGCGTTCCGGGAACTGACGGGATCAACGGTAACCACAGCAGCACGGCCCAGAACAGCTGCACCTGAAAGATCAGCTTATTCTCGCTGCTCCGCCTTGTCCCCTCGGGAAGCGGGTAAATATGCAGCCAGAAGGATTCAGGATGAAGCTTGCGCAGGGCGGACAGCTGCAGTCCGATAATCAAGAGCCCCATCCAATATACGGCTGCCGAAGCCCAGTCATCCCGGGTGAGCCATACGAGCAGCACTCCCAGCAGTCCGACCCGGACCAGAATGCCCAAAATATCGCTGCGGGCAAAGCTCTTGACGAGCAAATACCGGTAGGCCTCGTCCTTGCCCCACGGAATGCCCTTTCCCCATCCCGACAGCCATTTCCTGGCGTGCACTCGCTGCTCGCGCTGCGGCACATTCACGAACCAGCTCAGCACCAGCATGACCCGTCCCGCCTGTCTTCGCTCAATGGCGATTAACCGCTCCCAGGCAACAAGGTGCCGGACAGGAAAGCGCAAAGCGAACCCATACGCGAGACCGAGCAGGGCGATAAAGATCAGGCTTCGCCCGGACGGATGCCACAGCCAAGCGGCAATGCCGAGCGCCGACACGGCCCAGCGCAGTAAACGGTAAGCGCCTGCCGCGGTACGGGACACCATCAGCTGCTCCCTCCAGCTTCCGTAACTGGCGAGCAGCTTGAGGGCAGCCAGCACCAGGAACGTGGCCAGAAGCGTCTTTGGCGACGTATCACTGCGTATGTACAGAGGCCATAAAATAAGGAGTACGATGCCTAGACCGATGATTTTGTATACGACACCGGCGGTCCAGCCTTTGCGGAAATAGATATGCATTCGGGATTCCTGCGGCAGCAGAAATACCGTGTCCGCCGGACGCAGATATGTGCGCACGCTGCTGTTAATGACGAGCGGGAGCAAAATAACCAGCATGATCCAGCGGATCGGGAGCTCCTGCGGAATATGCTGCAGAAAGGCCGTATACCACGCCGCGAACGCAATCAGCAAAAACAGCGTAACGACGGCGACCCCGCTTTGTATGACATAACCCAGGTAGGGCAGGATATCGCCCCAGAACTGACCGCGCCGTTTATCATACAGCTCGCGCAAGTTCATATCCCGCTACCACCTTGAACCAATTCGTTAAACAGCTCCTCCAGCGGAAGGCCGGGCCTTCCCGCTTGCTCCCGCATCTCCTCCAGCGTTCCTTGGGCAATAATGCTGCCGCGGTGCAGCACCACGAACCGGTCGCAATAATTCTCGATGGTGGAGAGGATATGCGAGCTTAACAGAATGGAAGAGCCGGAAGCCTTTAGCTCCAGCATGAAATCAAGCAGGGAGCGGATCCCGAGCGGATCCAGCCCGAGAAAGGGCTCATCGATAATATAAAGGGAAGGTCTGGCCACGAATGCGCACATTATCATCACCTTTTGGCGCATCCCCTTGGACAGATGCGTTGACAGGCTGTCCATCTTCTCCTCCATCCGGAACAGCTTGGCCAGCCGCTCTCCCCTCGATTCATAATCCTCGCGGGAAACGCCGTAGGAACGGGCCGTAAATTCCAAATGCTCGCGAACCGTCAACTCATCATACAGAAGCGGGGATTCGGGGACAAAGCCCAATGCGCTGTGATACGCCTCGGAATCCTCCGTCCGGCGCTTGCCTTGGACCTCGATCTCGCCCTTCTGCGGATTCATCAGACCGAGGATATGCTTCATCGTCGTGCTCTTCCCCGCCCCGTTCAATCCGATCAGACCGACCATCTCCCCCGGCTGCACCTGGAACGTAATATCATGCAGGACCGGACGGTTAATGCTGTACCCGCCGCTTAATCCTTGAACAGACAACACCGGCTGCTCACTCATTACCACATCACCTCTTCTACTTAAAAAAAGCACCGAATCCTGCTATGGACAGAAGCCGTATGTGCACGCCGATCCCGCTTGAGGATATCGGGCCCAGCTCAGAGCCGGCTTCTGCGGATTCGTATCGGTTACATATAAGCTGTGCCGCAGGTCAGCCCCGCGGCGGTTTATTCTTAAGCCATTTCGGCGCACCCTTGTTCTTGCGGTCGCGCTCCCTATCGCTCGGGCGATCTCCGTTCGCCTTGCCGTTTCCTGCCCTTCCCTTTGTGCTGATCGATGCCGGTTTCCGGGCAGCCGGCTTATTGGCTCTATTGCCGGCCTGTGGACTGCGGCCGGCCCCCCGTTCCGAATCGGAACGCGGCGTGCGCACCTTCCCGCCGTACAGAACTCTCTCTTCGATCGAAATACCCAGCTCGCGGTTGAACTTACGCATAATAAAGGTTTGCCGGTCGGTCACTAGGGTAATCGCAAGCCCCTTCCGCCCCATCCGTCCTGTCCGCCCTGCACGGTGGGTATAATGCTCGGCATCAATCGGGGGATCATAGTTGATGACCATGCCGAGACCTTCAATATCCAGCCCCCGGGCAGCGACGTCACTTGCCACCAGCAGCTTCGTCCGCCCCTCCCTGAAAGCGTTGAGAACCCTGCTTCGAGTCAGCTTGTCGGCGTCTCCGTACAAGGCGGCCGCATTCAGTCCGAGATAATTCAGCTTGGCTTCCACCTCGGCCAGATCCTCCGTCGCATTCACAAAGACGATCGCCCGGTCGGGATCGTAATGGCGCACGATCCGGCGAAGCATGTCCAGCTTGTCCCGCTCTTCGGATACGAAATAATAATGCTCCAAACCGGACGGCGTCCGGCGCTCCGGATCGATGCCGATTTCAACCGGCTGATCCATCTCCTTCTTAGCCAGCTCAGCCGTCTCAGGACCGACGGTTGCCGATAGGAAGACGAGCTGACGGTCGCGCAGCGCGCTGCGCAGAATCCGCTCCACATCGCTCGCACCGCCCGACTGAAATACCTGATCCACCTCGTCAATGACGATGGTGGTTACCTGGTGCATTTTGAGCTTGCGAATTTCGATCAGCTCCCGGATGCGTCCCGGCGTTCCGACGATTAGCTGCGGATGCTGCTTCAGCTTCTCGATCTGCCGCTTGGCCGCCGCGCCGCCGATTAATCCGATGACGCCGATGCCGCGGGTTTCCCCATAACGCTCGCCCTCTCTGACGATCTGGATCGCCAGCTCCTGGGTTGGAGCTACTATCAGCTTCTGTGCTGCCTTTACCTCCGGGTCGATGCCCTGGAGGATCGGCAGCAGGTAAGCCAGCGTCTTGCCGGTTCCTGTCTGGGACGTTGCAAGCACGTCCTTGCCCGCAAGGATCGGAGGAATGGCTTCGGCTTGAACCGGTGACGGCGTCATAATGCCGAATTCCGACAGCCTTGCCGTTAAATCCTCCGCTATTCCCAATGTATGAAACGTAGTTGAAGTCATATGATCGTCCATCCTTTATTTTATCGGGTCTCATTCATTCCTTCTCATTATATGCCAAAACCGTGCGCTCACCAAATACAACCTTTCGGGCAAGCATTTGTGGGAAGAGTTTTCGCTTTCATTACCATCGGTCATTTGCCGGTTTTCGTGTACAATGAATATAACAGATCCGACTGGGGGGATTTACCATGACTGCAAAGATCGAAACACTGCTTGATAAAATCACGAAAGAACTCCGCCATCTGCCCGGCGTCGTTGGCGTCGTGCTTGGCGGCTCCAGAGCGAAAGGGACAGCCCGGCCGGATTCGGATATCGATATCGGCATTTATTATGATGAATCCGAGGGCTTCCAGGTCGAGCATATCGCCAAGGCAGCGAAAGCTTTGGATGACGAGCATCGCGAAGGCATTATCACTTCGCTCGGGGAGTGGGGCGCCTGGGTCAACGGGGGCGGCTGGCTAGTGATTGAGGGCTATCACGTGGATTTCTTGTTCCGCGATATTCACCGCGTGTCCCGAATCGTGGAGGAATGCGCGAAGGGATCGGTTTCGCCCCATTACCAGACGGGGCATCCGCATGCGTATCTTAACGTGATGTATATGGGGGAGCTGTCTGTCTGCCGCATTTTGTCCGATAAGGATAACCGCATGCAGACGCTGCAGGCGAAAACGAAGCCTTATCCTCAGGCTTTGAAGAGCGCAATCATCGGATTTTTCACCTTCGAGGCTTCCTTCTCGCTGATGTTTGCGGACGATAGTGCGGCGAAGGATGACGTCACCTACGTTGCCGGCCACGTCTACCGGTGCATTGCCTGCTTAAATCAAGTGCTGTTCGCCAAGAATGAGACCTACTGCATTAACGAGAAGCGCGCAGTGGCCATGATCGAGTCCTTCCCGATCAAGCCGGACCGCTATAAGGAACGGCTGGACCAGGCGATTACCCTGCTCTCGGCGGATGCCGAGCAGACGAAACAGGCTCTCCGCCTGCTGCGCGACATTCTCGCGGAGACGGAAAGCCTGTAGGCTGTTGATTATTTCTGATTCATCCACCGATGGGATATACGGTCCGCGAATCTCGGAAACAGCTGATATAAGCGGATGCCGACAGCGGCCAACCTTGGCAGATTGAGCTCTTCCTTGCGTTTGATAATGAGCTTGACGACCTGTTCGGCTACGTATTCCGGCTTCATCATAAGCCAGCCGACATTTTTGACGTATCCGCCCGAAGGGTCAGCCAAGGAGAAGAACGGTGTATCAATCGGTCCCGGATTGACGGTCGAGACGGTGATGCCTGTATGCCGGAGCTCCTGCCGCAGAGCATTGCTAAGTCCCAATACGGCATGCTTCGTCGCGGAGTAGGCGGTGGATTTGGCAGTGCCGATCTTCCCTGCCATAGAGGCGATGTTGACGATCTGACCGTCGCCTCGCTCCAGCATCCCGGGCAGGACAGCCTGGGTGCACCGTACAATCCCCATATAATTGACGTCCATCATATCTTCAAATTCATCGGGAGGCATGTCCAGGAAGGCCTCGAACTTGCCGTATCCCGCATTGTTTACCAGCACGTCGATTCTGCCGTGCTTCCGGCATGCTTCTTTCAGCACCGAATCCACCTGCTGGGGGTCTTGTACGTCCATGACGACCAGCTCATGGGGGCCATTCAGGCGGCCGCCGGCTTCCCGCAGGCGTTCCATCGAACGTCCGGCCAGTATAACGACCGCGCCTTCGTCGGACAGCCGCTGGGCAATCAGGGCCCCGATGCCGCTTGAAGCCCCCGTCACCACGATCACTTTATTTTTGAGCATGATTTCGTTATCCCTTCCTTTGCCGCTAGGGTTCCCTATCAGCGCCTGCCGGCTTCCCGGCACTGCCCCGAAGGAGCACGGCGGCTCACTTGGTCTTATTTTACGAAATCATGACTTGAATATCCAGTTCGCCGATGCCTTCCATCATGAGGGGAATGCACAGCGCTTTTTTCTGAAACAGGCTGGAGGCATGATCCGACTTAATCACCCGCGGCGGCGTAATATCAACGCTTACCCCCTGGTTGGACAATATCATGCTGGCATTGCCGCTGATCATATTGCCCAGCTCCGAGATCGCACTCTGTCCCATCTCGTCCATTTCGGTAATGACGTAGCCGCCCATCATGGCCGATACCATATGCAGCGCTACCTTCTCCTGGATTCCAAATACGATATCCCCGTTCATTTGCCCTGTCATTCCGATTTGGATCCAGATATGATTCTCGATAAATCCGATCTCTTTGACCCCAAGATTCCCCGTGGAAGGTGAAACCTGTATGACTTGCTCGATCACATGTCGTGCGGACTCTAAAAAAGGATTGATGACTTCCGCTTTCATTCCTTACTTTCGCCCCTTTCACTGGGTTGTTGGTCAGGGTCCCAAAGTCCCAACGATTTATTAAACATTATAATGGATACCCTGTAATAAATCATCACAAATTAGCGACAACCCCCTGTTCCAACAGCTGTTTCAACCTTGGAGCTATCGTAATAACATCGGTTTCGCATTCGGTCATCCATTTGCTCAGAAGGTACTTTGGTCTCACCTGAAGCTATGTCTACTTTACTATTATCGGATGCATTCGCAATCTTTTAATAATAAATGTCCGGATTTCGAAACTTTTTAGCTGACATGAGCAGGATGCCGCCCTTAATTGCTCCTTCCGGCAGAATACCCTATAATTTAAATAAAGCGGGTTGCACGTGGAGTTAAGAGCGGAAGAATCATATCAAGTAAGGAGGAAGGCTATGAACATCAGCCAATTGGAAACGCTTATTACCATCTCCAAAACGATGAGCTTTCGCAAAGCCGGAGAGCTTCTTAATCTGACACAACCGGCCGTATCGGCTCAGATCAAGAGCTTGGAGGAAGAGTTCAAAACCGTGCTGGTAGACCGGAGCCAGCCGGTAACGTTAACCGACCGTGGACAGGTGTTCGTGGAGCATGCCGAGCAAATCCTGAGCATCGTGGACGAGCTGAAGCAGCGGCTGTCGGATCTAGACCAGACGCCTCAAGGGCATATTCAATTAGGTACGACCACTTCCATCGCCATTCAGATTCTGCCCCGGGTTCTTTCCTACTTCCAGGATCAGTTCCCCCACATCAAAACAACCATTCAATCCATGGCATCCTCGCAAATCTACCATAGTGTGGAGAATGGTCTCATCGACATCGGGATCGGTTATTTGATTGAACGCAATCCCAACCTCAGTACATCCATCCTGTACTACGACACGTTTGAGTTAGTTGTATCCCCTCAGCACCCGCTGGCCAAACTATCCAAGGCAAGTATCGATGTGCTTGGCAGCACGCCTCTTATTTTGCTATCGCGCGATACCGTTGGCCGCCGTTTCGCCGACGACGTCATGAAGAAGCACGGCATCGATCCTCAGGTCGTCATGGAGCTGTCCAGCAGCGAGGAGATCAAACGGATGGTCGAGATCAATCTTGGCGCCGCCATCATTTCGAAGCAATCCGTAGCGACCGAGCTTCGAAACGGCACCCTGCAAATCGTTCCGCTCAGCGAGCTGGAGGTAAGCCATCCGGTCGGCGTCATCTACAAGAGCGGTCGTTATGTCAGCTCGGCCATGCGGCAGTTTCTAAGCGACTTGAAGGGCATGCCGGAAACGCAATTCATCAGCACCGAGTAAGCACGATAGCGATGATCGGAATCAGGTTCTCGATATTATGTAGGACGGTAACAGCATGAAGGAGGGCTTATCATGAAATTTGATCTGCACACCCACCATTTCCGCTGCGGCCATGCGGACGGGAATATTCGGGATTATATCGAAGCGGCCATTGCCGCGGATTTGCAAGTCATCGGGATTTCGGACCATACCCCATATTTCGGAAGCGAGGAGGAGCATCCTTTCCCTTCGATCTCTATGGCCAAAGCCGACTTTGACGGGTACGTCCAGGAAGTCCTGCAATTGAAGCGGGAGTACGAGGGGAAGATCAAGGTACTGCTCGGAATCGAATCGGATTTCTTTCCGGAGCATGCCAATGTATATCAACAGGCGATGGCCGCCTACCCTTTCGATTACATTATCGGCTCCATCCACCATGTGAGAGGCATCAGCATTTTTAATAAAAACCGGTGGAAGAAGCTGTCGCCGTCCGAGCAGGTGGCCGATAAGGAGGAATATTTCAATCTGATCCGGCAGTCCGCGCGAAGCGGGATGTTCCAAATCATCGCCCACATGGATGCCATGAAGGGCAACTATCCGTTATTCTCCGAAATCAAGGCAGATGAAGCGATTGAAGAAACGCTGAAGGTCATCGCGGAATCCGGACTGGCGATTGAGATCAATACCTCCGGCAAAACGAAGCTGTGCGGCGGATGGTACCCGTCCAATGAAATTCTGGAGGTCGCGCATCATTACGGCGTCGATGTGACCTTCGGCTCGGACGCCCATAAGCCTTCCCGGGTCGGCGACGAGTTCGAGGAAGTGGCCAAGGTTTTGAAAGAGATCGGATTTAAGGAATGGGTCTATTACGAGCAGAAACAGAAGGTTGCCGTACCTCTTTAATAGGGGTACCCCTTCTGTTTTTTTAATGAGGATCGATAAATATTAAATATGAACAAAAAAAAGTGGACCCGCACAGCGGATCCAAAAGCATCATATATATTCTCAAAAGGGGGTCATGTGATAAGTTTAACCTCTCGCTGTTAGAGTTTCATAACAGGTATATTTCATTTGTGTAACAAAAATTCAAATTGTACGTTTCATATTGATCCTTTTGCCCGAACATGAACAGCTGTCTGTTATGTTATCGCACCTTGTTCTTATCAAATCAGCATGGCTGAATTCAAGCACCAAGTCTTAGCACGGTCACACGCCTTCTGAACGAAGCGTCAATACCGTAAGCTCTGGTTGACATAATAGCCGGACCGGAAGCTGCGTCATCCCGATTCCCCGATTGACGTACAGCGGCATCCCACGGCTGCCGACATGATACAAGCCTTGGACATAGCGTTTCGCCCCCGGCGGCGTAACAACCTCCCCGAGCCAAGGCAGCCGTACCTGTCCGCCGTGACTGTGACCGGAGAGCTGCAGATGAACCGGGTACTCCGCTGTTGTATCGCCATAGTCCGGTTCATGCATCAGCACCAGCTTGAACATCCCCTCCGGCAGTCCGTCCAGCGTCGCTGCCGGATCAGGACGTCCCCAAATTCCGTCATCCAAGCCCGCAACCGCGATCGCTTCGCCGCCTCGCTTGAGCATAACGCGGCTGTTGCGCAGCACGGTGAATCCCGCCTTCTCCTCCATCCGGATCAGCTTCGCGACATCGTAGAAATCATGGTTGCCGAGGATCGAGTATTTGCCGAACGCGGCTTCCAGTCCGGACAACGGCTGGATCGCTTCCTCCAAAGCATCAAGCTCCCCGTCCACCATATCCCCTGTAAAGCATATGAGATCAGGCTGCTCCCGGTTAATCGCTTCAACCACCCGGACGGCATCCTTGGCACCGGTGTAAAAGCCCAGATGCATATCGCTAAACTGTACGACCTTCAAGCCGTTGAAAGCAGCAGGCAGACCGGCAAGCGCCAGCGTGAGCCTCCTGACCTCCAGTCGGTTAGGCTCCCACAAGGAGGCGTAGGCACCCACCGCAAGGCCTGCTCCCAGCAGCGCAGCCGCCCCATGCTTCAGAAACCGGCGCCGGGTCATGGTCGTGCCCGCCGCCGGCTTGGCATCCGCTTGGCTGGATGCGCGCTGAGGCCCTGTGGATGAATTTTTCATAATCGGACATCCTCCTATATAATATGGGAAAGAACACATGGATTGTATTGGCGTGATCTTATCCGTTGTTAGTTCGAAATAACGGTTAAGCATATTGCTTTGCACAATAAATCTTACAAGTCTATGCCGTCGATGCCCATGGAAAGGAGCCTGCAGCCTGCTTATGACTGTTAACGAATCCATCCCGTCATTAGTTTCATCGCAGAAGCAGTTTTTTCTGAAAGGATTCACGAAGGAGCCCGAATACCGGATCCGGCAGCTCACCAGACTCCGCCAGATCATCGTCGCCAGGGAGAGCGAGGTGATCCAGGCGCTGCGCCAAGACCTGAACAAGAGCGAGCAGGAAGCCTATACGACTGAAATCGGGATCGTGTACAAAGAGCTCTCGCATATCTTGAACAATATAAAACGCTGGAGCAAACCCGGGCGCGTGAAAACGGCCCTGACGCATGTCGGGAGCAAGGGAATGATCTACCCTGAGCCGTACGGCAGCGTGCTGATTATTGCTCCCTGGAATTACCCTTGGCAGCTTGCCATCTCTCCTCTGATCGGCGCGCTGGCTGCAGGCAATACCGCTATAGTTAAGCCGTCCGAGCTGACGCCCGCCGTCTCCGCGCTCATTACGTCCATCTTGGAGGAAGCTTTCCCGTCAGAGTATGTGGCTTCTGTTGAGGGCGGACCGGAGGTCAGCACCGAGCTGCTGAAGCAGAAGCTGGACTATATCTTTTTTACAGGCAGCGTAAATGTGGGGAAAATCGTGATGGAAGCGGCAGCGAAGCATCTGACTCCCCTCACGCTTGAGCTCGGGGGCAAAAGCCCCTGCATCGTTCATGAGGATGCGCCCTTGAAGCTGACGGCATCCCGCGTTGCCTTCGGAAAGTTCACGAATGCCGGCCAGACATGCGTCGCACCGGATTATGTATTGGTTCACAGCCGCGTAAAGGAGCCGTTCATCGCTTATTTAAAGGAAGCGATCGTGGACTTCTATGGCCCGGAGCCGCTGAGCAATCCTGAATATGGCCGAATAGTAACCGAGAAGCATTTCGATCGGCTGGCAGGCTTTCTGGATAACGGCCGCCTCCGTCATGGCGGCAGGGCCGATAAGGAAATGCTCCGCATCGAACCGACGGTTCTGGATCAGGTGACATGGGATATGCCGGTTATGGATGAAGAGATCTTCGGACCCGTATGCCCGATCCTGACTTATGAGGATATAAATGAAGCGATCCGGGCCGTTCAGTCTCGCCCCAAGCCGCTTGCATTGTATTTGTTCACCGAGAATGAAGAAGTACAGGAGCATGTGCTGTCCTCCGTCTCCTTCGGCGGAGGCTGCGTCAACGATACGCTCATGCATCTGGCTACGCCATATTTGCCGTTCGGCGGCGTCGGTGAGAGCGGGATGGGCTCATATCACGGGCAATACAGCTTCTACACGTTCTCGCATATGAAAAGCGTGCTGAAGCAGACGAACCGGTTCGACTTTAAATTCCGATATCCGTCCAAAAACGGGCTCAGCATTCTTAAGAGGCTGCTAAAGCCGTAAAACGGGGATAACCATCAATGAGAGCAGACCTTGGAGCTTGGTGGTGTCGTTGGAGTCTCTGCTCCCTTCCCGGCTGGGTGCCTATCAACGGTATATGAGATCAAATTTTTGATGATTGCTGCAGCTACGCTCCCTGCAATATCAGCATGAGCATCCAATGCGCCTTGAGCCGAAATCATTTCCTGCGCTCGTCAAGCCTGGCTGATTATCGGGTGTAATGCTTGCGTCTGTGGGGCGGGGCTGCCGTCCCCGGCTCGCCGCCCTCTTCTGTGCTGTAGATTTCAGGCTGATCGCTCCCCGGCTTGAATATTTGCCGCAGTGTTCCCAGCATGGACAGCGCGTAAGCAACGGTGATAAAGCTGAAGGCGATCTCCAAGATGACGACAAGTCTTGAAGTGTTGTCAACCGGACTAACATCCCCATACCCGACCGTTACGAACGTGGCCATGCTGAAATACAGAAAGGTCACGAACTGCGACAGCGGGTCCTCTCCGAGATTATCCCCTTCGAAGGATACGCCGCCGAACAGCTTGTAAATCGACATATATACCAGCGTGAAAAATAAAATGCACATGGCAGCGGCCAAGCTGATTCGGACGAGCGTCGTCTTCATATCGACATGCCGGTTCACGGAATCTGCAATCTTATCGAAAATGTACAGCACATAGAAGACAACGGAGCACAAGGAGAAGATCACGATGAGAGCCCGCATCCCTCCCTCTCCAGGTACAATTTTCATCAGATCGATCCAGCCGAGCAAATCCTCCACCGACACCAGGACATAAATCAGCAACGGTGCCAGCAGCAGCGGCCGGCTTGACCACTTCTTGTCCATCATGTAGAACGCATAAATCAAGCCTACCAAGCCAACCAAATTGAGCAGCCACATCCACCAGCTCATGAGCGTTCCCTCCTTTCTACGGCCTCTTTAACGACCATCATCTACCTCCGGCCGTATAATAACGCCTTATCGTCTATTACCCTTGGAGAGGAGCTCATGCAACTGGCGTTCCTTGGCAATCCGCCTTTTACCGGTTACGGGCCAGCCAATCGACGGCAAAATCGACCATTCTACGCTGTTTGACCAGCACGCAGGAGGCAGCGCCTACATTCCCGAAACTGCAGTCTTCCTTGCACGCCTGCTCAAATGCCGCCCCCAGCGCTTCAAAGTCGTCGGAATGATAATTGATATCCGAAAAGGATACCCATTCCGTCTTGCCCCCGGCTCGCGATACCGGAGCTTGGGACGTGATATGCTCTTTGCCCCTCCACGCTGCCCGGTACTCGGCCAGATGAAAGGAGGTATCGCTGCCATAGCCGGTTCCGAGCATCAACACGAAGGCATCTGCCGCGTACAACCGGGCCAGCGGCGAGGATTCCCCGAGGCCGTCAGTCAGCGGATGCGGTTCCATAAGTTCTCTCGCTGCACGGCCGCGAGCTGCGAAGGAGACGTGCGGATGAAGGCTCCGGATGACCCCTTTCTGTTTGCGGAACGTTTCCGGAATAATCCCCATTCCCGAGGTTACGGTTGCATCGGGATCATAGGGAGGCATACTGTCCCGGATCAGCTGCCACCATTGGGGATCCGCCGGCGGATTCCCCCAGGTTTCCGGGTTCGTTAAATTCGGGGACTGCGTCGGCATCACCAGCGTCCCTTCCTTGCCTAGCACCTCCTCCAGCGCGAGAATGACGGCTTCGGCTCCGCCGACGATCCATCCGCCGATGCTCTTAAGCGAAGAATGGAGAAGCACGGTCATCCCCTCCTTTACGCCCAAAGCGGCGAAATCCCGGCTCAAATCCCGGATCGTAATCGGTCTTTCTGTAATCATGTTTGCGTACCACCTTTGAATAAAAAGTTCTCTATTATCGTACAACAAAACAGCGCCCGACCGCGAATGCATACAAGCGGTCAGGCGCTGCTGTTGCCAATATCGTAAGCTTTTCGGTTCTAGACGCTGAGCCAGCGCTTGAACAGATGCTTCGTTGTTTCTTTATTCATCTCCGCGATCGATGTCGTCAGCGGAATGCCTTTCGGACAGGAGCGTACGCAGTTCTGCGAGTTGCCGCAGCCTTCGATGCCGCCGTCCTGCATAAGCGCCTCAAGACGCTCCTCCTTGTTCAACTCGCCCGTTGGATGGGCATTGAACAAGCGAACCTGGGAAATGGCCGCAGGACCGATAAAGTCGGTTTTCTCGTTGACATTCGGGCAAGCCTCGAGACATACACCGCACGTCATGCACTTGGACAGCTCGTAAGCCCACTGGCGCTTCTTCTCCGCCATGCGGGGACCGGGACCGAGATCATACGTGCCGTCGATCGGAATCCAGGCTTTAACCCGCTTCAGGGCGGAGAACATCCTGCTCCGGTCGATGACCAAGTCGCGGACGACAGGGAAGGTCTTCATCGGCTGGATGCGGATCGGCTGCTCCAGCTTGTCGATCAGTGCAGCACAGGCCTGGCGCGGCTTACCGTTGATGACCATCGAACAGGCACCGCACACTTCCTCCAGACAGTTGGAGTCCCAGCATACCGGGGAAGTCGTTTGGCCTTGCGCGTTCTTCGGATTGCGCTGAATTTCCATCAGCGCACTGATGACGTTCATGCCGGGACGATATGGAACCTCAAATTCCTCTGTATACGATTTGGATTCCGGATTGTCCTGGCGAGTTATAATAAATTTCACACTCTTTGAGGCGGTTGCCGTTTGAGCCATGGTAAATCCCCCTTCTTACTTTTCTTTCGAATAGTCGCGAATACGCGGCGGGATTAAGGAAACATCCACTTCTTCGTACGAAATTTGCGGACCTTCAGGGGTCCATTTCGCTTTCGTTGTTTTCAGGAACTCCTCATCATTGCGGTCAGGGAACTCCGGCTTGTAATGGGCTCCGCGGCTTTCGTTCCGGAGCAGGGCTCCAAGCGTCATAGCTTCCGCAAGCTCCAGCATGTTCCACAGCTGACGCGTGAACGCCACGCCTTGGTTGTTCCAGCGGGATGTATCGGTCATGTTGATGTTGCGGTAGCGCTGCTTCAATTCCTTGATCTTGTTGATGGTCTCCTGGAGCTTGTCGTTGTAGCGGACAACGGTCATGTTGTTGGTCATCCATTCGCCAAGCTCTTTATGAATCACGTAAGCATTTTCCGTGCCTTCCATCTTCAGAAGCCCTTCATACTTCGCGGTTTGCTCTTTCGTGTACCGGTCGAAGACGCTGGAGGAGATATCCTCGGACGATTTCTTCAAGCCTTTAATATACTCGATCGCCTTCGGACCTGCGACCATACCGCCGTAAATGGCCGATACGAGCGAGTTGGCTCCCAAGCGGTTGGCTCCGTGATATTGATATTCACATTCCCCGGCTGCGAACAGACCCGGAATATTCGTCATCTGGTTGTAATCGACCCACATGCCGCCCATGGAATAATGGACTGCCGGGAAGATCTTCATCGGAATTTTGCGAGGGTCGTCACCCATAAACTTCTCATAGATCTCGATGATGCCCCCGAGCTTCACGTCCAGCTCCTTCGGATCCTTATGGGAGAGATCCAGGTATACCATGTTCTCGCCGTTAATGCCAAGACCCATGTCCACACATACGGAGAAGATCTCGCGAGTTGCGATATCCCGCGGAACGAGGTTGCCGTATGCAGGGTATTTCTCTTCAAGGAAATACCAAGGCTTTCCGTCTTTATAGGTCCAGATCCGGCCGCCTTCACCGCGGGCCGATTCCGACATCAGACGCAGCTTGTCGTCGCCCGGAATGGCGGTCGGGTGAATCTGGATGAATTCGCCATTGGCGTAGTATACGCCCTGCTGGTATACCGCGCTTGCTGCCGTACCGGTGTTGATAACCGAGTTCGTCGTTTTACCGAAAATGATGCCGGGACCACCGCTGGCCAAAATGACGGCCTCCGCCTTGAACGCCCGGATCTCCATGGAGCGAAGGTCCTGGGCGGCTATGCCGCGGCATACGCCCTCGTCGTCAATGACCGCGTTCAGGAACTCCCAGTTCTCGTACTTGGTCACGAGACCCGCAGTTTCCCAGCGGCGCACCTGCTCATCCAGCGCGTACAGCAGCTGCTGGCCGGTCGTCGCTCCGGCAAACGCCGTACGGTGATGCTTCGTTCCGCCGAAGCGGCGGAAATCGAGAAGGCCTTCCGGCGTACGGTTGAACATAACGCCCATGCGGTCCATCAGGTGAATAATGCCCGGAGCCGCTTCACACATAGCCTTGACCGGCGGCTGGTTCGCCAGGAAGTCCCCGCCGTAAACCGTATCGTCAAAGTGCTCCCACGGGGAGTCGCCTTCGCCTTTCGTATTAACCGCTCCGTTAATGCCGCCTTGCGCGCACACGGAGTGAGAACGTTTCACAGGTACCAGTGAGAACAGATGAACATGGGCTCCCGCTTCGGCCGCTTTGATGGTTGCCATCAATCCGGCCAGGCCTCCGCCCACTACGATAATATTAGATGCTGCCATTTATACGTTCACTCCTTTAAGAGGTTGTTCAAAAAGTCGTCTTTTGATCACGTAGTGTATCAAGATGTAACTCGGCATCGAATCTTGAACTCAGCCGGGCCTAAGTAGAAGCTTCCGAAGCATGTTTCCTGCGGAAACATTTCAAGTGCTCACGTACCCAATACCTACGTTCAACCCTTCAGTCCCTAGCTTCATCTAACCTAAAGCGTTTTGAAAAAACGCACTTCGGAAGCATACGCTCCGGTGCTGAAAAACCGGCTTTTTGAACTTGCACTTTAAGCCAAGACTGTCTTAACTACATCGATCGCTGCTTGCGCCGCCTGGAATTCGGAGTTTCTGAACCCGGTCATCGCAAGGATAAACAGGACGCTCATAAATACGAACAGGCCCATGCAGATGTATGTGGATACACGCTGTGCGCGCGGGCCGACGGTAATGCCCCAGCTAACGAGGAATGCCCACAAGCCGTTCGCGAAGTGGAACGTAGCCGATACAACGCCGATGATATACAGAACAAATAATACCGGATTGCTCACGATATCGTGCATGACGGCGCCCAGATCATCATGGGTGATCTTGCCGATCATGATTTGAAAACGGGTGTCGTACATATGCCAGATGACAAATACGAACGTAATAACCCCGGTAATCCGCTGAACGGTAAAACGAATGTTCCGCTCATAATTGTAGTTGCCGATGTTGTTTTTGGCCTGATACGCAATGTACAGTCCGTAGACGCCGTGATACAGCAGCGGCAGCCAAATCAGGAACAGCTCGAGGAAGAAGACAAGCGGCATGCTGTTCAAGAAATGAACGGCTCCCTCGAAGCCTTTCTTTCCACCCTCGAAAGCCTGAAAGTTGGATATCATGTGGCTGAGCAGAAATGCTCCAAGCGGTATGACACCGAGTAAGGAATGCAGCTTTCTGGAATAATACCCTTTCATTAGTTGACGTTCCCCTTTCCAATGTGCAGCGTTTTCAATTTCAATCTTTCCTATTTACGGAACAATTACACTTACTTACGCACTTACACAGTGCTTTTCGCGTGCAACGACAAAATGTTCCCTTTTTCCACAAACGTGTGAACATCCTGTGTCATGTTTCATGTTACTCCTTTTTTTCTTATAAGGGAATTGCAATATAATTATTAATCGTTATAATCTATACGCATAAGGATATTTTGGAACACCATCCTATATATAATGGAGGAATATCATGCTCGAAGATCTGGACATGTTTGCCGTTGTGGTGGAGCAATCCAGCATCAATAAAGCGTCCAAGCTGCTGAACCTGTCCCAGCCGGCGCTCTCGCGGAAGATCGCCAAGCTCGAGGACGAGCTCGGCCTGCCGCTGTTCAACCGACGCGGCAAGCGCCTTGAGCTGACGTCGATCGGACAGATCGTATATACCTTTGCGCTGGAGCAGCGCCAGCAGCAGCTGAAGCTCATGCAGACGCTCGCCCACTATCGGGAAGGGGAGCAGATCTCGATTAATCTGGGCGCGAGCCTGACGACGCTGCAGACGACGCTGCCCCCGCTCGTCAATGCGTTCATGGAGCGGCATCCCGCCGCGGAGATCAAGCTGATTACCGGCAAAACCCATGAGATCGTTTCCTATGTTAGGGATAAACGGGTAGACGTCGGCATCGTTGCCTCTTCCATCAACCAGCCGGGACTCAACTGCATTCCCCTGTTTGACGATCATTTGGAGCTCGTCATTCCAGCCGTCCATCCGCTGGCGGAGCTGGAGGATGTCGAGGTCGAGCACCTGCAGGGACTACCGATGATTATTTTCTCGACCGGCACCTGGTACCGTAAGCTGACCGACGACCTGTTTCACCGGTGGGGCATCATGCCTGATATTCGGATGGAGATCGATTCCTTCGAAGCGATCGTCCGCTTGATCCCGACCTGCAAAGCAGCGGCCCTGCTTCCGAAATCATACCTCCGTCCGCAGCTGCTCTCCGACAACGGGCTTGTGGACATTCACATCCCCGCGCTCATGGAGACGCGGCGGACGACATCCCTGATTTACGGGGATGCTTCAGAGCTCAGCAGCGCCGCCCGTCGCTGGATTAACGAGACCGAGGTGCTCTTCCGGAGCCTTGCGGAAGAGAAGCAGCGAAAAAACCTGACGACCTAGAAATTCGTCAGGTTTTTTTGTATTATTTCTGCTGCAGATTCACGACTTCGGTCTCAAACCGTTCCACATTGTCGTTGGAGCCGATGACGACCATAACATCGCCGGCATTAACCACGTCCATCGCCGTCGGCGCAACGATAATGCCGGATCGCTTGTTGAGGGCAACCACCGTGACACCGTAACGGACGCGCGTGTTCAGTTCGCTTAACGTCTTGCCGTCCATACAATCGGTTACCGTCATTTCCACAATCAAATAATCCTTAGATAATTCGATATAGTCGAGCAGATTCGGCGTAACCAGCTGGTGAGCCACACGGATCCCCATATCCCGCTCCGGGAAGATGACCCGGTCCACGCCCAGCTTCTGCAGCGCCCGGCCGTGCAGCACGGAAATCGCTTTGGCCACGACGGTCGATACACCGAGTTCCTTGAGCAGAATGGCGGACAGAATGCTCATCTGGATATCGTCTCCGATCGCGACGATCCCGCAGTCGAAATTGCGGATGCCGAGCGATTTCAGCATCTCCTCATCCGTAGCATCCGCGACCACCGTATGGGTCAAATGCTCGCTCATATCCTCGACGACCTCTTCGTTCCGGTCAATGCCGAGAACTTCATAGCCTAGTTCCATCAGTTCCAGTGCCAGACTCGAGCCGAACCGCCCCAAACCGATCACTGCAAATTGCTTTGGTTTCATGTCTCTCCTATACTCCTTATCCAATAATCATTTTGCCTTCCGGATAACGATACAATTCTTTACCCTTTTTCGGCCCCAGTGCATAAGCCAGCGTCAACGGACCGAGACGTCCGGCAAACATCGTCAAGCTGATCAGTATTTTGCCGAGCACCGTCAGATCTGGCGTCAAGCCCATCGATAAGCCGACGGTGCCGAAGGCCGAGGTCGTTTCGAATAAAATCTCCAGGAAATCCGCATCCTCCGTCGTGGACAGAATCATGGACACCGTCAATACGAGCAGCAGCGCCAGAAGCGCAATCGTCAGCGCCTTAAGCACGCGCTCCTGGGCCAGGCGATACCGGAACATAACGATATCGTCTCTCCCTCTCATCATCGCGAACACGGCCCCTACCATAACCATAAAGGTTGTCGTCTTGATCCCGCCCCCCGTCGAGCCAGGCGACGCTCCGATAAACATAAGTATAATAATGAAAAATTGCGTGGCTTGCCTGAGGCCGCCGATATCTATCGAATTTACGCCCGCTGTTCGCGGACTGACCGACTGGAAGAACGAGGCAAGCACTCTGCCTCCCCCATCCAAGGAGCCCAGCGTTAGCGGATTGGTAAACTCAAAAATGAATATGATGATCGCCCCGATAAATATCAAAGATCCCGACATCGAGAGAACGACTTTGGAGTGAAGCGAAAGCTTCCTTTTTTGACGGAAATCGATCAAATCGGATAATACAACGAACCCGATACCGCCGGATATGATCAATAGCATGGATACGATGTTCACCAGCGGATCATCGACATAACCGGTGAGACTATGAAAATCGCCGAACAGATCGAAGCCCGCATTGTTAAACAGCGAAACGGAATGGAACAGGCCGAAATAAATGGCTTTTCCAATAGGCATATCCCATGCCCAGCGGAGAGTAAATAGTAAGGCTCCGCATGCCTCGAAGGTCAGGGAATAGATAAACACCCGCCGGATTAAACGAACGATCCCTTCGATCGAGGACTGATTCATCGCTTCCTGCAGAACAAGCCGGTCCTTGAGGGATATCTTGCGCTTAAACACCAGGGCGAACAGGGTTGCCATCGTCATAAACCCGAGCCCGCTGAGCTGAATGAGCAGGAGGATCACCGTATGTCCGAAGGCACTGAAGCTTGTGCCTGTATCCACGACGACAAGCCCGGTCAGACAGACGGCTGAAGCTGCCGTAAACATGGCGTCAATCCAGGCGATCGGTTCGCCGGTCCTGCTGGATACGGGCAGCATGAGCAGAAGGGTTCCGACCAGGATCGCCGCCGCAAAACCGAGCGCAAGGATCTGCGGAGGTGACAGCTTAAGCCAATTCAATTTTGAGTTCAATGTTTCACCTTCTCCAAAAAAATCAACGAAAAAAGACACTGGAAAACAGTGCCCTTAACGGTCTGGTTCCTGTGCAGCAGCCTACGAGGTTAGCTGACGGATTCGGGCATTATCACAGGCCGCCCTATCCATGATCCGAAAGAGATCATGAAATTCACCCCAATTACATGGTTCCCCCGTTCTCAGTACGAAATTCGGCTGGTCTATTCAGTTCCTTGAAAGCATGATGTGATTATAACGCAATCCGGGAGGGAACCCAACGCCGTTTTTTTACCAAAAAGACTTTAAATAAGGGCGATTTGGGCATATTCAAGAGTACAAGGATATCATTCTCTAACGTTTTCGAAACCTTTCATTCATTTTCAGCGTTTTATTTCATTATTGGGCTTTGGGATAAGCAGGGCTTGTTCTTCATATGTATGTTATATTGACTCTATGATCCGCATGTTGCGGGGCCGGTTATTCATATCGGAAAGCACTAAAATCAAGAGGAGGAATTTCATGAACCGTGCCGCAGAGCCCTTGAAGCTGACGCCTAACCTGAAGAAGCTTATCGCCCCGGCCATTATCGGCCTGATCCTGTTTCTTGTTTTTCAGGTACTCCCATCCACTTCCTTCGAGTCAACCGATACGCCCTATCCGAAAATCATCTCCAAAGAGGAGGCTGCACAAGCCGCGTCACGGTTCGCGAGCGAGCATTTAGGATTTCCTGCTGCCGAAGGGGAAGACACGCTTGTTACATACCAGTCCAACTCCGAGCTGTACGGATATTTGGCGAAAGAGAAGAAGCTCCGGGATTATAATAAGAGCTACGGAGCCAAATACCCTTACGATGTATACCGTGTCCGCTTCACCTTGCCGGGCGGCGATGCGCTGAACGTGGATGTACATATGCAAAATGCCGGCATCGCCGGATTTTCCTATGATTCCGCCCGCTCCGTTTACGACCGGATCGAGCTGAATCAAGGGGAGGTCCGCAAGCAAATGCTGCTCCTGGTGGAGGAGGGCATGACGCTGGCCGAGAAGCAGGCTCTCGCCGAGCCGTGGCTCAAGTGGGCCGGATATGATGCGACGCAGCTCCAGCTCTCCACCCGGGAAGGCGAACCCACGCTGAAGTATACCGTCACGGAAGCGGCGATCGGGGATTCGAGGCTGCAGCTGGCGTTTACCTTTGAGCATGGAAAGCTGCGTTCCTTCGAGCCGGCATTCTCGGTTCCGGCAGCGCACACCGCCTATGTCAACAAGCAGACGCAGGACGCAACGCTGCTGACGCTCGTCGGTTACGGTTTGTTTACGCTTGTGCTCGGTATCCTGGCCATCGTCTACAGCGTCAAGACCCGGGCCTACACCTCGTTTAAGCGCGGTATCCTGCTGTCCGTCCTGTTGTTTGTCATCCAGATGCTGAATACGTACAACCTGGTTCCGGTCTTTAAGGCACAAGGAATGTCCGAGACCGGGATCATCGGGATTATGATCTTCTACGCCATTTATTCCCTCATCTTCTCCGCTCTGCTCTATTTCTCGCTTGTCGGCGGAAGCGGCCTATGGCGGAAGGAAGACGGGCTTAATCCGTGGCCGCGGGCCAAGGAGCCCGGATACGGGCGCTATGTCCTGGACAGCATGAAGGTGGGCTATATGTGGGCACTCATTCTGCTCGGCATCCAGTCCTTGATCTTCATCGCGCTCGGCCTGACCTTGAACACCTGGTCCACGACCGATGCCTCGCAGTCCCCTTACAACATGCTCTATCCATGGCTGTTTCCGCTGATGGCTTGGCTCGCAGGCATATCGGAGGAAGCGGTATACCGGCTGTTCGGCATTAGAATGGTGAAGAAGATCGTGCGCAGCACCTTTGTCGCGAGTTTGATCACCTCGATCATCTGGGCGCTCGGCCATACGCTGTATCCGATTTACCCGGTGGTGTCCCGCCCGATTGAGCTGGTCATTATCGGCCTGCTGTTCAGCTATATCTTCCTGAAATACGGATATATTGCGGCCATGTTCTCGCATGTCATCTTCAACAGCATTCTTATGGGATTCAGCCTGGTCATGCTTCAAGGCGCCCCTAACGTGCTGATCGGCCTGTTCTATATGGTGCTGCCGGCCATCGTGGCTTACGTGATCTATCGCTTGAATCCAATAAAAAAAGAGAAGCCGTATGTCACGACTCCTCATCACGAAGGGCATTGAGTATATCCGTAGCTAATTTTTCACCGATCGAAAGGGGCTTAAAGTCTTCGACTGAAGCCTCTTTTATTTTTTTGATCGAGCCGAAATGCTTCAGCAGCAGCTTCCGCCGCTTCTCGCCGATGCCCGGGATCGAGTCCAGCTTGGACGACACCATCGATTTGCCGCGCTGGTCTCGATGGAAGGAGATCGCAAACCGGTGGACCTCGTCCTGGATGCGCTGCAGCAGATAGAACTCCTGGCTGTCCCGAGGGAGGGACACCGGCTGCGGCGGATCGCCGACCATCAGCTGCGCCGTTCTATGCTTGGCATCCTTCACAAGCCCGCAGACCGGAATGAACAGTCCCAGCTCATTCTCCAGCACATCGATCGCAGCCGAAATCTGTCCCCTGCCGCCGTCGACCACGATCAGGTCCGGCAGCGGCAGATTCTCCTTCAGCACCCGCTCGTACCGTCTCCGGATGACCTCACGCATCGTCTCGTAATCATCCGGACCCTGCACGGTGCGGATTTTGTATTTCCGGTATTCCTTCTTATCCGGCTTCCCGTTCGTAAACACGACCATCGCCGAAACCGGATTCGTCCCCTGTATGTTCGAGTTGTCAAACGCCTCGATCCGGTTCAGGGATTCGATGCCGATCACTTCGCCGAGATTGGCCGCGGCAATCGATGTCCGCTCCTCATCCCGTTCGATTAAGCGGAATTTCTCATCGAGCGCAACCTTTGCATTTTCAATCGCCATCCCGACCATCTGGCGCTTTAAGCCGCGCTGCGGCACATGCACTTTGACGCCGAGCCATTCCTGCAGGGCGGCTGCGCCTCCGGCGGCGTCCACCAGGCCGGCAGCCTCCGCCCGCTCGTTCTCGGCTTTCGTCGCGGCGGCCAGACGTTCGGCCTCCTCCCCTTGCCCGGAGCTTTCCGGACCGCTGCCTGCCGAACCCGAGCCGGACGGGTCCTCTGCGACCGCTAAGGAAGGCGATCCAGCGGCATCGCCTTCACCGGCGCCTGGGGCCTGGCCGCTCTCGGTGGAAGCGGCGGCTCTGCTGCCTGCTCCCTCCGAAATCGGAGCATCCTTGGCCGCGATGCTGTCTTGCGCGTCGGATTCGGCCTCCTCGATCAAGACCGGTCCAGGAAGCAGGATTTCCTGCGGCACGGCAGGGTTATCGCTGTAGTACTGCGCAATGAAGGACATAAAGTCGCTGTGCGCGTCACCGTAGAACGGAAAGATCGACTTGTTGCGCTGTACCATTTTCCCCTGCCGCATGTACAGAATTTGCACGCACATCCAGCCTTTATCCACGGCATATCCGAATACATCGCGGTCCCGGGTGTCGGTCGTCGTGATCTTCTGCTTCTCCATCAAGGTGTCGATATGGATGATCTGGTCCCTGAGCTCCTTGGCGCGTTCGAAATACAGGTCCTCTGCGGCTTCCTGCATTTTGCGCTGCAGCTCCTTCTTGATCTCTTCATGACCGCCGCTTAGAAAGGAGTTGATTTCGCTGGTGATCTCCTCGTAGGCGGACTTCGGCACCTCTTTCACGCATGGAGCCATGCATTGGCCCATATGATAGTACAAGCACACCTCTTTCGGCATAACCCCGCATTTGCGCAAAGGATACATGCGGTCGAGCAGCTTTTTCGTCTGCTGAGCGGCATAGGCGTTCGGATAGGGACCGAAATACTTGGCTTTATCTTTAAGCACCCGGCGCGTCACTTCCAGGCGGGGATGCTCTTCGTTCGTAATTTTAAGATATGGATAGGTTTTGTCATCCTTGAGCAGTACATTATACCTTGGCTGGTGCGTCTTGATCAGGTTGCACTCCAGGATGAGCGCTTCCATATTGCTGCCCGTTACGATGTATTCGAAATCGCGGATCTCGGATACCAGCATCTGGGTTTTGCCGTTGTGGCTGCCGGTAAAATAAGAGCGAACCCGGTTCTTCAGCACTTTGGCCTTGCCGACATAAATAATGGTTCCTTCCCGGTTCTTCATCAGGTAGCACCCTGGCTGATCTGGCAGCAGCGCCAGCTTGTGCCGGATATTCTCCAGCGCCTTCTCCTGCTCCTGCAGTTGTTTGGCGAAGTCGTCCATCTTCTTCCTCCTCTCCAAGAAGATTATATATGATTATGATGAGAATTCTGCAAAAAATCCAACAAGCGACTTTCAATCCGCCTTGTACAGATCAACGGTTTTGTTCGTGGCGCCAAAGGCGCTCGCGGGCGGCTCGCTCACGATGGCGCTGACCGGGATCTATATATTGTACCCGGAAGCGCCGTCATCGAATGTTTACCATAATCCTGATGATAAACCGCATAAAGCGCCTATCGGATTGTTGACCGAAGGCGCTTTATGGAAGCTTTATGGCGATAGCGGCACTTGCAAATCAAGCATTATTGAT
This sequence comes from Paenibacillus ihbetae, assembly GCF_002741055.1. Classification (NCBI taxonomy): domain Bacteria; kingdom Bacillati; phylum Bacillota; class Bacilli; order Caryophanales; family Paenibacillaceae; genus Paenibacillus; species Paenibacillus ihbetae. The sequence goes on along the minus strand of NZ_CP016809.1, from coordinate 4,281,175 downwards.
GCTTCGCAATGATGCCTTTCAAGGCTTCTTTGGAGTTAAGCCCTACCACTTTATCGACAGGCTGGCCGTCTTTAAAGAAAATCATCGTCGGAATGCTCATGACGCCGAAGCGTGCTGCGGATTCCGGATTTTCATCCACGTTCACCTTTGCGATTTTTACATCGTCGCCGAGTTCTTGGGACAATTCGTCCAGAATCGGAGCGAGCATTTTACAAGGACCGCACCATGGGGCCCAGAAATCAACTACAACCGTTCCTTGACCTTCCACTTCGTTCGCGAAGGTTTGATCGGTAACATTAACGATAGCCATTGTATACTCCTCCTTACAGGATAATTTCAAGATATAGCGCGAATCATAATGTCGAATGCGTCGACGGTTTTAGTATACCACAAACTTTAAGAAAAAGTGAAATATACTCACCTAAAGAAAGAGGATTTCTCGGAATATTCATGCAATCTTTACAAATGATTTGGACATTGGGTATACTACTAATAATAAGTCGGGTGACCTGTCTTAGCCGTGCATACGGAATGTTCACCTTTTTGAGGAGGCAAGCACCATGGATGTAAACGTGCGCATGAACGATCCGCGGGAGCACATCAATGAAGAACCGCGTAATGATTTCAGCGATTTGATGATGGGCTTTCTTGGGATGTTCGGTTTCATGACCATCATCTTCTTCGGATTCGTCATTATCAAATTTTTGGTCGGCTAATTGACGGCTCCTGTGCGCTAAGAAAAGCCTGATCCCTGTCATCGCGTCCTGCGAAGCCAAAGGGATCAGGCTTTTTTACAATTCAATGATGAGCAGCCTAGAATTTTCCCCTCTGATTCTCGCCGTACAAATGAACGACATCCACGAACGGTGCAATACGGTTCATCAGCCGCTGCCCCTTATGGGCCTCTTCCCCGTCCTTGCTGGTAAAGCTTAAGTGCCGCTCGAGCCCGTCCAGCGGATAGTTGGATGTGTAGAAGGTCGGCTTGCGGTTCATCCGGTAATTCAGAATCGACCCCAGCACATGATCCCGTACCCAAGGGCTTAAATTCTCGGCGCCGATATCGTCGAAGATCAACAGATCGCAGTTCTTCATCGTCTCGATCATTTCCTTCAGCTTCGGCCCGTCCTGCATCATCGTTTTCAGATCCTCTACAAAGTCGGGCATATACACGATCACGCCCGAATACCCCGCCATCGCCAGCTCATAGAGCAGATAGCCCATCAAATAGGTCTTGCCGGTGCCGAAGGATCCGGTCAAATACAATCCCCGGGGACTCAGCCCATTCTCCTTCGTCTCCTTGATATACTTGAACACCTGATGAACTCCGGGAGCTCTCAGCCGATCCTTGGCCATAATCTCCATATGGTCATAGCCTTCATTCAGCGCCTTGTCGTCGACATAGAAGCTGCGGATCCGCTTCCGGATCTGATCCTCATTCGTTTTGGCAACCTGCAGGGAACACGGCGTTTTCCGTTCATAAATCTCCACCGTTCCATTGACCCGCTGAATATCCAGCTTGCTGTAGTGTCCCTGGAAATCATTCGGGCAATGGTCCAGTCCGGGACACTGCTTGCAGTTGGCCTGATCGCCGGCATACTGGTACAGCTTGCTTAAATTGATGCGCAGCACCCGGTCGTCAATCTCGGGATATTCCGCCCGCATCGCCTGAATAAGCGGATTCTTCAGCAGCTCCTCCGTAATCTCGGCCGTTCTGCGCCGTAGCGCAGAGCTCTTCATACTTTCCAGCAGCTCGCCAAGGGATTCCATCTCTCTCCCTCCTTCATCTATAGCATCTTTGGTTCTTATACGCCTTTCTTATTGCCGGCCTGCATCTCGGCAGCGAACCGCATCATCTCTTCGAATTCTTCATCCGAAACCGCCTCGCCCTTATCGGTCTCCAGCGCCACCGGAATTTCGGGCTTCGCCTGTCCGCTTCTAGCGTATGTACGCGTACGTGTTGAGGCCTGCTTCTGCTTGCCTTTCATCTTGGCTTGGTCCCTTATATATTGAACAGCCTTCTCGTAGCTGTTAACCTGCTTCAGCAGCATGTTGGAAGCGATCGCCTCCACGAAATTACGGTTGATCCGCTGCTCGCCGCCGACTGCGATCAACGACACCAAATAATGAATCAGTACGTTGATGACCTCGCCCGGCAGCTTGTAACTAAGGTCGATTTTTTCGAAAATGTCCAGGAACTGGGCGGGTACCGTCCCCGGAAAGAACGTCTGCAGCAGCCGGGTATACGGCTCATTGCGCAGCATCATATTATATTGATGGATATCGCACTTCGATTGGAACTGCGCAGGCACCTCGACGTAATACTCCATCTGCACGGCATGCTCCTCGGCAGGTTTATCCGGATCCGCATTCAATTCCTGATGCAGGGCCACCACCTTGCCGGCGGTAATCTGCCTCTTCTCCTGAAGCTTCATTCCCTGACGGAAATGAAGGCTCGCCTTGTGCTGCAGATCGTCCAGGACAATTTCCCCGTGCTCGCTGAAGATTCCGTCCTCGTCCAGAAGACGGCACAGGTCCTGAACGCTGAGATCATACTTGCGGACCACGTAATTCACGATCCCCATCTGCTCATGATCGTAGCGGAGACGCTCCACGAACACCCGGTTGCGGGACTCGCGCGGGAAGCGGAGGATAATGTCCGCATAATTGAGCCCTTCTCCCGGCGGGGTCGGCGGCAAGGCCGGCCTGGATACCGCTACCTCCTCCAGCGCCTGCTCCAATTCGTAATCGATCACATGGGTATTCAATTCGAAAATATCATAGAAGGGAACCGAAATGTTCTCCTTATTCAGCGAAATGCCCGACCATTCATGGGGCTCCTTGCTCCACAGCTCCTCGCGGAGCGACAGTACGGCGAATTTGCCGACCTTATCGCGGAGCAGCAGTGTCAAATGCTGCGTGTTGAAAAATTCGGCAGGGCTCAGCGGAGCCTGCAGCTCATACTCGTAGATGTAGTCGTCCGTCTCGGGGACGAACATCCGGCTCGTCTGCAGCAAGCCTACCGCCTCCAGCTTGGAGGTCTGCTCAATGAGATACCGGCGTCCTTTCTCGCTGGGCTCCAGCCCCAGCGTCAGAAACAGCCGCCGCTGCTGTTCGATCGCCGAATACCCGACCTTCTCGGCCGGCACATGCTGGACGAAAAGACGGTACAGGCTGATCGCAAAGGCGCCTACCATCGGCTGATATATCGAGCTGAGCATCTTGTCGTCCAAGCTGCTCAAACAGAAGTCACGGTATACGCAGTAACGGTGATTCTCGGTAAAATATAAAAAATTAGTCATGCGCATCGCTGTTGCTCCCCCTGTCGCCCAAAAATAGACTTCCTCTATTCTATCACAAATCAAGGGTTCGGAAGTCGGTTCTTTTGCATCAAAAATATTGGAATTCCATGCAAGCGCCTCATTCATTCCAAGCGAATAATAAGCGGCGGCCCCCAGTATCGAAGAGCCGCCGCCGTCATCCTATTCGCCTATTCCTCCTGCTTCCAAACCATTGAAGCGGATTGCCGCAAGTGCGTCAAACGATCCTATGAAATCGCTGCTGCACTGCTGCATATTTGTTCTAAAACATTTTAAAGCCTTTGATCCGCAACGTCTTAATCGTCCACCCGCTCATATAAGCGCCGATCAGTCCGGCAACGCCGGTCAGGTAATCCACCAGCTGGAATGATCCGACGTGAGTCCAAAACGGCGTCTGGCTCCGATCCCACAAGCTGTATACGACGACCGGCAAAATGACGATGACAAACAAAAAGCACGGAAACCAGGTCGTCTTCATCAACATATTAAGGATAAAGCCGATACCGAACATCATGACAAAAAATAAAATCATCAGGACAAGTACAGGAATAAATTGAAGCATAATCGCCTTATTCACCTCTTCTTTAACGCCTACGCATAGCAGCCTGTCAGGTTGCTGCTGTGCAGCATGATAGCAAGGCCTAAGCTTCAGCTAATAGCTAGTTTACTAAAAAAAATGTCACAGATCAACGAACAATCCGTGAATGAATTGTGACGCGTTTGCTCTGCGGACGGCACGTACAGTACAATGTAGGGAGTTGTAATGATAGCAAGCGGTGATCCGCTTGTGAGCTATCGAACATATTGTTTAGGAGTGATCTCATGAACGAAGCTGCAATGACGCTTGAAGGCTGGTATGCCCTGCATGATTTCCGCACGATCAATTGGTCTGCCTGGAAAGCCGCGGACGATGAGGTTCGCGCCTTTGCGCTGGACGAGCTGAACGGATTCCTTGAGGAGTGGGCTGCCGTTGACGAAGCCAAGCAGGGAAGCACCGCCGTATATACGATTGTCGGTCAGAAGGCCGATTTTGTGTTTATGCACCTGCGCGAGACGCTGGAGGAACTGAACGCGATCGAGAATGCTTTTAACAAAACAACCTTCGCCCAGTTCACTACCAAAGCCTACTCTTATGTAAGCATCGTCGAGCTGAGCAACTATTTGGCAGGCTCCTCGAACGAGGATCCGATGCAGAATCCGCATGTCGTCGCCCGCTTGAAGCCATCCCTGCCGAAAGCGAAGCACATCTGCTTCTACCCGATGAACAAAAAGCGCGATTTGTCGGACAACTGGTACATGCTGAGCATGGAGGAGCGCCGTTCCATGATGCAAAGCCATGGCCTGATCGGCCGCGGATACGCCGGCAAGGTGAAGCAGATCATCACCGGCTCCGTCGGCTTTGACGACTGGGAGTGGGGCGTTACCCTGTTCGCGGACGATGCGCTGCAGTTCAAGAAGCTTGTCTATGAGATGCGTTTCGATGAAGTCAGCGCGCGCTTTGGCGAGTTCGGGCCGTTCTATGTCGGCAACTTGCTGGACCAAGCCTCGTTTACCGAGCTTATGAAGGTTTAACAGCAGCCAATCGATATAACGTTAAGAGGGTTTCCCACAAGATCCTTGATCTGGCTGGGGCCCTCTTTTTGGTTTGGGGACAATGCGAGAACTGCTTAGTCCCATCGCTGTCCCCTTCAACGGGTTCCTCGATCCAATGGAGACATTCGGTATGGGGCATGTGTGTCCGGTGCAAAGTTTTCCTTTGGGAAAGCTTTCAACCACCAAGCCGCTCCCCTAAACGAAAAAGGTGGAGGACAGGTGCTCACTTCGAGCATGTCTTCCACCTTTTTTTGATTAGCACTAAGAAAGCGATCGCCTATATTAGAATGCAGAATGAAAATCCACTTGTGCTTCGTGGCATTCCAAGACGTCAACCCTCTTCCTCGTCGTCTTCCTGCTCCTGCTTGCGCAGGCCTTCCAGATACTCGGCCGTTGCCCGGTCCCGGGCACGTCCCTTATCCTTCAGTCGTTCGATGGCGGGAAGAATGAGAATATCCACTTCCTGCTGGATCGTATACGCCAGGTCGTAGCGCTCCTGGGATTCCAGATAGGAGCCGACCTCCATCAATGCATTGTAGCGGTCCAGCTCCTCTCTCGTGAGCAGTCCCCGCACCTGAACGCTGCAGTGTCTCATTTACAGAAACCTTCCCTTTCTCAGGACAAGCGGAATGCCGCCGATAATAAAGAGGTATCGCAAATCCACCAGCTTCTTGAGCTGAGCGGCCTTCCAGCCCTGATATTTCTTGTCGCCGACGACGGCGATTCCTTCTCCCTTGCCGAGAGAGGCAACCGTGCCTTTGTTATGGAATTCGAACTTCCGCATCGCCTTGCCGCGGATCGAAGCCACGATATTCTGCGCACAGCAAACGCCTTGCTGCATGGCGATCTGGGCGGTAGGCGGATAAGGACGGCCTTCATCATTAAAAATCAGCGAGTTGTCGCCGATAATATAAATGTTCTCGTAACCCGGAGCCCGCAAATACTCGTCCACCTTGACGCGGCCGCGCATCGTCTCGAAGCCAGCCGCTTCGACAAGGCGGTTCCCCCGGATCCCGCCGGTCCACACAACGGTTTGGGAGCGGATCTCTTCCCCGTTGTTCAGGAGCACGGCGCCAGGCAGGCACTCTTTAATGGCTACGCCGAATTTGAAGGTGACTCCCTTCTTCTCCAGCACGCGGATCGCATAATCGACCAGCTCCGGCGCAAAGCCGGGCAGCGCGGACGGCGCAGCCTCTACGTTGTAAATGTTCACCAGCGCCGGGTCAACGTCATATTCCTTGCACAGCTTCGGAATGCGGTCAGCCAGCTCAGCAACGAATTCGATGCCGCTGAAGCCCGCGCCGCCAACGACGAAGTTAATGCGCTCCTGCGGTCTGCGTTCATTTTTATACAAAGCAAACTGATACTCGATATGCTCCCGGATCAGCCGCACCGAGTTAATGCTCCGGATCGTCATCGCATGCTCGGCAAGCCCCGGGATGCCGAACGTCTCCGGCTCGCCGCCGAGTCCGATCACGAGATAATCATAAGATAGGGTGCCATCCTCAAGAATAACCTTCTTGTCATGAAGTCGGATCTCTTGAACCGAGGATTTCACCAGATCGATCTTGAATTCGTCGATCAGCTTCGAGATGGATACCCGCGTATTCTCGATACTGTCCGTTCCTGCTGCCGGCATATGTAAATGCGTTGTTATATAGTGGTAGTCGTGTCGGTTCACCAAAGTAACGTCGGCCTCATTATAATTCAGCTCTTTTTGCAGCCGCTGCGCTGTCAATATGCCCCCGTAACCCGCACCAAGGATTACGATCTTCGGTATGCTGCTCATTCTCCTGCTCCTTCCGGCTTGACTCTTTATATATATAGTATGGTTTACTTGTTAACATTTTGTGAAAAGCATGCAAAAAAAGAGAAGAGCCCTTCATCAGAGCCCATTTCACGATTTGACCTGACTGTGTCCGTCCATGCTCGTCCAGGCCCGATAATTCGGGTGGATTCGGATGTTTATCCAGATGCTGTCCTATTCAGTCAACCTGCTATGAACACAAGTTATCACGTTAATAATATGCATAAAGCCAGCAAAGATCAAGTTTTTTTTGCCGGCATATGAGTCACCCCGGCGGCATCGCATCCCCTCTCCTACAAAGTAAGCGCAATCATCGCGAGTGTAGGTATTTTAGCTCAATTCTCGACTTTTCATGCCGGGTCGTGACGATTATAATAGTTAGGGAATTCATGAATCAGCATAATCTTAGACAAACGTCTGTCTGATTCGAATAGAACCCTATTAAACGGAGGTGCTTACCGCATGACAACGACGCCACAAGACAACAGCATGACCGACCTATTGATTATCGGCGGCGGACCTGCAGGGATGTTTGCTGCGTTTTACGGCGGGATGCGCCAAGCGTCGGTAAAGCTGATTGAGAGCATGCCTCAGCTTGGCGGCCAGCTGGCAGCGCTGTATCCTGAGAAATATATTTATGATGTGGCAGGCTTCCCGAAGGTTACGGCCCAGGAGCTTGTGAACAATCTATCCAAACAGATGGACCTGTTCAACACGGATATCCGCTTGGAGGAGAAGGTCCAGTCTGTCGAAAAGCTGGAAGAACGCCACTTTGTCGTCAAGACGAATCTCGGAGAGCACCACGCCAAGGCGGTTATCATTACGGCTGGCGTCGGCGCATTCCAGCCCCGCCGGCTGGAGATCGAGGGCGCGGAGAAATATGAGAAGAGCAATCTTCACTATTTCGTAAACGATTTGAGCCGCTTCAAGGGCAAGAAAGTGCTGATCAGCGGCGGCGGCGATTCGGCCGTCGACTGGGCACTGATGATCGAGCCGATTGCCGAGCAGGTGACCCTGGTTCACCGCCGCGACAAGTTCCGCGCGCATGAGCACAGCGTCGAGCAGCTGATGGCTTCCAAGGTGAATATCATTACCCCTACGGAGATCACCGGACTGCACGGCGAAGATACGATCAGCAAGGTGACGCTGACCCACATCAAAACGAAGGAAACGCAGGAGATCGAAGTGGATGACGTGATCGTCAATTTCGGCTTTGTTTCTTCGCTTGGGCCGATTTCGGAATGGGGAATCGCGATCGAGAGCAACTCCATCGTCGTCGACTCCCGAATGGAGACGAGCATTCCCGGCATTTTCGCGGCCGGCGACATCACGACATATCCGGGCAAGGTCAAGCTGATCGCCGTCGGCTTCGGCGAGGCGCCTACCGCGATCAACAACGCGAAAGTATACATCGATCCGGAAGCAAGACTGGCTCCGGGCCACAGCAGCAACATGAAGCTCTAATCACGGCCTAAGAATCTACTATCTATGAAATTGCTGCGAACGTGCGATAGATTATAGGGGGTAACCCAAAGAAAAAAGGTATCTTTGATCCGAAGGAATTATCCTTCAATCGAAGATACCTTTTCTATTCGGTTGATCTACATATGTAGAACCAGGTTGTTCCATCCCGCATTATACGCATGCAGCGTCGTAATCTATCTGGTCTTTATACGAAAATTGTGAATTAATGCAGGATGCTGCCGGAATTGGTGTCCAAGTTCCGTTTATGAATTTCGGCCAGCAGTAGAGTAATGAACTCACGCTCTAACTTCAATTCAACAGCCATATGATAGGAATCGAGCAGCATCTCATCCGTCAACATAGCCATCCCTCTCACACCCTTCCTCAAATTTCCTGAATCTATCATATCAGACATAGAAAAGCGGAACAACTGTTCGCTTATCCACAACCTACTGTGGAAATCCTGTGTATAATTTGTTGGTAAGTGGTAAAAACAAGGTCATATCAAAGTGGATTATGGGGATAAATGTTATACACAGGATCGTGAACAACTTCCTATAAAAAAATTTAATCAATAGATATATTGTTATTTTTTTATTACCCTATGAATAATTCGTATAAACGATATAATATGGAAAAATTCGTATTTTATTAGGCCGGTCTCGTGTTCACTTCAAGAATCCAAATCTTCCCTTCATGATCGAGCCCGTAATCGAAGCCAAGCTCGCCGATCCCCGGAAATCTTGCTTCCAAAAGGGCGATGCACTGCCGGGTCAGTTGGCGCATTTCATTCCGCTTCTCCCAGGCATTGATGTGCGGCAGGGATAAACGAAGCGCATGACGCAGCCGAAGCAGTGATCCTCCCTTGCAAATATTCGTGACAAACAGTCCCGGGCTTGCAAGTCTACCCAGCATCGCGCGGAATTCCCATCTGCCCCTTTCCTTGACCACTTTCACCCGATAATCCAGGGGACGGCCTTGAATACTGGCCAGATGAATCCCTTGCTGGATGATGTAGCGTCGTCTAAGCCTCATTCTGGACAACACATACAGCATAGATTGTTGTGTATTTACATGAACGGAACGCCTCTTATGGGTGATCAAGTAACCCGTTCCGTCTTTCAGTACCCGGATCACGCCGTTGCCTCCAGTTCCTACGATCGGCTTAATCACAACCATGCCGTGCTCATCCAGCATTGAGACCAGAGTATCCGCTGCATACGGCATCGTAGCCGGAATGTAGGGAGCGACTTGCGGATCCGTCAGCAGCGCCTCCGTTTTGAGCCACTTGCTGGCCAGCTGTCTTCCCGCCATGCTGCTTTCGCCTCCTTTTATTCATGACATACGTTATCGTATTCGATCCGCCCTGTATCCTCTTGGATGATTGTCCGTGACGGTATGCCTAATAATTTGGCATTATCGTGTCGTCTGTACCGGTACGCTTTCCAAATGCTGTGTTCTGTCGTATAGTAAAACCATCAGGATGTCCAAAACTAATAACACATAGGGATTTTAGATCAAGGAGGATTTTCATTTTGGCTGGCTTGTTTGAAGTGTTGTACTGGATTGCCATGATTGGCATGTCGCTTGCCCTTGCAGCGGTCACGGTTGTTATCTTCGTGCTGGGCTTCAGGTTCATCAAGGATAAGCGCCGAGGCCTGGGAGCCGGCTGTATCGTCTTCTCGCTGGTCGCAGCGGCGATGGTTGTGCTGATGCTGAACGATACGTTCTTTTTCCCCGCTTGAGAGGGCAATATAAGAAAAACGTCTATCGTCGTACATTCAAAGATGACAGACCGCGTTTAGCGGTAGTTTTTTCTTGCGACAGCAAGCTGATCAGCGAAGTTTATATTTTCTGATATCATAAAAAATGCAGCCTTCTCTTCATCAAGTGAAGAAAAAGCTGCATTTTTTATTTAGTCTTCTATGTTAATGCAAAAACTCCGGTTTTAGCAAGGCTCAGCGCTTGGCTTACCCGCATCTTCCCTCGTGCGGAAGGACGAGCCGCAGCCGCAAGTGACGGTAGCGTTCGGATTATGGATGGTAAAGCCCCCGGTCATGCCGGATTCCTCAAAGTCAATTTCAAGACCGTTCAAATATTTCATGCTGTCCTTCTCGACAACCACCTTCATATCCTGAACGTTCATATATACATCATCTTCCGTCTCCTGGTCGTCAAAGCCCATCGCATACGAAAAACCGCTGCATCCGCCGGCCGTGACACCCAAACGAAGGAACATATTCGGTGTTTCCTGTTCAGCCAGCATCTCTTTCAAACGCTCTGCAGCTGTGTCGCTGATTGTAATCATTTAGGTCACCCTCCTTTTCGTTCACTCTTAAGTATACTCCTCTTTCCTCAATCCCTCAAGGCCGTAAATGCCCGCCGCTTCTTCCTGCGGATTCCCTTTTTCCAATTCGTCTATTTGTATTGCTACCCCGGAGGGTCAGGTTTATAATAGGGGAGGAACATGGGCGGCAACTGTCAGATTATTGTCACACTCCCGCATATCGCGTGGGAAAAAGGTTATGGCGGTCTACAGTTGTATATTTTTTCACAAAGTTTGGTTTTTATTCAGCCCTATCGTTACGTTGATGCTGTACCCTTGAGAACCGGACCGTTCCCTGCGGGGAGTGATTACTTATTGATCATTTCAGCTTGCCGGATTTCACGGAAGCTGAAGTGTGAACAGGAGGATGGAAGTATGTCCACAATCATAACACCATTTACCGATCGGAGAATGGCTGAGATCGTCGAGAAGGTACGGAGCGGCGAGCGCCTCAACCTCGAAGACGGCGTGTACCTGTACCAGACGGACGACCTGCTGACCCTCGGGCAGCTGGCCAATGAAGCGAACCTTCGCAAGAACGGCAAGAAAGTATATTTCATCGAGAACATGAGCCTTTACTTTACGAACGTGTGCGAATCCCGCTGCGCGTTCTGCAATTTCAGAAAGGATCAGGGCGAGGAAGGCTCCTATACGCTGTCCGGTCCCGAGATGATCGAATACGTCGAGCAGCATATCCACCCGGGCATCCGCGAATTCCATATCGTCGGCGGACATAATAATCATGTGCCGTTCCAATATTATGTCGATTCCCTCAAAGCGCTGAATGAGCGTTTCCCTGACGTAACCCTGAAGGCCTACACGGCAGCCGAGATCGAGTTCTTCACCCGCATCAGCGGTCTGAGCACGAAGGAAGTGCTGGAAGAGCTCATGAAGGCGGGCCTCAAATCCCTCACCGGCGGCGGAGCCGAGATCCTGTCCGACCAGTACCGTCAGAAGATGAAGGTGGACAAAGCCAATGTCGACCAGTACCTTGAAGTACACCGCACCGCCCACCAGCTCGGCATGAAGACCCATACCACCATGCTGTACGGGGCGATCGAGAGCCATGAGGACCGGATCCGGCACATGATGCAGATTCGGGATCTGCAGGATGAAACCGGCGGCTTCCTTGTCTTCATTCCGTTGTCCATGCAGCCGAAGAGTAAAAATGCCGGCATTATGCGCCGCAACTCCGCCTACGAGGATCTGAAGACCATCGCGATCAGCCGGCTGATGCTGGATAACATCGATCACATCAAGGCCTATTTCATCAATATCGGCCCGCAATTGACCCAGGTATCGCTCAGCTTCGGCGCTTCGGACGTGCACGGCACGATTCTGAAGGAACGAATCAGCCATGCTGCAGGGGCACTGACGCCGGAAGGCCTTACGCGCAAAGAACTCGTTTGGCTCATCCAAGGCGCAGGCCGCATCCCGGTTGAACGGGACACGTTCTATAACGAGATCAAGGTTTACGAATAAACGATCGATCAGCCTAATCCCCAACCTTCTGGAGACTTCGGCACCCGCATCAGCGTTCGAAATAACGGAAAACAGGTTAAAGAGATATTATAGTGTGGGGATCCCTAGCCGCTTCTAGCGGCGTTTTTCTTGCGACTGGCACTTACAAACAATCTCTCATTCTTATCTCTTGAGAAAGGAAGAATTTTATGAACAAGCTCGTCATTCTCGGCGGAGGCTATGGTGGTCTTGCCTTAATTCAGGAATTATTCAGCGGCTATCTTCCCCCGGACGTGGAGGTCGTGCTCATCGACCGCATGCCTTACCAAGGACTGAAGACCGAATACTACGCGCTGGCAGCCGGCACGGTGGCCGATACCGCCGTTCGTGTTAAGTTCCCGGTTTATGACCGGCTTCAGATCCTGTACGGTGAAGTCACATCGATTGATCTTGAGATCCGGCGCGTGAACCTATTGGACCAGGATCCAGTGGAATACACTCAGCTCGCCATTGCGCTTGGCTGCACGGATCGTTACCACGGAGTACCGGGCGCGGAGGAGTATACCTACAGCCTGCAGTCGTTCGCCGCGACCCGGGAAACCTATCTGCGGCTGAACAATTTGAAGCCGTACAGCCAGGTTCATATCATCGGCGGAGGCTTAAGCGGAATCGAGCTCGCGGCCGACCTTCGCGAAAGCCGTCCTGACCTCAATATCGCCATCCTGGACCGGGGACAGCGGGTGCTTTCTTCTTTTCCTAACCGGTTGTCCGCTTATATTCATCGCTGGTTCGAGGAGCATCATGTCGATATCCACAGCGGAGTCTCGGTATCCAGAGTGGAGAAGGATGCTGTCTATAATCTCGATACGCCGATCGCCACGGATCTGGCCGTATGGACGGCAGGCATCCAGCCTGTCAAAGTGGTGCAGGACCTCGATCTGCCAAAAGACCGCAGCGGACGCGTGCTGCTGAACCAATATTATCAGGTTCCTTCCCATCCGGAGGTATATGTCATCGGCGACTGCGCGAGCCTTCCATTCGTACCGAGCGCCCAGGCGGCCGGCGCGCAAGCCGAGCAGGTCGGTCACGTCATGAAGGCATTATGGCGCGATGATGTGCCGAAGGTATCGCCGTTGAAGCTGAAGGGGACCCTCGGCTCCCTCGGCAAGCATGCGGGCTTCGGACTGATGGGCAATACCTCCGTCATCGGACGCGTGCCGCGGATTCTGAAGAGCGGTGTGCTCTGGAAATCCAAGCGCCACTACTAGTGGATCATAGATTCACCGATCCTGCTTCATAAAGCGGACAGGGAACCTGATTCGTCAATCTTCGGGCTCCCTCCCTTCCGCCAAAGCTTCGAGCCGGCGGCATATCTTGTCATACAGCTCCTCCGCCGTGGGCGCTTCCACCCAGTCGCCGTCGACATATGCGAAGGGCATCAAATAGCATTGACCGCAGCTGGTCAGGCAGCCGTACTCGATCACCCGGCAGTCGTATTGACCTTCCAGCTTCTGCAATGCTTGATCCGTTCCGAAATAGGAGTTGCTTGTGCAAAATTCAATATAGATGGTCATCGGTCACAGTCCCGCCTTAAGATTGGCATTTTAATTTGCCGGTTTATGTACTATAATATAGGGAGGAAAGGAGTTGAACAAGATGAGCGATAACACGCAAACCACTGTATACGATGAAGTGGCTGAAGTGCTTGATAAGCTTCGTCCGTTCCTGCAGCGCGATGGCGGTGACGTGGAATTGGTCGACGTTGAAGACGGCATCGTTAAGCTGAAATTGATGGGTGCATGCGGCAGCTGCCCAAGCTCCACCATCACCTTGAAGGCAGGGATTGAACGCGCCCTGGTCGAGGAAGTAGAAGGCATTCAAGAAGTAGTGCAAGTATTTTAATCTTGTGTTTAGTATAAGAGTCTTGGCTCCCCTCGGGAACCAAGACTCTTTTTTGTGGCAATATGGTATGCCGTGCTCGTGCTTTATTCCGGTTTGATCAAAGGACGGATCGGATCCAGCCCGCCGGATATATCCATAATGTTGCCGGTAATGAAGTCCGATTTATCCATGCATAGATATTCAATCACTCTCGCGATATCCTCGCCGCTGCCCGAGCGTCCCCGGGGCGTCATGCCGTCATGGATGCCGGCCACCTCGTCGATGGTCTTCTCCTTGTTCGCCCCGCGGATGTCGCCAGGGCAGATCATGTTTACGGTAATTCCGTAGGGTGCCTCCTCGACCGCCAAGGATTTCGTGAAGGATACGAGCCCCACCTTGGCTGCGGCGTAAGCGGCACGCTGGGGCCAAGCGCGCGCTTCCCCGGCATGGCCGAAGCCGAAATGGATAATCCGTCCCCATCTCTTCTCCCTCATGGCCGGCAGCACCCGGTGGTCGAGCAGCATGACGCCGGTCAGGTTGCCGTTCACCATATGCACGATTTCGTCCCGGCTGTATTCCGAGAACAGGCGCCTCTCCCGGATGAAAGGACCCGCGTTGTTAACCAGGATATCCACGGTGCCGAGCTCGCGTTCCGTCTGATCGACGAGGGAATACAGCTCGGACTCGTCTGCAATATTGGCCTTTACCACGATGGATTTAACGCCGAAGCTTTCAATTTCACGGGAGAGCGCCACCGCTTCATCCTTGCTGTTCACATAATTTATAACAATACTGCATCCCTGCCGTGCTAACGACAGCGCAGTCATTTTTCCGAGTCCTGTCGCACTGCCGGTAATCAGCGCCACTTTTCCCTTCAATGGTTTCCCTCCTTCGAGTATCTCCTTCCTTCAGTATAAAAGATTTGCTGTTTCCCCACAACTTGAGGACAGACCGGATCTTGCAGCCATGAGAGCCATGAGCAGCCCCTCAAAAAGAAAGAAAGGAGCCCCCGATTAGCTGCACAAGCCGCAGCATGGTCGGGATGCCCCTTTCCTGATAAATTCGTTGTATTCAGTAGATCCTTCTGTTCGGAGTTATCCAGTCTAACCCGTAATCGGACCGGATCCGCTTCCGCAGGCCTCCTGCCTGCATCCGCATTAGAATGCCGGAATAACGGCTCCTTTGTATTCCTGTTCAATAAATGTCTTCACATCTTCCGAAGTCAGCGCCTTCGCCAGCTTCTGGATAGCTTCCGAATCCTTGTTGTCCGGGCGAGCTACCAGCAGGTTCGCGTAAGGGTTATCCTTGTCTTCGATAAACAGCGCGTCCTTCGTTGGGTCAAGACCTGCTTCCAAGGCATAGTTCGTGTTGATGACAGCAAGATCAAGCTCATCCAGCATGCGAGGCAGCATGGCAGCTTCCACTTCTTTGAACTCCAGGTTTTTCGGATTTTCCGAAATATCTTTCGCGGTCGCTTCCAGCTTGGTTTCGTCCGCCAGCTTGATAACGCCGTTCTTGGACAGCAGGGTCAGCGCGCGGCCCGCATTGGACGGATCGTTTGGAATGGCGACAACGGCGCCGTCCTTCAGCTCGTCGACCGACTTGATCGTTCTGGAATAAGCGCCCAGCGGCTCAACGTGTACGGCGATAACGGACTCCAGCTTCAATCCGCGTTCCTTGATCTCGTTATCGAGATACGGCTTATGCTGGAAGAAGTTCGCGTCGATCTCCTTGGAGTCGACCTTCGTATTCGGCAGCACGTAATCGGTGAATTCGACGATTTCCAGATTCACGCCTTCTTTTTCCAGCGCAGGTTTGATATGCTCAAGAATCTTTGCATGCGGTGCCGGCGAAGCACCCACCTTAATGGTTACCTTCTCCTGTCCCCCAGCGCCGTTTGTATCCGCAGGCTCCGATGCGTTATCCGCAGGCTTGCTGCCGCAAGCAGCCAGCACCGCGACCAAAGTCAAACTAATGAATGCCAATACCCATTTTTTCATCCTAAAACTCTCCCTCCGAAAATAATTTATCTATATGATGTCTTCCTTGTTGCTCCAGCAATCCGTTATTTTCTTGTAAAATGACGCACCAGCCGGTCCCCCGCCATCTGCAGGAGCTGCACCAGCACAATCATCAAGACAACGGACAAAATCATAATCTCCGTCTCATAGCGGTAGTAACCGTACTTGATCGCCAAATCCCCCAAACCGCCGCCGCCAACCTGGCCGGACATCGCGGTATACGATACGAGCGTCACGATCGTGATCGTCATGCCTGCCAGCAAGCCCGGGCGGGCTTCCGGAAGCAGCACCTTCCACACGATCTGGCTGGTGGATGAGCCCATGGCATGGGCGGCTTCGATGACGCCTTTATCCACCTCGTTCAGCGCCGTCTCCACAAGTCTCGCGAAGAACGGAGCCGCGCCGACGACAAGCGGAGGAATGGTCCCGAGCACGCCGTACGATACGCCGACGATCGACTTCGTAATCGGAATCATGGCTACGATCAGAATGATGAACGGAACCGACCGCAGAATGTTCACGATGAACGACAGGATGGAGTAGCCGAAGCGAACCAGGCCTGACGTTGATCTTGCAGCCATATACAGCAGCACCCCGATCGGGAGACCGATGATGAAGCTGAACAAGGCCGAAGCGCCAAGCATGCGCAGTGTATCCAGCGTGGCCGTGCCAATCTCATTCCAATCCACCTGAGAAAAATCCAGTCCCAGCATCAATGAATCACCTCCACGTCTAATCCTTGATCCAGCAGTCTGCGGATCGTGTCTTCAATCGCGCCCTCGCTGCCTTCAAACCGCACGACCAGCTGCCCGTACGGCGTTTCCTTGATCGTTGAAATGGTTCCCTGCAGGATCGCAAAGTTCACCCCGGTCTCATGGACCGTATGCGACAAGATCGACTCGTACGTCTTCGACCCGAGGAACGTGATCTGCACCGCCTGCGAGGAACCCCCGTCTTGGCCTTGAAGCGCCAATCGCAGTGCATCACCGTTGTCCATCTCCTGACGGATGAACTCCCGCGTAACCTCATGCTTCGGCTTCAGAAACACTTCCGTCACCGGACCTTGCTCCACAATGCCGCCTTGGTGAATGACCGCCACTCTGTCGCAAATGCTCTGAATGACATGCATCTCATGCGTGATCAGCACAATCGTCAGGTTAAACTTCTTGTTAATATCCAGCAGCAGCCGCAGGATCGAATCCGTCGTCTGAGGATCCAAGGCCGAGGTGGCCTCGTCACAGAGCAGCACCTCCGGGTCGCTTGCAAGCGCCCGGGCGATGCCAACCCGCTGCTTCTGGCCGCCCGACAGCTGGGACGGGTACTTGTCCCGATGCTCCGCAAGACCCACCAGATTCAGCAGCTCGCTTACCTTGCGCTCGATTTCCGCCTTCGAGGTCTTGATCAGACGAAGCGGAAAGGCGATGTTGTCATACACCGTTGCCGAGGACAGCAGATTGAAATGCTGAAAGATCATGCCGATCTTCCGCCGCTCAGCCTGCAGCTGCTTCTTTCCGAGGCTCGTCAGGTTGACGCCGCCGACCCACACCTCGCCGGACGTCGGGCGTTCCAGCAAATTCATGCAGCGGATGAGCGTGCTCTTGCCTGCCCCGGAATGTCCGATGACACCGAATATCTCTCCTTTTTCAATCGACAAATTCAATCCGGATAATGCTGTGGTCGTTCGGCCGGCTTTTCCGTACTGCTTCGTCAATTGCTTCAGTTCAATCAAACCGTGATCCCCCTTTTTTCGTGCTAACGTTTCATATCTATTTACCCGCAAAAGAAAAGAGCCACTTTTTGCAGAATCAAAAAGGGCTCTCTTTACATAAAGTCGACGCCTTTTCTCATCTGTCAAAGCAGCCTTTACGTCGCGCTGCTTTGAAGGAATTAGCACCATGTCACTCCATTTGCGTTCATTGCACTTGCAATCAACGCTGGAGCCGGTTGCCGGGCTTCATCGGGCCTGTCCCTCCGCCTCTCTCGATAAGAAAACTCGATATGAAATTTTTTCGTTATATTGATGTGTTTTTCAAATCATATTCATGAATGCAATTGTTAGTATAGTTTTTTTTCGCCCTTTTGTCAAAAGGAATTTCATGGTCGGCTGCGTCAAGCCCGGATCCCGTTCTTCGCCCACATTTGGTTCGTATACCGGTAGGATGCTCTCAGGCTTTGGCACACCATCTCAAGCCCTTGCTCCAGCTCGTCCAAATGCTGCCCGATATCCTCCAGCTCGATCCGCTCCGACAGGCCCTGGTGGCGCTGCCACAGGTCGTCCTGCATTTCCGAATTCATGTAGTGAATCTCGGTGTTGCGCCGTTTCCGTAGCTTGTTCATCGGCGTTTTATAGCGCTCCTTGATGGCCTCCAGCTCTGCGGACAGCTCGCCGTGCGCCTTCAGGAACTTGAACTGGCGAAGCACGGTGAAGTAGGAGAAATGCTCCTTCACCTTCGAGGTGTTCAGATCGTACAGATCGTCAAGCACCGTTCCCAGCTTGTCAAGGATTGAGAATACGCGAATAAATCCGTTCTTATAAAAATAAACATAGCGCCGGTATTCCCCTTGCTCCTCGATCGACATGTCATCCACATATCCCGAATGGACCGATCGGCTGAAGTGCTTCGCTGCATTCCAGCTCTGCTCCAGCTCATCGAGCGAAACGATCAATCCGCGCGTCCATATTTCAAGCTTGCGAAAGTCATGCGTCGGGTCCTGGTTCTTCTCCATTTCCTTCTTCAGCAGCTGGCTGGTCTTGACCATCGATTCGATCGCTTCTTCCAGCAGCCCGTTATTCTGCCGCGGTTGTTCCCCAAGCAACAAACGAAGCATTGGCCGCACCTCCTACTTCAAAATGTCCCTGATTCCTCTAGGATGGACTGGTCATTTGCCGAAATATTCGTTCCAGCGGGCATCCACCGTCTTCACAATATCCTCCCGCGGGAACAGCTCATCCGGGTATCCGGGCTTCATGCGGGCATCTATGACCAGCGGAAGCTTGTACGACAGATGATGATGCTCGATCTCGCTGGCGGCGAAGATATCCGTCGCGGGATTAAAGCGGGTAAATACCGTCCACAAGAACGAAGTTTGCGTGGCTGACGTTGCCTTGGCATCATCAACGACGATTACCATCGGCCATTTCGTGCTGCGGGCATGCATGAACTCCATGACGCGCCGGGCCAGCTCAGGTTCTTTCTCATAGGATGCCCCGGATACGACAAGGCAACCGCCGCAATATGCGACCGCCTGGGAAATTCCCGGAATATCCCCTTCATCGTAGCTTCGCGGCAGCTCGCGGATCGGCTCCCCGATCCCCATCAGCACGGCTTTGCTGCCGTGATTCAGCTTCTGCCCCGTATAATCCAGCGTATCATGCGAGGTTTTATTAAATATGAATAAATCCGTTGCCGGATTAAATCGTTCCAGCACCGCTTCAAGCGTCTCGTTGAAATCCGACAGGTCCAGCGGCCGGTTCGTCAGCATCAGCATTTTGGTGAGCGACAGCTGACCTTCGCCCAGAATCCGGAACGCGGAGACGAGCGCCTCGCGGGAATAGCTCTCCCGAACGACCGCCGCCGTCAGCGCATGGAAGCCGGTTTCCGCATAGGTCCATAGCGAGCGGACCGACGGCATCACCATCGGGAAGGCCGGGGACAGCAGGCGCTGCAAAAACTCGCCCAGGTAGTAGTCCTCTTGCCGCGGCTTTCCGACGATCGTTGCCGGATAAATGGCATCCTTGCGGTGCCACATATTCTTCACGTGAAGCACGGGGAAGTCATGCGCAAGGGAATAATAGCCGTAGTGATCGCCGAAAGGTCCCTCCAGGCGGCGTTCATGCGGCGGCACGATTCCGCTGATCGCGAATTCCGCTTCCGCCGGAATGCGGTGTCCGCCAAGCGGGTTGTCCGTCATCGGCAGCTTGCCGCCCATAATCAGCGAAGCCAGCAGCAGCTCCGGCAGATGCTCGGGCACCGGTGCGATGGCGGATGCGATCAGCGCAGGCGGACCGCCGACGAAAACGGACACCGGCAGCGGCTGATTCTGCTGCTCTGCCTCGAAGTAGTGAAAGCCGCCGCCCTTATGAATCTGCCAATGGATTCCGGTGGTCGAGTCATCATAAATTTGAATCCGGTACATGCCCAGATTATGATCCTTCGGCTTCGATGGGCTCTCGGTATAGACGAGCGGCAGCGTGATGAACGGTCCGCCGTCCTCCTGCCAGCTGGTCAGCCGCGGAAGCTGCTTGAGCGGATTCTCCGTCACCTTCACGCCCATAACCGGCGCTTCTTGCTGAGGCACGGATTTCATCCCGACCTTTAAAATATCCTTAAACAGCCCGCGTTCATTCCACAGCGCGGAAAACGTAGGCGGCAGCAGCTTATCGGTTGCCCCGATGATCGATTTCATCAGCTGCTCCGGCCGCGGACCGAAAGCCATGTCGACCCGGCGCGCGGTTCCGAACAGATTCGTGGCCACCGGAAAAGGCGTCCCCTTCACATTGGTAAACAGCAGGGCCGGCCCTCCCTCTTCAATCACGCGCCGGTGAATTTCAGCCAGCTCCAGATACGGGTCCACCGGTGCTTCAATGACAGCCAGATCATTTTCCTTGCGAAGCGTTTCAAGCCATTGGCGTAGATTCTGGTAAATCAAATGCTCCACTCCTTCGGGTACAACAAAGTCCTCGAGCATGTTTCGCTTCGGGGACTTCGCCTGCACAAATATTAAAACGTTCCATGTTGCATACTGTAGTGACGGGAATTAGCCGGTCTTCTCCCCGCGCAGCTCCAATTCGCCCTGCTGCTCGGCAGATACCGATTCTCTCAGCTGCCAAACCCGGACGCTCAAGTAACTGAGCACGCCGAACAGCGCAGAGATCAGAAGGGTGTGTCCAAGCGCGGAGAATACATATACTTCGTCATTGTGCATCGTGGCCATAATGATGGCTCCGCTGAAAATTTGCAGCAGGCACAGCACCGTTGCCGAAACCCCAAGCATCTGAATTTCGCGGTTGTCCCGGTTTCGCCAATAAGCGAAATGTCCCAATACGGCTACTACGATAAGCAGAAGCAGAGCCGCCACCCGATGCATGAAGGCAATGCCCACGCCGCCGCTGAGCTCCGGAATCACTTCGCCGTTGCAGAGCGGCCAGCCGGAGCAGCCCTCTCTCGAGTCGGTATGGCTCACGAATGCTCCGATATATACCACGATATACGTATAAATCGTCGCCCCCCAGACGAGCCGGCGAAAACCATTGCTGACCCGGGGCAGCCGTTCCGTTCCGAGCGGCACCTTCGCCTTTTCGACCCTCCGCATGCCCAGCGCAAGCATAACCGAGCTTGCAAATGCGATGAGGGAGAAGCCGAAATGCAGCGCCATCACGGCCGCCGACTGAGGCTTGACCACTGCGAGCGCTCCCATAATCGCTTGAACAATCACGAACGCCGATGTCATGACCACATAAGCCATCAGATCCTTGCGGTCACGCTTGTATTTCCAAAATGCGATCAGGGAAGCCAAGGCGGCCAAGCCGGCCATCCCGCTGACAGCGCGGTGCGAGTATTCAATCAAGGAGGAGACGGTGTAAGCGGGAATAAACTTTCCGTTACACAGCGGCCACTCTTGTCCGCAGCCTAGCCCGGAGCCGGTCTTGGTAACGACCATGCCCCCGAAGGTGGCGAAGAACATGACGGCGCATGTTATGTAACTCAGCCATTTTAATTGTTTATCATTCACTAATCTCACCTGCTGCCTATATTCTTAACAATCCGCCATCCATAGTGGATTCCTTATTGCAGTCCAAATTTCATTATACCTGATTATGCCGCAGCGGTCACTTTAACGATTGTGACAAAATGTTCAAAATTAGGAGGAGCTTATTGCCAAAAACAACACCGCCGCCAAGGGGTAACCCGTAGGCGACGGTGCGTTGTGCATCCTTCCCGTTATGCTTACTTATGAATCGTTTCGTACACATCTACCGCACGCTGCAGGAAATCTTCGATTTCCTCGCGGGATTTGCGGAATTTGTTGACGAAGCGGACCAGCTCCCGGCCGTCGGCATAGGCGACGAAGCTGGGGATCCCGAGGATGTTCTGCTGCTGGCTCACGTCGCCGACGGCATCGACGTCAACTTCTACCAGGGTCAGCTGGTTCGAGAACTTCTGCTCCACATCCGGCATGAATGGATCGATAAACTTGCAATCGCCGCACCAGTCTGCTTTGAATACAGCGACCGTCAAGCGCGGAGACTGGATAGCAACCTGAAATTCGGCTTCCGAAGTGATTTTGTCCATGGATGATCTCCCCTTTTCGTCGAAATGGTTCAACTTTAGTGAATCAAAATGTGGAGTGGAAGTCAAATATTCGTGACATACTGACAATACCAAGATAGCAATCGCCATGATGACCAATCGACTAACGGCAGGTGAGAACGGGATGCAGCAAGGCGGCAAAGATAAACAGGCGTGGGCCGGATCTCTTCGCAGATGGGTGTCCACATTGGCGGAAGCCGCAGCGGAAGCCTTGAGCGGAAGGGTGACCTCCTGGGAAATATCCTCGAATCTAAGGGAAAGCCGAAAGCAATGGAGCTGGGACCCGATCGCAGCGCGAGGCCTCCGTTCCGAGCTAAAGCGTATTGTCCGCAGGCAGCAAAAGGAATTAAAAATGAGCGTGAGCCCACCCGCCATGAGCTTACCCTTTATTCGATCCGTGAATACCGCTGAAGGACTTCATGCCAGGGAACAGGAAGTCGTGGAATCCATTCAGAGCACCGTCGAGGATGCCAATCGGAGCAACATCACGCGCACCGAGGCCTACCTTAGCTGCTACGAAGCCTTTCCCGAGCTGCATTGGGCATTTCTTGCCCATATGGTCTCCCGTAATGCCGGCTGGAATATGACTGACCTGCAAGGAGGTCTGCTGTCAGATCTGACGGATTCCGAATTTCAAGTGAATCTGTTCCGTTTTTTAGAGCGATGCAACGCCCTGATCTTTCAGGACGCCTACCCCCAGCTGCTGCTGTACATGCATAGCCGGAAGCTGGGCGAGCCGCTGTTTCATCTCCTGCCATGCTTTCATGTCTCGGCCTTCATGCTCCCCTTCTGGCAGCATTTCTGGCAGGAACCCGATCACGGCGCTATGCTCGCCGTTGCCCTCATCCTAAATGAACAGAATTACATTGAAGGCCGGGTTGCCCAGGATCCGTATTTTCGCTCCCGGGTTCTGAAGCATCCGTATTTTCGTTTGCACGAACTTGCGAGATTCAACCAAATTTTATTCCCGCTTGGGCAGACAGAAGCCGTTACCCGGGGCGTGGATCCATTTGGTACAAGCCATAAGCTCCCGCTGCGGCCGCTAGCGGGGCTCACCATTCCCAGATTCGACAGCTTGACGGCTCGGATCAAAGCCGGTAAATCACTCTACGGTCTGCTTTTCGGTTACGAGGAGGTGCACCGGCGCGCACTCGCTTTTGCCAGATCAACCCCCCACCGGGGATCGCGTTCCGAATATTGGCCGGCGCTGTTCACCGCGGACAAACAGGAGGCCATCAACAGCGGGAAGGAGAGCAGCGTACTGATGGAATCCGAGTGGCTCCCTTCAGGCAATCGCCTGTACAGCCCTGCACTGGAATCCGTCTGGCAGGATACGCCCGCCGGCCCGATTCCGCGGTATGATTGGTATCGCAGCTCGGCCAAGCTTCGGCATTTTCGTGAACCGGACCGGCCGCTGCTGTTGGATATGACCCACGCGCACCGGGCCCAGCTGGAGAAGACGGCCATGGCCCACGATGTCTCTCATATGAAGCAAGCAAGGCCTTGATCACCAAAAAAAGGACTGCTCCGATCCTTGGATCCGAACAGTCCTTTTGCTTAAAACATTTTCTCTATCGATCGTATAGCCGCAATGCGTATAACCGCAAAGCGCAAAACCGCAAAGTTATCCCCGTTCCCGCATCCGTGAAGGCGCCAGTCTCATCAGAGGACGGAATACCTTCTGCAGCGGACGCGGATAATTACCTAGCTCGGACTGGCGAATGACGCCGAACACGACGAGCAGCACGAGATAAATCACGACGACGGCAATGCCAACAATAATGCATGTTAACAGGAATGCCAATCGTGCCGGAATGACCTCAACCAATTGGATGCCCGCTTGGTTCAATCCGTAGCCGATTCCCGCTGCAGCCACGACGGTACATAGGAATCCCAGCCAGCGGCTTCCCAATATCGAGAACGAAACGATCGTTTTAATCGACCGGATGTTAAGCAGCGTGATGACCAGGAAGCAAAGCGCCGTACTTCCAATGATGCCGTAGATGCCGAACAGGGGAGCCAGAAGGAAGCTGGAGGCCAGCTTGACGGCAACGCCGATTATCACGTGAACCATGGACAGCTTGGCCTTTCCAATCCCGAGCAAAATCGAGTTCGTTGTCATCATCGTAATCTGGAAAATGGTGCCGAACGTCAAAAATGCGATGATTCCGCTCCCGCCCAGCGAGCTGAACAAAAGACCGTTCACCGAATAGGCCGCTACACCCAGCGCGATAACCACCGGCATGCCGGTCAAAATCCCGATCCGCATGGCAAGCGTTACTTGGCGCTCCAAATGCTCTTGGTCACGTCTGGCGAACGCTGCCGATATGATCGGAATCAGCGATGTGCTGAGGGCAATGGCCAGAATCGGCGGGATGCCCGCCACGCTCTGCGCCCGTGTCCCCAGAACGGCGAGCGCCTCGGTCGCCTGCGCCGCGCCAATCTCGCCCGTCAGGAGCGGCTTGACGATGGAGCCGTCAATGAAGTTGACCGCCGGGACCGCCAGAGAGGACAGCACGATCGGTATCGATAATGTAAAAATAGCCTTGTAGATGCCGCCGAGCGGAATCGAACGGTCTGCCGAAGGCAGCTTCTGCTCCCGGTCGCTCCGGCGGAGCTTCGCGGCGAAATACAGCATGACCGCGAAGGCGCCGATGCTCCCGAGCACGCCGCCGAAGGAGGCTCCGGCTGCTACCCAGGTATCGTCATACCCCAACCGCAGCAGCACATAAGCTAGGCCGATGGCCGTCAGCACTCTTGCAATCTGCTCCACGATTTGGGAAATCCCGCCGGCCGACATATTGTTCCGGCCCTGGAAATACCCCCGCATCATGGCGATGGCGGGGAACAGCAGCAGCGCCGGGGCCAGCGCCTGGATGGCTGCGGCTGATTCAGGCACCTCCGCAACATGGGTCGCGTAATACGGCGCTCCGAAATACAGCAGCAGCGTCATGACAACGCCTGCCGCTCCGGCGAAGATCAGCGCCGCTTGATAGACGCGCTGAGCCTCCGCCGGCTTATTCAGCGCATATCGCTCGGAAACCATTTTGCTGAGCGTGCTCGGAATACCGGCCGTAGCGACGGTCAGCAGCATCAAATACACATTGTTGGCAATCGTGAAGGATGCATCCCCCACATCGTTCAGCATGTGCTCCAGCGGCACCCGCTGTGCAAGTCCCAGCACGCGGGCGACCAGCGCCGCCACGGCCAGGATGATCGTGCCTTTTATGAATGATTCCTTCTTAGACAATTCCTTACCTTCTTTCTCCTCCAATAGCGCCTGTTAAGCGCCCTAGCCCCTGCTTAAAACACCCAAACGATAAACACGATGATCATCGCAAGCTGCAATACGACCTTCACCACGATGCTGCTGAACAAGCCGAGCACCGAACCAAGTCCGACCTTCATCGACTTGCCCGCTCCCGATCCCGCCAGCAGCTCCCCGATAAAGGCGCCGATAAACGGGCCGATGATCAGACCGAATGCCGGAATGACGAACGGTCCGATGATCAGGCCGATCGTGCTCCCCCATATCGAAGCCTTCGAGCCGCCAAGCTTCTTCACGCCCCATGCGTTGACTGCATAGTCGGCGATGAACAGCACAACCAGAATGATCGTCTGTATGGTCCAAAACCATGCGTCGTAATGGGCAAACGTGAAGAACCAGCCGTATACGAACAATGCCAAATAAATGGCGATAACCCCCGGTAATATCGGGTAGATCGCACCGGCCATCCCGATGATGAACAGTGCGATCACAATAATCCAGCCTAATACGTCCATCCGCTAATCACCCTTCGATCAAAATATGATCCCTGATCACTTCCACAATTCCGTTCTCATTGTTGCTGGCCACGACAAGGTCCGCCTCATCCTTGACCGTCTGCTGGGCATTGCCCATGGCGACGCCAAGACCCGCTTGCTGGATGACGGCCAGGTCGTTCAGGCTGTCGCCAACGGCCACGACCTGGGACATGTCAAGGCCAAGCAGTTCGCATACCTGCTTAATCCCTGTCGCCTTGTTCACGCCTTGCGGATTGATCTCCAGATTCACCGGCGAGGAGTTGGTAATTTCCAGCCCCCCCATATCCTGAAGGCGCATCAGGATGCGATGACGAACCTCATCGTCTTCCGACGTATAGCCGAATTTCAGCCACTCCTGATTCTCAACATCCTCGCACCAGTTCTCCTGGTTATACAATCTCTCTACAGAATACGCCCAGAACCAGGCTCCGGTTTCAACGGCAAGCTCATGCATCTCGGCAACAAGCTTGCTGTCGAGCAGAGAACGCCGGTACAGCTCATACGGGGCACGCCATACTTCGCTGCCATTGACCGTTACCATCGGGGTGGTCAGCTCGAGCTGCTTCGCATACGGATATGCATCTTGAAACGGCCGTCCGGTGGACAGGCAGACGTGGATGCCTTGCCGAACCGCTTCCTTGATCCAACGGACGGTCTCCGGCGACACTTCATGATCGTCCTGAAGCAGCGTGCCATCCATATCTAAAGCCAGCAATCGGTACTTACGATTCATTGTTTAAGCCTCCTAATCTAGTCAGACAATAAGCATAACGACATTTTACCACAAAAGGTACGGGCTCAAAACCGAACGCGCGGACAAATAAGCAAGGGATAAGAAGTCAGGTCCGCTATAATGTGCTAACCTATTGGAAACTCTACACGATATAAGGAGTGTGTCCCATGAAATCACCGCTGAGTTCTTCTGTTACCGTTCAAGCCGAAATGCTGATCCGCAGGCCGGATTCCGAAGTTTTTGAAGCTTTTGTCGATCCGGATGTCACGACCAAGTTTTGGTTCACCCGATCCACCGGCAAACTGGAAGCCGGTAAAGAAATTCGTTGGGACTGGGAAATGTACGGCGTATCGGATACCATCCTCGTCAAGGACCTGGAGGCCAACCGCCGAATTGTTATCCAATCGTCGGACGGCACGACGACGGAATGGCAGTTCTTGCCTCGGAGCGAGGACGGCACCTTCGTGACGATTATCCATTCCGGATTCGAAGGGACGGATGCGGACGTTACCCGCCAGGCCATCGATTCGATGGGAGGATATACGATGGTGCTCTGCGGGTTGAAGGCGCTGCTTGAATTCGGCATTGTCTTGAATCTCGTTGCGGACAAGGCCCCTGACGCCCACGTATAGCTGTTCTAAAAGCTCAGTACATATCCGGATATTGGGCAATTACGTAAAAAATGTACCTACCAATCGTTGTTGGTTCCGGATTTCTTGACCAACAGAAAGAAGGCAGCCAAGCCCTTATCGCTTGATCGCTGCCTTCTGTTTCGTTATGCCTATTCTCCGTTGCCTTCCTGCTCATCCTTGTTCTTCGGATGCGGCGTTCCGTCGAGACCGTAGATTTCGTCGTACGCGTCGAAAATCTTGCGTGCCACCGGCGCCGCACTTTGGGAACCGAAGCCGCCTTCCGGAATGACGACGGCAACCGCCAGCTTCGGATTTTGCCGAGGAGCGAAGGCGATAAACACGCCGTTGTCTACGATGTCACGACGTCCGTTCTTATAAATCTCCTGCTCGGACGTACCGGTTTTACGGGCAAAATCATACGGAAAATCTTCAAACGCCCGAAGATTCTGGGTATTCATCCCTTGAATCACTTCATTCCAGTACTGCTGCGGAAATTCGACGTGATTCAGCTCTTCACGTCCGTACTTCTTGACTACCTTGCCGTTCTGGTCCACGATTTTGCTCGCAAGCTGAGGTTTAATTCTTGTGCCTTGATTTGCAAGCATGGTGGCATATTGCGCTAATTGAAGCGTCGTATACTTCCCGGACTGGCCGAAGGAAGCGTAAGCCATCGCTGCCAGATAACTGCCCGCCTGCTCGATGTTCATATACTCGATAATGCCTTTATGCTCATTCGGCAGCCCGGATTCGGTGGATACGCCCAGCCCGAATTTCTTCATGTATTCGTCCCACACTTCGACGGATTTTGAGCCGTACTTGTTGAACAGCTTCTCCCCGACCCAATCGACCATGAAGGCGTTCGAGGATTTTTCAAGAGCTTTTCGCGCGTTGATCGATCCATTCGCCTTTCGGCCGGAGTTGAAGACCCTCGAGTTATCCTTACCGAAGTATGCGGCACCTTGGTCCGGATAATAGTCGTTCGGGCCGAATAAATGCTCATTCAGTCCGATCAATACGCTCAGCGGCTTGATCGTGGAGCCGAGCAGGACGGTTGACTCCAGATTGTTGCCGGAGCGTCCCGAGCTGTATGGCCATATGGTTCCGTTACGGTAATGACTCATGACCGAATCCCAGTCATCCGTTCCGGTCTCCCATACATTCGGATCGTAATCCGGAATGCTGGCCATGGCTACAACATTCCCTGTGTCCACTTCCATGGCTACCGCATACCCCGTCTTGGCATTCGTATGCAGCTTACCCGATACGGGATTAGTATGCAGCCATTTCAGCTGGTCAATAATCGCCTGCTGCGCGGCGAGCTGAATGTCCTTATGGATGGTCGAGTGGATATTATAGCCTTTTTGCGGCGGGACCATCGTCGGTACGCCGTTGGCCATGTTTTGCGGGCTGATCGGAATATTGATATAACCGTTCTTCCCGCGGAGCTCATCTTGGAACATCATTTCAAGCCCGTCGACACCGACCTTCTCCTGCTCCGAATAGATCAGACCCGGATCCTTCTGGGTTTTGTTCTGCTGATCAATGGCTTTGTACTTGTCCAAATCCTTCTGGCCTTTAAACTCCCTTAAATACCCGATCGTCTGTACCGCAATTCGGTCCTCGCTGTACTTTCGCTCGCTTTCCTCCACGATCTCGACGCCGGGATACTGGGATTTATGCTCCATGAAATAGGCGACTTCCTTCGAGGACAGGTTGGCTTTAATTCGTCGCGGTTCATATCCCGGCTGCTTGTTAAAATTCAGGTCCATTGCTTTGATGACATCTTCCACGGTCATCTTCTCGGCTTTGGGATCGCCGTAGCGGTTGAAGACATCCACCATCTCTTGCGCCAGCTTCTCGATCTCCGGCCGATTCTCCTTGCCGCGGTCGGAGTTGCTGTAATCTTTCATCAGCGTAAGATACAGCGCCTGGGAAGGCGTTGAGTAAGCTATCGGCGTGCCCGATGCATCAAGGATGCTTCCGCGGATCGGCTGGAGCGGGAAGTCTTTAATTTGACCCCCGGTCTCCATTTCCTTAAGCTCAGGCCCTTCCACGAATTGAAGAATCGCCAAACGTATAATGATGACACAGAAAATAATAAACGTGCTAAAAAAGAACAGGTTGACTCGCAGATTAAACTGACTGCCGGCATCTCCCTCATCCTGTTTGCGTTTATCCGGCCTAAACCCTCTCACGTATGCTTCTCCCCTTTTATGCACATTACCTAACCCTATATTATCACAAAAAGCCTCCCCACTTCATCCGGGTGACATTTAGCGGATTCGCAAGGGGCGGACCCCCTTTGCCTTGGGTCCGCCCCTGATTCGATTTGCTATTAAAATACGCTCTCCTTAATATGCGTTTCATTGAACCGCGGAGGGTTAAACCAGTCCCCGCTCTGGGCCCATGTCGGATCCAGCGGAACCCACTTTTTCTCCTCGCTCAAATACACTTCGTTCCAGGCATGCGGCCCATAGCCGCCCTGGCCATTATAGCCGCGTCCGGTTACGACGCGGACGTCCAAATCCTGGGAACGGGCCATCATCGCATAGAGCCGGGCGTAGTCGATACAGACGCCAAGCCGGGTATCATACGTATCCTGCGGGGTCTGCTCTTTCCAAATCCTTTGCTCTTCATAGAGGCGAACCTTCTCATGATCATAGGATATCCGGCTGCCGACCCAATCATAAAGCTTGCGGGCCTTCTCTTTATCCGTCGCTGCCCCCTTGACCACATGCGCCGCGGTCTGCTCGATCCCCTCCGGTATCCGGTGGTCGATCACCTCGTATTTCCGCTCCATGATGCCGCTTAGTTCATCTTGAACCGACTGGGCAAATACCGGCAGCTGTTCACGTACCAGCGATCCCGACAATGGCTCGAGTACTGCCCTTGCTCCCTGCGAATAGATTGGGGAAGCCTCGACATAACGGCTGAATCCATGATCCGGATTCAGGCTGACCCACACGAACAGCACAGCGATGACAAGCATGCTTCGTGCAGCACCAATGAGCACGCCGATGCCGGTGCCGGCCAGCCGGCTTGGAAGCGATGCGGATGTTTCCCTCCCGGATCGGAACAAGCTTCCCCCTCCGAAAATCAGGGAGATCAGCAGACGCAGCAAGAATACGATCAATCCGTAGCTCAGCATAAACAGAACCGCAAATCTCAGCAGCGGAAAATCAGCCAGCGATCTCACCGCCGTATAATACACCTGCTCCCAGAACCGCAGCTCCCGGTCCGGCAAAGCGGAGATCGTGCCTAACCAATCTCCGGCCTTTGGCGACAGCCACAACGTAAACGGGATGGATATCACCAGACCTCCGATCCGGAGCAGGGCATCCCCGAGAAAAGAAACCAGCTTTCCGGCGGAGCGGGAAGCTCCCCGTCTCCACCCCTGTATCATGGAGAAGGCCACAATCAGCAGCAGCAAAACGGTAATTCCGTTTCCGTCTCGCACACTATCGATCCATGCGGACATCACACGGCATTCCCCCTCTCCCAATGATGTTGGTGCAACCCGGCTGCAGATGAGCGGGCAAAATACTTTAGCATCCCACATCGGCTTCCGGGTCTGATTGCACCTTTATCTAAGTGAATTGGTTTTCGTTATTTGGAATCCGTATTGTTCTTGGCATCGTTGATAAAGGTGCGTATCGTGTCGTTAATGTCCCACTTTCCTACCGCTACCCCGCGAAAGGTTACCTCAACTTCGCTGGAGCCGGAACTGCCCTTCAACTCCAGGTTCGGGGCCGTAATGGAATAGGTTCCGTCTCCATTCGACGTATATTTTGCTTCCTTCGCTTCCTTGATCATCAAATTCAGCGCTTCGGTCTTCACGGTATCGATGGTTTCATCCTTTACCGTCGTGACAACCTCCCCGATCTTGTCCAGCGATATTCCGCTATAGACCAATAGGCCTACAATGATCAGCACGGCGATCGCCCATTTGATGACCGTTCTCACCACATTCAGCACGACAAACAGAATAATTAACGCGATTGCGATAACGAGCCAGTTTTGCTTCAGAAACTCCATCCATACTTGCGTATCCATATCCTTCACTCCTGTCGCTAATAAACGGCGGTTTGACGGCCGTCTTTTTAATTATACATGATTCCCAAGGATGCTGTCAGCCAACCGGGTCTTTTTACAAAGAGGTATAAGCTTGCCCCTTGGCGCGTACAAGTAGTATCATAACGATCTTTTGCCGGATAGGAGGGTGCCATATTGAAAACCGCTCTATGGCTCTACATGTTTTTATTTCTGGCGTTTTTTGATTTGCACGCCCAATATCCCGTGCTCACGCCGTTCGCCATCTCTCTGGGGGCTGCTCCGGCCTTTATCGGCTGGATGATGGGCATCTATGCCCTGACCCATCTGCCGGGCAATCTGATTGCCGGCGGCCTGATCGACCGGCACGGCAGCCGGCGCTACATTATTTTCAGCCTGACTGCGGCAGGCATCATTCTGCTGCTGCAGGCCCATGTCCAGCTTCCCTGGCAGCTGCTTGTGCTCCGCTCCATCAGCGGCTTTGTGCTGGCTTTCCTTTCACCTGCATGTCTTGCCCTGCTGGCATCCTTATCCAAAGATCCTGTTACGCAAGGCAAATACATGTCCGGGCACGGCCTTGTACACACCCTTGCTTCCGTTCTTTCGCCAGCTGCCGGAGCTTTTATCGTCGCCAACACCGGATTTTCGGGCACCTTTCAGAGCCTCGGCTGGCTTCTCATCTTTACGGGAATTATGGCTTTCCTAAGCCTCCCCAAGCAGGCGGCAGAGGCGGTCGGCAAGAAGGAAGCCAAGGTTCCTTCCAACCAGGGAACGACCCGATTGCCCTTTAGTCTCCGGCTTTATCTGTTCCCGTTTGTCATCGCGTGCTCCCAAGGCATATTGTTTTTTGAAATTCCGCTCCGCGACAGCGGGCAGGCAAGCATCATGTCCACCGGACTTCTCTTCTCCGTGATCAGCCTGGGGGCGCTTGTTACCCTGAGCATGCTTTTCCTGAACCGGTATCCCCCTCGGGCCAGGGTAGCAGCGGGCGTGCTTGGCCTGGCCATCAGCTTTTATTTGCTGGCCGCAGCTGATCAATTGCCGTTGACGGTTACTTTATTTTTATTGGGATTGTCTAAAGGTCTGCTGTTCCCTGCCTTATCATCGCTATTTATTGAGCTGAGCGGGGGCACCCGGCTCGGGAGGGTATTCTCGCTGCAGTCCATCGCCATGTCGCTCGGTTCCTTTGTCGGCCCGATTGCAGCCGGGCAGCTGCGGACGATCGTATCCCCTTATTTTATTGCGTTTCTTATGCTGATGACCGTTCTCCTTCTGCTTCCGCATCAGAAACGTGTCGAGCCTTCGGCCTCCTTGGCACCGGAGACGACACCGGTATCACCGCTCTGACAAATATCACGGATATGGGCTCCATAAACGGGATCAAGTGGGCCAATACACAATCCTATTGGGTAAATGGACATAGAATACAGTGTGGCAACTGACCACGGACATTTAACCAAGGGGTGAAAACAAATGAGTCATGTCCATCATAAACATTGTCATGCACCGGCATATGGAAACTCGGTAGGAATGATTCTGGTTCTGTATATTCTTCTCGTGATTATCCTGAGCAGCTGTTTCTTCTAGAATACATGAGTCTTACTGAAGCGGTCTTCCTGCTGGAAGGCCGCATTTTTCTGTTTTGCATGAACGGCGGTAAACAAGTTACACTATATATACATCTTTCGACCAGGACGTCAACATTTCCCGGGGAATGCTGCCAAGCTACGCCGTATCATGACAGAGGTGAACAGCATGTCAATATTTATCATCGTGGAGGGGAAGAACGACCGCAGCCGTCTCCGCCGGCTGCTAACTTCCGATATTACGATATTATGCACATTCGGTACGTTGAACAGCGCCAAGCTTGACGCCTTGCAAAAGCAGGTACGCGATCAGGAGGTGTATCTGTTTATGGATAACGACAGCTCCGGCAAAAAGATTCGCGGGATATTGCGCGATGCATTCCCGGACGCCGAGCAGATTTACACCCGCCGCGGGTACGCAGGCGTAGAGGGCACGCCTGATGAATATTTAATTGCCCAGCTAGAAAAAGCAGGACTGGAGGAATTCATCATCTACCCTCCCCCTGAAGCTTACTAGCCCTTGTTACCTGTTATAAGGTATCCAAACACTTGCCGCCCAGCTGCAGCGATTTTTGTATCGCGCTTCTCGTTTTGCATCGCGTTTCTCGTCTTGTGACCTTTCTCGCTTTCCGCTCTCTTCAATCAGGTCAAACAACCTGATTAAGAAAAAACGGCAGTGCAGGATGATTCCCTGCACTGCCGTTATCACTACATCTATTCAATGGGTCGGATAAGTACTATTCCTTGATCAAGGTCTTGATGTCTTGAATGATATCTTCTGTTTTTACATCCGACGGAATGCCGGCATTATACATTTTGCGAATGTTGTTATCCCGGTCCACCAAAGCGATGGAGTTGCCATGGGTGAAGTTCGTCGAATCGTTGCCGAGAAGCGGGATCTTAAAGGACTCTTGCATCAGCTTCCGGGTTTCTTCCTGGTCTCCTCTCAGAAAGTACCACCCGCTGTAGTCTGCATTGAAGCGGTCGCCGAACTCTTTGATTTTCTCTTTCGTGTCAGTCTTCGGGTCAAAGGAAATGGACACGAAATTCACTTCGCCCCCAAACAGCCCTTCCTTCTTCAGTTGTTCTTGAATTTGAGAGAGGATTAGCGTCGTTACCGGACAAACGTCCGGACAGCTGGTGAAATAAAAATACATCAGCTTGACCTTTCCCTTCGTATCCTCCGACGCGATGGTCTTGCCGTCGACATTCTCCATGGAGTAGCTGCCGACTTCACGAATGACGGGGAGCTTATCCTTCCCGAATCCCAGTGCGTTGTATACGAGGTATACGGCTGCGACTACGCAGACGGCCAGCAAAATCCAAGTCCATTTATAGCGCTTGAATGCGTTCATTCCCCTTGCTCTTCTCCCTTCTTCCCGGCCTGGCTCTTATGGAACCATATGCCTGTCCCGCATATTGAACGTAATGATCGCTAAGCAATCCAATGTCTACCGACCTTCCGAGGTTGACCGACCAGATTTATTCGAGTGTTAGAAGGTCGTGTTCAGAATCAGAACAATGAGGCTGAGGGTTAAATAATTGATCGAGAAGATGAATACCTTCTTTGACCAAGCCTCGTCATCCTTCGCCTTGAATCCCTTCAAAGCCGTATAGAGCCAGCCGATCGCAAGGAGCAGGCCGATGACCAGGAAGAAGATGCCTGCGTATCCGTACACATACATGAGGATCGGAATCGGCAGCAAGAGCACAAGATAAGGGATCATCTGAATTTTCGTACGCTTGATGCCCTTGACGACCGGAAGCAGCGGAAATCCTGCTGCACGATACTCTTCCACCCGCCGAATGCCAAGCGCCCAGAAATGCGGCGGCTGCCATAAGAAGAGCAGCGCAAAGATCAGAATTGCCCCCATATCTACCTGCCCCGATACCGCCACATAGCCGATAGCCGGCGGCATCGCCCCGGAGATTGCGCCGACGGATGTGCTCCATGTCGAGGTGCGCTTCAGCCATAGCGTGTAAACGACGACATAAACGAACATGCCTACCGCGCCGAAGATCCCCGCCAGGACGCCGGAGAACAGGAACAGGACCGCTAGTCCCAATGCCCCCAGTATAATGGCATACCAAAGAACAACCTTCGGCGTCAGCCGTCCGGTTGGAAGAGAACGATCCCGCGTCCGTTCCATCTTCATATCGAGTTCTCGGTCGAAATAGTTATTAAACACGCACGAGGATGCCATGACGAGCAAAGTTCCAAGCAATGTCATCGCAAGCAGTCCGAACTGGATGTCCCAGCGCGACGCCAGCCAAAATCCGGCAAATGCTGCTATCAAATTAGACCGGAGTATTCCGGGTTTGGTCACGGTTATAAAATCTTTCCAAGTCCCCGCTTTTTCGGGAGGTGCAGGCGCTGCGGAAGCCAGTGCTGCGGATTCTGAAGGAGCCTGATATCTCAAGTGATTACCCACGTGTAAACGTTCCTCCTTGTATCTGTCGTTATGGAGGAAGTACTGCCTCCGCTATAAAGTTTATCATATCATTAGTAAAAAGTGTTTAGCAATCCTTCGGAATTCTGTCGATCTATATGACAATTCAGTGACATTTGCCAAGGATATTTCCTTGACGTTATGGCGTTGTTTGAGGCACAATTTGTCTATGTATAGCGCCGGGTGAGGGACGTTCGACAAGAAGCAAATGAAAACCCGGAGCGCATCGAGCGCCCCGGGCGGTAAGTCCCTTATGAGAAGAAATTACAGTGTGCGTCCAGAACCCGAAAGTTGCTGTTCAGCTTGCTGTACCAGACGCTTCGTGATGTAACCTCCCAAAGAACCGGTTTCACGGGATGTATAGTTACCCATGTAGCCGTCTTGAGGAAGAGTCACGCCCAGCTCGCGAGCAGCTTCCGTTTTCAGCTGCTCCAGTGCTTGTCTTGCTTGAGGTACAACCAGATTGTTGCTGCGGGAACGACCTTGTGCCATATTAAATATCTCCCTTCACTGAATGTCTGTTATTCCAGTGCAAGCTTGCAAACTTATTATGGCTTCATCTCGCAGCCTTATACGTAGTTTTTTATTTTTTATGTTGGAGGTTTTTTTTCATATGAGCAAAGGTCTTTCCCTATGGTTTGCCGTCTCGTCCATCGTCCTTCTGACCGCCTGCGCCATGATGATCAGCACGAATTGGCTGATCGCCGTCGGACTCGGCATTCTGTCGATTCTCAATATCGGATGGGGCTTTATCATCAAGTCCAAGCGCAAGCCGTCTTAAAATCAAGTTTCATGAAGTCGGGTTCTCGGCACCGAAGCGTACGCTTCCAAAGTGCACAGAGCGATTATTTCGCTGGGAGAAAGCCCATCTTATCCTTGACGCCGTCCAAGATTTGGGCGGCTTTGCTGCGTGCCTGCTCTGCCCCTCTTGCGAGAATATCGTGAATTTCCCCGGATTGGCGAATTTCATGATACCGCTTCTGAAGCGGCTCAAGCGCAGCCACAACAACCTCGCCAAGCTCCTTCTTGAACGCACCGTACATTTTCCCTTCGAAACGGTTCTGCACGTCCTGCAGGGAAATGCCTGCGCATTCCGAATAAATGCTCATCAAATTGCTGACCTCCGGCTTCGTGGAAGGTTCGTAAACGACCTCGGTACCGGAATCGGTTGTGGCGCGGCTGATTTTTTTGCGGATCTGGTCAGGCGTGTCCAGCATGGCAATATAGCTTCCCTCAACCGGATTGCTCTTGCTCATTTTTTTAGACGCATCGTCGAGCGACATGATCCGAGCTCCTACTTGAGGAATATACGGCTCGGGTACGGTAAAGAACTCCCCGAATCGATGGTTAAACCGTCCCGCCAAGTCGCGCGTCAGCTCCAGGTGCTGCTTCTGGTCATCCCCCACCGGAACGAGGTCCGCGTTATACAGCAAAATGTCGGCCGCCATCAGCGCAGGGTACACGAACAGACCTGCTCCTACCGATTCCTTGCCTTCCGATTTATCCTTGAACTGCGTCATGCGCTCAAGCTCGCCCATATGCACGAGCGTCGTCATCAACCACGAAAGCTCGGCATGCTGCGGAACATGCGACTGCATAAAAATATTCGCTCTGGTCGGATCGATGCCGGCCGCAACATACAATGCCGCGACCATCTCCGAGCGCTCGCGGAGCGCCTGCGGCTCCTGCGGGACCGTGATTGCGTGCAAATCCACGACCATAAAGTAGCAATTGTGCTCATCCTGGAGCTTCACAAAATTTTTAATGGCTCCGATATAGTTGCCCAGCGTCAAGGTGCCGCTTGGTTGAATGCCTGATAATACGGTTTTCATTCCATAGTCCTCCATTTCTAGTTTCTAGCGACAAATCCAACAAAAAAAGGCCCCACATCCGCAAGGGACGTGAGACCGTGGTGCCACCCTTATTCGCCGCAGCCGGCATTGAATGCATAACAGCTGCAGCCTTCCATTCTTGTAACGGAGAATACCCGGCCGGCATATTAAGGAATTAACACGATTGTTGTTTATCCCGTTCAGCTCGGCACTCAAAGGTCCATTCAGCAAAGCGGCTCCACCGGTTCACATCAGCCACCGGCTTTCTGAAGGAGCGACCGCATATGCCTACTTGTCCTTGTCATCGTGTTCAATCATCATTGATCACTATTACATGCAATAATAAATCTCTTACATCACCTTGTCAATTCCAAGATCGGTGCGAAGCGCGCCATCCGCGATTTCGAGCAATTATTGTACGCGACGCTTAAAAATCTGTTATGATGTGGTTAATCGTCCAGACCATGATTTTTGTTAGTAAAGGAGCATCGATATGAATCAAGTGACCAAAGGCCAGTGGAATGGTTACGACACCTATATCTTAAACAGCGGCCGTCTTGAAGTGACTCTCCTCCCTCGTCTAGGTAACAACGTGATTGGGATTAAAGACATCGAAGAACAGCGTGAAATCCTCCGAAGGCCGGATGAAAGCGAGCTTGCATTCTATCTCCAAAAGCCGTACCACTTCGGCATCCCGATGCTCATTCCGCCGGGACGGATATCCAAAGGCCGGTTCGAATACGGCGGCCAAACGTATCAATTCGATCAAAATACGGCAGGCGATAATCATATCCATGGACTGCACCGGACCCAGGCTTGGTGCGTGAGCGATATTGAAGAGGATGATGAAGGCTGCGCGGTTTCGACAGAGTTCGCAACCTCCGATGATCCGAAATGGATGTCGCAGTTTCCGATCCCCCTGAAGCTGGAAATGAACTTTCGACTCCAGGGAGCCGAGCTGGTCCAAAACCTGCGCATAACGAACACCGGCAAACAACCCGCCCCATTCGGCATGGGTTATCATACATGGTTCCTGCTTGACGGCGAACCACATCGATGGTCGCTGGAAGTGCCTGTCGAATCGATCTATACGCTAAATAACGAGCTGATTCCGACAGGAGATACGTCGGCACTGGGGCATCTTGAAGGCCTCAATACCGGATTGAATCTGAAGGATACGGATCTGGACACGATTTTGAGAATACCGGAAGGCAAGCCTGCCCTTGCCCTGCTCAAACGGGACGACGGTTACGAGATCCAGTACTCGGCAGATCGTCAGTATTTTAAGCATTGGGTGCTGTATACGAAGGGCCAAGCTGAGGAGTTCCTGTGCATTGAGCCGTATACATGGCTTCCAAATGCCCCCAACCTGAACTTATCCAGCGACGAGACTGGCCTGATTCATCTCGAGGCCGGAGCATCCGTCGAATTGCAAACCCGTATTCGTGTTGTCCATGGCGGAAATGTCGAATGATGGCAATATCGGCTCGACATTTAGACGACTTGATCATTGATCATTGATCTTATTGGAAGAAACGCGGAAGCGCCAAGCATACTGCTTGATAGAATGGCAGCCCTCCAATCCGGAAGGGCTGTTTTTTAATGTCCTTAACCAGAGCAGGATGCTCGCGCCGCCTAATTTTACCAGCCCCGTTACTCCCTTGATGGCGAATGAGATCCCTATCTTTCAGGTCATAATATCCTCATACAATCTCAAAGGAGGTGACATGACATGGCTCAAGGACGTTCTTCTAACAACCTGGTTGTTCCTCAAGCGACTGCAGCTCTTCAACAATTGAAAGTAGAAGCTGCTCAAGAACTGGGTGTAACTCTTCCGCAAGACGGCTACATGGGTAACTACACTTCCCGTGAAACTGGTTCATTGGGAGGTTACATCACTAAGCGTCTGGTACAACTGGCTGAGCAGCAATTATCGGGTCGTTCGAACCTGTAATCGCATCTCTTCCCTCCAGCCATAAATAGAAAGAGGCGATCTTCTCCCCAAAGATCGCCTCTTTCGCTGTTATTATGGTATGAACAAACAATAATTTCAGGACTTCGAAGCCGCTTCGGGATATGTATGCCGGGGATATCGTATCATTAAGCTCGCCATATTGTAATTCGACTCGAGAATAGCATCCACCACAACCATGCCTTGCCGCACCATAAACTCGTAACTGATTTCACCGTGCGTCCAATGCCGCTTATGCTTTAGGCTTTCAAGCGCCATCATCCGAAACGAATACTGCTGAGCTTCGCTTAACCCCTCCTCACAAGGTGCTATCACCCCGTTTCGCCCGGCCAACGGATTGTGCCGGATACCGAATTTGCCGATGATATTATTTCGTATTTGTACAAATACCGTACCTGAGGTCAGCCCTCCAAGTTCTTCCTCCAGCTCGCGAAACACGATATCCAACTGTCTGGCCAGCGATAACTGATCCAATTGCACCATATCGTCACCCCT
Organism: Paenibacillus ihbetae; assembly: GCF_002741055.1. Lineage (NCBI taxonomy): Bacteria > Bacillati > Bacillota > Bacilli > Caryophanales > Paenibacillaceae > Paenibacillus > Paenibacillus ihbetae. The sequence continues at coordinate 4,241,440 of NZ_CP016809.1, read as the reverse complement.
CCTTTATTAGTAAATCCTCCCTAATATTAGGGCTTATGACTCATTATAAGGGAATGAAAATGTTCCATCAACATAATTCAACATAATTGGGTATATATGACTAAAATTGCACAATTACTTAAATGCATTTCCGTATCTTCCGGCATTTTTCTCCCCTATGCGACAAAAAAAGAAGCCCGCAAGGAGCTTCTTTTATCGTATTTCCGCGATGCATTCGGCACCTTATGCCAAATGCTCGGTTAATTGCAGAAACTGTCTGATATCCGATACGCATAAATCCGCCGCGCTTTGCCAAAAATCGCGCTGGGTCAAATCGACGTCCAGATGCTTTTTCGCCAGATCCTCAACCGTCATGACGCCCGTGTCACGGAGAAGTGCATCGTATTTTTCAGCAAAAGCAGGGCCTTCCTGCAGGGCGCGAACGTAGAGGCCGGTGCTGAACATGTAGCCGAATGTGTACGGGAAGTTATAGAACGGTGTTCCCGTAATATAGAAATGCAGCTTGGATGCCCAGAAATGAGGATGGTAAGATGTCAAAGCGTCGCAATAGGCCTCTTTCTGCGCCTCCACCATGAGGTCCGAAATTTCCTCGGCGCTGAGCAGCCCGCTCTTCCGTTTCTCATAGAAACGGGTCTCGAACAGGAATCTTGCATGGATGTTCATAAAGAACGCAACGCTGTTCTGAATTTTCTCCTCCAGCAATGCCAGCTTCTCTTCCTCGGTGGACGCCCCTTTCACCATTGCGTCAAATACGATCATTTCAGCGAAGGTCGAAGCAGTTTCGGCGACGTTCATCGCATATCTTTGGTTGAGCACGGGAATTCCGCGCATCAGGAATTGATGGTACGCATGTCCCAATTCATGAGCCAGCGTAGACACGTTCGAGGCGGTTCCGCCAAACGTCATGAAGATCCGCGTCTGCTCGCTGGCCGGGAACGAAGTACAGAAGCCGCCAGGTCTCTTGCCGGGACGGTCCTCAACCTCAATCCAGCCTTTATCGAATGCCATTTGGGAGAAGTCGGCCAGCTTCGGACTGAATTTGCGGAACTGCTCTACGATATTAACCGCAGCGTCGTCATAGGAAATTTTGGCTGCCGACGTGCGGATCGGCGCATCCACGTCGGTCCACGACAGCCCGTCAAGACCCAGCAGCTTCGCCTTCCGATTCAAGTACTCCACCAGCACAGGCTTCGTATCCTGAATGACCGCCCACATCGTATCCAGCGTCTCGCGGCTCATCCGGCCGATCGCGAGCGGCTCTTTCAACACATCGTCCCAGCCCCGGTTCTCATACAGCTTCAGCCGGAAGCCGGACAGATGGTTCAGGGTATCCGCGCAGTAATCCGCCGCTGCCCCCCATGCTGCCTCCCATTTCTCAAACATCGATTGCCGTACCTCTCGGTTAGGATCATGCATTTTGTTAAAGGCTTGTCCGGCGGAGAGCAGCTTGGTCTCGCCGTTCTCTTCGTACGGAATCTGAATTTTGCTGACGATGGTGTCGTAAAACTCGCCCCAGCCGTGGTAGCCGTCAACGCCGAGCGCCAAAGCCAGGCTTTCCAGCTCGGGGCTCATTTTCTCCTTCGCCAGGTTCCGGCTTTCATTCAAGATGAAGTCCAGCTTGGACACTGGCTCGGTGCCTGTCCATGCCGTCCAGAGCTCATCGTTCATTCCGCGAAGCACATTATCGAACCGGCTTTTTACGGATTGGAGCGAAGCCGACAGCGAGGTAACCCGCCCTGACAGCTGAACGGCTTTTTTATCGTTTACGTTCTGTGCGGTCAAGCAGCTTACAAATGCGGAAGCCTCCCGTACGCGGGCATAGCAGCTCTGAAACTGCTCCATAAAGGCTTCCAGCGCTTTTGCGTCCCCGATTGTAGCCGGCACGGACAAGTGTTTAACGTCCTGCTGCAGGGCTTGCATATCCTTTTCCAGCGTCTCCAGGAAGCTGGCCAGCTCCGGAGACGAGGAGCCTCCCGGGAAGATGGTTTCTAAATTCCAGGTTTGTTGAAGTGTCATATCCATAGTCCGCCTTTCAAAATTGAAGTAAGTTTTTTTCTTCCAGCTTGGCGCTCATATTTGTATGAACGACGTGAAAAGTGTATAACTATATATATTAAAATTACTGCTGGAGGATCGATAAGCGATGAGACCATTACAAATTTCACCGGAAACGGCGGTAACCTTGTCCAAGCAGCTGGGCGTTCCGCTGGAGCAGCTTATGCATATGCCGCAGCATATCCTGATGCAGAAGATCGCCGAGCTTGCTAAGAACGATAAGGCAGAGCCGCAGTCGGAGCAGGAGAGCGAACAGGGTCGTTCGGAGAACTCATGATACCTTTTTCAAACACATGGCCCTATGATGTCGTCGGAAATGACGTATATGTACAGACATGCCCCTTCTGCGGGACCGACAATGTACTTCTTCCCATGAAGCCCAAAGAACTGATTAGTGTCAGGGAGGGCAAGAAAAAGCTGCTGATCTTCCCCTGCTGCCACAACAGAGTTACCGTGCTCGACAGCGACATTGATTATTTGCTTACAGACCAGCGGCTCCGCTAATTTCATTAGCCCGGCCGCTTGGTTCTACCCTTCGGCGTCGATGTCCCTGTTCCCCGTAAGTCCGATCTCTCCGGAGAGCGGAAAGCTCCAAGTTATTCTTATCGGCACCTTCAGCCGGCCTTCGTTTCCTCAGGATGAAGCCGCTATTCCGCTCCCAGCGCGTGGCCCTTTTCTTCCCTCAGCTGCTCGGAAGCGACCCGCCACTGTTCCCTGGAAGCGCGAATCATCGCCGCATCCACAATCCTCTGGTCTTGAACCACTCTTCCAAACCACTGCACCGCCTCCTGGTATTGTCCCAGCCTTCGGTGAATTTCCCCGATGAGATAGAGCAGCTTGGCATCATTGGCCCCTACTCCCTCAAGCTCGAATACACGGATATAAGAGTCCAGACTATACCTTAAGAAGCGTTTTTCCTGCTCCTGATTCTGCTGGTATCGGTACAGCCAAGCAATATGGTGAAGCAGGCTTGCGATGATTCGCTCGCGTTCCCCGATGATCTGCGCGCAGAGCAAGCCGAGCTTGTACGTCTCCAGCGCCTCCTCCAGGCTGCGCCGGCCTCCGAAGTCGCGTCTCTCCCAGCGGCTTGCGATTTGCGCCTGAAAGGCCGACCTCTGCTTGTCGTTCAGCTTGACTATGGAATTTTCCGTTGAGGCAAATCCGCAGCTCGGACAGATTCTCACGACGTAGTAATCGGGATTTTCCGACTTATAGTACGCGCAAAAATCGGTATCCGTCCGATAAGCTTTTTTAAAGCTGGGCCGGACCCTCGACGTTTCAAACTCGTGCTCGCAGTGAATACACTGCACTTTGATGGAATACAAGGGCTCCAATTTCATCTTCGCTTCCCATCCCTTCCCTTGCGTACTCTCGTCATAGCCTTTAGTCCAGGGGCGTATTCACGAAATGGTGGGCAGGGCCGGACAGGCGCTGCAGCACAAATTCACGGAGCTCATCGTCCACGCCGATCTCCGTCAATGCACCTTCCATGCAGCGAAGCCATTCCTCGGCATGGCGCTCGGTAATCGGGAATCGAAGATGCCTTGCCCGCATCATCGGGTGGCCATACGCTTCGGAGAAGAGCGCGGGGCCTCCGAAAAACTGGCTTAAAAACATATACTGCTTCTCCATTACCGGCTCGATATCCTCCGGAAACAACGGTGCCAACAGCTCGTTCTGCTGAACTCTCGGATAAAATGCCTCGACTAAAGACCGGATCCCCTCGGCCCCGCCGAGGTTATCATAGATGCTCAAATGCGGATTCATACCCTTTCAGGTCTCCCATCTATATATATAATTTTCGACATGTATGCACTTCTCTATTATAGCAAAAAACAACAAAAAAAGGCGCACCCCAGCGGGGAGCCCCTTCTAAATGCTATTAATAACTGCGCCAATCCTCTTCACTCTGGACGAGAGAAGCACGTATAACATAAACGAAGGCGCATACCAGAATACCTGCGACTATGCTCATGATCATCACTCCATCCAAACATAATACGAAAGATGTGCTTTGATGCTTTTTATTATAGCACATGTTCCCGGAAAATAAAGCAATTTTGAAACCGCTTACTCATGTTTTTTTAGACTGTTTGTCCTAATCCCGGCATACATTTTTAGAACAGACTTATATTTGAGAATTTTCTTCGATGCCAGGAGGCAATGATTACATGACCATGAAAAAAGCGGGCTGGCTGCTGCTGGTGACGGCATTGACCAGCGTGATCGTTCTAATGGCTATATATCCGGAGGCTGCTCTGGAGTCTGCGCTCAGGGGCCTCTCGATCTGGTGGGATGTGCTGTTTCCATCCCTGTTTCCCTTCTTTGTCATATCCGAAATACTGCTCGGCTTCGGGGTAGTGCATTTGATCGGCACCCTGCTCGATCCGTTGATGCGCCCGCTGTTTCGCATACCCGGTGCAGGCGGGTTTGTTGCGGCGATGGGCTATGTATCGGGGTACCCCGTCGGCGCAAAGCTCACGGCCAAGCTGTGGGAGCAGAAGATGGTGAACCGCGAGGAAGGAGAGCGACTTGTCGCCTTCACCACCTCTTCGGATCCGATCTTCTTGATCGGCGCGGTATCGGTCGGCTTCTTCCATGACCCGAAGATCGGCTTGATCTTGGCGATCGCCCACTATGGCGGAGGCTTTGTTGTGGGTCTCCTGATGCGTTTCCATGGCAGACGCAAATCCGCGGACCATCCCGGCGAAGACACGCTGAATATCGCAGGCGGGAAGCCGGGGCGGATCAAAGCCGCATTCCAAGCGATGCATGCTGCAAGACTGCAGGATGGACGAGATCTCGGCACCTTGGTGAGCCAAGCGATCCAATCCTCCCTTCAGCTTATTATTGTCGTTGGAGGGCTTGTTGTATTCTTTTCCGTCTTTCTGGAGCTATGGACCCGTGCAGGTGTTGTTACAAGCTTCACCGAGCTGATCAAGACCATGCTGTCGCTGATCGGGATGCCGCAGGCCCTGTCGACCGCGCTGGTGGGGGGCATTTTCGAGGTAACGCTCGGTGCTCGTTATGCGGGGGAGGCCGGTTCATTCATCCCCCTGCCTTATAAGGCTGCTGCCGCGGCTTTTATCCTGTCATGGGGGGGATTGTCCGTGCATGCGCAAATCGTCAGCATTTTGAATTCTACCAATTTACGATACTTCCCGTTTGCCGTCGCCCGGCTGATCCACGGGATTATAGCAGCCACGGCCGTCATTCTGCTGTGGGAGACGGTGATGGGGACCCCGATGCCTGCGTTGATGGATCTCTCCGCTGTTTCGACTCCTGCCTTAAGCGGGTATAGCCATATTATGGCGGGCTTTACCGTACTGATCGGCACGCTGATCGTTTGCATATTGCTGATTCGTCTGATCAGGGGCCTGCATCAAAAAATCCGCAAAATCCCAAGGTGAACATTGTGTTATTCTCCAAGATTGATTATCATCTTTATATAACCTTACAAAGGAGCTTATCAACTTGAGATATTATGTTCTGGACCGCGGTGACCCATTGTCTGTCGAGCTGACCCAGCAGTTTCACAAGCTGGCCGAACAGCGGGGGTTTGTGCTGGATGCAGAATCTCCCGAGATTGTCGTTTCGATCGGTGGAGACGGTACGATGCTGCACGCATTTCATACCTTTATTGACCGTATACCCGACCTGGCTTTCGTCGGTGTTCATACCGGTCACTTGGGGTTCTACGCAGACTGGAAAGCTGACGAGCTGAACGAACTGATTGATCATATGAGCGGGGCCCGAAAGACGGGATCCGTGGAGCCGCGTCTCGTCAAGTATCCCTTGGTACAACTGGAGATCCATAAGAAGTCGGGGACTTCATCTTATATTGCGCTGAACGAATTTACGCTCAAGGGCGTTGACGGGACCGTTGTCGCTCAGATTGATATTAACGATGTAACCTTTGAAATGTTCCGGGGAGACGGCATTTGCGTATCCACCCCATCCGGCAGCACGGCTTACAACAAGAGCGTTGGGGGGGCTATGGTGCACCCCTCAATCGATGCCTTACAGATCGCGGAGATTGCCTCGATCAACAACCGCATCTTCCGAACGCTCGGCTCGCCGCTTCTTCTGCCCAAGCATCATCATTGTGATATATTTTCGCGCAAAGAGCAGCGCTTGCTCCTTACGATTGATCATATCAATATTTCGATCGATGATCTTATCTCCGTTCGCTGCCAGGTGGCGGAGCAGCAGGTCAGCTTCGCCCGTTACCGGCCGTTTCCGTTCTGGAACCGGGTTCGCGATGCGTTTCTTGGTTAATCAAGCAATCAAAAAGATCGGCCTCTGTCCGTTGGTGCAGAGATCCGATCTTTTTTTGATTAGGATATGAAGTTCAAGTCAAGACGGGGTTCACGAAGTAGCGGATCTCGGAGCCTTCGGCCCCTTCTCCCTCGGCTCGCGCTGATCACGCTGCTCCCGCTTCGCTTCCCGGACTTCGCGGTCCCGGCCTTCCTTCTTGCTTTTCACTGACCCGTCTTGTGCGGCGGCTTCCTTGCTGCCCTTGTTGTCCTCATCTGGCCGGACTTCCTTCAATTCTGCTGTCTCCCGTGCTTCCCGGTCCTTCGGCTCTTTATGCTCCTTGTGCTCCTTGGTCTTCTGCAGCACGAAATGGGCGCAGCCGAAATTGCAGTACTCGTTAATATAGTCAGACATGCTGGAAAATGTGGAGTCCTTGGCGGCCTTCGGATGGTTGTCGCGGTAGAAGCCTTTGAGACGGAGCTGATTGTAGCCCCAGTCCCCCACAATATAGTCATACCGGTCCAGTACCTCGCTGTACCGATCCCGGAAAGCCTCCAGATTCCATCCGTTCCGGTAGTCCTTCAGCAATTCATAGCTTTTGTTGCCGATAATGATCATGACAGCATCCCTGCCTTTCTAACACGCTGAGACTGGATTAAGACTGAACCGTTTCTTCCTTGCTCCGAGCTGCCGATTTCACCTGCTCGTGCGCATGGTAGGAGCTGCGCACCAGCGGACCGGATTCCACGTGGCTGAAGCCCCGCTTCATTCCTTCTTCCTTCAGGATGGCGAATTCTTCCGGCGTGTAATATTTCTCCACGTTTAAATGCTTAGGCGACGGCTGCAAATACTGGCCGATCGTCATAATATCGCAATCGACGGCCCGAAGGTCATCCATCGCTTCCAGAATTTCATCCCACTCTTCGCCGACACCGAGCATAATGCTCGATTTCGTCGGAATATCCGGCTGCATCTTCTTGGCATTCTTCAACAGCTGGAGGGAACGGTCGTACTTCGCTTTAGCCCGCACCCGATCCGACAGTCGCTTAACCGTCTCAATATTATGGTTCAAAATATCCGGCTTCGCATCCATAACAATCTTCAGCGATTCCTCGCTGCCCATAAAGTCCGGGATCAGCACTTCGACCGAGCACAGCGGAAGACGTCTTCGGATCGCTTTCACCGTCTCGGCGAATATGTACGCGCCTCCGTCCTTCAGGTCATCCCTCGCTACACTTGTCACAACGCAGTGCCGAAGGTTCATCTGCTCGGCGGCCTCGGCTACGCGCTCCGGCTCCTGCAGGTCAAGCTCCGTCGGGAGCCCCGTGTTTACCGCGCAAAAACGGCATGCACGCGTGCAGATATCCCCCAAAATCATAAACGTCGCGGTACGGTTCGCCCAGCACTCGTAAATATTCGGGCACCGGGCCTCTTCGCACACCGTATGAAGCGTTTTGGACCGCATCATGCTCTTGATTTCCTTATAATTATCGCCGGTTGTCAGCTTAATTCGAATCCAGTCGGGTTTTGGCTGTTTGGTTTTGGACAAAGAAAATACCTTCTTTCGTTGGTTTGATCTTGCCTAATGTTCATAAACTCACGTTAACTGTTCCATATTATATCATGAAAACCATCATATTACCTGTCCTCATCGATATAACATTAATCTATGTACGGCATGGATAAAAATCCTTGCTTTGATTCACCCTACGGTGTAGGCACTCCTATCCGACCGGCGGGCGGCCATCTGCCTATAGGCTTCGCAGCGCCGGTGCACGCCGATATTTAAGCGTACTAGAACCCTCAATAACAACAGTCTAAAAAGGGGGTGAAGAACACATTGAGGATCAAGCGATCGCTATGCTCAAGCCGCGCGTTGCGCCGCTGGATACTTGCAGCTGTGGCTTCCCTGACGTCGATCACCTGTTTACACGGAACGGTACATGCCGTACCTTCTTCAGAGCCGCCCGACGCAGCTGTCGAAGCAAGCACCCCGGGCGGTAATGCTGCTGATGTATACGCCGCCAGGAAATCATTATATGACCAGGTTGCCGCCGTAACCCAAATTCCTTGGTACCGGCTTGCGGCCATTGATCAGTATGAACGAACGCTGACCCAGGTTCATCCCAGGGACCGAAAGCATCCCGAACGGACCCTCGGCATCTTCATTCCTCCTACCAGGTGGGCAGGAGCGTTAAATCCCGATCAGGAGGATGTCGATCCGATGTCCATCAGCGTGTTCTCGGGAATCGGGCTTGACGGGAACGGAGACGGTAAAGCCGATCCCAACGATGATATGGACCTGCTCTATACTGTCGCGGCTAGACTGGCCCCGTATGGCCATGCTGCCGATGACTTCAGCATCGGCTTATGGTCATACTATCAGAATACCCGGGCCGTCCAGCGTGTGATGCAGTATGCCAAGCTGTACGAAACCTTCGGGAAACTGGATTTGTTCGAGCACGCCTTCCCGCTCCCCGTCAAAAGCAATTACTCCTACCGAAGCACCTTCGGCATGGGACGCAACTGGGGGGGCAGAAGGGTTCACGAAGGCACCGACCTGTTTGCCTCCCACGGTGTCCCCGTTCGCAGCACATGCTATGGCGTGGTGGAGATCAAGGGCTGGAACAAATACGGCGGATGGCGCATCGGCATTCGGGATTTGAACAACCACTATCATTATTACGCCCATTTGCAGGGCTTTGACAAAAGCATCGCCCTAGGAGATGTGGTCAAGCCGGGACAGACCCTCGGCTGGGTCGGCAGCTCCGGTTACGGCAAGCCGGGCACCCAGGGGAAATTCCCTCCGCATCTGCATTACGGCATCTACCGGGATACCGGCCATACCGAATGGGCTTTTGATCCATATCCCCTGCTCAAGCGGTGGGAGCTGGAGGAGAAAAGATCCAAGAAAAAAACGCGTTCCTGAAGCTTTTCAGGACGCGTTTTTTACGTTATAGGGGCATGCAGCTTAGGTTCGGCTGCCCTAGTGTCCCGCCCCTCCCCCTTCGGGCTGGACCGAACCGGGGTCGGATTCCCCTGCAGGCGTTTCCCCCGGTGCAGTAGTCGAGCCTGGCGATGCAGCGCCTGGGCTCGTGCTGCCAGACGGCGGTGTAATAAGCGGCGTGTCTCCGGTGCTTCCTTGCGGCTCTCCCTCTTTTGCGCTGTTGTCAGTGGAGGAAGGCGGAGGGATCGCAATGCTTGGCGCGCTCGCTTTATTTTCCCCGACGGCTTTTCCCTGTGCATCATAGTAATACATAGGCACGTCTCCGACAACGAGCAGGTAGGAGATCGGGATATCAGTCTCAACGGTCTGCGGCTCCATATCGAACGGGACGACCACCGCTACCTCGGTCACGATATGGACGAATACTTCCACCAGAATCATATTGATCCCGGCCCCCTGCTGGCGGGTGTCCAGCTGCACCTTTACCGCTCCCTGCGGTTCGATCTTCAGCGGAATCTGCGGACCGAACGAGGCGATGATCGGGCTCTTGAGCACTTGGCCCAGCGGGATATGCTCCTTCCGCTTATGGATATCATCCAGCGTTTGCTGAACGACCTGCGTCGTATGCGACGTAATTTTCAGATGCTCGGCATAATTCAGCATAAAGCCCGTCACTTTTCCGCTGCTGTCCGTTTTCCAATTCACCAGGTTCTCGAAATCCTGGCCTTGCGTTACTTGGGATGTGATCGCTTTATTAATTGCCTCGGTAGCGATTTGCTTGACCCGAATTTGGGCCAGATGCATGATCGGCGGTCTGAGATTCCGTTCAATATGCATAAAAAACTGCGTAATTCCAAATATAATCAGCACGATTGCGATAAGCCACCATTTCTTCCTGCTGCGCCGCTTGGCGACCTGTGGACGGCCCCCGCCTCGCGACGGTACCGCCCGGAACCCTCTCCTGGACGGCTTGAACGTTCGGCGCGGTTTGGGCCATGACAGGGACGGAAAGGATAAACGCCTGCTTCCCCATCGTTTTCGTCTCAAACTGTATCCCCCCTATTCGGGCGTCCTGAATGCTGCAAGATCACCCTGGCAAGCTCCTCCTGTATAGAGGGTATGCGGACAACCGGCAAAAAAGAAGAGCAGGGAATCGTTATCCCTGCTCTTCTTGATTCAGGCAAGACTTTCGTGACACCAGGGAAAGGGCTGGATCCTCGCCTTCCGGCGTTTCCCGATCCATCGGTCCCTCTTCCACATAATGCTTCAACATCGACAGCTTATTTTCCCAGAAGCGATCGAAATAGGACAGCCAGTCCTTCAGATCCTGCAGCGGCCCGGCATCCAGACGATATCTTGTCTCCCGTCCGACCTTGCGTTCCTTCACAAGCCCGGCTTCTTCCAGAATGCGCAGATGCTTCGATACCGCCGGCCGGGTCATCGAGAAATGTCCGGTAATATCTTTGACCGGCATTTCCTTCTCGCTCAGAAGGCCAAGAAGCTTACGGCGCGTTGGATCGGCGATCGCCTGAAATACGTCGTGCTTCGGAGCGGCCCCGGTCATCGCTTACCCCTCAACATAGCCGGCGAGCTTTTGAACAAGGCCTGCCCAGCCGTTATCCATGCGCCCGCGGACAAGCTCGTGAGCTTCCCCGAATTCCGTAACCTGATCAGCGGTCCAGCCCCCGTGAATAAGCGTAAACTCGGAATGATCGCCGTGCTCAACCAGCTCGAACGTCAGCGTCCAGTCCTTCCCCCAATTAAAGCTCAGCCGGTGGGGCGGGTCGAGCTCGGTTACTTTACATGGGGACATGCCGAACGGCCCGGCATTCAGTTGAAATTCAAAGCCCAGGGCCGGCTCGAAGTTGTTCGGCATAAACCAAGCCGCAATCCCTTCGGAAGTTGCCACAGCCTGCCACACCTTGTCGATCGGGGCTTTTAAAGTAATCGTATGTCGTATATCCGGCAGTTTAGCACCGCTTGCGTTGTCCATCCTCGGTCTACCTCGCTTCATCCCGTATTAAGAAACCTTTCGGTTTCATAATAGCATTATATGAAACCAAAAGGTTTCATGTCAACAACCATTACTTACCTGCTTCCTCTGCCGTGACTTCCTACGTGACTTTCCTGCGTGACTTCTCTATCGTTAACCCCATACCTAGCTGCCATGACTCAATCCTGAACCGGATAGGTTCGCTGGAGAAAATCGATGGATTGCACAATGAGCTGCTTTAGCACCTCTTCGTCAATATCGGCGACTTTATTGATATAAACGCAGCCTTTGCCGGCGGTATATTTGCCAAAGCTTGACAGAAGCTCCTCGCGCTTCTCATCTCCAGGCGCAAAGTACAGGCTTATTTTCGCTTTTCTCGGAGAGAAGCCGACATACGGCGCATCGCCTTCGTGCCCGGAAGCATAACGATAATGATACGAGCCGAATCCGATGATGCTCGTCCCCCACATTTTTGCCGGGAAACCGCTCGTTTCCGTGAAAATGTCCAGCAGCCGATAAGCATCCTCCCGCTTTTTGGGATGGTCCACCTGCTCGATAAATTCGATAACGCTGTTTTCCGTCGCTTTCGTTTTTTGCTCGTACATGCCGCTTTCCCCTCTCCTCGATATCATTCATCATCATTCCCTATCCATCCAGTCTGTATAAGATGGCGCTTATGCCCATCCTAACAGATATCGGCCGCTCATAATAAATATCTTGTTCCCTATGAATGTGCTTAGCCGCATCAAGTAAAAAAGACTGGAGCCGATCGAACGAGCCCGATCAATGTCCAGTCTTGCTGTCGCTGTATTCCCGCTGACGCAGCGCTTCATACATGAGGACGGAGGCTGCCATCGCTGCATTCAGCGATTCGGCTTGACCCGGCATGGGGATCCGTATCGCATCATCCACCAGAGCTGCCACCTCGGGGGATACCCCACTTCCTTCACTCCCGATGACGATCCAGCAGGTTCCTTGAAAGTCATACTCGAAGCATGAGCGGTTCCCTTCCAGCAGCGTCGTTACCAGCCGGGCTCCTCTCGCTCGAGCCTCCGGTAAAATCTGCAGAAGATCGCCCTCAAGCACCGGCAAATGAAATAACGATCCCATCGTGGAGCGGAGGGTCTTCGGATTGTATACATCCGCGCAGCCTCGGCCAAGCACAACGCCTGCCGCCCCTACAGCGTCCGCCGTACGGATAATGGTGCCGACGTTGCCCGGATCCTGCAGACCGTCCAGCACCATCACAAGGCCGCCTTCGCGCAGGATCAGCTCCTGCCACTGACGGGCTTCCTTGCGAACGACGGCAAATACGGGCTGCGGGGAAGGCGTATCGCTTACCTTGGCAATGACCGCATGGGATACGCCGATCCATTCGACACCCTGTTCCGTATCCGGTATGCCGGTTAGCTCCCGGGGGATGCCCCGCTCGATGTCAAAGGCTACGCACTCGACATCCGCTCCGGAGGACAGCGCCTCCTGCACCAGATGAATCCCCTCGACCACATATTTTTTTTGCTTGTCCCTATGCTTCTTCTCTTGCAGCTGAGCCCAGCTCTTCACACGGGCATTCTGCGGCGATAATATCTCCATCGCTGTATCCACCGTTCTCTATGCATTTATGAAATCATAGCCTGGCTTTAGCCGGCATATCAATCTATATCTATATCAGGTTCATTTCGGGTAAGCGAGCTCCAGCTTCGCCAGATCGTTCTTGTGGCCGACGATAACGAGGATGTCGCCCTCTTCGATGCGGTCTTCCGGATGAGGTGAAATGTTCATATCCGATTCGCTGCGGATCGCCATAACGTTGCAGCCGAACCGGGCCCGGATATCCAGCTCTCTCAGATTGTGCCCGAGCAGCTCCCCTGTAGCCTGCATCTCCATAATGCTGTAATCATCCGACAGATCGATATAGTCCAGGATGTTCGGAGATACCAGATGATGCGCAACCCGGAGCCCCATATCCCGTTCAGGGAAAATCACCTTGTCCGCCCCGATCTTATGAAGCACCTTGCCGTGCAGTTCATTTTTCGCCTTGACGACAATGGCCGGCACGCCAAGATCCTTCAAGATCAATGTCGTCAAAATGCTGGACTGGATGTCCTCCCCTATGGCCACGACAACGACATCAAAGTTGCGGATGCCGAGCGCCCGCAGCGCTTCTTCATCGGTCGAATCCGCCGATACCGCGTGCGTAACCATATTTGCGATTTCCTGCACGCGCTGTTCGCTCGCGTCGACGGCCAATACATCAAAGCCCATGATGCTTAATTCCTTCGCTACACTCGTGCCAAAACGTCCCATGCCGATAACTGCGTACTGTTTCTTCGCCATTTATATAATCCTCCCACGAGCCTAGATCCATTCCGCATTGTTCTGGTTTTTCGTTATTACAGTATACCATACTGACCCGAATACTTGAATGTAACTGCCTCTCTGCGGGTACATTACCAATGACCCTTTCATAAACAAGGAGGAACATTTCGATGTCCATATTGTTAGATCTACGGCAAGCTGTCATTCACAAAGTCCATAATCAGGACCAGGAAGAGCTGCGCTCCATGATCGAGGGTTCCGTCGACGGACCGGAAGCCGCCCTGCCGGGACTGGGGGTAATGTTTGAAATGATGTGGAAGGACATGGATGCTTCCGAGCAGAACCAGCTCGTCTCCTCCCTTCACGAGCATCTGAAGCACGTCACCCCCGGCAACCTGACGCAAGGCTAAGACGGCCGGCGGCCGCAAAGAAACAATCCTCAAAGCTTAAACAGCCTGAGGATTGTTTTTTGCTGCTTATATAAGGAGCGCTTATGGTGCAGTCTCCAAAAATTTAGCCGTCGGATTTTTCTCGATCGCGGTTCTCATGGCATACTCGTTCTCGAATAACACCACGTAATTTTCCTTCTTATCCTTCACCAATGTCGAGTTAATCCGGAATTTGGACGGGTCGATCTGATCATCTACGATCCAGCGGGCGAACTGGTATGGCAGCCGCTGAAGCTGAACGTCCACGCCGTATTCGGCCTTCATCCGGTGCTCAAACACCTCGAATTGGAGCTGGCCGACAACGCCGAGAATGATCTCATCGAAGCTGGTCGTCCGGAACACCTGGATGGTGCCCTCCTCTGTCAGCTGATCGATCCCCTTCTGGTACTGTTTATGCTTGAGTGCGTTTTTCACGGTGGCCTTGGCAAAGATCTCCGGCGAGAACGTAGGCAGCTCGTCGAACACGACCTCCCGCCCTTGGCTGAGCGAATCGCCGATACGGAAAATCCCCGGATCAAACAGGCCGATAATGTCGCCAGGATACGCCTCTTGGACAATATCCCGGTCCTGCGCCAGAAACTGCTGCGGCTGGGAAAGTTTAATCTCCTTGCCTGCCCGGACGTGCTTCACGCTCATCCCGCGCTCAAACTTGCCGGATACGATCCGTAAAAAGGCGATACGGTCGCGATGCGCCGGATTCATGTTGGCTTGAATCTTGAAGACATATCCCGAGAACTTCTCGTCCGTCGGCTCCACCAAGCCTTCCGTGCTGCGGCGCGGCTCAGGCTTCGGCGCCAGCTGCAGGAAATTCTCGAGGAAGGTTTGCACGCCGAAATTGTTAATGGCGCTGCCGAAGAATACCGGGGTCAATTGCCCCTGCAGCACTTTTTCGTAATCAAACGGATCACCCGCCACATCGAGCAGCTCCAGATCCTGGCACAATTGATCATGCAAGTAATCGCCGGCCATCTCGCGGATCAGCGGGTCCTCATAGCCTTCAACCTTTTGCACCTGGATGGTTGAATGGTCATCCCCCTGGAACAGCTCCACCTGGTTCTTCACCCGATCATATACGCCGCACAGATCCCGGCCGGAGCCGATCGGCCAATTCATCGGAACCGAACGGATGCCGAGCACCTGCTCCAGCTCCTCCATCAGATCGAACGGGCTGCGCCCTTCCCGGTCCAGCTTGTTAATAAACGTAAAGATCGGGATTCCCCGCTTCGCGCATACCTGGAACAGCTTGATCGTCTGGGCTTCGACCCCTTTAGCCACGTCGATCAGCATGACGGCGCTGTCCGCGGCCGTCAATGTACGGTACGTATCTTCACTGAAATCTTGGTGACCCGGGGTATCCAATATGTTAATCCGATGCCCAAGATAGTCAAATTGCATGACGGATGAAGTGACCGAGATTCCGCGCTGCTTCTCGATTTCCATCCAGTCACTTGTCGCATGCTTGCTCGCCTTGCGCGCTTTTACAGTTCCCGCCAACCGTATGGCGCCCCCGAACAGGAGCAGCTTCTCGGTCAGCGTCGTTTTACCGGCGTCAGGGTGGGAAATAATCGCAAACGTACGGCGTTTATCCACTTCCTGCTTTAATTCATCGCTTAGCTTTGCCATCACACATATCCCTTCATTACTAAAGTCATGTATATCATTGTACCACAATTAACACGCAAATCATCCCCACGCGTGCTGCGCGTGGGGATGATTTTCTAGGCATATATCGAGCTCATTATTCGCCTTTAAGCCAAACCACATTATCTTCCAGCTGGCCGTTCACCGGCCACCAGTGGAAGCCGTCTTCCTTAAGAAGCTCGTCGGCTTTGGCAGGGCCCCAGGAGCCGGCAGGATAGGACTCCAGCTCGCCCTGGTTCTCTCTCCAAGCGCTGGCGATGCGATCCACGAAGGACCATGCCGAAGCGACTTCATCCCAGCGTGTGAAATAGGTGGAGTCTCCGCGGGCAGCATCATGCAGCAGCCGCTCGTACGCTTCCGGCGAGTTAATGCCGACGATGCAGCTTTGGCAGAAATCCATAGCTACCGGCGCGATTTCCGATTCCGAGCCCGGCTTCTTGGCATTGATCTTCACATAGATTCCTTCCATCGGGTTAACGCGGATAACAAGCAGGTTCGGCTCAAGCGAATGCTTTTGACCTAAGTATACGTTGTTCGGCATCCGTTTGAATTCCACGACCACCTCGGTCGTCTTGACCGGAAGACGCTTGCCTGTGCGGATGTAGAACGGAACGCCCGCCCAGCGGAAGTTATCGACAAAGACTCTTGCGGCAAAATACGTCTCTGTATTGGATTCCGGATTCACCTTATCCTCTTCCCGGTATGCCGGCAATTCCTTGCCGCCTGCAGAGCCTCTTGTATATTGGCCGCGAACGACGTTCTTCGCCACTTCCTCATGGGTAGCGTAAGGACGAAGGGAACGAAGCACCTTAACCTTCTCATCCCGAATGTCCTCGGCCAGCAGACGGCTAGGCGGCTCCATCGCGATCATCGTCAGCAGCTGCAGCATATGGTTCTGGCCCATATCCCGCAGAGCGCCGGCATGATCGTAATACCCTCCGCGCTCTTCTACGCCAACCGTCTCGCCAAGCGTAATTTGAACGTTAGCGATGTGCTTGTTGTTCCACAATGGCTCGAAGAATGCATTGGCGAAGCGGATGACTTCAATGTTCTGAACCATTTCCTTCCCGAGGTAATGGTCGATGCGGTAGATTTCTTCTTCCTTGAACACTTTGCGAATTTCTTCGTTCAGCTTGGCTGCCGACTCCAGATCGTAGCCGAACGGCTTCTCGATCACAAGACGGTTCCAGCCTGCGCCCTCCAGCATGCCGCCCTTCATCAGGTTGAACGATACGCTGCCGAACAGCTCCGGCGCAAGCGCCAGATAGAACAGACGGTTGCCCGGGATGTTGAACTTCGCTTCCAGCTGCTCGGTTTGGTCGCGAAGCTCACGGAAGCCGTCGATATTGTTAATATCTAACGATTTATATTCAAAATGCTGCGCGAAGGCATTCCACTCCTGATCCTGCTCGGAGCTGTACCGGCAGAATTCCTGGATGGAACGGTAAACGTCCTCGCGGAATTCCTCTTGGGTGCGCGGACGACGCGCCACGCCGATTACTGCAAAATCCTCATCCAGTTTCCCTTCACGATAAAGACTGTAGATCGCCGGAAACAGCTTACGTCTTGCCAAATCACCGGTCGCTCCAAAGATGAAAAATACCGCTCCCGGTGCCTTCAATGTATCTAGATTTTGTTTTTCAGCCATGGCTCCTCATTCTTTCTATGTAATATAGTGTATTTTTATGCATCTGGACTTTCTTTGATTTGATGACATTTTAGCACATTCATTTCAACTATGCTATCTCATTCCGCATTTTTTCATTATAGTTTCAGAACCTGTTTTCAATATTCTACTGTAATGACGGGAAATCCGATCGTGATTCTACTACTTTTCTTCATCGAATCTTCATGCACTGCCAGCTGCATATGAATCGGCTGCTCCCCGCTTTTGACGAATGTGCCCAGCGCTGGAGCTTCATAGGATCGACTGACCGTGTTTCCGTCTTCATAATCCTCCACCATGCGCATCGCCAACGTCCGGCCAAGATCTCCTTCAAGCCGGCCGATCGTCTCGGCAGCTCCTTCTTCCCTTGGGCTGTAGCCTTGAACAGCGGCATTCGTCGCGGCGTCGACGCCAGCATGAGCCAGCTCATCCAGCACGCGCTGCTGCATCCCAATCATCCGCTCGGCCTGTTCTTCCCCTTCGGCGGTCAGCATCACCCGTATATAGCTTCCCCCATGCTGGGTAAGCGCCCAATCCATCTGGACCGGAAGGCCCTCGATAAGCCCTTCGGTTCGGAACACTTCGCTGCCATGCACGCTCCCTGCAGTAACTGCAGGAAGGCCGAGCGCCTGTGCAACCCGTTCAGCGGAATCCATGATTTGATCCCTTGTGCCCGCTTGTGCTTCCCCCTGCAATTTGACGGTGAAGCGAATGTCTGAAGCCATATGCTCCCGACCAAGCTGGAGGAGAAGCCGCAAATCCCTCTCTGCCTGAGCGGCTGCGGCCGGGGTCTCATGGACACTTCTAGACAGCGGACCGGATGTTACGTCCGTAAATCCGACCAGCACTCCCATCAAGCCGCACAGCACCATAACCATCCCCAGGATTTGAAATGATATTCTCCTCACCGTTCGTCACGCTCCCCGTACAATCTATCAATCTAGTAAAAGGATCGCCGATTCGGGAGGAAAATATACAAGCGGGCATAAAAAAATGAGCCGGCTCTTCTACTCAGCCAACCCATTTTTGTACGCATATATAGCTGCTTGGGTACGATCCTCAACGCCAAGCTTGCCCAAAATATTCGTGACGTGAAATTTCACCGTCTTGATTCCAATAATAAGCTCATCGGCAATATCCTGATTCGATTTGCCTTGGGCAAGCAGCCGCAGAACCTCCATTTCCCGATCCGTCAGATCCTGATGCGCCGGGGCTTCGTTTTGGGGATGACGGAAACGGTTCATCATCTTGGAAGCGACCTGCGATTCCAGAACCGACTGCCCGCGCGCCGCTGCGCGTATGGCGTCCGCAACCTCGGAGGCCCGGGATGTTTTTAGCAAATAGCTGAAGGCGCCGGCCTCAATCACCGGATACATCTTCTCGTCGTCCAGGTAACTCGTCAGCACAATCACCTTCAGGTTCGGGAACTGCTTCATCAGCTGCCGGGTCGTCTCGATTCCGTCCATTCCCTCCATCACCAGATCCATCAGCACCACATCCGGCTGATATTCCTGAGCGAGCCGGATGCCTTCCTCGCCGCTGCCGGCCTCGCCTACCACCTCGATCCCATCCTCCGTGCCCAGCACGGCAGCCAGGCCGATCCGGACCATCTCGTGATCGTCCACCAGCAGCACTTTAATCGGTGTTTCCATCGCTATCCCCCCGTTTGCGTTCTTCATTCATGAGCGGTACCGTTATTTCTATGCGCGTTCCTTTGCCGGGGGCGGTAATAAACTGAATGGAGCCCCCAATCTCCGTGACCCGTTCCTGCATGGTCGATAGACCGTAAGAGGTTTGCTTCTTGTCATCCAGCTCAAACCCGACACCGTCATCGCGGAGCAGCACCCGAACGGTATTCTGCCTGCGGTGAATGCGGATATCCATTTTGTCCGCCTTGGCATGGCGAAGCGTGTTGGACATGGCTTCTTGAATGATCCGGAACAAATGGTTCTCGATCCCCTTCACCAAGTGAATATCCTCGTCCATTTCAAACGTAATTTCCATCGGTACTTTAATCTGCAGCTCCTTGATCAGATCCCGCAGACCCTGCTCCAAGGCTTTACCCTCCAAGTAGACCGGCCGCAAATGAAGCAGAAGCGCCCTCATCTCGGACTGGGCGACCGCCGACATTTCCTCGATCAGAGCCACCTGGCGCTGGGCTTTGTCAAAATCCTTATCCAGCGTCCTTCCCACCGCCGTGGCGGTCATCGAAATCGCGAACAGCTGCTGGGACACCGCATCGTGCAGCTCACGGGCCAGTCGCTGCCTCTCCTCGACGATCGCCGTCACCCGGGCTTGCTCCGCCAGCTGGGCGTTATTGGTCGACAGCCGCTGCAAGGAGGATACCTGGTCCTCCCAGCGCTTGCTGATGCGCACAAGCTGCTCGCCCAGGCGTCCCACTTCGTCCTCGCCGATATCCGGCATCACATCGGTCAGACTCCCCTTCTCCCAGCTTACCAGCGTTTCCCGTACAAGATCAATTCTTCGCTTTACCCGATATCCTTGATAAAACCCATAAATAGCGCCAAGACCAACCGGCAGAAGCACGATGGTGATCATCGCTTCAATCCGCCCCTTCCAGGTCTCAAACGGCTGCAAGTATCCGTATGTATACAGCAAGTACAACACGATCAGCATGACAACCAATCCCAGAAGGGCTCCCTCGCGCATGCTACGGGTTATGATGTTTGCTTTTTTTTCCGTTTCCACGGGGCAACCCTCCTGATTGGTTTCCAAAATCCAATGTATGAATAAGTCATTTACGTCATTCGTATATTCAAATCTCCGCCTAGATACGAAACAATGAACTTCACTTTATATTCACTCGTTTCATAGTTGGGAGTTTGATAACGTACGCGGTTGATGATGCCCGTCTCCTTCCGGTCGCCGATATGGATCGATCCAAACAGGATGAAGGCCTCGATTTCCACGCCATAATAATCGGGGATCATCAGATCGATATCCCCAAGCAGCCCGTGAAACATCATAACCGTATGACGCTCCTCCGGCAGGGCCAGGGACAGGTCCACATCAGCTTCACCGAGCACATGCCATATGCTCAGACTGCGCATCACCCATGGTGACTGGTCCCAATCGAAGTTGGACATAAAACTCTGCTTCTGGACGTAGCCGGTCGTACCATGGGCCCGTCTGGATTTTCCGTAAAAAATGCCAAGCGAGATCAGGCTGACGCCGATAATCAGCATGAGATGCTCCAGCATCAGCATGACAGCTCCGACACCGAGCAGAATGTAGCCTCTCTTCACTTGGCCTGTGCGGACCTGCAGCACGCCTGCAAACATGAGCAACAGGGCGACAATGGTAAAGAAACCGAACCATCGGCCGAAGAGCATAATAAAACCTAAACAGATGAACCCTACTGCGATCCAGCGGTTTCGATCCATGTCGCACCTCCTTGATGACGAAATATAAAGCCCGGAAAAGCCATATCCGTGAGGAGCCCCTCACGGTATGGCTTTGTCCTATGCTACCCGGGCACCTTCATCCGTATAGCATATCATATGAACCCGGAATTTCGCATACGGTTTTTCATTTATTTTGCTAAGTTTCCTGAACAATTACTCCGATTTCGAGGTGTTGTTCAGTTTGTTCTTCAGCGCTTCCAGCTGCTCATCGACTTTCAGCTGCTTCTCGGCATCCACCGGGCTGGTGTAAGCCGCGTTGTTCGGACGGTATGGTGCGCGAAGCACGTCCGCTTCTGCCTCCATTTGCATGATTTTCTCTTCCATGCGGTGGAAGCCCATCGAAGCGCTGCCGCTCTCAATCGTATGCAGGCTGCTCACTTGAGACATTTGCTTCTTCGCTTTGGCCATTTGCGCACGAGCTACGAGCTCATTCCGCTTGTTGCGCATTTTGTAGAACTCGTCTTTCATTTGGTGAAGCTGGGCAACCAGTTCTTTAGCTTGGGATTCCGATTGCAGGTGCAGCTCGGAGTACTCGGTAACTTTTTGATCGAAGTAGATTTTTTCCTCCAGCAGCTTGCGTGCCACTTCTTCTTGACCGTTCTTCAGAGCCAGCTCGGCTTGCGCCTCGCGCTGTGCAGCCATCTTAACCGCCTCATCCACGCGCTGCTTCATCCGGCGCTCATTCGCCATTTGCTTCGCTACCGTTACCTCAGCCTCGTGAATCTCTGCTTCCATGTCGCGCAGATATTGGTTCAGCATTACAATCGGGTCCTCTACCTTATCCAGCAGCTCATTCACCGACGCCTTTGTCATATCTTTAATTCTTTTAAATACTCCCATGTTACTTATCTCCCTTCTCATATTCCGATAGTTTTTTCTTCAACTCTTCAATTTCTTTTTGCAATGCCTTCTTCTCGATGTCTTGCATCATCGAATCCAGACCGGAATCGGAGGATACGGTATTTCGGGGACCATAGCCTGGATCTGGCCGGCCGGGGCGATCATATCTCGGTCCAAAGCCGCCTCCTTCATTCGGATATCCTTGACGACCATAGTTATCGTTATAGCCGTTATATCCGGGTCCGGGTGCATCATTGAAGCGATATCCTCCATGTCCTCCATGAGGTGCGTATGGATCGTGATAATACGGCGGCTCTTTGGAAACAACCAACGACGCGATCAGGTAAATTAATAGTGTTGTACCGCCAGTGAAAAAGATACTGACTACAAATATAATTCTGAGGATGGTCGATTCGACTCCGAAATGATCGGATATGCCGCCGATCAACCCGGTAAACATTTTGTCTCGGGTAGAACGGTACAATCTACTCATGGTTACTCCTTTCCGCTGTCATTCAGCTTTTGCTTCAATCGGGCGAGTTCCTTCTCGAGCACGGAAGAGACGGTATTGCCTGCCTGTTCCACGTACTCTTGGCCCATCCGGCGTAAATCGCGCAAGCTTCTGGCTTCAAGCTCCCAATCGCTGATGCGATCCTCAAGCCGGTTGAACATCCTTGGAACATCTTGACCGCCGTATGCGCCGGTACGTTCATTCATCTTCTGCTGCAGACGGAGAGTCTCCATCCGGGCAACATAGTACTGTCGCTTGCTGTATACGGTTTGATACTCCATGCGGAGCTCTCCGAGCTGCTCTTCAATCTCTCTCAGCGACTCCAGGCTGGTAGATAACAAGCCCTGGTATTGTTCAATCTTTTCTTCATAGATCAGCTTCTCTTGAAGTGCCAGCTTGGCCAGATGATCCTCACCGGCCTTCAACGCAAGCAGCGCTTGCTCCTCACGCTTATCCCGCATGGTCTCGGCTTGGTCAACCTGCTGTTTCAGCTGCCGAGAGTGAGTTTGGCATTGCTGCAGAAGCTTCTCGGCTTCCGTGATGTCTTGTCTTGTCGAATGAAGGAACTGATCGATCAATCGAACCGGATCCTGACTCTGTTCGAGTCTTTCGTTCAAGGTTGCAACGGTAATGTCTCGTATCCGTCTGAAAACACTCATTTAGGTTTAGCCCTCCTCTTCTATCAACTTCTTATCCTTAGCTTCAGCTGTTCGTCATCCTGTATCGCCATTAGTAGCGCGGTCTTCCCTTCTTGAATCGGGACACCCCGTAGATGATCAGGATAATACCGAGTACCGGACCGATGAGCCAAGACAGCTTACCCATCAACCAGATGACGCCGATACCAAGAATAATCCACCCGATCAGAGCGTTGCCTCGCCGAATTCCGTAATATCCTAAAGCAATCATCAGGACGGGAAGCAAAAGACTGAACAACCATCCGAGCAGAGGAGCGAATACACCCAGAAGAATCAAAACTCCTAGACCAATCAGCAGGAGACTTAATCCGTTTCCTCTCGAATATCTCATTTATACACCGCCTTTCTGTCGTTTGATCGTTGTTTATGTGTTCAACCTTATGACTCTATTCTAGGTAATTTCACGTTTCACTAAAACGGACTGCGGACGGTTTTTGCACCTAGACCTAAGTCGGGGCCCTCTATAGACCTGCGTCCAAACCGTTCCTGGCCCATTAAAGCAGCCCGAACTTCCTACTACTCTTATGGCATTCAGACCTTGTCCAATCCATCCAGACGGCGTCCATTCCATCCGGACCGTATTCGATCCAGCCAAGAACGTGTTCATTCATTCAAAACCGTGTTAGCCGAGCCCGACTTTCCGCTCCAAAGCGTCTAATCCGGTCGAACGTGATCTCACCAGCCGATCATAAGACGATAAGACGAGAAACGCAAAAAAGGAATGCAAGACGATAATCGTCTTGCATTCCTTTTGGATGATGCCGGTGAAGGGACTCGAACCCCCACGGTTTCCCTCACGATTTTGAGTCGCGCGCGTCTGCCAATTCCGCCACACCGGCATAAAAGCGTGCCCTAAGAGATTCGAACTCCTGACCTTTTGATTCGTAGTCAAACGCTCTATCCAGCTGAGCTAAGGGCACAGAATAGTGAATGGAGGCGCCACCCAGATTCGAACTGGGGATAAAGCTTTTGCAGAGCTGTGCCTTACCACTTGGCTATGGCGCCAGAAATGAAAATGGAGCGGACGACGGGAATCGAACCCGCGACCCTCGCCTTGGCAAGGCGATGCTCTACCGCTGAGCCACGTCCGCAGAAATCATGGCTGGGGATATAGGATTCGAACCTATGCATGACGGAGTCAAAGTCCGTTGCCTTACCGCTTGGCTAATCCCCAATATGATTTTTTGTAATATGGGGCGATCGATGGGACTTGAACCCACGAATGCCGGAGCCACAATCCGGTGCGTTAACCCCTTCGCCACGACCGCCATATTTATTAAGTTTCGATTGGCAGGGGCAGCAGGAATTGAACCCACACTAACGGTTTTGGAGACCGCTGTTCTACCTTTAAACTATGCCCCTATAAAACTGGTGGAGGATGATGGATTCGAACCACCGAACTCGTAAGAGAACAGATTTACAGTCTGCTGCGTTTGGCCACTTCGCTAATCCTCCATAGTGGTGCCGGCGAGAGGACTTGAACCCCCAACCTACTGATTACAAGTCAGTTGCTCTACCAATTGAGCTACACCGGCGTATGCAATTGTGAAACATGGTGGCTCGGGACGGAATCGAACCGCCGACACGAGGATTTTCAGTCCTCTGCTCTACCGACTGAGCTACCGAGCCTTACGCTCTTCGTGAACTTCGACGAATCCCATATCGGACACTCATCTCATCCCAAAAGTTAAAAAATGGCGGAACTGACGGGATTCGAACCCGCGATCTCCTGCGTGACAGGCAGGCATGTTAGGCCTCTACACCACAGTTCCACGAGGCACTATCGCATATGCGATATAATTGGTTGCGGGGGCAGGATTTGAACCTGCGACCTTCGGGTTATGAGCCCGACGAGCTACCGAACTGCTCCACCCCGCGTCATTATAAAAGGGTTACAATGTTATTTATGGTGGAGGCTGAGGGGATCGAACCCCCGACCCTCTGCTTGTAAGGCAGATGCTCTCCCAGCTGAGCTAAGCCTCCGCAACAAAGCGATTTCTATCATACCAGATAACCGGCAACAAAATCAAGTCTTTTTTAAAGAAAAGATGGTGACCCGTAGGGGATTCGAACCCCTGTTACCTCCGTGAAAGGGAGGTGTCTTAACCCCTTGACCAACGGGCCATGCTTTAAATAATAGTGGCGGAGAGAGAGGGATTCGAACCCTCGAGACGCTTTTGACGCCTACACGATTTCCAATCGTGCTCCTTCGGCCAACTCGGACACCTCTCCATAAATGGCTCCCCGAACAGGACTCGAACCTGTGACAACTCGATTAACAGTCGAGTGCTCTACCAACTGAGCTATCAGGGAACATTATTCAATTCAAGTGATGGTTTGATCACCTGAAAACTAGATACGAAACGTCTTTGCGTTGATTAGAATCCGTAGCAATGTCCCTTCAGATCCTCAGATCTTTCCGGGCCCCGCCAAAGTAATCGGAATCAGCTGCGAAGCTCTTCTTCACTTTGGTGGGTTTTTGTCTATGCTTCCGTAGCGAGCTTTCTTTCAGAAAGCTTGTAGGATAAGCCCTCGACCGATTAGTATTGGTCAGCTCCATGCATTACTGCACTTCCACCTCCAACCTATCTACCTCGTCGTCTTCAAGGGGTCTTACATACTGGGAAATCTCATCTTGAGGGGGGCTTCACGCTTAGATGCTTTCAGCGCTTATCCCGTCCGTACGTAGCTACCCAGCCATGCTCCTGGCGGAACAACTGGTGCACCAGCGGTACGTCCATCCCGGTCCTCTCGTACTAAGGACAGCTCCTCTCAAATTTCCTACGCCCACGACAGATAGGGACCGAACTGTCTCACGACGTTCTGAACCCAGCTCGCGTACCGCTTTAATGGGCGAACAGCCCAACCCTTGGGACCTACTTCAGCCCCAGGATGCGATGAGCCGACATCGAGGTGCCAAACCTCCCCGTCGATGTGGACTCTTGGGGGAGATAAGCCTGTTATCCCCAGGGTAGCTTTTATCCGTTGAGCGATGGCCCTTCCATGCGGTACCACCGGATCACTAAGCCCGACTTTCGTCCCTGCTCGACTTGTAGGTCTCGCAGTCAAGCTCCCTTATGCCTTTGCACTCTTCGAATGATTTCCAACCATTCTGAGGGAACCTTGGGGCGCCTCCGTTACTCTTTAGGAGGCGACCGCCCCAGTCAAACTGTCCGCCTGACACTGTCCCCGTACCGGATCACGGTACCAGGTTAGAACCTAGATACGATCAGGGTGGTATCCCAACGTCGCCTCCACACAAGCTGGCGCTCATGCTTCAAAGGCTCCCACCTATCCTGTACAGATCGTACCCAAATCCAATATCAAGCTGCAGTAAAGCTCCATGGGGTCTTTCCGTCTTGTCGCGGGTAACCTGCATCTTCACAGGTATTAAAATTTCACCGGATCTCTCGTTGAGACAGCGCCCAAGTCGTTACGCCATTCGTGCGGGTCAGAATTTACCTGACAAGGAATTTCGCTACCTTAGGACCGTTATAGTTACGGCCGCCGTTTACTGGGGCTTCGGTTCACAGCTTCGGATTGCTCCTAACCGCTCCCCTTAACCTTCCAGCACCGGGCAGGCGTCAGCCCGTATACTTCGCCTTGCGGCTTCGCACAGACCTGTGTTTTTGCTAAACAGTCGCTTGGGCCTTTTCACTGCGGCCCCCTCGGGCTATTCACCCTACCGAGGCACCCCTTCTCCCGAAGTTACGGGGTCATTTTGCCGAGTTCCTTAACGAGAGTTCTTCCGCGCGCCTTAGAATTCTCTTCTCGCCTACCTGTGTCGGTTTGCGGTACGGGCACCTTCACCTGACTAGAGGCTTTTCTTGGCAGTGTGAGATCATGACCTTCGCTACTGTAATTTTCACTCCCCATCACAGCCCAGCCTTACGATGTGCGGATTTGCCTACACATCAGCCTCACTGCTTGGACGGACATCCATCAGTCCGCGTCACTACCCTCCTGCGTCACCCCATCGTTCATAACGGTTTACGGTGGTACAGGAATTTCAACCTGTTGTCCTTCGACTACGCCTTTCGGCCTCGCCTTAGGTCCCGACTTACCCTGAGCGGACGAGCCTTCCTCAGGAAACCTTGGGCTTTCGGCGGATCAGATTCTCACTGATCTTTTCGTTACTCATACCGGCATTCTCACTTGTGTACTCTCCAGCGCTCCTTACGGTACACCTTCAACGCATACACAACGCTCCCCTACCCCTGATGCAAGCATCAAGCCATAGCTTCGGTGGTGTGTTTAGCCCCGTTACATTTTCGGCGCAGAGTCACTCGACCAGTGAGCTATTACGCACTCTTTAAATGGTGGCTGCTTCTAAGCCAACATCCTGGTTGTCTGTGCAACTCCACATCCTTTCCCACTTAACACACACTTGGGGACCTTAGCTGATGGTCTGGGCTGTTTCCCTTTTGACAATGGATCTTAGCACTCACTGTCTGACTCCCGGACATAAGTCTATGGCATTCGGAGTTTGACTGAGCTTGGTAACCCTTGCGGGCCCCGCACCCAATCAGTGCTCTACCTCCACGACTCTTCATTCCGAGGCTAGCCCTAAAGCTATTTCGGGGAGAACCAGCTATCTCCGAGTTCGATTGGAATTTCTCCGCTACCCCCACCTCATCCCCGCACTTTTCAACGTACGTGGGTTCGGGCCTCCAGTGCGTGTTACCGCACCTTCACCCTGGACAGGGGTAGATCACACGGTTTCGGGTCTACGTCCACATACTAAAGCGCCCTATTCAGACTCGCTTTCGCTGCGGCTACGGCTTCTCGCCTTAACCTTGCATGGGAACGTAACTCGCCGGTTCATTCTACAAAAGGCACGCCATCACCCCTATAATGGGCTCTGACTTCTTGTAAGCACACGGTTTCAGGTTCTATTTCACTCCCCTTCCGGGGTGCTTTTCACCTTTCCCTCACGGTACTGCTTCACTATCGGTCGCTAGGGAGTATTTAGCCTTAGCAGATGGTCCTGCTGGATTCATACGGGGTTTCACGTGCCCCGCACTACTCGGGATCCGTCTCGGAGGGTTCACATTTTCGATTACAGGGCTTTTACCTTCTATGGCCGGCCTTTCCAGACCTGTTCGTCTAATCTAAACCTTTGTAACTCCATGTGAGACGTCCCACAACCCCAGAGAGCAAGCTCTCTGGTTTAGGCTGTTCCGCGTTCGCTCGCCGCTACTGACGGAATCACTCTTGTTTTCTCTTCCTCCAGGTACTTAGATGTTTCAGTTCCCTGGGTATGCCTCCTCGTATCCTATGTATTCAGATACGGGTAACTGGCTATTACACCAGTTGGGTTTCCCCATTCGGACATCCCCGGATCGAAGCTTGCTTACAGCTCCCCGAGGCAGTATCGTTGTTCGCCACGTCCTTCATCGGCTCCTAGCGCCTAGGCATCCTCCGTGTGCTCTTAGTAGCTTAACCTTGTGCTCCGGTTATTGTGCTCATCGCTCTGTTGTCCGCTTGTTTCCTGATTGGATAAAACCACTCAAGGGTGAAACAAGCTTCCAAAGGATCGATGATCCCAAAACCTTCGCGTGCTACTTTTGTTACTTGGTCTTTCAATGAAGACACAAGCAGCTAAAAGGATATTTCTAAAACGCAAATTCGTTTCGTTATCTAGTTTTCAAGGATCAAATTCCTTCGGTCATTTAGCGACCGGAAGAATATCTTATCAATTCTCAGCGTTCTTGTCTACAAGAAAGATCTGGAATCAACAAGCTTGAGAGGTTGAACTCTCAAAACTGACCAACGAGTGAGTAGGTCGACTTTACTTCGTAAAGCCTATTTATCCGGCAGCTTGCGCTGACCGTATTTGTACCGCTTCGCTACGGAAGCGAGGTACTCCATAGAAAGGAGGTGATCCAGCCGCACCTTCCGATACGGCTACCTTGTTACGACTTCACCCCAATCATCTACCCCACCTTCGGCGGCTGGCTCCCGTAAGGGTTACCCCACCGACTTCGGGTGTTGTAAACTCTCGTGGTGTGACGGGCGGTGTGTACAAGACCCGGGAACGTATTCACCGCGGCATGCTGATCCGCGATTACTAGCAATTCCGACTTCATGCAGGCGAGTTGCAGCCTGCAATCCGAACTGAGACTGGCTTTTTAGGATTGGCTCCAGATCGCTCCTTCGCTTCCCGTTGTACCAGCCATTGTAGTACGTGTGTAGCCCAAGTCATAAGGGGCATGATGATTTGACGTCATCCCCACCTTCCTCCGGTTTGTCACCGGCAGTCACCTTAGAGTGCCCACCTTAAGTGCTGGCAACTAAGATCAAGGGTTGCGCTCGTTGCGGGACTTAACCCAACATCTCACGACACGAGCTGACGACAACCATGCACCACCTGTCTCCTCTGTCCCGAAGGCCGCCCCTATCTCTAGAGGATTCAGAGGGATGTCAAGACTTGGTAAGGTTCTTCGCGTTGCTTCGAATTAAACCACATACTCCACTGCTTGTGCGGGTCCCCGTCAATTCCTTTGAGTTTCAGTCTTGCGACCGTACTCCCCAGGCGGAATGCTTAATGTGTTAACTTCGGCACCAAGGGTATCGAAACCCCTAACACCTAGCATTCATCGTTTACGGCGTGGACTACCAGGGTATCTAATCCTGTTCGCTCCCCACGCTTTCGCGCCTCAGCGTCAGTTACAGCCCAGAGAGTCGCCTTCGCCACTGGTGTTCCTCCACATATCTACGCATTTCACCGCTACACGTGGAATTCCACTCTCCTCTTCTGCACTCAAGTTCCCCAGTTTCCAGTGCGTCCCGAAGTTGAGCCTCGGGTTTAAACACCAGACTTAAAGAACCGCCTGCGCGCGCTTTACGCCCAATAATTCCGGACAACGCTTGCCCCCTACGTATTACCGCGGCTGCTGGCACGTAGTTAGCCGGGGCTTTCTTCTCAGGTACCGTCACTCTCATAGCAGTTACTCTATGAGACGTTCTTCCCTGGCAACAGAGCTTTACGATCCGAAAACCTTCATCACTCACGCGGCGTTGCTCCGTCAGGCTTTCGCCCATTGCGGAAGATTCCCTACTGCTGCCTCCCGTAGGAGTCTGGGCCGTGTCTCAGTCCCAGTGTGGCCGTTCACCCTCTCAGGTCGGCTACGCATCGTCGCCTTGGTGAGCCGTTACCCCACCAACTAGCTAATGCGCCGCAGGCCCATCCTCAAGTGACAGATTGCTCCGCCTTTCATAACCCTGCCATGCAGCAGGTTTAATTATCCGGTATTAGCTACCGTTTCCGGTAGTTATCCCAGTCTTGAGGGCAGGTTGCCTACGTGTTACTCACCCGTCCGCCGCTAAGCTAATGGTTTCCCGAAGGAAACCGTTGCTCCGCTCGACTTGCATGTATTAGGCACGCCGCCAGCGTTCGTCCTGAGCCAGGATCAAACTCTCCAAAAAGGATCATCCTTTCGGATGATTGATTGAAAGAGCGATTAAGCTCATTTAGAAAAACTGACGAGAATTTGTTCAATTCTCTATTGTAACTCCCCGCCGAAGCGGTTCGTTTTTTACTCACTCGTTGTTCAGTTTTCAAAGATCAACCTGTGTTTCTTATCGTCATCCGCATCTCAGCGGCGACTTTTATAATATATCATATCGCCCATCTTTTCGTCAAGAACTTTTTTAAAAACTTTTTAATTCGACATTTTCTCAACCGAATTACCAAAGTCCCTTTCGAGGGGCGAGTTATAATGTATCACAGATCGATCGCGTTCGTCAACATTCTTTTTTTAAAAATTATTCGACTTCATATAACAAATGAAATCCTATATTGCTCGCTGCCTTGCTTCTATGAAAAGAGAATCACTCCTTCTAAACGAGTCCACTAGTGAGGAATTAATTTTCTCTGCCGCTGGTTTTGATCGGTGCTCTGAACACGTCTAACTCGGGGTCCTCTCCCATTCGTATAGGAAATTCCTTTGTGTCCAGGTCCAGCCATGCCCGGCTTAGACAACATGCACCGTACAGCATCAACCATCGCGATCAGATAGGGTCGCATTTAGAAAGAAACAAAAAGGAAGGACTCTCGTCCTTCCTCAGCATTCCGAATAATAGCGGATGGTTGAGAAGCCGTTATGCCAGGACTCCTTGCATACAGGGGCTTCCTTGACCAATGATCGATATACCAGGTTGCGCAGTACGATCTGGAGCTCTGCAGCCACCGGGGCGAGCTCCGGATGAAGGATCAGTTCCTGAATCGTCCACGGCGTGCGGCGGCTCCGCATCACGCGCAGGAGCAATGCTGCACATTTCTCCAGCTTCGACACCATGGAGAACTCATATGCAAGGAGCGCAAGCTCTAACCGCTGATCAAGTGTTTCCGTGCTGACCGTAAGCTCTTCATACAATTTCCGTACCGGGGTATTGAGTCCCGTCATTTGCTCCCATACCGCGATTTCCGGGTGTATGCCCCGTTCGATCAGCTCCAGCTCGGCCCAGTAATGAAGCCCTTCCAGAAGAGTATGATAGGCGTCCAAAATTCGGTCCTGCTTGATCAGCAGCTTAATGTCCACATACTTCTGCAGAAAATGAGCAAACCCAATAAACAGCTTTCGTTCCCGAATCGGCTCGGCGAATCTTAAGAAGTCACGTCGAAGCTTGGCGAGGCGATCCTCATGATCACTAATAATATCCCCTTCGAGAAAACAGCGGATCAATACCTTATGCTCCCCTTCAAGAAGCTCATGCTCCAATGCATCCATGCCGATGCTGATCACCTGGCACCGATCACCGTTTACCATAGAATGCTGGTTGGGAGGCTCGTCAGGTGTTCCATCATAGACGACTACGAGATTCATCTCGAAATCATGAACAGGCGAGCCCAGTATTGCGTCGTTCTTATTACGGTATGCAATCGCACCTATAGCTCCATCATCTACCGTATTTCCATAATATAAAGAAAAGTTGGCTAATTCCACGGTTCCCCTCCATACATTCCTTGGCGAACTTCAGCCATTTCAGTTATAATGTAATTCTACATGTCCATGTCAGTTCCTTCTTTTAGTAGATAAGAAAAAAGGGCGCCGGATTGCGTAGCTTTAGCAAGAATGCAGCCTTCTATTTAGATGCTCAAATGAATCTATGTTTGGTTTAATCATGACGATCCATTCAACATTTTAAAGACAGGAGTTTATGAAGCCATGATCTTTAAGAACGCAAAAATCAACGCTTTCCGCACATGGGGCTTGCTGCTGACCATGCTTGGCATGGGACTCATGGTCCTCGGAACGGCCGGTATCGTCTTCTGGGGCCAAGCCGGCAAAGTATTTGCAGGAGTCGGGTTAGTATTCGGTCTCATTATGATGATGGGCAGTCTGGCCATTTACTTCTGGGCCGGGATGCTCTCCACAAGCGCTGTTCAGATCCAGTGTCCGGAGTGCGACAAGCTGACCAAAATGCTGGGTAAGACAGACCGCTGCATGTTCTGCCACACGATCTTGACGCTCGATCCGAACCAGGCCAACATTACCGCAGAGGAACTGGAGTCCCAGAAGAGCTCGACTTAGCAAAACCGCTGGAAAACCGGACTACCCAAGAATTGGCCTTTCCCCGCCGCTTATAAGCCTCATAAACAGACAAAAAACCGGTTACCTTAATGGATAACCGGTTTTATTTATTTCCTCGATATCACCAGATGATGGCATTAAATCTAATCATGGATCGTATTTAGCACTTTCCATGCTTCAGGGACTGCAAAGCTTCGATTCCATGCCGCAATGCCGGCCAGCTCCAGCTTTTTAGCCAACTGAACGCGGGCTTTAAGGGATACGCCATCCTCCATCCAAATTCGGTTCATGGCGCCGCCTTCTTTAAACTGCACGTAATTTTGTCCCGTTGCTGCATCGAGGGTTCCGGAAAGCTTCCGCTCCTTCAGCAGAGTCTGCAGCTTTTCCATACCGATTGCCTTGGACGATACCTTGACTTCTCCTCCATCGCTCTCTTCTGTCCATACCCTCGTATATAATGGCACGCCTAATACGAGCTTGGATGGCGGTACTCCGTCCTCTTCGATAATGCGCCTAACAGACTGCTCCGCCCATGGAAGCGAGGCAACCGATCCGGCTCGGGGACTGGATGCCCAGTGCTCGTCGTAAGCCATTACCATCATGTAATCGACCGCTTCTCCCAGCCGTTGTCGATCCAGAAACAAGGACCACATTTCGCTGTTTGACTTCGGCGTCACATCGATGGAGAGGATCAAGCCCCGCTCCTTTGCGAACGGCCTCAGCTCACGCACAAACTGAACAACCTTATCTTTGTCCTTGGTATGGACATTCTCAAAATCGATGTTGATGCCGTCAAGCTTATACTGCTTGGCATAGGAAAGCATTTGCCCGATAATGCGGGATCTCCGGTCATACGTTGACAGCGCTTCGGTCGTTAGCTCAGGGTCAAAGCTGTTGTCCAGAAGCCCCCACACCTCCATGTCCCGTTTATGCGCCCAGGTAACATACGGCAACGAGGCTTTGGATTTGACGCTGCCTTCCGTATCGGCAATGCTGAACCAGGTAGGACTGACCACATTCACGCCGGGCATCGGCTCGATTTGATCAGGGCTCGGATTTCTCGTATACACGGCCTCCCACGCCAAATTAACGGATTTATTTTTCCATTCGCGCTCTGCTCGGGACGGTTTTTCGGCGATGACCGGAATGTCCTTCACTTCCCTCTTCGCAACCCGCTCCACCGGAACATATCCGGTATATCCGTTATCCGTTTGTACAAAATACCATCCTGCTTCCTCACGCCATATGCGCAGCCGCTGCCCAGCTGAAAGATCGAGCACGATCGGCGATTTTTTCCCCATGTCCGCTCTCATCGCAACCGTTCCGTCAGACTTGGCCGGTGCGGCCTCAGCCAACTGAATCGAATCGCCGGCCCGCATCAGGATAACCGCCCCGTCGGCCCCGTCCTCATGTACCGCTATGCCGTAATGCTCTTTGAGCGGCTTCATCGGAACATACACGATGCCGTCAACGAGCTCGGGTGCAACCGGATAAGTTAACGGCTTGCCGTTCAGCTCGCCCTCCCTTGATCCAATCTTCATCCGCAGCACCGATTCCGTGGTCGTAATAATTACCGACTTCGAATCCGGCTCGTAACGGATATTGCCGTCGACCGCCTCTTGAATCACCGGCAGCGGCAGCTTCAAATCCGCCTGGGTCCCCCGGGCAGCGTGATCCATAAGCTCTCCTTGAACAAAGATCGGCTTGTCCATCCCCAGCCAATCCGGGATAGTATGCTTTGAATTCGACGCCAGATCATTCATGACCCACCAAATTCCCGCAGCAATCAGTATGACGCCTATATAGAAGGAGCCTCTCCTGGCACGACGCTTTCTTCGATATCTTCTCCTTGCCAATACCTCTCCTCCATTTCCCCATCGATCGATACCATGTTCCGGGTATGCCCACAAATGGCTTCAAAAAAATAAGAACGTGTGGAATCGTGGATTCCGCGCGTTCTTCTAACCTAACCGATGTTTATTTGCAGGACTTGCAGAGCCCGTATAGCTCCATCCGCAGCCCCTTCACTTCAAACCCGGTACACTTCTCAGCCTGCACTTCCACATCTTTAAGGGACGGGTAGCTGAAATCTTCAATTTTTCCGCATTTCTCGCAAATAATATGATGGTGATCCGATACATTCGCATCGAAACGACTGGAATTATCGCCGTAAGTCAATTCGCGCACCATACCGGCTTCAATAAACATTTTCAAATTATTATATACAGTAGCTACGCTCATACTTGGAAAATTCGGCTCCAGAGCCCGATAAATATCATCCGCAGTCGGATGGCCCATGGATTCCACCAAATATGTTAAAATCGCATGACGTTGCGGCGTAATACGGACACCGGTCGTTTTAAGTTGTTCCAGCGCATGCTGCACGGAAGTTGCCATGGTTGCCCACCGCCTTCAAGTTGAACTAGGATTATCCGCAGCCTAAGCCGCTCTTATCCTTTATTGTACGGCGGCTGTTGGATTTTTGTCAATGCGGCAGAGGCGCCATGCCCCTGTTGTTGATGCTCTCCGAGCTTTCCGGATAGCTTCGGTAGATGTTCAGATCGCTGTTGCCCTCGATCTTGATCGAATGCTCGCCAGCTCCGGCTTCCCCGGAAATCGTCTTCTGCTCGATGAACAGATTAGGCAGCGTGGTTAAAATACGGCCGTAGCTGATCGTTCCCTCCAGCTTGTAATCCCCTTCAAGCGGAATATGAAGCTTCATTTCTCCCACCGCACTATATATGTTCCAGTCGCCGCCGACCTTCGTTGAGCGGATCGTCACGCTGCCATTCAACGACTCTGCGCTCAGATCGGCCGGGACGTCGCTAACCAGAATATGGCCGTTTCTCGTCTGCACGTGAATATGATTTAATGCCCTTTTAACCGTCATGTTGCCGACTTGCGAGCTGAGATCCGTTTCCCCCGCAATATCGACAGCGGTCATGCTCCCCCGGTTCGTTGACAGCTTGAGATCTCCGATAATCCCCCGGGCCATAACCTCCCCGTTAAGCGTCTTCCCCGTCACATTTCCGTAGATGCCGGCAAGCGAGATAGGACCGTTGCCGGTTTCGAGCGAGATTTTATCGATCGCCTGCACGTCTTTAAGCGAGATCCCGCCGTTCATCGTCCGCACTTCCATATTGAACCGCCTGTCATCCGGCACAGATATATTGAGATTGATGCGGGGCTGCCTTTTGCCCGATTCCCCGTACGATTTTCCTTTAGATCGAATCGTGACGGTGCTTCCCTCCGTTGCTTCAACGACGCTTTGCTCCGCGATGGCTGCGGCCATGCTCGGCTCCTCCTGATCGACCCATATCTCGGCCTCAACGATAATATCATCCACATTCCGCCGCACGACGGAGATGTCGCCGTTCAGATGATCGATCACGATCTTATCCGTGCTGAGCTCGGCCGGGATTTCCAGGACAGGCTTGTCGAAACGATTATCCGCCGCTTCGCTGTAGTCGACGCCGGCAGCCGTCAAATTCAGGCTGACGCGGTTCCATAAATGGAGAAAATGCTCCTGCTGGGAGATAACGAATACGGACGCCGTTAAAAAGACGGTAAGGCCGACGCCGCGGAGATCGGGACGAAACCGGAATTCCTTCCGGCGTCCCAGCACGACCGACAACGAATAACGCACCAAGTATTCCATCCCGAGCAGGACGAACAGCAGCGGCCACCACCGCTGGAGCAGAAACACATAGTCCGTCCCTTTCCACTCGTCCATCAGCAATAGTACCCCGGTGCTGATCAGCAATACAGCCGCTGTATAGCGTCCTACTCTCACTCTAGGCTTCATCCGTCTCCTCCCTTCACCGCTATTCTATAGCTTTAAACGCTTGTCTTCTTGTGATTCACCGCTATTCTATAGCTTTAAATGCTTGTCTTCTTGTGAAGAAGCGCCCCGTCCGTGAAAGCTGCGTTTGCTCTTTCGATGCCGGGTCGCTTCCCGGACAGCAACCCACGCCCCGGCGGCAATCAGCACCACTGCGCTTGCTTCCGTGCCGTAATCGCGTATTACGGACTGAAGCCAGGGCGGTTTGGTATGAAACAAGATGAGCAGGGCTCCCGAACCGACCAGCGTAATGCCAAAGGCCGCCCCCCGCTCGCCGCGAAACGGATTGCCTCTTCGCTTCCCGTCAATAACCGGGGCTCCGACGCTCTCGCTCCTTCTCTTATGGGATAGGATCACTTCGGCGGATTGCAGCGCATCATACACATTATAGAAATAGCCCACCGGGATCAGCAGTCCAAGCACGACGAGCAAAGGAACATTGATCTGCATGCCGATCGAGGAAAAATACAATAATGCGGAGATATCCAGCAGAAGCAGCATAATAAACGTAATGCCCCGGCGATACATGCCAAGGTAAATATGACCCATGCCCGGGATGAGCGCAGCCAATAAGAGGGCGAATAGCTTCCGCTGCCTGCCCCGCATGCCCCGATACCGTTTCACACGGATTTTGCGCGGTTTATTCCCCCGAGCGGTCCTTTGTTCAGGTGCTGTACGCATAATCTTCCCTCCTTCCGGCATGCCGTATTTACGTAGATCACGCAGTTCGCGGTTTTCTTTGATAGTACCCTAACCGAAGCGTGAAGTAACTGGCAAAAAACTGGATAGAGCCCTTCTGAGCTCATACGAAAGCCAGCAGCTTCTCCTAAAAAACGGCAGCTGCCTTTGATCAGCAGCTGCCGTTTTTCAATAGGTTCATTACGAATTATTCCGCCGTCACCATGCAGACTTGCCCGATGGTCCGTATGCGCCGCGTGATTTCAACCGGCTCGAATTTCCGGTCGGTTAAGACCTGCAGGGAAATCTCCAGCATCGGGAGCGCAGGCTGTAATTCACCGTAAGGAACCGTACTCCGTTCGTTGACGACCAATTTTTTGATGACAAAGCCCTGCTCCTCAAGAATTCCGGACACCTCATCCAGGACACCGGGCGTGTTCGCGGCATGGACGGTAATCAGATGGAGCTTGCTTCCCCGAATGTAGCGCTGCTCCAGCTTATTGAAGACCACCAGATTGAGCAGGATCAGCAGCGTGGACACGATTGCCGCAAAATAAAACCCCGCCCCCACGGCAAGCCCGATGGCGCCTACGACCCAAACCGAGGCAGCCGTCGTCAAGCCGGTGATCGATTTGCCCGTGAACAGGATGGTGCCCGCCCCGAGAAAGCCGATGCCGGTAATGACGGCGGTAGCCAGTCGCGCTGGGTCGATCCGGACGTTGACTTCGGCAACAAAATCCGCAAAGCCGTAGATGGATAGCAGCATAATTAACGAAGAACCGAGACAGACCAGAATATGCGTGCGCAAACCGGCGGCATGGTTCGAGCGCTCCCTTTCAAACCCGATCAAGCCTCCAAGCAGCATGGAGAGCAGCAGACGAAGCAGTATCGTCACATTGTCGATCACCCATGGATTATTCAAAATGCAGTGCCCTCCTCATGATGATTGCGTTGAAGTTTACGCGTATTGGCTTCTATGGATGAACCCTTAGATGGAATTCGGTCAGCTCCACACCCGGAGCGACCTCAAAGGCATGATCCCTCACAAAACCGAACTTCTCGTACAACGCGACGGCCGGCGTATTCCGCGTTCCCGTCGAAACGATAAATAAAGGAACCTCCCCGTAGCTGTCCAGGACGTGGCGGACCAGCGATCCGGCGATCCCCTTCCGGAAATGGCCGGGATGCACCATCATTCGGGAGATCGTCACCTGATGGGGCTCAGGTTCAACCGCGATGGCACCGATAAGTTCTCCATCATGATCTATATACCCATAGAAGGTTTCTCCGCATTCACGAAGAGTCTCAAATGTATCAAGCAGCGGCGGAATTTCAGAGAAGCCGATCAATTCGGCCTCGAGCGGATAAGCCATATGCTGCAGAGCCCATATTTGCTGTACCGTGTCCCGGTCTTCCAGAGATAAGCGGGTAATCATTTTGACGTAAGCTCCTTCGTCGCATATTTTAAAAAGGAACTTGCCCCTGTCAGAGGGACAAGCTCCGTTCTATCGGTATCCCTGCCGGTATAAGTTCATGCCATGCAGCCTTGGATCAGCCGTTTAGCACTTCTACCAGCAGTTTATTCACGAGCGCAGGGTTTGCTTTCCCTTTGCTCTCTTTCATCACTTGACCAACCAGGAAGCCGATGGCCTTCTGCTTGCCTGCCTTATAATCCTCCACGGATTGCGGATTATTCGCAACGACCTGCTCCACAATGCTCTTGATCGCACCTTCGTCGCTGATTTGGACCAGTCCTTTTTCCTCAACGATTTGGGCAGGGAGCTTACCGCTTTCCAGCATCTCCTTAAAGACCGTCTTGGCGATCTTGCTGCTGATGGTGCCTTTCTCGATTAAGCCGATCATTTCACCGAGGCCTTGTCCGGTAATCTTAACCTGGGAAAGCTCCAGATTATTCGCATTCAAATACCCCAGCAAATCGCCCATGATCCAGTTGGACACCGACTTGGCGTCCTTCGTATAGTTCAGGCTGTCTTCGAAAAAGTCCGCGAGCGGCTTGGACGCCGTAATGACGGCCGCATCATAATCCGGAAGACCGTACTCCGAAGTATAGCGCGCTTTCCGTGCATCCGGGAGCTCCGGAATCGTCGCGCGGACCGCTTCTTTCCACTCCTCGCTGATATGCACCGACACCAGGTCCGGGTCCGGGAAGTAGCGGTAGTCATGCGCCTGTTCCTTGCCGCGCATCGAGAACGTTTTGCCCTGCGCCTCATCCCAGCGGCGGGTCTCCTGAACGATCACACCGCCTTCATCGAGCACCTCAGCCTGACGGAACTGCTCATATTCAAGCCCCCGCTGCACGCCGCGGAAGGAGTTCATGTTCTTCAGCTCGGCCTTCGTTCCGAATTCCTTCTGTCCCCAAGGCCGAAGACTGATGTTGGCGTCGCAGCGAAGCGAGCCCTCTTCCATCTTCACGTCGGAAACTTCACAATACTGCATGATCGCACGCAGCTTCTCCAGATAGGCCTTCGCCTCCTCCGGCGAGGATATTTCCGGCTCGGATACGATCTCGACGAGCGGTGTTCCTACCCGGTTAAAGTCAACGAGCGATGCGTAGCCACCATCCACGTGCGTCAGCTTGCCCGCATCTTCCTCCAAATGGAGACGGGTAATTCCGATCCGCTTCGTCTTCCCGTCAACTTCGATATCAATCCATCCGTTCAGTCCGATCGGCTGGTCGTATTGCGAAATTTGGTAGGCTTTCGGTGAATCCGGATAGAAATAGTTCTTCCGGTCGAATTTGCTGACGTCGCTGATCGTGCAGTTCAGTGCCATGGCAGCTTTCATCGCATATTCGACGGCCTGGCGGTTCAGCACCGGCAGTACGCCAGGATGTCCGAGGCAGATCGGGCATGTATGGGTATTCGGCGGCGCCCCGAACGCCGTGGAGCATCCGCAGAAAATTTTCGAATTCGTGTGCAGCTCGACATGGACTTCCAGTCCGATGACCGTTTCATATTTTGATGTAGACATTCTCTCGTATTCCCTCCTTCTTCCACGCGTTTTACAGCTCAGGGCGGCGCTTGTGATGGTCCGTATTCTGCTCGAAGGCGTGCGCCACCCGCAGAACCGTCGACTCGTCGAACGCTTTGCCGATGATCTGCATGCCGACCGGCAATCCGTCCGCAAATCCGCAAGGCACGCTCACGGCCGGTACACCGGCCAAGCTGACCGGAATCGTCAATATATCGTTCAAGTACATCGTCAGCGGATCATCAACTTGGGTGCCCAGCTTGAAGGCCGTCGTTGGCGCGGTTGGTCCAATCACCACGTCATACTGCTCAAATACCTTGTCGAAGTCCTGCTTGATCAGCGTCCGCGCTTTTTGCGCCTTCAAATAGTAAGCATCGTAATAACCGGAGCTGAGCGCATAAGTCCCCAGCATGATCCGGCGCTTTACCTCATCCCCGAAGCCTTGGCTGCGGGATTCATGGTACAGATCGATAAGGCTGCCCGAGTTATCGGCGCGAACGCCGTAACGTACGCCGTCAAAACGGGCCAGATTCGAAGAAGCTTCCGAAGAAGCCAGCAAGTAATACGTCGCTACGGCATATTCCGTGTGCGGAAGGGAAACTTCTTCCCATACGGCGCCGAGACTCTCGAGCACCTTCAACGCATTCATGACCGTTTCCTTCACTTCGGCATCGACGCCTTCGCCCAGATACTCCTTCGGCACGGCAATACGCAATCCCGAAATGTCGCCGGTCAACGCGCTCAAATAATCCGGCACGTCCACTTTGGCGGAAGTCGAATCCATCGGATCATATCCGGCGATCGCCTGCAGGACGTAAGCGGAATCCTCGACATTTTTCGTAATCGGTCCGATCTGGTCGAGCGAGGATGCGAAGGCAACCAAGCCGAAACGGGATACGAGTCCGTATGTCGGCTTCAGTCCGACCACGCCGCAATAGGAAGCGGGTTGGCGGATCGATCCGCCGGTGTCGGAGCCGAGGGTGAAGTAAGCTTCGCCCGCTGCCACAGCCGCGGCGGAACCGCCGCTTGAGCCGCCCGGAACCCGCTCCAGATCCCATGGATTGCGAACCGGATAAAAGCTGGAGTTCTCGTTCGAGCCTCCCATCGCGAATTCATCCATATTCAGCTTGCCGATCGTCACGATATCCGCCTGTCGCAGCTTGCCGACTACCGTCGCATCATACACCGGATTGAAATTGGACAGGAATTGGCTTGCACAGGTGGTCCGCAGTCCCTCCGTTACAATATTATCCTTGATGCCGGCAGGAAGGCCGAACAGCAAACCGCGGCTCTCGCCGGAGGCAAGCTTGCTATCCAAGGCCTTGGCCGCCTTACGTGCTCCCTCTTCATCTAACGTAATAAAAGCCTTCACCCGGTCCTCACGCTCACCGATGCTTGTGAAGGCTTGGTCCACCAAATCGGATACGGAAAGCTCCTTATCATGAAGCTTGTTATGTATTTCCGACAATTTGAAATCAAACAGGCTCAAGTATGTCTCCTCCCTTCAGGCTATTCCAGTACAGCCGGCACTTTGAATTGATCGTCTTCTTCATCCGGCGCATTCAGCAGCACCTTCTCGATCGGCAGGCTCTCGCGAACCTCGTCTTCCCTCATGACATTGCTTAGATGAAGAACGTGCGTGGTTGGCTCTACGCCGTCTGTATCCAGTTCATTTAACTTCTCGGCATATTGTAAAATCGCGTTCAGTTGGCCGGTAAACATCTCTTCTTCTTCCGGCGTCAAGTTCAGACGGGCCAGCTTGGCGACATGCTGAACGTCTTGGACAGTAATGCTCATGGCTTGGACTTCCTCCTTCGTGCCCCAGATGATGAATGGGGTAAAGTCTGTCTCGATAACTTTTCTCATTATATTGTAGAAGCATGCAAGATTCAATCGAAACGGAAAGCTCGGATCCTCGCCGTTTTTTTCCGGGATGAATCCTTCGCGAAGCTTGTCCGCCACGAAACCATGGAATTCACGGTGATTAGGACGCAGAACGCTGGATGCCGGGGAGTCGAAGCTGGAACCATGGCTCATCCCCGCATCTTCTTGCCCTCCGAAAGGCATCCCTGCAGACATACTCCGATATCATGCATTTCTGTTTCATACTCATAAAAAAACGCCCTATCGAGGTACTACC
This sequence comes from Paenibacillus ihbetae, assembly GCF_002741055.1. NCBI lineage: Bacteria > Bacillati > Bacillota > Bacilli > Caryophanales > Paenibacillaceae > Paenibacillus > Paenibacillus ihbetae. The sequence continues at coordinate 4,199,453 of NZ_CP016809.1, read as the reverse complement.
AATGAAGACAGGCCGCGTTTAACGGTAGTTTTTCTGGTGATATCAGCCAGGAGATCCTCCGAAGCCTTATACCATCTGATATCTACAAAAAAGAGCCGGCCAAAGCCGACTCTTCTAAATCCAGGCACGAAGATTCACTTGCTTGATGAAATCGGCCTGGGACATCGTTTCTTTCGATTCTTCCTCTTCTTCAACAGCTTGCAACTCGCCGTTCATCACCTGATGGAACAGCTTCTCGTTATATGTCGACAGGGCGAAATCGATGAGCGCTTCCCGCTCGATCCGCTCGGCTTCCTGTTTCAACACGACAGATTCCAGCTCGACATCGCTTGCCGGAACGAAGAAATTACGGTTGAGGTTCGGAATCCGAATGACGTAATCAAACGCATTGTCCGGATTTCGGTCATAGGCGATCAAATATCCGTATTGACCAATTGGAAGATTCTGCTCAAAGGCGTCCGCGACGATTGTAATCTTTTCCCCTAAACGAAGCATCGTCTACCTCCTGAGTTGTCTATCCTTATCTCCATAGTCTACTAGAAAAAGCTAGAGATGTCCATGCTCAATAAGGAAATCTAGCAAAGCTCCGGCGGCATCTAGACTTGCGGCGATAACGGCCGACGTTTCAGTAGTAGAGCTGCCGCTGCGGTTGACAGAGCGATCAAGCATATGGCCGACACCGCAGGTGCCCACGCTGATGGGTCTCCGCCTGTAAGCCATTCCGTGGCGATTGCGCTCAAGCGGCCGGGGCTCCATAGAAGATGCGAAGGGAGCAAGGAAGCGAGCATCGTCAGCGCGGCTGCCGTTCCCAAAGCGATGAATGCCGCAGCTGGACCGCGAAGCACCGCTCCGAGCGGGAGCACGAGCGTTACGATCCAAGCGAGCCAAGCGACGTAGAAGACGCCCGCCCGGAGCATCGGTCCCCATTCCAGCGCGCCGATCAGCTGAGACGTATAATAAGCCGATCCAGCATAGCCCAGTACGAACGATACAATCAACAGAGACATCATTGCGGTCCACTTGGCGATCATCATCGGCAGCACGGAGGACATCCGGGGCAGCACAAGCTCGGCCGTTCCGTTCGAGCGCTCCCCTGCCACCGTATTCATTCCCGACAGCACAAGCACCAGCAGACCAATCGTGCTGAACTGGCTCAATGTAGAGGCCAGGACTTCCTCGGGCGGCGGTACCTTAATCAAAGCAGCCGCTTCCGGCGGAAGATCGCCGGACATCATCAGAATGTCGGGCAAGTAATACATCATGACCGGCTGCATGACGCCAAGGAGCAGGAACACGGCAGGCACCCATATCCATTTATATGACCGCGCGGCTTCCAACATTTCTTTTTTTAAATGAATCCAAAACATGCTCATGCCCCTACCACCTTCATAAACATATCTTCCAGCGAGGAAGCGCCTGCTTCGATGCGTTGAAACCGGATTCCGGCATCGGCCATTTCCCGCACCAATGTCGCTCTGGCTTCATCCATATCATGAACGACCAGCCTGGCAGCGCGATTGCGAATTTCGGCCTCTTCGATAAAAGCTCTCTCCGGCAAACGCCGAAGCCAATCAGCTTCCCGTTCGCCAGGCTCAACCTCCAGCAGCAGGAGCGGTTGACGGTACTTGGCCCGCAGCTCAGACAGTTCCCCTTGTTCGGCAATTCGTCCATCGACCATCAGCACCATGCGATCGCAGACCTCCTCTGCATCATGAAGCACATGCGTGGAGAACAGAATCGTCACCTCGCCTCGAAGCCGGTCCAGCAGATCCATCACTTCACGGCGCCCGATCGGGTCAAGCGCGGAAACCGGCTCGTCCAGCAGGATCAATTCGGGCTCGTGCACAAGCGCCTGGGCGATGCCAAGCCGCTGTTTCATTCCTCCGGAATACCCCGATATCCGGCGTTTGGCGGCTTCCCGCAGGCCGACCATTTCAAGCACCTCAAGGCTTCGAAGTTTGGCTTGTTTGCCGGACAAGCCCGACAGCCTGGCACTGAAGATCAAATATTCCAAGCCGGACATCCAACCGTAAAATTTCGGGTACTGGGGAAGGTATCCAATCCGATTACGCCAATGATGGTTATCTCCACCTGTATTCCCATACCGGATCTCTCCTTGGGACGGTGATAAAAGGCCTGCTAGCATGCGCAGCGTCGTGGTTTTGCCGGCTCCGTTGGGACCGAGCAGCGCGGTGCAGCTGCCCCGCTCCAAACCGAATGAAATGCCTTTGACAGGCGTCAGACTCCCCATATTCTTAGTCAAGTTGTGAATGTGAAGCACAGGTTCCATCATGCAGCCCTCCTCCCTCCGATGAAGTAGGCGACGCTGCCGAGGATGTTTCCTAGTATAATAATCAGCACCCACATCCATTTCGGTCCTCGGATTTGTTCTGTTTCCGCCTTGGTTAAAGACACCAGGGCCGTTACACCCAGCACAGCCTGCAGCGCAATAATCGGCCAGATTAATCCCCAATTGATCTCCATTTTGATCACCCTTCTATATATAGAATAGGACCGGTGGTCTCCTCATTTCCGCCTTACTGTCTCCGAACCACCAACAAAACGTAAAGCAGCAGCGGCAGCGGAAACGTTGTAGAGCCCCATATCCCCCAAAACCAAGCCCATTTCCCAAGCCCGCGCTTGCGCGCATCAACGAACAGAGAGGTCCCTTGAGTCAGGACCAGCACAACAATCAGTACAAGCAGCCATACCGGGACCGTGCTTACATCATTCATGGGATCCCTTCTTTCCGGCGGATCTTAGTTTCCTGGAGCTTGCGAGAATCACGATCCCTGCCAGCATGCTGGCTCCATGGATCAGGATCAGCACCATCGGTGCGGCCAACGCCGCCATACAAACGATGCTTACGATGAGCAAGGCTGTCAGCATAAAGAGCACCAGCTCGTATTTCATCCGGCGCCGCTTTCGCCAAAGGGTATGTGCCGCGAGCATCTGAAATTCCTCCAAGGAGGGCGATGGTCCCTCATCAAACACCCGTTCCAGACGCTCGAGATCCCGGCTTAAGCCCTCCAGCAAAATCTCGTTTTCCGTATCAGGCTTGTTCGCCATCCATCTTCAACTCCTTCCGCAATTGCTTAATGCCATAAGCGGTTCTAGATTTAACCGTACCTTCCGGTATGCCGAGCATATCGCCGATCTCCTCGTAACTGTAGCCGTAATAATGCTTCAGCAGAATCGCGATCCGATGCTCTTCGGACAGCCCGGCAAGGCCATCCAACAAATCGGTCCACTCCTCCCCCTGCCGCTCCATCTGCCAGCGAAGCCGTCTGACCGACCGCTGCTGCTCTTCCTCAAGCCACCTTTTCTCCCGCTTTCTCTTTCGGGTGCGGTCGATATAGAGCCTGGTGGCAATCGTAATCATCCAAGAAGAGAAGGACGAGGTCCCGTTATATCGCGACAGATTCTCCATGCAGCGAATCACGGTGTCCTGGGCGGTATCCTCTGCCACGGTTTGATCCATCGTGATCTTCAGCAGGTATTTATATAAAAAGCTGTAATGGTGCTTAAAAAGCTGCCCCATTGCATTCGTATCGCCTTGCTGCGCTTTTCGTATCCAATCCTCTTCTTCAAGGATCATTGCGAAACCATCACCTTCTTTCCTCTTCCATCGTAGTACGATCTGCTCTATGGAATCGTTCAAATCGAAATATATTTTCTTTATCGGCTGCACTCGCAAGGGCAACTAATAGGCTGTGTGTTGGATGTCCAGTAGGGCCGACCGCATGGCCAATGGCGATAGAGCCAAGCTAAGGACTCCAATGGCCCTAGCGCAAGGCCATGTGCAGGGGCAGTAAACCTCGTGCTGGGGCCCCGGTACGGCCAACCGCGAGGACTCCGATGGGCTAAGCGCACCGACGTCGTACAAAGTAGTGTTTGCCTTAACAAAAGGGGTGCATTCAAGGCGGGCCTAACGGGGAAGAAAATGTGTGTCACAAGTACCTAAAAGGAACTTGTTCCGGCAATAGTGGGCGGTTTGCGCTTCACAAGTACCTAAAAGGGACTTGCTCCGGAATTGGAGGGCCGTTTGCGCTCCACAAGTACTTAAAAGGGACTTGTTCCGGCAGTGGAGGGCGGTTTGCGTTCTACAAGTACTTAAAAGGGACTTGTTCCGGCGTTTGGGGGCGGTTTGCGTTCTACAAGTACTTAAAAGGGACTTGTTCCGGCGTTTGGGGGCGGTTTGCGCTCTACAGTACCTAAAAGGGACTTGTTCCCGCGATTGCGGGTCGTTTGCGCTCTATAAGTACCTAAAAGGGACTTGTTCCGGCGTTTGGGGGCGGTTTGCGCTCTACAAGTACCTAAAAGGAACATGTTCCGGCAATAGTGGGCGGTTTGCGCTCTAAGACAGCGAGAACAACAAAATTACCTAAAATAAAAGAGCCCCTCATGTAGAACGCACGTTTAACTCCGCGCCCTTAATAAGGAGCTCCAAGGTATACCCGTATGACAACTAATATGATTTCCTACCGCGCCAAAAAAGTCAATCCTGATCGTTTATCTGAATTAAGCTATGACTGTGTAGTCATGTCCCTTGTCCGCACTTCCCGATTCATATACATTGCCCGTATTACCTACCTTACCCATGCTGCCGCGTAATGTACTTTGTAAACTCTGCCCTGAATAGTCTCTATCCCGCTCTGCTCTGATGAAAATCTATCTACTCATGGTATCTTATGTACTGCAGACGTTGATGCCATGGCTGCCGGACGAGCGCTTCCCCCTTTACCAGCCGACTCCACACGATTGATGATATCTCCGGTTGCGCTCGCAGATGATGGTCTCTCGACATTTCTTCCTTGCTTCCGGCTACGTATCCGTCCAAAAGCGACAACTCATCTTTTCTCACAGCGACTCCCCCTAATAACATCCATCCCCAACATAAAAACGCGCATAAAGGCCCATAAAATAAAAGAACGCAAACCGGGACGGATTCCACAGTCTGCGTGCTTCGCAATGGGTAACATTTAATTAACCGTATTGTATCAATCTTGTCTTCGTTTGTCCAGACATAATTCTCGATTTTTGTCGTAATTATGTTAGCTTCTGGCCGGAACGTACGGATTATGCTGTTTTTCATACCCGATTTTGGTCCGGGGTCCGTGTCCGGGATATACGACAACCTCGTCGGAAAAGGAATACAGCGTATTCTGGATGGAATGGATTAAATCCCGTTCCCGCCCTCCAGGCAGATCGGTACGTCCAACCCCCATCCGGAAGAGCACGTCCCCTGAGAAGAGGTCATTTCCACATAGGAAGCTGACGCTTCCCGGCGAATGGCCCGGCGTATGGTACACCTTGAAGGTTTCGCCGATCAGCTGCAGCTCAAGCCCATCCGCCAGATCGTATTCAGCGGGCCCGGTGGACAGCGGCGGACAAACCTCCGGCCATCTCGTCGACCCGTTCAGCTTCGGATTGGTCAGCCATTCGCTCTCCATCGTATGCAGATAAACCGGACATCCCTTCAGCTTGCGAATCTCCTCTACGCCGCCCATATGATCAAAATGCGCATGCGTCAGCAGGATCGCTTCAATCTCTAAATCTGCTATTCGTTTGACAAGCGGAGCTGGATTCATCCCCGGATCAATGATGATCGCTTTGCCTTCCTCGCTGCCTCTCAGCAAATATGCATTGGTTTCCAGCGGCCCCAAGCTAAAGGTTTCGATATGAAGCGCCATTATTTAAAACCCCGAAATGAGCTCGCGCAGTTCCTTAATGATGACGGCATGAAACTCATTTCCTTCCCCATAGGCTTGGATGATTTTTTGTCTTGTGGCAGCGAGGTTGTCTTGGTAATCCGAGGCTTCGCGGTCAGGGTTATTCTGTTTAAACTCGATCATATGCTTCTGGACATGGGCAGGCCGGGGCCCCCAAGTGCCCATCACATAACCGCCGGTATCCGCAAAAATGACAACCGGCACCGAGCGCCCGCCCATCGTCAGAAACTGGTCCATCAGCTCAAAATTTTGTTCCAGGATGAACACTTCCGTCGGGATCCCCGCGGTTTCCATTGCGCGAAATACGACCGGCACGTTGCGGACAACATCGCCGCACCAATCCGCTGCAAGGATAAGCACCCTCAAATCATCGCGGTAATTTAAACTTTCGAAGAATTCCCGATCCTCGGCATTACTCCACTTGAACTGCTCGTATCCCGCTTGGAAGGCCTCCTGGTTCTTCTCCATGCCTTCGACAAACTGCTGCGGGGTTATACCGGTTCCCAAATAGGAAGCCACATTTTTACTCATCTAGCCTCGACCTCACTTTCGCTGATTTTATCCATTTGATCAAAAAATAAAGAATCATGACAGCCAAAGCCCCCAGCAAAATTTCCTGCGTATAAGGCTTTGCCTTCTCGCCAATCTGTTCCCAACGGTCCCCCAGCATCCAGCCCAGATATAAAAATAAAGCCGTCCACGGTATGACCGCCAGCGTCGTCAGGAGCGTGAAGCGGCCCACATTCATCTTCGAGATCCCTGCCGGTATCGAGATGGCATGTCTCACAACAGGCACAAACCGCGCCGTAAAAATAACGCCGGTGCCGTATTTGGCGAACCATTCTTCAGCGTAATCCATGTGCTGCTTTTTAATCAATATATACTTCCCGTATTTCTCCAAAAACGGCCTGCCGCCATAGCGGCCGATCCAATAAACGAACAGCTGCGCCAGTACGCCGCCGACAGTCCCGAACAGCATGGCCCCGAGAAAATGAACCTCGCCCAGCGATATCAAATAACCACCGTAGGCCAAGACGATCTCGCTCGGGATCACCTCCACCATCAGGCCAAGCATAATCCCGAAGTATCCCAGCTGCTGAATCCATTCAAACAACCGGCCGACAATATCGTAAAAGAATTCCACGCGAAGGCACACCTCTTTCTGTTTGCGCTGATTTCTTCTACTAGCCTATTCTACCATAGCCCCGGACATGCCTTCTACTGTGCCCATTTTGCCGGAGACACTGTGACTTCCGCCCGTTGCAGTACATATGGTGAAGCAAAAGGAGTGAATAGCGATGTATCATACGAAACAACCGGGCGGCAAGCCCCCTTCGCCGCGCGGCATCAGGCGGGCCTGCAGCAAGGAATTGTACCGGACGGCCAAACGTCTGAAGCAATTCATTCCGCCGGAAGCCGTAAAGCAAGGAGAGGAGCTGTACTACCGGAAAGTCATCGGTAACCTGATCTGGATTCATGACAATTACAGCAATAAAAAGCTGCTGTGCGACTGGTGGGAAAAAGAGGTCTGCGGCGAGATCGCGGAGCTGTGGCAGGTTCCGGAGCGGCAGCTAGCCTCGGCATTCCGCGACGCCTTTGGCGGTTAGGCCGTGCCGGACCGGATTCGGCCTAAGACAAGCGCCGCCATGGTCCACTGCCACCCTCGCGGCGAGGGCAGCAATGCTGGCGATGGAGGGCATAAAACCAAGGTCCTACAGCAGCTTCGTGTGTAGGGCTTGCCTAGTGTTAGAGCGTGTCTCGGTGCTTGGATATGGCACGTACGTAGCGCATGCTTCGCGCATAGAGTATGACTCGTGTGTAGTGCATGCCTCACGCATAGAGTATGACTCGTGTGTAGTGCATGCCTCGCGCATAGAGTATGACTCGTGTGTAGTGCATGCCTCGCGCATAGAGTAATGACTCGTGTGTAGTGCATGCCCTGTCATAGAGTATGTTGTGCTAAAGCACGCCTCGTGTACACGCACGCCTCATGCGTAAGCATGCCTCGGTCGTAGATCTCAGTGCGTTGAGCATGCCCCGGTGCGAGACGCATGCCACCTCGGTGCATAGAGGATGCTCTATGCGTTGAGCATGTCATGGTGCGTAGCGTAAGCCCCTAAGCGAGCAGCTAATGTTAGGGCATTGGCGGGTGCTTGGGGACGGCGCCGGAGCGACCTAAAGCTGTCACTGCTTCCCGCGCCCGATCCAACCCGCTAAAAAGGCGGCCTGCCGCTGCGCTTGGGCCGTCAAATGAAATCGCCGGTCGTTCCGGACGCCGGGTGATGCATGAACCGCTTCGGCGAGCCAACGGTAGCTCTGCAGCATATCCATCGCCGCCGAAGCGGAGCGCCCGGCTCCGGAGACATCCCCGGCAGCGCTTTGTTTCACGGCAAGCGAGGTTAGCGCCAGCACCGCCCGCGTCTGCTTGTCGGAACTATAACGATCCAGCTCAAGGCTTTTGCGGTACCAGAAGGCAGCCGTATCGGCACGACCTGCCAACGCATGGGCTTCCGCGAGCCTCCAGCTTAAGCCTGCATGCTGAGGCGCATAACGCAGGCTTCCCTCTAGCAAAATCATTTGCTGCTCTGGTGGAAGCAGCTCGGACAAGCCCACCGCTGCCGCGCTGTTTGCGGGATTCCACGACAAGGCAGCTTGCAGCAGCTCGCGTCGCTCCGCCTCCCCCGCTGAAGCCGCGAATCGAAGCTTCATCTCACTCATGCCGAGTGAAGCGGTTAAGACCGCCCAGCATAGGAACCCAAGGAGAAGCGGGAGACGATGCCATTGGGCAGGCAGCCGTGGGGGAATCATTCGGCGCAGCATACAGGAAAGCTTAAGCTGAGTGCCCGGGAAGTAACGCCGGAAGCCCTCCTTTGGAGAGTCGGTTCGTTGATGCCGGTAGTACCGTACGGTCGGCTTACCGGACGAGATCCAGTGCAGCATACGGGATCGCCAGAACATTCTCGGGTCCTGCAAATCGGACAGCAGCGGGGATGACATCCAGCACAACTTCCCTAAACGCTGGGGCGAAATCCATTGCCACTTGCTCAAACGCTGAGGTGGAGTACGCATCCATACACCGGGCGCATCAATTGGAAGAGGACGCAGCCCACCAACGGGCTGGGAACGTTTTGGGATAGAAGCTTCCCGTCCAAAAGCATTCACGCCTCCTTCTTGCCTCATTGTCCAATCCGCCGGAGGAGCCATTCCTGTTCCCATTGCCGGCAGCCATAGCATAAGCAGCCAGACCAAGGGATAGCTCCAATCAAAATCGATGGCTGCATGCAGCGTCAGAACGAGAAACGGCGGCAGCAGCCTCGGACATGCCTTGGCGATCCCAGCAATTAATGCAAGGAGCAAAGCACATACGAGCAGCAGGCCGATAATGCCCGTATTGAGCAGCATGTCGAGATATCCGCTGTGCACCTCGCCCCCGACGTAAGGCTGGGACTGTACGGCGCGGTAAACATGCCGCCACGTCTCCCCCCCTTGTCCCAGCCACAGCGACGACTTGGCCAGCTGCCACGCGTCGCTGTAGATCAGGCGGCGGGCGCTAAGCGTAGCCGCGCCGCCAAGCGCCCGATCCTGCACCTGGTGCAGGATCGCAACCCCCGCTGCGGCATATCCCGCCGCCGCAGCAACCAGGGCCGCCGGCGCCAGCACGCGCCGCCGGAGGCCCCCGCTGTGCCGCAAGCGGCACAGCAGCAGGCCGGCGAGGACGCCGCCGGCCCAAAGCCCGGCCAGCCACAGCAGGCCGGGCAGCACCGCGGGCGCCAGCTTGGCATCGGCCAGCTGGCGGTACACAAGCGCCGCGCTCGCCAAAGGCGCGGCGGCGGCAATAAGGAGCGGCGCAATCCGCCGCCGCTCAAGGGCAAGCCCGGCCGCGCACGCCAGAGCGGCCGCGAGCCAGGCGCCGCGCGACTCCGTGAGGAGCAGCGCGGCGGTGTAGGGCAACAGCGGCAGCAGCGCAGCCGCTGTGCGGAGGGCGCCCGGCCGTGCCTGCAGCGCGGGCGCCAGCGCGAACAGGCGCTCAAGCAGGAAGGCGGCCATCAAGGCCCCGAACGTGTTCGGGTACTGCAGCAGGCCGCCGAGCCTCGCGCCCGTCGCGCTTATGGCGGGATCTGCCGTATGATAGATGCCGTACGGCAGATCCAGCACGCCATAGACGTGAAGCAGCGCGCTGCCGCACAACACCGCACCGAGGAGATGCCAGCCAAGCCTTAAGGACAACCTGCCTTTCGCTGTCCTGCTAACTTCCCAGGCTGCCGCCGCAAACGAACCGTAAAGCCCCCACAGCACGAGCTCCTTCAACGTTCCTTCCATGCTGGCGGGTCCGCGAAGAGCATGTTGCACATAGATCGCAAGAATTCCTCCGATACCTGTCGCTGCAATTGCACGGTAAGGATTGGTCGGTTTTACGGGAAGAGCAGCCCGGTGGTAAGAGAAGCGCTGGAAGCCGCTGTTCCTTCTTAGAACGAACAGCAATAAGAGAAGACCCGCCCAGCCTGCAGCCGCCAAATAAAGATCCGAATCAAAGAACCATCCGGTTTCGCTGCAGGCTGTAAGCAGCAGCACCGTCAGCAGCAGGCCGCCATACCATGAACCCCTCAGTCCCATTCGTGCCGCCTCCTTTCTCGTCCGCCCACGCCCTGATCGCTTCTTCCTCTTAAGGATTAGAACCTATCCACCATGATTAACGGCGGATTTTGCCAATATTCAAGGTCTATTAGCAAGTGTGGACATGGCCGGCGGAGGATATTCTTGCAGGAACGAACGATATCTACAGCGTGTAGATGCTGCTGTCATTTGCCGCTCCGGATGCAATTTGAAGCGAAATCCCGCCCACTTGATATGGTTAGCATCATAGGGGTTCGACGCGTGAGGGCATAACAAAAGGGCGACAAAAGCGGACACTCCCGCTCCTGTCACCCTTCTTATGAACGTTAAATCGATGGTTGATCCGGCAGCAAATCCCTGCAGGCCCGCTCCAAATAAGGATCTGCCTTCAGAAAATCGCGAAAAGCGGTATATTCCCGCCACAGCTTATCCCGCTCTCCGGCAGAGCCGCTGACCGCGCGGATCAGAATATTTTTCGGCGTATGCTCCATATCGATAAACTCCAGCAGCTGCGTCTTGTATCCCATCAGGTCCAGCAGCTTCGCCCGGATGGCGTCCGTGGCCAGCGCCGAGAAGCGTTCCTTCAGAATGCCGTGCGACAAGAGCGGCTCCATCACCGGACTGTTGATTTGGGCAAACAGCTCGTGCTGACAGCAAGGCACCGACAGAATGACCGAAGCGCCCCAACGCACGGCTTTTTCCAGGGCAGCATCGGTGGCGGTGTCGCAAGCATGCAGGGTGACGACCATATCGACCTGCTCCAATTCGTCATATTCCGCAATGTCGCCGACAAGAAAACGCAGCTGGCTGTAATTCAGCTTTTTCGCCAGCATACTGCAGTGTTCGATCACATCCGCCTTTAGATCCAATCCGACAATATTCAGCGTTCTGCGCGCCTTTACCGCCAAATAGTGATACAGCGCGAACGTCAGATACGATTTGCCGCATCCGAAATCCACGATCGTCAGCGGACGATCTTCCGGCAAATGGGGGAGGACATCCTCTACCATCTCCAGGAAGCGGTTAATCTGTCTGAATTTATCGTACCTGCGTGCGAATACCTTCCCGTCCTCGTTCATGATGCCGAGCTCTACCAGAAACGGAACCGGCTCGCCTTCTTCAAGGATGTACGATTTCTTGCGGTTATGGGACATGTCCACAGACGACTTGGTCGGGGACTTTGTCAGAATCGACACCTTGTATTTTTTCGAGATCAGAACCTGATAATCGGCTTCCGGGGTGTAAATCATCGCCTGGCGGAAGACATTCTCGAACATATCGATCAGGACGGCCTCCGCTTCCTCCGTCGGCACATTCTGGTGCGTCACCTTGGTGCCCGAATAGTAGGCAAACTGGTAATGAAGCTTGCTCTTGAGCTCGACCGGCTTGACCGTCACCTTGCTGTAGGTCATGCCTTCCCGTTTGCGAAGCTGACTCAGTGTCGCTGTAATTAACGCAGACTGCTCCATGATGTTATGAATCAATTTTCTTAAAGCTTCCAAAGGGTACATCTCACTTTCCTTATTAGATAGACCGGCTACTCCCGGCCGGACAGTTCTTCCTGCTTCCCCGGCAGGAATCGCCGGCTCAGCTCCTCCATGCCCTCATGAACCTCCGCAAGCGGGAGCTGTCCTCTCTCCAGCTCCTCCGCAGGCTTCAGCAGAAGCCGATGATAGAAGCGGATCGCTTCATCGGCATCAATCCCGCCGCTTTGCAGAAGCTGATAAAGCAGATTCTCCGCATCCGCGTAGCGTCCCTCCTGCTCGGCATAGGCCATATCGTCACGAACCAGCCGAGCGGGCAGCTCGTACGCGCGGAGCCGTTCCTTTACGCTCCGGATTCTCCCCGGCAAATCGAATAATCCGGGATCGGCTCCGTTCAATGCGGATTTCAAATACAGCTGAAGCACTTTGGTGGAGAGATGAACAGCCTCATCCTCACGGCCCAGCTCCTGCTCGATCTCCGCCTCTTCTTCAAGCAGCCTGGCAGCCCCTTGAAGCCTGTCTGCTTCCAAGTAACCGTGATTGTAAAACAACTGCTCGATATCGGAGGCCGACAGTGAACGCAGCAGCTTGGAATTCAGCCGGAATTGGCGCCGGAGCATGTCGTCGAGCTCCCATAAAGCCTCGGTATGCTTGCGCTCCTGCTTCAGGGCAAATACTTTGGCAATCATTTGGGTCATATCCTCTACCATTCGCATAAGATAATCTCTCCGTAACATGAGCTTGCCTCCTCTTATTATCCCTGACATGGGTAATGGCTAATCTACCGTGTATTGCTGACGTTTAAATTGTAGGCTATTCGGAATCAGAAAGCCAGCGGCCAGAACAAAGCGGATACCCCTGTTCGGGAATATCCGCTCATTCGTATGCATCTATTCGATTATAGCGCTCATTCGTATGCATCTATTCGATTATAGCGCTCATTCACTTTCCGCATGCAGCGACTTCATATAAGCAAGGATCGCTTCGGCGAGCTTCTCCGGCGCCTCCATCATGCTCATATGGCCTGCCCCTTCAATAACGACCTGCGTCACATTGTCATGGTCTGTCGTAAAGCTGCGTTCCGGCGGGATTAAGGCATCCCTCTCTCCTGCTACCAGCAAAATCGGCAGCGTCGAAGCAGAGAGCACATCCCGGCGGTCGGGACGCTCCCGCATTGCCAAAGCAGCGCCGATTGCGCCTTGCGGAGGCGTCAAATACCCGATTTCCTTCGCCCGCTGGATACACTCCGGCTTGGAGCTCGCGGTGTCCGGCGCAAACAAGCCCGGCACTAGACCATCCACGAAGGAGGTGATGCCCTCGCCTTGTATCGTACTGACGGCCTTTACCCGTTTCTCCTTCGCTTCCTCCGAATCCGGATAACCGGTCGAATGGATCAAGCCGAAGCCGTGAAGTCGAGAAGCGTAACGCTGGGCGAACGAGAGCGTAATATAGCCCCCGAGCGAATGACCGAGCAGTACAGCCTTCGGAATATCCAGCTCATCCATCAGAAGCTGAACATCATCCGCCATCTGCTCGATGGTGTACGATCCCATCGGCGCATCGGAACGGCCATGTCCCCGGAGATCCGGTACAATGAGTCTATATCCGGGAAGGTGCGGCAGAAGCTGCTCCCAGTAGGCAGAGCTTCCGCAAAATCCGTGGAGGAGGATGATCGGCTCCCCTTGTCCCTGATCGACATAACAAATCGTGGTGCCGTTGCATTGTACTTTTTCCATAGCGATACCCTTCTTTCTATCCAGCGGATGCCGTTAGCCGGACACCCAAATTTTATAAAGAATGCAATATAATTAAACCAAAAAGCCCGGACTGAAACGAGATGTCTCACGCCCTAAGGCCAAAGGCCGAGGCGGCTTGAGACGCGATTTGCTCCGCCATCTGCATGACTTGATACAAGGATGTTACCTGGAGCGTCCAATAGGGCTTCGGGCCGTGGACGTTGACGACGGCTGCAACGCTATACTGGCCGACGGCAGGCAGCTTGCCGCCCACGGAGGCGGCCGGCGTAAGCGGACCCTCCATCGTGTAGAAATAGCCTACGGAAGAAGGCTGGCCCAGGCAAGCGTCGACGGCGATCATGATCTTTCCTTCCGGAATCTCGTTCAGCCGGGTTTCCAGGTTCCCGGCATCACAGGGCTCCTGCAGCGTTCCGACCACAAGCGGGAAGCCGTATTCCAGAAGTCGGCTTCCGGTTAACGGTCCCAGTGCATCCCCCGTCGAACGATCGGTTCCAATACATAAGAACACAACATCTTCAGCGTCATGCCGTTTGGAAATTTCCCGAAAAAATGGCCCCAGCTCCTGGCCCGACATCCTGACTCTTGCAGTCTGTGCCATCGGGAGCTTGCCTGCTTGATCGCTCATGACGGACCTCCTCATCAATATCTAGCCCATGGATTCCATGGGAGCCGAAAATCGGAATGGAGCAATAGGTTTTCCCTGATTTTACCCTATCCTCCTCGGTCTTGGCAAAACTATTGGTCGTTCCCGCGGGGCCGTGTTACAATACAGGGATGAATTGTGTAATCCACCTGAGAGGAAGGTGTTAACCATGGATTTGAATGAAAAGACGCAAGCCAACGTCGAGTATATGATCGAGCAGATCAAATCGAAGCTCCGCATGGCCAGTGCGGCCGCTATGCAGGCCTCCGCATTCTCCGCAAGCCAATACGACGATATTTATGACTTATATGAAATGGTCATTAACAAACATAACCTCAGCATCTCGGAAGTCGAGGCAGTCGTCTCGGAGCTGGGCCGCCTTAGGGGCAAGTAATGGCCTTTCCGGCCTTGATCCAAGCGTTCTTGCCAGCACCTTTGCACCTTGGCCTTACCTGATCCATTCTTGGCTTTGACGTTTCTGCAGGGAATAAACCATAGACCATGCCAAAGCCCCCGATGCTCACCTTCGAGCACCGGGGGCTTATTGGGCTTCTCCCTACGGCATATCAATAATCATCATTTCCGAGAAGCCTTCACTCGCATTCCCGCGGAATTTGATCTTGTCGCATTTCTGAATTCGAGCCGTATCTCCTGAAGTTAGGTCGAATACCCCTTCCTCCGTCGTGATTTCGACATGTCCGCTAATGGCATATACGTGGATCCTTCGATCCTTGGATGGACACGTCAGTTCATGTCCGGTCTCCAGCCTGCCGCTGTACATCTTTACATCCAATGACATTGGCAGGCTGCCCTCCCCGCTTCCCGTTATATGGATCGGAGACAGCGGATTCTGCGGCTGTTCTGCAAACGCACCTTCATGATAACTGGATGAAAGGCCCGGCTCGGCCGGCAGGAACCACATCTCCAAATACGATACATCCGAAGAGGGAGAGCTGTTTCTCTCGGCATGATATACGCCGGATCCCGTATTTACAACATGTACGGTCCCCGGCTTCAATTCTGTAAGTCTGCCCGTATCATCCTCATACGTCAGCGTTCCCTCCAGCACGACATAAGCGATGACCAGGTCATGGTGAAATCTTCGGTCGAAGCCCTCCAGCGGCCCCAGCTTATATTCATTATGAGCCAGCAAGCTCCCGAAATGCTCATTATGCGGATCTACGTAATCTCCGAAGGAAAAGCTGAATTCACCGTGTATTCCGTTATGATGGGTTGTATGTCTTTCCGCAGCCGTCATGATTTTGATCATGCTCGGTTCACCTCCGCCGTTTTACTAATCAATACCCCGGCGGAAATTGATCTAATCAGTTCGGACTAGGACCGTGGGCCAGCTTGAAGACCGTCTCCGCTCTGCCGACCGTGCGGCCGCTGTCGTTCATAATGCCGGTCGGAAATGCTTGCGCCAAGCGCGAAATGGTCGCTTTATTGGCATAACCGATCTGCTCCAGGATGGACTGGGCAATCCAGCCCCATTCCTCCTCCGAGCCGTCCAGGATTTTAAAGGCTACCCCGAGTCTTTCCTTTTTTAGGCCGAAGCAGTACACCCCTTTAAAGCCACCCTTCGCCACAATATTGCTGTCCTCCAGAAGAACCGTGTCCACCTTGCCGCTGCCGGCTACCATGAACGGGGATGTGTTCATCGCGGACGTTATGGTAAGCACCGCCTCTCTTGTCGCCTCGTCCTTGATCCGGTCAGGACATGCCAGCTTCATGTAAGCCGTCGCCAGCGCCTGCAGCGGCATGGCAAACACCGGCAGACCGCACCCATCGGTTCCAATTCGAATGTCGCCTTGGGCAAGCCCGGTGAGGTCGGCAATCGTTCTTATGATCTCCTGCTGCAGCGGGTGATCCGGCTGGTCATAGCCGTTTAAAGGCAGGCCGGCCATTTGGCAGTAAGCGAGCATGCCATAGTGCTTGCCGGAGCAGTTGTGATACCACCGGCTCCGTTCTCCGCCCGTGCGCAGAAGGACTTCTTTGCTCCGATCATCAAGGGGCCAACTGGGGGCGCAAACCATCAGATCTTCATGAAGTTTCACCCTGCGCGCGAACTGCTCAAGCACTTCAACATGACGCGGCTCCCCCCGGTGCGAGGCGACCATGATTGCAATTTCTTCATCCGATAATCCGTAGAACTCCGCCATTCCATCCCGGATAGCAGGTATCGCTTGGAGCGGCTTCGCGGAAGAACGGGTAAATGCGACAAAGCCCGGGTCGCCCGTATAGGCCTGTATCGCGCCTTCTTCATTAACAATACATATATGTCCATTGTGGGCGCACTCCACCATATCCGCCCGGTATTCTTGAACCAATACATTTTCCATGAGCATGAACTCCTTCTATATTCCTTATACGGCTTATACAGCGCATTCCTATCTAATCAGGCTTCGAGTCATGTTGACAGCGCGGGCCGACATGGAACCTGAATCTTTGCCAATCTGTATTCAGTATAAGACAAATATCCGCAAATGGCATGCGCCAAAATTCCACAACGGGCGGACATTAAATTCATTGTCGATTGTTCTTGTTCTTGTTTCATGGTCAGAGCTCCCGTTTAAATACGAGATAAGCAAGCCCACTCGAAAGTCATTGCTCTGAAAAGGAGGCGATTTTATGTGGGGGATTATTATTAGCATCGTCATGGCAATTATCATCGGGATTATCGGAGATGCGCTGGTTGGTCATGAAATGCCGGGCGGCATTGTCGGATCCATGATCGCCGGTTTTATCGGCGCCTGGGTCGGACCGTGGCTCTTTGGAGCCTGGGGCCCGATCATTGGCGGATTTGCGATCGTCCCCGCTATTATCGGAACCGCCATCTTCGTGTTCCTGCTCGGCCTCGTTGCCAAATTGTTCAAACGACGCACAGCCTAAAGTCTCGTATTCATATTCCACATTATATTAACTTAAAGGAGTGAATGTTATGAATCACACAGAACAAGAATACCAAGGTCAAAGCGGCTCCCCATTTTTCAAAGGCGTATTTATCGGAGCGTTGGTAGGCGCTGCTGCAGCGCTGCTGTTCGCCCCTAAGCCAGGACGCGAGCTTCGCGGGGATCTCTCCGAGAAGCTGAGTGTTGTGACTGACAAAACCAAAGAGGTGTGCAGCTCGGTAAGCGATAAAGCAACAGAGCTGGCCAAGACCGTGGGCAGCAAAGCCTCGGAAGTCATGGCGACAGTCAACGAAGGGCGAAACAGCGTGATGTCCAGCATCAAGGAGGCGTCTGCGGACGTAACCGATGAGGTATCCAAGGCCTCTCAAGACGTGAAGGATAAGGCGATGGAAACCTCTTCCGACGTCAACCGCGACTTGAAACAAACGACGAATTACTAAGTCTCCACATACGGCCGATTATAGGTCGCTTCATGGCCAGCTGACTAAAGCTGGCCATTGTTGTTCCAGTCGTTAAGCTTTCGGCAGAAAGAACACTTCATTAATGTCCCATCATGAAAGGGGGAGAATCCATGAGCAAAGCAAATCCGTATGATAGCGGGCCACGTTTCGCCGGCCCTCCTCGGCAGCGAAGCGAGCGGAGGCCGCGCTACGAACCGCGGACGAAGGAGGAAGAACAGAAGGCTAGCGTCCCTGCAGACGTGCAGGAGCATCCTTTTGAGCTTCGGCATGAGGTGAAGAAGCTGAACTCGCGGCTCGATAAAATCGCGGAGACTCTGGAAAAGTCCGAGATGAAGGACATGATCGACAATTACATGAACCCCAAGAAACGCATCGTCGCCAATCTGACGGCGGGGCTTGCCCGAGGGCTCGGCTTAACCTTAGGCACTGCGCTTGTCCTTGGTCTCCTCGGTTACATTCTCAGCTTCTTCGTCAACGTGCCCATGATCGGCGATTTTATAGCGGACCTGCAAGGCTACGTCGAGAAGGCGAGGTAAAACGCGTTTACCGGAACCTTTATCCCTTGACTCATGCAACCATACAGCGAAAGGTCCCTTCCTAGGGTCGGCTGCAAGCCCTAGGAAGGGACCTTTTTTCGTTCGTCTCGTTATGAAGAAGCCTATATATTTTTATCTCTGGACTTCACCCGAAGCAGATCCCCTGTCCATCCCTTGTTCCGCATCCACAAGTAAATGCCCGCCATCCAGATCAGGGTAACCAGAATGATCGCCGTAAAGCCCCATGACGTTTTAATCGTCGGAAGATTTTCAAAGTTCATCCCCCATATCGCTCCAATCACGGTAGGCGGCATAAACACGACCGTAAAAATGGTGAGCGTCTTCATGATTTCATTGCCCCGGAAGCTTGACACTGCATCATCGATCGAAACCAGCGTGTCGATTTCGCGTTCATAATGACGGAACAGCTGCTCCAGCCTCTCCACCCGGTGACGGAGCTGCTGAAAGAATGGGCTGCCGTCAAGGCTGTCATGATATCCTTCCTTGATCGCCGCAATCAGCTCTTGAAACGGAATGAACAAGTTATTCCAGTCCAGCAGCTCAAACCGGGCCGTCAAAATCCGGTCCAAAAGCGATCGCCGATTGCGCTGCTGCATGTCTTGTTCAACGAGGCGGAGATTCCTTTCAAAGCGATCCATCCCCTCATGGAAGTAATGCAAAATGGCTCGGGCCAAGACACAGAATCCATCGATCGGCCGTTCGCATTGATGAAGCATTGCTCTCCTGTCCTTCTCAGCCAAGGCATTGCGGGTATAGTCATCCAAATTAATGGTGATCAGAACTCCGTCTTCCACATAAAAATAAAACTGCTCCGAACGGCTGACCTGCGGGGCCCCTTCGGTAACATGGTAGAGCATGGAACCCATAAGAACAGGCTCCACCCCGCCCTTAAAACGGACCGACAAATAATTCCGTCCCTCCAAAGACGATGCAAGATCAAACCACTCCCCCGTATAGGGATACTGCGTCCGGAGCTCTCCGATCCACGGAGACAGCCAGTCATTCGTCCGGATATCAAACCACGTCCATCCTCCTGCAAGTGCGTATACATCGCGGCCATCGCTTTGATCCGGTCTTAGCATCATCTCCCACCTCCTCCTAAGTCCTATATCTTTATTAATTCCAAAAAAGGCACGCTTATCCTCATAAAGGGGAAAGCATGCCTTATGTGCCTTTCGTTCCGCTTCTATCATCCCGAGGCTTGTCCATATCAGTAGGAATTGCTCGACATGATTTGTTTCAGTTTTTCCGTTGCGCGTTTCTGGATTCGGGAAACGCTCATCTGCGATACCCCCAGCCGCTGGGCAATAGCCCGCTGGGACTGCCCCTCCTGAAATGCCAACAGCAGCACCTTCTGTTCCTGTTCCTTCAATTGGCTCATCGCCTGTTGAAGATCCATGCGCTTCTCTACGGAATCGAAATCATTCACATCCGAACTGATTAACTCGCCAAGCGTGGCCCCCGTCTCTTCCTGGGACAAAGGAGAATCCAATGATACGTAATGATAGCATTCGCGTCCGGCCAGCACTTCAACGGTTTCTTCAACCGATAAATCCAAGTAATCCGCAATTTCCTTTACATCAGGGGATCTCTCGAGCTTCACCATTAATTCATCAATGGCTTGCTGCACCAAGGCCCCCTTCTCCTTGATTCGCCGCGGCACTTGAATATACCAAGATTTGTCGCGGAGGAAATTCTTCATATGCCCGATCATGCTCTTCATGGCATAGGGTTCGAATGGGATCCCTAAGCTGATATCATACTGTTGAAGCAAGCGAATCAAAGCCATTTGACCCACTTGGTACAAATCCTCATACAGATCGGGACGATTTCTAGCTATCTTCCCTGCGGCCATTTTAACCATCGGCTCATATTTTTGTATCAGCACGGTTGCGACGTCGTTATCCTTCGTCTGCTGATATTCCCGTATTAAATCTACGGCTTCATCTCTGGACTCTGGGGGAGTCGCCTTATCATTCATACCCGTTCCTCACTTCTTGCAAGGCGCTTCATCAGCGTAACCTCAGTTCCCTTCCCTGTCTCGTTCGTTACGCTCACCTCATCCATCAGCGCCTCCATCAGATAGAAACCGAGTCCTCCGACCTGGACCTCGCTGAGATCCTTATCATGGAGGGTCGGGCTGGCAACCGTCCCCACACTGTCAAAGCTCTCCCCTTCGTCTCTGACCGTAATGGATAACGACTCATTGGCCACTAGAAATTGCACCTCAACCATGCCGCCTTCCTGTCCGTACGCATACAATACGGAATTGTTGCATGCCTCGGACACTGCGACCTTCATATCTTCAATCTCCTCGTACGAGAACCCCATCTTCGAAGCAATCCCGTACAAGTTCAACCTGACGATATCCACATACTCTGCATTAGCCGGCAAACGGAGCGTTACTGTTTGTACATCTGAATTCATCTCTTTCGATCCTTTCCTTTGGGAATACTTCTATGTCTGAAAGAACTTCGCAATACCCGTCATGTCAAACAACTTCTGAATCTGAGGCGGAACTTCCTCAACCGCAAAACGGGCCTGCATGCCGTGTCTCGCTTTCAGGATCGATAGAAGAATACCTATCCCTGTACTATCGATATATGTCATTTCCTTCATGTTGACGATCAAGTCTATTTCAGAGTTACCGACAAGGGGTTCCATGACCAACCGAAAATCAGGAGCGACGGATAAATCAAGTTCACCGCTCAAAAAAACCGTGCATACACCTTCATTCATATGAGTCTTAGCATTGAACTTATCATTCGTTTTAGTATTCATAGACACTCTCTCCCGAAATTTGTTTTCTCTTTTCATAACCCGTTATCTTGCTTGTTGAATCAGAATGCAGCAAATGATCGGAATCCAATTTTTGGGGAACATCCAATTTCCCTCTTCCCCCCGGCAAGTCCTATGCGTTACTAATCCGTACCGAGGAAGCCTGAACTCCCTGTTCCTCCGGTTCCCAAGGAATATAACGGGACAAGAGCTGCTCCACGCAGCTGAATTTAACCGGCTTGCTGAGGTACTCGTCCATCCCTGCCTCCTGACAGCGCTTCTGGATTCCATCCATGACATTCGCAGTCATGGCCACAAGCACCGGACGGTCCTCTTCAGAACTTAAACTCCGGATCTGACGGGCTGCTTCAAGTCCGTCCATGACGGGCATTTGTAGATCCATAAAGATCAAGTCGTAGGAGGTCCTGGAGTTGGCCGCGAGGTCGACAGCCTGCTTACCGTTCTCGGCCATATCTGCACGGAGGCCCATCTTGCCGAGAATGCTGTCCATCAGCTTCCGATTAATCGGATGGTCGTCCACGATCATGATCCTGGGTTGATTTATTCCGCGCACTCTATACTTGGAGCTTTGATGCTCTTCCCGCAGACGGTGGTTATCTTCCTCATGAGCACGGACACATATGGTAAATACAAAGGTGGCCCCTTGCTCCTCCTTGGATTCCACCACGATGTGGCCGCCCATCATTTGGACCAGCGATTTGCAGATGGCCAGCCCCAGTCCGGTGCCGCCGTATCTGCGGGTCATCGAGGAATCCAGCTGGGAGAACGGTTTGAATAAGCGATCCATCTTCTCGGCGGAAATCCCGATTCCCGTATCCTTCAACGTAAACTGCAGCGTCAACCGGTCCCCATCAGCCTGGGCAAGCGACACGACCAGATAGACGCCGCCTTCATTCGTGAACTTCACGGCATTGGAGACGAGATTGATCAGGACTTGACGCAGCCGTCCCATATCGCCAAAGACCATTCTCGGAATGGACTCTTCGATATAAAAGGAAAGCTCCAGACTTTTCTTAGCCGCTTCCCCGGAGAACAGGCCAAACACTTCCTGCACGCAGGAATGAAGATCAAACGGATACTCCTCCAGCTCCATCTTGCCGGATTCCATTTTGGAGAAATCGAGAATATCGTTAATGATGGCAACCAGCGAATCAGCGCTTTTTCTGATAATCGTTGCATATTCGCGCTGCTCCTCCTCCAGCTCGGTGTCCATCAGCAAATCGATCATGCCGATGACACCGTTCATCGGGGTGCGGATTTCATGGCTCATCATGGCCAGAAATTCCGTCTTGGCTTTAGCCGCAATCTCAGCCTCTTCCTTGGCCTTGATCAGCTCCTGATTGATTTTCTCAAGCTCCTGCGTCTTCTGATGCAGCTGCATCGATTGAATCTTCAGCCGCTTGTTCGTCTGATACATATCGACAAAGCCCTCGATCTTCGATTTCAAGATTTGAGGGATGAACGGCTTCACCATATAGTCGATGGCGCCGGCGGAATAACCGGCAAACAAATGCTCCGCTTCTTTGCTGTTAGCCGAAATGAATATGATCGGGATATCCTTCGTCTTGTCTCTCGCCTTAATCAGTCTTGCGGTTTCGATCCCGTCCATGCCCGGCATTTGGACATCCAGCACAATAACGGCAAAGTCATACTTCAACAAGTACCTCAAAGCCTCTTCCCCAGAGGTTGCTTTAACCAGCGTGTACTGCTCACTGTCCAGAACAGCCTCAAGAGCAAGCAGGTTTTCAGGACGGTCATCTACCAGCAATATATGAATCGGTTCGTGAAACCCCATGGAATCCTCCTACAAGCTTTCTAATTAATCTTCCGGTAAATTTTTTCGACGCGATCCAGCGCCTCGTACGAATCGCTATAATCCGTAAAGTGAATGGACTCCTTAGCCCCGAGAACCAGAATTCCGAAATGGCTCAGGCTTTCATGAAAGAGTCCGTGCACATGATTTCGCAGATCATCATTGAAGTAGATCATGACATTCCGGCAAAAGATCACATTGAATTCATTGAAGGAGCGATCCGTCGCCAGATTATGCTCGGCAAAAATCATGTTCTTCTTCAGGAAAGGTTGAAAAATGACCGAATTGTATTTCGCTGTATAATATTCGGAGAACGAGCGGGTTCCGCCCGCCTCCATATAGTTCTTTGTATACTGTTTCATCCGTCTAATGTCAAACACGCCTTCCTTGGCCTGCTGGAGAGAGCGGGAATTCATGTCCGTCGCATAGATCCGCGACTTCTCGAACAGCCCTTCTTCATGAAGAAGGATGGCCATCGAGTAAACTTCCTCGCCCGTCGAGCAGCCCGCATGCCATATCCGGATGTACGGATACGTGCGAAGCAGCGGAACGACTTTTTGCCTGAACGTCAGAAACAAACTCGGGTCCCGGAACATTTCCGTTACCGGAATCGAAAGATTATATACCAACCGCTGGAAGCACTCGCGGTCATGAAGCACTTTATTTTGGAGCGCCGATATGGTCTGTACGCCCTCCGCATGGACATGATGCCAAATTCTCCGGCGGAGGGAGGGTATGGCATAGTTGCGGAAGTCGTATCCGTAGAAGCGATGGATGCCTTCCAGCAGCAGCTCGATCTCAATCTGCTCCAGCTCCTTGCCGTTATCTTCTCTCCATATTTCTGATTCAGTATGGTCTTTAGATGACATTACCCTCTGCACCGCTTTCCAAATGTTTATAGAGGCTGTTCAAAGTGCCGGAAAACCGGCTTTTTGAACTCCAGCTTTATATCTATTTGTCATTACCCGTTTACGAATACAGCCAAACCCGCATCAATGACAGAAGCTGTTCGGTTTGAATCGGCTTCTTCATATAATCGGACGCTCCCGCCTCAATGCATTTCGCCCGATCCTCCTTCATCGCTTTAGCGGTCAGGGCGATAATCGGAAGCTTCTCGAATTCCGGCATTTCCCGCAGACGGCGCATCGCTTCGTAGCCATCCATCTCCGGCATCATCATATCCATCAAGACCAGATCGTAATCCGGATTCTGCTGAAGCAGCTCGATCGCTTCGCGCCCGTTCTCGGCAAACGTCACGTCCATGTTGTATCCCTCAAGCACGCTGGAGAGGGCAAAAACATTCCGGATATCATCATCCACAAGCAGAATTTTCTTGCCTTCAAACAGCTCCTCCTTATTATGAAGCTTCTGCAATATTTTCCGCTTGTCCTCCGGCAAATCCGCCTCTACCCGGTGCAGGAACAGCGTCGTTTCGTCCAGAAGCCGTTCCGGCGACTTCACATCCTTGATAATAATCGATTCTGCGTATTTCCGGAGCTGCAGTTCTTCCTTAGAATCCAGATCCTTACCGGTGTATATAATGATCGGGAGATCCGTCAGATCCTCATCGTCACGAATTTGATCCAGCAGCTCAAAGCCTGTCATATCCGTCAGCATCAAATCCAGCACCATGCAGTCATACCGCTTCTTGCGCAGCTCGATCAGCGCCTCGGCTCCCGTGGATACAGCCGTGATGGACACGTCATCGTGGCCGATCAGCTCAATGATCGAATTGCGCTGAACGTCGTTGTCCTCAACGATCAGCAGATGCTTCATCGATTTCTCCGTGTACGATTCGATATGCGTAAATGCATTCTCGAGCGCTTCGCGGGACGATGGCTTCTTCAGATAAGCGATGGCGCCCATCATGAGCCCCTGCTTCACTTCATCCACAACCGAAATGACATGCACCGGAATATGGCGGGTTTCAGCCGAGCTTTTCAGTTCGCCAAGGACAGACCATCCGTCGATGACCGGAAGCTGGATGTCAAGGATGATGGCATCCGGCTTATAGGACTTGGCCATCTGCAGGCCGATGTCGCCCTGCAAGGCAACCAAGCCTTTGAAGCCGCGGCCCCTGGCCATGTCCAGCAAAATATTCGCAAACTTGATATCATCCTCAATAATGAGGAGCACCTTATCGGTCGGTCCAATATTTGTACGGTCATCCTCTATTTGGACCGCAGGGTTTACCGTTTTGGCCACTAGCTTGGCCTTCGGCATAACCAGATCGGTCGGAGCAGCCTCCATTGACGGCGCCGCCTCCTCCTTGCCCCGGGAAATTGCCTCAGGAAGACGGGTCGGCAGGAACAGCGTAAAGCAGCTTCCTTGACCCTCGGCCGATTCCACCACAATGCCGCCTCCAAGAAGCCGTGAGAGCTCCCGGCTAATCGACAGTCCCAGGCCGGTTCCGCCATATTTGCGGCTTGTCGTGCCATCGACCTGCTGGAACGCTTCGAAGATCATGTCCTGCTTGTCGGCCGGAATACCGATGCCGGTATCCTGCACGGAGAAGGCGATATAGTCGGTATCCGCAATCAGGTTTGGAGGCAGCTCGTCTTTATCCGCCAGCTCCACCTTCAGCTCCACGGAGCCGCTCGTCGTAAACTTAAATGCATTCGACAAGAGATTGCGTAAAATCTGCTTCAGCCGGTGCCCGTCGGTTACGATGGATTCCGGCGTCCCTTCTCCGAAGCGTACATAAAGATCTATTTCCTTACGGGCTGCAACCGCTGCAAAGTTCTGCTCCACGAAGGTTTCGATCTCCGGCAGCTGAACCTCCTCGTAGTTGATCTCCATCTTTCCGGCATCGACTTTGGACAGGTCCAAAATTTCATCGATCATCTTAAGCAGATCGGAGCCGGACATATAGATCGTCTGGGCGTATTCGATCTGCTTATCGCTTAAGTTTCCTTCCTTGTTTTCGGTCAGAAGCTGGGAGAGGATCAGCAAGCTGTTCAGCGGCGTTCGAAGCTCATGGGACATGTTCGCCATGAACTCGGACTTGTATTTCGTTGTCGTAGCAAGCTGCTGCGCCTGCTTCTCCAGCTGCTCCCGCGCCTTCTCGATTTCGTAATTCTTCTCTTCAACCCGCTGGACTTGCTCTTCAAGCGCACGCGTCTTCGCTACAAGCTCGGTATTGTAATGCTCGAGCTCTTCCTGCTGACGCTGCAGCAGATCCTCCGAACGCTTGAGCGCCTGCGCCTGCTCCTCCAGATTTTCGTTGGAGCGGCGAAGCTCTTCTTGCTGGGTCTGAAGCTCCTCGGATTGGACCTGGAGCTCTTCGGTCATCGCCTGGGATTCGCGAAGCAGCTGTTCAACCCGAAGACGACCCATAATATTATTCAGAATAATGCCGAGGGACTCGCTAAGCTGGGACATCAGCTGCTCCTGCAGCGCCGTTCTCTCTTCGAAGGATGCCAGCTCCACAACCCCCAGCACCTCACCTTCGAACATCAGCGGGTATATCATAATAGAGCTAGGTTTCGCGGCGCCCCAGGCCGATTGAATGTTCATGTAACGGTCAGGCGGGCTGTTCAGCAGGATCGGCTTCTTATCCAGCGCCGCCTGGCCGACAAGCCCTTCTCCGATCATGAACGCATCCTTGGGCTCTCCGCCTCCCTCATACGCGTAGGAGCCCTTCATTTCCAGCCGGTTGGGATGCTTGTCTTCCTGGCGGATATATATTGCACCGAAGTGGGCTCCGAGAACCGGCGTAAATTCACTGATGAAACGCTGCCCAACCTCTTCGAGCGAATGGACGCCCTGCAGCAGCTCCGTCATTTTGGCCATATTCGAGTTAATCCAGGATTGATCGCGCTGTGCCTCCAAATAGGACTGTTCGATCCGCTGCTTCTCCAGGATATCGTCAGACAGTTCTTTGAATACGCGTGCAACATCCCCAAACTCATCCTTCGACGTAACCTTGATGCGGCGGATTGCCTTCAGCCGGCCTTCCCCGAAGCTCTTCAGCATCATGGATACGACATTAATGCCGCGGGTAATGCTTGGGAGGATCCAGGCGATGACAAGAAGCCCGATCAACAGCCCGCCTGCCATGATATAGATGAAGATTTGGACGGAACGGTTGTAGGCAGCCCGGGCGGCGGCAATATCGTCAGAGATCTTCATGTTTTGATAGCCGTTCAGCTCGTTCAAGCTCGATAGAGCCGCCTCCTGCACGGTTTGCCCCGTGGAGTTTCGGAGTGCGTTCGCCTCTGATGCGTTTCCTTTCGAGAGCAGGTCCAGCGTTTTATTCTGATAGACGATATAGTCGTTGATCGATTTTTCAATCCGGACCAACAGCTGCTGCTCCTCGGCGGTATTGACGGTTTCGCGGATGGATTTAAAATATTCAAGCGCTTCGTCCGTCATCGTCTCGATCTGCTGCCGGGATACCGGAAAGGTCTCCTGATCATTGCTCATAATCATATTTGTAAGCACACGGGCCATGTCATTGACTTCTCCGCGTAGAGAGCTGGAGGTCCACACCTTCTCATAGCGTTCATTATATAACGTATCCATTTGGCTCTTCATATAACTGACCCGGTCATAACCGATCAAAGTAAGAACGAGCATTAGGGCAAGCAAGGTAGAAAAGCCGATAATCAACTTGCTTCTCAGTTTCATGAATCTGTTCTCTCCCTCTCTCTAAGCGTGATCCAGACCAAACATTTATCATCCTCGCGTTCCTGGGACGGGTCATCGACGAAATAACGCTCCCTGACTTCCTCTTCTCTCCAGTGATGGGCACCGCTCAAATGCTGCATCAGATCATTCAGCTTCTCTTCGTGCCCTCCAGGAACCTGTTCCAATATCCCGTCCGTGTACAACACCAAATGGCCGTCGCCCTCGTAATGCAGGCTCCTTGGCTCCATCTCGTCGATCCGGTCGAACAGCCCGACCGGACAGCAGCCTTGATCCAGGGTCTGTACGCTTCCGTCTTCCCCGAAGAAGAGTGCGGGCGGATGCCCCGCATTTACATAGTCCACCCGCTTTAAGCGGGTATCAACGACCAGATAGATGGCCGTAAAGTAGTACTGGATCAATTGATCCTCGATATGCAGCTGGTTGAACCTGCGGTTCAATTCCTGAATGACCTTCTCGGGTTCAACATAGGTCGTTACCGTATCCTTGAGGACTGAAGCGATGAACATGCAAAATAGGGACGAAGTGATCCCGTGTCCCATCATATCCAGCAGAATGACACCATAACGTCCGTCGCCGAGCGGATACCATGCGTATAAATCACCGGCGAGCTCCGCCGACGGCTGGTATAGAGCGTGAATTTCCAGCAAATCATCTTCAATCGGAGAGCTTAATACCGCATTCTGCACCTTCGCCGCCAGCTTTAGTTCCTCCTGGACCGTCTGTTCTCTCTCAATATGCCAATCCTTCTCGTGCTTCAGCCGAAGCGCGAGGCGAATCCGCGCCATAAGCTCCACCTTGTTGATCGGCTTCGTCACGTAATCCACGGCCCCGGCGTCCAAAGCCTCGGCAAGCTTCTTCGAATCGCCGACGGCGGTAACCATAATTATAGGTATATCTTTCAGATGATCATATTGCTGCACAATACGGCATGCTTCGATGCCGTCCATTTCCGGCATCATCATGTCCAGCAGAATCAGATCAATCCCGGCCCTGCGGGGACACTTGCTCCTTCCTTGATCCTCCAGACCCAAATGTTCGAACATTTCAAGCGCTGAAGAAGCAGATACCGTGTCCCGGTACTGCTCTTTCTTCAAAATCTCTCGAATAATGATGACGTTAGTCGGATTGTCGTCCACGATTAATATTCTCATTGTCCTCTCCTTCAACGCTGCTCTGATACGAAAGATATCTTTTACTACTAGTATACTATACGAAATATCCTAATCTCTCATCTAAGAAAAAGGCACTTAACCATGATATTTCCACGTGTTAGCGGATTGCATATCGCATTCTAGCAAAACACAGATAAGGAATGAGACCTCTCAAAGTCCCATTCCTTATCTATGCTTTGACCCGCTATACTTGTGCCTTTCCGCAAGATCAACACAGACACCGCTTCTGCTTAGGTCAATTGTCTCTTTTGGCAACAACAAGCACTTTGCCAAGATCCAGTTGCTTCTCATAGAAAGCCGCCTCCGCCTCCGTAAATCCCAGGGATACGATTTTGGCACGCAGTTCATCGCCGCGCGAGCGGAAGAAATTCGCCACCGCATCGATTACCCCTTCTTCCTTCAAACCTACCGTGCTGGCATCCGATACGTCAGCAATCCGGTCCGTATGATTCGCATCATGGGCCAGTACATAGATGTGATTGTTATCATAACCGGACTGCCTCAGATTTTGAACCTCCTGAACGGCCAGCGTCCCGTTCTCCACGACTTTCGCATAAGACTTCGTATTCGTTGATGCCATAATGAAAACCTCCCCTATTTGATAATTATCCTGGATAATAGGTTATAGTCCAATGGTTATTAACCATTTCACGCTGCTTTGAAACACCTTTTACTCCAGATAATCGAAAAATAAATCAACACCTGTAATTTGTCCGGTTTCACGATTCTTAAAGACCTTCAGCGCATAACCATCTTTCAAATACACATCGCCGTCCTCCGCTTTAAAGTACGGCTTGCCCAGCGTCTTCCGGATCTTTGCCGAAGTCATGCCAACCGAACGGTCCTCAACCCGGAAACTTTGGGCCGACGGCTTCACATGAACGTACTCGGTCAAGCCCCGACGAAGCCCGACTTCCATATCCTTATAATGAAACTCGGTAACTCCGCTGATGGCATCACGCTTGACCTCGACTGGCGTTCCCAGCTTCCGTATAACGTCCTGCTTGCGATCCGTCAAGGTTATGCCGTTTAACGATCCGTAGCTTTGCGGAGAGCTCTCGCTGCTGTGGGCCTGCCCGGCTTCTGCGGCATGAACGATCCCCGGGGACATGCCTGCCGTGTACGCAGGACTTCCCGCTTCACCCCCCATGTACATCAAAAGTCCCGCTGCCAACACGATGACCTTCCACATGCGATCTCCTCCTTTATTCCGCTTAACGGTTTACGTAAGACGGCATCCTTGACAACGCCCGCTTATCTTGCTTTTTGGCGGCGGAAGCTGTTCCACAGCCCGATCGCAGTATCTACATAAGCGAGCCAATTGCGGCTCTTGGACGGCTTGCTTTCCTCCTGCTGATGGTATACCGCGTCATAGGATTGAAACGTACGTTCTTCCGGCGTCAGAGCCTTCGGCCGCTTGGCTTCCACCGGCTGCTTCTTCTCAAGTCGGGCCTGCTTGAATCGGCTGACCATGCCGGCCGATACCTGCTTGACCGCATAGGTTACCTCGCTGAGCGCTTCTCCAAGATTCCTTACGGTGTCCATGACCGGATCGATCTGCTTCATCTTGTGCTGAACATCGACCGTTATATCATTGGTGTTGCGGATCGTTTGTTTAACCTCATAGCTCAATTCGTCTATCGTCTTCTGAACCTCCTGAAGGGTTTGGGTTACCTTTTCGAGCGACTGGGTCGCTGCCTTCAATGTTTTGATCAGATAAACGACCAACACCGCAAAAGCAACGGCTATTACCGCAACACTGATTTGGGTTAGCATGGTGTACGACCTCTCCTTCCCGTATGTTCGTTTTGGTTACGCAATAGTTACCCTTTCCCCTAGCCTGCGAAACAAGCTGCGAACGCTTCGTCGTTCTCCGCCGGACGCCGCCAACTCGGCCTTGTTTCACCTCGGATCGCCGCGGTTAAAGAACACTACGAAGGCGGGGTGCCGGCCCAGAGACGATTTTCCCCAGGCTTCCAAATCGGCCAGGAACTTTCGCTTACAGGCATCCTAGACCATAGTAATGCGTTTCCAAAAAAATTAATTCAGAAAGCAGGGTGAATCCTCATGTTGAAATGGTCCGTCATCTTTCTGGTTATTGCTTTGATTGCAGGAATCTTCGGCTTCTTCGGCATCGTTGAAGCTGCAGCCAGCATCGCCAAGGTGCTGTTCTTCATCTTCGTCGTCCTGTTCATCATCACTCTTTTTACCGGACGCAGACGAAGTATGTGACGAGTGATTAGAAGTTCCTTTCATACAGCTAGATATAAGAGCGAGCAGCGACAAGCTCCTCTTCCACACAAATAAACGGGTGTCCTCCCCGCGGCCAAGCTGCAGGGAAGACACCCGTTCTTTATTCCTCATATTGTTGTCGTCGAATTTACACCGTCGTAGCCGCTTCCTTGGTTCCTGAAGGGGCTGGCTCCTCCGCCGGCTTCGTCTTCTTGATGAAGAAGGCCAGAATAAGCGAGGCGACCGCAATCCAAGTCGCGATGACGAAGGCGTAGTTAATGCCATAAATCGTGGACTCATGGCTTAGGCGAAGCAAATCGGCTTGATTATTCGGGTCGAACGTGCCGGTCTTCATCAATGCCTCGCCATGGCTTTGGGCCTGCGTAGACATGACCGTTACGAGAATGGCTGTGCCGATCGAGCCGGAAATCATGCGAAGCGTGTTGGACATCGCTGTTCCGTGGGCGTTCAGGCTTCGCGGCAGCTGATTCAGGCCGGCGGTCTGGATCGGCATCATAAGCATCGACATGCCGAACATACGGGCCGTATAGATGATCATGATCATGCCGTAAGACATCGTTTCGCTCAGATTACTGAACTCCCAGGTCGTTAGCACCGTTATGGCAAGGCCGATGACCGCAAGCCATTTCGCACCGATCCGGTCGAAGATCGCGCCGGTAATCGGAGACATAATCCCCATCAGGATCGCTCCCGGAAGCATAAGCAGCCCGGACTCGACCGGTGTGAAGCCGCGGATTTGCTGCAGATAAATCGGCAGCAGAATCATACCGGCGTACATGGCCATCGTAACGATGATATTAATGAGCGTGGTCAGCGTGAACATATTGTATCTGAAGATGCGGAACTCGAGCATCGGATCCTTGACCTTCAGCTCGCGCCACACGAACAGGATCAGCGCAACGGTACCGACGGCAAGCGTCGAAATGACCGGCGTGCTGGACCATCCGTCATTGCCCGCGTCACTGAAGCCGTACAACAGGCCACCGAACCCGAGCGTCGACAGGATGACGGCCAACATATCCAGCTTCGGCCGGCTGACCTCGGTGACATTTTTCAGGAAGAAAATACCGATCAGCGTGGCGATTACCGAGAACGGAAGAATCATATAGAACAGAACGCGCCAATCATAATGCTCCACGATGTAGCCTGAGAGCGTCGGACCGATGGCAGGCGCAAAGATCATCGCGATGCCCATCATGCCCATCGCCTTCCCCCGGTTCTCCACCGGGAAGATGTTCAGGAACACAACCGTCATCAGCGGCATAAGAATGCCTGCGCCGGCAGCCTGGACAAGACGTCCGGTCAACAGGGATGCAAAATTCGGGCTGATGGCACAGACCAGGGTCCCGATCGTAAACAGGAGCATCGCGCTTATAAATAATTGCCGTGTCGAGAAACGCGCGATCAAATAGGCCGTTACCGGGATAAGAACCCCGTTTACGAGCATAAAGCCGGTTGTCAGCCACTGGGCAACCGTCGGCTTAATGGCCAGATTCTCCATGATGCTGGGCAGAGCAACGTTCATGAGGGTTTGATTCAGGATGGCGACGAAAGCGCCGATCATTAGGGCTGCTATAATTGGCCCTTTCTTAACAGGTTCGCCGGGGCGAACCGCAGTATGGGTACTCATCATCGCTTCACTCTCTTTCTTAAGTAAGTTTGCACAACTACGGATTTTTCTATGTGGACAGCTTACCTTGGATATGCTCAATGTTCGCTGTTATCTTCCGGTACAAGCAGCCGAGCTGCTTGATTTCCTCATCCGTCAAGAAACCGTACAACATCTTGCTCAATTCATTCCGCTTCTTGGATAGCTGGGTTATCAGCTCATTGCCCTGCTCGGTAATCTCAAGATGCACAACTCTGCGATCCACCTGATCCCGAACGCGGCGCGCAAATCCGCCGTCAATCAATTTGTCCGAGATGCCGGTCACGGCCCCGCATGTCACATGAATCGAATCGGCCAAATCCGACAACCGAAGAGGACCCTGCTCGTGAAGGATCTCCAAAGCGGTGTATTGCGTCCTGCCTAGTTTAGGGAAGCCCTCCTTCTGCCATTCATTCTGAATCGTCCGAAGCATCTTCTTGAACAACATTTCCAACTCCAGAATTTCATTCCGAATCGGCATCGCTTCGCTCGCTCCTTTATTTACCAGCACCGGCCGATTTAGAGCTCCGGGTTCTCGAAACACGGCCCTCTAAATACTTTAGTACTAAAACATTTTCGACTAAACAATTAATGATTATAGTAGGCGAGAATACTCGTGTCAATCTTTACATATCAAATTTTCTTTGTTTTTCTGAAAAGTTCCTGGCATTAAAAAAGACCCAAAAGAATCGAACGGTTCGATTCTTCTGGGTCTTTCGCCTATTCGCTTACTTAAACAGTGACGGGATAGACATCCAATCGAGCGTAAAATTCAGCTCCAGTCCGTCGGATAAAAACTTAACATCCTTAACGGTCACCAAATCCGGTAAATAATCCTTGATCGAAATTTCGATCGGATCCAGCACGAACACATTTTGAGGCACCTCGACGCCCCGGATTGTCGTTGACTGGTGATTTAGAATAAGCTGGCTTCCTCTTGCCGACATTTGAAATTTCAAAATGGCACCAAAGGGCAGCACCCCATACCGGCCGTTCATCTGTGCCGTCATCACGGTACCGTTCATTTGAAAATCGGCCCCTGTAATTTCAACGCCCAAATCATGGGTGTTCTTATATTTGACCAAATTCTTTTTGCTAAGCTGCGATACTTCCTCGAGACTCAGCTTCATGCGGGTGTCGCGGTTTTGAATCATCGTCATCAGTTTTTCCTTGAAATCAACGGTGCGGTACTTTAAATCAAGACTCTGGGTAGGATAGACAAACCAGACGGCAGCACCGGCAACGACAAGCAAAAGGATCAGGATGACCAGGAACAACCGGCCGGCTCTTTTTCTTCGGCGTGCCATCGCAGCCCCCCCTTTACGAAGTAAAAATATCGCTGTATAATAGCCTTCTTTCGTCTCAAAGTATATATGAAGAAGATAGGCTTGTCACTTTTTGAGCGAAATGATCCCAGCTTTATTGATTCAGCGTATCCATATTGTGGTATTACGTTATTGTCAAAATCAATACTACGGTCCCAAGGAGGAAACCCATCAATGAAAAAAACAGTAAGCATTACCGCAGCTCTAGCTCTAGCCCTATCCCTTACAGCCGTTGCCAGCGCAGATCCGGTCACCGGGACGGTTACAAACTCAACGTACAACAACAACTCGGACGAACCGATCATTAAGCCTGACGAAGTGGTCCTGAACCCGACGCCGATGCATGAGCTGACCAAGCTTACCTACTTCTATAACGCGCCAAACGGCAAAAAAGTCGGCGCTCTGGCTCCGCAAAAAGTAGATACAACCGGCAATCGCTTTGAAGACGCTCGCGGCGGGGAATGGGTTGAGATCTATACCTGGCTCGGTACCGCCTGGATTTATGTCGATTAATAGGCACGACTCTTTTATAAACACATACAATCGGTTTGCAAGTCTGTTTTTGCTTGCTAGGCATTAAGGTAACACGTGAAAGAAACCGTTCATTCGTAAGGGGCTTGATGCCCGCATTACATACAGAACGGTTTCTTTACGTTTCCGCTGATTAACCTGATTCCGGCACGTTCATCCGGATCCCTTGGGCTCCACATGGATATGCACGCTCATGATGTCATGGACCTTCTCCATCCTCTCCTCGATCCGGTCGCTGATCCGATGACCTTCAAGAACGCTGATATGCGGGTCCACCTCAATCACGATATCCACCAGGACCCGGTTCCCATGGATTCTTGCCTTCATATCCTTGATCCCTTCCACCCCGGGGGTGCTCGCAATCGTAGCCCGCAGATCGGACAGGCGGCTCTCGTCGAAGCCGTCCGTCAAATTGTGGGTCGACTCTTTGAATATTCCCCAGGCCGTCCGGCATATCAGCAAACCTACCGCAATGGCAGCGGCCGTGTCGAGCCAGGGCAGACCGAACTGTGATCCGATGATGCCCACTGCCGCCCCGACGCTGACCAGTGCATCCGATAAATTATCCTTGGCCGCAGCCATTAAGGCCTGATTGTCGATACGCCGGGCGAGATTCCGGTTATAGCGGTACACGCCAAGCATGATGATTGCGGAAATGCCGGCCACGCCCGCAGACCATATATTCGGGATTTGCTTCTCCCCTTCGAAAAATGACCGCCCCGCCTCAACCAAAACCTGAATCCCGACGAACGCCATGATAAATGATGCGATCAATGCAGCGACCGTTTCGGCTCTTAAATGCCCGTAAGCGTGGTCGGAATCGGGCGGCTTTCGGGAGATGCGCAGGCCGATCAGTACAGCTGCCGAAGCTGCAATGTCCGTCATATTGTTAAAGCCGTCGGCAAGCAAAGCGCTGGAGGCAAATACCGTTCCGCCCACAACTTTAAATGCCGAGAGCGCCAGATATGCCCCGATGCTGACCCATGCCCCGCGCTCCCCTTTTTTTATATTCTCATAGACATCCACGATGCGCGTCTCCCCTTTAATTCAGCATGGCAAGGCAGAATAAAGCGTACCTCCTGATCCTATCCATATTCACGCCGGCTAAGCCTATTCTTGCCGCTTCGATGCGAAAGGCGCCTTGACCGGATGCACGGCACCGGGCCCGCGGTCATTAGTAGAAAACAGTATTAATTATTGTTACCCTTGCGGGGGGTTTTAAAAACGAATAAAATGAGATCAGCTAAACCACGAAGGAGAGGGTGATCCCATGCCCGAGAATCAGGAATCGCGAAAAATCAATTTGGCGGATGCCATCCGTCAAAAGTTGGAGCAGAAGAAGCAGCAGAACTCGGCTGCCGGCAAACCGGGGCAGTTCCAGCCTGGCCAAACCCCTAAACTGAAGAGCCAAAACAACAAAAAACCAAACAATCAGCGTCGCCGCACCGGCGGCTCCTAATCGAGCCTGCCGCTGCCGCTATCCGAAAACGCAAAAAAATGCTGCGTCTCTTTCATCGAAGAGATGCAGCATTTTTTAGTCGCAGATGACGTTCCCTTGCCGGGGAGACCCAGCAAGGCGTTATTATGAGGTAGCTTCTACAGCATACATACGTTCACGAAGAGCCTTGATCTCTTCGCTCTCCAGGTACTCGTCATAGCTCATGACGCGATCGATGATGCCGCTTGGCGTAATCTCGATAATCCGGTTCGCAATCGTCTGAATGAACTGATGGTCATGCGAAGTGAACAGGATTGTCCCGTCGAAATCGATCAGCCCGTTGTTGAGCGCCGTGATCGACTCCAAATCTAAGTGGTTCGTCGGCTCATCGAACACCAGCACGTTCGCGCCGTTGAGCATCATTTTGGCAAGCATGCAGCGGACCTTTTCGCCCCCGGACAATACGCTGGCTTTCTTCAGGGCCTCTTCGCCGGAGAAGAGCATGCGTCCGAGGAATCCGCGCAGGAATGTCTCATCCTGGTCTTTGGAATACTGACGCAGCCACTCGACCAGATTCAGATCCACGCCGTCGAAATACGCGGAGTTGTCTTTCGGGAAATAGGCCTGGGTTGTCGTAACCCCCCAGCTGTATTCGCCGGACTCGGCCTCGGTCTCGCCCATGATCACCTGGAACAGCGTCGTCTTAGGCAAGCTGTTCGGCCCGACAAAAGCGATTTTATCTCCTTTGTTCACGACGAAGCTGACATTATCCAGCACCTTCTCGCCTTCCACGCTCTTGGTGATTCCGTCAACCGTGAGCAGCTGCTTGCCCGCTTCGCGCTCCGGCTTGAAGTTAAGGAACGGATATTTCCGGTTGGAAGGACGGATATCCTCCAGCGTAATTTTCTCCAGCTGCTTCTTCCGCGACGTTGCCTGCTTCGATTTCGAAGCGTTGGCGGAGAACCGCTGGATAAAGGCTTGGAGCTCCTTGATCTTCTCTTCTTTCTTCTTGTTGGATTCCCGCTGCAGCTGGAGCGCCAGCTGGCTGGACTCGTACCAGAAGTCGTAGTTGCCGACATAGAGCTGGATTTTGCCGAAATCGATATCCGCAATATGCGTACATACCTTATTCAGGAAGTGACGGTCATGGGATACAACGATAACGGTGCCTTCGTAATCCATCAGGAAGTTCTCCAGCCATTGAATCGACTCGAGGTCCAAGTGGTTGGTAGGCTCGTCAAGCAGCAGGTTGTGCGGACGTCCGAACAACGCCTGGGCGAGGAGAACCCGCACCTTCTCGTTACCGGAAAGCTCTGCCATCTTCTTGTCATGCAGCTCGCGCGGGATGCCGAGACCGATCAGGAGCGCGGCCGCATCCGGCTCGGCGTCCCAGCCGTTCAATTCGGCGAATTCGCCTTCCAGCTCACCCGCACGCATGCCGTCCTCTTCCGAGA
This sequence comes from Paenibacillus ihbetae, assembly GCF_002741055.1. Lineage (NCBI taxonomy): Bacteria > Bacillati > Bacillota > Bacilli > Caryophanales > Paenibacillaceae > Paenibacillus > Paenibacillus ihbetae. Next base: position 4,162,210 of record NZ_CP016809.1, on the reverse strand, counting down.
AATCGGCCTTCGCATAAAGCGCGTCCTTCTCCTTCATGATCTGGTACAGACGCGCATGTCCCATAATGACGGTCTCCAGAACCGGATATTGATCATATTCATAATGGTTCTGCTTCAGAACGGCCAAGCGTTCGTTCGGGGTCATATGAACCTCGCCTTGGTTCGGTTCGATCTCGCCGGACAAAATTTTCAGAAACGTCGACTTGCCCGCCCCGTTGGCGCCGATCAGGCCATAACAGTTGCCTGCCGTGAATTTTATATTTACATCTTCAAATAGTGCTCGTTTGCCATAGCGGAGCGTTACGCCGCTTGTACTGATCATTATCGCATTACCATCCTTTTTCACTGTGGTTACAGCACATTATAGCATAAGTCCGGCAGTTATCGAAGCGTATCGACGGATTAAAAACAGTTTAAACAAAAAACTCCCACCACCCGCTCCGACAATCAGCGAATCGTGAGAGTTCCATTCCATTCACGCGTTCCCCCATCTTCGGAGGAAACTAGGATTCTGCATTCCGGCATTCCGGCTGGATCTTGAACGTCTCTCCGTATTTCAATACCCGGATGCGCTCCTTCGCGATCCCAAGACGCTGCCGTTCCGCCTCCATGCGGTCGAGCGCCTCCTTCGCCGTATCGTCGGCCAGCTTGAAGGTTCCGTAGTGCATCGGAATCATCGTCTCGGCCTTTACATCCTGGAACGCCTGCAGCGCTTCCTCTGGATTGACATGCTGGGAGGTCATGAACCATTCCGGCTCGTAGGCTCCGATCGGCATTAAGGCGATATGAATGTTGAACCGCTCGCCAATGAGTTTAAAGCCCTGAAAATATCCGCTGTCCCCGGCAAAATACAGATTCGGGGGGAGCAGGCGCGTTCCGTCCCCGCCCTGTGCTACGTCGCAGCTGTCCTGGTCTGCGCCGTCTTCTGGCGTCCGTCCTTCCTGCTGCGCCGGCTCCAGCACGTAGCCTCCCCAATGGGAGGTATTGGTGTCAAACGGCGTGCGCCGCGTCCAGTGCTGGGTCGGGACAAACGATATTTTCACGCTGCCGATCGTCGCCGATTCCCACCATTGCAGCTCGATCACGCGGCGAAAGCCCTTTCTGACCATTTTGCGTCGCAGGCCGATCGGGACGATAATCGTCGTCTCGGACCTGTACAATTTCCGGATGGACGCAAAATGCATATGATCATAATGCGAATGCGAGATCAGAATGACGTCGACCGGCGGAATGTCTTGAATCGGAATTCCCGGCTCGCCGAGCCGTTTCGTAAACCCCATTCTCCGCGCCCATACCGGATCGGTAACGATATTCATACCTTCATATTGAATGAAAAAGGTCGCATGCCCGACCCATGTAACGGAGGTTTCGTGCCGGTTGCTGTGCAAATACGGCAAATCCGGCGTCAGGTTCGGAATGACATACGAATAGTCCTTCTTCTTCTGACGGCGCTCGTCACGCCACTGCTTGAACTGCTTTAACGTTTTGTCCGTGCTGACATTATCGATATTGTTATAGCGGACTTTTGGCATGCAGCCTCCTCCTTCCATATCCAGTATTGTACCCTGTGCCGGCCTCTCCGCTCAACTTTTGCGCTTTGTTGTTTCTTATAACGCAATTGAAATGCGGCGAATCAGCAAATCGCCGGTGCGAGAATGTTGCTCCCCCGCGGTTTAATCCGAAGGATCTTTATATTTGACGACATAAACGGCCAGGAACGCAACGGCAGCCGCCACGGTCAGAAACGGGGCGACAAAGATACCGAAATCCTCCATCGTCTCACCCTCTCTTCGCAGATTTGCCGCGAATGTAATTCGCATCGAACAGGAACAGGCGCATCAGCAGGATCAGCGAGGGGATCAGCACGCACAGCCCCAGCAAGAACGCAGTGATGAGCGCGACGGCCATCGTATCGTTGGTGATGCTTTCATGGACGTGAATATAGTCGTATAGAATGTACGGCAAATGCGACCGCCCGTATCCGTACCAGGCAAACGCAAATTGAAGCATCACCATGACAAAGGCGAGGCCCAGCTTTATTTTTTTCCACACGAGATACACGGCGATGCAGAAGCATAAGAAGGAAGCTATGAACATCCACGCCATATTCAGCATGTTCTGAAAATGCACCGGATTTTGATGATTGATCTGGAAGAAGGCGAACAAGGATGCGAGAATCGTCGGCCCGCTCCAGGCCAGCGCATACCCCCGGACGATCCCGAAGGCAACCTCATCCCCAGCCCGCTGGGCATAATAGGTCAGGAACATCGCCGAGATGTACAACACGCTCACCAGAGCCAAAATAATGACGGACCAGGTGTACGGGTTCGTAAAGAAGCTGTACCAATGGAGCACAACCTTCCCGTCAACCTTATCTATGATTCCCCCCTCGGAAATCGCGAGGATCGTGGACAACGCAGCCGGAATGAGGAGCCCTGTCGCGCCGTACAGCGCCATATATACCTTATTTGTCCGGGTCTCGGTCTGGCTCCCGTACGTATGGTACGCATAATACGCTCCGCGTATCGCCAGCAGTACGAGCGCCAAACTGCCTGGCACGAGCAGCGCCGTTCCGTAATAGAAGGCTGCATCCGGGAAGAAGCCGACCAGCCCGACGACGAAGAAGATCAGAAAGACGTTGGTCACTTCCCATACGGGGGACAAATACCGCTGAATAATGTTGTGGATTTTGTTCCGGTGTCCGGTGAGCACGCTGTAAAAGCTGAAGAAGCCCGCGCCGAAGTCAATAGAGGCAACGACTAAATACCCGAACAGAAACGTCCATAAGATTGTAATGGCTACCATGGCATAGCTCATGCGCGGTCCTCTCCTTCGATTTCAAGTCCCAGCGCCCGGATTTCCTCTTCGGCGCTCTTGTTCCGGAACAGCTGGCTGAGCACGCGGATCGCAGACACGGACAGCACTAGATACAGGACGATAAACAGGATCAGCATCCAGCCTACGCTGGTGGAGGTTGTCGCTGCATCCGCCACCTTCATGTAACCGCGTACGATCCAAGGCTGCCTTCCGATCTCCGCCAAAAACCACCCCAGCCAGATCGCCGACATCGCTAAAGGCCCTAATGCCACTATACTGAGCAGGAGCCATTTTGGATAAGGCTTTTTGCCGGGAAGCTTGCGGCGAAACAAATATAAAAGCGGAATCAATACCAGAAGCCCACCGATGGTCACCTTGAGATCAAAGTAATAATGGACCGAGAGCGGCGGCCGTTCATCCTCTGGGAACTCGTTCAATCCGATGACTTTCGTCGCCGGGTTGTTGCCTGCCAATATGCTGAGCGCGTACGGTATTTTCAAAGCGTATTTAACCTCATGATTCTCATCGAGGATGCCGCCGTAAATGAGCGGCGCTCCTCTCATCGTCTCGAAATGCCACTCCGCCGCCGCCAGCTTCTCAGGCTGGTATTTGGCCAAAAATTTACCCGAGAAGTCCCCGATGGCCACCGTGGCAAGCGCAAAAACGAAGGCAGAGACAACGGTCAGCTTCAGCGCCTTTTTGAAATAAACATGCGTGCTTCCCTTAAGAAGGCTAAAAGCCGCAATGCTCGCCAGCACGCCTGCGCTCGTCGTAAACGCGGAAGCCAGCACATGGCTCACCTTCGTCGGCGTTGCCGGATTGAACATCGCTACGAACGGATTCACATTCGTGAACACGCCGTTTATCAGCTCGAATCCCTGCGGCTGGTTCATGAAGGCGTTCATGCTCGTAATGAAGAAAGCCGAAGCGGATGAGCCGATGGCTACGGGAATGAGCAGCAGCAGATGCGTCGATTTATTTTTGAACCGGTCCCAGGTGTATAAATAAATGCCCAGAAAGATCGCCTCCACGAAAAACGCGAAGGTCTCCATAAACAGCGGCAGTGCAATGGCCTTCCCGGCTACGCGCATAAAGGTCGGCCACAGGAGGCTTAGCTGCAGCCCGATCGCCGTCCCTGTCACGACGCCTACGGCAACCGTGATGACATATCCCCGCGCCCACCGCCTGGCCAGCAGCGTATAATGATCATCTCCCGTCCGGATTCCCCTCCATTCGGCCAATGCCAGCATAATCGGGATGCCCACCCCGATCGTGGCCAATACGATATGTACAAACAGGGTCAAACCGGTCAATATCCGGCTCATTAATACCGGATCCAGTGAAGACATTAAGGCTCACTCCTTCATAGTAATGGCTGCTCGGGTTGCTTAGGTCGCTCGGAGTTATCCGGGATCGCTTCGGGTCGCTCGGGTTGTCCGGGACTGCTTAAGGACGCTGGGGTTACCGGGATGGCCTCGGTTGCCCCATATCGCTTGGGCGCTCGGGTACCGGGAGCCCAACGTTTGCCCGGGATCGCTTCCGGGGTGCTCGGGTTCCCGGGCTCGTCTCGGTTGCCCGAGATCGTTCGGGGCACTCGAGTTATCCGGGATCGCTCCGGTTTAGCAACCGCCTAGCACGCATCCTCCCCTTCGCATCAGCCGAAAAAATGGATGTAACGCAGATACCCTTTCACCGCGCCGTACAGCATAATCGCGGCAACGATCAAGCACACCAGAGCCAGCGTTCTCTCCTGCTTACGGTACATGGCAGGTCTTCTCCCTCCCATTTTGGAATCGTCCTTATAAATCTTCTATGTAAGCCCTCCGCAAGAAGCGCAGAAGCAGTTGCCTGTCTTCCGGTGGCATTCAGGTCAATCAGCGCCTTCTCAAAGGATAGTTTGACAAACCTTTCCTCTTTTTATCCAAAAATTCGCTCTTGCCGGCGGCCAAGCCGGGATGCGCTGTTTTTTCCCGCGGGGAACTGAGGTACAATAGGAGCATAAGGAGGCGATACTTGAACTATGAAGATTACATTCATCGAACCGACCCCAAGCCCGAACTCCATGAAGCTTCACTTGGATGAAACGCTGGAGCCGGGCATACGCAAAACATATACAATCGAAAACGAACGATCCGCTCCATCCTGGATCCGCCAGCTGCTACACATCCCGGGTGTGAAAAGTGTGTTCCATACGGCCGACTTCATCGCGCTGGACCGCAAAGGCAATGCGGACTGGCCTTCCATCCTGGGTGCCGTGCAGGAGATATTCGGCCAGGAGGGTCTGGCAGCAGGACTGAATGAGGGCGAACAGGAGGCCGCCTTCGGCGAAGCCCAGGTGTTCGTTCAGTATTTCCGCGGCATTCCGATGCAGATCCGTGTAAAGAGCGGCGCCAAGGAGGAGCGAATCGCCTTGTCCGACCGGTTCACCAAAGCGGTGACCGAGGTTGCGACCGCCACCCTCATTAAAGAGCGCAAGCTGAAGGAATACGGCGTCCGCTACGGCGAGCTTGCCGATATCGCGCGCGAGGTCGAGCAGGAGCTGGAAGCGGCGTTCCCGCAGGAACGCCTGGATCGCGTAGTGGCGCAGGCGATCGCCCACGGCGCCAACGACGAGGAATTTGTGGAGCAGCGGCGCAAGCTGAGCGATGCGGAAATCGAGGCCGCGCTTTCGGATGAAGACTGGCGCGTCCGCTACGCCGCACTTGAGGTGCTGGAGCCGAACGAGAAGCATATCCCTCTGCTCCGCAAAGCGCTGCAGGATCCGAAGATGCAAATCCGGCGGCTTGTCGTTGTTTACCTCGGCGACCTGCGCACGCCTGAAGCGATGGAACTGCTGTACGAGGCGATGCGTGACGATGCGCCGGCCGTGCGCCGGACTGCCGGCGATACGCTGTCCGATATCGGCGATGCGGCCGCCACGCCGGTTATGATCGAATCGCTGAAGGATACCAGCAAGATCGTACGCTGGCGGGCCGCCCGCTTCCTCTATGAGGTCGGAACCGAAGAAGCCCGATCGGCGCTCGAGGAGGCGGCGAATGACCCTGAATTCGAGGTCAGCCTGCAGGCCCGCATGGCCCTGGAGCGGATCGAATCCGGTGAGGAAGCAGCCGGAACGGTGTGGCAGCAGATGGCCAAGCGCACCCGCTCGTAAACGGCCCTATGCCGTCCATACCCTTGAGCAGATAGCCGGACGTTATCGGATCAACACTCCAGGCGACAAAATTAACCATTGATTCTCACACGCGATGTGATTTATACTAGGAATCTCTTGTTAGAACTGAATAGAAGGATAGCCTCATCAATCCAAGATGAGGTAGAGGTTGCAGACATGATCAGTAATCGCGTCGAGGCGAAGAGGAGCCGAAGAAGCGCAGATGAAAGGCATGGCTGCCGAAGTGCAGGATATACTCTTGTATTCTGTGCTGGGGTCGTTGCCGAAAGGGACGGAACTGTCACGGGAATTGCATGACGCAATCGCCCGTGTTGCGCTATCTTTATGGAGGGTTTGATGCGGATTACACATAGACCGCAGGTACATGACCTGGGGTCTATTCTTTTTATTCGGGCACAATGACATGTGTGGTATCTCTTACTATATAGAAGGAGTGTTTGATCTTGAGTTCTAGAAAAGCACCAGCAGCCTCCCTGAAGCCAAGCTTCAAGGCCCGGCATATGACGATGATCGCCCTAGGCGGATCCATCGGCACCGGCCTGTTCCTGGCTAGCGGAACCGCAATATCCTCCGCCGGTCCCGGCGGAGCACTCATTGCATATGCCGCCGTCGGCCTGATGGTTTACTTCCTGATGACCAGCTTGGGCGAGCTGGCCACGTATTTGCCGGATGCCGGCTCGTTTAGCACATACGCCTCCCGGTTCGTCAGCCCCGCCTTCGGCTTTGCCGTCGGCTGGAACTTCTGGTACAACTGGGCGGTTACCATTGCCGCTGAACTTGCGGCAGCTACCGTGATTATTAAATTTTGGTTCCCGGACAGTCCGTCCTTCCTGTGGAGTCTTCTGTTTCTGGCCATCATGTTCGGCCTGAACTATCTGTCGAGCAAAGGCTACGGCGAATCGGAATATTGGTTTGCGATCATTAAGGTCGCAACCGTCATCATCTTCCTGATTATCGGCATCCTGATGATCGCCGGCATTCTCGGCGGAAAAACCGTCGGCTTCTCGAACTTTACGATGGACGGCGGTCCTGTGCACGGCGGCTTCTTCGCCCTGGTGGGCGTATTTATGGCAGCCGGCTTCTCCTTCCAGGGAACCGAGCTGATCGGGGTTGCCGCTGGAGAAAGCGAAAATCCGAGAAAGCATGTGCCGAGGGCTATCCGCCAAGTATTTTGGCGCATTCTGATCTTTTATATTTTCGCGATTTTCGTTATCGGCATGCTGATTCCGTATACGCATCCGAGCCTGCTTCAATCCGGCGTCGATAATATCGGAGTCAGTCCATTCACGCTCGTGTTCGAACGTGCCGGGCTTGCCTTCTCCGCTTCCGTCATGAATGCCGTCATTCTCAGCTCCGTCCTGTCGGCCGGCAACTCGGGCATGTACGCCTCCACCCGCGTTCTCTATTCCATGGCGAAGCAAGGCATGGCACCGAAGTGGCTCAGCCGGCTGAACAGCCGCGGCGTTCCCGTGGCGGCCCTGATCGTGACGACCGCAGTCGGAATGCTCGCTTTCCTGGCCTCCTTCTTCGGGGACGGGGTTGTGTATGTGTGGCTTCTGAACGCCTCGGGGATGTGCGGCTTCATCAACTGGCTCGCGATTGCCGTCAGCCATTACCGGTTCCGCAAGGCGTATATCGCGCAAGGACATGATCTGAAGGATCTGCCGTTCCGGGCACGCTGGTTCCCGTTTGGACCGCTCTTCGCCTTCCTGCTCTGTCTTGTTGCCATTATCGGCCAAGGGAATTTCAGCGGAGATATCGACTGGCTGACCATCATTGCCACCTATGTAAGCATCCCGCTCTTCCTGGCCATCTGGTTCGGCTATAAGCTCTTTAAGAAGAGCCGTATCGTACCGCTGCAGGAATCCGACTTAAGCACCGATTCCAAATAAGGCAGTGCGAAGAAATCGGCCGTTTCGCGATTTTGAATCTCTCTTGTCCGGCCCATAAGGGAATGAGCATATCAAATGTCACGACGGCATACAAAGGGGCGGTCCCCCGTAGAGTAAGATCTACGGGGGACCGCCCCTTCTTCATTATTCGAATACGTTGGGTTTAACTCGCTTGTATCGAGCGCTCACTACCATCTACCAAGCGATCTGCACTCTCAAATCATCCGTATCCTCGAATGTGCTGTGATAATATTTGATCGAGCCCAGATTGTTCTTCAGCTGTAATTGCTGGAGCGTCTGAACAAGCTCGCTTTCGCTGCCGTCGTATCGGAACACCAGCTTACGGCTCTTCGCAGCCTGGGCCTCCTTCACGAGAGGCTGCAGCTGCTTATAGGATCTGACAATGGAACCTGCATCGTAAAGATGATATTCCAGATCCTGTTTGATCGCTTTATAGACGGCCGCTTTCGCCCGATCCTTGCGTGTAAGCGACGTCAAGGTATCCCGGTAGAGAGTGTCCGCTTTCGGGTAGGACTTCACCCAAGTATGATCCCGGCCCATCTGCTTATCTGTCCGAAGGTAATACGTGTAGGACACCTCGTTTGGGCGGTCCGGGACCGGGTCGTCCCACGTCGTGTCCATGTGGTACCACTTGCCGTCCAGTAGCACGAGATTCCATGCATGGAGCTGACCTTTCGGATTATCCGGGGAATACGCCGTACCTTCCACGATCTTATTCTCAATACCGGCCCCTTTAAGCAGCTTATGGGTCAGCAAGGAGTAGCCCTGGCATACCGTACTGCCCGTGTATAGTCCGTCGTAAGCGGTATACTTCGTTAGGGTCGTATCATATTTCAAATTCAGGACGACCCAATCATGGATGGCCTTCACCTTCTCATGATCATTCATCCCTGCCTTGATGATGCTCTTCAATATCGCGGCAGAACGCATATCGACATATCGGGTCTGCTCCGCAGTCTCGCGATAGCTTAACTGGACCGTCACATCCGCTGCGCTGGCTGTTCCGCGATAGTCGTAGCTATAGCTTGCAATGGTGTAGTGGATATACGGATCGCTGGCCATCGCCTGGTCAAGCGCATCCTTCAGCTGGGTCTTCAGCGACTTGGTTTCCCCTTGATAAGCAAACCGCACGGTGGATTCTCTGTCATTCATAGCCTCCAGCAGCTTCTCCTGGATGGCGCCGACCGACTTGATGACCGGTTTGTTCGAAGTAGCATACACATCTATAAGGTTAGCCGGCTCGGGGACAGCGGCCACGGTCACGGCTAAACTCCCTGCAATCAATAATTTGGCAATCGTTGATCGGCCTCGTTTCATCGGTATACCCGCCCTTCATCTACCTAATCCCTAAACACCTACATTGTACCATATTTTCTCAACGTTTAAGGATTATAATTATGTCGATCAAGCACGAATACCGAAGCTTACCAATAATACGTGGACATGAAGGAATCGCTGCGGCCCGATAGCTTCGAGAGGGCAACCAGTACTTCAGCCGCTTCTGCTCGGGTCACCTCGCGCTGAGGCAGGAACTTGCCGTCAACAGCCGGCAGCAGACCCAGCTTCATGGAGATCAGGGCTGCTCCTTTATTGGTGATCGCCTGCGCGTCCGATACGCCCAGCACATCGGTAGGAAGGCTGAATACTTTTGACAGCTTCTCGTAGTTAAGAATGCGGGTCAGCGAGCCTGCGAGCTCATCCCGGGTCAGCTTGCGATCCAACGGCAGCGTGCCTTCAGGATCGTAGGACAGCCAGTTTTGCCCTACCATCACTTGAATGGCCGGGTAATACGGATGGTCCGGCTGCAGCCCGGCATAAGGGTCGACGGTGCTATTGTACATATCCTTATACGACGGGTTGACGGAAGCCGCGACCAGCTGGTACCATTCCCCGAGCGTTATCTGGCGATCCGGATATACTTTACCGTCCTTGTCCGGCTCCAGCACCCGGAACTTCACCAGCTCTTGCAGCGCCTGCTCCGACGCATGGCCTTCAATGTCCGTCACGGCCGGAACGTCCTTTGTTCCGATTTCCGGTACAAAATTCCGCCACTTTCCGGTTGCTGCATCCAATGGCAGATGGATCCCGCCGTAATATTCCTTCTGCTGCTTATGTGATGGATAATAGACCAGCTTGATGGTCGGCTCTTCCATTTCACCGGCAATCGTCCGGTAGCCGCCGTAATAGGCATACTTCAGGTTAAGCTCGATTTCGCCCAAATACTTCGCTTTGGCCTGCTCCGGCGTTACGGCCGGCTTGGCATCCGCCTTCAGCTCGGACAGGTTGGCGGCCGCATTCAGACTAAAGTTCTGTATTTGACCGTTCAGATCAATGGCGAGGCTGATCGAATCGCCCATAATCCGAATATCGCCGACATAACGCTGGAAGTTGAATTGATAAGAGCCTCTCTTGCTCCCTTTGGACGGCCCCTCCGCCATGGTCAGCCTCCACTCCTCAGACGCGTTCGGCACCAGCTTCGATACCACCTCATATGCCTGGTTCAATGCGGCCTGCTGCGAGATCGGCTGCTTCACTTCCGCTGCTTCAAAAACATCATAGCGGTATCTCATGTAGGAATATAATTGACCGGTCTTGGCATCGACCTCGGCCGAAACCATTTCCCCCGCTCCGTAAGGAGCGCCTTTCTCTTCCATCCATCGGATATTCCATGTACGCACCTCGGGGTTATTCCACCGGTTGCCCAGCGACTTCGCCTCCAGCTTCATGCCGGACGGAACCGGGATGAGGCTCTTCACCCACTCAGCGGCATCATTTCCTCCGGAGAACGTGCCCTGACGCGGCTTGAAGGTCTCCTTCGCCGCCGGGATGCGTCCATCCTCTACCGGGATAATCTCGGTTTCAATCCCCATGTAGCCGATCGGCTTGCCCGAATCCGCATCCAGGTACGATCCCGCCTGCTCGTTCGGTATGTACCCCAGAAAATATTTGCTCTTCCCATTGCTATTATCCCTATTTTCCGGCACGTAGGCCAAGTCGACCGAGAACTGCTCCTCGTAGAGCTTGCGGATCGCGTTCGCGTCTAGCTTAGGCGTCGCCGAAGGATATTTCTGATTGCTGTAGCTGCGGTTATAGCTGGTGACATTGCCCTGTCCGTCCAAGGAAATATTGATGCTGTTCAGGTCGGATTCGATGCCGTTCACGGTCGATTGGAAATAAAAAGCGAATACCGGCGGCGTGAACAAGGCGGCTTGCATTCCCAAATAGCCGTTATTTTCCTTCAAGTCCTCCACTTTGACGTCGGAGGTGTGCGTTTTGATCCACTGCAGCGCCTTCTCCTTGGCGGCTTCTCGCGTCAATACGGGCTTGTCGGTGTCGTCTCTCAACCCGTTCGGAATATGCACATTCATGATCTCCCCGGTAACGGCATTGACCTGTGCGCTGAATCCAATACTCGAGTACCCTCTCGTAATCGATAATTGCAAGTCCCACGAAAGCGTGTTGCCCCCAAAATTATCCGTTTCCGAAAATTGAGCGTTTGTGACTTTGACATTCTTCAGGATCGGAAACGCATTCCGGATAATTTCTTCCGCTTTCTTGGACGAAATTTTGGCGCCTTTCGGAATTTCGTTGTCGGTCACGCTGATGCTGCCGTCATTGCTGTTTACGGTAACGGATTCTGCAGCAGGCGTGCTGCTGGTCGTAGCCGATGCCGCCCAGGCCGGCTGAGCCATGCATAACATTGCCGTGACAGCCGCCACGGTCTTTTTGACATGTGCCTTCCTCTTTCCGGTTGAATTCGATTTCACTTTATTCGCTCCTCCCCATGTCTTGGAATTTACCATCGCTTCTCAGCATCGGCTGCAGGTTCTATGTAGTATAAGCACTCCGCTGAAACGCCATATTACCAAGCTATCTAAATAATACCATAACTTGTCTATATATTCCTTATGTAGGAAGCTACAAAAAGATGCCAGAACTGTTACCTGTTTAATGAGTAGCTCTAGCTTCCGAATGAACATCCACAAAATAGTGGGTGCGCAGCCATGATCTTTCTGTCGCTTGTCCTATGGATCGAGGGAAAGCCTCTTGGCTAATGAAAAAATTGCAATCTGCCTACTCATGAACCGCCGTACGTTAAACCTGCTTCAGGCGGTCAACAAAAGCTTGTGCCCGCTCCGCCATCGTCTCGACATCCTTGGTCAACAGTGCCTCCTTCGGAATCAGAGCGCTTCCGAGTCCGACCGCTGCCGCCCCTGCTGCAAAATAGTCCTGAAGATTATCCAGCGTGACTCCTCCGGTCGCAAGCAGCGGAATATGATTCAGCGGACCCTGCAGCTCCTTCAGGTAAGCAAGCCCGAGGCTTGCCATCGGAAACAGCTTGATAATTTCCGCCCCAGCCGAATAGGCGGCTACGATCTCCGTCGGCGTCATCGCCCCCGGCCATATGTCGATGCCCCGCTCCAACGCATACTCGATCACGGCAAGATCCGTATTCGGCGAAATGAGAAACTGGGCTCCGGCAGCGACGGCCTCCTTCGCCATGTCCACGTCCAGCACCGTACCGGCGCCGACATACGCGGTACCGTCGTAACGGCCGCGCCAATCGGAGATCATATCCAGGGCCCCGTCCGTGTTCATCGTTACTTCCATGAGCCGAACGCCGCCCCGGGTCAGCCCTTCGCCGATGATTCGTGCCTGCTCCTTCGTAATTCCCCTTACAATCGCCACCAGCTTTTCACGCTTCAATATATCAGTCAGCTGCATCGATTATGCCTCCCCTTCCTTATATACACCTCTCGGGCCATCATAAACCCCGGTAAGCCACAATGCAACGAATGGTTCACAATTGACGAAACCGCGGACTTAGAATATAAAAAAGCAGGCAAAGGGATCCTTCCCCCTTGCCTGCCTTACATTTCATTCCATTATCCGCGAAACTCGGCCAAACCCTTGCCCAGTTCCCGGGTAGCGCCATACACCGTTTGATACAAGCCGAACAGCTTCTCATACTGCTGTGCCGTGTCCGGATTCGGCGCATAAGTACGGGCTTCGCGCAAAAATTCTTTCGCACATGCCTGCAGGCTCGGGAACCAGCCGGAACCGTATGCCGCAAGCATGGCGGCGCCCATTGCAGGCCCCTGCTCGCTCTCCAGCTTCACGATTTCGGCATTGAACACATCCGCCTGCATTTGCAGCCAATCCTCGTTCTTCGCCCCGCCGCCGATGGAAATGACGCGGTCGATTCGCTTGCCCGACGCCCGCAAAATATCGATCGATTCACGAAGCGAGAACGTGATCCCTTCCAGCACCGAACGCGCAAAATGCGGAAGCTTGTGCCCTGCATCCATGCCGATGAAGCTGCCTCGGATATCCGCATCCGGATGCGGCGTCCGTTCGCCCACAATGTAAGGTGTGAACAGCAGACCGCCGCTGCCGGCCGGAATGTCGCCGATTCCGCTTAGCAGCTCATCGAAGGAGACGTCCGGTGCAAACGTATCTTTGAACCAGGTCAGGCTGTATCCAGCAGCCAGCGTCACTCCCATAATGTAGTAAGCGTCTTTCTCGCTGTGATTGAAGAAGTGGACCTTGCCTTCGAAATCCACCTCTCTTCGCTCCTCATAGGAGAGCACCACACCGGATGTGCCGATGCTGCACATCGTCTGTCCCTCGGACAGAATGCCGGCTCCGATCGCGCCGCAGGCATTGTCGGCACCGCCTGCAAATACCTTCGTCTCCGGCAGCAGACCGGATTCCCGTGCAATCTCCGGCAGCAGCGTCCCGCACAGATCAAACGACTCGACGAGCGGAGGACAAATGGAATGCGGAAGATCGAAGGCATCGAGAATGTCGGTGCTCCATGATTTCGCCGCGACATCCAGCAGCAGCGTTCCTGCGGCATCGGAATAATCCATCGCGTACTCCCCGGTCAACCGGTAGCGGACATAGTCCTTCGGCAGCAGGAACAGGGCAGCCTGCTTCAGCAGCTCCGGCTCGTTCTCCTGCACCCATAATATCTTCGGCAGCGTGAAGCCTTCCAACGCACGGTTGCGGGCGATGCCGAGCAGCTTCTCCTGAAGCGTATCTTCAATGCGGCGGCACTGTGCCGTCGTACGGGTATCGTTCCACAGGATGGCTGGGCGCAGCACGGCGCCGTTGCCGTCTACCAGCACCAGTCCGTGCATCTGGCCGGAAAAGCTAAGTCCCTCCACTTCCGAAGCGGATATCTTCGATTCTTCAAGCAAGAGACGCAGGGACAGCAGGGTTTTATCTACCCAATCTTCAGGACGCTGCTCGCTGTAGCCGGGCTTCGGCTGACTTAGCGGATACGACTCCGAATGCTCGGCGACAACATTGCCGCTGCGGTCTACCAGTACCGTCTTCACCGCACTGGTGCCCAAATCAACTCCGATCACGTAACTCATCTGCTTCCTCCTAACGGTTCATTGTGAACATCAATCCTGTGATCATGTTCAGCTGGAATAGCTTCAAACGTTTCAAGGTTGTGAAATAAGTACACCGGCTTCCTTGGAAGGAGCCGGTGAAGGTTTGAATTTCATGGTACAGGCATATCAAGCTGTTCGATAAATTAGTTCGCAAGAATGTACTGGTTCAGGATCGCTTTAAGCATTTCTTGGCGTCCGGACTCATTTTTACGAGGGGATTCGTTGTTCAGGGCGTATTCGGCCAAGGAAGCCAGCGTCGCCTTGCCTGCCACAACGTCTGCCCCGATGCCTTCCTTAAAGCTGCTGTAGCGCTTCTCGATGAAGTCCTCGAATACGCGGTCTTCGATCAGCTTCGCTGCCACTTTAAGGCCTTTGGCATAAGTGTCCATACCAGCGATATGGGCGAGGAACAGATCCTCAGGCTCGAAGGACGGACGGCGAACCTTCGCGTCGAAGTTCACGCCGCCGCGGCCAAGGCCGCCGTTCATCAGCACTTCGTACAAGGTCAGGGTAGCATCGTAGATGTTTACCGGGAATTCGTCGGTATCCCATCCGATCAGCATATCGCCTTGGTTCGCGTCGAGGGAGCCGAGCATGCCGTTGATGCGCGCTACGCGAAGCTCATGCTCGAACGTGTGTCCGGCCAGCGTTGCATGGTTAGCTTCAAGATTCAGCTTGAAGTGCTTATCGAGGCCGTATTTTTGCAGGAACGCAATCGTTGTTGCGGCATCGAAGTCATATTGATGCTTGGTCGGCTCTTTCGGCTTCGGCTCGATCAGGAACTGGGCGTCAAAGCCGATTTCCTTAGCATAATCGACAGCCATGTGGAACAGGCGGGCCAGATTATCCAGCTCAAGCGCCATGTCGGTGTTCAGCAGGGTTTCATAGCCTTCGCGGCCGCCCCAGAACACGTAGTTCTCAGCGCCGAGACGCTTGCCCACTTCAAGGCCCTTCTTGATCTGTGCAGCGGCATGGGCATATACGTCCGCATTGCAGGTCGTGCCTGCGCCATGCATGAAGCGCGGGTTCGTGAACATGTTCGCCGTGTTCCACAGCAGCTTCTTGCCGGTAGATTTCATGTGCTCTTCAATAGAATCGACAATCGTGTCGATGTTGCTGTAGAACTCGCGCAGGCTGCTGCCTTCAGGAGCAATATCCACATCGTGGAAGCAGAAGTAAGGCAGATTCAATTTCTCCATGAACTCGAAGCCGGCTTCTACGCGGGCTTTTGCAAGGTCCATGCCGGAGTAATGGCCCCAAGGGCGAACGGCGGTGTCTGCGCCGAACGGATCGGAGCCGCCAGCGGTTAATGTATGCCAGTAAGCCATGGCGAAACGCAAATGCTCTTCCATCGTTTTGCCGGCTACCACTTCAGTCGGATTATAAAATTTAAAAGCATAAGGATTGGTCGATTTGCTTCCTTCATACTCTACTTTGCCGATGTTATTAAAATAAGCCATTGATTGAGTCCTCCTATACCTTGATAAGGTGTGGTTAACGCTTACAGGGATATCCTATCACAGTCGAGCAGACTTTGTCTATTGGTTAAACAAAGTAATTTGCAACCGGCTTGCCCGTGTTGGCAGACTTGTCCTTTCAGCCGCGCGTCTGCCCTTCCAAGGCACTTCCGTTCAACAGGGCCCTTGGTCCCCCGCTCCTCCTCGACCTGTTGCATTTTCCGGCCTTTACGCCTAGACTATGAGCATATCTAGTCTCAGTCAGCAAGCTAAAAGGATGAATATATCTATGACCAAAATTACCGGTGACCAGGCTCTGGTCAAGAAAATAAACCGATCAATCATTCTCGAAACGATTCGCCGGCATGCTCCCGTGTCCCGTGCCAAGGTATCTGCGCTGACGGGGCTGAATAAAGCGACCGTCTCCAACCTGGTTCAGGAGCTGGCGGCCCACCATCTGCTTCAGGAAATCGGCCCGGGAGAGTCCAGCGGCGGCCGAAAGCCCCAGTTGCTTCTCTTTAACGGCCAAGCCGGCTACGCGGTTGGCGTTGAGCTGCGCGTCAACCAAATGACGGGCGTGCTGACGGACCTTGAAGGCAACATAACGGCAGAAGCAGACGACTCGCTCATAGAGCATGATGTTGAATCCGTTACGCAGCGCATGATTGCCATGATCAAGGAGCTTATGCAGCTGGCTCCGCCCTCGCCGTACGGCATCATCGGCATCGGTGTCGGCGTACCGGGCATGGTGGACGGCAACGGCACCGTCCTCTTCGCTCCCAACCTCGGTTGGGATATGGTGCCCCTCCAGCAGCGACTGGAGGAGGAGCTCGGTCTTCCCGTAACCATCGACAATGAAGCCAATGCAGGCGCCCAAGGCGAGCTGCGGTTCGGAGCGGGGCAGGATGCCCGCCACCTTCTGTATATCAGCGCCGGCAGCGGGATCGGCTCGGGCATCATCATTAACGGCGAGCTGTACAAGGGAGCCCGCGGGTATGCCGGGGAGAGCGGGCATATGTCGATCGAGGCCGATGGCAAAGCGTGTTCATGCGGCAACCGGGGCTGCTGGGAGCTGTATGCATCGGAGAAATCATATGATGACAAGGGCGATCGGCTCCCGGCAAGGCGTACCTCGGCATTGATCCGCCATGCTGAGGAGGGCCACGCGGAGACCATCCGCCATTTTCAAGAGCTGGGGCGCTATCTAGGGATCGGCATCACGAATCTCGTAAACGGGTTCAATCCGCAGTCGGTCATCATCGGGGGACCGCTGTCGGATGCAAGAGCCTGGATCGGGGACACATTGAAGCAGGTCGTTGCTGAGCGTACGCTGCCATATCACAAAGAGCTGATGGAAATCCGCTTTGCGGAGCTCGGCAGCCGCTCCACGATGATCGGCGCTGCTTATTCCGCGATTTCCCAATTTCTCGGACCGGTCAGAGTTTCGGTCCCGGCTACGTAAATGACTAGATTTTGCCTTATTTCCATCGTGGCGGATTAAGGTAAAATCTTTCGATTTCCGCTATAATTAATGTTGTTCTGCCATGTTAAACCACCGTTTCGGTATGAGACGCGTGTGATGTTATAGAAAAGGGAGAGGAAACGCTCTAATGACCTATGTAAGCACCGAGGATATTTCCCCGCAAATGTTTATTGCCGTGCTGCTGTTTCTCCTTGTGATTGCCCCGCTGTTCAGTCTTGGCATTATGAGGCTGTTTCAGGGCAAGAAAAAAGCCGGCTTCACCCTCATGGGCTCCGGCGTAGGCGTGTACATTGTGTTTCAATTGATCATGAGTCTGTTCTTTGACAAATGAGAGGCTGGATTTCTCGGACAGGCGCGTGCGGCAATCCAACATGAAAAAGGCTCTTCCCCGCTTGGTGGGAAAGAGCCTTTCTTCGTATAGACGATCACTAGTTGATGCTGCTCAAGCTTAGCCTTCCGGGTTCAACGCTTTGTTGAACTGAAGCTTGTTCATGCCGAGAATGCGGTGCTCGCCGATAATGGTCAATGGGACGGCGCGAACGCCCATGTCCCATACTTGCTGGGCATATTCTTCGTTTTGTTCGATATTGCGCTCTTCGAATTCGATGCCCTGCTCGGACAAAAAGCCTTTTACCTGCTTGCAGTGCGGGCAGTTATTCGATGTGTAGACAATGACGTTTTCCATGGTTCATCCAGCTCCTCTATGCTATGATTTTCGTTGCTTCTTCTATCTATCAGTTTACAATACGACCGCGTTATGTTCCAAGCTCTCGATGTACTTCTCGGCATCCATTGCCGCCATGCAGCCGCTGCCTGCAGCGGTAATCGCTTGTCTGTAACGGGTGTCCTGCACGTCGCCGCAAGCGAATACGCCTGGAATATTCGTTTCGGACGTGCCTGGCGTGGTTACGATGTAGCCGTTCGGATCCGTTGTGATGCTTCCGCCGAGGAAGCCTGTGTTCGGATGATGCCCGATGGCCACGAATACGCCGCTTGCTTCGATCGTCTCTTCCTCGCCCGTTTCGTTGTTCACCACTTTAATGCCTTTCACGCCTTGTTCGTCCGCAATGATCTCTTGCGGCGTGCGGTTCAGCGCCCATTCGATCTTCTCGTTTGCACGTGCGCGGTCCTGCATGATTTTGGATGCACGCAGCTCATCGCGGCGGTGCACCAGCGTCACCTTGGATGCAAAGCGGGTCAGGAAGTTCGCTTCCTCCAATGCGGAGTCGCCGCCGCCAACCACGACGATTTCCTTTCCGCGGAAAAAGAAGCCGTCGCATGTTGCGCAGGTGCTTACGCCCCGGCCTACATTGTCCTGCTCGCCCGGAATGCCAAGATACTTGGCCGTTGCGCCTGTGGAGATGATCAGCGTCTCCGTTACGACTTCACCCAAGCCTTCAACGTTCAGCTTGAACGGACGCTCGCCGAACTCTACGCTGTTGACCCAGCCCGTACGAAACTCAGCGCCAAAACGTTCAGCCTGCTGGCGCATATTGTCCATCAGCTCGGGACCCATGATGCCTTGAGGGAAGCCCGGGAAGTTCTCGACTTCAGTCGTTGTCGTCAGCTGGCCGCCAGGTTGAGGCCCCTCGATCACGAGCGGGCTCAGATTCGCGCGAGCCAAATAGATTGCAGCAGTCAGGCCTGCGGGGCCGGTACCTATAATAACGGATTTATACATGTCGTTTCCCTCCTGTATATGTAACGCTTAATTATAATCATTATAAATTAATATTTATTATGATTCTATATTGACCGCATGTCAATAGACCATGATGCAACCCAGCTGAAAATATTGTGAAACCTTTGAAAGATTACAACCAAGAGTTCCAATTCATCGACCGTGGATTGTACAAATTATCGTCAAGGTCGGCATACTCCAATTGCGGCAGTTCATCGATAACAGCCGGGGCACTCGCCAAACAATTTCGGCTCAGGCTCAGCCACCGGAGCTTCTTAAGCTCCCGCAGTTCAGCAGGCACGTCCGCGATCGCCGTATAATTAATACAGAGGTTCTCCAGCTGTGACAGCTGCCCGATCTCCGGAGGGATGCGGTGTAACGATACATCCTCCCTAGGCAAAATAACGTCGACCGAGTTATGGTAACTTCCGCATGCGATGGTCAAATGTCGAAGAGAACCCAGCTTGCCGATCCCCGCCGGGATTTCCTGCAAATTCGCTGTATATACAGACAACGATTCCAGCTTCCTCAGCTCGAACAGGCCCTCAGGCAGGCGGGTCACATAGCTTTCGTGAATCATCAACTCTCTCAGGTCCGTCAGCTGACGAATGGACTCCGGTATTACCGTAATGCCAAATCCGAAAATCTCCAACCTGTGCGGCTGATGAAACAGAACTGCTTTCCAAAACGTTTCAAACTCCCGATGCTCCGGCAGGCACAAAAACAAGCCTGGTACCTCTTGCTCAAGCCTTCTGGCTTCGTCTTCCTCAACTTGAAGACCGCCCATACGTTCGTGAGCAACTTGAAACAAGAACTCCCGGCCCGCATGGTCCACAAACGTCAAATCCTCCGGCAGCCGTGGGTGCTGCCATTCATAGAATGCCGTTGCAGCCTCCTTCAACACTGCCGCAGATTCCTTGCAGCATCGGTACATATAAAATGCCCCGGACTATATTCGATTCCCCGATCCGGCGTTATATCCCTCTCAATCCTTAGTTCATGCTCCTCGCTCGTAATCGCGTACTCCTCAACGAGATAAGGCTCAAGCAGTGCAAATACCCGCCCTGCCCCTTCCATCCAATCCGGATTGCCCTCACCAGCCAGCGTGAATCGATTTTCGCCGTCAATGCATTCAAGGAAGCCCCTTCTTGCCACCATGAACATTTCCGATCGTTCCGTCGCGTAATCGATCAGCCACTTGTAAGCTTCGCCCCTGGGCGAATCATAGAACGCCGCCATCCTCTCCCGCCTCTCCTTGATTGACTCGATATCTTCTACACCTTACACCTTACTTAATTATTAATTATATGAAAAATCCCCTTCCTTCTCGAATTATCGAAAAGAAAGGGGATCCGTCCATGCTGACATCATCATTTGAATCTTCAAGTCAGCCTTACCTATAAAATTTGATGGTCGCCTGCGAACCGATCATCCATGTCGTTAGCCGAATCTGGAATATCGCTGCCGCAGTACGGTTCCCTCCGCCATGCTTTTCCCTAGCGTTCAGTTGCTCGAGCGAAGGAGGCGCAGCCCGTTTAAGATGACGAGAATCGTACTGCCTTCGTGTCCGACAACGCCCAGCGGGAGCGCAACGCCTTCAAGGAAATTCGCCGTAATCAAGGTAAGGATGACCGCGATCGCAAACACCATATTTTGCTTTATGATTCGCTGAACCCGGCGGGCTACCTTCACGGTACCTGCAATTTCATCGATATTATCGTTCATCAATACCGCGTCCGCGACTTCCAGCGCCGTTCCGCTTCCCGACACGCCCATGCCGATGCCGACGGTCGCCGTTGCCAATGCAGGCGCATCGTTAACGCCATCGCCGACCATGACAACATGCCCGTGACGCTCACGCAGCTCTTTGATATGATTGACCTTATCTTCCGGCAGCAGGTCGGAGAAGACCATATCGACGCCGGTTTGCTGGGCGATAACCTGTGCAGTAGCCTTCCGGTCTCCGGTCAGCATCGCCACGCGAATCCCCATCGACTGCAGCCGCTTAACGGCAAGAGCAGCCTCCGGTCTCACCGCATCCTGTAAAGCGATCATGCCGACAATTTCGTCATCTCTCATAATAACGGACACGGTCTTGCCCTCGGATTCCAGGCGTTGACGCTGCGCAATCCATCCGGCCTTCCCGTTCGGGCGTTCAATCTGTGACAGATGGCGATTCTGATCTTCAAAAGCTTGATGAGACAAGGAAAGCCCGGCTTCATCGGTTACGGCGTCCAGCACATCGCTCTTGCCGATTTTCCAGATGACGCCCTCCAGTTCGCCCTGCATGCCCCATCCCGTTAAGGATTGGCTGTTCTCTACCTGCTTCAGCGGCACGCCCGATTCCTCCGCTGCTTTTACTACCGCTATGGCGAGCGGATGCTTCGACATCTTTTCAATCGATGCGCTGATGCCAAGCAGCTCACGCTTATCCCAGCCTTCGCCTGCAATGAAATCCGTTACCTTCGGCGTTCCCAGCGTCAGCGTCCCTGTCTTGTCAAAAGCAACAACCGCCGTGCGGGCCATATTCTCAATATGCGCACCACCCTTGAACAGCACGCCTTTGCGGGCCCGGTTGGAGATCGCCGACAGCATCGCCGGCATAATCGAGGATACCAGGGCGCAAGGGGAAGCAACGACAAGAAATACCATCGCTTTATAAAAAGCCGTGCTGAAATCCCAGCCGAACAGCGGTGTGGACAGCGCAATCAGAGCGATCGTCACAACGACGACGACTCTGGCGTAAATCGCCTCGAACCGCTTGATGAACCGCTGCGATGCCGGCACTTCGCTCTCCGCTTCCTCAACCAGGCGGATGATTTTGGCGAACAGCGTCGCGTCCGCCGACTTCGTAACCTCGATGTATAAGACGCCTTCTCCGTTAAGCGTTCCTGCAAATACTTCGTCTCCTACGGCTTTGTCGACCGGAACCGATTCGCCGGTGATGGACGACTGATTCACGGACGAGCCTCCGCGATACACCTTCCCGTCCGCCGGAATCAGTTCTCCCGGTTTAACCAGAATCAAATCGCCGATCTCAAGCTTAGCGATCGATACCGAGACCATGTTCCCGTTCTCGATACGAAGCGCCGTTTCCGGCTGCAGCTCCATTAAGGAAGAGATGTCCTTGCGGCTTCTCTCGGTCGTGTAGCTTTCCAGCGCTCCGCTTAACGCGAAAATAAAAATCAGCATCGCCCCTTCGTTCCAGTAGCCGATCGAGGCGGCACCCATGGCGGCGGCAATCATGAGCAGATTCACATCGAGATCGCGCTCCTTCAGCAGCGTTTGCACGCCTTCCTTCGCCTTAACCCAGCCCCCGATCGCGTAGGAGATCACATACAGCGCAACGGACAGCGGTTCCGACCATTGGCCGGCCGTCCAGGCCGCCAGCATGAGAACCCCGCTGCCCAGCGCAGCCAGCACTTCCGGATTGGAGAGCAGGCTCCGGATATCCCATTTGCCAGGCTGACGCGGCTCGCGCGGATCAGCTCCATGTTCGATTGAAGATATGCTTGCAGCTGTTTGACTTTGCATCAGTTCCATTACAATCACCTTCCTAGTTGAGAATGAGATCCATTATTAATGCCCTAAAAATGGCACATGCTGCCCCGGCTAAGCCGAAGCAGCATGCTAAATGAGAATGAAAATCATTTTTGATCTTACACAATTTATTTTCCCTAAACCAACTTTATACTTATATCATACTCACGAATGTCCCGTTTGTAAACCAGTTTTTGCCGGATGATCATAAAAAAATTAAACAGGAAAAATTCAATAAAAAAAGCCTTCTGCGGGAATGTCCCTGCAAAAGGCTTCAAGCGTTATAGCACGCTTCGTAGAAAGCTTTGAACGTTAAAGATGACTCGTAAGCAGGCTCCCCCAGCGTTACAGCATGATCAATACATCCGATCATCGCAATCGCTCACGTCGAATAAGGGTCTAACCGTAAAGCGCTCTCATTCCGGTTTATCCTTGGGATGCCTGGATGTTTGGGGCTGCTTGAGATGAAGAGCATCTTCTGCGCAGCTCCAGCCGCGCCCCCAAAATCCGCACGGCTGCAAGATCCGCTGAGCTGCAGCTTACCTCATGGATCCCATGGCGGTAAACCATCTTCAGGTCATCGGTTCCCGCCCCATTCATTCTTAACGTTAGCTGCGGCTTGATGCGCCGAATCCGTTCGATAATCCCAGCAAACGCAAAGCCCTTCACCGCATCCTCGGTTAATTCCGGCTCCCCTCCGCTCTCGGTGCCCTCCATATCAAGCACGAGCACATCCGCCATTCGGGCAATTTCCGCTGCCGCAGCCGGGTTCGTTCGCTCGTCCAGCAAGGCTCCGTACCGGATCCGCACGAACCGCCTTTGATCCATTAGCGTCTGCTCCGCAACCTCCTCGATAAAATGATGGATATCCATAAATTCATCGGCATGCGCAGGCTGAACGGCCAGGAGCTCCAGCTGGCATTCCATGCCCTGTCCCCCGCACTGCTCCAACGCCCGGAACATCGACTCCAGTTGGGCGTCCTGCGCTTCCCGCTTCTCCATCGGGTGGGACAGCGCAGGGTCTTCGAGCAGGCTCACGGCACATTTTGACCCGTTCGCCGCCTGGAATACCGATACCCAATACGCCGTCCACAGCATAATCAGCCTTCGTCTCAGCATGGAAGCCTTCTCTCCCCGCGATTTCAGCCAAGCCGAATATACTTCCTGGAGCAGTCCATGCTGCAGAGCCTCCTCGCCCCGGATCAGCCCGATACCCTGGGCTCCCTGGCGGATATCGAGCTCTATCCTCTCAGGGACGGAGGTCCGGCTCATGACCTTAAGCTTCCGGTTTCTGTCACTCCATCCAAGCAGCCGGTTCAAGGAGGGGCTGATGGTTCCGCTGTGCCGAATTCCCGAAACCCGAAGCGCTTCATCGATGTCCTCCGGGGCTGCCAACAGCAACAATACCTCTTCATGCGTTATGCCGCCCGCCATCGCAAAATGCTTCAGCAGATCCGTCTCGGGAGAGGAATCGCCGGCCGCATAGTCCACGGCATTCACGGCTTCCCCATTTAAACGCTCTCCCCATTCGCTGCCGGTTCCCCATTGCCTTTCCGTCATGGTTATCGTTCTACTCCCTTTCGCCATGTATTGGATGTTGCCGCCTACCATACAGCGTATTATGAAACATTTGGAAATATACAACACGATGGAGGATAAAAATAAACCATTCGCCTGCATGAAATGCCGGAGCATGCCGGGCTTGTGTCTGCAGCTGAGGATTGCTTCCCGGAACGCGAATACGCAAAAAAGAGCATCCATAAGGTCGTTAAACCTTACGGATGCCCTTGGTTTTAACTTACAGCGCAACCTTCTGGCTGGCCGCAATCGCCTGCTCCAGATCATACAGAATGTCATCGATGGATTCCGTACCGATCGACAGCCGCAGCAGCTCCGGATTCACGCCGGCACTGATCTGTTCTTCCTCGCTCAGCTGCTGGTGCGTCGTGCTGGCCGGATGGATGATCAGCGATTTGGAATCGCCGACGTTGGCAAGATGGGAGAACAGCTTCACGTTCTCAATCACCTTCTGTCCGGCTTCAGCGCCGCCCTTAATGCCAAACGTCAAAATAGCCCCTTGGCCCTTCGGCAGATACTTCTGCGCCAGCTCATACGATGGATGGCTTGGCAGCCCCGCATAGCTGACCCACTCGACGGCCTCATGCTTCTCCAGATACTCGGCAACCTTCAGCGCATTCTCACTATGGCGCTGCACACGGAGATGGAGCGTCTCCAATCCTTGCAGCAGAAGCCAGGCGTTGAATGGAGACAGGGAAGCTCCAATGTCCCGCAGAAGCTGTACGCGGGCCTTGATGATGTATGCAATCGGACCGACGGCTTCGGTATACACGACGCCATGATAACTCGGATCCGGCTCGGTCAAACCTGGGAATTTGCCGCTTGCGCCCCAGTCGAACTTGCCGCTGTCGACGATCACGCCGCCGATCGAAGTTCCATGGCCGCCGATAAATTTGGTTGCCGAATGAACGACGATATCGGCTCCATACTCGATCGGACGCAGCAAGTACGGGCTCGGGAACGTATTGTCTACGATGAGCGGAATGCCATGCTCGTGGGCGATTGCCGCAACCGCTTCCACATCGAGCACGTTTCCTTGCGGGTTGCCGATGGTCTCGGCGAACAGCGCTTTCGTCTTGTCGTTAATGGCAGCCCGGAAGTTCTCCGGATTCGACGAATCGACGAAATGCACCTTGATTCCGAGCTTTGCCAGCGTGGTGGAGAATAGATTATACGTGCCGCCGTACAGGCTGGAGGAGGAAACGATCTCATCCCCGGCACCGGCAATGTTAAGGATCGAGAACGTAATGGCCGCTTGTCCGGAAGCTGTCGCCAAGGCGCCTGCTCCTCCCTCCAGCGCCGCGATCCGCTTCTCGAATACATCGGTCGTCGGATTCATGATCCGCGTATAAATGTTGCCGAATTCCTTCAGGGCAAACAGGTTAGCCGCATGCTCGCTGTCCTTGAAGCCGTAGGATGTCGTCTGATAGAGCGGCACGGCGCGCGATAGGGTTGTCGGGTCGAGCTCCTGGCCGGCATGAACCGCTAACGTTTCAATCGATAATTGACGTTCTTCTGACATGGATGTTTCCTCCCTTTTCTTCATATGGAAAATAGTATGAATGCTGATTTCCATCATTCTCTCATACTTTCCACAGTTTGAAAAGGGTCATTACCAACTATTTTCATCGGAATTAGAAGTTTTTTTTGGGGCATTTATTGATCTTTATCCTGGCCGGGCGGATTTACTTTGCCCCAGCCGTATCCCGCTTCCGGCGACGTATCCTCCGGCATCCCCGGAAGGATGAGCCCCCCGTCAATGCGCAAGTTGATGCCTGTAATATAGGATGCTGCATCCGAGCATAGCCAAGCAATCGCTTCACCGATGTCGGAAGGAGTTCCGAGCCTCCCCAGCGGGATTTTATCTCCAAGCGGTTCCTTCTCGGCGGATTGCTCTAATTTATGGACCGTCGCCCCCGGCGCGACACAGTTTACCCGGATTCCATGCGGCGCCCATTCCAGCGCCAGCGACTGGGCCGCACGAATCAAAGCTGCCTTCATGCCGCCATAGATGCTGTCCTTCGGGTAGGCTCTTTCGCCGCGCGAGGAGGTAATAAAGATGATATTGCCGGGGATCTCGCGGGCAATCATTTCCCTGGCTGCATATTTGCTAAGCAGCATGGGAGCCCTGAAATCGAGGTTGATGGTCGTATCCAGCTCCTCCTCCTCCATTTCGGTGAGCTCCTTATGAAAGCCGATCCCGGCATTGTTAACCACCAGATCTATGCGTTCAAGCTGCTCCACCGTCTTGCGGATCGTGTTCTCCGCTTCGCTCCGGATCGTGAGATCGCTCTGGATAATCAGAGGCTCCTTGCCATAGATATGGCCGATATCCTCGGCAACGGATAATATCCCGTCTTTGCTCGAGTTGTAGGTGAGCGCGAGCCGATACCCTTTTTCCGCCAAAATCTTCGCAATGCCTCTGCCGATTCCAGCCCCTGCTCCGGTAACCAGCGCCACCTTCTCGACTCCATGCTGTCCTGCGGTTCCCATAATACGTCTCCTCTCGTATCGATGATTTCATGCCTACATCCGTGATGATATGCACTATACGAACTATTTTTACCCGAATCCCCGAAGATTGATTTGTCCTTGACTATAAATGCTGAAACCGCATCCAATTTATGACGTATATAGGAGCATAGGTCTGACGAGACGAAGGAGCGTGAACTTATGGGTTCGATGTTGTGGGTGATCGCCGGCGTTCTGTTCGCAGCATTTCTGATCATGATCCCTGTCCAGTATCGCTATATCAAGGAAATCAATGAGGATCCTCGAAGAAAAGGCGTCAGTCAGGAAACGTATTACAAAAATATGTCCTTTCAGGAAGAGCAGCTTCATTACAACGCACAGAGTGCATTCTGGCCATCGGCTGCGGTTGCAGCTTGGATATATCGCTGGAGACATCGAAAGAAGGAAAAGGGTTAAACGGTTAGACCATCCCAAAGGAGATTTAACCGAATCCGTATGTTATGTGTCCGCGAAAAAAAATCATCGTCCAGACGGATGATGATTTTTTTATATATATTAGGTTTATTTACAAGAGCGAAGTGGAGAAAAACCTAGCCGCGTCTCGCCAATGCATCCATATGAAGGAAAAAGGCGTCCTCTAGTGTCGGCTCCTTCTCCAAAAATTCGGGGCCCGGCTGCTTCTTAGCCATCAGACGGACCTTCATGCGTTCGTCGGTCATTTGAAAATGAATGAGCCTCTCTTGCGGAATCCGTTCGAAGTCGCTGAGGTCCACCTCGCCCTCCCATACGCTCGAGGCTACGCTCAGCTTCCATTGCTGCGGCGATCCGTTGTACCGAAGGCGCCCCCGGTGAATCCAGATGACATTATCCGTCGCCTCTTCCCATTCGTTCAGCTCGTGGGCGGCGACAATGACCATCCTCCCCTTGGCGTATTGGGTAAGGTAGGTGATCAGAAATTTGCGTTCCTCGGCGTCCATCCCGTTCAGCGGCTCATCCAGAAACAGAAATGACGGAGAGGCCAAAAGGGCTTGCACGACCGCGATGCGCCGCTGCACCCCTTGCGATAAGTGCTTGACCTTGCTTTTGCGGAACGGCTCCAGCCGGAAGTCGCCGATCAGCTTGTCGATCGCCTCAGGCTGATAGACTCCCTTCAATTCAGCCATATACTTCAGCAGTTTGCCTGCCTTCATATCCCCGTACAGCTCGATATCGGCCGGAACATACCCGATCTGGCTACGGATGAGCGGCAGATGGTCTGCAGCCTTTCTACCGCTGTACAAAATATCGCCGGCGTCCGGTGTCTGAAGCGTGGTCAGCAGCTCGATCAGCGTTGTCTTTCCGGCCCCGTTCGCACCTACGATCAGGTTGAGGCCGGAGGAAATGACCGCCCGCTCGATCTCCAGACGATACGTGCCAGCCTGCCGCTCCAGTCCTTCGATCCGAATCATGCGGAAGCTCTCCAGGACGCCGCATTCCATTTGAGGCTGCGGCCGTAAGAGGATACGAGCAGGGAAACGCCGATGATCAGAAGCACGATATCCGTTGCCATTTTGCCGCTCATGGAAACCCCGTGATCCATGATTTGTCCTTGGAGGATGATCCAGAGTCCATACACAAGGACGGCCGAGACGAGCGAGGCGATCATTCCTTTCCGAAACAGCATATACATGGCGGCTCCGCCGGTGACCAGAAGTATGCCCATCCATTCGAGAACGAATGGCCCGAACAGGAATGTTGAATTTTCGGCTTGCATCGATTTGAAGCCGATGACGATCGTGCTTAGCAGTGCCATTCCGGTCACGATGCCTGTGACGAGCAGCAGCCGTGTGTACAAAACAAGCGCAGGCGGATACGGCGTCAGCGTCTCTACAGCCCGCATCCCTTTATCCCAAGTACGGCTGCTGAATAGCATGGACACGATGAGCAGAAGCGGGGTAATCAGCGGAAATATGCCGCCGGGAAGCCCCCCGAAGTGATCCAGGGGATAGGCTGGATCGATCAGCAGCACCAGCATCAGAAATACCGCGCTGCTGGCGAGCAGAATGGATCGCTGGTTCAGCCTGAGCTGACTGCGGAGGATCTGCTTCAACGACGGCGGATCCACCTGCGGGTTGAAATCAAGCTTCGGTGATTGCGGCTCGACCTTCAGCAGATCGAACTCCCCTTGGAGCGAAGCAATGAGCCGGGAGGTTTCCTCGGGTGTCGGCGGAGGGAGAATCGCGCGCCGAAGCGGCCCCCGCAGCTCGTCCTCTAGTTTTCCCAATTCACGATCGAATGGATGATCCATGGATACACACCTCACTTTCTGTAGCCTTGCGCCGGTCATCCGGCTCTTCTTCCGGGCTTGAGCGGCTCAGGACCTTTCTCTTGGAGCGGCTTCCCCGCTCCGATCTTCCGGCCGGGGGCATCGGAACCAATTCTCCTTGCTCTTGGGCCAGCGTTTTCTTTAGCTTTCTTAATCCATTATATAAATGCGTCTTTACCGTGCTAAGGGGGAGGTCCACCAGATCCGCGATTTCCTGAAGCTTAAGGTCATGGAAAAATCTCAGCGTAATGATCTCCTGCTGAATGTCCGGCAAAGTACTGAGCGACACCGCAATTTCATGAGATGTCTCCTGCCTCTCTATCAATTCCTCCGCTCCGGGCGCGGGATCATGGGCATCCGGCAGATCTTCGCCGGCAAGCCCCTCGGACCTGTAGGCTGCGCTTTTCCAGTAATCCTTACACATGTTCAGGGCTACGCGGTACAGCCACGACCTGACATGTTCCAGCGACCCGTGGGTCCTCAGATGCCGGATCAGCCGGATAAACGTTTCCTGGACGATATCCTGGGCCTTTTGCCTGTCGGTCAGCTGCCTTGTCGTATAGCTTAACAGCGGGCCATGGTACCGGGTGACCAGCAGCTCAAACGCTTCCTGGTCACCCGCCGCCATCCGCTCGGACAGCTGCTGATCGGAAATCATGCCCCTCCCCCCTTTCTGGTTCGATATAACCGTAATTTACCCATTCCGTACCTTATCCATCAATCGTGCTGTCCGAATCAATCCTCGGAGTGAATCCCCGGCACTGTCCATGCATGCGGAAGCCGTTATTCCCCAACCGTCTGCTTCCATCGCTTCTCCCATTCATCATAGGTGACCGGAGCCTCCGGCTTGATTGCAGGATACCGATACGTATCCGGAAACTGAAGGCCATGCACGTAATAATGGGCGAGCACTTTCTTGACCTGTTCTGCCTTTCCTTCCTTCATCGCCCGCCGGACTTGTCTGGCCATTCCGATCCCGATTTTATTCTGCGGATCGGTCCCGTCCCCGTTCTTGAACAGGAGCTCCTGGACCGATCTCAAGTGTCCGTACGCACTGCGCAGCTGTTTATCGCTCAGCCCTTTTTCGTCTATATAATACACATACCAGAACAAGCTGCCGATTTTGTTCCGGACATCCTGCTCCGGATGCTCATAATTGCCATAATAAGATGGCTGATCACCAAACAGCATATAGTTCATCCATTCACCCGGAAGATTGCTGCTGTAGTAGGTATATGCCCGTGATGACAATATGAGGGAATGCTCCGCGTTGGGCCAATCAATCCCGTGTCCCAAATACAGGATGGTGTCGATGTCCGTGGACATTTCCGGAATCCATGCTGCAAAATAATCATACTTTTCTTTCAGCTCACGCAATAGCCCCTCTGCCCATTTTTCCAGGTAAGGGGTTGTCACAATCCGCACCTTGAAATCCGGACGATGCACTTCGGTCCAGAAGCTTCCGCCATACAGGGAAGCATTCTGCCCGATACCCTTCGACTCAAAGATCTGATATCCCGGCCCCCGTTCCACTTCCTCCAAACTGCTGTAGAGCGGCTTCGAGTACCCTTCCACCTTCAGTTTCATATCGCCCACGGAATACCGCTGAATCCCGTAACGGCGGGCCAAAGTAATGTAAGGCGTCGACGATATGTCTTGCTTGAGGTAAACATGCTGATGGCCGGGAAGCGGATACCAGGCCATATGGCCTTCGAGCTTCACCTCGTCTCCGAAGCTGAAGGCCCCAAAATCATTCTGCGTATAATCGGTGCGGTAATCCATTACGCTTCCGAAATACACCAGCTCGGCCTCGATATCCTGCCGCCGATCCGCCGGAAGACTGATCGTTAGCATTTCCCCCCGCCTCCGGTAGGAAGCGTCGCTGCCCTGGATCCGAACGCGCTCCATCGTGAAGAAACGGTTCAACGTCAGCGGAAGCTCGGACTTCCCGGCCAATTCTCCGGCGGGTATTCGAAGGCGGGCAGTGACACGCAGAATATCGTTAGGGAGCCGTTTCAGCTCGAGATCGTAGGAGGACACCGTAAAAATCTTTGCCGGGCCCGGATCATCGGTCAGCGCGATGGATGGGTCCGACAGCTTGCGGTCCAGCTGATCATACCGCTCTGCCCACAAGCTGCCGTATGGAATGAACACGGCACTGGCCAGAAGGAAGGATGCCACCGCCGCCGCCCAAATCTTTCTTACATGCATCGTCGGGCGCTTCCGGTTCAATAGCAGCAGACTTACCGAGAGCAGCAGCCATGTAAAGGCCAGTACGAACCAGCGCGAGCGCGAAATATCCGCAGATTTGAGGGCATAGCTCCAGTTTTCATATTGTAATGTATCGGACTGAATGAAGAACTGATTCAAATGGAAGACTTCGGCCGGATACCATCCGAGCTGTGTAATGACAAAGATATCCATAAAAAAGGTGCCGAACATCCATGCACAAAATCCGATCAGGTAGACAATCCGGTTCGGAATGCTGGCCCCCAGCACCATGGCCAGCGCAAGGGTAACCATATACGAAATTTCGTACTGCACGGCGAATTGCATCGTATAATGCATGGCGATTCCGCCGTCGATCCCCTGGCTTATTGAGATCGTGTAGAAGATGAACGCTGTCGGAAGCGTGAACAAGGTCAAATACAGCAAGCTTACGGCATATTTGGACGATAGCAGCGTCAGGAACGATACCGGCAAGCTGTGATTCCACTCGAAGGAGCGCCGTAAAACATCCCTTCGCATGGTTAAAATGCCGATCAGCATCGCGGGACCGAGCGTCATCGTATGTCCGAGCATATGAAACTTGTAAGCCATCGTATACAGGTTCTGCTCGGTGCCGCCTCCGCTATTCAGCATGTTCATGGCGAACAAAATCGCATAGATGACCGGCAAGGATGCAAACACCGGATTGCCGAACAGAAGCCGGCATTCCAGTACGGCGTGTCTCCACCATCTATACATCCCGATCCCTCCGCAGCAGAGCCAGGTAGCCGTCCTCCAGGGAAGGTTCAGCCGGATATGCACCCATAAACGGCTTCTTCCCGACAAAACGGCACAGAATGCCTTCCGGTAAAGCTTTGGTCGATACAACCTGCATCGGATCCACGCGGGAAAACTCATCGGCGGACAGCACCGCCTCCCACACTTGCCCGTTGCCGCAGGCCTGCAGCTCGCCAAGGGTGCCTGACATGACGAGCCGCCCCATGTTCATGACGGCAATCCGGCGGCAGTTGCTCTCAATATCAGCGACGATATGCGTGGACAGCAGCACGGTCCGGTCAATGCTAAAGCGGGTAAGGACGTTGCGGAACCGGACCCGTTCCTGCGGATCCAAGCCGGAGGTCGGCTCATCCACGATGAGGATGCCGGGAGAACCGAGAAGAGCTTGAGCAATGCCCAGGCGCTGCTTCATCCCGCCCGAATAAGTACGTACCTTCTTGTCGGCCTTATCCTGGAGATTCACCGTCTCCAAGAGCCTGGCAACCTCCTTCCTCCTCGCCTCCCGGTCCTTGATTCCCTTCATTGCGGCTGCGTAGTCGAGATAATCTCTGCCCGTCAGCTGCGGATAAATATGAAAATGCTGGGGCAGGTAACCGATCATCGGACGGATCTCCTCCGGCCTTGTGATCGAAATGCCATTTACCCTAACCTGTCCGGAGGTCGGGGCCAGCAATGTCGCCAATATGCGCATCAGCGTCGTTTTGCCCGCCCCGTTCGGCCCGAGCAAACCGGTCATGCCTTTATCCAATTGGAGCGACACGTCGAGGAGCGCCCACGCCCCTTTCCGGTACGTTTTTGATAAATGCTCGATGGTAATCATGCAATAACCCTTTCAGCGATTTCTTATGGACCTGATTCGTTAAGCCGCGCGGCTTCTGTATTGAAAACGAACAGGGCGGAAAAAAAGTTTAACCAATGCATCAAACGAACAAAAAAATGCGCACACCATAGCGCAGCTTGCAACGCGGCCAAGTCAGTGCAGGCAGTACGAAAGCCATCTCCAGGTCAGGTCAAATAAGCTTGGAGTGCTAAATCATATAGCCATACCTTTCGGAACAGCCTTACCCTTTGGAGTAACCTTGCCTTTTGGAGTAACCTTGCCTTTCGGACGGCACCGAGATCATCCTGCCACTACAAAAAGCCCGTTATCCCTTGCGGATAGCGGGCAGTACCTGCTGGTAATTCATCCGCTCAATCTTTAACGGCTTGAATCATTGACCGCCTGAATATTTCAGCGATGCTGCTCATACCGGTTGGCCCGGCTGATTGCCTGAACCCGCTGAACAACCTGCGGAGACAGCGGTTCGGTCTCGCCGGCGGCTAGATTATGAAGCAGCTGATCCAGTGAGCTTGCCCCCGGGATCGTACACGCCACAGCAGCATGGGATAACGCATATCGAATGGCGAGATGGGATACATCCATGCCGTCTGCATGCTCTTCCACCTGCTTCAGCAGGCTCAATAGCTCGTCCTTGCTGTAATCCAGATAGCCCTTCTCCGCCTTGGCTTCGCCGCTTCCCGACAAGATGCCCCGCGCGACCGGCCCTCGGGCGATAAGGGAGATGCCTTGCTCCTTCAGCAGATCCAGCACTTCTTCTTCGGGCCGCCGATCAAGAATGCTGTACTGGCTCATGACGCTCACGATATTCGAGCGTTTCGCATACTCCCGGATCACATTGGGGCGAATCGACGAAATCCCGTAATAGCGGATAAGTCCTTCCTGCTTCAGTTCCTCGAACGCCTCGATCGTCTCATCGATCGGATCGTCGATCGTCCCTCCATGCAGCTGGTAGAGGTCGATATAATCGGTTCCCAGCCTGCGCAGACTGTCCTTCACGGCCGACTTAATGTACGCCTTCGAGGGATCCCATACCCAGCCTTCCTGGCCGGGCACGCGCCGGTTCCCGACTTTGGTCGCGATGATGACGTCGCTGCGCCGTCCGCGCACGGCCTTGCCGACCAATTCCTCATTTCGTCCTTCATCGTACAGATCGGCCGTGTCGAGGAAGTTCACGCCCCGGTCCAGCGCCTCATGGATCAACTTAACAGCCTTTCCTTCCTCCGTCCCCAGCGACATGCAGCCAAGGCCGATTTCGCTTACCAGCAGCTCCGATGAACCTAACCGATTGAATAACATGCTCCATTCCTCCTCATCATATATCCATCATGCTCTAATCTCATCCATTACTTACCCGATAATATCGCTCCAGATTTTAACGGCGGTGAGTGCAATCAAGCCGGCCAGTGCATACCGGAGCAGTCGGACATTCAGTCTCCGGCTCACCATCGCGCCGATCGGGGCCCCGAGCAGGCTTCCCGCGACCGCGAACAGGGACGGCCACAGGGGAATGTCTCCCGAAGCCAATTTGCCGATTACCCCGCCGACGGCAGACAAAAATACGATGGCAAGCGAAGAGGCAATCGTAATCCTTGTCGGAATTTTCAGGACGGTCAGCATAATCGGTATTAAAATGAATGCTCCGCCCGCCCCAACGATCCCTGCAATTCCTCCGACAAGAAATGCCGATCCCGATGCCATCCAAGAGTTGAAGGTAACCTCCTCAACCGATCGGTTTTCCATCGTCGCTCTCGTAGGAACGATCATCAGCAGAACCGCGATAACCGCCAGGAAGCCATAAATCACATTGATGGCCGCGCTGCTCATGACCATGGAGGCCAGGCTTCCGATCAAGCTACCGACCAGTGTACTGACGCCCATCTGCAAGACCAACGGCCGATGGATGTATGCCTCTCCTTTACGGGAGCTTATCCGGTTGGCCAGCAACCCTGACAAGGAAGCAAAGAAAACCTGCAGCATGCTGATTGCCGCCACTTCTTTGGAGGTAAACACTTCAAGGCCAAACCATTCAGGCATGTACAACAGAAGGGGGAAATTGATTATCGCCCCGCCGATCCCGAGAAGTCCCGAGAAGAAGGAGCCGATAAGGCCGATTAAGACCATAATGACGAGCTGCATGATCATGATGATCGATCTCCGTTCTATAATGATTGATCGCCCACCTTCATGTGGACGCCACGCCCCGCTCCCCCGGGGAGTCTATGCGCGGTATGAAATGAACAAATCTGGGCGCAGGTGGCTATTGAAAGTGCCCGGATCCTGATCTATAATTAAAACCAAGTATTTGTATCGGAAATATGGAGGTGTACAGGTGTGTTCAGTAAACTGAAAAATCTTTTTCAGGACCGCTGTCCGGATTGCGAACAGAGACTCGTTTCGCGCTATGACGACATGGCGCTCATTAAGCACTGCCCGGATCACCATTACACCGAAGAAATATATAATCAACTGGGCGTTACCATCGTGTACCACCCTAGCAAAGATAAATCGAACCGGAGCGACTAATGATCGGGGCGTTATTTCCCTTCCTACATCACCCGCCATGACTTTCCGGCCGCCCTCAGCATCAACAGCACCGCAACTTGGGAGATCATGATGGCTATAGTTAAAATGTACAGCCCAACGGCCATGATATCCTGGTCGACGTTCAAAGTGAACGGATACGATGCAAGCCATAGCCCTTGTACGGTCATAAACCACCCAAGACAAACCCGAGCTCTTCCGGCTATATTCGGGGAAGGTTCACCCGCGAAACTCGACTCGATCCCCTTGCAGATCCCGTAAATTAGAAGTGTATGCAGGAGCTTATCCAATAATTGAAGGGATAGCTCTAAGATCGTGGGCGGCAGGCCGTTTAAGAATCCTGTCTCCGGCTTCCCAACCATCATTCGAGCAATGGACCCGATCAGAAGCAGCAGGGCCGCTGCTCCTCCTGCCTGAAAGAAACGGCTCCTCTCCGAAAGCGTCCATAAGCCGGATGCGGCCAGCAGATAGCCGAGCGGATCCGGCAGGAGGTCCAATCCCCCCACCCTCACATTGATCAACACAAGGAGGATTCCCCAGGCGATACGGTAACAGGCGCTGCTCATAACGCTTCCCTTCTCTCCCGGACGTATTCCGCCATTTCCCGCTCCGTCGGTGAAGGGTGATAGGCAATGTGGTGGACACTTTGCCAGAGTGCCTGCTCGTTCTCGGCATAGTCAAGCCGCAGACGCAGCTGGTAGAGCTGCATCCGCTTCGCAGTCGAGGACAGGTTAAACTTGTAAGAGACCTTGACGGAATCTCCTTTATTCAACCGGACCGGCAGCGGAAGGTCAAGAATCGGGACACCCGATAGCTTGATTTCGGCTTCCGAGGATGCTTCCGAACGGTGACTGATGCCCGGTATCCGTTTTTCGACGTCCGCATGAACCAGCAAACCCCCTTCCTCAACCATGCTCGTATAAACTGAGGATAGGCCGGTCAGATGGACCGGACGCTGAACTGCCAACCGATCATAACCGGAATAGTCCGAGGATCCTGCACCTGAAGTCCATTGTATCGGATCATGATCTCGATTTACATTACCCCTGGGCACAAGATGGATTTCTCCGATGTGCACCTTTTCCGATGATCCGTCACTATATAAGGCGGTTACTTGTCTAATGACTGCTGGCTCTTTTATTTCCGGAGGCTCTTGCCCCGAATCTGCGCTGTCGAAGCTCACGATCATTTTCCCTAATGACTGTTTTCGATATTCTGCATAATTAGGATAAGGATTCACCTGCAGCCCGGGATAGCCTTCAATATAAATGTCGATCAGCTTCCTTTCCAGCCGCTTGTCCTCCAAATAGTACAAGTCGAAGTAGTCGCCTGCTTCGGGGATGACCTCGATGTAATGCTCCAAGAATACGGTTCGCTCCAAGCGGTTCGCCTGGTCATACCAAATGTTCCCGATCCAGCTTCCGGCAATCAACAGCATCGCCAGGAAATAATACCACTTTCCCCGCATAGCTCTAAAATCTCCTTAACGTTCAGGTATGTATCCTTACCTATATTATCATGTAAATGGGAGAAGAAGGTTTGATCCATATAAAAATTTCATAAGGCCCGGCCGCCCGCTTCCCCTCACTCAAATAAGAGAACCTCCAAATGGACAAACTATGGAAAACCTCATCCAAGGAAGGTGCATCCATGAATCCATCGCTGCAAGACGTAACGAATTGGTTTAACGGCAAGAGCAATCACACCCTGATGATTGAAAAGGAAGAGGAGCGGGATCGCGACCGGGTGCAGCTGCGTCTTGAGCATTTTGACGTCAGCGAACATCATAACCAGTCGATCGACGGATACGGAGACAGCCGCTGCCTGCTCCTGCACGGACCGGGCGTTGTCATCACCGCCGGCCACGAAGCGCCGCTTCCCGGCGATAGCTTTGTCATCGGCCTTGACGACCTTACCGGAACGGAAGTCAGGGAGGATCAGGTCGTGCTGTTGACGGAACGGGGCAAATACTCGATCACGACCGGGGCATTTCCGGATGTCCCGGGTTCCCCGCAGTAGGCAGCTTCAGCCAACCTGACCACAAAAAAACAGCCGGACCGGCAGATCCCCATGATCTGCCGGTTCTTCGGCTGCTTTTTGCTTTTGATGTTTAGTCGATGGAGTTTTCTTCAAGCCTATTCCTACTGCTGCCCGCACGATGTTCATCGTGAAGGCTCGAACGACATGCCCTGTCAGAATAGGGTTATACCCGCTTAAATCTCCACAAAAAGCTCTGAAAATCGCCATGCATCGGCGGTATGGCCAATCCGGCATGCATGAGGCGGTCGCCCCCGTAGATGGCGCCATCCTCAAGACAGCAGTACTCCGCATCCGGATCCAGACCTCGCGTCCGCAAATAGCGGATCGGCTCATTCGCTTCGCTCAAAATCCGGAAATAGTACAGCACGGCTTCAGAGCGGTCTTCCGACACCACCGTCCATGCCGCTTCGTTCCCCTCGAACGGATTCCGCAGCCGGTAGAAATCGCCGAATTGAACCAAGTGGCGGATCTCCTTATACAGCTTCACCTGCTCCCGCACCTCGTTCTTCTCGTCCTCCGTAAAGGCCGTCAAATCCAGCTCATACCCGAAGTTACCAGACATGGCGGCATGCCCCCGGGTCCGCAGGGAAGTATGGCGGTGCACCTGGTGATTCGGAACCGCGGACACATGCGCGCCCATCGAGCTCAGCGGATAAACCAGGCTGGTCCCGTACTGGATTTTCAAACGGCTGACCGCGTCGGAGTTATCGCTTGTCCACGTCTGCGGCATATAGTACAGCATCCCCGGGTCGAATCTTCCCCCGCCGCCCGAGCAGCTCTCGAACAGGATGTGCGGGAACTCCGTCGTCAATTGCTCAAGCACCCTGTACAGCCCCAGCATGTACCGGTGGGCCGTTTCCCGCTGCCGTTCGGGCGGCAGCGCTGCAGAACCGATCTCCGTCATGTTCCGGTTCATGTCCCATTTCACGTACGTTATCGGGGCGCTCTTCAAAATGTCGCGCACCATGCCCGCAACCGCATCGCATACGTCTTCTCTAGAGAAATCGAGGATAAGCTGCCGTCTTCCTTCCGTTCTGCGGCGATCCGGCACATGCAGGCACCAATCCGGATGGAGGCGGTACAAGTCGCTGTCGGGCGACACCATTTCCGGTTCAAACCATAAGCCGAACTGCATGTTCAGGTTCGTGACGCGCTGAACGAGATCCTCTAAGCCGTCCGGGAGCTTGTTCCGGTCCACCACCCAATCGCCGAGCGAGGTGGTGTCGTCGTTACGCTTGCCGAACCAGCCGTCATCAAGCACAAACAGCTCGATCCCGAGGTTCCGCCCTTCCTTGGCGATTTGTTCGATTTTCTCGGCATTAAAGTTAAAGTACGTCGCTTCCCAGTTGTTAACCAGCACCGGACGGACGGCGTCCCGGAAGGCGCCGCGGCACAGCCGGGTCCGGTACAGCTTGTGATAGCGCCTGGACATCCCGCCAAGCCCCTCGGCCGAGAATACCATGACCGCCTCCGGCGTCTGGAAGGCCTGTCCCGGCTCCAGCAGCCAGGAGAAGTCGAAGGGGTTGAGGCCCATCACGACGCGGGTCGTCTCATACTGATCCACTTCAACCTGCGCCGCAAAGCTGCCGCTGTACACGAGGCTGAATCCATAGACCTCTCCGTGCTCCTCGCCGGCATCGTCGGCGAGCAGCGCCAGGAACGGATTATGGTTATGGCTGCTCGCCCCCCGCCGGCTCTCGATTCCCTGCATTCCCGGCGACAGCCTTCTCCGCTCTACGTGCCGTTCTCGGGCCCATGCGCCGTGTAAGTGGAGCAGGTCGAATCGGTTGTGGCTGAAATCCACGCTCGTGCTCATCGCCCGCAGCAGCGTTATCGGCACGGCCCCTTCATTGCGGAATAATACGGAGCGGGCAATCGCATCATAGCTTTTGATTACGGAGTAGGACACCGTAACGGACAAGCCGCTCACTCGGTCGACCAGCCGGAGCTCCAGCGTATCGGCTTCATCGTCCTGCTCGGTGTAAACCGCCGGCAGACCTTCAAGCTTCGGCTTGCCGCTGTATATCCGATGGCTTTCGTATTCGACCTCGGCTACCGTCGTTCCGTTGGGCAGCTGCACCTGATAGGCCGGCTGACGGAAATCGCCGCTTCCGTATCCCGGATATTCCTGCGGGAGGCTGTCAAACGAGAAGGAAGCGTCGTCCCGAAACGGCGACGGCGAGAAGGATGCTCTTTCCCTCCGCGTAAGAAGCCCTTCCACTTGCGAATCGCGAAGCTTCGGCCCCCAATATACATGGGCGGGATATAAGCCGCGAACGAGCTGAATGACATAGCTCGAATGATCACTTTGGAGATGAAA
This sequence comes from Paenibacillus ihbetae, assembly GCF_002741055.1. NCBI lineage: Bacteria > Bacillati > Bacillota > Bacilli > Caryophanales > Paenibacillaceae > Paenibacillus > Paenibacillus ihbetae. The sequence continues at coordinate 4,122,640 of NZ_CP016809.1, read as the reverse complement.
TATACCTTGCTCTTCATGAAAAAAGATGCTCACTGCTTCTGCCTCCTTGCCAACGTCCGATTGTAATCTCCTGATCCTACAATTAGGATTCGTCCGCTGCCGGCCGATCGAGTATCATGACGCCCCTTGCCGGGATCGTAACATGCCCCGTAACCGGCCGCCCGGTGAGGAGATCCGTTTGGTTGGCGGATCCTGCATCAAATGCCATCGCTTCGGCGTTGTGGTTCATGATGAACAACAAAGAAGTCCCGTCCTTCACTCGCTCCACAACCTCGACCCCTGCCGGTGTATCGAGCAGCGGCTTGATTCCCTGCTCTTCGCATACGTTGCTCATAAAGCCCCGGAGGAACGCCGCATCCGGGCTGCTGGCAACGTAATAGGCCTGACCCTTGCCGAACCGGTTTCTCGTCAGTACCGGGGTGCCTTGATAGAAATCGGTTCCGTACTCAGCCAGAACCTCAGCCGTTTCCGCGTGGATGACATCGCACAAAATGCCGCAGGAATAACTTCCACGCAGCCCGCCCCAATCCTGCTTCATTACCATATGATTTTGCTGTTCCGGGAGCAGCGCGTCCGTCTCCTCCGCCCATATGCCCGTCACTTGGCGGAGCTTGCCGGGATAGCCGCCCAGCGTTACGAGGTCATGCTCATCGACGATCCCGCTAAAGAAGGTGGTGATGAAGGTTCCGCCGCTTGCCACAAAGCGCTCCACACGCTCGGAGACACCCGGCTTCACCATATACAGAACGGGCGCAATCACGACATCGTACTTGTCCAGGTCCTCCTCCACGCCGATCACGTCCGTCTGGATATTCTGCTCGTACAAGGCCGCATAGTATTTATGGATTTCATCGACATAATTCAATTGCTTGGTCGGTCCGCTCGACAGCTCGATCGCCCAGCGGTTCTCCCAATCGTACAGGATCGCCACTCTGGCCCTGGAGCGCGCGTCGAGGATCCGGTCTCCAAGCTGCTGCAGCTCGCTTCCGAGCTCCGCGCATTCGCGGAATACCCGGGTATGCTCATGCCCCGCATGCTCGATCAGCGCGCCGTGGAATTTCTCGCACGCCCCGATCGAACGGCGCAGCTGAAAGAACATCACCGTATCGGCTCCATGCGCGACGGCCTGGTAGCTCCACAGCCGCATGACGCCCGGACGCTTCGCCGAATTGTAGGGCGACCAGTTCTGAACGCTCGGCGTCTGCTCCATCAGCATGAACGGCTGCCCGCCTTTAAGGCCGCGCATCAGATTATGGGACATCGCCGTAAAGCTGACCGGCGTATCGATGGCAGGGTAGTTGTCCCAGGACACCACGTCCATGTGCTTCGCCCATTCGAAGTAATCCAGCTCCGGATAAAATCCCATCAAGTTCGTCGTGACCGGGATCTCCGGCGTCACCAACTTGATCTCGTCCCGCTCCAGCCGGTAGCATTCCAGCAGGCTGTCCGATTGGAAGCGCCGGTAATCGAGCGAGATGCCCTGAAAGAACGTCCGGTTGCCGTCGAACTCCTCGCTTAGCGCATTCGGCACGACGATCTCGTCCCAATCGTAGAAGGTATGACCCCAAAAACCGGTGTTCCATACCGTATTCAGCCTCTCCAGCGTCTCATAGCGTTTCTGCAGCCAAACGCGGAACTGCCGCTCGCAATTGTCGCAGTAGCAGTAGCCGCCATATTCGTTCGATATATGCCAAATAACCAGCGCGGGGTGATCCTTGTACCGCTCGGCCAGCTTGCGGGCCATGAGCGGAGCGTATTTGCGGTATGTCGGGCTGTTCGGGCATGAATTGTGCCGACCTCCGAATTTGCGCTTGCGGCCCTGGTAGTCGACGCGAAGCACATCCGGATATTTCTTGGCCATCCACGCCGGATGGGCTCCCGTGCTGGTTGCCAGACAGACCTTGATGCCTTCCGCCGCTAACCGGTCCATAATCTCGTCGAGCCAAGCAAAATCATAGCTTTCTTCATCGCGCTGGCTTCGAGCCCAGGAAAACACATTGATGGTGGCGACATCGATTCCCGCCAGCGGAAACATCCGCATGTCCTCGTCCATCGTCGCTTTATCCCATTGCTCGGGATTGTAATCGCCGCCGTACCAGATTTTCGGAATTTTCGGATTTATCATAATCAGTGCCTCCATATGCAATCTGCTCCGCAATTCGCATTGTCGGAGCAGATCCATTTACTAACGTTTGAAATTATCGTTCGAACCAGTTTCTAGAGATAACGCCTTTATACCAGTAATAGCTGTCTTTTTTCGTGCGGACGAGCGTATCATAGTCCACGTGCACCAGACCGAAGCGCATGCCGTAGCCTTCCGCCCATTCAAAGTTGTCCATCAGCGACCATTCCATGTAGCCCTTCAGATTAATACCGTCTTCGATCGCGCGGCTGGCTTGAATGAGATGCATCGCGAGATAATCGATCCGGCGCTGGTCGTGAATGCGTCCGTCCTGCTCGAGGCCGTCGTTGTAACAGGCACCGTTCTCCGTAATATAGAGATTCGGGTTGCCGTACTTGTCGGCCGTGTAACGAAGCAGCTGATACAGCCCTTCGGCGTAAATCTCCCAGCCGATATCCGTCTTGGCGACGCCGAGCGACACCGCTTCGCTGGACAGCATTCCGCCCTCTTCGCCCGGATTATAGCGATTCATCGAGGACGTGTAATAATTAATGCCGATAAAATCGATCGGCTGACGGATAATATCCATGTCTCCCGCCACGACCGGAGGTTGATAACCGAGCTTCTCATACCATTCCAGCATAAACTTCGGATACTCTCCGAAATAGATCGGGTCGAGATACCAATCGCCGGACCAGCCGTTGATCCGCAGGCAGGCCTCGATATCCTCCTCCGTATTGCGGTATGGCACGGCCCAGGCCGTATTCGGCGCAATGCCGATCTCCCCCGGAATGCCAAGCTCCCTGAAGCGTTTGACCGCCTTGCCGTGAGCGACAAGGAGATGGTGGCTCACGTCGATGGCCAGCTGCAAATCCTTGTTGCCCGGGGCGTGAACGCCCAGGTAGTTCGAGAGGAACGCCATGCACCATGGCTCGTTGAACGTGATCCAGTGCTTGATTTTACCCTTGAACTCGTTAAACATTAGCTCCGCGTACTGGGCAAATGCGTCGATCGACCCGCGGCTTCCCCAGCCGCCCTCATCCTGCAGCGCCTGCGGCAAGTCCCAATGGTACAGCGTGCAGAACGGTTCGATGCCGTTCGCAAGAAGCGCGTCCACCAATCGGTGATAGTAATCGAGCCCGGCCCGGTTCACTTCGCCTCTTCCGCTTGGAAGCACGCGCGGCCAGGATACCGAGAAGCGGTACACCTTGACGCCGAGTTCCTTCAGCAGCTGCACATCCTCTTCCACCCGATGATAGCTGTCGCAGGCAACGTTGCCGTTGTCTCCGTTCTTGACCTTGCCCGGCGTATGGGCGAAGGTGTCCCAGATCGACATGCCCCGACCGTCTTCGTTATAAGCTCCTTCGATCTGATAAGAGGCCGTTGCTACGCCCCATTTGAAATCCTGGGGAAACTTGTGAATGCTCATCCTCCATCTCTCCCTCTTGCGCTTGGTTTTAATAAAAATGCACCGCTCCTGTGTCCCGCAAAGTCGGTCAGGAGAGCGGTGCATCTTGTTCATGCTTCAGACATTCAAACTCCTGATTGGGTTACTGACTCAAACTATCCCATGAAGCCTGCATATCCTCAAGCATTTTTGTCACATCGGATTTGCCTGCAAAGTAGGCCTGCATCGAGTTTGCAAATTCTTGCGTTACGCCGTCAGGGAATTTCGGAGCCTGCTGTGGCAGCACTTTGCCGGCCTGCACATATTCCCATACCGACGCACCCAGGTCGCCCATATCCTCAGGGGTTGCTTCGATCGTGGACAAAGCCGGGATGAATTTGAACTTCTTCACGATGTACTCTTTACCGATATCGGAAGTGACAAGCCAGTTCAGGAATACCTTCGCTTCTTCCTTCACCGGTGAGTTTTTGTTAATGACGAGGTTGGCCGGTACGCCGACGTTCAGCTTGTCGTTCTGCTCGGCATCCTCACCCATCGGCATCGGCAGGAAGCCCAGGTTCAGCTCCGGATTGATGGCGTCGATTTCCGTTTGGGACCAGTTGCCGTTTTGCATCATGGCCGCTTTTTCAGTTGCCAGCAAGGATACGGCGGTGTTGTAATCGGTCGTCAGCGGGTTTTTGTTGCCGTGATCCAGCGTCAGCTGCATCAGCTTAGCCCATGCTTCAAACTGCGGGTTGCCCGCGAATTTCTCCGTGCCGTCGCTCAAGCCTTTAATAAACGCGTCCGGATCGTTCTGCAGCGCGAATGCAGGGTTAATGCCCTGGTTGCCCAGCAGCCACCATTCCTGATAAGCGTTCGCGAACGGCGTTACGCCGATTGCTTCCAGCTTCTTCGCGGCATCCTCCAGCTGGGAGTAAGTTTTCGGAAGCTCGGTAATGCCTGCTTGCTCGAACAAATCTTTATTGTAGATATAGCCCCAGCCTTCAAGGTTCATCGGCATGCCATATACTTTGCCGTCTTTAGTCATCGGCTTCTTCGCCATATCGACCAGATCGGCTACCCATGGCTGATCGGACAAATCTTCGAGGTTGTCAAACCACATCTCCATCTCGGCATAACCGCCGTTGGAGAAAATGTCGGGCGCGTCGCCCGAAGCGAATTTCGTCTTCAGAGAAGCGCCATAGTCCGCGCCGCCGCCGACCGTCTGGATGTCCAGCTTGATGTTCGGATGCTCTTTTTCGAATTCAACCTTCAGCTCATTCAGACCATCTACGATCTCGGTTTTGAATTGGAATATCTTAACCGTTTTTACATCACCGGAAGCTGCATCGCTGCTGCCGCTTCCCTCTTCAGACGATTTGCCGCCGCAGGCCGCAAGGACCATCGAGAATGCCAGCAGCATGACCAGGGTCAATTTCATTTTTTTCATTGCGTGTTACCCCCTTGAGGAAATTTATATATAAAAGTTTGAAAAACCTAAATCACGGTGACTATCGTGCGGCGATGGCCATTCGCAAGCGGATCAGCCTTTGACGGAGCCGGCCGCAACGCCTTCGACAATATACTTCTGCAACGATAAGAAAAATATGATAATCGGCGTAATCCCGAGCACCAGTGCCGGCAGCGCCATATCCCACTGCTTGGAATACTGTCCGAAGAAAGCGAAGGTCGCCAGCGGAATGGTCCGCAGCTCCGGACTTTGCAGAATCAGGGACGGCAGCAGATAATCGTTCCAGATCCACAAGCTGTTCAGGATGATGACCGTTACGAGCATCGGCTTCAGCATCGGCAGAATGATCCGGGCGAACACGCCGTAGGACGATGCCCCGTCTACCGTAGCCGCCTCTTCGATCTCCAGCGGAATCGATTTTACGAATCCGTGGAACAAGAAGATGGAGAGCGGAATGCCAAGCCCAAGGTAGGATAGAATCAGGCCGACCATGCTGTTGTTGACGTTCAGCCATCCGACCACCTGCAGCAGCGGGATCATAATGGACTGGAACGGGATGACCATCGCCGATACGAAGATCATAAACACGATGCGGTTAAAGACCGTGTTCGCGCGGACCATCCGGTAGGCCGCCATCGCGCTGAGCAGCGCAATGATCAGATTGCTGATCACGGTAATGATCAGGGAATTCGTGAAGGCTTCCGGGAATCGCGTAAGCTCCCATGCCTTCGAATAGTTATCCCAGTGGAACATGCTCGGCCAATTGGCCGCATTGACCATGATGTCGCCCAGCGATTTCACCGAGTTGACGAGCAGGAAGTAAAAGGGTGCTAAAAATAGGATGGCGATGATAAACATCACGACTTGCAGGATCAGGCCCGATACCGATTGTGAGGATTTGGTCTTCATCAAGCTTCAACCTCCTTATTCTTCGTCAGGCGGACCTGAATGAGGGTGATGACGGCCACCACGATGAAGAAGATCAAGGATTTTGCCGTACCCAATCCATAGCGGTTATTCAGGAAAGCTTCATTATACACGTTCATCGCAAGCGATTCAGTCGAGCCGTATGGTCCGCCCTTGGTCAGCGACAGGTTCAGGTCGAACATTTTGAAGGACCAGGATATCGCAAGAAACAGACAGACGGTCACGGCCGGCATAATGAGCGGCACCATAATATTTTTCAGCACCTGGAAGCGGTTCGCTCCGTCAATTTCGGCAGCTTCAAGCACTTCCTTCGACACGTTGGTAATGGAGGCGATGTAGATGATCATGAGGTATCCGGAGGACTGCCATACGAATACCAGAATGATTCCCCAGAATCCGGTAACCTCATCCCCCAGCCAAGGCAGCTGGAAGAACGCGAGACCGGTTACATCTCCAAGCGTCGCAAATCCTTTGATAAAAATAAACTGCCAAATGAAACCAAGCAGCAGACCGCCGATCACGTTCGGCATGAAGAAGATCGTCCGCAGGAAGTTCCGACCTCTGATCTTCTTGGTCAGGAAGTAGGCCAGGAAAAATCCGACCAGATTGGTTAAAATGACGCCGACGATCGTAAACTTGGTTGTAAACCAAAAGGAGTCGGCAAACGCGCGGTCGCTCGTGAATATTTTGACGAAATTATCAAGTCCCACCCATTCGACATTGCCCGATACGCCGTTCCAATTCGTAAAGGAATAATACATTCCCATGACAAACGGGATAATGATCGTAATGCCGAAAAACAGCAGCGCGGGTCCAATATACACCAGCTGCTGTATCAGCGCAGCCGTTCTTTTGCTATTCATGTAAATCCCCCTCCGCTTGTCCTATCGTTTCTCTCTGATTCAATTATGCTAAGATTAGTAACATAGCACTACCCTAGGATGTGAACGAATAGGTATAGAAAATTGATCGGCGGGTGAAAGTTTTGAACTGGAACAGCATACGCACAAAATTGATCGCCTTTATGATCCTGGCCACGATCATCCCGACGACGGCCGCCTTGATCATCAGCTATGTTACGACCACCAATGCGTTAAAGGAGCGAGCGGTCACCGAGAACCAAAATCTCCTGTACCAGGGGCGGATGAATCTGGAGAGCGATTTGGAGGAATTGAATCGGAATTCCTTGACGGTCTATTCCGATCCCGAGTTTTTCCGCAGTCTGTATTACAGCCACGGCAACATCAGCACCGGCGGCAGGCAGTCCGCAACGATGCAGTCGATGTATCATGCCATTACCGGCACCCGGCAGGTTTATCTGTACGTGGATGGTCAGCGGGAGTCGACCTTGTATGCCCAGGACATTGCCAGAAAGGCCAGCGACATCAGACTTTATCGAGAGATTCCGGATCTGCAGGGCCGAAAGCTGTTTATCCAGCCGCCCCATGCCCTGCATACCTACGGGTTTCAGTTAGCCTACCCCTATGAAGAGAATACCAAGGTGCTTACGCTGTATCGGGTCATTGAACGCGTGCCATCCTCGGAGCGGCTTGGGCTGGTCGCGATTGACCTGGACATGACGTTCCTCAGCCGGATCAGCAGTCAATTATTTCAGCCTGGGAACGAGCAGCTATACATTGCAAGCGAAGACGGGATTGTCATGTATTCCGGTGACGAGGCGCGAATTGGGCGGCCCCTTGGCGAGGATTGGTATAAGACCATTATGGCATCGGGACAACAGCAGGGGTATTTCGAACATAACGACAACATTTATGTGTATAACCGCGTCCAGACCTCTGTCAGCAATTGGACGATGATTAAGGAAATCCCGTCCTCCTATATTCTGAGCAGTGCGGACAAAGCGGCTTTCATCAATATTTTATTGCTTGCGGTATCGTTCCTCCTGATCATCGCCGCCATGATCTGGATCTCGGTGCGAATTACCGCGCCGATCCGGGAGCTTGTCGGATTTATGAGCCAGGTAAAGAGCGGGCGCATGACGGTTGATATCGAATCGGACCGCAAGGACGAGATCGGGATTCTGTACCGCAGATTCAGCAGCATGATGGATACGATCAACAACCTGATTTTGCAGGAATACAAGCTGAAGCTGGCCAATCGGACGAACCAGCTCCGGGCGCTCCAGGCCCAGGTGAACCCGCATTTCATGAACAATGCTCTGCAGACCATCGGCACGCTTGCGCTTGAGCATGACATGAAGAGGATCTACTCTCTTATCTCGGCCCTTGCCCGGATGATGCGCTACAGCATGTACAATACCGATAAGCCGGTAACGCTTCGCACGGAGCTGAATCACATCAAGGATTACATCGAGCTGCAGAAGGAGAGATTTGAGAACGGGTTCGACTTCAGGTACGATGTGGAAGAGTCTACCTTGGAACTGACTATACCGAAGATGCTGATCCAGCCGCTGGTTGAAAACTTTTTCAAGCACGGCATGAACCCGGTCGCCCGGGACAACTATATCCTCGTTCAAAGCCGGCGTCTCTCCCCTTCGCTCGTGCAGATTACCGTCGAGGATAACGGCAACGGCATGCCGGAAGAGCAGTTCGAAGCGCTGCAAGCGCAGCTGCGTCAATTGGAGGAGCTGGACCTGGAGCAGCTGCAGGTGAGCTCTGAGGACAAGGAGGACCACAGCGGCATCGGCCTCATCAACATTATGACAAGGCTCAAGCTGTATTCCCGGGGAAAATCCGGGTTCAATCTGGAGAACAACCAGCCGCGTGGCTTCCGTGTTGTTCTGACTATACATGTGGAAGGTGAAACGGATGAAGGCATTGATCGTCGATGACGAGAGCCGCGTGCGCAAAGCGATTCAGCTGCTTGTCCGGTGGGAGGAGCATGGCATTACCGAAATTCAGGAGGCTGCCAACGGGCAGGAAGCAATGGAGATGATCCCCGCTTATCGCCCGAGCCTCGTCCTGATGGACATGCTGATGCCGCTGAAGAACGGCGTCGATCTCATGAAATGGATTCACGAGCATTACCCGGATACGAAATTCATCGTCATCAGCGGGCATGATGATTTCGAATTTGTCCGCAATACGATCCGCTATAGCGGTACAGACTATATCTTGAAGCCGATCGAAGAAGCTGCCATCAATGAGGCCGTCGACAAGGCGGCATCGGCCTGGAGGGCGGAGGAAGCGGAGCGCCGGGCTGCGCAGCAGCAGCATGTGCAGGTCAACGAATACCGGCCGGTGTACTCCGAGAAGCTGCTGACAAGCTTGCTCGATGACCCGAGTGCCCATGCCCAGGTTGCACGGCGGCTGAAGACCGAAGGCATCGTTCCTGAGTCAGCGGAGCGCGTAAGGCTGGCCGTTCTGCAGATCGACCCGTCGGACAGCACGTTATTCGAGCGCTTCGGCCATCATCTCGATCTTCTTATGTTTGCCCTGCTGAATATTTGCAACGAATTTCTGCAAAAGGACGGCGTCGGGATCGCATTCCGCCATTACGGCTCCCATCATCGAATCGTAATTCTGGTCTGGGAGCAGATCGGCGCGCTGACCGCCCGCCTAAACGATATCAACGATGGGATCCACCGGACCCTTTCGCGGCATATGCATTTTGGTACCAGCCCTGTCGGGAGCTACCCCGGGGACATGCCCAAGCTGTATGGCAAATGCCTGTCCTCCCTTGCTTCGCGCGACTTGACGGTGCTCAGCCATTTCATCCATGACGGAGACGAGGTCCGAAGCCTTGCCGGGGATCTGCCCAAGGCCCTCCAGTTCGGAAGCTACGAGGATCCTTGGAAGCTTGCCGTTCTCAGCGGACAGCCTAACCTGATTGCGGAAGCGGTCGAAGCGTGGACGCACGATATCCGCAAAAGCGGAGTGATTACGCCCGAGCTTCTGGCGCAGTGGGACCGGGACATCGAGCGCTTTGCCAACCAAGTCATTTATGAAACGGCTGGTGCCGGGTCCGAATCGCTGCACAAGCTCTACCGGGAGGCGTGTTCCGAATTGGAGTCCCCGAATCCCAATAAATACGTATTCTCGCTTGCTGAATGGCAGCACTATTGGACCGGTCTGATGAACCGCCTTTCCTCCGTCCTGCTGTCCAGAACGCAGTCCGGCGGGGAGCTGATCCGCGACATTACGGAGTACATCGAGCAGCACTACCAGAACGAGGTATCGCTTTACGAGATCGCGAGCCGCTTCCATGTGAGCCGGGAGTACATCTCCCGCAAATTCAAGCAGCAGCATCAGGTTAACATACCGGAGTATATCAACCGTCTCCGGATCTCCAAAGCGAAAATTCTGCTGCAGAATCCTGCGCTGAAAATGGCGGCGATCGCCGAGATGGTCGGGTTCAAGAACGAGAAGTACTTCAGCCTCGTGTTCAAGAAGCAGGAAGGCATCTCGCCGAAGGAATTCCGCAAGCGTTTGACCGATTTTAGGTAACGCGGTCTCGCGGGCGAAAAAAAGCAGAGCTAGCAGGGAATGCTCCCTGCTGCTCTGCTTATTTTGAATGCCTTAGCTCCTTCGCCTTAACGGCGATCCGCCGCTACATGCTGCTGCTCAATTTGCCGATCTACAGCTTCTCCAAAATCATGACGCCCCGCCCAGGGACTTCACACTGCTTCTGCTGTTCCTTACCCGTCAGTAAATCCTTGTAAACCTCATCCCCTAATGGCACGGTCTTAGCTTCCGCCGTATGGTTAAGCACGAAAGTAAATGCCTTACCATCTTTGACCCTGCGGGTAGCCTCCACGCCGGCCGGCGCATCCAGCACCGACTGAATGCCGTGCTCTGCGCAGATCGTCTTCATCAAATCCTGCAGGAACTTCGCGTCCGGACTGGACGCAACATACCAGGCTTTGCCTTGGCCGAAACGGTTGACCGTAAGCGACGGCATGCCTTTATAATAGTCCGAGCCGTACTCGGCAACGACTTCTGCCCCTTCCGTATGAATCACATCGCACAAAATGCCGCAGTCATAGGAGTCTTCTAGCTCCCCATGCTTGCCCCGGATGATCATCTGATTTTGCTGCCCCGGCAGCAGGGCATCGATCTCCTCGGCCCAAATTCCCATCAGACTGCGCAGCTCGCCAGGATAACCGCCCAGCGTTACGATATCGTTCTCGTTGACAATGCCGCTGAAGAAGGTGGTCAAGAAGGTACCTCCCCGAGACACAAATTCCTCGACGCGCTTGGCGAATCCCGGCTTCACCATGTACATGACCGGAGCGATGACGACCTCGTATTGGGACAGATCCTCTTCCACGCCGATCATATCCGTCTGAATATGCAGCTGGTGCAGCGCATCATAATACTTATGCACTTCGCCAACATAATTGAGCGCAACCGTCGGGCCGCTGGACAGCTCAATCCCCCAGCGGTTTTCCCAGTCGTACATGATCGCTACTTTCGCGTCGGAGCGTGCGTCCAACAGCTGGTCTCCAAGCTGCTGCAGCTCCTTGCCCAGCTCCGCACATTCACGGAACACGCGGGTATGCTCGTGGCCGACATGCTCGATCACAGCGCCGTGGTATTTTTCGCAGGCCCCGATCGAGCGGCGAAGCTGGAAGAACATAACCGTATCAGCTCCATGTGCAACCGCTTGATAGCTCCATAGCCGCATGACGCCGGGGCGCTTCGCCGAGTTATATGGCTGCCAGTTCTGGACGCTCGGCGTCTGTTCCATCAGCATGAACGGCTGTCCGTTCTTGAGCCCGCGCATAAGCGCATGCGTCATCGCCGTAAAGCTGTACGGAGTATCGAGGGACGGATAATTGTCCCATGAGACAACGTCCATCTCCTTGGCCCATTTGAAATAGTCGAGCTCCGGATAAAAGCCCATCAGATTTGTGGTTACCGGGATATCCGGTGTGATGCGTTTCAGCTCATCCCGCTCGAGCTTATAGCAGTCTAACAGGCTGTCGGACTGGAAACGGCGGTAATCGAGGGAAATGCCCTGGAAATTCGTCCGGTTACCTCCCCATTCCTCACTCAACGCATTCGGTACGACGATATCCTCCCAATCGTAGAACGTATGCCCCCAGAAGCGGGTATTCCATGCTTTATTGAGCGCTTCCAGCGTCCCGTAACGCTGCTTAAGCCATACGCGGAAGGCCTCCGCGCAATTGTCGCAATAGCAGTAACCGCCGTACTCGTTCGATACATGCCAGATCAGAACAGCCGGGTGATCCTTGTACCGCTCCGCCAGCTTGCTTGCCATGAGTTTCGCGTATTTGCGGTACGTAGGGCTGTTCGGACAGGAGTTATGGCGTCCGCCGAACCTCCGCTTGCGGCCCTCGTAATCGACGCGCAGAATATCCGGATATTTCCGTGCCATCCAAGCCGGATGAGCAGCCGTGCTTGTTGCGAGGCAGACATAAACGCCATTCCGGTAAAGCCTGTCAATGGTCTCGTCCAGCCAGGCGAAATCGTAAGTATCCTCCTCCGGTTGATTCAGTGCCCACGAGAACACATTGATCGTGGCGACATCGATACCGGCCAGCTTAAACATGCGGTCGTCCTCTTTCCAGATCTCCTCGTTCCACTGCTCCGGATTATAATCGCCGCCGTACCACATTTTCGGTAATTTTTCATTAATCATAGCCGTTCCCCATCCTCCCATAACCGTTATCTGTCGTTAAAAAAGTATTTTCGCCCGCTCCATCCTCCAAAAGTAGCATGTCTCGCCACGGATCCTCGAACAAGTCCCTTTGGACTTGTTGTGCGTTCCCACTCACTACATATCAGTCCTAACCACGCTGCACAGCTCCCTCCACAGCCACACTGCCTGGCGTCCTCGCGTCCCCTAGCCACCTATATGCCCTCCCTAACAGGCTCAGGCACGCTCTAACGGGAGCACGCGATACGTCTCTCCCTTGACCGTGTCGAAGGAGCAGCGCTCGCCCGAAGCTGCAGCCGATCCGTCCTCACGCTGTACCAGCACCGGGATTCCGCAGCTGACGCTGCAAGGCTGCCCGTGCGTTGACGTGATCGAAGCCGATACCAGTGCGCCGTCCTTCCACTCCATGTCAATCAGGAAGCCGCCCCGCGCCTTCAAGCCGCGGACGGCACCGGAGGACCATGCCGCCGGCAGGGCGGGCAGGAGCGTGATCTCGCCCAGATGGCTCTGCATCAGCATTTCGGCGAGACCGGCAGCTCCGCCGAAATTGGCGTCGATCTGGAACGGCGGATGATCGCCGAACAGGTTCGGGTGCACCGAACGGGTTAGTAACGTGCGCACGTATTTATAAGCCAGGTCCGGCTGCTGCAGCCTTGCGAACAGATTGATGAGCCATACACAGCTCCAGCCCGTATGCCCGCCGCCGCTCCGGATACGGGACATGAGCGAGTGCAGCGCGGCTTCCGCCAACTCGGGCGTATCCCGCAGATTGATATCGGTGCCGGGATACAGCCCATACAGATGCGATACGTGCCGATGGCCCGGTTCCGCCTCCGCAAAAGGCTTACTCCACTCCATCAGCCGCCCGTCATCATCCATTCGATACGGAAGGAGCCGCTCCAGCGCGCTCCGCAGCTCTTCCTGCAGCTCCTGGTCAATCTCCAGCAGCTCGGAGGCTTCAAGGCAATGACGGAAGAGTTCGCGAATCAGCGCCATATCCATCGTGGACCCTGCCGATACGCTGCATGGCACGCCTTCCTTCGTTAAGAACTGATTCTCCGGCGATGTCGACGGGCTGGTAACGAGATGTCCCTCCCCGTCTTCGATCAGCCAGTCCAGGCAAAATAGCGCCGCCTCCCGCATGAGGGGATATGCCGTGCTCCTTAAGTACTCCGGATCCGGGTTAAATACATAGTGCTCCCAGAGATGGCGGCACAGCCAGGGGCCAGCCATCGGCCAAAACGCCCACATGGCTCTACCATTGCTCGGATTAGCCATTCGCCATAGGTCAACATTATGATGCGCGGCCCATCCCCGGGCATTATAATGAATTCTGGCCGTCCGGGCTCCGCTGACGGCTAGCTCCCGGACCATTCGGATCAGCGGCTCATGACATTCGCTCAGATTGCCCGTCTCCGCTGCCCAGTAGTTCATCTCCGTATTGATATTGGTCGTATAATTGCTGTTCCAGGGCGGCTGGACATGCGGATTCCACAGCCCTTGGAGATGTGCCGGCTGAGTTCCGGGACGGGAGCTTGCCATCAGCAAATATCGCCCGTATTGGAACATCAGCGCCTCCAGCGATGGATCCTCCTGTCCTCCGGCATAAGCGGCCAGACGCTGATCCGTCGGGATCGTCTCCATCCGGGTACGATGCTCGGCATCGCCCAGCTCCACCGCCACCCGTCCGAAGAGCGCCTGATGCTCCTCCGTATGCCGTAAACGCAAAGCCTCGTCATCGTATCCGGCAGCGGCTTCAAGCCGGGCGCTGCACAGTCTGGCCGGATCGCTCCCCTTGGCCCCCGGCATGACGTCGAAGCCGTCGAAGTTCGTAGCTGCCGCAACATGCAGCGTCACGGCATTGGCCCCGGTAACCGTCAGCACATCCCCGTTTATGTCGATGCTGCCCCCATCTGCCCGAACCGCCACCTGCATTTCATACCGGAGTCCCCGTCCTTCCTCGTATAATACCGCCTGGGGATGATCCCCCCGGTAGTTATCCGCGATGTGCGTCGGCGCATGTCCGAACAGCCGCAAAACGCCGTGCGGCATAATAGCGGTCTCGTATTTCAGAGGCGATTGCAGCCTCAGCTTCAGATGAATGCTCTCCTCGGCACTACCCGTATAACGGATCACCGCGATTTGGTCCGTCGCGCTGATAAACATCTCCCTTTGAAAGCTCTCACCCCGGTCGGTCCGGAATACTACCGAAGCAACCCCCTGGCCCAGATCCAGCTCGCGCCGGTAATCCAATTGCCCGTCTCCGATCCCCGTTTGATCAATCAGCAGGTCCCCGAGCGGTAAAAAAGCTTCCGTATTCCGGCCAACCATCCGTTCCTCAATCAGCTTCTCGGCCTCCGCATAGTTCTCGGATGCGATGAGCTCCCTGGCTGCTTGCAAATACCGAAGCGCCTCGTAATTGTTCGTATCCCTCGGGAATCCGGACCATAGCGTATCCTCGTTCCATTGAATACGCTCCTCCTGAATGCCCCCGAACACCATGGCGCCGAGGCGTCCATTCCCTAGAGGAAGCGCCTCTTCCCACACGGAAGCCGGCTTGTCGTACCACAGCTTATAGGCGCTGCGCGGATTCGTTTCCAGCTTGATCTCCTCCTATTCCCGTAACGTGAATCGTCTCGTAGTCGTCGATTTGCCTTTGCGCGCCAAGCGACCATTTTGTCCTTAATGATTTCTTCTTGATTGTATTTCTCCACATCTACGGCAGACCCTCCAATCTCCCGGCCTGTAACTGAAAAATATTAATGGTCGTCCGGGCATGGGCATCCGTAAGAAATGTTGCGAGTACAAGTTACCTTAGATGGGATAATCATCCGGCTGCTGCGGAAGAAGGCTTCCCCAGCCTGAGGCCGTCATCAGGTTCGCCACCGACATGAGCGCCCGTGTACCGTGAACAGGGGAGCATAACCCGGTGCAAAAGCCGATGGACTCCGGGCAAGACCTTGTGCCGAGTACGTTTTTCGAAATAAGAAGGGGCCTGCACGAGGCCGGCCCCTTCTTGAATTTTAGCTGTTCCACAGCTCGACGCGCTGACGCACGAGCTCTGTATATTCCTGCTCCATTTTTTCAGCTCCGGCATCGTTCAGCTCCTTGATGAACTGATCATACAGCTGATCGAATTTCGCCGGATCGGCCAGAATGATTTCCGGAATGCGCTTGCGTGTAATCTCTTCCACTTTTTTGTACGTAATATTAATGTTGGAGTCGCTTGGCACCGGAATGTTGTAAGCTACGCCCCACGGCTTCACAGGGAATTCTTCCTTCTTCGGCCACAGGTCCTTCCACATTTCAACGCCGTAAGCCTTCAGCGTTTCCTTCGCGGATGGCGTGTAGTTCTCCTTGATCGTTTCCGGGAAGTTCGTTGTAAAGTAGTTGCCCGTCGAATCCTTCACGCCGTCGCCATAGCGCGGGAAGATGGCGTTATACAAACCGATGCCCGTTTCTTTAGTGAAGTTGGCATTGTCATAGGTTTTGCGCTCCTGGATCTCTTCCGGAATGACGCGTTTGCCGTCCACGACGTTATAATGCTCGCCCTCAATACCCCAATTCATCAAAATTTGCCCTTCCTCGGAAGCCAGGTAATCCAGGAACTTGATGATCCGAACCGGATCCTTCGCTGAAGTCGTGATGCCTACGCCCCATCCGGCGACGTAACCGGTATCCTGGAACGTTGCATCCTTCGTCGTTTCATCCAGCTGGATCGGGAATCTCGCATAGGTGCGGTTCTCCTTGCCGGCGGATCTCAGCGCGTTCGTTGCATTGCCGAAGCCCCACTCCTGGTCAATCACGCCGAGCACGCGGCCGGAGGAAATCTTCGCTTCATATTGGTCCGTCTTCTGTACGAACGTTTCTTTATCCAAGAGGCCCGAAGCGTTCATATGGTTCAGCCAGCGGAAATACTCTTTCTCTTCCGGGCGCTTGTAGTGCAATTTAGCTTCCGTCGTTTCCGGATCGATGTAGTATTCACCGTCATCGGATACGCCGGTTGCGATAAACGCCGGATTCGTCACGGAGATCATGATTCTCCACCCGTCCGCATTCAGCGTCAGCGGAATCGTAGGCTGGCCGTCAATGGTCGGATGCTTCTCATAGTACTCCTTCAGTGCATTCTCGTAGTCCTTCACCGTCTTCAGTTCAGGATACCCAAGCTCCTTCAGCACTTCATGCTGAATCTGGAACGTGCCTCCGGCATCAAGCGCTTCATGATCCACCGCTGCAAGCGTCGGAAGAACATAGATGGCTTCGTCCTCGTTGCTCCACTTCAGACGGCTCATGTAATCGCCGTACACCTTCTTGATGTTCGGCGCATGCTCTTCGATCAGATCCGTCAGATCAATAAAAGCGCCCGCATCTACGAACAGGTTAGCGTCACCCTTAGCAAACACCAGGTCCGGATACTCACCGCTCGCGACCATCAGCGGCAGCTTCTGGTTGGAGCCGTCAACTGCATATTCGGCTTGAATCGTAACACCGGTCTTCTCGGTCAACTTCTTGCCGACGGCATCCTGCATGTTCACCCAGTTTGCATTGGAGTCCGCGCTGTAATAGGTCATCGTCATCGGCTCCAGCTTCTCTTCCTGCTGGGCATCCGTTCCGCCGTTTTCTTTTTGTCCGCCGTTTGCGCTATTGCCGCTGTCACCGCCGCATGCTGCAAGAACGAACGTTGCCATCATCATGACCGCTAACAGCAACGATAATCTCTTCTTCTGTTTCATTGCTTTACCCCCTAATCTAAAGTGTAAATAATCTATCGTTTAACAGGCCTAAGGGCCTGCTTGATAGCTGTAAGCCATCAGCTTTTTACTGCGCCGAGCGTCATGCCCTTCACGAAGTAACGCTGCAGGAACGGGTAGACGATCAGGATCGGAACCGTGACCACAATCGTAATGGCCATCTTAATGGATTCCGGAGATACCTGTTTCACGATCTCGGCCATGTTCTGGCCGGTCATCATGCCGCTTTGCTGACCCTGCGTGCTCTGCAGCACCTTCATCAGCTCGAATTGAAGCGTTGTCAGATGAGGCGCGGAGCCGTTATACAGATACGTATCGAACCAGGAGTTCCACTGCCCGACGGCCAGAAACAGCGCAATCGTTGCGAGCACGGGCTTGCACAGCGGAAGGATAATCCGGTAATAAATCGTAAAATCATTGGCGCCGTCCAGCTTGGCCGATTCCTGCAAGGAATACGGCAGGCCGTCGATGAAGGACCGGATGACGAACACGTTGAACGCGCTTACCATTCCCGGAATGATGTAGACCAGGAACGTATTCATCATGTTCAGGTCCCGGATCAGAATAAATACCGGTATCATGCCGCCCGAGAAATACATCGTCAGCGCAAGAAAAGTCGACATGAACTTTCTGCCCTGAAAATCGACCCGGCTCAGCACATAACCGAGCATCGTGCCGCTAAGCAGGCCGAGCAGCGTTCCCGCCAGCGTCCGTAGGACCGTAATTTTCGCTCCGGTGAGCAGTCCTTCGTATTGAAAAATCTGTACGTAATTTTCGAAAGTGAATTGACGGGGCCATATCGTAATTCCTCCCCGTACCGTATCGACGGAGTCGTTCAAGGAAATGGCCAGTACGTTTAAAAAAGGATATAAGGTCACGATCATGACAAGCGTCATAAACGTGTAGTTCACAATGTCAAACACCCGGTCGGAGAGCGAGGGCTTGAATGCTGCTTTGGTACGTGCCATGCGGGTCCCTCCTCCTTACATAATCGATTGCTTGGTAAATTTTTTGAACACGCCGTTCGCGACGAGCAGCAGGATGATGCTGACGATCGAGTTGAACATCCCGATGGCCGTACCGAAGGAAAAGCGTCCCATGCCAAGCCCGTAATTCAATGCATAGAGATCCAGGACCTGGGAGTAATCCACCACCAGCGGGTTGCCGAGCAGGAACTGCTTCTCGAAGCCGATGCTGATCAGATGTCCGATCGACATGATCAGCAGGATCGCAATCGTCGGCGCAATGCTTGGAATCGTAATATGCCAAATCTGGCGGATGCGGCTTGCGCCGTCGACCTTGGCGGCCTCAAACTGCTCTTGGTCGATGCCTGAAATCGCTGCCAAATAGATGATCGCGTTCCAGCCCATTTCCTTCCACAGATCCGAGCCGGTTACGATATACCAGAACCAGCTTCCCTGCGCCATAAACTGAATCGGCTGGTCGATGATGCCGAGCCACATCAGCAGCTGATTGACAGCGCCTCCATCAACGGACAGCATTTTGGTCACAATCCCGGCCACAACGACCCAGGATACGAAATGGGGAAGATACGAAATCGTCTGAACCGTCCGTTTAAAAACGCTTCCACGAAGCTCATTGAGAAGCACAGCGAACAGGATCGGAATCGTGAAGCCGACGATCAGCCCCATAAAACTCATAGCCAGCGTATTTCGCAAAACCAGATAAAACTTATCATCCGTAAACAGGGCCACAAAGTGATCGAACCCGACCCATTTTTGCTCAAATACGCTTCTGCCCGGCCTGTAACTTTGGAACGCCATGAGCCAGCCCCATATCGGCAAATAACTGAAGATGAAGACGACAATGATGAAGGGCAGCGACATGCCGTACAGTATTTTCTGCTCCTTGAAAGTGGCCCAAAAGCCTTTCTTTTTCTTCTTTCTGGTGGCAGGTTGGACGCTGCCTTCTCTCTCTGTTACCGCTTTCAAGCCAACCCCTCCTCTCTTGTATATCCTGATGATAAACGAAGCCGGAAGAAGGGGGTACCCAAAGGATTCGTGCAAAAATCATATAAAAATTAGACATTGTTCCCGCCCGATCCCCGGCCATGTCCTGGAGGAGGGACAAACAAAAATAGACGCGCACCATAGACGCGTCTTCGGGCAGAATCAAGGCCCCCTTAACTGCGTAAGCGAAAAGCACCGGAACAGGCCTTGGCTTCAAGCTGCAGCGGGCGTCTTCCCGTCCAAGGCATAAGGCATCCGCCGTGTCGTGAAATAAACTCCGCTCCCTTAAAGCTCCAGCTCTTTGCGGTAATTCGACGGCGAGGTTCCAACATATTTTTTAAACTTGCTGTGGAAGTAATCTACGTTGGTATAGCCTACCTTCTCCGCAACCTGGTATACTTTCATGCCCTGTTTCAGAAAATCCTTGGCCTTGTCGATTCGGACCTTATCCAGATACGTGTTAAAGTATTCACCTGTTGTATTTTTGAACATTTTGCCCAAGTAGGCGCTGTTGTAATTGAATACCGAAGCCAAGGTTTCCAGCTTAATATTGTCGCTGTAATTTCGCTGGATCAGGTCTATAATGCGCTTCATCTCCTGATCCCGCCCCCCTCTGCCCGCCTGCCACACCAGCTCCTCCAGGAATTGGGCAGAGTGCCGGCACAGATCAAATACGGTCCGTTGGCGGAAGATCGCGGCAATCCGGTCCGAGTATTCCTTCGTCCGCGATTGCAGCTCGGTATGATGCAGCGTCAGCTTGTTATGCACGCTGGTCAGCAGCTCGACGAAGGCGCTCTTCATGTTCGCTTCGGAATACTGATCCCGGATCATGCCCAAGGCGGCGGAGCGGAGCAGCTTCTGCTGAATGTCCGCATTGCCGACGTCCACTGCGTAATACAGCTGCTCCATGAACGGGCCGGGCTCATACCCTTCCGATGGCTCAGCCCCGTTCTCGCCGTCGAACGGCACCGACTCCGGGTACAGCAGCTCGCCCGGGGCATAGAAGAATCGCCGCCGCAGCAGCTTCTTGGCCGCATGGTGGGACTTGACGATATCGGCGATGTTGCGCACAGCATGCCCTACCGCGGCTGTAATAGCTGCTCCGGCCAGGCTTGCTGCCGTCTCGAGCCGCTCCTGCAGCTCTTTCCTTCCGGAGGCCGACAGCACCGGTACCGGCATGAGCAGACCGAGAAAGCCATGCATCGAGAATACGATGCCGCTGCCCTCCTTCTCGAAGGCTTCCACCAGCTTTTCCTTCAAGAGGCGATCCGGTTCATCGCTTGATTCATCGGAGCCCTGAACGTAAACAAGTGCAACCTGATAATGGTCCCACGCAAGCCCAAGCTGCTCGGCCAACTGGCGGGATGCCGAATCCACCCCCGCCCCCTGTTCCTGCTGAAGCCAGGATTGAACGAGCTGCTCGCGGCTGATTTCGGAGGCCGCCTGATTCAGCGCCAACCACTGTCGCTCCTGCTCGATCGTCTCCTTCATCTGCATCAGGTAAGCGGCCAGCTCATCCTCATCTACCGGCTTGAGCAGATACCCGTCAACCCGATGGGAAATGGCGCGTTTGGCATAATCGAAATCGGCGTAACCGCTGAGGATCAGAAGATGAATCGCCGGATCGACGGAGCGGACCGCCTCGATCAGCTGCAGCCCGTCCATGCCCGGCATGCGGATGTCCACCAGCATGACGTCCGGCGCATAACGCTTATGCTTCTCAAGCGCTTCGTTCCCGTTGGCAGCTGTATCCACGACCTCGAACCCCAGGTCGCTCCAAGGCACGATACTCTTCAATCCTTCACGCAGTTTAGGCTCATCATCCACGATCAGCACTTTAATCATCGATTTCTCCTCCTGTCGGAATACTGAATTCTATACGGGTGCCCTCTCCCGGCTCGCTATAAATGGTCAAGCCGGAGTCGGGGCCATAAGTCAGCTGGAGTCTGACATGCACGTTGCGCAAGCCGATTCGACCGCCTTCATGCTCGTCGGATTCATTCAGGAAGCTGTGTATCATCTCAAGCCGCTCCGGTGTAATGCCTGCCCCGTTATCCTCGGTGACGACGAGAATCTTGCCTCGCTGTGCCGTAACCTTAACCCGGATGAACGTACCGTCTTCCTTGTGGTCCATTCCGTGGATGACAGCATTTTCAACGAGAGGCTGGATAATCAGCGGAGGGATCCTGACCGGCTCGGCATCCGGATCCACCTCCAGCTCATATTTCAACCGGTCTTCATACCGAAATTTCTGAACGTCCAGATAGCATCGCACCATCTCGATTTCGTCCTTGATCGTCGTCTTTCCGCTTCCGACCTCAAGATTGCTGCGCATCATCTTCCCGAGCAGCCGGACGATTCGGGCGATCTCACGCTCGCCTTTTAAATGGGCCTCCATCCGGATCGCTTCCAAGGCGTTGAACAGAAAATGGGGATTAATCTGACTGGCCATCATTTTAAATTTGATTTCACTTTGCTTCTGCTCCAAGCGCCGCTTCTGCAAATTGGATTCCTGCACTTCGTTCATCAGCTCATTAATGCTCCCGACCATGGAGTTGAACTGGCGGGACAATTGCCCGATCTCGTCTTTGCCGTCGATCTCCATGGCCACGGCAAGGTTGCCCGTCCCTACCTTTGTAATATGCTTGCTAAGCCTTAGCAGGCGGTTTGAAATAAGCGAAGAGAAGCTGTAGATCAGCAGGACGGCCAGCACCAGGCTAATGATGATGACGGTCAACACCAGCCGGTTAATCCGGTTCGCTTCGGCTATGATGCTGTCGATGGAGAAGATCGATATAATTCTTAGGCTGTTCTGCCCCATCTCCGGATTCAGCGGTTCAATGAGCACCTTGGATGCTTCACGATCAATGATTGCCTCGTAGGACCCGCTCTGTTGATAAATCGCACCGGAATCATCATGGATTTCGGACAGCGTCCTGCCGTAGAGATCCGGGCGGTTGGCAGCAACGATATTGTTCTTGCTGTCCGCTATGATCGTGTAGAACGATTCCTGATTCAGAATCGTATTCAGCATGCTCGTGTTGACGTTGATAACCAGCACGCCGCGGTTGTCTCTGCTCCCCAGGTCCACTCCCTTGATCAGGCTGAGGTAGTGCTTCCCGTCACGTTCATCAACAATATAATCCCAGTGAATGACACCGATATTTTCCTGGGCCAGTACATACCATTCCGCCTGCCGGATCTCTTCTTCCGGATAGATGAATTCCCAGTTGTTCAGCATGGTCTGATTCTCGCTGTAAAAGCGAATGTTCGAGATCTCTTTATACATCTGCTTCGCCTGCTGAAGATCCGGATAAGCACGATAGGCGACAAACACATCGTATACGCTTTCATATTGGCGGTTGGCCAGGTTTTTGAGCCGCTCATCATAAGAAAGCCGGTAGGATAGATCATCCGACACGTTAAGCACCTCTGTCGACCGCTTCTTCACCCGGTCCACGTTCTGGTACGCTTGCTCCAAGGCATTGTTAAATGCAAACTTACGGAGCTCTCCCGTCAGGAAAATGCTGACGATTGAAACCGGAACGAACACGACCACGACAAAGGATAAAATCAATTTCGTTCGGATTTTCATATCATTCATCAGTTGAATGAAATACGATAACATCGAATGGTTTTCGCTCCTGTCTTGCATAGACGTCGGCAGATCCAAGGAAACGGTTACAAATGATTGCGATGATGGCCCAAACTTCCTGCCGCTCCCCTATTATATCAGGATAAACATCCTTGCTCGATCAACCAAAAGATGGAAGAAGCCCGACTCCAGCACATGGCTGGTCCGGGCTCACCTTCCTTATTAACAAGCAGCCAATCTCACGCTTCCGAAAACTATCCTTTCAGTTGAACGGCGATTTCCGCTTTCCGGCCCCCGGCCACGTCAATCCGGCCATCCGCCAGAGTCGCCCCTTCTCCGTCTACGGAGACGGCTTCGCCCGTGCCGTACAGCTTCACGGAGAATGGCTTGCCGCTGCCCTCGGATGTCAGGCTGATCCGGTTTCCAACACGAACAGCGCGAACGGACAGCTCAATCTGACCTTCCATGTTCCGCACCGTTACCGATGCCTCTTGACCTTCTTCCAAGGCGTACAGCCCCAGCTCCACTCCGTCCGCATAGTCATAATCCGGCCGGTTGTCGTTAGCGCCCAGCGCCAGGAACGAGTTGCCCCGTACAAAGAGCGGCAGACTGAGGAAATCATAGGTCTCCTTGCGCCATGAACCGCCTTCCACCGTTTCGCCGGTCAGCAGATGCGTCCAGGTCCCGTGTGGAAGATAATACGATACTTCTCCCTTCTCGCTGAAGACCGGAGCAACCAGCAGCGAGTCGCCAAGCATATATTGACGGTCCAGCATTTCGACGGCCGGGTCTTCAGGGAATTCCAGGAACATGGCCCGCATGCTCGGAATCCCGTGCTCCGAGGCTTGAACCGCTGTATTGAACAGATACGGCATTAGACGGCTCTTCAGCTTCGTGAAGAAGCGCGTAACATCGACGGCCTCTTCGTCGTATGCCCAAGGCACCCGGTAGGACGTGCTGCCGTGCAGGCGGCTGTGGCTCGACAGGAGACCGAACGCCAACCAGCGCTTGAACACATGGGCCGGCGCCGTATTCTCGAAGCCGCCGATATCATGGCTCCAGAAGCCGAAGCCGCCTAGGCCGAGCGACAAGCCGCCGCGAAGGCTCTCCGCCATGGATTCGTAATCGGCGTAGCAATCGCCGCCCCAGTGAACCGGGAACTGCTGTCCGCCAACCGTAGCGGAACGCGCGAATACGGCCGCTTGATTTTTCCCGAATTTCTCCACAAGCACTTCGAATACCACTTTGTTGTAGAGCTGGGTGTAATAATTGTGCATTTTATGCGGATCGGATCCGTCGAAATATACGACGTCCGTCGGAATCCGCTCGCCGAAATCAGTTTTGAAGCTGTCCACGCCCATGTCCGCCAGCTCGCGGAGATATCCTGCATACCATTCGCATGCATCCGGATTCGTGAAATCCACAAGCGCCATCCCCGGCTGCCACAGATTCCATTGCCACACGTCGCCGTTAGGCTTCTTCACGAGATATCCCTTCTCCCGTCCTTCCTCAAAAAGACGCGAGCGCTGGGCGATATACGGGTTGATCCATACGCAAATTTTCAGCCCCTTCTCTTTCAGGCGCTTCAGCATGCCTTCCGGATCCGGGAATACTTCCTCATCCCATTGGAAATCGGTCCAATTCAGCCCCTTCATCCAGAAGCAGTCGAAATGGAATACGTGCAAAGGAATGTCACGCTCCAGCATCCCGTCCACGAATGAATTGACCGTAGCTTCGTCGTATTGTGTCGTGAATGAGGTTGAGAGCCACAAGCCGAAGGTCCATGCCGGAGGCAGCGCCGGCTTGCCTGTCAAATTCGTATATTTATCGAGCACGCCTTTCGGATCGGGACCATCGATGATGAAGTACTCCAGCGACTCGCCTTGAACGCTGAATTGCACCTTCTTCACCTTCTCGGAGGCCACCTCGAAAGAGACGAGATCCGGCTGATTCACGAATACGCCGTAGCCTTTGTTCGTGATGTAGAACGGAATGTTTTTATATGCCTGCTCGGAGCTTGTGCCCCCGTCCTGGTTCCAGATGTCGACGGTTTGGCCGTTCTTCACGAAGGACGTGAAGCGCTCGCCAAGCCCATATACCCATTCGCCTACGCCAAGATCCAGCTCTTCGCGCATGTAGGTCTGTCCGCCGTCCTCAACGATATGGGCGATCGATTTGAAGCCGCTGCCCGTGATACGCTCGTCTCCACGATAGAAATGAACCGACCACTGCGGGCCTTTCTTGATGACGACGCTCAAGTTTCCGCTGCGAAGCACAGCCTCCTCGTCATTCTCCTCAATAACTGCATGGCTGCCTTCTTCCTTATACAGCTCGAATGCCGGTCCAAGGTCGCGTACGCCTGCATAATGTACAAGCTTGACGCCAATCACGCCCGGAGCCGGTGAATGAAACTGCACGGTAATGAGCTGCGCGTTGATTGTTGCTCCTCTGCCTGGAATCGGGGCTGTCGATGCATACGCTGTAAGCGTGCTGCCCTTCACTGCAAAATCATATGCCTGTACCGCTCCTGCAATCGAGAAGCCTTCACGTACCAGCCAGTTGCCGTCCGTAAATTTCATGATAGGAACCGCCTTTCTATATTCTGAAAATTGATTATTGAGTTGTAAGCGTTATAATGTCATTATACTGATATGTTTTTAATCCAACTATCAATATCCGGTTGTTTTATAGCACAATCTTGACGTTTATATGCAACCCATTCATTTCCTGAAAAGCCCGAAGGAGGATTCAGCATGGATCAAACGCTGCACCGGTCCCTCAAAGAAATCAAGGCTCATGGCAGCGAACGCTTTCCGTTCGGAATTTATTGGTATCAATTTGCCCCCGGAGCTCACGTCGTAGACTCTCACTGGCATACGGAGTCCGAAATCTTCTACTGCATCGAAGGCGAAGTGTTGTTTCAAATCAACGATACCGAATCCATCCCCGTTCGTGCCGGCGAAGCCCTGTTTATCGACGGCTCCGATATTCATACCGGCCATGCCCGGGGGGATCAAGGGTGCAGCTTCTGCGCCATGGTATTCGATTTCGGCATGCTCGCAAGCGCCCAGTACGATGCGCTCCAGGAAGGCATGATCGTTCCCTTCCAGGAACGGAAGGCCACCTTTCCTAGGCTGATTACATCCGAGACGGATGGTGGGCTGCTTCGGCATATCAAGGATATGATCGCCTTATCCAAGCAGCCGCCGCCCGGTTATGAAGCCGCAATCAAAGGCCATCTGTACCTTATGCTCCATCATGCCGCCGCATCCGGCAGGCTGGTGAACCGCAGCCGCACCGATGCGGCCGATACGTCAAGAACCGAACGGCTGAAGAAGGTGATCGTCTATATTCAAAACAACTACCATCGTCCGATTCGAATCGGCGAGCTGGCCGACCTGATCCCGATGAGCGAAGGTCAATTCTGCCGCTTCTTCAAATCGATGACCGGACAGACGCCGGTTGATTATATGAACTCCTATCGGGTGCGGCAGGCAGCGGAGCTGCTGCGTCAGCCGGAACATAAAATATCCGACATCGCACTGGATGTCGGATTCGGACATATCAGCTATTTTGTTCGGGTATTCCGGAGAATCATGAACTGCACGCCTTCCGAATATCGCAAAAATTTATGATATCGCTAAACCAGGGATCGCACTCGCTGCAATCGCCTTGAAGCGGTAAATTCCGGCC
The DNA here is from genome assembly GCF_002741055.1 of Paenibacillus ihbetae. Taxonomy (NCBI): domain Bacteria; kingdom Bacillati; phylum Bacillota; class Bacilli; order Caryophanales; family Paenibacillaceae; genus Paenibacillus; species Paenibacillus ihbetae. The sequence continues at coordinate 4,096,121 of NZ_CP016809.1, read as the reverse complement.
CACCTATTGCCCGGCGCTGTTCCCGGTAGCCGTCCCGGCTAACGCCGGTGGATGGACCTGCTGCTTGCAGAGCTGCCATAGCATGAAGCCGTCGTCAACTCTGCCCTTGTTCTTAATATATTTCACGCCTGTTTCTACATTATAATAGGCAGAGATGATATTGTTCTTGCCGTTTATCATCTCGGCGTCATAAACCGCGTGCCCGATTATTGCCGGATCTCCTTGCGGTTCCGGACGAACGGACAGCGGTTCGGAGACTCGGTGCTGTCGCCAAGGAAATACTGTTTCCACTCGTAATTGTCTTTTTGTCCGTACAAATTCAAATCCGGGTGCGGCGGCACTGCATCATACGCCTCAAGGCGTTCCCTGATCAGCATCTTGGTCCGCTGAGCCTGCCGGGCTTTGGCATTGAATTGCCGCAAAACCCAGCGCGGCGTAAACGCAAGCATCATGTATGGAAAATGCCTGCTCCTGCGCTTCTTATGGGCCGGCGTCCCGCAGTATACGAAATACGGCTCGCCACCATAACAAAACTCCCATAAATGATGTGACGGCTCATCCGGTATGGACTCTGGCCACGGCTGCGGGTCATGCGCTGTAGCCCGGGTCAGCAGCGCCCAGAACAGCCTCTCGTAATATTCGACGCCCTCGCGGCCATCCTCGGCCTTTCCGGCATGGATCATAACCACAAGCGATGTATAGTTGCCGTATTCTCTTGAATGGAGCCCATACTCATGAAGCAGTGAAGCTAATTCACCGGAGGCTTCCTCGACGGAACACCGGCTAAGATTGATAAACCCGTATCTGAAATGCTTTAGCGCATGGCCTTGAACGGCGGGAATACAAGGGAATTTGGCGGTCTTATCCGTCATTTTCGCCATCAGGCTGTCAGCGGCTTCAAGCTGCCAGTCCTCCTGCAGATGTAACAAGGCATCCGTATCCAGCAGTGTTGTCCGTAAGCTCATTACCAGTCCCTCCCCTTTCTTCAGCATATAGAGGGGAACAAAAATAGGTGACTGTACTCGTCAAAATTAACATGATTTTAGAAAACCGTTTCACGAAGCTTGAACTTTCTGATATCTTAAGTAGAGAAGAAAATTAACATTCCAGGCTTATGCCTTAATTACCATAGAGAGGATTCTTTCACATTATGTCTAAACCCCTGCTAAACGATCAAATTCAAAATGCCAAGCCTGCCAAGAAGCCGAGGCCTACCGCACCGCCCGTTCGACTATTCGCGCTAGGAGGGCTTGGGGAAATCGGCAAAAACATGTATGGCGTCGAGTTCAAGAATGAAATCATCCTGATCGATGCCGGCCTGAAATTTCCCGATGCCGAAATGAGCGGTGTCGACTACATTATTCCGGATATCCGTTATTTAATTGAAAACAAGCATAAAATTAAGGGTCTGTTCCTTACGCATGGCCATGAGGACCATATCGGAGCGATCCCTTATGTGCTTCGTCAAATTCAAATGCCGATATTCGGAGGCGCGCTGACCATCGGATTGGTCCGTGCCAAGCTCGAAGAGCATCGCCTGCTGGATCAGAGCGATCTGCGTCTGTTCCATGAGGACGAGACCATCTCGTTCAAGCATCTGTCCGTTCATTTCTTTCGGACAACCCACAGCATCCCGGACGCTTTCGGAATCGTTGTCGAAACGCCATACGGTCCCGTCGTACATACCGGAGATTTCAAATTCGATTTCACGCCGGAGGATAAGCCTGCCGATCTTCATAAAATATTGAAGCTTGGCGCCCGCGGCGTACTCGCACTGATGGCCGACAGCACCAACAGCGAGCGCGACGGCTTTACGCCTTCGGAGCGTACGGTAGGCGACTCCATTCTTCGCCTGTTCCAGGAATGTCCCGGTCGGATCCTGTTTGCCACATTTGCATCCAACGTTCACCGGCTGCAGCAGGTCGTGGAGGCCGCGATCCGAACCAAACGGAAAATCGCCATCGTCGGACGCAGCATGGAGAAGGTATTCGTCATCGGGCAGGAGCTCGGTTATATTCGCATGCCTGAAGGCATGCTGATTGACGTCAAGGCAGTCAACCGTTACCGTGACGACCAGGTGCTGATTATCTGCACCGGAAGCCAAGGCGAACCCAATGCGGCTCTTACGCGCATCGCTTCCGGGGCGCACCGGTCCATTCAAATTCATCCGGACGATACGGTCATCTTCTCGTCCTCGCCGATTCCGGGGAATACCCAGAACGTGAACCGCAGCATCGATCTGTTGATGCGTGCCGGCGCTGAGGTTAAATACGGTTCGATTCTCGACATTCATACATCCGGGCACGGCTGCCGGGAGGATCTGAAGCTGATGATCAGCAGCCTGCGGCCTAAATATTTCGTGCCGATCCACGGAGAGTACCGGATGCTGCTGAATCACCGGCATCTCGCCACTCAGGTTGGGGTTCCGGACAGCAGCGTTTACTTGCTGAATATCGGCAATACGCTGTCGATCTACCGCAATCATGCAAAGAAAGGGCGCAATATACCTTCGGGGGATATTTACATTAATAATGGCGAGCTGCGCAAGCATGAGAAGGAGCTGCTCGAGGAACGGGTGCAGCTGGCCCATGACGGGGTTGTGATCGTTGCGATCACCATTAACCCGGAAACACGGAAGCTTCTGTCCGGCCCGGAGCTGATTACCCGCGGATTTGTGTACATGCAGGATTCCAAGCCGCTGCTCCGCCGTGCCGAAGCCATGCTCCGCAAGCAGCTGAACAAAGCCGGGGAACAGCGTGAATATAACCGTGCGGTCTGGGAGCAGATGACGAATACGGCCCTTAACCGTTATTTCAAGCGGGAGCTGGGACGAAGCCCATATATTATGCCGTCCATAATGGAAGTATGACTGCAGGTTATAGGTTATAGCCAAGCCCACAGTTTCTTCCATGCGCCACAAACGAATCAAGGGGCATTCCGAAGGTCTTCAGACCTGATCGGAGTGCCCCTTGTTCTCTTCTTATAGCCAACAACCGTTATTACCGCATATTAGCTAGTGAACGATCCCAGAGTCCCTGCTCTTACTCATCCGCCAGCTCCAGCCCCTTGGTCTCTTTCCCCAACAGGAGCACCCCCAGCGCCCCGATCAGGATCGTCACGAAGAACATGACAAAAATCACTTCGATCCGGGTTCCCTGCTGCTTCAGAACGCCTACGAGCAGCGGTGCGATGACGCCGCCGATCCGGCCGAAGGAGGTCGCCAGCCCTACACCGGTCGAACGAACCTTCGTCGGGTAGAGCTCCGGACTGTACGCGTACAATCCGCCCCAAGCTCCCAGATTAAAGAAGGACAGGCTGATGCCCGCAGCCAGAAGCGAAGCCTCGGTATTCGCGTAACCGAACCAGATCGCGCTGACGGCCGTAAGGACCAAATAGGTGACCAGCACGAATTTCCGGCCGAACCTTTCGATAAAGTAAGCGGCCGTAAAATAGCCCGGCAATTGAGCCAGCGTCATGATCAGCACGTACTGGAAGCTTTTGACCAGACTGAAGCCCTTATCCACCATGACCGTCGGAAGCCACAGGAACATGCCGTAATAGGAAAATACCACCGTAAACCACAGCACCCACAGCATGATGCTCGTGCGCCGATGCTCGGTCGACCATACCGAGGCCACGCGCTCTCCAAACGACAGCTTCCGAGCACTCTTCTGCCGCATATACCGCGGCGAATCCTCGATGGCGCGGCGAAGGTACAGCGCGTAAATAGCCGGCAGGGCCCCGATGACAAAGGCCATTCGCCATCCATAGTCCGGAATGACGAAATACGCTATCAATGCGGATAAGATCCACCCTGCAGCCCAGAAGCTCTCAAGCAGCACAACCGCTCTTCCCCGCTCCCGGACCGGCATGCTCTCCGAGACGAGGGTGGAGGCTACCGGAAGCTCTCCGCCAAGGCCAAATCCCGCGATAAAGCGCAGCAGGCACAGCATGATAAAGCCGGTGGCCAGTGCCGAAAGGCCGCTTGCAATTGAGAAAATCAGCAGCGTCCACAGCAAAATATTTTTACGTCCGTACTTATCCGCCAAGAAACCGGCCATGGCTGCACCGAATACCATGCCGATCGACGTCGTGCTTGTCAAAATCCCGACCTGCTGTGAGCTCAGTGACCATTCTGCGGCGAGTGCGGCGACAACAAACGAGATCATCCCCACATCCATGGCGTCAAACATCCAGCTGATGCCGGCACTGAACAGGAGCTTGCGCTGCTTCGGCTCCTTTAACAGCTCCATCCTTCCATTACTCATGGCTAAACGCTCCTTTCTTTAGATATCAGACAGTATAAACTTCGCGGCGTCAGCTTCCTGATATCGCAAGAGAAACTACCGCTAAACGCGGTCTGTCTTCTTCTTTGAATGTACGTCGATAGACGTTTTTCTTATCTTTTTATAATGTAGTGGATTGCTAGAACGGTAGCAAGACTTAATCGTAGCATCGGTGCCAATTGCTGCATGTGGCCCCCGGATAATTTTATATTGCCCAAAGAAAAGGATAATTTGGACATGGGGCGAATATATTGTTTAGAGGGATTCCTAATAAATGGTGGCAATTCCAACGCTAATCTAGCGAAATTGAGAGAAATTGGTTATTTTTGACTTGAAGAGCTTTGTCTTTTCGTTTATTGTGAAAGAAAGCAAGTCACTTCATTTGGTGTGATTCGTTAGGAACGTTAACAAAGGAGTTATTTAAGTATGTACACGGAACAAGATATTTGGATTGTGCTTACAGGCACGGGCACCTGGTTTAGCCGAATGATCCAATATTTCACGAAAGCCCCGCTAAATCATGCATCCATCGCGTTTGACTCCGAATTACGCGAAGTGTACAGCTTCGGGCGGAAGAAAGCGAACAACCCCTTCAACGGCGGCCTCGTTCGTGAAAACCTCCGCGACCCCTTCTTCTATTCCTCTGCGTGTGCCGTCTACCGCTGCCGTGTCAGTCATGAGGATTACCAGAGGATGTACAATCTTGTCAAAGAAATGATGCGAAACCAGGATCGGTATAAATATAATCTGCTTGGACTGCTAGGCATTTTATTTCGGCTCCATATCGACCGCGACGATGCGTATTTCTGCTCCCACTTTGTCGCGAAGGTCTTCGAACAGGCCGGTCTTCGGCCGGTGAACAAGCCATGTCACTTGGTAACGCCTGAGGACTTCTCCAACTCTCCGCAGCTGACGGAAGTCTACCGGGGGCCGCTGCACGGGTATCTAACGATGGACACGGTTTCTCCGCTGTCCTCATCGCCAACCCCGACCTACGCACCGGTTACCACCAAAGGCATCAGCAAAATTTTCCGCATCGGCTAGACCGCAGGCTTCGCCTGCAGTCCTCAGCCATTGGCTTAAAAGCTTCAGCATCTCTGCTTTAGACACAAAGAGCAGCCGGGTTTCTCCCCGGCTGCTCTTTGTATATCTGCATGATCAAGCGCTACGCAGACGGCGATTGGTCCGTTACTTGCTCCAGAACCGGCTTTTCCACCGGCTTTGCACTTGGAACCGCCTCCGCCTGCTGTTGCTGCAGCATTTTTTTGCGCTTGTGTCTTCGTTTGAAATAAAGGCCAATCAATATTAAAGGAACTGCGATCAGGGCGATGTACAGGGATACATCCTTCACCATTCCTTCGGCTGCATTGCCGTAAAGGTAGAACAGAATCCCCACGACATAAAACTTAGTCGCTCTACCCAAGGCCGCGTAGGCCATCAGTCTCCAGAGCGGGAAGTTCAGACATCCGGACAAAATGGTAAATACCTTAAACGGGATCGGCGTAAACGAACCGATTAATATCGCAGCCTCGCCGTTTTTTTGAAACAGATTGGTTGCCGCGTCGATCCACTGTTTTTTCAAAATTTTATATAATACCGACTTCCCTAGCAGCTTTCCAATCGCATACCCCAGCGGTGTTCCCAGCAGACATCCGATAAAGCCGTAAGTCGCTAGCCACAGCGCATCCTTCGGGTGAACAATGCTCAACGAAACCTGCAGAAAAAAGGCGGGAATCGGAAAAATCACGGCATCCGCAAATGAATGAATAAACAACCCTAAAGGACCAAAACTCCTCAAAAATTCCAAAATGTCCTGAAACATGTCTCAACCCCTATACATTTTTTCCTGCTTCTCTTTTTGATCTGAATAAATTATAGCACATAATGATACGGGAAAGGACCCGGGCTGCTGTATACTTTTGCACAGCTTGTGTAAAAATGGTGCAAGCCTTTGCTCCTATCCAGTATATGCATCGACGTCATATAACAACAAAAAAACCTTTCTTCCGGGGAAGAAAGGTTTTTGACTGTGCGCTTGCAGTCGGTGAAGGCTGGTTGAATCCAGCATGCATAAGCTTGCAAGAAATTGTGTTTTCTTTAATTCGCTGCTGTGCTGCGATGCGCGGAATGCCGGGTCGGGCCCACAAATTGATTAAGCGGGAAACCGTTGCTTATCGCTTGGGTGATGAACGCTTTGGCCTGCTGCACGGATTCACGCACCGAAAGGCCCTTAGCGAGCCCTGCCGTAATCGAAGCCGACGAGGTGCAACCGGCACCGTGCGTATACTTGGTCATGATCGCATCGGCTTCAAACCATTCGAAGGTCTTACCGTCATAGAGCAGGTCCATGGCTTTCCCCTCGCGGATCTTGCCGCGGTCCTTAATCAGGACATGCTTTGCACCGCGCCCGTGAATGACCGCCGCTGCTTCCTGCATTTGCTCCAAGGTCGTAATCGGCCCGGATTTGGCAAGCTGGGAAGCCTCGAACAGATTCGGGGTTACCACGTCCGCACGCGGCAGCAGAAACTCCAGCATAGCCTCCGTATTTTCCGGCTGCAGCACTTCATCCGTGCCCTTGCACACCATCACCGGATCGATCACGATGCGCTTGAGATCATACTTGTCAATATACTTCGCAACGAGTTCGATAATTTCAACCGAGCCGAGCATGCCCGTCTTCATCGCATCGATGCCGATGCCTTCGAGCACGGTCTTCAGCTGGGTCTCCACGATGCCAAGCTCAACCGGGAAGACCTGGTGATCCCAGGTTGCCGGCTCCATGCATACGATCGTCGTCAGTGCCGTCATGCCGTACACGTCAAATTCCTGAAACGTCTTAAGGTCCGCTTGGATACCGGCTCCGCCGCTTGTATCCGAGCCAGCTACCGTCAATGCTTTACGTATCGTCATGGTTCATGTTCCCTTCGCTTGTGAAATGATTACTCTATTATAAAAAAAACTGCGATTTCCGTCTATCCTTGGCGAGTGCTGTGATGCATGATGCAACGACATTGCTTGCGGAACTGACTTCGTTAAGCTTCTCTTGGGCTTATGCAGCACTCCGCATGCGGATCACTCTTTCGATACGCTGGCCCCCGGGTAATTCAGCACTCCGCATGCGGATCCCCCTTCCGATCCCTGTTATTCCCGGATTTCCTTGAACTTGAATCTCCAATGTCGAAATCCGGGAATAAAGGGGCACGCTCCGCTTCTTCAGAGGGATTCTGCATGCTCCGTTGATGCCTGCCTTTTGCGGGTGTCTCCATGTTGCAGTAACCGGGGCTGAGCACGCCCCTGCTATCCGTTAGCTTGTTCATAGAGGCAATTTCATGGCTTCAAGCGTTGCGCCTTTACGTGCCCGGCTCCTCCCCTTACTGCTCGGTGAGAATAACAGGGCCGTCCTTGGTAATCGCCAGCGTATGCTCATATTGCGCAGACCACTTGCCGTCCATCGTTCTGGCCGTCCAGCCGTCGGCGTCGATCTTGCACTTATACGTCCCGATGTTCAGCATCGGCTCGATGGTGATGACCATGCCCTCCTTCAATCGCGTTCCGCGATGTGGGGGTCCGTAATGCGGCACCTGCGGCTCCTCATGCATGTTCTCGCCGATGGCATGCCCTACGAAATGCCGTACCACCGACAGGTTCTCGGATTCGGCATAGGACTGGATCGCATGCGAGATATCGCCGATCCGATTGCCAATGACCGCCTGCTCGATTCCGAGATACAGCGATTTTTTGGTCACGTCCAGCAGATGCTGCGCCTCCTCCGAAATATTCCCGACCGGATAGGACCAGGCGGAATCCGCGAGCCATCCGTCGAGCTTTACCACCATGTCAATGGTGACGATATCCCCGTCTTTGAGAGGTTCATTGTTGGGGAACCCATGACAGATGACGTCATTAACGGAGGCACAGGTGGCAAACGGATACCCGTGGTATCCCTTCTGCTCCGGATGCGCGCCGCGCTCGGCAAGGAATCCCTCCACGAATTGATCAATCTCCATCGTAGTCACGCCCGGCTTGATCATGGTAGCGATATGCCGGTGGCAATCCGCCAAAATCTCCCCTGCCTTTTTCATCTTCTCAATCTGTTCAGGTGTCTTCAGGATAATCAATCATTCCACTCCTTATGCTGTATGCTGTGTGTATGGCTTCAGCCGTTACATAGTAAAAAGCCTTAGCTGGCCGAGGTCAGAAATTCAGGCTTCCCCCCTCAACCAATAAGGCTGATTCTCGTAAAGTGTATCCGTCTTTCCTTCGGATCATGATTCGCTAAATGCATGCTTCTACAAAAAGCGATCATTCCTTACATAACTTTATTCTACTCCTTGCAGAACGTAAACCTCAATCCTTTTGTATAACCGGAATCTTCCAGTCACGATTTGATTGATCAACCCCATGCTTGGATCGTCACAGCGTAACGAGCAGCTACGGAGGATCACTGCCCCGAAAAGGATGGTGTGAGACAACCGGATCATGGACACGTAAAAATAGCGCACACATCATCTCGTTTGGCCAATAAAAAAAGAAAAACCTTTACGCCAAAAATCCGGCAGTAAAGGTATTATACCCAAATAGGCGGCACATTCTAGGCTTCGGGAAGCGAAGCCCTCGCGGATGCTGTGGCGATTCACAAACTATTCGTAGACACTATTATTTCCTCGCCAAAATCAGATAGTGGCGCTCTGTCGGATACTCGAGTCCTTCCACCTGCAACCCGGCCTGCTCAAGCAGGTTTTGCATCACTTGGGGGTCGACACGGTTCGGACGGGGAACCCGCTGCTCCATCGGGTCCTCCTGCCATTCCAGGCATAAGCACCGTCCACCCGGTCTGAGAACTCTCGCGATTTCACGGACGGAAGCTTCCAGATCATCCGTAATATGCAGGACCAGCGATGCGATGATCCGGTCGACTGCCTCATCCTCGAACGGCAGCTGCTCCAGCTGTCCCTTCACTACTCGCACATTGGTCAAGCCCTCTTCTTCTGCCCGTTTCTCCATTAATTCTAGCATCGCCGGCTCCAAGTCTACGGCAAATACGGTTCCAACAGTCATGCTTGCAGCCGGTATGGAAAAATAGCCGGTTCCCGCCCCAATATCAAGCACTTCCACCTCACCGTTCACCTGGAGCTTCTCCAGCAGCACGGGTGCCGGAAGCTCCCGCTTACGTTCCGGACTTTCCAACCGATCAATAAGGGTTGGATCAAAGCTCTCTTTCATCTTCGTTTCTCCTTTCGTTTCTCCTTTGGTTTCCATCATCGATCTGTATTTTGTCGCTTCCTAACCATCATACCGCATTGAGAAGTTGAAGGATAACCTCTATTGGGACAACCGGATGCACATCTCCTTAGGATGCATGGTGCACGGGTATGTGTATGGTGTTTGGTGCACGGTGTATGGTGCGTAGCCACGGACCCGCTGCGCGGTGGGCGATGCATGGTTCGCGGAGAGCGGTGCGCGGTGCATGGTGCGCGGTGCATGGTGCACGGTGCGCGGTGCGCGTATCATGCCTTAGATGACTGATGACCCGATAGAACGAGCAATTTCTAACGGGGAACGTCCCGTTCGACAAAAAAAGCATCCCTTCGCAGGGATGCTGAAACCAAACGCCGGGCCTAACCAGCCCAGCCTTTCTTCTACGGCAGTGCAAGCTTCCCCATCACCGTCGGGCGCTGCGCTCCCGTCGCTGCCGGCAGATTGTTCGGCACGCCGTGCACGAAATCATTGCCCAACAGGGCAAAAATGACCGCTTCCTTCGCATCGTCATTCCATCCAAGCTCGGCGGAGGTCATTACCTGTTGTCCTGGCAGCCGTTGGCTTAGCATATGAAGCAGCGTCCGGTTATGGGCTCCCCCGCCCGTGACAATCACCTCAGCGATAGGAACCCGCGGAAAAACATACCGCTCATAACTGTCCGCGATAGAAACCGCCGTGAAGGCCGTGGCCGTCGCAACGATGTCTTCATCCGAAAGGCCGCGCGTTCTTGCTGCCTTAAGAAAGGAAGCCGCATACGGCTGGCCGAAGAGCTCCCTGCCCGTTGATTTGGGCGGCGGCGCCTGGAAATAGGCGTGGGACATCATCTCCTCTAAAAGCGCTTCATCCGGCTTCCCCTGAGCAGCCCACTTTCCACCCTCATCATAGGACAGGCGCCCACCCGTAAGCGCGTGGACAACCGCGTCGATCACCATATTCCCCGGCCCTGTATCAAACGCCAGAACCTCCGATGGGTCCGCTCCCGCAGGAAGCGCCGTACAGTTGCCGATGCCGCCGACGTTCTGAAGCAGCCTGCCGCGCTCGGGATGCCGGAACAGGATCAAGTCGCCGTACGGAGCGAAAGGCGCGCCCTGACCGCCCACCGCCATGTCCGCCGGCCGGAAATCGCCGACAACCGGCAGGCCCGTATGCTTCGCGATGACCGAGATATCGCCGATCTGCAGCGTGGACGGCGTTGAATACGGATCATCCGGCTCCGCCACGGGAAGATGCCAAATCGTCTGCCCGTGCGAACTGATGAGGTCGACATCCTCCATCCGCATCCCGGCATCCGCTATCGCCTCCAGTACGGCTTCTCCGAACCGATATCCGAGGTAGGCGTTCATACTGCATACCGCAGGGCTGCTGGAGTGCTCGGTGCCGCACAGCTCCTGCAGCCGCCGGCGAAGCTCCGGCTCATAAGACCGGCTATAATAATGAAGCAGCTCAGCGGAAGCCGTAAGGCCGCTGCCGTGAATCCGGACGATGGCCGCATCGATCCCGTCAAGGGATGTGCCGGACATCAGGCCGATGACCACGGCCGGCTCCCCCTGCTTCCTAGGTGCGAGTATCATGGATTATGCCTCCCCATACAGAAGATAAGGGGCTCTCATCGTTCTCCACCGATCCGCATCGCTCTCCCACTGCTCCGTGATGCGCCGAAGCCCTTCTTCCTCATGAATATGCTTCCTCACATTATCGCTGCCCGTAAGCAGATCAATGAAATAACGATTTCGCCCCTCGGGCGGCGTCAGCCATTGGAACGAATCCGGATACATCCGGCTGACCAGGTGCAGCAGCACAAGACCTGCACGGACCGCCTCCAGCTTCGTTGTGTCCGTGACGAACAGCATAACGCCCCCGCAGCTTACGCCCTGATGCTTCGAGAACGTCGGTGTCATGTAAACGGAATGGGCATGAATACCGGGCAATCGGTAGGCGTTAAACGCCTTGGCCAGCGCCTCGCCGTCGATCCATGGCGCGCCGATCCATTCAAACGGCCGCGTCGTGCCCCTGCCCTCCGACAGATTCGTTCCTTCGAAGAAGCAGGTCCCGCTGTACAAACGGACGGTATCCAATGTCGGGATGTTCGGGGATGGGAGCATCCACAGAAGACCTGTATCCGCATAGTCCATCTCCCTGCTCCAGCCTTCCAGCCCGATGACGTCCAGGTCGCAGCCCGTGCCCCTCAGATCATTCGCCATCCGGGCATATTCACCGATCGTCATCCCGGTGCTGATCGGGATCTGCCACCCGCCCACCATTGATTCATACCCTGCCTCAAGAAGGCCGCCTTCCACGCGATTGCCACCAAGCGGATTCGGGCGATCCAGGACGATCAGGCTTTTGCCGTGCTCCGCGCACGCCTCCATTACGTACAACAAGGTCGTCATGTACGTGTAGAACCGCACGCCAAGATCCTGGATATCAAAGATGAGGGTATCGATCTTCTCCAGCATTGCCGCATCGGGCTTGCGCGTTGCGCCATATAAGCTGTATACCGGTACGCCGAAGATGGGATCGACTTCATCGTCAACATGCTTGCCGGCCTGCAGCTCCCCGCGGAGTCCATGCTCGCAGGCGAACAAAGCGGTTAATTCGGATTCCGGCAAACCGGCTATGACTTCAATCGAAGAACGAAAATCCGACGTGAGCCCCGTCGGATTTGTAATGACGCCAAGGCGGCGGCCGATGATGCTGTTATGCTTCATCCCCGCCAGCCTGTCGATTCCGGTTAAACACCTCATATGCTGACACCTCCTGGCTCCGAGGACAGGGCGCCGTCAGCCGCAGGCTTCGCCTCCTCGGGATTCAAGACATTATAAGCTGCCTTATGCTGGAATATCGCCCACATGCCGTTGAACAGAAAGCCGAAGCCAACCACGGTGAGAAGAAGCGGAACGGCCACGCATAAGGCCTGAAAGCAAGCCCCGAGCGTATAAGCCGGATAACGCAGAAACAGCTTCACGCTGTGCGCCATCGCTTTGAAGATCCCCATGTTTTCCTGGATGACAAGCTGAAGCGTGTAGAATTGGGAGACCACGGCCATAATGACAAAGTATGTCTGGAAAACCCCGATCGCGAGGTACCCGATACCGTCTTTGCCACCGTAATACCACCAGGTAGACCACAGGATGAGAATCATCACCACGAAGAAAGAGCCCATGACAACGGCGGGCAGAAACCCCTTGACGGCCCCCTCGAACACATCCTTCAGCACCGGCTTGCCTCTCTCCGTCTTCCGGTGGTAGGCATAGCAGACTCCGAAAAACAGCGGCATATACAGCACCGGAAGCAGCAGCAGCGCCTCCAGCACCGGTGCGAATATGACAACCGCCGCAAGCACCAGCGAGGTGATCATGCTGTACAGTGCCACGCTCGTAATCTCGCGGTACACCTCAACTCCCGTCTTCTTTAACACATCATTCAGCTTGCGCATAAGCTTCCCTCTCCTCCTCCAGATTGTTTACCAATCGATACGCTGTTCCGTCTCCGGATCGAAGAAATGCACCTTGTCGAAATTAAAAATAAACGTTTTGTCCATGCCCGGGTAACCGGTCGTCTCCGGGTGCACCTTCGCCGTCACGGTCCGGTTGCCGATCCGGAAGTATACCAGATTCTCGGAGCCGAGATGCTCCACGACCTGTATCTTTCCGGCATACGTGTAATCGCGGTTCGGCGTTCCCGGCAAATCCTCCCCGGATATATGCTCCGGCCGAACGCCTAGAATCAGATGCTTGTTCTCGTACTTGCTTAAGCCACGCGCCATCGCGTCAGGAATGGTAAACGAGCCGCCCTCCATCCGGAGCACATTCCCTTCCTTCGTCACATCAATGAAGTTCATCGGCGGAGAGCCGATAAAGCCCGCAACGAACATGTTCTGCGGATTCGCGTACAGCTCCGTCGGCGAGGCGATCTGCTGGATGATCCCGTTGTTCATGACGACGATGCGCTCCCCGAGCGTCATGGCCTCTACCTGATCGTGCGTGACGTAAACGATCGTCGCTTCAAGCCGCTTGTGCAGCTCTGACAGCTCGACCCGCATCTGCACGCGAAGCTTGGCGTCGAGGTTCGACAGCGGCTCATCGAACAGGAACACCTGCGGATCGCGGACGATCGCCCGGCCCACGGCCACGCGCTGCCGCTGACCGCCGGACAGCTCGCGCGGCTTGCGGTCGATCATCGATTCGAGTCCGAGAATCGATGCGGCCTGGGCGACCTTTTGCTCGATATAGGCTTTAGGCTTCTTCAAATTCTTCAAGCCGAACGACAGATTCTCGCGGATGGTCATATGCGGATACAGGGCATAATCCTGGAATACCATCGCAATGTCGCGATCCTTCGGATGCAAATTGTTCACGACCCGATCGCCGATGATGATATCGCCGGACGTCTGCCGCTCCAAGCCCGCGATCATGCGCAGCGAGGTCGTTTTGCCGCAGCCGGAAGGGCCGACGAATACAACGAATTCTTTATCTTCAATGACAAAGTTCGATCCCGCAACCGCGGTGAAGGTTCCTTTGTTATCGTCTACAAATTCTTTTCGGATGTTCCGAAATTCTACGCGTGCCATAACGTTGCCTCCTTCTAGCCTTTAACGGCTCCAATGGTGATGCCTTGCAGGAAATAGCGCTGAAGCGAGAAGAACAGTATCATCATCGGCAAGGCCGCGACGGTTGCTCCAGCCATGAGTGCGCCGAAATCCGTGGTGTCCGCGTAAACGAAGGAAGCCAGACCTACCTGAATGGTTCTCATTTCCGTCGTGTTGGTCACGAGGAAAGGCCAGAAGAAATCGTTCCAGGATGCCACGAATGTGAAGATGGCCAGAACGGCGAGACCGGGCTTTGCCATCGGCAGAATGACCTTCCAGAAGATCCCGAACTCTCCGCAGGCGTCGATGCGGGCGGCGTGAATCAGCGAGGTCGGCAGCGATGACATGTACTGCTTCATCAAGAAGATGTTTCCTACGCTCACGATACTCGGCAGAAGAATCGCCGTATATGTATTCCCGAGATCAAATACGTCAATCATCAAAATATAGAGCGGAATGAGTGTAACCTGAGCCGGAATCATCATGGTGCTGAGCAAAATCCAGAAGACCGCTTTATTCCCCGGAAACTTCAGCTTCGCGAACGCATAACCTGCGAGCGATGCAAGGAACACGTTCGTCACCGTCAAAATGGAGGAGATGAGCAGCGAGTTGAACAGCCATCTCATGACGTTTGTTTTGCTGAAGAAGCGTTCGTACGGGGCCACGGACAGCACGTCTGGAATCATTTGCGGTATAAACGAAGCAGCCGACTTGGTGTCCTGGACCGATCCGATGAGCATCCAGTACAGCGGAATGATGGTCAGAATGCTCCATACGACCAGGATGACCGAGGCTGAGACGAGCAAAATCACTCTCGATCTTGATTTCATGGGTGCACCCCCTCTTTAGCATAAGCGAAGTCGTTAGTATTCGACGTCGGATGAGAAATACTTGAACTGGATAACCGAAATGACGATGATGAGCGCCGCCAGAACGAAGGATTGCGCGGATGCCAGCCCGAATTCGTAAAAGTTGAATGCCGTGTTGTAGATCAAGTAGGCGATCGTCGTCGTTGCAAAGTTCGGTCCGCCCTGAGTCATGAGATATACCGAGATAAATACCTGGAAGGACGTAATCACGCCCGTCACGAGCAGATATAATGTCGTCGGCTTCATGAGCGGCCAGGTGATGCGCCAGAATTTGGACCAGCCGCTGGCATGGTCGATATCCGCCGCTTCATACAGCGATTTCGGAATGCCGCCCATGGCGGCCAGGTACAGGATAATGCCTGCTCCATGGGAGCCGAGCCAGTTCATCAGAATGAGCGAGAACAGCGCCGTATCCGATTTTCCCAGCCAGATTACCGGATCGAATCCGAACAAGCCGATGAAGCGGTTCAGCAGTCCGGCATGGGTCGGGTCGAAAATCGCCAGCCACACGACGGAGATCGTCACGCCGGAAGCGACGGCAGGAAGATACATGGTCGCTTTAAAGAACGTCTGCCACTTATCCTTCATTTGGAAAATAAAAAAGGATAAGGCATACGTGATGATAATGTTGACCGGTACCGTACCAACGGTGAACAGCACCGTATTCCACATCGATTTCCAGAACACCTCGTCCTTTACCATTCGGGTGTAGTTATCGGTTCCGATCCATTCGGAGCCCATGACGCTGTACTGCTGGAAGCTCATCAAAAACGCGGAAGCGACCGGATACAGCGTGAATATTAAAAACAGTAAAACCGGGGCCAGGATGAATAAATACGCCCAACCGTACTCGCGCATATACCCCTTCATCGGGGTCCGCGGCGGCCGAGACTGAGCCGGGGCCGTCTGCATGGTTATTTCCTCCTTCCGCACAGGTGAACAATTTTGACTAGGCCATTCTTGGGGTACCGGCTGTATAATCCGATTCACGAAAGCGCCGGATACGAGCCTTAGGTTACAATCGCGGTTAAAAAGGGAGTGGCCGCGCTCCTGATAAGGACAACGGGACACCCCCTGGTTACTTGAAATTACTGTCCTAAAATTTGTTTGCCTTTGTCAATGAAGTCTTGTGCGATTTGCTCCGGCGTCTTCTCGCCAGAGAACAGCGCTTGAATGTTCGGCTTAACGACCTGCTCCTTGAATTTCTTCTGGTTCGCGGAGTCTTCCGCATTCAGGCTCAAGGTTACCGGGTTGTCTCTAAAGTTCGCAAAGATTTCAGCAGCTTTGATCGTCGACTCGGAGCCCAGCCCTTTACCCTCGAAATATTCCGCCTGGGATTTACGAACGAACGGCAGCACCAGCTCGTTGGCAGAATTACCGGCCTTCGCGCCGCTGAGTCCTTCCATGATCAGGAACGTATTCTTCGCGTGCTCTTCGCCCTTATCCTTCTTCTGTCTGAAAGCTACGTAGCCTTCGCCAAACATGGATGTCTTGCGCTCTGCACCGTCATTGTGAGGCACCGGCAGCAGAACGAATTCGATCTTCTCGCCTTGAACCGTGCCGCTGTCGATATCCTTCGCGCGGTTTTGCAGCATAACATCATAGTAAGGAATCGCTTTGGATACGATTGCCGCTTCTTCGGCATAGAACAGGTCCATCCGCTTAGCAGGCGTAATCGCCGCAGTTTCCGCAGGCATATGACCGGCTTTCAGCAGGTCGGAAACGAAGGTCATCGTATCCAGGATACGCTCGTCATTCCACTGGAACTCGCCCTTATCGTTCAGGACGTCAGGCATGCCGTTGCTGCGGGTCAGCATTTCGATGAAGTCCAGGGACGTTCCGTCCGTAACCAAAGCATAGCGTGTATTCCCGTTCGGGAGCTTCGTCGTCAGCTTGCCTGCCGCTTCCTTGAACTCGCTCCAGGTCCAGCCGTTTTCCTGAATGGACTGCCAGTCGATCCCGGCTTCTTCAAGGATTTTCTTGTTGCCGCCCCATGCCCAGAGGGACTGGTACAGTGGAAGGCCGTACTGCTTGCCTTGGATCTGTCCGAGCTCCAATGTGCCCGGCAGGTAGTCGTTCTTAATCTCGTCGGTCATGTAAGGGGTAAGCTCCAGCGCAAGTCCGGTGTCCACATAGGCTCCGTCCACCGCATGGAAGTACAAATCAGGCGGATTTCCGGCGTTCAGGGCAACGTCGAATTTCTTCGGACCCTCTGCCCAGGACAGCACTTCGGTCTCTACCGTAATGTGAGGGTATTTCTCCTTCAGGTCCGCCACATGCTGTTTCAATTCTTCCTCATATTTGCCATGAACGGGATAAGTCCAGACGACGACCGTATCAGGCTTTGGTGCGGCCTCTCCGTTACCTTCCGGCGTTGTGGAGGTTCCGCCGTCCGACGTCTTGGTTCCGCCTCCCCCTCCACCGCATGCTGCCGTGAAGACCAGCATTAATGAAGCCAACAATGTGAGCCAACGTTTTTTCTTCATGTACTACTCCCCTTATCATAAAATATAGTTGTGGTTAAGCCGGAAAAACTACAACCGCTTGATGGCTTGCCGGCTCTGATCGAGATACTTGACCGAATTCTCATAGTTCCGGCTGGCGACACCAAGATATAAAATATCGATAAGATTAAGCTGTGTAATACGAGAGGACATTGCGCCGCTGCGAATTTCGTTCTCCGTCGAAGAGGTATATAGCGGAATATCCACCGATCGGCTTAACGTCGAATCCCCGTATTTGGTAATGCCGATCGTTCTGCATCCGTTCTCCTTGGCGATGCTCGCTGCCCGGATCACTTCCTTCGTTTCGCCGGAGTAAGATATGCACACCGCTGCATCCTCGGGTGTAAGCATAACGGCCGAAGTCAGCTGCACGTGGGGATCCGGGAACGAAATGCACACCTTGTTGATTCGCAAAAATTTCTGCTGGGCGTCCATCCCGATCAGATTGGAAGCACCTACGCCGAACATAAATATGCGCTTCGCCTGATCAAGGGCCGCTACGGCCTCCTCCACCTTCCCCTCCTCCATAATCTTCATCGTATCCCGAATCGATTGAATGTTATTGTTCGAGACGTTCTGTATGATTGCAGAAATGCTGTCATTGGGCCGAATATCCTGATATCCAGTGGCTAATGGCTCCTGCAAATCGCCAGCTACCTTCAACTTCAGATCCTGATAGCCTTTGAAGCCCATCGTTTTGCACAGCCTTACAATCGCGGCTTGACTTGAACCGCTTCGAACCGCTAGATCCGCGACCGACATCTGTATCATCTCTGCCGGCTCCTGCAAAATGAAGGCTGCAACCTTGCGCTCGGACGGATTTAATGTTTCAAATACCTCACGCAATCGAACCAATCCGCCGTTCATCCTTTGCCCCCCTTTTACGATTCATCCTCTGATCTACATCGTATGTAACATTTAGTAACATGGTTTGATCGAAAGCATGACTGGTATCGCTTTCAATATCAGCGGATTGAGTTCATTATAAATTGTGTGAAATAATATTTCAATACTTAATTCATAATTTAAAATTTTGTTTTACAACCTCTCTTTTTTCTCCTATACTGAATATAGAAAGCGAAGTGGTTCAAAATGGAAATTTTTATCGGAGTCGACGGCGGCGGCACAAAGACTGAAGCCGCAGCCATCAACGCCAGCGGCCAAGTCATTTCCCGTTTCACTGGAGGTTCCACCAATCCTTATATCGTCACCTTTGACGGGGCGATGAAAGAGCTTCAGGCGGTGATCGAGGGTCTCATGGAGCCCTTCAACCTTTCGTCAGCTTCATGTTCGTCTATCTGCCTCGGCATGTCAGGTGTAAGCTCGGATGAGGAACGGCAGCGGGTTCGTCAGTACCTTGAATCCCACTTCCTGGAGCGGCAGCTCTCCCCGCATATTTACATGCGTTCCGAAGCCGAAATTTCATTAATGGCTGTGCTGGAGCGCCAATACGGAATCCTGATCATTTCAGGAACCGGCTCCAATACCTACGGGATAACGAAATCCGGGAGCATCCACCGTGTCGGCGGCTGGGGGCATATACTCGGCGATGAGGGCAGCGGGTATCAGATCGGGCTTCAGACTTTGAAGTCCGTCATTAAAAGCCACGAGCGGATTCTGCCGCCAACTCGGATGAGCAGCTTAATTCTGAAGACTTATCCGCTGAGCCATATTGCCGATCTTAAATCATATATATACCAGCCTGCCATAACGAAGCAGAACATCGCGTCCTTCGCCCGCTGCTGTATTGAAGCCGCAGAAGCCGGGGATCACGTCGCTCTCGATATTCTCCGCTCGCAGGCCGACGAGCTTGCAGAAACGACTTCGGCGCTTATCATGCAGCATCATGAATTTGCGACGAGTGACGTGGTGTGCATCGGCTCGATCTTCAAGCATTCCCGCGTATTCCGGGAAGCTTATCGCGCGGCGATCCGGGAGCGCTACCCCCGGCTGCAATTTCCGGAGGCTGCGCATGACCGGACACCGGCGCATGGTGCAGCCATGCTGGCATACCGGCTATTCCAGGACGGAGCCCAATGATCCAGGCGAAATGTTGTAACCGTTATCAGGCCCCGTCCATATTTCTAGACTTAAGAAAGTGCATGTCTCACAAGATGAGGGCTTCGGCGTGCAGCTCCGCTGCCTTCGTCTCCTTGCTAATCAGCTGTACCGCCTACATATCGGACTGCCGGATGTGGATTCGTTCGACGCACACATTCATGCCGGATGCAGCTGTCCGCTCGCGGCACGCTTTCTTAATTCTTCAAAAAGGAGACCTCTCATGACGAACATTCTCAGTCAATTGACAACCGAACAGCCTCATGAACATACGCAGAACATTGATCAGTTGAGCTCAGAGGAAATAATGACCCTGATTAATAATGAGGACAGCCTGATCACCGACACGATTCGGGAGCTGATCCCTACCATCGCCAAGGCAGCCGATCTCATCGTAGAAGCCTTTCAGAACGGCGGCCGTTTATTCTACGTCGGTGCAGGAACAAGCGGACGGATCGGTATTCTTGACGCATCCGAATGCCCGCCGACCTATGGGACCGACCCCTCGATGGTGCAAGGTCTGATCGCCGGAGGTTTCCGTGCGGTGAAGGAAGCGATCGAAGGAGCGGAGGACAGCGAAGAGCTCGGTGAGCAGGACATGAATGAGCATGGAATCAATGAAAAAGACGTTGTGATCGGCATCGCGGCCAGCGGACGCACCCCCTATGTGCTCGGGGCTATGCGGCGTGCCAAGGAGCTCGGGGCGGTCGTGATCGGCCTGTGCAACAACTACAATTCTCCGATGCAGCAGGATGCCGATTTCGTGATTGAAGCCGTCGTCGGGCCTGAAGTGATTATGGGCTCCACGCGGATGAAAGCCGGCACTTCGCAAAAGCTGATTCTTAACATGCTGACGACAACAGCCATGATCCGGATCGGCAAAGTGTACAAAAATCTGATGGTGGATCTCAATCCGTCCAACAACAAGCTTGTTCACCGCGCCAAGCGCATCATCACGCTTGCTACCGGCGCATCCGACGAGGACGTAGAGAAGGCTTACTTCGAGGCTGGAGCGCATGTCAAAACGGCCATCGTCATGCTCCTTGCCAACGTTAATGCCGAAGAGGCTGCAAGGCTCCTCGAGGGCACGAACGGGTTTGTGCGCAGCGCCATCAACCTGAAAGCCCACAAGGGCTCTTGAAACCGGCCAGGCCCAGGGGCAGGCCCCTGGGCCGTCCGCTATCCGACGTAACGATAAAACGGGGATTCTTTAGATCGATGCTGATCTGAAGAATCCCCGTTTATTCGTCTTAGATGGAGTCCCTTCCCGTCAATCCTGTCTGACGCTCGCTCCAATCCCACAGCCGAGCCGCAAGCTGCGGGTCGCTGGCCTTCTCCGTCGTTCGAACCGGCTTGCACTTGACGAAATATTCGCCCGTCACCTGCTCCACCTCCGGAGCCGAGGACAAATATACTGCGGTTCTGGCGCCTTCATCCGGCGTAAGGAAGAACGGCCGAAGCATCCGATGCACCGCCTTGCCGAACCCCGTCTCCCTGTTTACGCCGATGCTCGTGCTGACCGCGCCAGGATGAAGCGCATTGGCCGTCACCCCCGTCCCGGACAGGCGGCGCGCCAGCTCTTTCGTAAACAGGATATTAGCCAGCTTGGACTGGGCATATCCCTTTGCCACATGAAACCCTTTGGACAGATTCGGATCCTCCCAATGAATCTTTCCGATTTTGTGCGCGCCGGAGGATACGTTGACGATCCTCCCCTGCTGAGCCCGCGTCAACGGATCGAGAAGCAGGTTAGTGAGCAGAAAATGTCCCAGATGGTTGACCCCAAGCATCGCTTCATATCCATCGGCCGTCGTCTCCCGTTTGATCGTGACGACGCCCGCATTGTTCAGCAGGACGTCAAGGCGGTCATACTGTTCCCGGTACGCGGAAGCGAACTGCCGGATGCTTGAGAACGAGCCCAGATCAAGCTGCATCAAACGGATGTCACCGCGTCCTTTACATGCCTGTCGTGCCTCCTCCAGCGCCGCCTCCCCTCTCGCCTGACTTCGGCAAGCCATAATTACGCGCGCCCCCATACGGGCAAGCGCAATCGTGGATGCGAGCCCCATACCGGAGTTGGCTCCCGTAATGACCACTATTTTCCCTGACATATCGCCCATCCGTGTTTCCCCTCCTTCGTTCAATAGGCCTGATCCTGACAGCAGGTTAGTTTCGTACCGTTCCATGCTATCTGCTTCTGACGGGCAGGTTGGCTTCGTATCGATGATAACGTAAGCGTAACGTAAGAGTAAAACATCTACCAACGCGCTCCTCACAGAAGACTGACCGCGTTTAGCGGTAGTTTTCCTGCGATATCAGGCTGCAAATCCAATCCGAGTATGTTTATACTTTCGGATATCTAAAAAAAATCCCGCCGCCAGCATTGGAGACGAGATTCATGAATGTTATGCGGCCTGATTGCTTCTCTTAAGCCTAAGCGCCGTCAGGCGCCGGCTTCATTCAAAGCCAGGATAATCGCCGTAAGGCCGAAGCACAGATTCAGCAGGCACAAGAAAACCAGGGTCTGCTTCTGATTAAGCCCGGTAGCGAGCAGACGATAGTGCGCCTGCGAGGCGTCTGCCTGGTAGATCGGCTTCGATTGCAGCATTCTGCGAATGACTACGATCACGTTATCGATGATCGGCACACCCAGGGCAAAGATCGGGATGAACAACGAAGCCAGCGTCGCTCCCTTGAAAGCCCCGTCCAAGGCGATAATGCCGAGGATGAATCCGAGGAAGGTAGCACCCGCATCCCCCATGAACACCCGGGCCGGCGGCTTGTTATACCGCAGGTATCCGAGCGCGGCGCCCACCAGAATCACAGCCAGCAGGGCGGATTCGCTCTGCCCCATCGTCATGGCGACAACAAACAGCGTTCCGCCCGATATGGCAGACAGCCCGCCGGCTAAACCGTCAATGCCGTCCGAGAAATTAATGACCGTCGTAACGCCGAAGATCCAGAAGATCGTCAAAATCAGCTGCAGCCATTCCGGCAGGTTGATGTAATGGCCGGTAAACGGGTTGTTGAAGCCCTCGAATTGGATGCCGTAGCTGTAAACAATGACGGCGGCGGAGATTTGAACGATCAGCTTCGGCAGGGAGGCGAGCTCTTTTCCCTGCGATTTGTACCAGTCATCGACAAGTCCGATGCCGAGAATCAGGACGCTCCCGATAAAAATCCCCACCGCTTCCCTGGAGATCGTACCGGTCAGCGCAAAATACGTAATGAAAAATCCGATGAAAATGGCGATTCCCGCAGTCAGCGGAATCGGTTCGCGGTGAATTTTCCGCTCGGAGTCAGGTCTTGGCTTGTCCACAAAGTCAATCTTGATCGCCAGCTTCCGAAACGGCGGAATCAGCACGAGAACCAGCACCATCGATATGACAAACGCTGTTAGATATAGCATGATTTCCTCCCAATAAATGATGAATGATGGAGAACATTGCAACCTCAGTATATGACTTTCGTCCAACTCTATCAACCTATCGACATAAGATTTTCTTAAGAAAATGCAATGAAATTTTTCATTTCTGTGGTAGGGTTCCCTTCCAAGCCGCAGTTATCCCTCCGTGCCGGAACACAGGGACATGAAAAAAAAGCCGCCGCCAGCGCAGCAACTCTCTGCCTGGCGACAGCTCCCTCGGACCGGCGGACTACGATTGTTTCTTATTCACCGCAAGCCCGATGATCATAATGATAAGTCCAAGCAAAGCAATCAACTGATCAATGGTCATGGCACAAGCCTCCCTCATCCAAGGTTGGCTCTTGACCGGTGATCCGCCTCTCCCATAAGCATTGCTTTACCTTTCCCCATTATCATCCTATGAGGGTGGCAGCTGGAATATGACCCATTTTTCATGCAATAAAAGCCTGCCCCTTCTCTTGTGCATCAAGGGGCAGGCTTAGCATGCTTGAGCTTCCGTTAAAATGAGGGCATTGGCAGCCCGGCATCACCCGAAATAGGGCTTCCGATACCAAGAGTACAGCGTAGCGGAACGATTCGGGAAATTCCGGTTATTCCGTTACAATGTCGTACACCAGAACCGGTGCATCGGCATGATCGTCAATCCGGATGCTCTCATACAGCTTCTGCTTCACGTCTTCCACGTCTTCGCGGTTCGCGTGGATGGTAACGAGCGATTCGCCCATCTTGACGAGATCGCCAACCTTCTTGTTAAGCATCAGGCCGACAGCCAGATCGATTTCGGATTCCTTCGTCGCGCGTCCGGCGCCGAGCCACATTGCCGCCGTGCCGATTTCGTCCGCGACGAGCTCGGCCACGACGCCGTCCCGCTGAGCCGGCAGCTCGATCAGATACTTCGCCTTCGGCAGCCGGTCCGGATCATCCACCACGGACGGGTCACCGCCCTGGTTCTGGATGAATTCCTTGAACTTCTCCAGCGCCTTGCCGTTGCGGATGACCTCTCTCAGCATCTCCTCCGCCTCTTCCAGCGACTCCGCCTTACGGGCGAGATACACCATCTGTCGGCCTAATGCAAGGCACAGCTCCTCCAGATCCTTCGGACCTTCACCGCGAAGGGCCAAGATCGCCTCCTGCACCTCCAGCGAATTGCCGATGGCAACGCCCAGCGGCTGGCTCATGTCCGAGATGACCGCCATCGTCTTGCGGCCGACATTGTTGCCGATGCTCACCATGGCGTGCGCCAGCTCCTTCGCATCCTCCACCGTTTTCATGAAGGCGCCCGCACCGGTCTTGACGTCCAGCACGATGGCGTCCGAGCCGGCAGCGATTTTCTTGCTCATGATCGAGCTTGCAATCAGCGGGATGGAATTGACGGTAGCCGTTACATCCCGAAGGGCATACAGCTTCTTGTCGGCCGGAGTGAGGTTCCCCGTCTGCCCGATGACCGCGATTTTATGCTGATTGACCAGGTTCACAAACTCTTCCTTGCTGATCTCCACATGGAAGCCCGGAATCGACTCCAGCTTGTCAATCGTGCCTCCGGTATGGCCGAGCCCGCGCCCGGACATCTTCGCCACGGGGATATCCAGTGCGGCTACAAGCGGTGCCAGGACAAGCGTCGTCGTATCGCCGACGCCACCGGTGGAGTGCTTGTCGACCTTGATTCCCTCAATTGCGGACAGATCAATCGTTTCTCCGGAGTTCACCATCGCCATCGTCAAATCGGCCCGTTCCCGGTCCGACATGTCTTGGAAATAAATCGCCATATTCATGGCGCTGACCTGGTAATCAGGAATATCTCCCTTCGTGTATCCTTCGATAAAGAAATTGATCTCTTCAGTTGTCAGTTCCTTGCCGTCGCGTTTCTTCGCAATCAAATCAACCATTCTCATCGTACATTCTCCTCACTCTTATGCGATGATAGTGCTCCTTCATCCGTCAGCTTCGCTGGAAGCACTGCAGCAAAACCAGCTTACCGTGCCGTTCCAAACCATAGGCGCGCCGTCCGGGCATCCGCGGCGATCATCGTGCTGCCCTCGTTACGGCGGCCCTTGGCTTCAAAGCTGTCTGCCCCTTGCGCCTCTGGCCTTATTTATAAGGATATCGCCGTATCCAGCGCGACTTCCATCATGTCGTTAAACGTCGTTTGGCGCTCCTCGGAGGAAGTCTCTTCCCCGGTCAGCAGATGGTCGCTCACCGTTAGAATCGTCAAGGCATTGACGCCGTATCTTGCGGCAATCGTGTACAGCGCCGTCGTCTCCATCTCCACGCCAAGCACGCCATGCTGCATCAGCTTCTCGACGACCGATTTGTCCTCGCGGTAGAACACATCCGATGTAAAAATATTGCCGACATGCATATTGAGCCCTTTTTCCTTCCCGCGCTCATAGGCGCCAAGCAGCAGCGGGAAGCTGGCAATCGGCGAATAATCATAGCCGTTAAAGTGGTGGCGGTTCATGCCGGAATCCGAGCAGGCCGCCTGGGCGAGAATGACGTCGCGGACGTGGACATGCTCCTGCATAGCGCCGCAAGTGCCGACCCGAAACAGATTTTTGACGCCGTACTCCCGGATCAGCTCGTTCACGTAAATCGCAATCGACGGCACACCCATGCCGGTGCCTTGGACCGATACGCGTTTGCCTTTATAAGTGCCCGTAAATCCGAGCATCCCCCGTACTTCGTTGTAGCAGATCACATCTTCCAGGTACGTGTCGGCGATGTATTTAGCCCGCAGCGGGTCCCCCGGCAGCAGGATGGATTCCGCTATCTCGCCCGGTTTCGCTCCAATATGTGTACTCATGTCCCATTCCTCCACTCATTCAATTGGTTTGCAGTTCGTTCAAAAAGCTGGTGCCGTGGTCCGGAAGCTTCACGCCGAAGTTGTCCGCTACGGTAGCCCCGATATCGGCAAAGGTCCGGCGAAGCGGCAGCTCCCTGCCCCGCTCAAAGCGCGGCGAATATACGAGAAGCGGCACGTATTCGCGCGTGTGGTCCGTTCCCTTATAGGTCGGGTCGTTGCCGTGATCCGCCGTAATGATCAGCAGATCCTCCTCCGTCATCTTATCGAACACTTCAGGAAGCCGCTTGTCATAATCCTCCAGAGCCTGGCCGTAACCTTTCGGGTCGCGGCGGTGACCGTACACCGCATCGAAATCGACCAGATTGAGGAAGCTGAGGCCGGTGAACTCCTCGTCCATGGTTTGGATCAGTTTATCCATTCCGTCCATATTGGACACCGTCCGCACGGCCTTGGTGATGCCTTCGCCATCATAAATATCCGAGATTTTGCCGAGGGCGATCACGTCGAAGCCCGCATCCTTCAGCTCGTTCATCGTCGTTCTGCCGAACGGCTTAAGCGCATAGTCATGACGATTGGCGGTACGCTTGAAGCTGCCAGCCTCTCCGACGAACGGACGGGCGATAATGCGGCCCAGCATATAAGGATCCTCTAGCGTGATTTCGCGGCAAAACTCACAGATCTCATACAGCTCTTTAAGCGGAACGACGTCCTCATGAGCGGCGATCTGGAGCACGGAATCCGCGGAGGTGTAAATGATCAACGCGCCGGTCTTGATATGCTCTTCGCCGAGCTCGGCAATGATTTCGGTGCCGCTGGCCGGCTTGTTGCCGATCACCTTGCGGCCGGTTTTCTCCTCAATGCGCTGAATGAGCTCATCCGGAAAGCCGTCCGGGAACACGCGGAACGGGGTATCGATGTACAGGCCCATGATCTCCCAGTGGCCGGTCATCGTATCCTTGCCGTTCGAGGCTTCCTGCATCTTGGTATAAAATGCCCGCGGCTGATCGGCGGCAGGAATGCCTTCGATCTCACGAATGTTGGACAATCCGAGCGAAGCCATATTCGGCATGTTCAGTCCTTGGCACTCCCGGGCGATATGACCAAGCGTATCGGAGCCGACATCATCGAAGTCGGCCGCATCCGGCGCTTCGCCGATCCCGACGGAGTCAAGCACGATCAGGTGAATTCGTTTGAAACGTTCCATATCCAAGCTCCCCCTTAACATAATTGATGTTCCATCAAAAGTCATACGGTTACGGTGCTTTTCCCTGGTATTGTTGGTGACGATCCTGCACGATCTACAGGAACAGGCCGGCAATGGTAGCGGAGAGCACGCTGACCAAGGTCGCGCCATACAGCAGCTTCAAGCCGAAGCGTGCGACCACATTTCCCTGCTTCTCGTTCAAGCCCTTGACGGCTCCGGCAATAATGCCGATCGAGGAGAAGTTCGCGAAGGAAACGAGGAATACCGATACGATACCGATTGTCCGCTCGGACAGGTGCGTAAAGTTGCCCAGATCAAGCATCGCCACAAATTCGTTGGATACCAGCTTGGTAGCCATGATGCTGCCCGCATCCACGGCTTCTGTCCAAGGCACGCCCATGACGAAGGCGATCGGAGCGAAAATAAATCCGAGCAGCTGCTGGAACGTAATCCCGAAGATAAGGTTGAAGATTCCGTTAATCATGGCGATGAGTGCAACGAATCCGAGAAGCATCGCCGCAACCGTGATGGCGACCTTAAAGCCGTCCATGATATACTCGCCCAGCATTTCGAAGAAGGACTGCTTCTCTTCCTCCTGGACTTCCAGGATATCTTCGTCTTTACCCACCTTATAAGGGTTAACGATCGATGCAATAATAAATCCGCCAAACAGGTTCAGCACGATCGCCGTGACGACGTACCGCGGCTCGATCATCGTCATGTATGCACCGACGATGGACATCGACACGGTGGACATGGCCGATGCGCACAGCGTATACATCCGATGCTTCGGAATACGCGCAATCTGCTTCTTGACCGAAATAAACACCTCGGATTGCCCAAGGATCGCCGACGCTACCGCATTATAGGATTCCAGCTTTCCCATACCGTTGATTTTGCTTAAGATCAAACCGATGTATCGTACGATAAACGGAAGCACCTTAATATATTGAAGTATACCAATCAACGCGGAAATAAACACGATCGGAAGCAGCACATTGAGGAAGAAAGGTCCGGCACCTTCATTGGCAATCCCGCCGAACACGAATTCAATCCCTTCCCCTGCATATCCAAGCAGCGCATCAAAGGTATTGGCGATCTTTCTAACAAGATACTCACCGACGCCCGTATTCAGCAAAACAAATCCGAGAATCAGTTGAAGCAGAATCATGACGGCCAGCGGACGATAGCGGATGTTGCGCTTATCGTTGCTTATGATGAACGCCAGACCGAATACGACCAGCAAGCCCAATATGGCGATTAAATATTTCATCGTCGTTGTTCCCCCACAGGTGATTTTTTTTGTAGAACATTACAGATTGCCTGAAACACCAATTCTAGCAGCTGCTCCTTGATAGTAGATGTTCAAAAAGTCGAATGTTCAGCGGAAGGCCCGGCTGAGTTCAAGAGTCGATGCCGAGTCTCTTCATGATTCACTTCGTGATCAAAAGGCGACTTTTTAAACGACCTCTAATAGGATGACGTTGATTGTCCGCCCTCCATAATTTTCACGCCCGAGCTCGCGCCGATGCGCGTTGCGCCCGCTTCAATCATCCGGTCCATGTCCTCTCTGCTGCGAACGCCTCCGGAAGCTTTGACGCCTGTTCCCTCGCCTACCGTTTTCCGCATCAGAGCCACATCCTCCGGTGTCGCGCCGCCGGTCGAGAAGCCGGTCGAGGTCTTCACATAATCCGCGCCGGCTTTGACGGCCAGCTCGCATGCCCGCACCTTTTCTTCATCCGTAAGCAGGCTTGTCTCAATAATGACCTTAACCAGCGCCTTGCCTGCCGCCGCATCAACCACGGATTGAATGTCGCTCTGCACCAATTCGTTATTGCCGTCCTTCAGCGCGCCGATGTTAATTACCATGTCCACTTCAGCGGCTCCGTTAGCAATCGCATCCTTCGTTTCAAAAGCCTTGACGGCCGAAGTTGTCGCTCCCAGCGGGAATCCGATGACGGTGCATACCTTCACCTTCGTTCCTGCCAGCTGCTCGGCGCACAATTTAACCCAGCCCGGGTTGACGCATACCGAAGCAAACTCATACTTTTTGGCCTCTTCAGTTATTCTTAGAATCTCCGCCTCGGTAGCGTCCGCCTTGAGCAGCGTATGATCAATCATTCCTGCAATATTCATTGCTGAAACCACTCCTTTTCGTCATCAATTTCAATCCTCTGTAAAGCGCTATCATTCTATCAAAAACCTATCAACGGGAACCATCATATCACAGCTCTGAACATATGTAAAACACCTTATGAAATTATGTTCATGCCGGTTTATGGCAATGATCTTTATCATTGTTTGCCACTCGATAAGCATTCCATTCAGGAATAATCTTACATCGGGGTCTGCCTATTATGCTCTATACCCTGTTCAGGTAAACATAATCAACATTACCATCGCGCAGCCGTTTGAAGGGGCCGGACCGAGCAAAAAAACCTTATGCATGGAGCTTAGCCGCTTAGGCCTTCTTCCCCGTGCATAAGGTTTAACTTTACGAGCTATTCATTATAACGAGCTTCCCTATCGTTCAATCCGTTTCGAGCAGCGCCTGCGCCGTAAATTGATCCGTGACCAGCGTATTCGCGTAGCCTCCGACCAGCGCCGCCCGAATGGCGGCCAGCTTCTGCCTGCCGCCGGCAACAAGGATGGATCTCTCCTTCTCCCGCAGATCCTCCAGATCGATCCCCACCGTCCGGTTGTTGATCTCTTCGCTGCATATCCGTCCTTTCGCATCAAAGAAGCGGGAGCAGATATCCCCTGCACCGATGCGCGCAAGCAGCTGCTGTTCCTCCTCGCTGAGATAGCCGAGCCTGAACAGGAGCGCATCCTCATGGACGGTGCCGACCGTAAAGATCGCGATATTCGCCTGTTTGCCAAGCTGGATGATGCGCTGAATATGGCGGTCCCTCTCCACCATTCCCTTCAGCTCCACGCTGTCGAAAATAACCGGAAGCGGCAAATACCGTGCCAGCGTATGATACGCCTCGGCGAACAGATGAACCGTTTCGGCGGCATACGTATTGACCTGCGAATGGCTCACGCCGCCCTTCAGCTGCACGACCTCGACACCGCGGACCGGCTTGTCCCGCAGCTGAAGCGCGACCGCGTGCATCGTCGTTCCCCAGGTCACGCCGATGATGTCCGAGTCCTTCACGATTTCATGCAAATAGTCGGCGGCTTTCCTGCTGATATGCTTCTGAATCTCACGATATTCATTCATCGGCGAATAGCTCACCAGCACCTGGTCCAGCTTGTACCGCTTCTTGACGCGCTCGCCCAGCGCATCCAGATCCTCCAGCGGATCCACGATCGATATTTGCACATATCCCTGCTCCTTGGCATGCTGAAGCAGCCTGGAGACCGTCGGACGGGAGACGCCCAATCTTGCCGCAATGTCCTGCTGGCTGTAATCCGACAAATAATATAATCTTGCCGCCTCGATGCTGAGGCGCTGCTTGTCCTGTTCCATGCTCCAACCCACTTTGCTCGTGTCGTTTACGAATTTTCGTACATTATACAGCGTTCCGGGGCAAATATCGATATCGGGTTTATCTTAAGTGCTTGAATGATTAATGACGTAAATCCGGATAATTCCATTGATCGATCCTGTTGCGGACAAGAATAAAGCACCTGGGGGGCCTTATTCACCGGGGATACCCGAGAAAATAATGCGCCCTAGCAGGTGCCTCTGCATATGCCTTTAGATCCATTGGATATTATGTCGTATGGCTGTATTCCAGCGGCGATACACGCCCGTAGGAGGTTTTCGATCCTTGCAGCGGTGCCGCCCAATGCACGGCATTGGTGATCACCTGCTGAATTTCCGGCTGATGGTAGGTCGGGAACGCCTCATGCCCCGGTCGGAAATAGAACAGCTTGCCGCGCCCTCTTTTATAGCAGCAGCCGCTGCGGAATACCTCGCCGCCTTCGAACCAGGAGACAAAGACGAGCTCATCTGGAGCCGGGATTTCGAAGCGCTCGCCGTACATTTCCTCCTTCGGAATCTCGATATATTCCCCAAGTCCGCTGACGATCGGATGGCTCGGATCGATAACCCACAGCCGCTCCTTCTCCCCGTCATCCCGCCATTTGAGCGCCCCGGTATTCGTGCCGAGCAGACGCTGGAAGATCTTCGATGCGTGGCCCGAATGAAGGACGATCAGCCCCATGCCGTCCAAGACGCGCTGGCGCACCTTCTCCACAATGTCGTCGCTCACTTCCCCATGGGCCACATGGCCCCACCAGAGCAGGACATCCGTTGACGCTAGCACGTCATCCGTCAGTCCATGCTCGGGATCGTCGAGCACGGCCGTGCGCACTTTCAGCTCCCCGTCCTTCTCCAGAAAATCCGCGATCGCCTGATGAATCCCCTTTGGATAAATGCTTGCGATCGCCTCATTATGCCGTTCATGTCTGAATTCATTCCATACCGTTACATTGATATTAGCCAATTGCTGAAACCTCCTTGGTTATCGGTATCCACCGTTCCTCCGTGAAGGACTGGATGATCGCGTCGATCGTTCTCTGATTGATGTATCCGTCCGTCATCGTCGCGTCCAATCCGTCTCCCTTCCCGTTCACGACATTAAAAAATGCCTGCATCTGATCCGCCTGATTTTCCCTTGGAATGTCGACCTTCCGGAAGCCGGTATCCCCTTCATCCGCCAGATTCACGTATAAGCTGTCCGCTTCCTCCAGGTTATAGACCAGCGCCCCCTTCTCGCCATAAATCTCAAGCTGCTGGTAATTCCCCCGGCCATACGCGAACCTGGAGATGGTCATGGTCGAGGAAATGCCTCCTTCCATACGGGCAAGGACGTGACAGTAATCATCGACGTCGACCGGGCCTTGTCCCCCGCCTTCCGGAAGCTCCCTCTGCCGGATGATCGTGCCGGCATCGGAGAACACCCGCTCCACATCCCCGACAAGGAACCGCTCCATATCGAGTATATGCGATCCCAAATCGCCTAAAGCACCCGATCCGGAAAATACCTTCTGAAACCGCCACACCAGCGGCAGCTGCTCCGGGATCGCCCAGCTCTGCAAGTATTGGCTGTACACATGGCGGATCGCGCCAAGCTTGCCCTGCTCGATCAGAAACTTGGCATAGCGGACGGCAGCCTTATAACGGTAGGAGAAGCAAATCATATGCGGCAGTTCGTCCTGAAGGAGCAAATCCTTAAGCATCGCCGCTTCCCTGGTGTCCAAAGCGACGGGCTTTTCGAGCGCAAACGGCTTCCGGTGCTTGATCGCCGCATAAGCGATCGTATAATGATTGTGATTCGGCGTTCCGATCGTAACGGCATCCACGTCCGGATCGGCCAGCAGCGCTTCATGATGCAGATACCGGCGCGACTCCGGCACGCCGAGCTGGTCGCCCTTCGCCTGAAGCGCCTCCTCGCTGCTGTCGCAGATCGCCCACACTTCGGCATCGGGGCTGGCCAGAATACCGGCGATATGGGCGCCTGAGATTCCGCCTAAACCGATCACGCCTATTCTGAGTGTCACGGTGAACCATCCTCCTGTACGTCCTTCGTTTCATTCACCATGAGTATAGGCTGTGTTACAATGAACGGGAATGTGTGAAAGTTACTCTTTTTGTACAAAAACGACTTCGCGTCATTGGAAAGGGTGCATTTCCATGCTGGCGATGAATGCCGATTACATGCCGAGAATCAAGCTGATGGGCTTTGTCTCATACAAGAATCCCTGGATCCATTTCAAACGGAACACACATGAATACATCCTTTATTTCATCAAGAAGGGCGAGCTTCATATTCGGGAGAACGGTATCCCTTACATCCTGCGAAAAGGCGATTTGCTCGTGTTGGAGCCGCATGTCGAACATGAAGGAATCGAGAAGCATACATGCGATTACTACTATATCCACTTCGAGCATCCCTGCATCGAGGCCGTGCCGGAACAGCCGCTTTCGCTGCTGGCCGAGCAGTGGATCATGACAAACAGCCAGGCCCCTGGCGGCGGAAACGGGAGCAGGAAGCTGTATTTTCCGAAGAACTGCTCCCTGACGCAGAAGAAGAGCCTCCATCATATGCTTCACGCGCTGGGGGAAATGCTGCAGCTCTATCGGAGGAAGCATTTTAACCGCACCATGACCGCCTTGAAATTCATGGAGATGCTGATTGAGCTGTCCCGCCACAGCCTGTTCGATGAGCTGGAGCAGAACAGTCCGCATACCAAAACTTACATGAAAGTGCATGCCCTTCTGGATTATATTCATGAGCATTACTCAGAGAAAATCACGAGCGCCGACATCGAGCAGCGGTTTGAGTGCAACTACGACTATATGAACCGCGTTTTTGTCAAGCTCACGGGGCATACGATCATGCGCTATGTCAACCAGGTCCGCATCAACCATGCCAAGGAGTTGATCGAGGCCACCCATCTGAGCTTCGGGGAGATCGGGTATTTAACCGGCCTGGACGACCCGTTCTATTTCAGCAAAGTATTCAAAAAATACGTAGGAATTTCCCCGAATCAATATTACAAGCAGGTGCATGAGGTGGAATGACAAGCGATCGAGGATGGGGATAACTTTCCGGGCGAGCCGACCTTTCGTTCGAAATCCTTGCACTTTTCCACATTTGTTCACAAACCCGGGATAACTTCTCCCTCAAAAAGGGCTCGGGCATGCCTTGATCCATAGCATCGGTGGATGATGTTCATAACTCTGTGTATAACGAACTGGGCAGTGATGTTATACACAGCGGAATTTTAGCCCCTCTCCGCAAGGCGCAACGTTTATCCACATGCTGCGGCATGGATTTTTTTCAATATCATGCGCGAGACGGCTGCTGGGCTGACGGAGTCGTTTCGTGTTGGAGCGAAGAGACGTCTGCTAACACATAGGATGGAGCAGATCTCTTTTATCTGATCCAGCCGTTCCGACTACGAACATATCCCTATAAAAAAGCCAAGGACAGCTATCCCCTGCCCTTGGCTTCCTTAAATCAATCCCGCATGCCGCAGTCCGTGGCGAATGCCGCATTCGTTCACATGCTTGGTCACGAAATCGGCCAGCGGCTTCACCTCTTCGTGCGCATTGCCCATGGCGATTCCGAGCCCGACGTACGACAGCATTTCTTTATCGTTCAACCCGTCCCCGAACGCTACGGCTTCGGCCGGGGTGATTCCAAGATGCTTCAGCACCGCTTCGATCCCCTTCGCTTTCGAGCCGCCTCCCGGAATGACGTCCATCGCCACCCGATGCCAGCGCACGAAGTTCAGGTTACCGAACGGAGCTTCGGCCGACGTGTACAGCGATTCCTCGTGAGCTTCGCAATACAGCAGCGCCTGGTACACCTTCGCTTCCTTCCAGTAGCTGCTTCTGTAGCCGGGCACCTCAACCCGCAGATCATGGAACGATTCGGCAACGAACGGATGCTCCTCGTAGTTGCTATACCCTGCTTCGGCCCCCTGCATCACGATGGGATGGTTGTTCGCAAGCGCGGTGCTTTCCAGCAGTTCCAGCGTTTTTTCGGGAATCGGGTGCTCATGCACGACTTTTCCTTTGTACACGACATAAGAGCCGTTAAAGCTGACAAAGGAATCGATGCCGAGCGGCTTCGCATAGTGCTGAAAGTAATAAGGCGCCCTCCCGGTTGCAATAAATACATCGATGCCGCTCTCCTTCAGCTGTGCAATCGCCTCGATCGTATCCTGCGGAATTTCCTTCTCTTCATTAACAAGCGTTCCGTCAATGTCGAAAAATACGGCTTTATATGTCATCGTATGGCCTCCTCCTGATGTCTCTATTTATTTACGCCCATAGTCGGCTTTTATTTCGCCCCAGCTCTTGGTCTGCCACTTGAGCAGCTTGTTGGAATAATTATTGTTTTGCAGCCAGCTCTCGGCACGGTCCACCAGATCCCAGATTTCCTTGGTGGAGGCGTCCCTCGGCAGCGTCGATACCACCTTCTTCTGCTTCACCCATTTGATCGCGTTCAGGGAATCGCTGTATACCGTCTTGCTGCTCCCGATCTTTTTCAGATAGGCCAGCGCGTGGACGATTGCCAGAAATTCGCCGAGATTGTTCGTTCCTTTCGCAATCGGCCCGCAGGAGAACAGGATGTCCCCCGTTCGGGTATCTACGCCTTTATACTCCACCGGTCCGGGATTTCCCCGTGTCCCTACATCGACGGAGATGCTGTCATAGTCGATCTCGCCCGGATCCTCCGCCGCTGATGAGCGGCTGCGCTTGAAACCTGCGCTCCCTCCCGCTCCTTGTCCGGAGGATTGTCCCCAGTAATTTTTATATCCGGCGGCAAAGGCCTGTTCCGCTTCGCTTCTTGATTCGAACGCCTTGAACTTTGCGCCCGTATATTGATTCACCTGCTGCTGGCACTCGGCCCAGCTTGTGTATATGCCGGGGACTTTGCCGACCCAGACCACGTAAAATTTTTGCTTTGCCATGCTCAACCTCCATCCTGCTTGCTAACCTCTCTAGCGTACTATACCACAACCCGTAACCCAATAAAAAAAGCGCCATCGTCTCCGATCCGCCTTTTATGCTTAATCTTATTCAGCTGCTCCTGCTTGCCGGGCTTCACTCTCACATGCTGGGACAATGCGCCGAAATCCTCGTTTGTCTTTCTCATCATGACGGCACTCCATGTGCCTGCGCGTTCCGCCTTGCGGCGGGCCTTCTGCGTCTTGGTACGGGCCATGTGCGTTCACGCTCCTTGGTCTCATTTTCTAACTGCTGCACGATGATCAGCGTCGACGCTCGGATGACAAGCTCCGTTTCTAATCCGCGCACACCTTTAATATCTGCCAACGCCTCTTTCTATCTGCTTACCCCTTTATTGTACGGGAATTCCGCGGGGAATGGAATCATCATCCTGTTCACGGCCTGGCTATGATATAATACGGAATCATTGGAGAATGGTCCCCATTCTCTTGAAAGGATGGTCCCATGAAGCTGGAACGGCTCATATCGATGATCTACATGCTTCTTAATAACGAAATTTTATCGGCGTCCGCCCTTGCTGAAAAATATAACGTATCCCAGCGGACCATATACCGGGACATTGACGCCATCTGCGCGGCCGGCATTCCGGTCGTATCGTACCAAGGCGTGAACGGCGGCTACGGCATCATGGAGCAGTACAAGATGGATAAAAGCCTGCTCGGCTCCTATGACGTCAGTGCCCTGATCACCATCCTCCACAGCATGTCGACCGTGTTCGAGGACGAGCGTGCGCTGGACACGATCCAACGGCTGCAAACGATCGATCGTTCCGGAAACACAGGACCCCAGGGGCTGTCGATGGACATCGGCAGCTGGCGCACCCATAACGAATCGCTGAGGCTTCTTCGCGGCGCCATCACGAACCGGCAGACCGTGGCCTTCCAGTACATCAGCGCCAAGAACGAGCGCATCCACCGCAAGGTGGAGCCTCTGCGCCTCATGTATAAATTCGGTGCCTGGTACCTGTACGGATACTGCCGGACGCGGCAGGACTATCGGGAGTTCCGCATTTCCAGAATGTCGGAGCTGACCTCTTCGGCGGAGCCGTTTCAGCGCAACCATGCGGAGGAACACACGCAGGGACCGGATCGCCAGGCTTCGTCAAGGGACGAAGAACGCCGCGCCTGGGAATCATCGCCCGACGCCCGGGAGGTCGTGCTGCATGTATCGCCTAACGCCCTCGCCAGAGCCATGGATCAATTCTATGACGTGCAGCGTGAATTTCTAGAGGACGGTACGCTCCGCCTGACGTTCGAAGTTGAACAGCCGGAATCCTGGTGGTTCTGGTCAACCCTGATGAGCTTCGGAGACGATATCGAGATAATCGAGCCTGCCGAGCTTAGAAGCATGATGAAATCCAAATTGCAAAAAATGCTGCAACGCTACTCCTAAAGTATGACAGTCCGTTGTCATACTTTTTTGTTTACACTGGGTTCAAGAACGATACCCCAAGCGGTAAAGGAGAGCGATTCAAAATGACCTATCCCGTAAAAATGTATCAATATCATGCATGGGCGAACCAAGCGATTTTCAACCGGCTGTTGGAGCTGCCCGGCGAGCTGTACAACCAAAAGATCCACAGCGTCTTCCCGTCCGTAGCGGCCGCATTGATTCATATCTATACCGTCGACTTCAGCTGGCTGAAGGTTTTGACAGGCTCGGATATGAACGATGCGTTGACGGAAGCCCATCGGATGGGCGGAGAGCTGGAAGACCTCAGCGCCGAGGAGCTGCAGCTGCGGTTCATTGAGCTGTCCGATGGTTATCTGTCTTTTTTCCGCGGCCATTCGGATCTGGAGCAGGTCATCACCTTGGATAATCCGTATGCAGGCATTCGGGACACCCGCCTGTCCGAAATCGTGCTCCATGTGGTGAATCACGGCACGTATCATCGCGGGAATATCGCGGCCATGCTGCGCCAGCTCGGAAGCTCCTCCACCATGACGGATTACGCGTTTTTCTGGTATCAGGATGAGGAAGCGGTGCACCCGTCGTTTGCTAAACGCTGACTTAGTGGAAAGAGACGACTAGCCTATCCGCAAAAGCCGGATAAATGCCTATAGATTCGCAGGGACACCAAGGGCTCGATTCCGATTTTTGCCGCCCGGTCCCTGCATACTCCAACCCATGCTCTTGCCCATAAAAAGCCCGCTTCTTGGAATTTGGATTCCGGAAAGCGGGCTTTTCGCTTTATGGAGCACATACGGACCGTTACTGTCTGCGTCCCTCGGTCAACCTGACCCAGAAGCCGCCCTTAAAGCTCTTCGGTTCATGGGAGATGATGAAGGCCTGCGGCGAGAGCTTGTTCAGCGTCTCCATCAAGCGCCGCTCGTTCTTGCGCTTCACGAGTACCTGCAGCACCAGACGTTTGCCATCCTTGCCGTCCGCCTCCCAGGAGGTAACGCCATAGCCTTTCTCGCGCAGCTTCATCGCCAGATCGGTCTCCAGGGAGTTAACGATGACTTGAACGACAAGGTAGCCAAGCGCCAAATATTCCTCGATCCGGCTTCCCATATAGACTCCAAGGCCGAAGCCGAGACAGTACGCCGCCATGTTAAAGGGATTGTCTACATTTTGAAGGACAAGGTTCAGACCGAGCAGATACACAAAAACCTCCAGCATGGCCAGCAGAGAGGCCACTCCTCTTCTGCCTTTGATCATCAGAATCAAGCGCAGCGAAAAAATCGAGACATACACTACGTTGATGCCGATGATCGAGCCTATGAGAGACAGGCTGATCATAGATCCTCACGTGCGGCGATATACTCCGGTCCAGGCTTCCGGCCTGAATGCCGCTGGATGACCTGGTTCTCCACCCTGTTGTAGACCATGAAGATAGACTGCTCCGTCAACGATGCCTCATGAAGCATCCACTCCGAATGCACAACACGGGCCTGGCTCTTTAGGAATCTGGACTCCTCATGCTGCCTCGAAGGGTATAGATCCAGATCCGAATCCATTTCCTTATCCTGCAGGATCGATCCTTGGTTGTAGTTCATCACTAATCATCTCCTTAGCCCGTAATCGAGGACAAATAGCGTGGTACATGCCTTCTGCGTCATGTCCTTCATAATCGCCGCCTCTATAATGATAGCCGCCTGCGAGCGGTGCACCCCGCTTCCGGAATCATCCGGCAGCCGCTTCTTATATGCCATCGTGTCCACGTCTTCATTAATGTATCCATCATGCGGAAATCCCGAATGGCGCAGATCGATAATGCGAGGCCCCCGGAAACCCTCGAACAACCACCCTGAACCAGATCCACCACAATCATAAATTAACCAAAATGGATGGTGCTCTACACGCTGAAATCAAATGACTTGCCCCTGAACAGAACGGATTTCCCGCTTACCTTCATTTGCATGCAGGAATCTAAGCGAGTTCCTGGCTCAGTATCAGCCCTGAAAAATTTGTCTGCAGGCCGGATCACATCCTAATGCCTGCCTGTATCCCCCGCTCATTTCAGCCTGCGTTCAGGCCTGTCCCGGACGGAATCCGTAGGCCACCGCCGATAGGGCAACCGTACATTCTAGCAAATAATAGGCATCCATCTATCAGGAATGCGCTATTAACCCATGCCCCCAAGGCAAAAGATGCGTAGTATAGAACAAATCTAAAGGAGGTGCTTGAATTTGGATCGTTCTCTTAGAAAAAAGAAACTGTGCTCACCTAAAAAAATAGAGAAAAAAGTGCTTCATGCCAAAAAGAAATGCCACGATCATGGCAAACATGACCACCACGGCAAAGGTAAAAAGGACTTGGTGCTTGTGCGCCGCTGCCCAAGAGTTTCACGCGGACGGATTGGTCCGGTTGGACCGATTGGGCCGATCGGACCTGTGGGACCTCAAGGCATTCCAGGGCCTGCAGGACCACAGGGCATTCCTGGACCGGTAGGGCCGGCTGGACCTGTCGGACCTGCGGGACCTGTCGGACCTGTCGGGCCTGCAGGACCTGCGGGTGTACCGGGCATCCCTGGCGGAGGCGCCATCATTCCGTTCGCTTCCGGTATCCCGCTTGCCTTGACAACGATTGCCGGTGGTTTGGTAGGAACCGTCGGCCTGGTAGGCTTCGGAAACTCCGCTCCAACGGTCACCTTGGCTGGAGGAACGGTCGACCTTACCGGCGCGGGCGGAACTCTGCTTAACTTTGCATTCAATACACCAAGAGCTGGCATCATTGATGCGATCTCCGCAACCTTCAGCACAACGGTTGCTCTCTCCTTGGCTGGAACTACCGTTACGATCACTGCTCAGCTGTACAGCGCACCGGCAACAAGCAATGTGTTCACCCCAATTCCAGGCGCGCTGGTTACGCTGGCTCCGCCGCTCACAGGCGTTCTTGCCCTGGGTCAAGTCAGCAACGGCTTCGTGGACGGTCTCGGAATCCCGGTAGCAGCCAATACCCGCTTGCTGATGGTATTCTCGGCTACGGCTGCAGGTCTAACGCTGGTTACGGCTGTAGCCGGTTACGGAAGCGCTGGTGTCAGCATTATATAATTCGCCTTCGAGATATTAGAGCTTCCTTGGAGTATGCAAAAAGCCCCGAGTCCACTCGGGGCTTTTCTGTGCGGGCATTCAAACCGCCGTATATCCTCCGTCTACCAGGAGGCTTGTCCCTGTTATAAACGATGCGTCATCACTGGCCAGAAACAAGACGGCCTTCGCTACCTCTTCCGGCTGTCCCAAGCGCCCCATCGGATGAAGGCTGACCAGATGCTGCGTAATGGCTTCCGTCCGTCCCTGGATCAGCGGGGTGTCGATATATCCCGGACATACGGCGTTCACCCGGATGCCTTTCGAAGCATAATCGGCCCCCATGGACTGCGTCAGCAGCTTCACCCCGCCTTTGGCCGAAGCATAAGCGGTTACCCCGGACTTGCCAACATGGCTGTGGATCGAGCCGCAATTTACGATCGCGCCGCCGGTGCCTTGCGACAGCATCTGCTTGATTACGTACTTATCGCACAGAAAGACCCCCGTTAGATTAATATCGATCGTCCGCTGCCAATTGTCGAGCTCCAGCAGGTCGGTCGGTGCATCCTTCGCAATCCCCGCGTTGGCGAACAAGACATCGATGCGCCCATAA
Source organism: Paenibacillus ihbetae (assembly GCF_002741055.1). Lineage (NCBI taxonomy): Bacteria > Bacillati > Bacillota > Bacilli > Caryophanales > Paenibacillaceae > Paenibacillus > Paenibacillus ihbetae. The sequence continues at coordinate 4,055,547 of NZ_CP016809.1, read as the reverse complement.
TGGCTCACCGTCTGCTCGACCATATTTATGACCTCCTGTTCCTTGGTCACATCGGTCTTGACGAACAGCGTCTCATAACCGTCTTGTCTTAATTGATCCGAAAGGGTCTGTCCACGATCCGAAAAATCCGCGATAACAACCTTTGCCCCTTCCTGTACGAAAAGCCGGACCGTCGCTTCGCCAATCCCGCTCGCACCGCCGGTTACAATGACAACCTTCGACTGAAATCTCATATAGGTCCCACTCCTTGGTTTGACAATTTTGCGATTTCAAAACCGCATGGCAATGCCACACATTATGGTATTAACCTAGCGTAGGCATAAACCTCCGGATCTATTCGATTTTTATCCGAAAATAGGCCCTCCTTCGAACAGAAGAAGGGCCTAATTATTTCCATTAGAATCTAAACATGGACAGACTGTATAATCATTCAGTCAGTACTCATCAACATGACATCATGAGGGAGGTCACAATGTCTATTGAATACGTTCGATAAAGGTACGCGTTTTATTCAGGTGACCGGCATGCTGGAGGGGGATCGCTTCACATTCCGGAACAGCGAATGGAAGCTGCTCGTTGAGACCAGCCGGTACTATGAAATCAAACCGGACAGCGGATCTGTAAAGAGATTATACAAAGAAAAGCTGCATGTCATTCTGAATGACAGCAGCCATTACAAGCATGCAGCATTGTCCTGCTCCGCTTTTTGCCTGAAAGAGCGGGAAGGCGAGATCCGGCTTCAGATCCTGAAGCATTTGAAGCGGCGGATACAGGAGCTTAAGCAGGATTTGCAGCTTAACCTGGATGCGCTGGAACGAGCATCGGGCCAAATCACGTAGACCAAAAGTAAAGCCGCAGCCGTACGTTGTCGTCCATGCCAGCGTAACCACGCTGGGCTTTTTCCACTACAGCCCGCCTCAAGAAACAGGCCCAATTCTTAGGAGCGGACTAAGCCTTCTCCCATTTTTCCTTAAAGAACAGCTGGTACACTCTCTTCACGATAATCTTCACGATCATATAAATCGGAACGACAAGCAGGATCCCGATAATGCCGCCAAGGTCTTGTCCTACCAATATTAAAATGATGATGGTAACTGGATGAATATCCAGCTGCTTGCCGAAAATATACGGGCCGATCAAATTATCCTGAATCTGCTGGGCGGCCAGAATGACCAGGAGCGACCAGATCGCGGTTGCCGGCGACTGGATGAATCCGATGATGACAATCGGAATCGAGGATAGAATCGCCCCGATAAAAGGAATAAAGTTGGCAATGACGGCAACCACCGTCAGCAGCAGCGCATACGGCAGCCCGATGATCAGAAAGCCGATGTACATCAGCACGCCAAGGGCCAAATTGACCAGCACCCGGCCGACAATAAAGCCTTTCAGGGCGTTGTTGATCTCATCCAGCACCGATGTCCCCTCATCCTTGAACCGGTTCGGAAGAAAGCCGACCAACATTTTGCCGAATTTGCCCCCCTCCTTGAGCATGTAATACAGAAGAATTGGAAAGGTGAACAGCACGATCGCGAAATTCGACACAAACGAGAACAGGTTCATGATGTAGTTGGTGAGGAATGAGAAGCCCCGGTTCAAATAGTCGGTCAGCTGCGTCAACGGGGTAACGTCTCCGGGAAACAGATCCTGCAGAAAGCCGCTCTGCTCCAGCTCATGGAGCTGATCTCCCAGCGAGGCGAACAGTGCCGGCGCATTCTGAACCAGCGCAACGACTTGATCCCTCAGCGATGGCCATACCCACAGAATAAATCCAGTAAGAATCCCCGCGAATACAACATACAGGAGCAGGATCGCCAGCGATCGGTTCAGCTTCCATCGTTCGAGCAAGTCGACAAGCGGCCGCAGCAGGTAAAAGAAAAAACCCGCCAGCATCAACGGCACGAGCGTGATCGAGAAGAACGAAAGCACCGGCTTGAAAATAAAATCGACGAGCGATCCCAAATAAATGATGGCCAGAATCAGAATGACCGCAAAGCACAGTTTGAAAAATTTGTTCATTCTTATCAAATAGGATGCTCCTTATCTGCACGAAGTTTCATTCATCGTATCATGACAGCAAGCAAGGATTCAAATAACAAGCGCGCTGTTTGGGCCGCCCCCTTGCCATACAAAACAGGCACTTGATTAAAAACCAAGGGATTAATCCATACTGCGGTTATATACTTCTCCTAACAGCTCACGTATAATATGAAGGATTGCAAGGGCGAGGCTGAAGTTTAGGAGGATTTTTTGCAATGCATGTGACATCCATTATTTTGGGTCTGGTCATCGTTCTGAATATTTTGTTCGCCATCGTGGTCGTTTTCAAGGAAAGACGCGATGCCGCGTCCACATGGGCGTGGCTGCTGGTGCTGTTCTTCATCCCGATTCTCGGATTCGCGCTGTACCTTTTGTTTGCCCAGAACTTAAAGAGCGTAAGGCTGTTCCACTGGGACGATCTTCAGAAGACCGGGATCGAAAAGGTGCTGCTCTCCCAGATGGACTCCATGTACCGGGGAGATTTTTCGTTTGCGAATCGGGCCGCTCAGGACAACCGGGATCTGATCCATATGCAGCTCAACGAGAACCAGGCGATATTTACCGATGACAACAAGGTCGAGATTTTTACGGACGGCCGCGACAAATTCCAGCGCCTGTTTCAGGATATCGAGGAAGCGAAGGAATACATACATATTCAGTATTACATTATCCGGCGGGATCAGCTTGGCAAAAGCCTGATGGCCCTGCTGACGAAAAAGGCCCGGGAGGGCGTCAAGGTTCGCGTCCTCTATGATCAGCTGGGCTCGCGAAAGTTGACGAAAGGGTTCTTCAAGGCTTTTCGCGAAGCGGGCGGCGAGGCCGAGGCCTTCTTCCCTTCCAAGCTGCGCTTCATCAACCTGCGGCTCAATTACCGCAATCACCGGAAGCTGGTCATTATTGACGGCGATATCGGATATGTCGGCGGATTTAATGTCGGGGATGAGTATCTGGGGTTGAATTCAAGGTTTGGTTATTGGCGGGACACGCATCTGCGCATTCAAGGAGAAGCCGTCTATGCGATGCAGGTCCGCTTCATCCTTGACTGGAATCAGGCATCGCATCACCATGACATCGTCTACGAGCCGAATCTGTTCCCCAAGATCAATTCGCCGGGTAACGTCGGGATTCAGATTGTAACCAGCGGGCCGGATTCCGAATATGAGCACATCAAGAACGGGTATATCAAAATGATCACTTCGGCCAAAAGGTCGATCTATATCCAGACCCCTTATTTTATTCCGGATGCAAGCCTGTTCGACGCGCTTCGCATCGCTTCGTTGTCCGGGGTCAAGGTGCATCTGATGATTCCGGACAAGCCGGACCATCCCTTCGTCTATTGGGCGACATGGTCTTATATTGGAGAGATGCTGCAAACCGGAGCGAATGTGTATTTGTATAATAACGGGTTCATTCACGCCAAGACTATCATCATCGATGAGAAAATCTCCTCGGTCGGCACGGCCAACATCGATGTCCGAAGCTTCCGGCTGAATTTCGAGGTCAACGCCTTCCTGTACGATGAGCTGCTGTCCCGGCGTCTGACGGAGATTTTTCACCATGATCTGCGCGTATCCAGCCTGCTCACCTTGGAGGAATATGAGAAGCGGTCCAGATGGATCAAATTTAAGGAGTCGATTTCACGCCTGCTGTCTCCGATTTTATAGGCTCCCCAAGGGCTCTTATCGTGGAGGAAGGTTAAGTAATCAATCCATAAGGTTAGCAATCCATAAGAAATCAGGGAGTATGGATACCTATATAATTGAATCAAAGGTAAGGTTCCAATCTTAATTTCGAAAGGAATGTTGATGATGGCAAAGCTGACACCGTATATTTTCTCCGAGGATGCTAAAGCGCAGGCTGCGTTTTACACGAGCGCACTGGGAGGCGAGATCCTGTCCGTGAAAACCTTCGGGGAGCTTCCGGGCTCCCAGGAAGAAATGAAGGATAAGGTTTTGCATTTAAGCCTTGTTGCCGGCGGGGTTCCCATTTTCATGTCCGATTCCATGTTCCAATCGCTGGATCGGGGGAACGGCATGCATCTGACCCTGACATTTGACAGCGATGCGGAGGCGCATGAAGCATTTGACCGGCTGTCTGAGGGCGGCAAGGTTGTCGATCCGCTGAAGCCCCAATTCTGGGGAGCGTTGTTCGGCGTAATTGAGGATAAATACGGCGTATTGTGGCAAGTGACGACCGAGGCATCGGCCTAAAACGCCGATCCATTCCATTGAATCGGTAATACCAAAGCAGCCGCCAGTTTCTCAGAGAAACTGGCGGTTGTTTCATTTATCTATAGAGATACCCGCTGATGTATACGTGCATGTACTCGTTCGTGTTCCGCCCGCTTATCATCTTGGCATCCAGCCCTCTTGCTTGCTAGGGCTTCAGCACCATCAGCAAGATCAGAATGGCAATTCCCGCTTGAACGATGAGGATATGGGGCAATGCCTGCGACCATAACCTTCGGTAGGCCCGCTCCAGGTCCGCTTGCGATGCGGCGGATGACTCGACCAGCGTATACAAGGAGCGAATTCGCGGCCTGGCCGCAAATTTCATGTACAGGCCGATCACCGGCACCAGCACAAGGGCCGCATCGTACCAGAGCATCTGAAATAGAACGGGCTCCATCCAGCCCATAAGCAGTCCCGTTACGATCTGAAGGATCATTCCCGTATCCGTCAAACGATCCAGCCGCCGGGCAGTGCCGTGCGCGTACCTCAGCGATCCGGCGCCTCCGGCGGAGGCCTTCGGAAATGCAAGAAACCGCTGCAGATAAAATGCCGGTCCGATCATGGCGATGGCCGATATCACATGAATGACCAATATTAGCGTATAGGCCATTTTCACCCTCCCAGTTCTTTTATTTCATGCCCTGAAATGTTATCCCTGTGAAATGACCTCGTTCCTTCCCCAGTGCATCACCGCCGACTCGGCAGCCTGGAAAGCTTCAGCCAAAATTTCACTCCGATCCAGGACCGCATTCCCCTGAGCACGGATTATCGTGTAATCCGTAATGCCAAGAAACGCAAACATCGATTTCAAATAGTGATGCGAATATTCGACCTCGCTGTACCAGTCGCCATTCGTATATATGCCGTCGCTCCCCTGGATAACTACGACGCTCCGGCCATCGGTTAGGAGTCCTTCAGAGCCGTTCTCCGTATAACGGAATGTTTCCTTCGGGATGATAATATTATCCATATAATCCTTAAGCCTGGACGGAATATTGAAATTATGCAGCGGCATGGCGATCACATATTTGGACGCCCATTTGAACTGTCGCAGAATCTCCGACATCCGGAGCATCAATTTCTCCTCGGCATCCGTAAGCCGCTCCCCTGTCTCAAGCTTCGCCCAACCATTCAGCAAATCGGCCGTAATGGCCGGCACCTCCTCACGATACAGATCAATCTGCTCCCATTCATCATCCGGGTTCAGCACTCTGTACTTGGATATAAAGTGATTAAGAACCTGCAGGCTAAGGGAACGGTCGCTCGTGACGAGCGGATGGGCATTAATAACTAATACTCTTTCCATAGGAATCACACTCCTGTCATCGTATATCTTCTTGATCAAGCAGCGGCTCATGAAGCGTCACGATCGTGGCTTTGTTCACCTCCTGAGAGCAGAATGGAGAAAGAAAAAGAGCGATATCTAGAGGAATATCCATTGAAGGATTAAATCATTTATTGTTTGTACATACAACTATATTCCATTCCCAAATAAAAGTAAAGACTGTAATTTCGCCTCTTTAGTTCCATCTTATTTTGCATCCGAAAATGAAACGGCAGATACGCCCGTTGATCCTCTGACGTACCTGCCGCTTCCTATTGCTCATTGCCCCCTAAGGATAACACTACCTTCTACCCTTATGGAACTTTATTATTGAACGTTGCTAGGATCCATGTACAATACTTCCCACAAATGACCGTCCGGATCCTGGAAGCTCCAGCTGTACATAAAGCCATGATCCACCGGATCATTGGAAGGCGATCCTCCTGCAGCCAGCGCATTGTTGACGATTTCATCAACCTGCTCCTTGCTCTCGGCCGACAATGCCAAGATCACCTCGGTCGTCTTAGCAGCGTTGGACAGATCTTTTTTGGTAAAGGTTTTGAAATAGTCCTCCACCAGCAGCATCGCAAAGATATTGTCGCCGATCATCAGGCAGGCAGCGTTCTTGTCCGTAAATTGCGGATTGAATTCAAAGCCGATCTTCGTAAAGAAGTCCTTCGTTCTGTCCAAGTCCTTGACCGGCAGGTTAACAAAGATATTATCACATTTCAGCGCCATAACAGATCACCTCGTCCATTTGATAGGTCTATCTTAACATGGGATCTTTAGCAGGATTTCTCTTTAATTGCTATGTTCGAACTCGGCCTGTCGCCTCCATGATTCATCGCAATGTTTAAAAAAGGGGCCTCTCGAACCTTTCGCTCTGTCTCGAGACGCCCCGACCCTTAAGTGTGAGTCATCTAGTTCAGTAATCCAAGTACGCGAAGCGTCCTCACCACGGTAACCACCGTCTGTGCCTTGTTCACATTGGATTTCGGATCAAATGTCGTTGTGGATACGCCATTCATGATCTTATGCTTGACGACCAAGGCAACGGCTGACTTCGCATAGGAAGAAACTGCGGATCGATCTTTGAAGCCATTGAGCACAGAACTTCCAGCTTCCTTGTCCATGCCGGCATAGGTCAGCACGTTGCCCAGGATAACGGCGAGCTCCTCGCGGGAGATCGGACTGTTCGGATCAAAGGCATCCCCTGTTCTTCCCTTTACCAGTCCCGCTGCTTTAGCTGCAGCAAGTTCTCCGGCATAGGCGGACTTAGGATCGACATCTGCGAAATTTGCGTAGCTTTCATCCGGCAAGAGGCCGAGAGCGCGGACGATTATCGCGACAATTTCAGCCCGGGTCATGGACTTATGGGCATCGAAGATATCGCCATTTTCCCCGGATACGATCCATTTCGCCGCTGCCTGTGCTGCATCCTCCACAGCCCAGGCCGGGATCGCATCCTTGAACTTCATATCCTGCTGTGCGAGCACGTAAATGCCATTGCCGGTTTTCTTAATCTCCACGGTCACCGTCCCGTCGGCGTTCGCCTTAAACAGCGTCGGCACCGAGCGCAGCTCGTTCAGCCCCGGAATATACACGACGCCGGCGGCTCGCTTCGTGTTCATCGCTTTGGCATCGATCGTGATATATTCACTAACGTATAGCTTTCCGTAGTGTTTAAGCTCCGTTGCTGTTTTATCGACATGGATCTGCTCCAGCTTGAACAAAAGAGGTGTATTCAGCGCCACTTTCCCCGCCAGAAGCGCTTCGGCTCCTTTGAGGTCTGCCTCGGAAGGAGATGTAATCGATACCTTCACCGGGCCGGAAACCGAAATCAACGCAGCCGGAATTCGGTACTCGGTTCCATTTACATGGATCGACAGGCTGGCATCCGCTCCCTTTTTCGCAATGGCTGCGATGACCTCATGCGGTATTTCTGCCTCTGCCTGCTTCGCTTCGTCGGCGGCGTCTATCCGGAAGCTTACGGAATCGGAGGCGTTAATGGCCTGTACTGCTGCAGCCCCCTGAAGCGTCATGATGGCCTTATCTCCCGACAGAACCACCTTTGCATCCAGCTGATCCTTTTGTTTAGGCAGCTGAGGTGGAGGCGATGAGGTTGTGCCTCCTGACCCACCGGATCCGCCGGAGCTATCCGATCCGCCCGAGCTGCTGACGGAGGTTGTGATATTGATGTGTTTGGATGCACTTGAGACTCTGTCAATGTTGTCGCCTGTACGGTCCACGGCCAGCACATGAATCTTGTAATTCGTCTGCGGCCGAAGGTCTTGAATGGTGTACCCATTATTGCCTTCGATCGATCCGGCAAACGCATCGTTCACATACACCTCATAGGTGGACGCGCCCGCCACCGGACCCCATTCAAGCTGAATCGCATTGGATGTAATACCGGATGCTTTCAGGTTAACCGGTGCAGCAAGTGCATCATCATTTACCTTGCCGTTAATCGGCAGGTCTTTGACAAGCTGGTTCGTCAGCGTATAGTTCCGGTCCCCGCTAATATCCCAGCTCATGACGCCGGCGATATCAAGCGTTTTGACGATGGATGCGGTGTACATCATCGTAATTTTGTCATTGTACGTGATGAATACCTTGTTCTGATCGTTATAGAGATAAGGCACTTTCGCATACTCGTTCCAATATCGCTTATAACCGTTCTTGTCGATATAATCGTTCTCAAGATGGCTGAAGTCGAACAGGGCACTCTCCCATGTTCCGATGCTTGAGCCCCCCATGCAAGCCTGGTACTGCCCATTCGGTCCGCATCCGTCCCAGCCCTTGCCATAGTAAGGAACGCCGGCAATCAATTTATGCGGAGGCAAGCCGCCGTTCAAATGCCCCATCAGTCCGCCGAGCACATGATTTCTTGCCGCCGACCGGGTTGGCAGGGCCTTATCATAGAAAAGCGGTGCATTATGGTGTCCTAATGTATCGGTCTTTCCGCTGTAGTCGTAAGTCATGATATTAATAAAATCAAGATACTGCACGGAATTCTCAAAATCGGCGTTCACCGTGAAATTGTCGCCTTGACCCGACGCGATCGTCAGCAGATAGTACTTTCCGTCTTCACTGCCTGCTGCATCCAACGCCTCACGGACTGCCTTCATGAGCAGCGTGAAGTTTTCTTTATCCTCAGGACCCCGGGAATTGGTCTCCAAACCGCCCTCCACCGGATATTCCCAATCGACGTCCAGGCCGTCAAGACCGTGCTCCCGCAGGAATTTAACCGCCGAGTTCGCGAATGCCCTGCGCGTCTCCTCCGTCCGTGCGATGTTCGAGAAATTGCCGGACCACGTCCAGCCTCCGACCGACACCAACAGCTTCAAATGCGGATTCGCTGCTTTAATCGATTCAAATGCCTTGAAGTTCTGAAAATCAAAGGTCGGGTCTCCGATGATGATTTCTCCATCATACACGTACCGGTTCTGTGCCGGAATGTTAGGATCTTCGCAGGCTCGTGCGCCGCTTCCATACTTCTTCCAGCAGATATCGGCAAAAGCATAGTTGATATGCGTCAGCTTGGATACGTCCAAATCGTCAGGCTGCAGGTTGCGGGCATTGGAGTCGGTACTCGCCGACCACGACGTGTAATACGTAATATTGTTATAATTGCTGCCAGGAACGACGGTCACCGCTTCGCTCTCAGGGGAGGTCCACAGGCTGTTTGCACCCGTCACCTTGAAGAAATAGGTCCTTCCTTCCTCGAGCCCCGTCGCCGTATACCGATTCTGCTCGCTGGTGCCGATCTTTACGCCATCTTGGTAAATATCATAGCTTGTGGCGCCAGGAACCGGAGCCCAGCCCAGCGATACCGTCGAGCGCGTCGCCGTTACAACTTGCAGCCCCTCAGGCTGAGCCAGCTCGCCCCATGTGATCGTAACGGTATTGCTGTTCGCAGACGTCTCAAGCGCGCCATTCACCGTTCGCTGCGCCCCAACCATAAATTTATATGTCTGCCCCGCTTCAAGAGGGGAGTAGGTCGATGAGGTTGCGGTATTCTCCCAGGTTCCCCCTGCCCATGCCCCATTGACGTAAATGTCGTAGGCGGTAGCCCCCGGACTCGAGCCCCAGCCCAGCGTTACGGAGTCTTCCGTTACGCCCGTAATTTTAAGACCGCTTGGCGGCGTTAAGGGAGCTTCTTTATACTCGGCCACATCCTTCGTTGTCGTGAACTCCAGCACACTGCTCTTATGCTCCTGTTTCGTATCTTCATTCCAAGTAATATAGATGCGGTAGGTGGTTTCAGGAGATAAGCCGGTCACGGCCCGGGTCCAATAGTTCCCCCAAGCCCGCCATTTGCCTGTATCGGCATCCCACACCTGAATATTGTTATCATCCTCTTTAGGTCTGAAATCCCATTCGAAGATCGCCATATTATGAGAGACGCTGACCAATCTTAAATTTTGCGGGGCTTTCGGATCCTGGTTAGCTGCTATATCGTTCATGGAGGTCGGACTCTTGCCGTACGTTGAATTAGTTACCGTGACGGGTTCCTGTGACAAATCCGCAGCCGGAGCCGTTGCCGGAGGGGGAAGATCACCCTCCGCAGCATATACTGACGCAGCAGGGGCAAGCGGAGTAAGAACAAGGAGCAGGACAAGCACCCCGGCGAGCCATTTCGAAACCTTTTTGATCATGAATGGCATGACCGTTTTCACCTCAATTTCTCCAATTTCGATTTGCAAAAGGATACAGCATGGTACATGAATGTCTGTACGGTCCGTGATGTCATCGAATAACCGGCTTGCAGGCGTTCCAGCCTTAGCCGTTGATTCTGCATGAAACGTCTCTGCTTAGCGTTCATCTTGACGTCGGGTCCAGCTTCGCAAGGTGATCGAAATCCTATGACGATTGAAAGCGGTTACCGTTTTTTCATCTCAAAAATATGTACGGCAGACTCATCTCCCTTCTCCATGTCCAAACCTTCAACCTTTTGGCCCCGAGGCCCAGCTACAGCCTCCTTCCCGGCTTTCATCGGTTACATTTTTAATTGATAATCTATTTGTATCATGGAACCTTACCCGGCAATTGAGAAGGGATACATTTCCATAGAACAGGGATAAAATCTTGTAAATTAATTTTCTGTTAATAAATTCAATATTCCAGGATGTCCCGCCCTAAGGCGACAGCAAGACCCTGCTATCAAATACTTCGTGTCGTATTGTTCCTGCTTTCGGCTGTTTTGTCTGATTTAACATAAAAAAGCTGTCCCCGGCGCAGACACGCTACTAATGGGACAGCTCCCTCACCTATATAGAGGATTCCTCTATTTCAGCGGGCTAAGATGCTCATGCTTCAGCTTCCAGACTCCTTCCCCGTTCCGCACGAAAACGTTGGTCGCTCTTCCGCTGCCGGTAGTAAACTTGCCTTGAGCGTATCCCTCGTAGCGGTAGGTATAGATACAGACCGCCGTCCCGAAATCCTCGGCGATCCACTGCACGTCCTCGGCGTAATAAACCTCGTCCGAAATGACCTCCCAGGCATGCTCGAAGTAAGCACGGATTTCGTCCTGCGTCACGCAGCTCCGGTCCGAGAACCAGTAAACCGCACCCTCGTCCAGCAGTTTAGCCACCTGATCGAAATCATGGGTGTTCGTTGCCGATATGTATGCTTCCAGCGCTTGCTGGTATCCCATAATTGTCTTCCCCCTCTTCCTGTCTCTTTGCCAATCCTATGTCCATGATAGCTTGCTTTCGCATTTGGCTCAATTTGTTCCATTCGATGATAGCGGCAAATCTTCCTCTCCTGCCATCTCCAATAATAAAGGCCTGCTTTCATCAGGGACAACTTATTTTCCATGAAAAAATCCTTATGCGGATTTTGCCGGGAATCCCAAGACGCTGGTACTGTTCTATACCTACGATCCGTACGGCAATCAAATTAACGTATGGTGTTATGTAGACGTTAATCGCAGGCATTTTGATAAGCCAAAAGGCACTCCCTGAGGCAGGGAATGCCTTTTTTACTGAAGCCTCTTATTATTTACGTGCTCGTTTCCTACCTTGATTTCACTAAACAAATTGACTTCCGGATCCGGGGTGTTTGGCGCAGCTCCCTGATGTCTTGTTCCCGCTCCGTTAAAATATTGAGAGAGCAGATCTTCCAGCTGGGACAGCGTTACCGGCTTTGCGGAGTCCTGCAGTTCATAACCAAGCAGCCCGTTGGGCTCGATCGTAGCCGTTTTCACATCATTTCGTTTGGATATCCCCTGCTGCCGCAATTTCATCTCAAGCGCATCTACGGTTAACCTCAGCTTTTTCATATTCTGCAATTGAAGCTGCCCATTCTCTATAACGATAACGGCTGGTCCCTTTATCCACTTCTCAAACCGGCTCCAACGCACTTGCATAAATTCGACAAGGATGAGAACCAGAATAAAGACCAGAGCCGCTGTAAGGGTCAGAACTAAGTTTTCATCAGCGATCGGTTGAACAATAATCGTTCCGATCGAAATCATCGTAATGGTTGTGGGTACGGTCATTTGAGAGATTGATTTTCGGCCGGAGATGCGGAGCACCAGCATTCCAAAAATAATTAAAGCAAGGGACTTCCATACCTCATTCCACAGATCATTCCATAGCTCATTCATACGCTCATCTCCTCAATCGATCAATGGTTCCCCTATGTTTTGAACAACGAATAAACATCTTATGCATTCCCTTCCTCATTTCGATGGATAATATCTAGCTAAGGACCGGTCTCCCCATTATTTTGGTTTGGCGAATCGTCCGGATTCGGGTACAATCAATTACTGGAACAAATATCCTGAGGCGAGGGGTGTTCTATGCATCATTTCAATGAGGTCTTCGTTCAATTGTTAATTTTACTTGCGATATCGATGGGGGTTATCGCATTTGCCAAAAAAGTAAACCAACCCTATTCGATTGCACTCGTCGTAGTAGGTTTGCTGCTTGGATTGCTGCATATTCCCGTGCTGGACGAAGCCGAAACCTTTATTACGCAATCAAATGTATTCCAGGCGATCATCATCTCCTTGTTTCTGCCTATCCTTCTTGGAGACGCCACATTAAAGCTTCCTTTCTCACACTTACGGGAACAGAGCAAGCCAGTGGCTGCCCTGGCGATCGGCGGCACCTTCTTGTCTTTCCTTATTATCGCTCTGGCGATGTATGGCATCATGGGACTGCCTTTACCTGTTGCTTTTACCTTTGCAGCGCTTATGAGCGCAACGGACCCGATTAGCGTGATCTCCATCTTCAAATCCCTTGGCGTTTCCAAGAAAATGGTGACCATTATCGAAGGGGAATCGCTTTTTAATGACGGCATCGCCGTCGTGTTATTTCAAATTTCATCGGTATACTTGCTTTCATATATAGAGATGGGCTGGGCAGGCATAGGCAGCGGCATTTGGCTCTTTCTTCAATTTAGCTTGGGCGGGATTGCGATTGGAGCCATCCTCGGCTTTCTGTTCTCGCAGCTCATTCGTTTTTATGACGATTATCCGCTGGAGATTGCCTTTTCGATGCTGCTGTTTTTCGGAAGCTACTTTATTGCCGAGCACTTTCATGTCTCGGGTGTTATCGCCGTCGTCGTAAGCGGCTTGATCTTCGGCAGCTACGGCAGCCGGATCGGAATGTCCGAAACCACGAAGATGAATATCAACTCGTTCTGGGATGTCATTACCCTGGTTGCCAATTCATTGATATTCCTTATGATCGGCCTTGAAATCAAGCATATTGATTTCACGGATAAATGGGCGCTGATTATCACCTCCATCCTTATCGTGCTGATTGGAAGAACGGTCGCTGTTTATACCAGCTTGAGCTTCCTGCGGAATTTTCCGTCATCCTGGAAAGCTCTCCTGAATTGGGGCGGCTTAAAAGGGAGCTTATCGATTGCACTTGCGCTAAGCCTGCCCGCCTCCTTCAAAGGGCGCGACGATATCCTCGTCCTTACATTCAGCGTCGTCCTGTTTTCGCTTCTTGCACAGGGGCTGACGATAAAACCGTTGGTTAGCAAGCTTAAGCTGTCGAATCCCGTCAAGGAGACCGAATAACTAATTAGAGCAAGATCGAATAATTATTGAAAAGTCCGAAACCTCGCGAGGGAAATCGCGTAAATACCTAAGTATAGATTAAGCTGCATCGTTTCAATAACGTCACATGAGACTTCGGGATCAAGGTTTACATTTAGATTTACCTAGCTTAGTATATACTTCGATAATCTTATATTATTGATCGCTTAATCCCCACCACTTGGGGAGCGGGGGAACCAGAGAAGCCGCTAACGGCTTCAGGGGTGAATTCTTTCCAAGGCGGAAAGAACGGGGACTCTCAGACCCGAATCCGACAGCTAACCTCGTCAGCGTCTCGAGAGATAACGCCCGTGCAACTTTGACTTGTTTATTCGGAACACAGTCCAAAGCCTGGAAGCAGATTGTCTCTGCTACCGGGCTTTTTTCCTTGGGTCCGGAAGACTCAAGCCGCTTGATTAGAAAGGAGCAGATGCATTCATGATACATCACGAGAAAATTATGGTGTGTGTTTATTATGGTCCAAACGGCGAACGACTGATTCGGAGAGGCGGCGAGCTTGCCAGACTTCTGCAATGTCCCCTCTATGTTATGAGCGTCATCCCCATGGCTGCGGATGAACTCGATCTCGAACAAGAGAAGTTTATGGCCCTTTGGCAAACGATCTGTGACGAATATGGCGCTACGTTTATCACCAAGCCTAATCATAACCGTCAAAAAGCTTCGGATATTATCGCCGAAACCTCCAAGCAGTATCAGATAACGCAGCTGATCATCGGACAATCCGGCCAAACACGGTGGCAGGAAATTACACAGGGTTCATTCGTCAATGAGCTGCTTAATCGAATCGGCGAGACGGATTTGCACATCGTTGCTGTACAGCGAATGGATCAACACATCGTGGAGACTCACGAGCGTGGAATTCCGGTTACGGTTGTCAGCAAAAATGGCCAATATCTGATCCGTAAAGGTGAAGACGACGGGGAAGTTGTCGCTGAGGGGCTGTTCTTCAAGGAACTGAACACGGATTTCGAAACCGGCTTGTTACGTATAAAAACGGATCGGGGATTTAACTATTTAAAGATAAGTCAGGGGAAAGTCGTAGACGCTTCGTTTTTCTTAAGTCAAGCATCGCCCCCCCTTGGCCTGGAGAAGGATTATGGGCAGTAACCCAACGAACCATCAATCCATCCCCAGCAGATTCGAAATGTTCATCAACAAGCAAAAAAACAATATGAGCCCCCCTCAGCTCATCCTGATCGTATTTACCATCTTAATCTTAATCGGCACCTTGCTCCTTGCGCTTCCTCAGTCTTCTACTAGCGGTACATCCGTAGGGTTGCTGAATGCATTATTTACAGCCACATCCGCAATCTGCGTGAATGGCCTAGTTGTCGTGGATACTGGGAGCGTCTATTCGACTTTAGGTCAAGTCATCATTATGATTCTGATTCAAGTCGGGGGATTGGGCTTTATGACCTTTGGTGTCATGGTAGCCATCGTCTTGGGGAAAAGAATCGGGTTAAAGCAGCGCCTCTTGATCCAGCAAACGACCCACTCCACATCGGCACAGGGACTGGTCAAACTATCCCTGTATATGGTGCTGATCTCATTTGCTTTTGAAACGCTCGGAACAATTCTCCTTGCCATTCGGTGGCATGAGCTCGGCTGGGGACAAGCGCTCTATTATGGGCTTTTTCATTCCGTCTCTGCCTTTAACAACGCCGGTTTTGCCCTGTGGTCAGACAGCCTCTCCTCCTTCGTCGGCGATCCTGTCGTCAACATAACGATTGTTATGCTCTTTGTTATTGGCGGACTCGGGTACATAGTCGTCGTCGATCTCTTCCGCAAGCGCTCCTGGAGGAAGCTGTCCCTTCACTCCAAGATTGTCATTCTTGGAACGGGTATCCTGTTCGTGTTCGGGTTTGCAGCCATTCTCATACTGGAAAGCTGGAATCCGGCTACGTTCGGGAATTTGAACGGAGGCGAGCGGGTGCTCGCAGCATTCTTCCAGGGCATGACTCCAAGAAGCTCCGGGTTTAACACAATTGACATCAGCAGCATGCTGGCGGCTTCCCAGTTTATTATCATCATTCTGATGTTTATCGGAGCAGCCTCAGGCGGAACGGGAGGAGGCATCAAGATCAACACGCTTGTGGTACTCATACTGGCAACCATCCAAACCTTCCGTGGCGGTGGTCAGGTCCATGCCTTCCAGCGCAAAATTGCGATTGAAACGGTTTTGCGGGCACTAGCAGTGGTCATGAGTTCGTTGGTAGCCGTACTTGTGGTTGCCCTCCTGCTCACGGTATCCGAAGGAATGCTGGAGGAGCATTTTCTGGAGGTGCTCTTTGAAGCAACCTCAGCCTTTAGTACAACCGGGTTGTCTATGGGACTTACAAGTGAGCTGTCCCCTGCCGGTAAGTTCATTGTGATTATCACGATGTTTGCTGGGCGACTGGGTCCATTAACGCTCGCTTATGCGCTGGCTCAGAAAAAGCGCTCCTCCAAAATCGGGTATGCAGAAGATCATGTGCTGATCGGATAGATGGACTTGTTGATTGGATCGGTGTTAGCTAGAAGCAGCCCTTAAGATTCTGTATCAAGGGGTTTAGCATAGTAAAATAGGATGCCGGAAATCGGCATCCTCCTTATTGCACTAGTTTTAATCCATTACGTTCATCCGCGGCAGCCTGCTAGGCTGGACATCTCATCTTCCTACTCTTTTACCTGGACTAGAGCATCACTTCGCCGCGATGGCTTCGATCTCAACGAGCAAATCCGGCGAAGCAAGAGCTTTGACCATTACTAACGTTGTCGCCGGGGGAGGGGTAGGCAATGAACCTGCACCCGCCTCCATGAAAGCACCAAGCAGATTTTCATCCGTTAAATAGATCGTGGACTTTACGATATCGTTTGCATCCATATCTGCGTCGGCAAGAACTTTATACAAATTGTTGATCGCCAGCTCCGTTTGTTGCCGAATATCTTTGCCGGGAACTCCATCCGGACCTACACCTACTTGACCTGAGATGAACAGCATGCGCTGGAAAGACGTTACCTCAACTCCATGATGATAGATGTTAGAAGAAACCATTCCTGGAGGATTAAATTTTCTCAACATCATCCCATCTCCCTTTTGTTCATGGCTTTTCGCAGCATTTTGGACTCGTGCTCAAAATCGTATGCGTGCTTTAGATTTTCCTTACGGGGAACCATAGTTCAACGGAATGAAGCCCTGCTTTTTCGCCGTAGATTTCCAGCTCCATTCCATTCACCTGCTCATAACCTGACGTTGGAAGCCATTCCGTATAAAATCGTCGATACAACGTCTCGATAGTTCCACCGAACGCATCCCAATCGATGGGTTCCGAGTGGAAGATCGCCCATGTTTGGGCTGGAATCGTTACGGTAGAATATCCGTTCGTATTACTGGTTTCACTCTTAAAGGCACACAGCATATAGGGGAAGGTATCATCGCCTGTATCTCTGTAGCTGCATATCCCATGTACTTTGTATGAATCCGGGCTCAAAAAACGGGGCAAGCTGCCGGCATTAGAAGCAAGTCTCTCTACTTCGCCAGTGGCGTGGCATTGTTGCCAGAATTGTGCCGGTGTGTCCGGTGCATCACCGCCTCCCTCGCTGCGAAAAACTCGTTCCATGCCAAATACTTCAAATGATTCCTTCGTTTCTATGCGATAATTCATCGCGTCTACTCCTTTGATCGTAATCAGGAAGGAGAGGCGTGGATAGGCTTTAAGCGCAATTCCGGCTTGGCGAGCCATTGCCGGCGTAACCCCATGAAGTGATTGAAAAGCGCGTGCGAAAGAAACCGGGGATTCGTAACCATATTTTATGGCAATATCAATGACTCTCTCCGACCCGCTATTTTGCAATTCGAGTGCGGCAAGGGTAAGCTTTCTGCGCCGAATATACTCTGCCAGCGTTACATTGGTAATGAAGGAGAACATCCTTTGGAACTGATGAGATGAACAACAAGCTCTGCGCGCAACTTCACTCAGTTCAATCTCCCCAGCCAAGTTCAATTCGATATAATCCAACGCCCGGTTCATCCGCTCAAGCCACTCCATCTAATCCCCTCTTCTCGATCAAAATATAAATTATTGCAATTATCGCATCGCAACAATTTGTGCACAAATTAGTTGCGTCTTGTTTCACGAACCGCGGTCTTGGCATCAGTCTAACGAAAGCATGCTGAACTCATGTAAACGTATCACAAAATCCAAATGGAAAAAATAAGAATCAACCTTCAGGAAAAGGGAAATGGTTCCAAGGACCTAACGATTTTTTTACTATTCTGTTACTTGTTCCTTTTGTGAAGATGGAGGACCTCTACTACAATAATTACATTAATCTGTATATTGTTGAGGTGAGTACCATGGGCAAAATATTAGTTCCTCCGGAAAGACTTATGGAAATATCCCGACAATTTGCACAGGCTCGGGAGATCGGAGTGCAAATTTGCAGCCACCTTACCCAGCAGATTCAAATCCTTGAAAGTGGATGGGAAGGTACGACAAGGCAACAATTCTATCAAAATTTCCAGCTGGCCCGTCAGCAGATGGATCATTTCACGGCAGCGGTGGGTTCGGTCAGCACGGAATTACATACCATTGTCAACCGCTTTACGGAGGCCGATTCTACTCAAGCTTCGTTACAGGCAAGGACGGCCGCCGATCCGATCGATCAAACGCAGGACGTGTTAAACAACACACTTCAAGTGCGGGATAATCTGGAAAAGTGGGGAACTCTTCTTTACAGCTCTGTGGGTGCTTCCTTAGTCTTAACCAAGACGGTACAATTCAGAGTAGATCCGCGAAATCCGTCCCGCGCTAAAATTCATAATGCCCCATGGGTTAAAGGCAAAGGGAACAATACGTTCTTGAAGAACCTGGCAAGAGGCATGAATCGCCAGATTGTGAACCCGGGCTTCATTATGAAAGGCATAAAAGGCTTTGATCGAGTAGCAAGCAAATTCGGCCTTAATTTCGGGTTAGGCTTCAGTCAAGCCAAGAACTTTCCTCAATGGACCAGACAGGTCATTGCCGGTGTCGAAAAGGGCAGGTACGGGATCGCTACCAAGAAAATTCCAGGCATGATCGCCAAAAAGCTCTTCCCGATTAACGCAACCTTTAATGTGATCGGCGAGGCTTCCGGCCTTGTCAGCAAGTACCGCGAGGGCAAGCTTAACGGGGAAGAAGTCGCTGTTGCCGCATCCAACGTTGTGGTAAAAACAGCTGTGACCTATGGCGGGGCCGTCGCAGGCGGAGCCGTTGGTGCGATGATTGGCGGTCCGGTCGGCGCGGCTATCGGTTCCTATGTAGGCGGTACGGTTGGAGCCTTTGTCGGTGATGGCGCAGCTAAAGTCGTCGAAAAGGGAGTTCGCTGGATTAGCGGACTGTTCAAATAATTACAGGAAGGCGCGCTAAATCATGAACGCAATATCATATCGGAAATCTGTGGCATGGGGTAAATCACTTGGCAGTTTACTGTTTGTGCTGGCCTGCCTGTTTCTGCTGTACGCGGCTTTTTTTATGGATACCTCCTTTATTCGTAAGTTTTTTTGTATCACATCAGCCATAATCGGGATTCCGTTTTTTGGAGGATATTTGGTTGTCAGCCTGCCAAAGGCGTTGAAATCGGACACGCAGCTGCTAACCTACGATCAAAATTCCATCTCAGACGGTACGCGAACCATAGCCTGGGCGGACATTACAAGCATCAGCTACAACGGCCCTTCCATTCGGAAGTGGCTGCTTCCGAAATTTCCCGTGCTGATTTTTCATTTGAAGAACAGGGAGACCTGGACTGTGAATACGTATTATTTGTTGACCGATACCGAAATTCAGTCTGTCATGAAGCGCCTGCGGGGGCTGATCAGCCGTAACGGAAAGGAAACGAAATAGATTTGTACTGGAGGATTTGCTTACATGAGCGAGCATACCTATATATTTTCATTAGAAGAGCTGGGATACGCCTTGGCTGTTCACCAAGGGGAGGACATGGCTGCAGGACTTCTGAAGGCATACTACGGTGATCTGTCTGAAGACAAATGGGAGCTTCTGTTTCAGGCAGCTACACATAGCTTAATGTCCAAAGGATTCATAGAATCGATTGATGAAGCGAACGGCGAGGTTCGTTTCACTTCCGAAATTACGCAAATGATTCAGCATTTGCTGCACAGCAGTTATATGCTGAGGGCGATTACCGATCGGAATGCCAGCAAAGTGCTGACGATCCACGAACTGCAAGAGCGGTATTTGTATCACTTGTCCGACCATCATACGCTTCATTTTCTATCCTGGACAGAGCCTGCGGATTGGGAAGAGGAGCTTGCACGCTTCTATGGGGTGAAGCCTTCGAACGCCGAAGGGACGACTTTATCCGAATCCAAGGCTGTGATTACGGAAGAATTGTGGAACCGGCTGACGGCCGGTGAATCCCCTGCCTCTCCTCACAGTGACGAGCTTTCAACCGATCAGCAGCAGCTGATAGCAAAATGGCAGCAGGATTTTCAGTCCAATGCCCGTACCATGGACAATCTAAGCACGATAAGAATTGGCAGCGGTAACCAGACGGCCATCGAGGATATTTTGTTTGTACTCCCTGCCAATGAAGGGGTTTGGATCGTACGCAATCAGGAAGCCGACCGGAATGCGGACCCACGAATTTGCATTGAATTGCAATCCTTCTCGGCATGCAGAAAGACGCTCGGCTCTTTTGCCGGGGCTCTGGCTTAGTACTGCTCATCTTATTTTTTATACAACCGATCGTCTTAGATTACGACAAGTCTTCCGTTGGGGTCAAAATCAAGAGGATGCCGCCTTCCCAGTAAGGCAGCATCCTTTTTCGTTGATCAGCGTTTCTCATAATCAGTTAAGGCTATTCACTCCCCCTTCTTCTTCCAGTCTGCATCATAGGATTGTTGACCTCTTTATATTATTTGCTTTCGTTAACCAAAATCTAACAGAAATAATTTGACAAAAAACCCTAAGTATCGTCTAATGTGATATATAACAGGATTGCTCATGATCTAAGTATATTTACTGCATTTTCATGGAGCGAAGGGGGATGGGGATTGCTTTGACGAAAGTATCCTTGATCTCGGAGTCTAAAAAGAGATGTGAGAAGCTAGGTATTGATCCACGGGGGGTTCCCTCCTTTTCTACCTTTTTATCAGAAGGCGATTTGAATCTTAAACGGGCCGAATACGAAGAGATATTGTCCGTAATCAATTTTTTTGTACATAAGATGTTGGAGCTCATGAAAGGGATTCCACTGCTGATCCTGATCTCCGATGAGAATGGATGTATTCTGGAAATGGCCGGGGATGAAGCGATCAAAAGTGTGGTTCAGCAATCGGGCATACAGATTGGCCTCGTCTTCAACGAACAAGAAGCGGGAACCAACAGCATTAATTTGGTTTTGGATCATCGTCAGCCCATTCAGCTTGTCGGGGACGAACATTTTTATGAATTTTTGTGGTCCACCGCGTGTTATTCTGTTCCCTTCCAATACACCGATATCTCCAACCTGCTTGGAACCATTACGATCATGACGACGATAGATCAGCATAACCCGTTTCTACTGGCGATGCTAAGTACGGTCGTAGATTCGATCGAAAGAGAACTCCTGCTGAAAAAGCAAAATCGACGACTGCATATTTTGAATCAAGTGGTCATCGAAACAACAAGAAACGGCATTATGATTACCGATCGGGATGGGAATATCACGGAGTTTAACAGGTTCGCCGAGATTTTAACCGGTGCCAAAAAGCAGGATGTCATGAATAAACCGATTCCGGATGCCCGAACCAATGACTTCATTCAAGAGGTTCTTCAAACAGGAAAATATTACGAAGATATGGAGTTCATACTTCAGCCACGGACCGGTCAAGACGAGATGGTCTGTTTGTTCGATGCCTTCCCTATTCGGGACGAGAATATGCAGGTCATGGGCGCATTTGCACAGTTTCGGGATATCACCGAGCGTTATCATACGCAGAAGCAAATCAATTATTTAGCCTATCATGACGATTTAACCGGTTTGCCGAATCGGAGATTTTTCACCAGGCATATTGATGAATTGCTGAGCCATGGAGTGAAAGAAAACAGTATCTTCGCCGTCATGTTTCTCGATCTGGACAGCTTCAAGAAGATTAATGACACGCTGGGTCATAACAACGGCGATGTGCTGTTGAAGCTGGTTGCCGAGCGTCTGAAGACTTGCTGCCATGCTCCGAACCAACTGGTTTCCCGAATGGGTGGCGATGAATTCACGATTCTCGTGCAAGAGATTACGGATCAAACGGAAGCCATTCATGTTGCGGAAAAGATCATTAAGGCCTTTGAGAAACCATTTGCGATCGACGGCTATGAGTTCTATATAACAGCCAGTATCGGTATTGTCTTCTACCCTCAAGATGGCACGGATGTCGAAATGCTGATGAAGAATGCGGACATTGCGCTTTACCGGATGAAAGACGACGGAAAGAATAACTATAACATTTTCAAGCCGATCCCAGACAGCAGCGGCATTGAACGGCTAACATTGGAGCATTCGATCCGTAAAGCGCTGCACCTCGATGAATTCGTGTTATATTACCAGCCCCAAATCGATATTCTGACAGGGGAAATCATCGGTACCGAGGCGCTCATTCGCTGGAATCACCCGACTCTCGGATTGGTCCCTCCAGCTAAGTTCATCCCGATCGCCGAAGAAACCGGACTCATTGTCCCCCTTGGGGAATGGGTGCTCAAAACCGCCTGCCTTCAAAATCAAATATGGAAAGAAAAAGGGTTCCCTCCTATGAGCGTATCGGTCAATCTTTCTTCTCGCCAATTCTCAAAGCATGATTTGGTAGAGACCATCAAAGAGATCTTACTCGACACCCACATCGATCCCCAATACCTGGAGCTCGAAATTACAGAGTCCATGACGATGAATGTTGATGTTGCGATCGAGGTACTCGGAAAACTGAAGGAACTAGGGATACAAATTTGCATCGACGACTTTGGGACAGGCTATAGCAATCTTTACTATTTAAAATTGTTTTCGATAGACCGGCTGAAGATTGATCAATCTTTTGTCAGGGATATCATGACGGATTCAAATGACGCAGATATTGTAGCCACGATCATCGCCATGGCCCATAAGCTTGGAATCGATGTTATCGCAGAAGGCGTAGAAACCAAGGATCAGTTGGATTTCCTGCGGAGTCAGAACTGTCATGAGGTACAAGGTTTCTATTACTACCCGCCTTTACCTGCGGAACAAATTGAGCGGTTATTGATGAAATCAGCGGCAATGAAAACCAATTTGCAGGGGTGATAGGATGAAAAAGAGAGTATATACCCTATTAGTCGAGCATTTTAAAAATTGGGGGATTTCTCACGTATTCGGCATTCCCGGAAAGTCCATTTCTCCGCTAATGCTGGAGCTAGAAAACTATGGTATTCAATATGTGCTGGGACGCCACGAAGCCGGCAGTGGCTTTGAAGCGTCGGGTTATGCGCTGGCCACAAAAACGATGGGGATCGCGATCGGCACTTCCGGGCCTGGAGGAACGAACCTGATTACTGCCGCAGGGCAGGCCAAAGAGTTCCAGTTACCGGTATTGTTCATCACCGGGCAGCCGTCGATGCGGGAGACTGGACGGGCGTTAAGTCAGGATTCAAGCCAATTTGGGGCCGATTTGGTCAAGATGTTCGAGCCTGTAACCTTGTTCAGTGCCCGCATCGAACGGGGAGATCTTCTGTACCTGTACCTCAAACATGCCCTTGAAAAAGCCTACACGGGTGAAAAAGGTCCCGTTCATCTTTGCATCCCATTTGATGTGCTGATGGAGGAAGTGGAGAGCTTCTACCTGCCTCTGCCGGACCATATTTCACCTGTGGTATCCCCCGATATCGATAAGGCGATATCGATGCTGGGCGAGGCTAAGAAGCCTGTCCTCTTTCTGGGCAAAGGCGCTGTCATGGCGGATGCCTATGAACCATTGCGCATCATGGCCGAACATTGGGGGATTCCTGTAATGACCACGCCGGGTGCGAAAGGAGCATTTCCAACCAGCCACCCCTTATACTTAGGCGGGTATGGCCTCGGCGGTTCCAAGCATGCAACCGATTATTTGAGATCGGGCATTGACCTGATGATCGTCGTCGGCAGCAAATTGTGCGATATGTCGTTATCCGGATTTACAGCCGACATGGAGCCGGAAAAGGTGCTGCAATTTGAATATGACATTAAGTTCGCGGGCAAAACCATTCAGGTGCCGACGCAACTGATCCTTGGTGATATTCGCTCCAACCTGACTCAGCTCATAACGCAAAGCGGGGCAGCGTCCAAAGTGCACGAGATGCTGATCCCCCGGGCACAAGCGGCAGCAGCCGCGGCATCCCGCACGGAATCCGTGTTATCTGCGGGAACGGCGTTCCGGTGCTTGCGGTCCGTGCTGCCAAAAGAGGCGGTTCTGTTCGGGGATGCAGGGAGCCACTCCTTCCATGCCGTACAAAACTTCGAAATCATCGAGCCCGGAACCTTCTATTTCGATGAGGTATTCATCGCCATGGGGGCGGCGATCGGCTATTCGATCGGAGCGAAGATCGCCATGCATGACCGCCCTGTCGTCTGTGTGACCGGGGACGGCTGCATCATGATGCACGGTACCGAGATATCGACAGCCGTGAACCATGGAATTCCGGTTATTTTCTTTGTGCTGAATAACGGCCGATTAGATATGGTAGAAAAGGGAATGTCCTATAACACCGGGCGATCGGTTGGCGCTGTCTATGAGCGACCGCTGGATATTAGCTTATTTGCCCAATCCATGGGCGCCATGGCATTCCGCTGTGAAAATGAAGCCGACATCACGAAGGCGGTTCAGTCAGCCTTGCAGTCCCATACGGCAACAGTGATCGAGGTCATGGTGGATCCGCAAGAAATCCCGCCGATTCTTACCCGATTGCTTAGTTTAGATTAACGCTATGGAGGACGTTTATGGAGACGAATCGCTATAATAAAGGAATCGAAGTTTTGCAACAGATGGTCAGTGAAGAACGGCTGAACGCAACGGTCAAACAGATGGAAAAATTCTCTCCTGATATGGCCAGGCTGATCGTCGAGTTCCCTTACGGCTCGCTGTATTCCCGTCCAGGGCTGGACTTAAAACAAAGGAGCCTGCTTACCATAGCGGCTATGCTTGCCTCAGGCGCAGCGGCTCAGCTGGATTTCCATATCGAAGCAGCCTTGAATGCCGGACTTACGCCAAATGAGATTGTAGAGGCCGTCATGCACTGCGTATCTTACGCGGGCTTTCCCAAAGCGCTGGATGCCATGTTTGTGGTTATGAAAGTGTTTAACGAACAGGGAATTCAATACGAAGAAGGGTAAGCCCCAGCTGTCCTGCTTCATTCTGCCCACTCGATCCAACTAGAGTAAGCGTAAGCAGGATTTTGACCTGGCCGAGGATGGATGCGTCGACCGCGGTTAAGCAAGCCTCAATCATTTGCGTTTTTTGTGACTGACATTAGTGCTTGACCACCTGCGGATCCTTCATTTTTGAACTACATATAACAACAGCCCCTCTGTACAGAGGGGCTGTTATACTTCCTTCAAGCTAATACGATTCTCTCTGGCTTGGTTGGTTTGCAAGAATCCGATTCAATCCCCTTCTCTTTTTTCCTTGCGATTACAAATTTAAAAAAAACGCTTAATTAACTCCAAAGTTCGCAAGCTATCTCCTATTCCTGCCACCCAAAATTTCCGGATACTCCATCGCCTGGATTATAAGTGAGGATTGTTCGATTCAATGACTCTAGGATTGTAAGATGCGGCCTAAAATCCCGCCGTTATTATACCATCGGCAAAAGCTGTGAATGCTTTACTATGAAATTGGTCCTTGCGAGTGACCAACCGCGTTGTTATAAACCGGTAACGTTCCGGAACCGTGTGCGCTTGAATCTGGTTGTCACCAACAGGAACCGCCGAAGCAGTCATAAGCGTGTATCCGATTCCGGCGCGTACGCAGCTTAACATCGTCTCCAATGTGCTGACTTCGATAATGTTGGCTGGCGGCAGCCCCTCGCTGCGAAGCCAATCCTCGCTTGCCGACCGTAAAGGACAACCTTTCGGAAACACGACCCATGCCGCGTTTGAATGATCGAGCACTGCGCCAGCCGCTGATATTAAAACGACCTCTTCCCGTATCTCATGCGCAACGTATAGAGGCGTCAGATCGAATTCGCCGGAGAGAAACGCTCCATCCAGCTGGTAATTTAACACCTTTTCGTAATTTTGCGGCGACGTCCCGGTGATCAGTGACAATGTGACTTCGGGATACATATGCTGATATTCGCTCAAGGCGCTTATAAAGGGTCCGGACGAAGCCATCGTCTCCACTACTCCGATTTCCAGCTGTCCTGAAGGGTAATCGGCTCCCTTAATAGCTTTCGTCATCTCGTGGACGGTACGAAGAACATCTGTTGAATATTTATGAAAAAGAAGTCCTTTTTCAGTCGGTACTACCCCTTTGGGAGTCCTGTATAAAAGCTGTGTCCCAAGTTCCGACTCAAGTTTACGAATTCGTGTAGTAATGTTCGATTGGACATAATCCAGTTTCTCAGCGGCTCGCGTGATACTCCCCTCTTCTATAATTGCCTTAAATACCTTAAAGTCAATTATCTCCATACCGCCCTCCACAGCTCAATCCCATCAATGAAATTGATGGGAAAATCAATTTCATTCATTTTACTATATAGAGAAACGCAAATACAATGATCTTAGAAATAGGAACCGCTTGAGCCTGAGAGCGAGTTCTTGCAACGAAGCTTTAATAAAATAAAAATAATTAAATGAAAGAAAGGATGAACGTATATGTTATTTGAGCAAGTACACACCCAACCGGATCCTTACGCACCATTTCTTATTTCTCAAGCTATCAAGACAAATGGCCTGGTATTCGTTTCGGGCCAAGCAGCCATTGGCGATGACGGTCAGCTCGTTGGAGTCGGCGATTTCGACAAACAAGCGGACCAAGCCTTTCGGAATTTGGAGCGCATACTAAAGGCATCCGGATCCGGCTTGGATCGAGTCGTAAAGGTCACCATCTATCTAACGTCGATGTCAAACTTTAACAAAATCGTCGAACTCCGGCGCAAATGGTGGTCACAACCCTACCCGGCAGACACCATCGTCGAGGTATCCTCGCTCTATTCATCGGATGCCATGATCGAGATTGATGCTATCGCGCTTACCGATTCAATCTAAAGTCAAACCAGCGGCAGTCAATGAGTTGCTTTATACTCCGGCTGCCGCTTTTTCATCTAGAATTCATCCCTTCTTCCATTGCCCTCCCCCAACCTCCAATGCAAGGCAAGCCCCGAAACGCCTGACAAAGTCTCTGATATGATTCGAGAGGAACCCTTCATTATCCGGCCTCCCTCATTTCCCGTCCCCTGCAACAAAAAAGAGCCGAGCAGATGTCAGGAAATAATCCTGAATCTGCTCGACTCTAATACGATTAAATAATGGCTCAATACGCGTTAAATATGCTTAGAACGACTTTATTTTGGAATACATAATACTACACTTACGCGCTAAAGCCACGCTTACTCCACCGTCACGCTCTTCGCCAGGTTACGCGGCTTATCCACGTCATTGCCCCGGGCGAGCGAAGCATAGTAAGCAAGCAGCTGCAGCGGGATCACCGACAAGGCAGCCGTCAGCACCGGCAGCGTCTTCGGAATCGCGAAGGCTTGGTCGACCGACTTCAGCAGGCCAGCCACATGCTCCTCATAGGTGATCGCCATGACTTCCGCACCGCGTGCCTTCACTTCCTTAATGTTGCTCACGGTTTTCTCCAACACCGCTTCCTGGGTTGCCAGAGCGATCACCGGAATCCCTTCTTCAATCAAAGCGAGCGTGCCATGCTTGAGCTCACCGGCGGCGTAGGCCTCGGAATGAATGTAGGAAATCTCCTTCAGCTTGAGGGAGCCTTCCTGAGCTACCGCATAGTCTTGGCCGCGGCCGATGAAGAACAGGTGCTCATGCTTCGCGATCTGCTCGGCATAGGCTTTGATTGATTCGGCATTCGCCAGCATCGCTTCCACCTGCTCCGGCAGAGCTTCCATCGCAGCAATCACTTCGGCAACAGCGTCCTCCGTCATCGTGCCGCGCTCCTGAGCCAGATACAGACCAAGCAGATAAAATGCGATCAGCTGCGAGGTGTAGGCTTTTGTCGAAGCAACCGCAATTTCCGGTCCTGCCAGCGTGCCGAGCACATCGTCCGCCTCACGGGCGATCGAGCTGCCGACCACGTTCGTAATCGCCAGAACATGGGCCCCGTGGCTCTTCGCTTCACGAAGGGCTGCCAGCGTATCCGCCGTCTCCCCGGACTGGCTCACGACGATCACAAGCGTCTCAGGCGTGACAATCGGCGAACGGTAACGATATTCGGAAGCCACGTCGTTCTCGACAGGTATGCGTACCATTTCCTCGATCACGCTGCGTCCGACAAGTCCGGCATGGTAGGCCGTACCGCAGGCGATGATTTGGATATTGCGAATATTCGCGATCTGCTCGTTCGTCAGCTTCAGCTCAGGGAGGACGACCTTCCGTCCACTCTCATCCACACGGCCCAGCATCGTATCCCGATAGGCCTTCGGCTGCTCGTGGATCTCCTTCAGCATAAAGTGATCGAACCCGCCTTTTTCCGCCGTAACGGCATCCCAATCGACACGAATCATTTCCCGAGAAATAAAATTCCCTTCGATGGTCATCAATTCGACAGCATCTGCCGTGAGCAGTGCCATCTCGCCGTCATTCAAAATATATACGTTCCGCGTATATTTCAAAATCGCCGGAATATCAGAACCGATAAAGTTCTCGCCTTCACCAAGGCCGATAATGAGCGGGCTGGCTTGACGAACGGCAACCAGCTTATCCGGCTCGTACTCCGTTAATACGCCAAGAGCAAATGCTCCTCTCATATACTTGATCGCCTTCTGCACCGCCTTCACGATATCTCCGTCATATTCACGGGCAATGAGATGCGAGATAACTTCCGTATCGGTCTCGGACACAAAGTGATGCCCTTGCTGGATCAGCTCTTCCTTCAGCTCCAGGTAGTTTTCAACAATCCCGTTGTGTACGACCGAGAACTTCTGGCTCTCGTCCGTATGCGGATGAGAGTTGACGTCCGATGGACGGCCATGCGTAGCCCAGCGGGTATGACCGATCCCGGCCGTACCGATGAGCGGCGCTGTTTCCAGGCGTTCCTCCAGATTGGCTAGACGCCCCTGCGCCTTGGCGATGCGAAGCCCTTCATTGGTGAACACTGCGATCCCTGCAGAGTCATATCCGCGATACTCGAGCTTTCTAAGTCCTTCCAGCAACACCGTTTGCGTCTTCTGATTTCCAATATATCCGACAATACCACACATTGTATGATTCCTCCGTTCGGTTTCCCAAAAGTAATGGTTATGCGAAAAGAAGAATGCGCACCTCCTGTGCGGTATTACGAAAGAAGAATGATCTATTCAATTCTCAATGTTCAATGATTGCATTCTCTTAAGCTATTGAACAATCATGAATGCACTCTTCTTCCACCGCGCTGTACGCACACTTGATTCGCACATTCATGTTTTTCTGAAATACTATTGAGCACCTGCTGATGCGTTGTAAGAACGGTCGCCCATTCCTTTTCCGCGTTCAGCTTACGGTTCTGGTGCAATCCCGGGAGGTCCCCGCCGAACAATCCGAACACCTCCACCTCGTCAGCTTGATCGTGCCGATTCGTTATCACATCGATCGTCATAACGATTCCCCGCGCAGTTTCAAGCTCTGGCGCTTATGAAGCTTATGGTCAACCTCACAACCCTCTCTTTCCATTCTTGAATGACATTCTATATTATATTCATACGAATAGAGTTTGGCAACTTTAGCGGCTTGCCCGCTCTTCGAACTTCCTCCAGAACCAGCCTACCAGACTACCCGAATACCGGGTATTAGTCATACCAAGCCTATACCTGCAGCATATGCAGTCGTAGCAAGGCTTGCTTCCGCTTTCAGGCGTTGCGTCATGCCAGGAATATGCCGGGCCAGTAACAAGCTTTTCTAGTTCACTGGCCCTTACATAAACTGGTTTTCCAGCCTTGAAAAATCCAACTTTAGCCTTAGGCTAGTTCCCGCTTCACGACATCGGCGATCTGGGTTACATAGCGATCCAGCTCGTCTTTATCCGGACCTTCCGCCATGACCCGAATGAGAGATTCCGTACCGGAAGGGCGAACCAGTACCCGGCCGTTATCCCCCAGAATCTGCTCGACCTCGGCAATCGCAGACTCAATCGCCTTGTTTCCTTGGTACTTACTCTTATCGCCGACGCGCACGTTAACAAGCACTTGAGGATACTTGCGCATGCTATTCTTCAGCTCATGCAGCGGCTTTCCGGATGCAACGATCGTATCGACAAGCTGAATGCCTGTCAGAATTCCGTCACCCGTTGTATTATAGTCCAGGAAAATGACATGGCCGGACTGCTCGCCGCCGAGGTTGAAGCCGCCGCGACGCATTTCTTCCATAACGTAGCGGTCGCCAACAGCCGTCTTGGCCGTTTTCAGCTTCAAGCTGTCGCAAGCTTTATAGAAGCCGATGTTGCTCATGACCGTGGACACAATCGTTCCTGCTTTCAGCTTGCCTGCACGATTCATCGCATCTCCGCAGATGCAGAGGATGAAGTCGCCGTCAACCTCCTCGCCTTTTCCGTCAATGGCGATCAGACGATCCGCATCTCCATCAAAAGCAAGCCCCAGATCCGCGCCGTGGGAAAGAACGGCTTCCACCAGCTTCTCCGGATGCGTCGATCCGCAGCCATCATTGATGTTCAGACCGTTAGGCTCGGCGCCGATCGTAATAATTTCCGCACCAAGCTCACGGAACAGCTTTGGAGCAAGCTCGTAAGCTGCGCCGTTTGCGCAGTCCAGCACGATTTTCAGACCGTGGAAACGGTTGGTGATGGTCGTCTTCAAATACTCCAAGTATTTAAATTTCGACTCATTATCAACGCGAAGCTCTCCCAAATCCGCTCCGATCGGACGCGGAAGCTCGTCCTTCTCCGCATCCATGAGCTCTTCGATCTTGAGTTCCGTTTCATCGGAAAGCTTGAAGCCGTCTCCGCCAAAGAACTTAATTCCGTTATCTTCAACCGGATTGTGCGATGCCGAGATCATAACGCCCGCATCGGCCTTCAGCAATCTGGTAATGTACGCTACAGCAGGCGTGCTAACGACACCTAGACGAATAACATGTGCACCGATCGACAGTAAACCTGCCACCAATGCAGATTCCAGCATAGCCCCGGATACACGCGTATCCATTCCAATCACGACGGTCGGCTTCTCCTTATCTCCCGTCAGTACATAACCGCCGCAGCGGCCGATGCTGTATGCCATTTCGGCGGTCAGCTCTTGATTGGCAACCCCTCTTACCCCGTCTGTTCCAAAATATTTCCCCATGTGTTCTCTTCCCCTTTATCTACATCTTCTTTATGTTTTACTCACTTGGTGTTTCTGACCCCGTACCCCCATCGTCAGTGCTTCCTTCTGCCGGCGGATTGGCCGGCTCCTCTTCGCTCCCGTTCGCATCCGTTCCCGAATTGACGGGCGGCGCTACGTTATGATTCTCCTGTTCATTGCCTGTTCCGGTTCCCGGAGTCTCGGGCTGTTCTTTGTCCTTGCCGTCATCCTGCGGCGTAGTTCCCGGATTGGTTGTAACCGGCTTAGAGTTGTCCTTCAGCTCGATCTTTACAACAAGTCGATTCCTGTCAGCTCGGTTAATGAAATCCGGAAGCGTGATTTGAAGTGGAATTTCATGCATTCCTGCCTTCAACCCGGCAAGATTCGCCTGAGCTCCGATGTCTTCGGGAGTCAGACTGTTCAGCAGGTCGGGCGCTCCCGTAAGCGTAAGAGATATCGACTTCTCCTTGGGCTCCAGGATTACGGCTTCCAATCCCGAAGCCAACCCTTTTAAGGTGATCGGGATTCCGTTAATAACCCGTTCGCCATGCGATACGGCCGTAACCTCCACTTCGACAGAGCTCGGCTCGATTTTCTCAAAACCATCGGGTGTCGTCAAGTCGGCCGTAAGTACCGTTGTTCCTGATTTGTTAATTTCAGACAAATTTACGGTTGCTTCGATATAGGTCTCTGCTCCTGCAAGCGCCTCTTTGCTGCCGAACAGCTTCACTTCCTTAACCTTCTGATCGACCTTGGACAGCACGAGCCCTTCGGCCAATCTCCCCGTATATTTCAGGTCCAGCGGAACCGTCACAAAGGCCGGCTCGATCGGAACCTCGGCCGCTACGCTGCTCGGCTCGATGACGGCATCCTCCATCACGACGCCTTCCTTATCATATGCCGTAAGCTTGACCCGTTTCTCCGTAATTTTCTCCTTGGCTCCGTCGAGCTCAGTATTCCCCTTCACCTGACCGAGCTTCTCCATTCTGGATTCCGGCAGGGTCACCGTGACTTGGCGTGGGTCGATCAGCACGGGTGTTCCGGCCCGGTAATCCTTAGCCGGCTCGCCCTTCGTGCCAATACTTACCGTCACCGACTTGGAGACCCGCTTCTCTACGGTCACCGTAACCATGCTGGGATCCATTGACACGACCTCCACTCCGTTCGGCACGGAAGCGGTTAAAGGAAGGGTATGGGTACCGGGCTCCTTCACATTGCTAAGGTCAAGCTTTACTTTGTACTCATCCGTAAACAGGGTGATGTTGGACCGTTTGCCCCTCACTTCCAGCGTCACGCGGTCTTTGTCGATACCCGTTAAAGCATATTCGCCATCATCGAACCCGTAGGTTTGAATTTTGACCCCCTCAATCACACGGGTATCATAGAAGGTTGTCGGGGGAGGGGGTGTGCCGCTGTCCATATGGACCATGGCCCACAGCAAGATGCTGACAGCCAATGCGATGAGCTTGCTGACTGTATTGTTCTTAATCCATTTATCCATTACGGCCCTCCTTCCGTTTCCAGAAGAACGTGCGTTTCTCCTTCGTGGATGCGGCAGGACGCATCTCCTCATATAGCTTGGAGATGAGGGATTCTTCCTTGATATCCCGAACCACTTGCCCATTCAACGCTAACGATACTTGACCGGTCTCCTCCGATACGACCACCGAGATCGCATCCCCCACTTCACTGATTCCTATGGCTGCGCGGTGTCTGGTACCAAGCTCTTTGCTTATAAAAGGATTCTCCGATAAGGGTAAGTAACAGCCCGCCGCGGCGATCTGTCCGTTCTGGATAATTACCGCTCCGTCATGAAGCGGCGTGTTCGGTATGAAAATGTTAATGAACAATTCCGAGCTGATCACCGATCGCATCGGAATCCCGGATTCGACATACTCATTGAGACCGGTTGTCCGCTCAAAAACGATGAGGGCACCGATTTTTCGCTTCGACAAATAATTAACGGCCTTAATGGTTTCGCTAATTAATTTATGGGTCTCTTCATCGGCGTCTGCCGTTCGTCCGAAGAACTTGCCGCGCCCAAGCTGCTCCAGACCCCGTCTAAGCTCCGGCTGGAAAATAATAAAGATGGCCAGCACCCCGAACGTGAAGATCTGATTCATCAGCCATTTGAGCGTGTACAGATCGAACCAGGTACTGAGCGCCCAGATGACGACCAGCACCAGGATCCCTTTCAGCAGCTGCACAGCTCGCGTGCCCCGAACGAGCAGAATCATTTGATATATAATATAGGTAACGATAAGAATATCGATTATATCCTTGATGGTTTCTCCCCAGGTCATATCCGTGAAATACTCCATACAGCAACCCCCGTCAATTCCATTAAGTGCGGGTTCAAAAAATCAGCCCTTCTGGGGGACTTTTTGAACGTCCTCATGCATAACGCTTGAGACTATATATATGTAGTATGTACTCTACACTCTCTAGGTTATAACGTTAATCTTTCCGATGCAAGCGAATGCCTGGTCCATAACCTGGATTCTGCGGATATTTGTAATAAAAGAAGCGCCGTCTTTTCACTGAAAAGAGGCGCTTGTATTCAGTAAGCTGCAGGCGATTCTTATCGGTAAGCGACATCTGTGAACAGATTGGAGATTTTGTACCATATCCAATCCATTGCCTTATCAATATCTTTAACTTGACCTGCTATATGAGCGGTGGAGGCCTGGAACAACTCCCCGTCAATGACCGTGAGATTTCCATTCACTTGGCCATAGACCTTAGCCTTCCCATTCTCGACGGTTATATCTCCCGCAATGACCTGATCGGCAGGAATGATGACCGTGTCGCCTTCAATCACCAGCTTCTCGAATTCATCACTCTTCACAACCAGCTGGTTCTCTTGGTTCCAGAAGCTGATGGTGCTAAAGAGCATGACCACGACAAACATGGCTGCCGCCGTAAGAGCAGGATGATTCCTAACCCAGGTAACCCATGCCTTCTGCTTCTTAGGCTTAGGCAGCATGCCCATAATGCGGTCTGCTAGATCATCTGATGGCTTCGTAGCATGATGAGTTAAGGAAAATAGAAGCATATCGGTATGCTCCAGCTTCTCGAAATTGACTCGGCACTCGGCGCATTCCTGCAAATGCTGCTTCAATTCAAGCTGCTTCGGCTCGGACAAGTCATTATCCAGATAATCATGCATCAAAGAGACGGCTAATTTGCAATCCATTTGTGAGCCAATCCTTTCGTTCAATCTCTTTGCTGGGTCCATTCCCCGAATGGGGACATAAGACTTGCTTATTGTTCATACGTGCAGGAGTCACGGATGTTTCAATTATTTTCGGATTAAAAATCAAATTTGTCTGCAGAGCCCGATGAATCGTGGGAAACACCCCTTGCCGATTCGTGGCCCGCATCATAAGCGACAACGTCAACTAAGGCGCCGTCTTGAGGTCAGCAAGAAAAAACCACCCTCCGGTGGCCCGGCTTTTCTTACAATTTATGCTCCAGCTTTTTCCTAAGGAATTCACGTCCACGATGGACTCGCGTTTTGATCGTTGTTACAGGCAAGTCCAATATCTCGCTAATCTCTTGCAGCGATAAATCCTGTATATACCTCAGGATCATGATCGTCTTGTACTTGGCAGGGAGTCCCTCGATTGCTTGGTGAATGATCCGCTGCGTTTCCGATAGAAGCGTTTCGCTCTCCGGTGTGCGATTGTCGCTCGGGATCAGGGAATAACCATCCATGCCGTCACTATCGTTCAGTTCCGCATCCAGCGAGAAAGAAGGCTTGCGCTTTCGCAGCCGATCTATACCAAGATTCGTCCCGATCCGGTAAATCCAGGTCGAGAATTTCTGATTTTCGTCATAACGATCCAGGTTTTTATAGACACGCAAGAACGTCTCCTGTACGACGTCCTCCGCCTCATGGCGGTTGCTTAGCATTCGGTATGCTAAATGAAAAATCTTATCCTTGTACAGCTCCACAATTTCGGCAAAAGCTCGCTGATCGCCTTTGCGGGCCAGCTTTGCCAGTCTTACATCCAAATTTTCCACCATAACTCCCCCAGAATGGTCTGATGGGTAACGTTTAATAAGCATCATTCAAATGGTAATTCAACTGTTTCTAAAAATCAACAACTATTAGAAATCCAATCCAAAATTTCGAATGGATAAAGTCTATGATGCCCCGTACTACTCAAGATGAATACAGAGCGATCCGTTCAGTATAAAAAAAGAGCGAGGCTCGAGCGAGCCTCGCCTGGTTCATGGAGATCGTTGTCTTGCTGTGCTTTATCGATACATTACAGCTGAGGCCGGGATCAGCCCGTATTCCGAAGTCCTGCCGCAATGCCGTTAATTGTGAGCAGCACTTCGCGAAGCAGCTCGGCATCATCCTGCCCCTGCTCTCTTAAGCTGCGAAGCTCGTTGAGAAGCTGGACCTGCAGGTAGCTAAGCGGATCGACGTAAGGGTTGCGGAGTCGAATCGACTCCTGCAGTACCGGTTGATTATCCAGAATGTCCTGCTGCCCGGTGATTTTGAGGACAAGGTCCTTCGTCAGGTTGAACTCTTCCTGGATCATTCCAAAGATGCGCTCGCGTGACGTATCGTCCTTTGTCATTAAGGAGTATTCCTTAGCAATGATCAGATCCGCCTTGGCGAGTGCCATCTGAAGCGTATCAATCAGCGACGTGAAGAACGGATAGTCCGTGTACATCTTCTGGAGCACCTTCAGGTTCTCTTCCTTGCCCTGATAGAAGCTCTGTATGCCCGTGCCAGCCGCGTACCATGCCGGAAGGAGGTAACGGCTCTGGGTCCATGCAAACACCCATGGAATGGCTCTGAGGTCCTCAAAACGGTCGCTGTTCTTTCGCTTCGATGGACGGGAACCGATATTAAGCTCGCCCACTTCCGGAAGCGGAGTCGATTCCTTGAAGAAGGTGAGGAAATCCGGGTCACGGAAGATCAGATCCTGATACTTCTTCTGCGCTGCCTCCGAGATCCGGGATGCGATGTCCTCCCATTCTTTATCGACGGATTGAGTTTCAGGATAACGAGCATTGATCGATGCCGTAATGAGCGCCGAAGTGGCTTGTTCCAGGCTTCGATATGCAATTCCCTTCAGGGAATAGCGTGACGAGATGACCTCGCCCTGCTCCGTAATCTTGATGCCGCCGGCAATCGTGGACGCCGGTTGTGCCAGAATACTGCGGTTCAGCGGCATGCCGCCGCGTCCCAAGGATCCGCCGCGACCATGGAAATACTTCACCTTGATGCCGTACTCATTGGCAACCGCGGTAATTTCCTTAAGCGCCACCTGAAGCTCCCAGTTGGCTGTAATGGCTCCGCCGTCCTTGTTGCTGTCAGAGTAGCCGAGCATGATCTCCTGCAGGTCGTTCATTGCGCTTACGGCCTCCCGATAGATCGGAAGGTTGAAGAGCTTACGCATGATCTCAGGCGCCGCGTGCAGGTCCTCGATCGTCTCGAACAACGGCGCTGCCTGCAAGGTGGCAACAACCGTACCGTCCGTATCCTTGCGGAACAATCCGGCTTCCTTCGCAAACACCATTACTTCCAGAATATCGCTTGCACCCTCCGACATACTGATCAGATAACTCGAAATGCACTTCACGCCGAATTCCTTCTGTGCGCGGAAAACGGTGCGGTACACTTCCAGGCACTCCTCCGTGCTGTCGCTGTACTCCTGATAAGGGGTCGTCAGCGGACGCGGGTCATTCAGCAGGTCGTTCAGCAGCGCAATTTTCTCATCTTCGCTTAATTGCACGTAATCACTGGTCACGTTCATTTTGTGCAAAATCTCAGCCATTGCATTCTCATGCTCTTTGCTGTGCTGTCTTATATCCAGGGTTGCGGTATGGAAGCCAAACAACTCGACCTGGCGAATCAGCTTCTGGATATACGTATCGGCGACATAGTCGGCAAAATGGAAACGCAGGCTGCGGTCGATGATCTTCAAATCCTCAATGAATTCCTCCGGTGACTGGTAGCGCTCGCTGCCGGTCATGTCGTCATCGAGAATATGGCTGATTTTGGCGAGCATATATACGAGTTTAATCCGATACGGCTCTTTCTCATTGTGCCAAATTTCCATCTTCTTCAGCGTGACGTTTTGGCGGTCCTTCTCAATGGATGCAATCAACTCGTCGGATACGTTGACAATGGTCGAGCTGAAGCTGAGATACTTCATGAAATCTCGCAGGATCCGTTGGTATTCACGGATGGCCAATTTACGCTGCATCTCAAGGGTTTTCCAGGTCACGTCCGCCGTCACCGAAGGATTACCGTCCCGGTCTCCGCCGATCCACGATCCGAAACGCAGATACGTCGGAACATGCCAATGGTGGCCCGGATAGTACTTGTTCAGGCAACGCTCCAGCTCTTGATAAACCTCTGGCAGAATGTGAAACAGTGTTTCATGGAAATAATACATTCCGTTACGAACCTCATCCAGAACGGTCGGCTTACGGTCGCGAAGCTCATCGGTTTGCCACAGCGTGATTACTTCATTCAGAAGCTTCTCCCGAAGCTGTTCTCTTTCGCGGAATGTTAATGTTGGGTTGTCTAGCAGCATCACATCCTCGGCGATCCGTTTATGGATGTCGAGAATGGCTCTGCGCATCGCTTCAGTAGGGTGAGCTGTCATGACCAGCTCAAGGGATAGATTTTCGAGAATTTCTTGAACTTCTTCAAAAGGGATGTTGCGTTCTTTCAGATCCTGGACCGCACTTTCAATGGATCCCGGCTGAACGCCTTCACCAGCGGAGCGCTCATAATCGCGTTTCCGGCGGATGCGGTGATTCTGCTCTGCGATGTTAACCAATTGGAAGTAAATCGCAAATGCGCGGATCACCTGATGGCGAATGTCCGGTTCCAGCGTGCTGATGATTCTTTTAAAATCTGCGAACAATTCAGGAAGAAATACGGATCGCAACGATTTGCTCGTTTCGCGAATTTTCTCAACTATATCTAGAAGCTCGTTGCCACCTTGGTGGACCAGAACTTCTCCAAGAATATTGCCAAGGAACCGTACATCTCGCCGCAGCAGATTGTTGGAATTACTCTTTGCGGTTACTGTAAGTTCAGTCATGCTACTCCTCCCATCTCAAAGCCCTTTTTACGCGGTTTATCTCTAGAACATAACGCCTTCCTAACATCATACAATAAATGCGGGCGAAAATCTTCACTTTTCAACCGAAAAAATTAGCCAAATCGACAAAATTCATTCCCTTGAAAAGCGCCAACATCCCATATACGACAAGCCCTGAAGCCTTTGGCAAGCCTCTTTCTTTACTACATTAACACTTCGCAGAAACATCGTGCGGATATGTAAAAAAACATCACACATGGTGATGTCCTGCTAAATTATGGAGCGGGTGATGGGAATCGAACCCACGCTACCAGCTTGGAAGGCTGGAGTTCTACCATTGAACTACACCCGCATATCAACCCGCAAAAGTGAGACTAAGCTTTGAAGCATACGCCGATTGCTTTTGCGGGAACAAACTTAAGCAAATCGGGATGACACGATTTGAACATGCGACCCCCTGGTCCCAAACCAGGTGCTCTACCAAGCTGAGCTACATCCCGATATGAACTTGAAATGGCACGCCCTGAGAGATTCGAACTCCCGACCTTTTGATTCGTAGTCAAACGCTCTATCCAGCTGAGCTAAGGGCGCAAATGGAGCGGACGACGGGAATCGAACCCGCGACCCTCGCCTTGGCAAGGCGATGCTCTACCGCTGAGCCACGTCCGCATATATGGTGCGCGTGGAGGGACTTGAACCCCCACGTCAAAGACGCTAGATCCTAAGTCTAGTGCGTCTGCCAATTCCGCCACACGCGCACAAGATAAAACACTGGTGAGCCATGAAGGACTCGAACCTTCGACACCCTGATTAAAAGTCAGGTGCTCTACCAACTGAGCTAATGGCTCGCATTCAAGGCGTCGCCGAACCCTCGGTTCACCTCAAAGCTAATCTTCACTTAATTGAAGTGAGAATGGCTGGGGATATAGGATTCGAACCTATGCATGACGGAGTCAAAGTCCGTTGCCTTACCGCTTGGCTAATCCCCAATATTGTTCATGTTACTAGCATGTCCAATTCGAGACTGAAACATGAATGGTGGAGGCTGAGGGGATCGAACCCCCGACCCTCTGCTTGTAAGGCAGATGCTCTCCCAGCTGAGCTAAGCCTCCGTGTTGGTGACCCGTAGGGGATTCGAACCCCTGTTACCTCCGTGAAAGGGAGGTGTCTTAACCCCTTGACCAACGGGCCACATGTTCAAGCTGCTTCTAAGTTGCTAAAAGAAAATCTGGAGCTTCCAACCGGGATCGAACCGGTGACCTCATCCTTACCATGGATGCACTCTACCTACTGAGCTATGGAAGCAGGTGGCTCCCCGAACAGGACTCGAACCTGTGACAACTCGATTAACAGTCGAGTGCTCTACCAACTGAGCTATCAGGGAATATGTATTCGCTTGGCGGCGTCCTACTCTCCCGGGACCCTTCGGTCCAAGTACCATCGGCGCTGGAAGGCTTAACGGTCGTGTTCGGTATGGGAACGCGTGGAACCCTTCCGCCATCGCCACCAAACGATTCAAGGTGGTTGATCACCTGAAAACTAGATACGAAACGTCTTTGCGTTGATTAGAATCCGTAGCATTTCCCCAAAGTACTCCTCCGATGCAAAGCGTAACGCTTTCGAAGTGAGTTTTCTTTCAGAAAACTTGTAGGATAAGCCCTCGACCGATTAGTATTGGTCAGCTCCATGCATTACTGCACTTCCACCTCCAACCTATCTACCTCGTCGTCTTCAAGGGGTCTTACA
Organism: Paenibacillus ihbetae; assembly: GCF_002741055.1. Lineage (NCBI taxonomy): Bacteria > Bacillati > Bacillota > Bacilli > Caryophanales > Paenibacillaceae > Paenibacillus > Paenibacillus ihbetae. The sequence goes on along the minus strand of NZ_CP016809.1, from coordinate 4,015,576 downwards.
TACTGGGAAATCTCATCTTGAGGGGGGCTTCACGCTTAGATGCTTTCAGCGCTTATCCCGTCCGTACGTAGCTACCCAGCCATGCTCCTGGCGGAACAACTGGTGCACCAGCGGTACGTCCATCCCGGTCCTCTCGTACTAAGGACAGCTCCTCTCAAATTTCCTACGCCCACGACAGATAGGGACCGAACTGTCTCACGACGTTCTGAACCCAGCTCGCGTACCGCTTTAATGGGCGAACAGCCCAACCCTTGGGACCTACTTCAGCCCCAGGATGCGATGAGCCGACATCGAGGTGCCAAACCTCCCCGTCGATGTGGACTCTTGGGGGAGATAAGCCTGTTATCCCCAGGGTAGCTTTTATCCGTTGAGCGATGGCCCTTCCATGCGGTACCACCGGATCACTAAGCCCGACTTTCGTCCCTGCTCGACTTGTAGGTCTCGCAGTCAAGCTCCCTTATGCCTTTGCACTCTTCGAATGATTTCCAACCATTCTGAGGGAACCTTGGGGCGCCTCCGTTACTCTTTAGGAGGCGACCGCCCCAGTCAAACTGCCCGCCTGACACTGTCCCCGTACCGGATCACGGTACCAGGTTAGAACCTAGATACGATCAGGGTGGTATCCCAACGTCGCCTCCACACAAGCTGGCGCTCATGCTTCAAAGGCTCCCACCTATCCTGTACAGATCGTACCCAAATCCAATATCAAGCTGCAGTAAAGCTCCATGGGGTCTTTCCGTCTTGTCGCGGGTAACCTGCATCTTCACAGGTATTAAAATTTCACCGGATCTCTCGTTGAGACAGCGCCCAAGTCGTTACGCCATTCGTGCGGGTCAGAATTTACCTGACAAGGAATTTCGCTACCTTAGGACCGTTATAGTTACGGCCGCCGTTTACTGGGGCTTCGGTTCACAGCTTCGGATTACTCCTAACCGCTCCCCTTAACCTTCCAGCACCGGGCAGGCGTCAGCCCGTATACTTCGCCTTGCGGCTTCGCACAGACCTGTGTTTTTGCTAAACAGTCGCTTGGGCCTTTTCACTGCGGCCCCCTCGGGCTATTCACCCTACCGAGGCACCCCTTCTCCCGAAGTTACGGGGTCATTTTGCCGAGTTCCTTAACGAGAGTTCTTCCGCGCGCCTTAGAATTCTCTTCTCGCCTACCTGTGTCGGTTTGCGGTACGGGCACCTTCACCTGACTAGAGGCTTTTCTTGGCAGTGTGAGATCATGACCTTCGCTACTGTAATTTTCACTCCCCATCACAGCCCAGCCTTAACGATGTGCGGATTTGCCTACACATCAGCCTCACTGCTTGGACGGACATCCATCAGTCCGCGTCACTACCCTCCTGCGTCACCCCATCGTTCATAACGGTTTACGGTGGTACAGGAATTTCAACCTGTTGTCCTTCGACTACGCCTTTCGGCCTCGCCTTAGGTCCCGACTTACCCTGAGCGGACGAGCCTTCCTCAGGAAACCTTGGGCTTTCGGCGGATCAGATTCTCACTGATCTTTTCGTTACTCATACCGGCATTCTCACTTGTGTACTCTCCAGCGCTCCTTACGGTACACCTTCAACGCATACACAACGCTCCCCTACCCCTGATGCAAGCATCAAGCCATAGCTTCGGTGGTGTGTTTAGCCCCGTTACATTTTCGGCGCAGAGTCACTCGACCAGTGAGCTATTACGCACTCTTTAAATGGTGGCTGCTTCTAAGCCAACATCCTGGTTGTCTGTGCAACTCCACATCCTTTCCCACTTAACACACACTTGGGGACCTTAGCTGATGGTCTGGGCTGTTTCCCTTTTGACAATGGATCTTAGCACTCACTGTCTGACTCCCGGATATAAGTCTATGGCATTCGGAGTTTGACTGAGCTTGGTAACCCTTGCGGGCCCCGCACCCAATCAGTGCTCTACCTCCACGACTCTTCATTCCGAGGCTAGCCCTAAAGCTATTTCGGGGAGAACCAGCTATCTCCGAGTTCGATTGGAATTTCTCCGCTACCCCCACCTCATCCCCGCACTTTTCAACGTACGTGGGTTCGGGCCTCCAGTGCGTGTTACCGCACCTTCACCCTGGACAGGGGTAGATCACACGGTTTCGGGTCTACGTCCACATACTAAGTCGCCCTATTCAGACTCGCTTTCGCTGCGGCTACGGCTTCTCACCTTAACCTTGCATGGGAACGTAACTCGCCGGTTCATTCTACAAAAGGCACGCCATCACCCATAGATTGGGCTCTGACTTCTTGTAAGCACACGGTTTCAGGTTCTATTTCACTCCCCTTCCGGGGTGCTTTTCACCTTTCCCTCACGGTACTGCTTCACTATCGGTCGCTAGGGAGTATTTAGCCTTAGCAGATGGTCCTGCTGGATTCATACGGGGTTTCACGTGCCCCGCACTACTCGGGATCCGTCTCGGAGGGTTCACATTTTCGATTACAGGGCTTTTACCTTCTATGGCCGGCCTTTCCAGACCTGTTCGTCTAATCTAAACCTTTGTAACTCCATGTGAGACGTCCCACAACCCCAGAGAGCAAGCTCTCTGGTTTAGGCTGTTCCGCGTTCGCTCGCCGCTACTGACGGAATCACTCTTGTTTTCTCTTCCTCCAGGTACTTAGATGTTTCAGTTCCCTGGGTATGCCTCCTCGTATCCTATGTATTCAGATACGGGTAACTGGCTATTACACCAGCTGGGTTTCCCCATTCGGACATCCCCGGATCGAAGCTTGCTTACAGCTCCCCGAGGCAGTATCGTTGTTCGCCACGTCCTTCATCGGCTCCTAGCGCCTAGGCATCCTCCGTGTGCTCTTAGTAGCTTAACCATGTCGCTCCAGTTTCGTGCCATGTGCTCTGTTGTTCGCTTGTTTCCTGAATAGATAAAACCACTCAAGGTCGAAACAAGCATCCAAAGGATCACCTGTCACGAATCTTTCGCTCTAACGCTACTCTTTCACTTCTTGGTCAATCACTTGACACAAGTCGTTAGAGAAGGATATTTCTAAAACGCAAATTCGTTTCGTTATCTAGTTTTCAAGGATCAAATTCCTTCGGCCGATTAACGACCGGAATAATATCGTATCATATCCTCCGTTGCAGTGCAACCTGCAATTTATGGAAGTGATAAGAATAAATATGGTGGAGCCAAGGGGGATCGAACCCCTGACCTCCTGCGTGCAAGGCAGGCGCTCTCCCAGCTGAGCTATAGCCCCATAATTCACTCCAAAAAGCGAAGTATGGCTTCGAGGTTTAATCCGATTACTTCTCGGGGACCCCGACACTTACCTTATGAAGTTAATATTTATATGGTGGGCCCTAGTGGACTCGAACCACCGACCTCACCCTTATCAGGGGTGCGCTCTAACCAGCTGAGCTAAGGGCCCATATCATACGCTTGGCAACGTCCTACTCTCCCGGGACCCTTCGGTCCAAGTACCATCGGCGCTGGAAGGCTTAACGGTCGTGTTCGGTATGGGAACGCGTGGAACCCTTCCGCCATCATCACCAAACGTATGTATGAAAGGATTGACCTCTCAAAACTGAGCAACGAGTGAGTAACAGGCCTAAACCTGATTTGGTGCCTTTGCTTTCGCAAAGGAATCGGCGACCTTGCGGCCAGCCATATTTGTACCGCTTCGCTGCGGAAGCGAGGTACTCCATAGAAAGGAGGTGATCCAGCCGCACCTTCCGATACGGCTACCTTGTTACGACTTCACCCCAATCATCTACCCCACCTTCGGCGGCTGGCTCCCTTGCGGGTTACCCCACCGACTTCGGGTGTTGTAAACTCTCGTGGTGTGACGGGCGGTGTGTACAAGACCCGGGAACGTATTCACCGCGGCATGCTGATCCGCGATTACTAGCAATTCCGACTTCATGCAGGCGAGTTGCAGCCTGCAATCCGAACTGAGACTGGCTTTTTAGGATTGGCTCCAGATCGCTCCTTCGCTTCCCGTTGTACCAGCCATTGTAGTACGTGTGTAGCCCAAGTCATAAGGGGCATGATGATTTGACGTCATCCCCACCTTCCTCCGGTTTGTCACCGGCAGTCACCTTAGAGTGCCCACCTTAAAGTGCTGGCAACTAAGATCAAGGGTTGCGCTCGTTGCGGGACTTAACCCAACATCTCACGACACGAGCTGACGACAACCATGCACCACCTGTCTCCTCTGTCCCGAAGGCCGCCCCTATCTCTAGAGGATTCAGAGGGATGTCAAGACTTGGTAAGGTTCTTCGCGTTGCTTCGAATTAAACCACATACTCCACTGCTTGTGCGGGTCCCCGTCAATTCCTTTGAGTTTCAGTCTTGCGACCGTACTCCCCAGGCGGAATGCTTAATGTGTTAACTTCGGCACCAAGGGTATCGAAACCCCTAACACCTAGCATTCATCGTTTACGGCGTGGACTACCAGGGTATCTAATCCTGTTCGCTCCCCACGCTTTCGCGCCTCAGCGTCAGTTACAGCCCAGAGAGTCGCCTTCGCCACTGGTGTTCCTCCACATATCTACGCATTTCACCGCTACACGTGGAATTCCACTCTCCTCTTCTGCACTCAAGTTCCCCAGTTTCCAGTGCGTCCCGAAGTTGAGCCTCGGGTTTAAACACCAGACTTAAAGAACCGCCTGCGCGCGCTTTACGCCCAATAATTCCGGACAACGCTTGCCCCCTACGTATTACCGCGGCTGCTGGCACGTAGTTAGCCGGGGCTTTCTTCTCAGGTACCGTCACTCTCATAGCAGTTACTCTATGAGACGTTCTTCCCTGGCAACAGAGCTTTACGATCCGAAAACCTTCATCACTCACGCGGCGTTGCTCCGTCAGGCTTTCGCCCATTGCGGAAGATTCCCTACTGCTGCCTCCCGTAGGAGTCTGGGCCGTGTCTCAGTCCCAGTGTGGCCGTTCACCCTCTCAGGTCGGCTACGCATCGTCGCCTTGGTGAGCCGTTACCTCACCAACTAGCTAATGCGCCGCAGGCCCATCCTCAAGTGACAGATTGCTCCGCCTTTCATAACCCTGCCATGCAGCAGGTTTAATTATCCGGTATTAGCTACCGTTTCCGGTAGTTATCCCAGTCTTGAGGGCAGGTTGCCTACGTGTTACTCACCCGTCCGCCGCTAAGCTAATGGTTTCCCGAAGGAAACCGTTGCTCCGCTCGACTTGCATGTATTAGGCACGCCGCCAGCGTTCGTCCTGAGCCAGGATCAAACTCTCCAATAAAGATCATCCTTTCGGATGATTGATTGAAAGAGCGATTAAGCTCATTAGAAAAACTGACGAGAATTTGTTCAATTCTCTATTGTAACTCCCCGCCGAAGCGGTTCGTTTTTACTCACTCGTTGTTCAGTTTTCAAAGATCAATCGGTGTTTCTTTTTGTCATCCGCATCTCAGCGGCGACTTTTATAATATATCATACTTCCTAGCAACTTTGCAATACTTTTTTAAAAAAGTTTTTTGAAGTTTTTGATGAAGTTTGATGGCCGCCGGTCGGCGGCATCACCTTCGGAAAGGAAGCGAAAATTAATTTACCATACACTCGGCGAGTTCGTCAACACTTTTTCTACGAATTAGTGTTTGAATTGCGGGAACTTCCCGTTACGCGCATATTTGGAGAGTTCTTTCTGAGGGGCAAAGCGGGCATACATGCGAAATACCGTCTTATAACGATTCGCGATCGCCTGTCTAATATTCTGGTCCAATCGTTGGTCGCTTAAGTCCAGCAGCATTTCATCCAGTTCTTTTCGCAGTACATAATCAAGCTCTTTGCATTCCTTCTCATTGAATAGCATTCCCAGCATGATAGGACCTCCTTATATATTAGCGAACCATGAAATTTCACTTTCATCGGATTAAAGCAGCTCTTGCCTATGTAAGGTTGATTAACCGATATGGCCGGATCTCTAAACCGAATATAAGCGATTTGTGATTTCCAAAACAGCGAGCGCTGTCAGCTTCACATAACTCTCTTGAAGAACAACGCTCGATCCGCTTTATTAGGTATGCACATTTTCCTTGAAAATTATGACATCAACCACAATGTAATTGTACTTTCGATAATCGCGGCAATCAGCAGAAGCACGACAACCCACAGCGATGCCGTCCCCAGCTTGCGCCAAAAGGCGCGCCACTCAGGGCCTACCCCTCTTCTTTTCTCGCCTGATGCAAGCATGCTTCGGAAGACCAGCCCGCCAAAAGCAAGACCATACCCGCAGGCAATGACAATGACCGGAATTTCAATGATCCCATGCGGGAGCAGCCCCTTCACGATGAGATCAAACAGACTCTCTCCGCTTCCCTGTACGATTTTCAGCAAAAACCCGATTACCATGCCGTTAACGACTAGGAAGATGAAAGGAATAACCCCGAGCAGAATGCCTGACAGCATGACCAGAACACTCTTGATGCTATTGTTCAGAAATATAAAAACAAAGAAGCTCCATTCCGGGTTGTCCGACGTCCGCAGCTCCTGACTGATCTCCCCCAGCCCTTGAAGCTGACTGAGAAGCAGCTGCTCAAATTCCTCCGATCCCCACCCGACCGCAATCCCGCCGGCAAACAAGACGGCAGACAGAATGAGCGCCTTCCGGATCGTGGTTAAATCCCTAAGAAAATTGCTAAAACGTAACATTCGGTTCCTCCTTTATTGGTATAACTCGAAAGTACGAGCATATGTTGAAGTAAACAAGCTACTGCACACTGAAGGGAGAGGGGCAGATCGTATTATGAATTCTTTTTATGTATTCAACGGCAGAAAGATCAAGCGGTTTTTCTTTGTTCTTGCCGCAGCGGTATTTGCAATCGGCGTCATTTATGTGGAGAGCGACAATATCTCGGTATTCTCTGAAACCGGCCCGTCGGCCATTTACAGCGTGTCTACAGACAAGAAGCAGATAGCCCTGACATTTGATATCAGCTGGGGGGAAAAACGCGCAGAACCCATTCTGAAGGCGTTAAAAGACAACGGAGTCCAGAAAGCCACCTTCTTCCTCTCCGGACCTTGGAGCAAAACGCATCCGGACATCGTGAACGCCATTAAGGAAAGCGGCTATGAAATCGGCAGCCATGGCTTCAAGCACGAGAATTACAGCTCCCTGTCCGACGAGGAGATTCGGAAGCAGATTATGTCGGCTCATGATATTTTAACCTCGATGACCGGACAAGAACCGAAATTAATCCGATTGCCGAACGGTGACTTTGATAAACGGGTCTTAAGCATTGCGGAAAGCCTCAACTATACCGTTATCCAGTGGGATACGGACTCCAGAGACTGGAAGAACATCGGCGTGGATAAAATCGTTGACCGTGTCGTCTCCAAAGCGCATCCTGGCGATATTGTGCTCATGCATGCCAGCGATTCCGTCAAGCAGACGCACGAAGCGTTGCCGCAGATTATTCAAGAACTCCGCAATAAGGGATATGAGTTCGTCACCGTGACCGACCTGCTCCAGCAAGGAAGCACACAAGGCACAGAGGTGCGCGACCATGCCTCGATTCAAAAAAACATAGAGGATGCCGGCGGGCTGTGATGCAGCCTCCCGCTTTCATCCGGTAATAAAAAAAGAGCTAAGGGTTAGCTCTTTTTTTCATCCTGCGTAACTTTATGCAGCGTTAGAATTTGGTATGCATTACAGATCAAAAGAGGTACGACCATAAAGATGGTGGCATTGCTCACGCCGATCTGCAGAACGCCGATAATCTCTACAATGGAAACCGCCATCATAAAGAACAGCGTCGGTATCCAGGCATTGGCGTTCGTGCTCTTCACTTTAAAATAAGCGACAATGACTGCAACCGCCAGAATGGCAATCCCTAAGCCCACATCTTGTCCCAAGCTTGTCGATCCACCAACGAATGTGCGGAAGAACATCAGCTCAAGCAGTGCAAGAACGGCAAGCACGATCTGAATGTACTGCCAGGTTTTTTTGCGGAATATGCCTATTCCCATATAATTTAACGTCAGGTAGGCGAAAAAGCCCATCTGGGAATACACGCTCACCAAAGCCCCAGACCCCAACAAAATCAGCGGGTATATTAAAAAATCGGCTACTCCCTTGAAATCGATAAAGCCATTGAACAGCTGCAGCCCCAGACCTACAATTAAAGCCGCTACTGCCCCTACGAGCATCGTCTTCAGAAATAATTTGGACCACTTCCGTAAGCTCAACGAACCTCCACCCCCACAGATCATTATTTTACCAACGTTCACAATAAAAAACCATTCCGAATGCGACATATTTCCGCAAAAGGATCACATACTATTCACAGAACCGTAAAAAAGGAGGAAAACGGTAATGAAGTGGCCGTTATTTCGTTTATGTATTATCGTCTTCGTTGCTGCCTTAACGCTTACCGCTTGCGGCCAGGAACAGAGCGCTTCCCCTCAGCTTGGATATAAAGAGATCAAATCCATGGTGGTTGACATCCTGAAGACCGACGAAGGGAAAAAAGCGGTGGAAGATGCGCTCGGAGGCGGCTCGGGTTCTTCCGGAAGCACCGGCTCGATGGGCATGCGGATGATGACCGCCCAATCCGGCGAAGAGATCCGGATGGCCGTAAAAGATACGCTGGTGTCGGAAGAATATAAAAAAGAAATCGAAAAAATTATGACCGACCCGAAATTTGCCGGCGATTTCGCCAAAGCGATCAATTCCCAAAGCAAACAGCTGCATATGCAGTTGATTAAAGACCCTACTTATCAAAAGGCCATTCAGGACATGCTGAAATCCCCGGACGTGATGAAGTCGTTCCTTGAGCTGACCAACACGCCGGATTACCGTAAGCAGTCCATGACCGTCATGCAAGAGGCGATGCAAAATCCTCTATTCCGAATGGAAGTACTGGAGCTTCTGAAATCCGTCGTAAAGGACGAGCTTCAACCTAAAGTGGAGAAGAAGCAGCCGCAAGAGGGGCAGAAGCAAGGGCAAGGCGGCGGTGAAGGCGGCGGCGAGGGTGAAGGTGGCGGCGAAGGCGGCGGTCAAGGAGAAGAGGGCGGCAGCGGAAGTTAACCTTGGCCTGTCCCTTCTCGGCATATCCGGTTAAAGACACTCCTCCACCGGTTATCGTTCTTGACTAACTGGCTGCCTCTTGAATCCATAAACCGTAACGATTGCAACTGGGTAAATCCCATAGCAGCCTATACAGCCAGTTCATACGCATAACGGCCCATGCAGCTCGCTAAAACGGCCTTGTGCCCCATCAAACGCATACGGCTATCTCCCCGGATCATACGCAAACAAGCTCCCATCAGGGAGCTTGTTTCGTTTCGCTATCACGGATTAACGGTTGCTCTCGCACTTATCCACAATCTTGGCCGCAACCTCATCGTATATCGCGGCGCTTTCGGTGCCAGGCTTATATACCGAAGGAGAGAAATCAGGCTCGGACGGATGGTTATCCGGCCCCCCGAGCGGCAGCTGCGCCAGCAGCTCCGTGTGGAGCGTCTCGGCAAGCTTCCCGCCGCCGCCACGCCCGAATACATAATCCTTCTCGCCGCAATGGGAGCAGGCATAGTACGCCATATTTTCAACAACGCCCAATATCTCATGCTCGGTCTGGATCGCCATTGCCCCCGCTCTTGCGGCGACAAATGCCGCCGTAGCATGCGGCGTCGTCACGATAATCTCCTTGCTCTGCGGGATCATCTGATGCACGTCCAAGGCGATATCTCCCGTCCCCGGCGGAAGATCAAGAAGCATGTAGTCCAGCTCCCCCCAAGCTACATCGCTGAAAAACTGGCGCAGCATCTTGCCAAGCATTGGACCTCGCCAAATCACGGGGCTGTTCTCACGGATGAAGAAGCCCATGGACATCACTTTAACGCCGAAACGTTCTACGGGATGAATGACACCGTCATCGGAAACGGTCGGCCCGATTTCGATGCCCATCATATCCGGTACGCTGAAGCCGTAAATGTCCGCATCAATGAGCCCGACCTTCTTGCCTTGTCGCGCCAACGCCGCAGCCAGGTTGACGGTCACCGTCGATTTGCCGACACCACCCTTGCCGCTCGCTACAGCAATGAAAGTAACGCCCGATTCCTCGCTCAATAACTCATGGTTCTCCATACCTGCGGCATGGCCCTTCGTCAGCTTCTCCTGGTGGCTCGGCTCCTGATTTCGGGCCGCTTCGCCCCCGCCTTGTTCCAGCGGCCGCATGCGGATATGGATATCCTCCGCCCCCATCGCCTCCAGAAGCTCCCGGATTTGCGCCTCCAAGGAAGCGCGTACATCTTCGCTGCTATAGGTTACGGATAGACGGACTGTCCGTTCTTTGACCACGATATCCCGAATACGCTGGAGCTCCATCAGACTCTTCCCGGTTTCGGGATCGGTCAACGGCTGGAGTATCTCCTGTACCTGTTCTCTAGTCAGCATGATAAGCACCTCTGCTCTATGTAATGGAATAGACATTGCTTCGATAACATTTCTATTATACCATTACTCCGCAGCTTGTGACGACTCGGTCGGGGACTCTCCCGCGCTATAACGCAAAATGCCGTTATAGACGGCTGCCGCCACTTTCCGCTGGTATTTCTCGTCCCGCAGCAAATCGGATTCCTCCGGATGGGACAAGAAGCCTACCTCGACCAGCGCGGACGGCATCCGTAAAGCCTGGAGCAGAAAAATCGTATCATCCGTCTTTGCCAATCGATTCGTGTTTTGGAGATTATGGCGGATTTCGCTCTGGATCAATTCGGCAAGCTTTCTGCTCTCCTCATTTTTCGGTGGGAAGAAGGTCTGCGCACCTCTCCAGCGATTGGAGGGAATGCTGTTCAGATGCACGCTGATGAATAGATCTGCCCGGCTGTCCTCGATCTTCCGCACCCGCTGCTTCAGATCCTCGGTCTTACGCTTGGAATAGCCCTTGGTCGATTCCGAGGCAAGATCATAATCGCCTTCCCTCGTCATCACCACCAGCGCCCCGGCCTGCTGCAAATAATCGCGTAAATACAGCGTGATCGCTAGGTTTACATCCTTCTCGATCACCCCTTGGCGGCTGACAGCCCCGCCGTCAGGCCCCCCGTGCCCCGCGTCAAGCGCAATCACTTTGCCCGCCAGCGGCAGACTCCAGGTGTTGGAGGTGTTCGCAGATGGAATCTCATACGTAACGACGATCAAAATTAACGCAAGCAGGCCGGCCCCTATTATCGATTGCTTGATTCTCTTCCACGATATCCACAACGTCACCTTGTCCGAACTCCGCCTGGACATAACAAAACCACCTCGTCCCATGAGTTATACTACTCCATCATATGGGACAAGGTGGTTATTTATGACCTTAGACTATACGGAAACCCGCTCCTTCATACCTTCAATCAGCACCTGAGCAACCTCTGGACGCGTAAATTCAGGCGGCGGGCAAACGCCGTCCCGCAGCAGTCCACGAACCTTCGTACCCGACAAGGTCAAGTGGTCCTCCTTCGGATGCGGGCAGGTTTTGCTCGATGCCATATTGCCGCAAGTCTTGCAGAAGAAGCTGTGCTCGAAGAACAGCGGCGTAATGCCGAGCTCCTCTGCCGTGAAGTTCTTGAAGATTTCCTGGGCCTCGTACGTGCCGTAATAATCGCCTACGCCGGCATGATCCCGGCCAACGATGAAATGCGTACAGCCGTAGTTTTTCCGGACCATGGCGTGAAAGATCGCTTCTCTCGGGCCCGCATAGCGCATGGCGGCAGGAAACACCCCAAGGAAGGTCCGATCCTCCGGATAGTAATGCTTCAGCAACGTTAAATAGCTCTTCATCCGCACATCAGCCGGCACGTCATCCGATTTGGTCTCCCCGACCAGCGGATTCAGGAACAAGGCATCCACAATTTCCATGGCGCTCTTCTGAATGTATTCATGCGCGCGGTGAACCGGGTTGCGTGTCTGGAAACCGACCACGGTGTTCCAGCCTTTGTCCCGGAAAGCCTTTCTCGTCTCCGATGGGTCAAAATAAAACTCGCCAAAACGCTCCGGCTGCGGACGATTCAGCACCTGGATCGGCCCGCCTACATAGGTGGAAGGGCGCTCAAACAGCTTTTTAACGCCGGGATGCTCCGGATCGTCCGTCTTGAAGACTTGAACAGCCTCCAGCTTCTGATCAACCTGATAGATGCTCTCGACATCGATCACGCCGTATATCACGCCGTCTTCTTCTCCGACCAGCGCTGCCTTGCGGCCCACCTCGAGCTTGGCTGCCGTCTCCTCATTCACCGCAAGCGTAATCGGAATGCTCCATACGGTTCCATTGGAGAGCCGCATGGAAGAAACGACGGCGTTATAATCCTGCTCATTCAGAAATCCTTGCAGCGGCGAGAAGGCCCCTACGCCGATCAGATCCAGATCCGAGATCGTCCACGCATTGACCCGAATTTCTTGAAACGTGCCTGCCTGCTTCAATAAAGCTTCGCGTTCTTCTCCTTGGACGACCCGCTGCACCAGCGTTCCGCCGTGGGGGAGTATTGCTGTCATGAATGATTCCTCCTCTTATGCTTGCATCGCTTGGGTATGTGAATTCGATTATTTATGAAGTCCGCACTCGGTTTTCTCATGGCCGGACCAGCGACCTGCACGCGGATCTTCGCCAGGCATCACTTGTCTCGTGCAATATTCACACCCGATGCTCGGATAGTTCTGGTCATGCAGCGGGTTATAGATCACATCATTCGCCCGGATATAGTTCCACACGTCTTCGCTGGTCCAACCGGCGATCGGATTAAACTTGACAAGTCCGAATTTCGTATCGTACTCGATCTTCTTGGCATTCGCCCGAGTAGGCGCTTGATCTCTGCGGATCCCTGTAATCCAGGCCTCGTATTGAGACAAAATGCGGGTTAGCGGCTCAACCTTACGAATATTGCAGCATTGATTCGGATTCACGCTCCATAGAGCCTCGCCATGCTGGGCAGCCTGCTCCTCCGGCGTAATCAGCGGAGATACCCGGACGAATTCCAAGCCGTACCGCTCGGCTAACCGGTCGCGAGTCTCGTACGTTTCCTTAAAGTGAAAATCGGTATCCAGATAAAAGATATCCGTAGACGGGCTGATCTTCTGAATCATATCAACCAATACGACGTCTTCCGCACCGAAGCTGCACGCAAAGGTGATGTTCGGAAACGTGCGGATCGCATATTCGATAACTTCCTCGGCGGACTTGTGCTCAAGCTCCTCCGCCTGCACCTTGATCAAATCTTCTTTCTCCAGCAAATTCATGTTTTGGATGCCTCCCCCGATTTAAACCCGATATTCCTACTGAAATAATATGAATTACCTACAGTATAAAACATTCCTAATAAATGTCAACCTCAAATCATCATCCGCATGAAGCTAAAAAAATCCTTTCCTGCATACGCAAGAAAGGATTTTCATCGGGTCTTTATTGAACATTCGGAGGTTCCCTATGCCTCGAAGAGAGACGGTTTAATCCGCAGCCAAAGATGGCTCGGCAGCTTTGATATTCGTTTTTCCAAGGCCGTCAGCGGACGGCTTGTCGCCCTGCTGAGGAGCAGGTCCTTGGTTGCTGGTACGCAGCGGAACTTCCTTCAGGAAGAACACCAGCAAGAGCGCAATGACAAGTACGAGGGCTCCTGTCAGGAATACCATGGACAGCGTATTGCCCAGCGCATCGCGGATGCTGTCGATCATCTGCATGAAGAGCGGCTGCACATCGGCAGGAAGATTCGCTTCGGTCTGCTCAATCAGCGGTTTGTTCATCAGCGTCTGCGGATTGGCGAATGACAGCATTTGCTGCGCCATCTGCGGATCCAGCGAGCTGAAATCAGGGGCCTGCGGCGATTGCAGCGCCTCCTTCAGGTTTTTCGTCAAGCTGTTGGACATGACCGTACCCATAACCGCGATACCGATCGTTCCCCCCAGGTTACGGAACAATTGGGAAGAAGCCGTTACCACGCCTAGCTCCTTGTGGGGCACTGCGTTTTGCGTAGCCAAGGAGAAGACCGGCATACCGAGCCCCAAGCCGAGTCCGAAAATAATCGTACTGATCACCGTCAGCCAGATATTGTCCATAAAGACCATGATTCCCATACCGACAATCATAATCGGCACACCGATCAGCGCATAGCGCTTGTACTTGCCGCTCTTGGCGATCAACTGGCCTACGACGGCGCTCATGCCCATCATGAAGACGGACATCGGAATGGTCACATAGCCTGCATAGGTCGGCGAAATTCCAAGCACGCCTTGCACATAGAAGGAAATATAAATCATGGCCCCCATCAAACCGAAGTTCATTATGAATCCGATCAGATTGGAAATGGTCACGACGCTGTTCTTGAACAGGCTGAGCGGAAGGATCGGCTCCTTCACTTTCATTTCAATAAGGACAAAGATGATAGCCGATACGATGGAAGCCGCGATCAATCCGATGATCTGCGACGATCCCCATGGATATTCGGTCCCTGCCCAAGAGAAGGCCAGCAGCAGCGGAACGATCGCTGTCGTCAGGAACAATGAGCCCAAATAGTCGATCGATTGCCCTTTCTTCCGATCCACCTTCGGAAACAGCGACAAAATCATAATAAAAGCAACAATGCCCAGCGGGAGGAAAATCCAGAACAGCCAGCGCCATTCGATATGATCGACCAGATAACCGCCAAGCGTCGGCCCGAGCACGCTCGAGAATCCGAATACGGCGGTCATCAGCCCCATCCATTTGCCCCGTTCACGCGGTGCGAACAAATCGCCGACCGCCGTAAATGCCGTAGACTGGATAATGCCTGCACCGATACCCTGAATACCACGGTAAAAGATGAATTGGTACACATCCGTCGAAGTACCCGTTAAAAAGGCTCCCAGCATGAAAAACAATATCCCGATAAGTATAAACGGCTTCCGTCCGAACATATCGGACAGCTTACCGACCAGAATGGTCGCAATCGTGGAGGTTAACAAGTAAATGTTAATCGTCCACGTATAATAATCCATGCCGTCCAAGATCGCGATAATGCGCGGCATCGCCGTGCTTGTAATCGTCTGGTTGATTGCAGCGAAGAACATCGCGGCCATGATCGCGATCATGATGGATATTTTGCGTTTAAGCGTTAAATGCTCCATTTCCTTTCCACCCCTATCCCTTGTGTTGGTCTATATTGGACAGCATTAAGGAGAAAATCCGTTTCAAATGCTGTATATCTTCTTCAGACAAGATGTCGAAGAAGCCCTGTATCATTTCTTTCTGGTCGCGCTTGACCTTCTGTATAATCTCCAAGCCCGCATCCAGAATCGTAATATTGACGACTCGGCGGTCATCCTCTGCACGCTCCTTCTGAACGTACCCTTCGGCAAACAATTTATCCGTCAGCCCGGTTATCGCCGGCGGCGTCAGCGACAATGCTTCCGCAAGCTCGGACACTTTCTGCGGGCCCCGCATCTTCAATACGTACAGCACTTGAAATTGCGGAAAGGTTAAATTGTATTTGCCTGCGCTCGTCTTGTTCCAATCCTGCGAAATGTTCTTGAGCAGGGCACGGAACATGGACGACACGTGGAAAAGCTCTTCGTTCCGATCCATTCGTATCCTCCTTTCCAATTACTTATTTAATTAATGATTAAATATTAATTATTTAAGTTGTTAATTAAACGACAATAAATAATATAACGCTATTTACATATAGAGTCAAGTGACGCTATATCATTTGTTACAGACCATCAAGGTGTTTTTTCACAGGCTGTGCACATATTGTGTATAATGACCATTCATTTGATACGAATCTCCTCGTGGTTCCCATTCCTGTTCCGCTTTAGATGTGCATAACCGTTCTCTCGGCACCGTCAGCAGCGGTACTTATCCCCAAACGCAAAAAAGCCCTTGACCATAAATGGCCAAGGACTCTTGGATGCTGTAAATTAACGCTTGGAGAACTGAGGTGCGCGACGAGCTGCTTTAAGACCGTATTTCTTACGTTCTTTCATACGAGGGTCGCGAGTCAGGAATCCAGCTTTTTTCAGGGAACCGCGAAGCTCCGGATCTGCTTTCAGAAGAGCACGGGAGATGCCGTGACGGATCGCACCGGCTTGACCGGAAATACCGCCGCCATGAGCGATAACGAGCACGTCATACTTACCAGCTGTTTCTGTCAGATTCAAAGGTTGTTTAACGATCAGTTTGAGGGTTTCCAAACCGAAGTATTCATTAATATCACGTTTATTGATGACAATGCGTCCTTCACCCGGTACGAGGCGTACACGTGCTACCGAGTGCTTACGACGACCTGTCCCATAGTATTGTACTTGAGCCATGAAACTGTCCTCCTTTTTAATTAACCGCGAAGTTCGTAAACTTCTGGTTTTTGTGCTTCATGTGGATGTGCTGTGCCTGCATATGCTTTCAGTCTCAGCTTCATTTTCTCGCCCATGCGAGTTTTAGGAAGCATACCGTGAACTGCGCTTTCGATCACGCGCTCCGGGAATTTTGCAATCAGGTCTTGAGCTGCAGTTACTTTCAATCCACCTGGATGCAGGGAGTGACGATAGTATTTCTTGTTCTCCATCTTCTTGCCAGTGAGGCGGATCTTCTCGGAATTGATAACAATTACGAAATCCCCTGTGTCAACATGTGGAGTAAATTGAGGCTTATGTTTGCCGCGGATCAGAGCCGCAACTTCACTTGCCAAACGGCCAAGCGTCTTGCCTTCGGCATCAACGATGTACCATTTGCGCTCAACTTCATTTGGCTTCGCCATATAGGTGGTACGCATGTATAGTTCCTCCTTGTATTCGTCCGAAAATCAATTCATTATCATCATTTATCTTCGTTCATGTGTAATGCATGTTCATGTTGTTGCTTCGTATTACGCTAATCTGTGGCATCTTCTTAACCGGGGCTGTGGGAGAGCCGTTAAGAAAACACAACTAATATAATACAGGATTCAACCTGCTTACGCAAGTATTTTTTAGGCTTTCCAGGTTATGCTTCCCGCCTTACTCGAACAAGTCGCCAAACACGTCAAGAACCGTTCTAGCCCATTTTATATGACTGCCTCTTCCCGGCAATCCCCCTTCTGTCTTCCACCTGAAGCAGAAGCGGCTTCAGGTCGTTGGAATCGAAGGAGCCTCCGTTATCGAGGGGATATCATATTCCACTTCCCACAGCATCAGACCTTTGCTCATGGCGGTAGGTCCGGCTGCTGCCCGGTTTTTGGCTTCCAGTATGACCCGCATATCATCCGGATGGCGTCTGCCTTCGCCCACTTCGATCAGCGTCCCCATAATAATCCGGACCATATGCTGAAGGAAGCCGTTGCCGGTCAAATACGTATGAATGATTCCCTGATCCTTCGTACCCGGTCGGCACATCGACGTATCCGTCTCGATCCAGGCGTCGAATATCGTACGTACATGGGACGGCTTCGTCGATTTGCGTGATGCAAACGTCGTGTAATCATGCGTCCCGATCAGATGCGACAATCCCTGCCGCATCGCTTCGATATCCAGCTTTCCGTAATGATGGATCTGGTATCTGCGATTAAAAATATCAGGGAACTGGTTCGCATTGATCGTATAGCGGTACGTTTTACGCTTGGCTGCGCGGCGGGAATGGAAATCCTCCGGCACCTCCATCGCTTCCGTGACCACGATATCTTCCGGCAGCCAGGTATTCAAAGCCATGCACCAACGCTCCAGCGGGATCGGAGAAGCCGTGTAAAAATTAAACACCTGACCGCGCGCATGCACGCCGGCATCCGTCCGTCCCGATGCTGTGATTTTCAACTGTTCACCGGACAAGCGGTGAATAGCCTCCTCCAAATAATCCTGAATCGTGTGCCCACCCGGCTGGGTTTGAAAGCCGTTATAATCGGTACCGTCGTAACTGACTTTCATCAGAAGATTCCGCATGCTGCCCTCCTGTAATGCTTACCGTCTACTACGCAATCCTAAATGCTAAGGTGCCGGCATCCGATCGGAGCCATTTCCCATAAGAGCGGTGTAGACGTTCTTGATGATCAAAAAAAGAGCCCCAAAGGAGCTCCTTTTCATCATGCTTGG
This sequence comes from Paenibacillus ihbetae, assembly GCF_002741055.1. Lineage (NCBI taxonomy): Bacteria > Bacillati > Bacillota > Bacilli > Caryophanales > Paenibacillaceae > Paenibacillus > Paenibacillus ihbetae. The sequence goes on along the minus strand of NZ_CP016809.1, from coordinate 3,997,590 downwards.
CTAAAACCCTTCGAGTCAGCCGCATGACTAGAAGGTCCCCGTTATCATTGCCCATGGGGCAGTCGAGACGAGTCGAACCATCGAATGCTCGACTAGATCTCGTACCACGTCCCCTGCTGGCTCTACCCCGTATTCGCAGGGCGAATAATCATGCGTAGAGCCGGGCATACATAACTACAGTCACTTCATGAAATCAAATCTTACGCGCGATCCACCAGTTCCAAGTAAACCATTGGAGCTGCGTCACCGCGACGAGGACCCAGCTTCAGGATACGAGTGTATCCGCCTGGACGCTCTGCGTAACGAGGTGCGATTTCGGAGAACAGTTTTTGAATTGCGTCCTGTTCGCCATCCACCGTCTCACGACGTACGAATGCAGCTACTTGACGACGAGCATGAAGATCACCCTTCTTTGCCCGCGTGATCAGCTTCTCAGCGATCGAACGAACTTCTTTCGCTTTCGCTTCTGTCGTTTGAATGCGCTCATATAAGAAAAGGTCGGTTACCAGGTCACGGAACAACGCTTTACGCGCACTGGAATCGCGGCCCAACTTTTGGTATGCCATCTGTTATTCCCTCCTTTGCTAAGCTAAGCCGATTGAAAGCTTAATCTTCCGTACGAAGTCCCAGGCCAAGCTCTTCGAGCTTCTCTTGTACTTCCTCCAAGGATTTGCGTCCGAGGTTCCGGACTTTCATCATATCCTCTTCGGTTTTCGTGGTCAGCTCTTGTACCGTATTAATGCCGGCACGTTTCAAGCAGTTGTAGGAACGAACGGAAAGATCCAGCTCCTCGATCGTCATTTCAAGCACTTTTTCTTTCTTGTCTTCTTCCTTCTCAACCATGATCTCTGCGTCCTTCGCTTCGTCGGTCAGACCAACGAAGAGGAACAGATGCTCCGTCAAGATTTTGGCGCCGAGGCTTACAGCCTCCTCCGGCCGAATGCTTCCATCCGTCCAGATTTCAAGCGTCAATTTGTCGTAGTTGGTTACTTGACCAACACGCGTATTTTCCACGCCGTAATTAACACGGCTAATCGGAGTATAGATCGAATCGACGGGAATGACGCCGATAGGCTGGTCATCGCGTTTGTTCCGATCCGCCTGGACATAGCCACGACCGCGACTAGCAAAAATACGCATATGAAGTCTTGCACCAGGGCCGAGCGTTGCAATATGCAGATCCGGATTCAGAATCTCCACATCGCTATCCGCGCGAATGTCACCAGCGGTAACAACCCCTTCACCCTCCGCATCAATCTCGAACACTTTCTCTTCGTCGGAATGAATCTTGAGCGACAAAGCTTTCAGGTTCAGAATGATTTCGGTCACGTCTTCCATGACACCCGGAATCGTGGAAAATTCATGCAGTACGCCATCGATTTGAATCGATGTAACCGCAGCGCCCGGGAGCGAGGACAGCAGAATGCGGCGAAGTGAATTCCCCAGCGTTGTGCCGTAACCGCGCTCCAGCGGCTCCACTACGAATTTCCCATAGGTTCCTTCTTCATTGACATCAACGGTCTCAATTTTCGGCTTTTCGATTTCAATCACGCAAGTACCCCTCCTTCAAACGTCGCTCCTATATGAAACTGTCATCTTATCCAGTAATCCATGTAGTAGTATGCCTAAACAACCATTCTTAGCAGATTGCACTAGTTTTATACCACACTAACAGGATGACTTCATTATACGCGACGACGTTTTGGTGGGCGGCATCCGTTATGCGGAATTGGTGTAACGTCTTTGATCAGGTTGACTTCAAGGCCAGCTGCTTGCAGGGAACGAATCGCTGCTTCACGACCAGCGCCAGGACCTTTAACCATAACTTCCACCGATTTCATACCGTGCTCCATAGCCGCTTTGGCAGCTGTTTCAGCAGCCATTTGCGCAGCGAACGGGGTCGACTTACGGGAGCCTTTAAATCCAAGGCCGCCGGAGCTTGCCCAAGAAATCGCGTTTCCGTGAGGATCCGTAATCGTTACGATCGTATTGTTGAACGTGGAACGGATATGAGCCACGCCACTTTCAATATTTTTGCGGTCACGACGTTTAGTACGTACGACTTTTTTTGGTTTAGCCATTGTCTATTATCCCCCTTTCTTATTTCTTCTTGTTCGCTACGGTACGACGAGGACCTTTGCGTGTACGAGCATTGGTTTTTGTACGTTGTCCACGAACAGGCAAGCCGCGACGGTGACGAATACCGCGGTAGCAGCCAATCTCCGTAAGACGTTTAATATTTAAGGAAATTTCACGACGCAGGTCACCTTCTACCTTAACCATTTTGTCGATCGTTTCGCGCAATTTGCTGACTTCATCTTCTGTCAAATCACGAACACGAGTGTCCGGATTGATGCCAGTTTCCTTCAGAACTTTCTGGGAAGTCGTTTTACCGATTCCGAAAATGTAAGTCAAGGCGATCTCAACGCGTTTGTCACGTGGCAAATCCACACCAGCTATACGAGCCATTTTACGCTACACCCCCTTCTTTAACCTTGTTTTTGTTTGTGCTTCGGATTTTCACAGATAACCATTACGTTCCCTTTGCGGCGAATGACTTTGCATTTTTCGCAAATAGGCTTTACAGAAGGTCTTACCTTCATGCTAATTACCTCCTCCAAGTTTTACGTTGTAAAACCAGCTTCGAAACTAAACGGACGTTTGTAGCCGCTGCTGAGTTTTACATCTGTAAAACCGCTTCGCAGCTCTTTGATTCCCCAGGGGAACCGAAAATCTATTTACGGTACGTGATGCGACCTTTGGTCAAATCGTACGGCGAGAGTTGAACAACCACTTTGTCTCCTGTAAGAATACGGATAAAGTGCATCCGCAACTTTCCGGAAACATGAGCGAGAATCTGATGACCATTCTCCAGCTCGACTCTAAAGGTAGCATTCGGCAACGGTTCAATAACCGTTCCTTCGACTTCAATGACATCTTCTTTAGCCACAATTAGTCTCCTTTCTGATCAGCCTTGGATTTATCGGATACAAACCGGCTTACGGCAAACCGCAGCTTTCCGTTTGTGACCCGACCGCTTTCTTGCAAACTGTTTACAACTTCACTGCTAATGAAGGGCTGGGGCTCCAGATGAAGGACATTCTTCTTCTTCGCTCCGTCAAACTTCCGTTTGTCCCCATCCGCGATCCATGCGAACCTGGAATCCTCCATCGAAACGATAACGGCATACTGTCCGGCATCTCTGCCCTTCAGCACTTTAACAATCTGGCCGACTTGCAACGTGACTTCCTTGTTCAAGTTCATCACCTATTCCGGCAGCTTCGTCAAAATTTCCATACCGTCCGGCGTCACCGCTACCGTATGCTCGAAGTGAGCGCACAGGGAGCCATCGACCGTTACTACCGTCCAGTTGTCTTCCAGCGTCTTCACATGCCGTTTTCCGGCGTTAACCATCGGTTCAATCGCAAGCACCATGCCCGGCTTGAGCCTTGGTCCCCTGTCGGGAACGCCGTAATTCGGAATTTGCGGATCCTCATGCAGTTCTGTACCCACACCATGACCGACGTATTCCCGGACCACAGAAAAGCCTGCATCCTCGATATAACGCTGGATGGCGTGAGAGATTGTAAACAAGCGGACATCCGGTTTGACAAGCGCGAGTCCGGCATAGAGCGAGCCTTCCGTTACGTCCAGCAGACGCTGGGCTTCTTCGGAAATTTCGCCGACCCCGTAGGTCCATGCCGAGTCACCATGGTAACCCTCGTACTGCGCACCGATATCAAACGTTACGATATCGCCTTCGATTAATTTGCGTTTGCCTGGAAATCCATGCACCAATTCTTCATTGACTGATGCGCAAATGCTGGAAGGAAATCCGTTGTAGCCTTTGAATGATGGCACAGCGCCTTGGCTTCGAATGAACTTGTCGGCCATAAGGTCCAGTTCCCCGGTCGTAATGCCCGGTTCTACATGAGCGGCAAGGAGCTTGTGGCATTCTGCCACAATTCTTCCTGCTTCTCTCATCAAGCTCAGTTCCGCTTCGGATTTACAAATGATCATTATCGTTAACCTCGCAGTAAAGACGCAATTTGTGCGGAAACCGCGTCGATTTCCTGATCACCATCGATTTGACGCAAAAGACCTTTGTTCTCATAAAACGTGAGGAGTGGTGCTGTTTTGTTGATATATTCGTCCAAGCGAATGCCGACGCTCTCTTCGTTATCGTCGGAGCGCTGATACAATTCGCCGCCGCATTTATCACAAATGCCTTCCTGTTTAGGAGGATTAAAGATCACATGATAAGTCGAACCGCAAGATTTGCAAATCCGGCGGCCAGTAAGGCGTGCCAGAAGCTTATCCCGATCCACTTTCAGGTTGATGACATGATCAAGACCAGTATTCAAACGGGCGAGAATCTCATCCAGCGCTTCCGCTTGCGAAAGGGTTCTTGGAAAACCGTCCAATAAGAAACCTTTTTCGCAATCGGACTGCTGCAATCGCTCTTCCACGATACCAATCGTTACATCATCAGGTACCAGCAGGCCTTGATCGATGTACTCCTTCGCCTTCACTCCGACCGGAGTGCCCTGCTTGATCGCGAGACGAAATGCATCGCCGGTCGAGATATGAGGGATACCGAATTCATTCACGATATGCTCTGCTTGCGTTCCTTTTCCTGCCCCAGGAGGACCCATGAATAAGATGTTCACTTAAGTCACTCCCTCCTCTTGCCAGTAGCAAGAACAACACAATAGGCGCCGGGAAGCAGTAAAGCCTACTCGCCGGAACCTATCGCCTATTTATTGATAAAACCTTTGTAATGACGCTTGATCAGCTGGCTCTCGATTTGCTTCATCGTATCCAGTGCAACACCGACAACGATCAGCAAGGAGGTTCCGCCGATCTGAACCGTACGCGGAAGTCCTGCAAGCGCCCCGAAGAACACTGGAAGCACCGAGATCACGGCCAGGAACAGAGCTCCTGTCATGGTCAGACGGGTCATCACCCGCGTCAGATACTTCTCGGTTGCCTTACCAGGACGGATGCCTGGCACGTAACCGCCGTTCTTCTTCATGTTATCCGCCATTTGGTTCGGATTCATCTGCACGAATGTGTAGAAGAACGTGAAACCAATGATCATGAGAACATAGAGGACCATTCCAAGCGGGCTGTCATATGCCAAATTCGCGGTAACCCATTTCGCCCAAGCCATGTCAGCCCAGAAGCTGGATAGGATGACCGGGAACTGGAGCAGCGACATCGCGAAGATGACCGGGATTACCCCTGCAGCGTTAATCTTCAATGGAATATGCGTGTTCTGTCCACCGTACATTTTATTGCCTACAACGCGCTTCGCGTATTGTACAGGAATCTTGCGGATCCCTTGCTGGATGAATACAACACCCGTAATGATCAAAATCAGGATCAGGAGGATGATGACACCCTTCAGCGTATTCAGGAAGATTTGGTTATCCTGAATGAAGTTCGATTCGACCAAAGTCCGGATATGCATCGGAATACCAGCAGCAATACCTGCAAAGATGATAATCGAAATTCCGTTGCCGATTCCCCGTTCGGTAATCTGCTCACCGAGCCACATCAGGAATGCGGTACCCGCGGTAAGCACGATTGCAATGACGAGATAATCCACGAACGTTGCTCCAGGAACCATTTCGGCGCCATATAAACGGTTGAAACCAACCGACATCCCGAAGGCCTGAATGAGACCCAATATTACCGTACCATAACGGGTAATCTGAGCCAACTGCTTCTTACCGTGTTCCCCTTGTTTGTTCCATTCCGTAAACTTCGGAATGACGTCCATCGATAACAGCTGAACGATAATGGACGACGTAATATATGGAAATATCGAGAGGGCAAAGATCGAAAACTGCGACAGTGCGCCCCCCGAGAACGTGTTAAGGAGACCAAACAATTCGTTTCCTGCTTGATTCGTCTGCGTAAAGACATCTTTATTGACACCGGGTACCGGTACAAACGATCCGAGACGGAAAATGATCAAAACGAACAGTGTGAACAATATCCGTTTACGTAGGTCCTCGACACGCCATATATTTTTCAGGGTCTTAACCATTAGATCACCTCGGTTTTACCGCCGGCAGCCTCGATCTTCTCTACCGCAGATTGAGAAAACTTATTAGCTTTTACAGTCAAAGAAACGGTAACTTCACCGTTGCCAAGAATTTTGATTCCGCTCTTCGTATTGTTAACAATACCGCTCTCAACCAAAACTTCTGGAGTCACTTCAGTACCTGCTGCAAAGCTGTTAAGTTCTTCGATGTTCACAATCGCGTACTCTTTGCGGGTTGGGTTTACGAAACCACGCTTTGGAAGACGACGATACAACGGGTTCTGTCCGCCTTCAAAGCCTGGACGCACACCACCGCCGGAACGAGCGTTTTGTCCTTTGTGACCGCGACCTGATGTTTTACCCGTACCGCTGCTCGTACCGCGACCAACGCGCTTGCGCTCTTTGCGGGAACCAGGTGCTGGGCTCAGCTCATGTAACTTCATCGTTCGTTGCACCTCCTTAATATGTCCGGGATCCCTATCCCGGGATTAACCTTCGATTTCTTTAACAGAAACCAGGTGATTTACTTTCTTGATCATTCCGCGAATCGCAGGATTGTCGTTTTGAACCACGGAATGGTTGATTTTACGAAGTCCGAGTGTCTTCACGGTTGCACGCTGATCCTCTGGACGTCCAATCACGCTGCGTACGAGGGTGATTTCAAGTTTAGCCATGAGATTCCCTCCTTAACCCAACAGCTCTTCGACGGATTTGCCGCGAAGCTTGGCAACATCTTCAGCACGCTTCAGGCGGGACAAGCCCTCCAAAGTCGCATTGACCATGTTCATGGAGTTCGAAGAACCTAGAGATTTTGTCAAAATGTCGCCTACGCCAGCCAGCTCGAGCACGGCACGAACCGGACCGCCGGCGATAACCCCAGTACCTTCGGATGCCGGCTTCAACAATACTTTGCCTGCTCCGAAGTGACCTTGCACAAGGTGAGGAATGGTAGTTCCAACGAGTGGAACGTGGATCAGGTTTTTCTTCGCATCTTCGATACCTTTGCGGATTGCATCCGGTACTTCGCCTGCTTTACCGATACCTGCTCCTACCCAACCTTTGCCATCACCGACAACTACCAGTGCACTAAAGCTGAAACGGCGTCCGCCTTTAACAACCTTAGCAACGCGGTTAATATTTACAACTCTTTCAGTCAGTTCTAAAGTGTTAGGATCTACACGCAAGTCGTTTACCTCCTTTTGAAGTTATCTTAGAATTCAAGGCCTGCTTCGCGAGCTGCTTCTGCAAGAGCTTGAATACGTCCATGGTACAAGTATCCTCCGCGGTCGAATACAACAGACTTGTATCCTTTTTCCGCAGCACGTTTTGCAACGAGTTCGCCAACCTTACGAGCGGATTCAACGTTACCGCCGTTTTGGATGTCGCTGCTCAATTCTTTATCAAGCGTAGAAGCCGATGCCAACGTTACGCCAGCAACATCGTCGATCAGTTGAGCGTAGATGTGTTTCGAAGAACGGAACACATTCAGACGAGGACGCTCTGCAGTTCCTTGAATTTTCTTGCGGACACGCAGGTGTCTCTTCAAGCGAGCTTTGTTCTTGTCTTGTTTCGTGATCATGCTTCCCTTTCACTCCCTTCAGTTTTGCCTTAACAGCTTCACTTTTAGACGCATCGGGTAAGTAAGGAAGAACAGGTTAGCTATCGGTTTTGGCCACCGCCAAACGCTCAAGCTACCTTATTTCTTCTTACCAGCCTTACCTTCCTTACGGATAATGCGTTCACCTTCGTATTTAATCCCTTTGCCTTTGTAAGGCTCAGGCTCACGTACGGAACGAATCTTAGCAGCGTATGCACCTACGCGCTCTTTATCGATACCGCGTACCGTAATTTTTGTGTTGGAAGCCACTTCGAACTCGATGCCTGCTTCCGGCGTGATTTCAACTGGGTGGGAGTAACCCACGTTCAGCACGATTTTATCACCCGATTTGCTTGCACGGTATCCGACGCCGACGAGCTCAAGGTTTTTCGAGAATCCTTCAGTTACGCCGCTGACCATGTTCGAGACAACGCTGCGGGTCGTGCCGTGAAGAGAACGATGCAGTTTGTTGTCGGATGGACGAACAACATTGATTTCGTTGTTTTCTACAGAGATCTGCATGTCTTTATGCAGCTCGCGAGTCAAAGTACCTTTCGGTCCTTTTACCGTAATTACATTGTTATCGAGTTTAACCTCGACACCGCTAGGGATAGCGATTGGTTTACGACCAATACGGGACATTCATTGCACCTCCTATCTTGTGACGTTGATTACCATACGTAGCAGAGAACTTCTCCGCCGGCTTTGGCTTGACGAGCTTCTTTGTCGGTCATAACTCCCTTAGATGTGGAGATGATCGCGATACCCAAACCACCAAGTACACGAGGTACTTCGTTGCTCTTTGTATATACGCGGAGACCTGGCTTGCTGATTCTTTTCAGACCTGTGATTACGCGCTCGTTGTTGGAGCCATATTTCAGGAATACACGAATGATCCCTTGTTTATTGTCTTCAACAAACTCCGCATCACGGATGAAGCCTTCACGCTTCAAGATGTCAGCGATTTGTTTCTTAATCGTCGAAGCAGGCATTTCTACGGTTTCGTGACGAACAGTGTTCGCGTTACGAATACGAGTAAGCATATCTGCAATTGGATCGGACATAGTCATGTAGGATAAACCTCCTTCCCGGTTATAAACTTCTTACCAGCTTGCTTTTTTCACGCCAGGAATCTGGCCTTTATAAGCTAATTCACGGAAACAAATTCTGCAAATTTTAAACTTCTGCAGTACCGAATGTGGACGACCGCAACGCTCACAACGGGTATATGCCCGAACTTTGAACTTTGGTGTGCGTTGTTGTTTAACTTTCATCGAAGTTTTTGCCACTTAGCCTGACACCTCCTAAATAGTTTCGGAGAAAAGGACAACCGTCTTATTTCGCAAATGGCATGCCCAGTTGAGCAAGCAATTCACGGGACTCTTCGTCGGTTTTAGCTGTCGTTACGATAACGATATCCATACCGCGAACCTTATCCACTTTGTCATACTCAATTTCAGGGAAAATGAGCTGCTCTTTCAGACCGAGCGTATAGTTACCGCGTCCGTCAAATGCTTTGGTGGACACGCCTTGGAAGTCACGTACACGTGGGAGTGTAACGTTGAACAGCTTGTCGAGGAAGTAGTACATACGCTCACCGCGCAATGTCACCTTCACACCGATCGGCATGTTCTCACGCAGTTTGAAGCCCGCGATGGATTTCTTCGCACGGGTGATAACCGGTTTTTGACCAGCAATCAGCTGCATGTCGTTTACAGCGGAATCAAGCACCTTCGAGTTTGCTACAGCGTCACCTACACCCATGTTGATGACAACCTTCTCGATTTTTGGTACCTGCATTACTGTTTTATAGCTAAACTTCTGCATCAGAGCAGGAGTTACTTCATTCAAAAAACGTTCTTTCATTCTTGCTGCCATGATTCAAGGACCTCCTTTCTAAACCGTCTTATTTATCGATAACTTCTCCGGATCTCTTCGCTACGCGAACCTTCTTGCCGTTGTCCAGTACTTTGTAACCGATACGGGTTACTTTTCCGCTCTTCGGATCAACGTGCATAACGTTCGATACATGGATCGGAGCTTCCTTCTCGATGATACCGCCTTGAGGGTTCATTTGGTTCGGCTTTTGGTGCTTCTTGATCATGTTCACACCTTCAACCAGAACGCGGTTTTCACGAGGATATGCTGCGATAACACGGCCTTTTTTGCCTTTGTCCTTACCGCTGATGACGATAACCGTATCATCTTTTTTCACGTGCAATTTATTGTTGTGGGATTCCAGAACCTTTTTTGCTTTAGGCATTCGTTACACCTCCTATGACTAGCCAGTTCATCGATTTATCGGGTACCCGCTAAGCCGATAAGCATCGCTTTACGGGATATTAGATTACTTCCGGAGCCAAGGAAACGATTTTCATGTAGTCTCTTTCGCGAAGTTCGCGAGCAACTGGTCCGAAAATACGAGTTCCGCGTGGGCTTCTGTCGTCTTTAACAACAACCGCTGCATTCTCGTCAAAAGAGATGTAAGAACCGTCTTTACGGCGTACGGAACGCTTCGTGCGGACAACTACTGCTCTAACTACATCACCTTTTTTGACAACGCCGCCTGGTGTTGCTTGTTTGACGGAGCATACGATCAAATCACCGATTTGAGCTGTACGGCGACCAGTACCACCCAATACGCGGATACACATCAGTTCCTTCGCACCGGAGTTGTCAGCAACAGCCAAACGAGTAAATGGTTGAATCATTTAAATGTCCTCCTTCCATCGAAAACTGATCAGTTTCTTAGATGATAACCGCTTTTTCTACCACTTCAACCAGTCTCCAGCGCTTGTCTTTGGAGAGAGGGCGAGTTTCCATGATTTTAACGGTATCTCCGATTTGAGCTTCATTGTTCTCATCATGCGCTTTAAATTTTTTCGTGTATTTAATGCGCTTGTGGTACAAGTCATGCTTCTTATAAGTTTCTACAGCTACAACAATGGTCTTATCCATCTTGTCGCTGACAACTTTACCGATTTGCACTTTACGAGCATTGCGTTCTTCGCTCATTTGTTAGCCTCCTTCCTGAATACAGACGAGCTTTCGCCTGTTTCATTAACTAATCCCAAGTTCTCTTTCACGGATAACGGTTTTAGCACGAGCTATTTCTTTGCGAACGTCACGGATCCGAGTTGGATTATCAAGCTGGCCCGTAGCCAATTGAAAACGGAGGTTAAAGAGTTCTTCTTTAAATCCGGCGATTTTTTGCTCGATTTCTGCAGTGGTTAAGTTGCGCAGTTCATTAGCTTTCATTTGCTTCACCACCCACTTCTTCTCGTTTCACAAACTTCGTTTTCACAGGCAGCTTGTGAGCGGCGAGACGCATCGCTTCGCGGGCGATTTCCTCGGACACGCCTCCAAGTTCAAACATGATCTTGCCTGGTTTAACTACGGCAACCCATTTCTCAACGTTACCTTTACCGCTACCCATCCGGACCTCGAGAGGCTTTTGAGTGATCGGCTTATCTGGGAAAATCTTGATCCATACTTTACCGCCGCGGCGAATGTAACGAGTCATCGCGATACGCGCAGCTTCGATCTGACGGTTCGTGATCCAGCCTGGCTCCAGAGCTTGCAGACCGAATTCGCCGAAGTTCAGTTCAGTACCGCCTTTAGCTTGACCTCTCATATGGCCGCGCTGTTGTTTGCGGTGTTTTACACGTTTTGGTACCAACATGATTAGTTGCCTCCTTCCTGAGCAGCTTGTTTCTTAGCCGTAGGAAGAACCTCTCCACGATAGATCCATACTTTCACGCCGATACGGCCGTAAGTCGTATGCGCTTCTGCTGTACCATAGTCGATGTCTGCACGAAGCGTATGAAGTGGAACAGTTCCTTCACTGTAGCCTTCTGTACGAGCAATCTCGGCTCCGCCAAGACGTCCGCTGACCGATGTTTTGATCCCTTTCGCTCCGGCACGCATCGTTCTTTGAATTGCTTGCTTCAGCGCACGACGGAACGATACACGACGTTCCAGCTGTTGTGCAATGCTCTCAGCAACAAGAATTGCGTCCAGTTCAGGGTTCTTGATTTCAGAAATGTTGATGTGAACTTTTTTGCCGCCGGCGATCTTCGTTACTTGACCGCGCAGAACTTCAACTTCAGAACCACCCTTACCGATAACCATGCCTGGCTTCGCAGTGTGGATCGTTACGTTCACACGATTCGCTGCTCTCTCGATCTCAATACGGGATACAGCGGAGTCTTTCAATTTATTTTTCAGGTATTCACGGATTTTTACGTCTTCCAGCAAAAGATCACCGAAATCTTTGCCTGCATACCATTTGGATTCCCAGTCACGGATAATACCGATACGGAGTCCTACTGGATTTACCTTTTGGCCCACACGTTTTCCCTCCTTATTTTTCAGCTACCACCAAAGTAATGTGGCTGGTGCGTTTGTTAATCCGGCTTGCACGTCCCATTGCACGCGGGCGGAAACGTTTCATCGTCGGTCCTTGGTTGACATAAGCCTGGGTTACCACCAGCTTGTTAACGTCCAAGGAATAGTTGTGCTCAGCATTCGCGATCGCCGAGTTGAGCAGCTTCTCAACTACTGGAGATGCAGCCTTTGGAGTGTGACGCAGAATTGCGATGGCTTCACCGACTTGCTTGCCGCGAATCAAGTCAACAACGAGTTGAGCTTTACGAGGAGCAATCCGTACCATTCTTGCATGTGCTTTTGCTTCCATTGTTTAACCTCCTCTCAAACAAAGAGCTTCGATAATTATCTTCTCGTTTTCTTATCGTCTTCGTGACCTTTGTAAGTACGAGTTGGAGCAAACTCACCCAACTTGTGTCCTACCATGTCCTCTGTTACATATACAGGTACATGCTTGCGGCCATCATATACACCGAACGTGTGACCGATAAATTGCGGGAAAATAGTGGAGCGGCGGGACCAAGTTTTGATCACAGCCTTCTTGTTTGCGCTGTTCATTTCCTCCACTTTCTTGAGCAGGTATCCGTCGACGAAAGGTCCTTTTTTCAAACTACGGCTCATATAGAAATCCTCCCTTCACCAAATTGTCTCGTTACCATCCAAAGCCTCTCACGAAGCGATGCACTCTCGCGCATTACTTCGTGCGGCGGCGAACGATATATTTGTCAGAAGCTTTACCTTTTTTACGGGTCTTGGCACCAAGGGTTGGTTTACCCCATGGAGACATAGGCGATTTACGTCCGATTGGAGCGCGGCCTTCACCACCACCGTGTGGGTGATCGTTAGGGTTCATGACGACACCGCGTACTTCAGGACGTTGTCCGAGCCAGCGGCTGCGTCCAGCTTTACCGATCTTGATCAACTCATGGTCTTGGTTACCCACAGAACCGATGGTTGCACGGCAAGTTTTCAGGATGTGGCGAACTTCACCGGAAGACAAACGTACTGTAACGTACTTTTCTTCTTTACCGAGAAGCTGCGCTTCCGTACCAGCAGCACGAACCAATTGTCCGCCTTTGCCTGGCTTCAATTCAATGTTGTGGATAACGGTACCAACCGGAATGTTCTCCAATGGAAGAGCGTTACCGATTTTGATGTCCGCACCAACGCCGGATACGATTTGATCTCCGACTTTCAGACCTTTTGGAGCGAGGATATAACGCTTCTCACCATCTGCATAGTGGATCAGCGCGATATTAGAAGTACGGTTCGGGTCGTATTCAATCGTAGCAACGCGACCTGGAATGCCGTCCTTATTCCGTTTGAAGTCAATGATACGGTATTTACGCTTGTGTCCGCCGCCATGGTGACGAACCGTAATTTTACCTTGGTTGTTGCGGCCGGCTGTTTTGCTCAGCGGCGCCAAGAGCGATTTCTCCGGCTTGTTCGTGGTGATTTCTTCGAAAGTCGACACGGACATGTTGCGTCGAGCCGGGGATGTCGGTTTATACTTTTTAATAGGCACTGTGTTTTCCCTCCTTACTTAGCAGTTTCTTATTCAACCGATTCAAAGAACTCGAGCGGCTTGCTGTCTGCCGTCAGCGTTACGATAGCTTTCTTCCATTCGGTTGTGTAACCGGAATAACGGCCATAACGCTTCGGCTTCGCAGGAACACGCATCGTATTCACACTCGAAACTTTAACTTTAAAAATAGATTCAACAGCTTGCTTGATCTCGGTCTTGTTCGCACGAATGTCAACTTCGAAAGCATATTTCAGCTCTGCCATGTAGTCAGCCGTACGTTCCGTGATCACCGGGCGCTTGATTATATCGCGAGGGTCTTTCATTACGCGAGCACCTCCTCTACCTTCTGAACTGCTTCTTTCGTAATGATCAGTTGATCGTACGACAGTACGTCAAGAACATTAATGCCATCAGCCGCTACGAACTTCACACCTGGGATGTTGCGAGCGGAAAGGGCAACATTGTCATCGTAGCTAGGAGCAACGATCAGAGCTTTGCGTCCTACCTTAAGATTGCTCAAGATACTTGCAAACTCTTTCGTTTTTGTCGCATTCAGCGTCAATTGATCCAGTACGATAATTGCGTTGTCGTTCACTTTGGAAGACAAAGCGGATTTGATCGCCAGACGACGAACCTTCTTAGGAAGTTTGAATGTATAGCTGCGCGGTGTTGGTCCGAATACCGTACCGCCGCCTTTCCATTGTGGTGCGCGGATCGAACCTTGACGAGCACGGCCGGTACCTTTTTGTTTCCAAGGCTTACGTCCGCCGCCGCGTACTTCAGAACGTCCTTTTACTTTATGCGTACCACGACGAAGGGAAGCGCGCTGCAGCAATACTGCGCTGTGCATAACATGCACGTTCGGCTCGATACCGAATACTGCTTCGTTCAATTCTACTTCGCCAACTTGGCTACCGCTGACATTATAAAGTGCTACTTTAGGCATTGTTTGCTCCTCCTTTCTTTAGGCGACTATTTCTTCACCGTTTGTTTAATTTGCACAAAGCCTTTTTTCGGTCCAGGTATGGAACCTTTAACAAGGATAACGTTGCGTTCAGCATCAACCTTGACAACCTCAAGCTTTTGGATCGTTACCGTATCATGACCCATATGTCCTGGCAGACGTTTGCCTTTTGGAACACGGTTAGCTTGGATCGAACCCATGGAACCAGGTCCGCGATGATAACGGGAACCGTGGGACATTGGTCCGCGGCTTTGTCCCCAACGCTTGATTACGCCTTGGAAACCTTTACCTTTGGAAATCCCAGTAACGTCAACAAATTCGCCTTCTGCGAAGACATCCGCCTTCAGCTCTTGGCCGACCTCGACACTCGCGAGGTCAACACCGCGAATTTCGCGAACGTAGCGCTTAGGCGCAGTGTTTGCTTTTTTCGCATGTCCTGCTTCTGGTTTGTTGGCATTGTTTTCTTTCTTATCGGAAAAACCGAGCTGGATCGCTTCGTATCCGTCGTTCTCCAGGTCTTTTTTCTGCAAAACAACACAAGGACCTGCTTCGATAACCGTTACAGGAATTACATTACCTTCTGCGGTAAATACTTGAGTCATCCCGAGTTTTCTACCTAAGATACCTTTCATGTTGACACCTCTTTTCCCTTCACTAATTCGTTATGCTATTACAGTTTGATTTCGATATCTACACCGGACGGCAGGTCCAAGCGCATCAAGGCATCCACAGTTTGTGGAGTCGGGTTCACGATGTCGATCAAGCGTTTATGAGTACGCATTTCGAACTGTTCCCGAGAATCCTTATACTTGTGCACCGCACGGAGAATGGTAATTACCTGCTTTTCAGTTGGAAGCGGGATCGGACCGGAAACACCAGCACCCGAACGTTTTGCTGTCTCAACAATTTTCTCAGCGGATTGATCAAGAATTCTGTGGTCGTATGCTTTCAAGCGAATACGAATTTTTTGCTTTGCCATTTTATTCCCTCCTTCTATCGCCCAATTTGGTATCGGACATACTCCGTGAAAATTTTCCGAACACCTGCCTCATGGCAAAGGGGCCGGGTGTGTCGGTAACCTCTCACATCATCGCAACGTCGCAGAACAACATTCACTATTATATAGAAAAGATAGGCGCATTGCAAGCATAAAATCAGAATTTATTCATACTGCACATTTCCTCTTTTTATCTGCTATAAAATAGGGTTATTTCGCAGCATTCATCCCCTTGTTTGCTGCATCGTTGGCAGCGTCCTGACATAGAAATGAAGTAAGCCGCTGCTCGTACGTTTTGGATCCTGCGGGTTATAAAAAAACAAAGAGCCTGATCGTTAAAGATCAGACTCTGTATCGTTACATCACAATGTTGCTCGTTACATCACGCTGTTGCTTTATATGTTCAGGCTGTTCGGTAGGCCTAAATTACTTAATGATGGAAGCTACGGAACCAGCACCTACGGTACGGCCACCTTCACGGATCGAGAACTTCGTTCCTTCTTCGATCGCGATTGGAGAGATCAGTTGAACGGTTACGGTGATGTTGTCACCAGGCATAACCATTTCGGAACCTTCTGGCAGGTTGATCACGCCAGTTACGTCCGTAGTACGGAAGTAGAACTGTGGACGGTAGCCAGTGAAGAAAGGCTTATGACGTCCGCCTTCTTCTTTGCTCAGTACGTATACTTGAGCTGTGAACTCAGTGTGTGGTTTAACGGAAGCAGGCTTAGCAAGTACTTGACCGCGCTCGATTTGAGTACGCTCAACACCACGAAGCAATGCACCGATGTTGTCACCAGCTTGTGCGGAATCCAGCAATTTACGGAACATTTCAACGCCCGTAACAACGGATTTCTTAGTTTCTTCAGCGATACCAACGATTTCGACTTCGTCGCCGACTTTGATTGTTCCGCGCTCAACACGGCCAGTAGCAACTGTACCACGACCAGTGATGGAGAATACGTCCTCGACAGGCATCAAGAAAGGCTTGTCAGTGTCGCGCTCAGGCAATGGGATGTACTCGTCGATTGTTTTAAACATTTCAACGATTTTGTCAGCCCAAGGACCGTCTGGGTTTTGCAGCGCTTCACGAGCGGAACCGCGAGTGATTGGAGTGTCGTCGCCTGGGAAGTCATATTCGCTCAGGAGGTCACGAACTTCCATTTCAACCAGTTCCAGAAGCTCTTCGTCTTCAACCATGTCGCATTTGTTCAAGAATACAACGATGTAAGGTACGCCTACTTGGCGGGACAGCAGGATGTGCTCGCGAGTTTGCGGCATTGGGCCGTCAGCTGCGGATACAACCAGGATTGCGCCGTCCATTTGAGCTGCACCAGTGATCATGTTTTTAACATAGTCAGCGTGACCTGGGCAGTCAACGTGTGCATAGTGGCGAGTATCAGTTTCGTATTCTACGTGAGCAGTGGAGATTGTGATACCGCGCTCGCGCTCTTCTGGAGCTTTATCGATTTGGTCGAATGCTACAGCAGCACCACCGTATCTCTTGGACAATACAGTTGTGATTGCAGCAGTCAGAGTTGTTTTACCGTGGTCGACGTGACCGATAGTACCGATGTTAACATGGGGTTTCGTACGTTCGTATTTAGCCTTTGCCATTTGAACAATTCCTCCTTAAGGGGATTTATATGTTTAGGCCGGTTGCGGAGGAATGAAACGGTAGCTCCATTCTCCTCCCCGACAGGTAAAACGTTATTTAGAAGTTATTCAAGCAGTCGGTTTGAGACGACGCTTTGAACGCTCGCTATTACTCTCCGCCCTTATGCTTGGAGATGATCTCTTCGGAGATATTCTTAGGAACTTCTTCGTAGTGGGAGAGTTCCATCGAGAATACGCCGCGTCCTTGCGTACCGGAACGCAGAGTTGTGGAGTAACCGAACATTTCGGACAGAGGCACTTTCGCACGGATAATTTGAGCGCCACCGCGGGAATCCATACCTTCGATACGTCCACGGCGGGAGTTCAGCATACCCATTACGTCGCCCATGTATTCCTCAGGCACGGTAACTTCTACTTTCATGATTGGCTCAAGCAGGACAGGTTGACACTTGTCTTTAGCTGCTTTGAGGGCCATGGAACCTGCAATCTTAAACGCCATCTCGTTGGAGTCGACATCATGGTAAGAACCGTCAACGATCGTTGCTTTAACGTCTACGATCGGGAAGCCGGCGAGTACGCCGTTCTTCATTTGCTCTTCAATACCTTGTTGTGCTGGCGCAATGTATTCTCTAGGCACAGAACCGCCGACGATCTTGCTGTCGAACTGGTTACCGCTACCTGGTTCCAGAGGCTCGAACTCAACCCAAACGTGACCGTATTGACCACGACCACCGGACTGACGAACGAATTTACCTTCAACGCGCCCTGGAGCACGGAAGGTTTCACGATAGGCAACCTGAGGCTTACCTACGTTGGTTTCCACTTTGAACTCACGACGCATACGGTCGATGATGATGTCCAAGTGAAGCTCACCCATACCTGCAAGGATCGTTTGACCGGTTTCCTCGTCAGTATGCGCGCGAAGAGTCGGATCCTCTTCGGTCAGCTTGCCGAGAGCCACGCCCATTTTGTCCTGGTCGGCTTTCGTCTTAGGCTCAACCGCGATTTCGATAACCGGTTCAGGGAAGTTCATGGATTCCAGGATTACTGGATTCTTCTCATCACACAGTGTATCACCTGTACCCGTATCTTTCAAACCTACGGCTGCCGCAATATCACCGGAGTAAACTTCGGTAATTTCTTGACGGCTATTCGCATGCATCTGAAGGATACGTCCGATACGCTCGCGCTTACCTTTCGTTGCATTCAGTACGTAAGAGCCGGATTGCAAAATACCGGAGTAAACGCGGAAGAATGTAAGCTTACCAACATAAGGGTCTGTCATGATTTTGAACGCCAGTGCCGCGAACGGCTCTTCGTCGGAAGAGTGACGCTCAACTTCAGTACCGTCTTCCAAAGTTCCTTGGATGCTTGGTACGTCGGTTGGAGCCGGCAAGTAATCGATAACAGCGTCCAGCATCAGCTGAACCCCTTTGTTACGGTAAGAAGATCCGCAGATAACCGGGAAGATTTTAACTTCGACAACACCTTTACGCAGAGCCGCTTTAATCTCAGGCACGGTGATTTCTTCACCTTCAAGGTATTTTATTGTCAAATCTTCGTCAAGTTCTGCAACCTTCTCGATGAGCTCGTTGCGGAGCTCTTCAACTTGATCCTTGAATTCCGCTGGAACTTCGGTTTCTTCGATATTTTGACCGAGGTCATCCTTATACATATAAGCTTTTTCCTCGATGATATCGATGATGCCGACGAAGTCGGACTCTGCACCGATCGGAAGCTGAATAGCAACCGCGTTCGCTTGCAGACGATCTCTCATGTCTTTAACAACATTCAAGTAGTCGGCGCCGATGATGTCCATCTTGTTTACGTATGCGATCCGAGGAACCCCGTATTTGTCAGCCTGTCTCCAAACGGTTTCAGACTGAGGCTCAACGCCCTCTTTCGCACTGAATACACCTACTGCCCCATCCAATACACGAAGGGAACGTTCAACTTCTACTGTGAAGTCAACGTGTCCCGGGGTGTCGATGATATTAACGCGATGACCTTTCCATTGAGCGGTCGTAGCAGCGGAAGTAATCGTGATACCGCGCTCCTGTTCCTGCTCCATCCAGTCCATCGTAGCAGCACCCTCGTGAACTTCACCGATTTTGTGCGTACGGCCGGTATAGAACAAGATCCGCTCTGTGGTGGTCGTTTTACCAGCGTCAATATGCGCCATGATCCCGATATTACGTGTATTTTTCAAGGAGAACTCTCTTGCCATGCGAATAGTCTCCCTTCAAAATTGAAGTTTATTAGCTGCTGAATCCTACCAGCGGTAGTGAGCAAACGCTTTGTTCGCTTCAGCCATTTTGTGTGTGTCTTCGCGTTTCTTAACGGAAGCGCCTGTGTTGTTGGAAGCATCGATGATCTCTGCCGCCAAACGCTCTTCCATTGTTTTCTCACCGCGGTTGCGGGAGTAGTTAACGAGCCAACGTAATCCCAGGGAAGTACGTCTCTCTGGCTTAACTTCGATTGGAACTTGGTAGTTCGCACCGCCGACACGACGAGCTTTTACCTCCAATACCGGCATGATGTTCTTGATGGCTGCTTCAAACACTTCCATCGGATCATTGCCCGTACGTTCCTTGATGATGTTGAACGCGTTGTAAAGGATGCTTTGAGCAACACCTCTTTTACCATCCAACATGATGCGGTTGATCAGACGAGTTACCAGCTTGCTGTTGTACACCGGATCTGGCAGCACGTCTCTTTTTGTAACTGGACCTTTGCGTGGCATGGATATCCCCCTTTCTTCAGTCATGAGTCATGTTTATCCAACATGAGCTTCAATTAGCTTTTTGCTTTAGGACGCTTCGTACCGTATTTGGAACGAGCCTGCATACGGTTGTTAACACCAGCGGTATCAAGCGCGCCGCGAACGATGTGGTAACGTACACCCGGAAGGTCTTTTACCCGTCCACCGCGAACCAATACGACACTGTGCTCTTGCAAGTTATGACCGATACCTGGAATGTAAGCAGTCACCTCGATGCGGTTCGTCAAACGAACACGAGCATATTTACGAAGTGCGGAGTTCGGTTTTTTCGGCGTCATTGTGCCTACACGAGTGCAAACACCACGTTTTTGCGGAGCGCTCAGATCAGTCTCCTCACGTTTCAAAGCGTTGAACCCTTTTTGAAGTGCTGGAGATTTCGATTTGTAAACTTTAGCTTGACGGCCCTTGCGAACCAGTTGGTTGATTGTTGGCATGTTAGCCACCCCCTTCCCGTAATTATCATCCTGTTACAAACCATTTTAAGTCCACAGACCCAGGCGGTTCATAAAAGAACAAATGAAAAGTTTTTGCCGATAGAGAAGCCTCCTTCTCAAAGCAAAAACGATTTCTCAATCATCATTTCAAGACAGCGGCCGCTGCTGCGCCGACTTCAATGCCGCATGCTTCCCCAAGCTCCTTCATGGTCGGTACATAATTGATAGGCACGCCATATCGTTCGCAGTGGGATACGATCTTGGTTATCAGACGCTGGTCGCAATCTTCAGCCACATATACTTCTGCGGCCCGGCCGGTTTCAACGGCCTTCATTGTTTGTTTGGTGCCGATCTTGACGTGTGCATCCTGTAATCCTTTATCATTAGACATTAAACATTCCTCCAAAAGAACAGGGAACAAGGCAACGATTCACGCACCTTTGCTATATTAGCATCTGCCCTAGGCGATGTCAAGCTATTAAACGTAAAAAAAAGAAATGGCAGGAAAGGAGCCTAGAGCCGGCTTAGTCAAGCAGCCCCGGCTCCTCTCGCCTTCATTTCCTTTATTCTACAGAAGCGGTTTCCAGCTCCTGGCTCTCATCGTTTGCATCGTTCTGGCCCTCGAATCTCACGTTGCGGTAACGGCTCATGCCTGTTCCCGCAGGGATCAGCTTACCGATGATGACATTCTCTTTCAGACCGAGCAGCTGGTCGACTTTTCCTTTGATCGCTGCATCTGTCAGGACGCGGGTCGTCTCCTGGAAGGAGGCCGCGGACAAGAAGGAGTCTGTCTCAAGGGAAGCCTTCGTGATACCGAGCAGAACCGGCTTCGCAACCGCCGGCTCTTTGCCGGACAGAATGGCTTCTTTGTTGGCCACTTCGTATTCATGGATATCCACGTAGGATCCAGGCAGAAGATTCGTATCACCGGCGTCGACGATGCGGATTTTGCGCAGCATCTGCCGGATCATAACCTCAACGTGCTTGTCGTTGATTTCTACGCCCTGGTTCCGGTATACGCGCTGAACTTCCTGAAGGATATAGTTCTGCACGCCGCGGATCCCTTTAATGCGAAGCATTTCTTTCGGATCGATCGAACCGTCGGTCAGTTCATCCCCGGCTTCGATGTGCTTGCCTTCGCTTACGCGCAGACGGGAGCCATACGTAACGGAGTAGACCTTCGTTTCGGCCTCGCCTTGAATTTCAATTTCACGACGGTCTTTCGTTTCGCGGATCTCTTTCACGACACCGTCGATCTCACTAATGGTCGCTTGACCTTTAGGATTACGGGCCTCGAAGAGCTCCTGGATACGCGGAAGACCTTGCGTAATATCGTCACCGGCAACGCCGCCTGTGTGGAATGTACGCATGGTAAGCTGGGTTCCCGGTTCACCGATGGATTGAGCCGCGATAATACCTACCGCTTCACCAATCTCAACATGCTTGCCGGTAGCCAGATTGCGGCCATAGCACTTCTTGCAGACGCCATAACGCGCGCGGCAGCTCAGGATGGAGCGGATTTGTACCGACTCCACGCCGGCTTTGACGATTTCGGCCGCTTTATCCGAATCGATCAGCTCGTTGCGGTTAACAATGATCTCTTTCGTCTCCGGATGACGAACCGTTTCAAAGGAGTAGCGTCCTTCGATCCGATCGTACAGATCCTCGATAACTTCCTTACCGTCTTGGATCCGGCTTACCGTGAAGCCTTTATCCGTGCTGCACTCATCCTCGCGAACGATGACGTCCTGCGCCACGTCGACGAGACGACGGGTCAGATAACCCGAGTCAGCCGTACGAAGCGCCGTATCGGCGAGACCTTTACGCGCACCGTGCGTGGACAGGAAGTACTCGAGTACCGTCAGACCTTCACGGAAGTTCGATTTGATCGGGAGCTCGATGATACGGCCCGACGGGTTCGCCATCAGACCGCGCATACCGCCCAGCTGGGTGATCTGCGATTTGTTACCCCGCGCTTTGGAGTCCACCATGAGCATGATGGAATTGAAGCGGTCCATCGATTTCATCAAGACGTCCGTAATATCGTCTTTCGCTTTCGACCAGATGTCGATGACGCGGTCATAGCGTTCTTCGTTCGTAATCAAGCCGCGACGGTATTGGTTGGTTACCACTCTAACCTTCTCGTCGGACTCTCTCAGGATCTCGTTCTTCTCCTCAGGGACGATAACGTCGGCTACAGCAACCGTTACGCCTGCACGAGTCGAGTACGTGAAGCCGAGCTGCTTGATCTTATCCAGAATGACAGAGGTTTCTGTCGTATGGTACGTCTCGAAGCAGCGGGCGATGATTTGACCCAGGTATTCCTTGCCGACCGCGCCGCTAACCGGAAGACTTTGAATAGCTTCTTGCAGGTTGGCACCCTTTTCGTATACGAAATACTTCTCAGGCGTACCTTGAAGCAGGTTGGTACGGGTAGCCTCGTTGATGTACGGGAAGCTGGCAGGGAAGATTTCGTTGAAGATAATCCGTCCCACCGTCGTAATCAGCATCGCCTTTTGCTGCTCTTCCGTAAAGCTGGTTTTACCCAGAGCCTTAACCGGAATCGCTACACGGGCATGGAGGCCCGCAGTTCCGCGCTGATACGCGGATACCGCTTCGTTCACGCTGCCCAGGATCATGCCGGTGCCCTTCTCTTCCTTGTTATCCATGGTCAGATAGAAGGAACCGAGGACCATATCCTGGGACGGTGTTACGACCGGCTTACCGTCTTTCGGGTTCAAGATGTTGCCGGATGCGAGCATCAGGAGACGCGCTTCCGCTTGGGCTTCAGCCGACAGCGGAACGTGTACCGCCATTTGGTCACCGTCGAAGTCGGCGTTGTAAGCCGTACATACGAGCGGGTGAAGACGGATGGCATGACCTTCAACGAGAATCGGTTCAAACGCCTGGATCCCGAGTCTGTGAAGCGTCGGTGCACGGTTCAGAAGAACCGGATGCTCTTTAATGACTTCCTCAAGCACATCCCATACTTCCGGGCTGACGCGTTCTACTTTGCGCTTCGCACTCTTAATATTATGTGCAAGGCCTTTATTGACCAGTTCTTTCATAACGAACGGTTTGAACAGCTCAAGCGCCATCTTCTTAGGAAGACCGCACTGGTACATTTTCAGATAAGGTCCTACAACGATAACGGAACGACCGGAATAGTCTACCCGTTTACCGAGCAAGTTCTGACGGAAACGTCCCTGCTTACCTTTCAGCATGTGGCTGAGGGATTTGAGCGGACGGTTACCCGGACCTGTTACCGGACGGCCGCGGCGGCCGTTATCGATGAGCGCGTCGACAGCTTCCTGCAGCATGCGCTTCTCGTTCTGCACGATGATGTCCGGCGCTCCGAGGTCCAGCAGTCTCTTCAGACGGTTGTTCCGGTTAATGACGCGGCGGTACAGGTCGTTCAAGTCCGAGGTCGCAAAACGGCCCCCGTCAAGCTGCACCATCGGGCGCAGTTCCGGCGGAATAACCGGGAGCACGTCCATAACCATCCATTCCGGATTGTTGCCGGAGTTGCGGAATGCCTCGATAACCTCCAGACGCTTGATCGCACGGTTACGACGCTGCCCTTGAGCCGTGCGCAGCTCTTCTTTCAGGAACTCGAGCTCTTTTTCAATATCCAGATCCTGCAGGAGCTTCTTAACCGCTTCAGCACCCATGCCGGCTTGGAAGCCGTAGCCGTACTTCTCGCGATAGCTGCGATATTCCTTCTCGGACAGCAGCTGCTTCTTCTCCAGCGGTGTGTCGCCTGGATCCGTAACGACATAAGATGCGAAATAAATGATCTCTTCCAGGGATCTTGGGGACATATCCAGCGCCAGACCCATCCGGCTCGGAATGCCCTTGAAATACCAAATATGCGAAACCGGTGCAGCCAGCTCAATATGCCCCATCCGTTCACGACGGACTTTGGCACGCGTTACTTCAACGCCGCAGCGGTCACAGACTACGCCTTTATAACGGACACGCTTATACTTGCCGCAATGACATTCCCAGTCCTTCTGCGGACCGAAAATCCGTTCACAGAACAGACCTTCCTTCTCGGGCTTCAATGTACGGTAGTTAATCGTCTCCGGCTTCTTAACCTCTCCGCGAGACCACGAGCGGATTTTCTCTGGGGAAGCAAGACCGATCTTCATGTACTCAAAATTGTTAACGTCCAACAAGGAGCAACCCTCCTCAACTTAGTCCTATTTATGTGCTATACAGTCAAGATCACCGCCGCCGCATCATAGCAGGGCGGCGGTGATGAAATGACCGTTATTCCACTCCGACTTCAGCGCCTTCCAAGTTAAGGCTCAGTTTGTCACCTTGAACATCATCTTCATCATCGAGCTCTTTCATCTCGATTTCCTCTTCATTCTCGCTGAGGATTTTAACGTCCATACCAAGCGATTGAAGCTCTTTAATCAATACCTTGAACGATTCAGGAACACCCGGCTCCGGCACGTTCTCGCCCTTGACGATGGATTCGTAGGTTTTCACCCGGCCGACCACGTCATCGGACTTGACGGTAAGAATTTCCTGCAGGGTATAGGCGGCACCGTAAGCTTCAAGCGCCCATACCTCCATCTCACCGAAGCGCTGTCCGCCGAACTGGGCTTTACCACCCAGCGGCTGCTGCGTAACGAGCGAGTATGGTCCCGTGGAACGGGCATGGATCTTATCGTCAACCATGTGCGCGAGTTTGATCATGTGCATGACGCCGACCGTAACTTCACGCTCAAAGCGTTCACCGGTACGACCGTCGTAAAGCACGGTTTTACCGTTGCGCTGCATGCCGGCCTCTTCCATCGTATCAAACACGTCGTATTCGTTCGCGCCGTCAAATACAGGCGTCGCAACGTGAATGCCGAGCTGAAGGGCAGCCATGCCCAAGTGAACCTCAAGCACCTGACCGATGTTCATCCGGGACGGAACCCCGAGCGGGTTCAGTACGACCTGAACCGGCGTGCCATCCGGCAGGAACGGCATGTCTTCCTCAGGGAGAATACGGGCAACGACACCCTTGTTACCGTGACGTCCGGCCATCTTGTCGCCTTCGGAGATTTTACGTTTCTGCGCAATGTAGACGCGAACCAGCTGGTTGACGCCCGGCGGCAGCTCGTCGCCATTCTCGCGAGTGAACACCTTCACGTCGACGATGATTCCGTCACTGCCGTGAGGAACACGCAACGAGGTGTCGCGTACTTCGCGAGCCTTCTCACCGAAGATCGCATGCAGGAGGCGCTCTTCTGCCGTCAGCTCGGTTACACCCTTAGGCGTTACTTTACCGACCAGAATGTCGCCTGCGCTGATCTCGGCACCGATGCGGATAATGCCGCGCTCGTCAAGGTTCTTCAGCGCTTCTTCACCCACGTTCGGGATGTCGCGCGTAATTTCCTCAGGACCAAGCTTCGTATCGCGGGCTTCGGATTCGTATTCCTCGATATGGATCGAAGTGTATACGTCCTCTTTCACCAGCTTCTCGGAGAGGAGAATCGCATCCTCGTAGTTGTAGCCCTCCCAAGTCATGAACGCAACGACGACGTTGCGGCCCAGTGCCAATTCGCCAAGTTCGGTCGACGGTCCGTCAGCGAGAATGTCGCCTTTCTTGACCACGTCTCCGCGTTTGACGATCGGACGCTGGTTGATGCATGTTCCTTGGTTCGAACGCATAAATTTGTGTAATTTATATTTAATTATATCGCCTTTGACTTCCTGTCCATCCACGGTTTCCACGCGGCGGAGCCAGATTTCATTGGCGGATGAGCGCTCAATAATCCCATCGTATTTGGATACAATACATACACCGGAATCTTTGGCAGCCTTATGCTCCATCCCGGTACCGACAAGCGGTGCTTTCGGAACGAGAAGCGGAACGGCCTGCCGCTGCATGTTCGATCCCATCAGCGCACGGTTGGAGTCATCGTTCTCAAGGAACGGAATGAGCGCCGTTGCAACCGACACTACCTGTTTCGGCGAAACGTCCATGTAATCTACACGGTCGCTCGGCATCGGAAGGATGTTATCGGACTGCTTGTTATAACGAACGATAACCATGTCATCGGCGAAGGTGCCGTCTTCAGTAAGCTCGGCGTTCGCCTGAGCGACGATGTAGTTATCTTCTTCGTCGGCAGTCAGGTAATCGATTTGCTCGGTGACTTTCCCGGTCTTCGGATCCACCCAGCGGTATGGAGCTTCAATGAAACCATACTCGTTGATGCGGGCAAACGTCGACAAGGAGTTGATCAGACCGATGTTCGGTCCCTCCGGCGTTTCGATCGGACACATACGGCCGTAGTGACTGTGGTGAACGTCTCGCACTTCGAAGCCTGCGCGCTCACGAGTCAGACCGCCAGGTCCGAGCGCGGACAGACGACGCTTATGCGTCAGTTCCGCCAGCGGGTTCGTCTGGTCCATGAACTGAGACAGCTGGGAGCTTCCGAAGAACTCCTTGATCGAAGCGATCACCGGACGGATGTTGATCAGCGCCTGCGGCGTAATCACGTTCGCGTCCTGGATCGACATTCTCTCACGCACCACGCGCTCCATACGGGACAAACCGATACGGAACTGGTTCTGGAGCAGCTCGCCCACGGAACGCAGACGACGGTTGCCCAGGTGGTCGATATCATCGGTGTTGCCAATGCCATGCAGCAGGTTGATGAAGTAGCTGATGGAAGAGATGATATCGGCTTGCGTAATATGCTTCACGGATTTGTCGATATTGCCGTTTGCAATGACTTTGACGACTTTCCCGTCCTCGATCGGGGAGAATACGTCAATCGTCTGCAGCGTAATATCGTCGCTGTCCATTACACCGCCGGTCACATGGTATTTCTTAAAGCCGACGCTCTTCTCGAGATATGGCATGATCTCGTCCAAAAGACGACGGTCCACAGTTTGACCCGCTTCCGCAATGATCTCGCCCGTTTCGACGTCGATCAAGCTTTCAGCCAAACGGTGGTTGAACAGACGGTTCTTGATATGAAGCTTCTTGTTGATTTTGTAGCGTCCGACATTCGCCAGATCATAACGCTTCGGATCAAAGAAACGAGCGACCAGGAGGCTCTTCGCATTCTCCAATGTCGGCGGCTCGCCCGGACGAAGACGTTCATAAATTTCGATGAGCGCTTTCTCGGTGGAGTCCGTGTTGTCTTTATCCAGCGTGTTTTGAATATATTCATCATTGCCCAGCAATTCCAGAATCTCGGCATCGGTTCCGAAACCGAGCGCCCGCAGCAGCACCGTTACCGGGATTTTGCGTGTACGGTCGATCCGGACATAAATGATGTCCTTCGCATCCATCTCCAGTTCCAGCCATGCTCCGCGATTCGGGATCACTGTTGCCGTGTAAGTCGATTTACCGTTTTTATCCACTTTCGTGCTGAAATAGACGCTGGGAGAGCGAACCAACTGGCTGACAATAACCCGTTCGGCACCATTGATAATGAACGTTCCGGTTTCCGTCATTAACGGGAAGTCACCCATGAACACTTCCTGCTCCTTGACCTCGCCGGTCTCCTTGTTAATGAGCCGGACTTTTACGCGGAGCGGCGCCGCATAAGTAACGTCGCGTTCTTTCGCGTCATCGACGGTGTATTTCGGTTCTCCAAGGCTGTAGTCAATGAACTCAAGCACCAAATTTCCTGTGAAATCCTGAATCGGCGAGATGTCCTGGAACATTTCGCGGAGTCCTTCCTCCAAAAACCATTCATAAGATTTTTGTTGGATTTCAATCAGGTTCGGAACTTCGAGTACCTCGTTGATACGAGAATAACTGCGCCGAGTGCGTCGACCATATTGAACAAGATGTCCTGCCAACTTAAACTCACCCCTCATGTCTACTCACTTAAAAATTCATTGCGAACCTCTGTTTGTAACACTATAATGGAACATACAGAGCACACACCCATAAATAGAGAAAAGCCCTTATCGAATACCTTTCGAAAAAAGAGCAGCTTATCCATGGTTATGATAATCATCTCATATCTTGTAGATTTGCCTAAAATGTACATATTATACGTCAAGGCGACATACTTTATGCATCTTTCCGCACAATAATGCTTGACATTTCAGCAAACTAAAGACAAAGAGACCATCCTAATACTGACATTTTATAATAATACCATATCAGAATACCCAAGTCAACAGCCCATGCTGTATTTTATTCTGCCATTTCAAGAGTCTTCGGCACGAAAATCCGTTAAGCTTCCCAAAGGATCGATCCGTTCCAATGGTTTCGCTTTGCTGACACTCCCTGCACATTAGAGGTATTTTATCCGAGCCGATCCGATCATCCGGTTCAGGCTTTGGTCGCTTTGAATATCCGGTACCCCTTATCCTTCGTCACTTCCTCCACCTGCCCGAACAATGTTTCGAGCTTGGCCTTCGCCGATGGAGCTCCCTGCTTCTTCTGGATCACAACCCACAGCTGGCCGCCTTCGCGCAGATGATCCCATGCTTCCGCAAAAATCGTATGCACCGTTTCTTTCCCGGCACGGATCGGCGGGTTCGTCAACACCACGTCGAACGTCTGATCCTTGACCGCCTCAAACAAATCGCTCTCCAGAATCGTCACATTGGCAATGCCGTTATGCCTCGCATTTTCCCGGGCAAGCTCCACGGCGCGGCTGTTAATGTCGATCATCGTTACATGCCCCTGCGGGACCAGTCTGGCCGCCGTCAGTCCAATCGGGCCGTATCCGCAGCCCACATCCAGCACGGAAGCGTCCGGCGCGAATTCCATCGCGTCGATCAGCACCCGGCTGCCGTAATCAATGCCGCCCTTGGAGAATACCCCGGCGTCGCTGATGAAGCGCAGCGAGTGTCCCCGGAGCTCTGCCTTCAGCTCTTTGCGGTCGTGCGCGGTTTCCGGCTGATTCGAGTAATAATGTTGATTCGGCATCCTTGTCCTCCTGTACATCGTAGCACCATCGTAACCATCATGGTCTAAGGATCACGGCTGGCCTAGGCGCCCAGCCTCTTCATACACCAGTATGTCCTATCTCTTTTAGAAACAGTATAAAAGATTTCCCGCCACAATAACAAACCCCTTGAACCAAAATTCAAGGGGTTTGTCTCGTGCTGACGATTCGGTTATGGAAGCAATTACTTCACTTCTACGGAAGCGCCTGCTTCTTCCAACTTAGCTTTAACAGCTTCAGCTTCGTCTTTGGATACTTTTTCTTTCAGTGGTTTTGGAGCGTTGTCAACCAGTTCTTTTGCTTCTTTCAAGCCAAGACCTGTGATTTCGCGAACCACTTTGATTACGTTGATCTTGGAAGCGCCAGCGCTTGCCAGGATTACGTCGAACTCGGATTGCTCAGCAGCTTCAGCTGCACCAGCGCCACCTACAACAGCTACTGGAGCTGCAGCAGTTACACCGAATTCTTCTTCGATTGCTTTTACAAGATCGTTCAGTTCCAGAACAGACATACCTTTAATTGCTTCCAAGATTTGCTCTTTGCTCATTTAAGTTGAACCTCCATTTATAATTAAGATTTGATAGTTGTTGTTACACCGCTCGGGCAAGCCCTAGCTTATGCGCTTTGCTCTTCCTTCTCAGCAACGGCTTTAACTGCAAGCGCGAAGTTGCGCACTGGAGCTTGAAGCACGCTGAGGAGCATGGAGAGGAGACCTTCGCGGGATGGAAGTTCTGCCAGAGCTTTGATTTCGCTCTCTCCAACCACACGACCTTCTACTACTGCGCCTTTCAATTTCAACGCTTCGTTCTTCTTCGCAAAATCATTCAGGATTTTTGCTGGAGCGACAGCGTCATTGGTACCAAACGCTACAGCTGTAGGTCCGGTCAATACTTCGTCAAGCTCGGACAGCTCAGCAGCTGCAGTCGCACGGCGAAGCAACGAGTTTTTCAATACTTGGAACTCAACGCCAGCTTCGCGAAGCTGCTTACGCAGTTCGGTAACCTGCGATACGTTCAAACCACGGTAGTCTGCAACAACAGTCGTTACGCTCTCGCGCATTTTCGCTGCAATCACCTCAACCGCTTCTTGTTTCGCTTGAATCACTTTTGCGTTTGCCAATGTTTACACCTCCTGGTTGTATTAGTAGCGCTAGGAGCAAATCCATCGCTCCCCGCTCTTCCTACGGGCACTAAAAAAGCCTCCGTAGAATCACGAAGGCCTGATGAATCATCATTTGACCGGAATGACCGGACAAGCTGCTGACGTTCTATCATAACACCTCGGTAGGAAATTAAGCCTGCTTAGGGCACCTACTGTCTACGGCAAGCATATTCAACTTTAGGGGTCAGTCTCTAAGACTCACAACTGTTACATAATATCAAATATCCATGACGAAAGTCAATGGAAAAATATTATCTGTAAACAGCTGTGCTCACGCGAGCGCTAGGTCCCATGGTCGAGGAAACAGCGATGCCTTTCAGGTATACACCTTTAGCGGCAGCCGGCTTCGCACGATTCAATGCATCGATGAGAGCTTTGAGGTTCTCATTCAGTTGTTCTGCACTGAAGGACACTTTACCAATCGGAGCGTGAATTTGACCTGCTTTGTCCAGACGGTACTCGATTTTACCAGCTTTGATTTCTTGAACAGCCTTGGCAACCTCGAACGTAACCGTACCGGCTTTAGGGTTAGGCATCAGGCCTTTACCGCCGAGCAAACGGCCAAGTTTACCGACTTCGCTCATCATATCAGGTGTAGCTACGCAGACATCGAAATCGAACCAGCCTTGTTGGATTTTGTTGATCATGTCCTGATCGCCAACAAAATCTGCGCCAGCCGCTTCCGCTTCTTTCGCTTTTTCACCTTTTGCAAATACCAGAACGCGTTGTGTTTTACCTGTACCGTGAGGCAGTACAACAACACCGCGAACAGCCTGGTCTTGTTTACGAGGGTCTACACCCAAACGCACAGCCACTTCGACAGTTTCGTCGAATTTAGCCGTTGCAGCCTTCTTCACAAGCTCTACAGCTTCCAAAGGCTCATAAGTTGCTTCGCTGTCGATCAGCTTCGCAGCTTCAACGTATTTCTTACCGTGTTTAGCCATGATTGTTTTTCCTCCTTTGTGGTGTTAGCGGAATTTCCTCCCACATGATCCGGATGCCACGCATCCGGTTTAACGCTCGATAGACGATTAGTCCTCGATTGTGATACCCATACTGCGGGCAGTACCTTCTACCATCTTCATTGCAGCTTCAACAGATGCAGCGTTCAGGTCAGGCATTTTCGTTTCAGCGATTTGACGCACAGCGTCGCGCTTAACGGTAGCGACTTTCTTCTTGTTAGGCTCGCCGGATCCTTTTTCGATCTTAGCAGCCACACGAAGCAGAACAGCAGCCGGTGGAGTTTTCGTGATGAACGTAAAGGAACGATCCTCGAATACCGAAATTTCAACCGGGATGATCAGACCAGCTTGATCAGCGGTACGTGCGTTGAATTCTTTACAGAATGCCATGATGTTGACACCCGCTTGACCCAATGCAGGACCTACTGGAGGAGCTGGATTCGCTTTACCTGCAGGAATTTGCAGTTTAACAACTTTGATAACCTTTTTAGCCATGGTTGACACCTCCTTGCATCAATAGTGGTAGCGGACGATGTTAGACGCCCTCCCACAAGAAACCCGAAGAACGAAATCTATATCTTCTCCACTTGAGTGTAATCCAGCTCAAGCGGGGTTTCCCGTCCAAACATGTTGACGTGAACCTTCAACTTGCTCTTATCAGCCAAAATCTCTTCCACGGAGCCCACAAAATTCGCAAAAGGACCAACCTTGATCCGAACGGATTCTTTGATATCGAATTCGATCTTCGGTTTCGGTTCCTCCATGCCCATATGCTTCAGAATCTGTTCCACTTCTTCCGGAAGCAAAGGCGTCGGTTTAGAACCGGACCCCGTCGAACCGACAAACCCGGTCACTCCTGGCGTATTGCGGACAACATACCAAGAATCATCCGTTTGAATCATTTCGACCAAGACATATCCCGGGTAAACTTTCCGCATGACCGTTTTCTTCTTGCCATCCTTGTTTACCACTTCTTCTTCCATCGGAACAAGAACGCGGAATATTTTGTCCTCCATGCCCATGGACTCGACACGTTTTTCCAAATTGGCTTTGACTTTATTCTCATACCCGGAATAGGTATGAACTACATACCATCTTTTTTCCATATCAAGCCACCTGGGACCCTTCTAAATAATCGCTTCGATCACAGCGGAAATGCCGATGTCTATAACCCAAAAATAAATCGTGACAAACACAATGGTGCCTAGAACGATTAGAGTATAGTTCGTCAGTTCTTTACGATTGGGCCAGCGAACCTTTTTAAGTTCCGCCCAGCTTTCAGAGAAAAAGGAAAACAGAGACTTGAAACCACGTTTCACGCCGACTACACCTCCAAATGAAAACTATCTGGTTTCGCGATGAGGAGTTTGCTCGTTACAAAACTTGCAAAATTTCTTCATCTCCATGCGGTCGGGGTGATTTCGCTTGTTT
This sequence comes from Paenibacillus ihbetae, assembly GCF_002741055.1. NCBI lineage: Bacteria > Bacillati > Bacillota > Bacilli > Caryophanales > Paenibacillaceae > Paenibacillus > Paenibacillus ihbetae. Next base: position 3,964,761 of record NZ_CP016809.1, on the reverse strand, counting down.
TTGGTGGTTGTGTAGTTTCTTTGTTTGCAGCTTGTACAAGCCAAAGTGATAATTACCCGCATGATGTGCACCTCCCGAAGACGTCCTTCTTCACCAGAAGAACCGATATTGATCCTAGTAGAAACAATCTTGCTTCCTAGGGGGAAGCCTGATTATTTCTGCGAGATGAATCAAATCGCTGTTCCAAGCGCTTGTAACAACGATCCATTCATAAAACACGCGAATTTAGGCCTACCTAAAACACTTTATCATATGGATAGAGCCATTTCAAGCCTTTTTCTCTCTGACCGCGGGCTGCAATAAATGCCATTAACAACTAAACCGAGGCACCGGTCGTGAAGTTCTTGCAGGCATCCTGCGTTGAACAGCAAAGCTGCGCCGAAGCGTATTCTCAACATGACAGCCGTTTACGTCTATACCAGTATGTTCAATCTTCCAGCCGATAAAACACCGGATGGGCACTTTTTAAGGGATTCATGCTGCCCGGACGGACCTATAGCATATCAAGGACTGCACCGCCGTTCAAGCTTGGAAGCCGATCGACCGCAGCCTATGGTCCAGATAATGAAAAAAAGGCTCTGATCGGAGCCTTCCCTTAACCGTTTGACCAAGACTTCAGTTATCCCTGACCTCCAGATACCGTTCAAGCTTGCGCTTGACCCGCTGGAGAGCATTATCGATCGATTTCACATGACGCCTTAAATCTACCGCGATTTCCTGGTAGGAACGTCCGTCCAGATAGAGCATCAGAACTTTGCGCTCCAAATCGCTCAAAATCTCGGACATCTTGTCCTCCAAGCCGACGAACTCCTCTTGATTAATGATCAGTTCCTCCGGATCGCTTACAGCCGTGCCGCAAATAACGTCCAGCAGCGTACGGTCCGAATCCTCATCATAAATAGGCTTGTCCAATGAGACATACGAATTGAGCGGGATATGCTTCTGTCTCGTAGCCGTCTTGATCGCCGTAATGATTTGCCTGGTAATGCACAGCTCGGCAAAGGCCTTGAACGAGGACAGCTTATCCCCTTTAAAATCACGTATTGCTTTGTACAGCCCGATCATGCCTTCCTGGACGATGTCCTCCCGGTCGGCTCCTATCAGAAAATAAGAGCGGGCTTTAGCACGTACAAAATTCCGGTACTTATTGATCAAATACTCCAGCGCCCCGCTGTCACCTTCGCGGACCGCCTCGACAATGTCTTCATCGCTTATCACATCATACCCTGACAACATGACTTCCTTGAGGTCCACACTCAATAGAATCCCTCCGGCCCGGAACGCACGGTAGCCCGTCACTCGCTTGAAATATATGACAAGTATATATGATGTCTACTAGACCGTCAACCACGATCTACCTAATATAGAGTGATATTAACATTAAATGTAAGATTTTCATGATTTCTCGGAGTTGCTCATAGATTGGCAGCAGCCTATTCCTTGCAGGACTACTCCCTGCGCCAACGCTCGAACATCTGTCTTATATCGGGCGGAAGCTTGCCGTCGAGGGTATTTCGACCTTTCGTCTGTTCCTTGGCAATCTTCTGCTGCACCTCGCGCTCGCTCTGCTCGACTTCGTTCAGCAGCTCCCTTGCGGATAAGCGGAGCGCGCCGCGGGCAAAAATGATATGCTGCTCGATCAGATCGCTGGTAGCCACATAAATTTTGCGCCGGCGATGGCTGAATTCCCCGACCAAGCGCTCAATGCATTCGTCCGCGGTTTCCTTCTCCTTCGTGAAGTATACCTGGACCTTGCCCTGCGTATAGGATTTGCCCAATCCCGGCACCCGGTACGCGTCAAAAATCGCGATGACCCGAAGTCCCGAATAAGCCTGATAATCCGCCAGCTTTGCAAGCAGCACATCCCGTGCTTCCTCCATGCTGCTGCTTGCAAGCTTGGCAAGAAACGGCCAGCCGCCGATCATGTTATAGCCATCGACCAGCAGCACATCCCGCCAATCGGCCATCGCGGCTAACCCTGAAGGCGACGACGGCGAAGCACTTCGTACATCACGACACCAGCGGCAACCGAAGCATTCAGCGAATTGATCGTTCCGGCCATCGGAAGCTTAACCAGCACATCGCATTTTTCGCGGATCAGACGCCCCATCCCTTTATTTTCGTTTCCGATGACGATCGCGACCGGCCCGTCAAACACGTCGGTGTCGTACAGCTCCTGCACGGCATCAACCACGGTGCCTACAACCCAAACGCCCATCTCCTTCAGCTGGTCGATCGTCTGGCCGAGATTGGTTACTCTTGCGACAGGCACATACTCCACGGCGCCTGCCGACGTCTTGGATACCGTTGCCGTAATCTGCGCCGATCTGCGCTTGGGCAAAATGACGCCATGCGCGCCGGTGCAGTCCGCCGTTCTGAGAATCGATCCAAGGTTATGCGGATCCTCGATTTCGTCCAGCAGCAGCAGAAATGGCGGCTCTCCCTTATCTTCTGCGGCTTTCAGCAGATCGTCCACCTCGACGTACGCGTACGGCGCGACCTGCGCCACGACCCCTTGGTGCTGAATGCCCGGAGCCATCTGATCCAGCTTGCGCTTGTCCACATGCGAGATGACGATGCCCAGCTTCTTCGCTTCCGCGATAATCGGCTGGGTTAAGTGCTTCTGAGCATTTTCAGCGATCCATATTTTATTGATTGTTCGTCCCGACCTCAGCGCTTCCGTGACGGAATGCTTGCCTGCGACAATTTCCTCTTCCTGCATGCTGTACCCTCCTGCATATAAGCCGGGACGGGCGGCATTTGCCGCCAGCCGGCTGCTCGATTCGTTTCTCATGATGCATTGATATATTGTCTGACACTAAGCCCGTTTAAGCCCGTCTATTATTTCGAATGTTCCACGTACTCGATGCTTTTGCCGACAAGCTCGCGAATCCGGTCCTGCTGCCCCGTATAGTATAAATACCCTACCAAGGTTTCAAAGGCCGTTGCATGGCGATATTCCAGCACATCCGCGTTTTTCGGAACGCTGCCCGACTTGGCGTTGCGCCCCTGGCGAACGATGTCCTGCTCCTCTTCCGTGAGGAGCGGCTCGAGATACGCCAGAATCCGGCTCTGGGCCTTCGCCGAGACAAGTCCCGTCGCCGTCCGGTGCAGATGATTCGGCCGAAGATTCGGCCGGGATATCAAATACTGCCGTACGGCGACCTCATAGATCGCATCCCCGATATAGGCCAGCACAATCGGCGGAATGAGCCTTGCCGGCTTCGACGGCGGAAAGTCGAACCAGCCGAGGGCCGGCTCCTGAAAGTCCGGCCCGCTCATTTGCGCTTCCAGCGCATGCCCTGCGCAGTATCCTCCAGCACGATGCCTTTGGCTGCCAGCAAGTCGCGAATCTCGTCCGCTCTTCCCCAGTTCTTGTTCTTTCTGGCCTCCACACGCTCGGCAATCAGGCGTTCAATCTCCTCGTCCAGCATAGCATCCTCGCCTGTGTTCACGATCCGCAGCACGCCGTTCATCACGTTAAAGGCATCGAGCACCTCCCGCAGATCCGCCGCCGGAATCGAAGACTCTTGCAGCAGCTGGTTCGCTTCGCTCGCCCACTGGAACATCGCCGTTATCGCATCAGGCGTGTTGAAATCATCCTGCATTTTCTGATGAAATTCGGCAAGAACCGCCGACATTTTATTCCGGATCTCCTCGCCGGCTTCCGCATCCGGCGAGCCGACCGCCGCGCTTAACCGGTGCTTGACATTTGCGGCGGCATTAGCAAGACGCTCCACGCTGTTCTGCGCCTGATCCATAACCTCTTCGCTGAAGTTGAGCGGATTGCGGTAATGGGTAGACAGCATAAAGTAGCGTACCGCTTCCTTCGTATATTGTTCGCGCAAATCCTTAACCAATACGCCGTTTCCGAGCGACTTCGACATCTTCTCGTTGTTGATGCGGATGTATCCGTTATGCATCCAGTAGTTCGCAAGCGGCTTTCCTGTCAGCGCTTCGGACTGCGCCACTTCGCACTCATGGTGCGGGAACTGCAGATCCTGGCCGCCGCCGTGGATATCGAGCGTATCCCCCAGATAACGGCGCGCCATGGCCGAGCATTCGATATGCCACCCCGGCCGGCCGTCGCCCCACGGGCTGCTCCAGTAAATTTCACCGGGCTTCGCAGCCTTCCACAGCACGAAATCCTCCGGATTTTCCTTGCGCTTATCCACCTCGATCCGGATGCCGAACTGCAGCTCGTCGAGATTTTGCTGGGACAGCTTCCCGTATCCGTCGAATTTGCGGGTGCGGAAGAATACATCGCCTCCGTTCTCATAAGCGAAGCCGCGATCCACGAGGTCCTGAATGAACTCAATGATGTTCTCCATGTTGTCCGTTACCCGCGGATTCAAGGTCGCTCTCGGGATGCCAAGGCCGTTGAGGTCCTCGTAGTAAGCCTTGATAAACTTATCCGCCACCTCCGGAACCGTGGTCCCGGTTTGTTCCGCTTTCCGGATCATTTTGTCGTCGACATCCGTAAAGTTCACGACATAATGGACATCATTGCCCTGCTGCTCAAAGTAAGCGCGAACGACGTCGAAAAAGATCATCGGACGCGCATTGCCGATATGGATGTAATCGTACACGGTAGGACCGCATACATAAATTTTAACCTTGCCTGCCTCCTGGGCAACGAATGTTTCCTTCATGCGGGTCAATGTGTTATAGATTTGCAGCGCCATGTTGTATCCCCTCATTCCTTTCATCATCTGATTGCGTCTTGCATACGAGAAGTGCAAGTCCCCGGCTTTCAGGGTAAAAGCGCTCCTCGCATCGTCCGCGACGCACACGAATTCGTCAATATTGATAAACGGTTCGAGACTTTCACTCGCAATCGCTTATTATTCCTTATTAATCGAAGACAGCATAACCTCCGGAGCGGACTTCTTCAGCTCCCGTCTCGTCTCCTCCAGCTCCGCCCGCAGCTGGTCGATCTCTTTCTGCATCGAGCGAAGGGTATCGACGATCGGGTCCGGCAGGTTCGTATGATCGAGGCGGTCGCGAACCCGCTCCCCGTTCTGCTTCACGACTTTGCCGGGATTGCCGACCACGGTGCTGTTCGGCGGAACGGGCCGCAGCACGACGGCGTTGGAGCCGATATTACAGTTATCCCCAATCGCAAAGGAACCTAGCACTTTGGCGCCGGAACCGATGACAACGTTGTTGCCGATCGTTGGATGACGCTTGCCCTTCTCCTTGCCGGTACCGCCGAGCGTTACCCCTTGGTAAATGACGACATCGTCCCCGATTTCGCAGGTCTCGCCAATGACAACCCCCATGCCATGGTCGATAAACAGCCTTTGCCCGATCCGGGCGCCGGGGTGAATTTCGATCCCGGTCATAAAACGGCTGATCTGCGATATGATCCGGGCCAGCGTATACCAGCGCCGCTTGAATAATGCATGGGCAACCCGATGGGCCCATAATGCATGAAGCCCCGAGTAGGTGAATACCACTTCAAAAAGCCCCCGGGCAGCCGGGTCATTCTCAAACACTGTCCGAATATCCGATTTCATCTGTTTGAACATGAACGCTCCCTCTTTCCCTGTTCCAATCGCGTTATGCATCTGTCCCTCATCGTTATTCCCTATAACAAAAACGCCTCTGCAGCTTATCGCTGCAGAGGCGTTCGACCGCGGTTCCACTCTGCTTAGAATCGGCCTTCTGATCCTCCCTTATCAGGGCATTGATCGTAAGCCAATTCCACTTCATGTCATTAACGGCAGACGACCGGCATGATCTAACGATGGTGTTCGCTTCAACCATGCAGCTCACAGGTGCATTTCCGCTGCAGGCTAACGGGACAACTCTCAGCCGGCAGCTTGATCTGCCGATTGTCCTCTCTGGAACGTGCCTGTTTGATGCGTACTTCTCCTGATCCAAGCTATTATACGTTTATTTGTTGATGTAGGTGGAGCCACCCTCCTCTAAAGGACGCTCCGTTGACGGATTGTGCTTTCGATCGCTGTTGTTTTCGAATTTCGATCAATCACTTTCTCAAGGGGGAAATCCGAAAACAAAGGCGAACGCGTTGGTTCTACAGCCCAATTCCGTCCACTGCGCTACTTCTTCTTAAGGAGTTAATATCTGAACCTACATCAAAGAATATTCCACTAATAGTTGAGTGTAATTATAACTGATGAAACACGGAACTGACAAGAAGGATTATCTGCCTGGAAAAGCCTATTCTTACGCACCCTTGATCTGCGAGCGCAGGCGGTCCAGCACCCGGTCTCTGCCGAGCAGCCAAATCGTCTGGTTCAGGTCCCGCCCGTGCGTCTGCCCGGTCAATGCAACCCGGATCGGCATAAAGAGCTGCTTGCCCTTGAAGCCGGTCTCCTTCTGGACTTCCTTGATAAGTGCCGCAATCTTCTCTGCGGTGAACTCGTTCGATTGCTCGATTTTGTTAAGGAACGCGGACAGTACGGCAGGCACCTGCTCGCCGCTCATGACCTCAATGCCTTCGGCATCCAGCTCGAGATGTGTGCGGAAGAAGACCTCCGACAGATCGACGATATCCGAAGCGGCCGTCATCTGTTCTTGGTAGAGGGCCACGAGCGCACGCGCCCAGGCTTCCTGCTCGGGATTCAGCTCCGCAGGCAAGCGGCTCGCCTTCTGCAGATGCGGAATCGCCAGCGCTGCCACCCGGTCCGGATCGGCGCTCTTGATGTAGGTGTTGTTGATGTGAGCCAGCTTATTCGCATCGAAGACGGCCGGGCTCTTGGACAACCGGTTCTCGTCAAAGATCGAGATCAGCTGCTCCTTGGAGAAGATCTCCTCTTCCCCTTCCGGCGACCAGCCGAGCAGCGAAATAAAGTTGAACATCGCCTCCGGCAAATAACCGAGCTGATCGTACTGCTCAATGAACTGGATGATCGATTCATTCCGCTTGCTCAGCTTCTTGTGATCCTCGCCGACGATGAGCGTCATATGGCCGAAGCGAGGCGGCTCCCAGCCGAAGGCTTCATAGATCATCAGCTGCCGCGGCGTGTTGGAGATATGGTCCTCTCCGCGCAGCACGTGACTGATCTTCATCAGATGGTCATCCACAGCCACAGCGAAATTGTAGGTCGGAATTCCGTCCTTCTTGACGATGACGAAGTCGCCGGTCTCTTTGCTGTTAAACGAGATCGTTCCCTTCACCATATCGTCAAACGTGTATACGCGATCATCCGGTACGCGGAAACGGATGCTCGGCACGCGTCCTTCCGCTTCCAGGGCAAGACGCTCCTCTTCGGTCAGGTTCCGGTGCTTGCCGGAATAGCGCGGCGTCTCCCCGCGGGCCATCTGCTCCTCCCGCTCCTGCTCAAGCTCCTCTTCCGTGCAATAGCAGCGATAAGCAAGGCCGCGATCCAGAAGATCCTGCCAGTACTGCTTATAAATATCGAGGCGCTCGGTTTGGCGGTACGGGCCGTATTCGCCCCCGACATCCACGCTCTCGTCCCAATCCATGCCAAGCCATTTCAGGTATTTAAGCTGGCTTTGCTCTCCGCCTTCAACATTGCGCTTCACATCCGTATCTTCGATCCGGATAATGAATTTCCCGTTGTTCTTGCGGGCGAACAAATAATTGAATAATGCCGTTCTGGCATTGCCGATATGTAAATGTCCCGTCGGACTCGGTGCATAGCGCACGCGGACTTCTCCGGTCATTTGCAACCCCTCCGCTTCTGATTCTTCAATGATTCCTTCAAACATCCTTCAAGATGATAGCATACCTTTCACAAGGCAGACAACCGATTGCGCCGCGATGCCTTCCCCGCGGCCGGTGAAGCCAAGCTGCTCGGTCGTGGTTGCCTTGACGTTGACTTGTTCAACCTCGGCATCCAGCGCCTTCGCGATTACTTCTGCCATCTGCGGGATATAAGGAGCCATCTTCGGCTTCTGGGCGATGATCGTAGCATCGACGTTCCCTAATTTATACCCTTTCTCGGCAGCCATGACCCACACCTGCTCAAGCAGCTTGAGGCTGTCTGCATCTTTAAATGCGGCGTCGGTATCCGGGAAGTGGCGTCCGATATCGCCAAGCCCCAGCGCTCCGAGAATCGAATCCGCAATCGCATGCAGCAGCACATCGGCGTCCGAGTGCCCGAGCAGCCCTTTTTCATAAGGAATCGTAACTCCGCCAATGATGCAAGGCCTGCCCTCCACAAGCTGATGCACATCAAATCCATGTCCAACACGAATCATTCTACACTCTCTCCCTTACGTTTCTGTAAAAATGCGGCGTATTCCAAGTCTTCCGGCGTGGTGATCTTGATATTGCTGTATTTCCCCTCGACCACCTTCACCGGATTCCCTGCCCATTCCATCAGCATCGCGTCATCCGTTCCGGTAAACCCTTCGCTTGCAGCCTTCTCATGCACCGAAAGCAGCTCGGAAAGACGAAAAGTCTGTGGGGTCGCAGCGGCCCACAGACTTTGACGGTCCGGGGTGCCTGTTATCAGCCCCTGGCCGTTCACCTGCTTGATCGTATCCTTCACAGGCACTCCCAGCACGGAAGCGCCGACCTCCATCGCCGCATCGCGGCAAGCTTCAATCTCCTCGGTGGTAATAAACGGCCTCACCCCGTCGTGAATCATGACCCATTCGGAGGAGAGCTGCTTCAAGCCTCGATAGACGGAATGCTGTCTTTCGCTGCCTCCCGGGATGACTGCGGTCACCTTGTCAAGCCCGTATTCCTCCACCCAGGATTTGCAGCGGGAAACATCCTCCGCCCCGGTGACGAGCACCAGCTCTTGCAGCCACGGCAGCCGGTTGAACACCGAAAGCGTACGGATAATGATCGGCTTGCCGCCCAGAGCCAGATACTGCTTGCTCTCCCGGGTTCCCATTCGCGTTCCCTTGCCCGCCGCCACAATGACGGCGCCAAAGCTGTTCTTCATGCGCCAAACTCCTGTCTTAGCCCCTGCCGTCCGCTTGGCCGGCATGCGGATATGTATATCCCCATCATACTCCGTTTACTGGGCTTTTTCCAACAGTTTCGGTTTGGCGAAGATCATGCGGCCCGCCGAGGTTTGCAATACGCTCGTGACGAGCACTTCCATCATCGTGCCGATATATTCGCGTCCGCCTTCGACAACGATCATCGTGCCGTCATCCAAATAGGCGACGCCTTGGCCATGCTCCTTGCCGTCCTTGATAATCTGCACCAGGATTTCTTCGCCCGGCAGGACGACCGGCTTCACCGCATTGGCCAAGTCATTGATGTTCAGCACCGACACGCCCTGCAGCTCGCATACCTTGTTCAAGTTGAAGTCGTTCGTGACCACCTTGCCCTGCAGCACCTTGGCAAGCTTCACGAGCTTGCTGTCCACCTCGGAGATCTCTTCGAAATCCCCTTCATAGATGAGTACCTTGACGTCCAGCTCTTTCTGGATTTTATTCAAAATATCAAGTCCGCGGCGCCCCCGATTCCGCTTGAGCAAATCCGACGAATCCGCAATGTGCTGCAGCTCCTCCAGCACAAATTCGGGTATGACGATCGTTCCTTCGATGAACCCGGTTTTGCAAATATCGGCAATTCTTCCGTCGATAATGACGCTGGTATCCAGAATTTTATGCTCTTCGACGCGCCGGCTTTCCGGCTCGGCCCCCTGGCTCCATCGTCCGGACATCCATAAGGAAGCCAATTCCTCCTTCTTCTCCAGCCCGATCCGAAGCCCGAGATACCCGCCCAGCACGGTAATCCCCACCTGCAGCAGCTGCCCGACTTGTCCTAACAAGGATAAACCCGGCGAGAGCAGCAAGGATAACAGGAGTCCGCCCAATAGGCCGGCCGTTCCGGCTGCCAGATCATTCATCGGAATTCGCGAGAACGAAGAAATCAGGCTGTGCAGACTTCGGGTCACCCGTTCAGCCGACAGCACGCCAATCATGCCGAATAATAAACCTCCCAGCAGCGCGAAGGCACCGCTCCCCGCCGCAAACACGCCTTGCCCAAACATCGGCGAGAGCTCAGGAAATGACCGTTCGATTGTATGATATAACGTATAGCCGCTCCATGCTCCGCATAATACCGTAAATGCTAAAATAGCTTTTTTTAACATGAGCTTTCGCACACCTCCTTATTGTAAATTGATTAGGTTGTTTCTATTTTCCAGTATGCTCCAATTTGAGCCGGGATAATCGCAAGGGGGGTATATTTTTTATCAGCCTTCCCATACTGCGTACCTTACCCTGATTCGAACTCACGCGATTTCAAAGGCTCGGATCGTCCGCGGCAATCTGGAACCGAATCCCTCCAAACGCCTGAAACTGGTTGAAATTGGCCGAAGTAGTGGAATATAATGAACTCAATTCATAATATCGAGGTGGATGTATAAATGAGCGCTCCTAGTTTACAGGCCTTTCAGGATCAAGTTTCCGAATTGTTGCTCCGTCACCGCAGTCTATTGGATGTTCTGTCGAAAAATGGTCAAAGCAATGCATCAGTCAACCGTGCCGTTACCAAAGCCATCACAGAATGCGGATGCATCGAGCTCCATGCCACGAAGCAAACCTTCGATATCAACGCTGATCTCGAATCCGCCCGGGAATTAGTGGGCACCCATGTCGAGGGCCATCTGTGCGAGAACTGCCGCGAAGCGGTGAGCTCCGAGCTTGGCCGCAACCTTTTTTATATGTCGGCCCTTGCCAATCTGCTCGATATTCAGCTGGATGACGTGGTCGTGAAGGAGTCGCAGAAATGCTCGACGCTGGGTTTGTTCAACCTGTCCTAAGCCAGCCATGTTCCGGATAAGCGGCTGCAGGTATTTATGGTTTTCCCAAATAAACGCAAAAAAAGCATTTATCTCTCTGCAAGGAGCAGGGAAATAAATGCTTTTTATTTAGGATGCGCGGGCGTTAACGTTGCATGGCCTCGCGCGTATGGGATTGCAAACCAAATAATAGAACCATGGCGTACCTATCGGTCCGAGGAGCGATAGGCCTCATCCGACTGGCTGTCATCCTTGCGGCGCTTCCTCCGCGTCAGTCTGCGGAAATTTTGCTGAAGGCCGTAGCCGGCATACAGCACGAGCGGGACAAAGATCAGCATGGAGGTCTGCTCCGGAAAGAACACGGCCACCATAACGGCGCCGATAATGACCAATGGCGTGAACTTGATCGCCGTTTTCGGAATGCCGATCTTCTTGAAGTTCGGGTACTTGACGGCACTGATCATGAGATAAGAAAGAAGCAGCATGCCAAAAATCATATAAGGTGCGGTAATCTCTTCATGGAACAGCGCCAGTGTTGCAAGCACGCCGCCCGCAGCGGGGATCGGCAGGCCGATGAAGTATCCCGGTATTCCCGGACGGACATTGAATCTCGCCAGCCGAAGCGCTCCGCACATCGGAAAGATTGCGGTCACGGTCCAGGCCAAGGCTGTATTGATATCTGTAAAAGCAACAGTATACATAATAAGTGCAGGTGCTACACCAAATGAGATGACATCCGATAAGGAATCCAGTTCCTTGCCGAATTCGCTCTGTGCATTCAGCGCCCGGGCCACCCGGCCGTCCAGACCGTCGAGAAGCATGGCGATGATAATCATAATGGCCGCCATACTCGTTCGGCCTTCTGTCGCCAAGATGATGCCAATCATTCCGAGAAACAGATTACCTAAAGTAAACATGTTCGGAATCGATTTCGTCATTTTTATATTCACCTCGTATAATTGAACGTTCCAAACACCGATTGTTCGATTGTAGGCCTTTTAAATCTGTCTGTCAATGAACACTTGCTCCTGCAGCCTCTTCAGCCCTTCCTTGATGTTCCGTGCCCGTACCTCGCCGATGCCGTCGACTTCGTCCAGCTCGTGGATCGAGGCGGACATGATGCTGGACAGATCCTGGAACCGGTCGACAAGGTTGCGGATGATGACATTCGGCAGACGCGGGATCTTGTTCAGGATCCGGTAACCGCGCGGCAGAATCTCTTCTTCGGAGGCGGCGGCGGAGGCCGGATAGCCGAGAAGTCTGACGATATGGTGAATGTCCAGCAGCTCTTCATCGGTCGAACGCTTAAGCGCCAGTATGATCTCGCGGATCTTCTCCTCGCTGTATTCACGCGCATAATCCGCGTACAAAAGCCATGCTTCCTCCTCCATATTGCTCACAAGCTCTTCCATCTGCATGCTGATCAGCCGGCCTTCATTGCCAAGCTCGTTAATATAACGCTTGATCTCCTTCTTGATGCGCAGCACCATCTCAACGCGCTGGATGACGTTAACCACTTCGGGGATGGTAACCAGCTCCTCGAATTCCGAGGCGGACAGGTTGGTCAGCGACTGGTTGAGCACGGCTCTGTACCGCTCCAGCGTCTGAATCGCCTGGTTGGCTTTGGTCAGAATCACGCCGATTTCCTTTAAAGCATAACGCAGCGAGCCTTGATACAATGTAATGATATTCCTGCGCTGCGAGATGGACACCACCAGCTTGCCCGTCTGCTTCGCCACCCGCTCCGCCGTCCGGTGACGTATCCCTGTCTCAATGGAAGAAATGGATGAGTCGGGGATGAGCTGAGTGTTGGCATATAATATCCGTTTCAAGTCTTCGCTCAAGATGATGGCGCCGTCCATCTTGGCAAGCTCATACAAATAGTTCGGCGAGAAATCGCAGTTGATGGAGAAGCCCCCGTCGACAACCTCCATCACCTCGGGACTGTAGCCCACGACGATCAGTGCGCCCGTCTTCGCCCGCAGCACGTTCTCCAATCCGTCGCGAAACGGCGTTCCCGGTGCTACCAGCTTTAGCAAATCATTCATTTTGTCCAGTTGGCTCGTTTCCTTCACCTTCGTATGCCCCCTAATCTAACGCAACCGCTAATGCATCTGCAACGGTATTAACTCCGATAATTTCGATTCCTTTGGGGTGCTTCCACCCCTTCAAGCTCTTCTCTGGTAAAATCACGCGTTTGAAGCCGAGCTTCTCGGCTTCCTTCACCCTTTGCTCCGCCCGGGAAACCGCCCGAACCTCGCCGGTCAGCCCGACCTCGCCGAAGATGACGTCATACGGCTTGGTCGGAATATCGCGAAAGCTGGATGCAATGCTGACAGCGATGGCCAAATCGACGGCAGGCTCATCCAGCTTCACGCCGCCGGCCACATTCAAATAGGCATCCTGCGTCTGCAGGAACATCCCCATCCGTTTCTCCAGCACGGCAATAATCAGGTTCATGCGATGATGATCGACGCCGGTGCCCATTCGTCTCGGCGACGGAAAATGCGTCGTGGAGATGAGCGCCTGAAGCTCCACAAGTACAGGGCGCGTTCCCTCCATGCTGGCGACGACGGTCGACCCGGCCACGCCTAGCGGACGCTCGGAGAGGAACAGCTCGGACGGATTGCCCACTTCACGCAGACCGTCCTCCCCCATTTCGAATATGCCGATCTCATTAGTCGAACCGAAGCGGTTCTTAACCGCACGAAGCAGGCGGTACGTGTGATGCCGCTCTCCTTCAAAGTAAAGCACGCAATCCACCATATGCTCCAGCATCCGCGGCCCTGCAATGGCCCCTTCCTTGGTCACGTGGCCCACCAGCACCGTGGCAATGCCCTTTACCTTTGCCAGACGCATGAAGCGTGAGGTGCATTCCCGAACCTGGGACACGCTTCCCGGCGCGCTCGTGACCTCCGGCAGATATACCGTTTGAATGGAGTCGATCACGACAAAGCCCGGCTGAACGCTCTCCACCGCTTCCTCGATCGATTCCAGATTCGTTTCACAGAGAACGAACAGCTCCGGCGACAGCGCGCCGAGCCGGTCGGCCCGAAGCTTGGTTTGCCGAACCGATTCCTCGCCCGATATATAGAGGACGCGGATGCCGTTTTGCGCCAAGCGATTCGAGGCCTGCAGCAGCAGCGTCGATTTCCCGATCCCGGGGTCGCCGCCAACCAGAACGAGCGATCCCGGAACGAGCCCGCCGCCGAGCACGCGGTTCAATTCCGCAATCCCCGTCTGGATTCTCGGTTCCTTTCCGCTCTCTATATTTATGATGGAAAGGGGTTTTTCTTTACTATGAAAAAGAGGGGAATTCATCCCCTGCGTCTTGATTACCGTCTCGGTCTCCTCTACCATGGAATTCCATGATTGACAGCCCGGACATTTTCCGAACCATTTCGGCGCTTCATAGCCGCATTCGGTACAGAAAAATTTCGTCTTAGTTTTGGCCATGGAAGTCTCCTTTATGTTGCCTTTTCCTTTGTCGGAATCCGTAAAACCCTGCAAAATCAGGCATTAATCAAAGTTTACCATTTCTTCTAATTGACCGTAAAGGCAAATTGCGCAACTTTACACCGGATGGGATGGATTTGTTAAAAATTTAAAGCCGAAGGGAATCAGCATTTGTTTAATGATGATGTACGAACAAGTGGCGTGTCCGTTTCGCTGCCGGATCATTCTTACAACCGCTGTTAAGCCCGGGGAGCTGGAATGGATTATCGTGATGGTTTCCCGGTTCTAAAGGCGAACGCTGTCGCTTCTTCAGAGTGATTCCATCCTCTCCGCCGGGAGGATACCTAAAATCAAAAACCCCCGCTGGAATAACCCAGCAGGGGAATCTACGCTTATTCAGTCTCGGACGATGCGGCAGCAACGCTGTCCTTCTTCCGGACGGTCAGCTCGCCGTTCTCCTCGTCAATGATGAGGGCATCGCCTTTCTTGACATTGCCTTTCAGCAGCTCCTCGGAAAGACGGTCCTCGATATGCTTCTGGATGGCTCGGCGCAATGGACGGGCACCGAAGGCAGGATCGTAGCCTTCTTTCGCGATGAACGCTTTCGCCTGATCGGTAAGCTCGAATTCCACGTCGAACTCGCGCAGCCGCTTGCGCAGCTCGTCGGACATCAAGGTCACGATTTCGGCGATATGCTTCTCTTCGAGGGAGTGGAACACGATGATCTCATCGATCCGGTTCAGGAACTCCGGACGGAAGCTCTTCTTCAGCTCATCCATCACTTTCGTCTTCATGTTGTTGTAATCCCGGCCCGCGTCGGTCACGGCGGTGAAGCCGAGCGTCGAATTGCGCTTGATCGCCTCGGCGCCGACGTTCGACGTGAGGATGATCAGCGTGTTGCGGAAGTCGACGACGCGTCCCTTGGAGTCGGTCAAGCGTCCGTCCTCCAGCACCTGAAGCAGAATGTTGAACACTTCAGGATGCGCCTTTTCGATCTCATCCAGCAGGACGACGGAGTATGGCTTGCGGCGAACCTTCTCGGTCAGCTGGCCGCCTTCCTCGTAGCCGACGTATCCCGGAGGCGCTCCGACGAGACGTGCCGTGGAATGCTTCTCCATGTACTCGGACATGTCGATCCGAACGACCGCATTCTCATCGCCGAACATCGCTTCGGCAAGCGCGCGTGCCAGCTCGGTCTTACCAACGCCTGTAGGTCCAAGGAAAATGAAGGAGCCCATCGGACGCTTCGGATCTTTCAGACCTGCGCGTGCACGGCGTACCGCACGGCTGACAGCCTTAACGGCTTCTTCCTGACCGATGACGCGGCTGTGCAGAATCTCTTCGAGATTGAGCAGGCGCTCCGTCTCCTCTTCCTTCAGCTTATTCACCGGAATGCCGGTCCAGTTCGCCACGACATCGGCGATGTCCTCAGGCGTAACCTCGGAATCGGTGCGGCCCTGCTTTTCCTTCCACTGATTCTTCGTTATTTCGAGCTCTTCGCGCAGCTTCTGCTCGGTATCACGAAGGGCAGCCGCCTTCTCGAATTCCTGGCTTTGGACAGCCGCATCCTTCTCCTTGCGGATATCTTCAAGATGCGCTTCCTGATCTTTCAGGTTAGGCGGAATCGTGTACGTATTCAAGCGTACCTTGGAGCCCGCCTCGTCAATCAGGTCGATGGCCTTATCCGGCAGGAACCGGTCCGTAATGTAACGATCGGACAGTTTTACGGCTTGCTCGATCGCTTCGTCCGTAATCTTCACGCGGTGATGCGCTTCATATCTGTCACGCAGCCCGTAAAGGATCTGAATCGCTTCCTCCGGAGAAGGCTGATCCACCGTGATTGGCTGGAAGCGCCGTTCAAGGGCAGCATCCTTCTCAATATATTTGCGGTATTCGTCCAGCGTCGTCGCCCCGATGCACTGCAGCTCGCCGCGCGCCAGGGACGGTTTCAGAATGTTGGAAGCGTCGATAGCGCCTTCCGCGCCGCCTGCACCGATCAGCGTATGCAGCTCGTCGATGAAGAGGATGATGTTGCCCGCTTGGCGGATCTCATCCATGATCTTCTTCAGCCGGTCTTCAAACTCGCCGCGGTATTTCGTGCCGGCCACGACCGAGCCCATGTCGAGGGTCATGACCCGCTTATCGCGGAGCGTTTCCGGGATTTCATTGTTGATAATGCGCTGAGCCAAGCCTTCGGCGATGGCCGTCTTACCGACCCCTGGTTCACCGATCAACACCGGGTTGTTCTTCGTCCGGCGGCTCAGCACCTGAATGACGCGCTCGATCTCTTTGCTCCGGCCGATGACCGGATCCAGGTTGCCTTCCTTGGCAATCGCGGTCAAATCGCGGGCCAAGCTGTCCAGCGTAGGCGTGCTAACGTTTTGCGGCGTGCCGTGGTGGCTCGATACCGCCTCGCTGCTGCCGAGCAGCTGCAGCACTTGCTGGCGCGCCTTGTTCAGGCTGATGCCCAGATTGTTCAGCACGCGTGCCGCCACGCCCTCGCCTTCGCGAATCAATCCAAGCAAAATATGCTCTGTTCCAACGTAGGTGTGCCCCAGCTTGCGGGCTTCATCCATGGAAAGCTCAATAACCTTCTTCGCCCGCGGCGTGTAGGCAATATTGGTTGGCTGCTCCTGGCCGCGTCCGATCAAGGTCTCCACTTCATCCTGGATTTTCTCAAGACCAAGCCCGAGGCCGATCAGCGCTTTAGCCGCAATGCCGTCTCCTTCACGGATGAGTCCGAGTAAAATATGCTCTGTTCCGATATTGTTATGTCCCAAACGCACGGCTTCTTCCTGAGCCAATGCAAGCACCTTCTGAGCACGTTCCGTAAATCTGCCAAACATCATAATATTGCACCTCCACGTTTCATGTATATTTACCCTCACGAATTTCGGTGTATCGCCGTCCCGAAGGGACGATGCCCGATTCGCCTATTTAAAGAAACAACGGTTATATTCCATTAACCGAACCCTGGCCCTTTTATCCCGGGTCAAGAAATATTCTTCCTGCAAGCCCTAGATTCCTGTCTCTTAATCAAAAGTTCATCTACGGCTTCGCAGCGAGCGTTTCCCTGATGAGCTTGGCTCTGTACATATCGCGTTCCGAAGGATTCATGCTCTCTCCGAACGTCTTTTGCAGGAAGCCCGGCTGCGTCTTCACATTGAGCTCGTTCATCACCGAGCTGGCCGGACCTTCAAGCAATCCGAGATCCACACCGAGACGGACATCGGACAGCCGCTGCGCCGCTTCCTTGGAATCCATAACCGCCGCGTAGGACAGTATGCCGTAGGAGCGCATCACCCGGTCCGTAATCCGCAGCTTGGATTCATTAAGGAGACGCTGTCTGGCGTTCTTCTCATGCTCAATGATTTGCAGGGCGACACTGTGAAGATTCTCAATAATCTCGGCTTCGGTCTGGCCAAGCGTAATCTGGTTGGAGATCTGGAACAGATTCCCCACAGCTTCGCTGCCCTCGCCGTAAATGCCTCTAACGGTCAGACCGACCTGAGACACGGCCGAGAGGATCCGGTTGATCTGCTGAGTCATCACCAGCGCCGGCAGATGCATCATCACCGAGGCCCGGAGGCCGGTTCCGACGTTCGTCGGACAACTGGTCAGGAATCCCCGCTTGTCGTCAAAGGCATAATCGACATGCGCCTCGAAAATATCGTCCAGCGCCGTCGCCCGCTCCCAAGCTTCCCGGACCTGAAAGCCCGGGTATAAACACTGTATGCGCAAATGATCCTCTTCATTGATCATGATGCTGACGGATTCGTCCTCCGTCAAAATGACAGCGCCGTTTCGGGATTCATTGGCCAAATTGGGGCTGATCAGATGCTTCTCGACAAGGACCCGTTTATCCAAATCGTCGATATCGCTTAATTTGATCACATGCAGCTCTCCAAAATCGTTCAGCCGCTCCCTATCGTTGATGACGCTGATCAGGCGCTCTAGCACTTCGCTCGACTGCTGATTCGTCGCCAGCAGCGGGAAAGGAAGCTGCTGCAGATTGCGCGCCACCCTGACACGGGTGCTGATGACAATGTCGGAATCCTGACCATTCCCGCGCATCCATTCGCTCAGCGCCGTATCGGTAAACCGGTGATTAGACATCACGCATTCCTCCTAGCAAAAAAGTGCATCATCCTAAGTTCCTCATCCTTGAGCGATATTTCGCTCAAGCTCGCGGATCCGGTCCCGAATCTCGGCGGCCGTTTCAAACTCCTCCTGCACGATCCGGAACTGAAGCTCCTTCTTCAGCTCCTCAATCTTGCGCTTGAGCTGAATGACCCCGCCGGTCCGTTTCGGCACCTTGCCGACATGGGACGTGTTGCCATGCACTCGCTTGAACAGCGGATCCAGGCGGTCGGAGAAATATTTATAACACGAGCTGCAGCCGAAACGGCCAAGCTTGCTGAATTGGGAATACGTCATGCCGCATTCCTCGCAGCGCAGCGTCTGGGCCGGCTTAGCACCAGCATTCTGCCCCTTGCCGGAAGGATCCAGATCCAGGAGGCCTGACAGCAAACTGTGTATAGAAAAACCATTCGACGTCCCGGGAATCAATTCCCCTTTTTCACGGGCACAAGATTCACAAAAATGAAATTCGGTCTTCTCGCCATTCACGATTTTCGTAAAATGCAATGTCGCTGGTCGTTTACCACATTCCTGGCATATCATACTCCATGCCCTCCTTACACAGACTCACTTACCTAACAAAGCAATAAGCATGGCCTTCATGATTCTCGCACGGAGCTCATCCCGGTAAGGAAGCTTCACATTGAGGCAATCCCTCGAAATGGCGGCCCGCATCAAGCTGGCCTCTCGTTTGTTCAAGAACCTTGACTCCTCCAGCTGATAGATCAGCCCTTCCGCGACCGTCTGGTCAATCCGGCTGCCGATCGTATGATGCAGATGCTGATGGAGTGCGGAATGCTGGGGAAGCTCGATCCGCTGGATGCGGATATAACCGCCGCCTCCGCGCTTGCTCTCGACGAGAAAGCCCTTCTCCAGCGTAAACCTGGTGCTGATGACATAGTTGATCTGGGAAGGGACGCAGGAGAACTGCTCCGCCAGATCGTTCCGTTGAATTTCAACGGTTCCCTCCGGGCTTTCCTGCAAAATGCTCTTGAGGTATTGTTCGATAATATCAGAGATATTACGCATGGTCTGTTCATCCTCCACTGTTTGAAACGATAAGACGGATTGTGATCTTACACGTCCGCACAGAGTCATACCTTATACGTTAAATTTTAAACATAATCAAAATCAGCGAACCCTGCCCGTTGACTTTGACTTTCTTTGACTTTAATCTCATTATAGCATAATTTTTAAATTTGCCAAGGGGGGGCCCATAAAATTTCGCGCCGGACTGTTATTCGTAGTCTGCCCATTTTTTCTCACGCTTATAGCCACAGCCCCGCAGGAATTTTGCCGCTTCGATTGCCGTCCAAGCCTGCCCTTAACCGCACCTTCAACTGCAACACCCAAGCATGCTCTTTATCCCCACAACGCACGTCTGCAGCTCGTAGCCATAGAAAAAAGCAGCCTGATCCCGGTTCCCCGGCCATAAGGCTGCCCTTCCCTGACTTTATTCCTTTCGAACCTTCCCGCTGCGCCTTGTCTTTACGCGTCGTAGCTGATTAAATAATGCTGAAGCTCTGTATTGTAATAACCAATGCTGTATTCTATAATCGTCCCCGCACCGTCGAAAGAGGATCTGAGCCGTTTGAGGAGCGGCGTACCCGGGTTGACGCCAAGCAGACCCGCCATCTCTTCATCCGCTACGGCCGCCAGAAAACGGTCGCGGAAATTCTCCAGTGTAATCTGGCTTTCTTCGATCCGGTCATAAAGGGAAGGGAGCTCGCCAGGCCCGAAATCCCCGCCCATATCGACAAGCGGCGAAACATAATGCGTATAGTGAATGTAGGGCTGCCCGTCCAGCAGGTACAACCGCTCGATGCGAAGGCATTTTTCGCCGAATTTTTCATACATCTCGCTATCCGGCTCGTGAAACACCCATTCGGTCTTCAGATGGCGCTTCTGAATCTGATGCCCTTCCTCGACCAGAATCTCGGTAAACAGCTTGCCCTTGGAAAGCTTCGAGAACGAGGTGTTGCGGGTAACAATCGTCCCTACCCCGCTGCGTTTCTCGACATAGCCCTCCTGGTGAAGCTCCTGAATCGCATTGCGCACGGTCATTTTGCTGACGTTGAATTCCTGCTCCAGCTGCGGCTCGGAAGGAATATGGGTACCCAAAGGGTACACCCCATGCAGGATCCGGTCCTTGATGATCTTCTTGATCTGAAGATACAGCGGGCCGTTCTTACGCGTGATCGACATACGTTCGTTCACCTTACCTTTCCACATCCGACCTATGATCACCCATTGCTCGCAGAATGTCAAGCTCTCCTGCTGTCGGCGTATCTCCAGGTACCGTGTGGGCCAGCATGGCCGCCGCCGCCGCGAACTCTACCGTTTGCAGTGGATCAAATCCCTCCAGCAGGCCATGGATCACGCCGCTGGCATAAGCATCCCCCGCTCCGATCCGGTCATAGACGGAGAAGGTCAACGTTCTTGAAAAATGAAACGCTCCGTCCTTATACAAATACCCTTTCAGGGAATGGGTATTGTCTCCATTAATATGGCGATGGGTGCCGGCAAGTGCTGAAATGCCGTATGTCTCCGCTACCTTCGGGATCAGCTCCCCGAGCTGCTCCGCCCGGTCTTCCCGCTTCGTTTCCATCCCGAGAATATAAAGCGCATCCTTCTCATTCATGAAGACGATATCCGCAAGGGACAGCATCTCCATATAATGCGGCTTGGCAAAAGCATAGCCGTCCGCCCCCCACAGGGATGGCCGGTAGTTGCAATCGAACACCACCGTGCCGCCGTTAGCCTTCACTTCCCGCGCCAAGGCCTTCATCTGGCCCCGGACATTCTCGTTCATGGATAGCGTGATTCCGCAGAAGTGGATCACATCGATGCTCCGGGCAATCGCCGAAAAATCATACATCGCAGGGTCCGCCGTATTAAAGCTGCTTCCCAGCCGGTCCGTATAAGTGACCCGTCCCGGCCGAACGCCAAAGCCATTCTCCAAAAAATACATGCCGACGTACTTGCCGCCGCGGCTGATGAAGGACGTGCCGATCCCTAGCTTGCGAAGGTATGCCGTCGCCGCATCGCCGAGCGGATTATCCGGCAGCGTGCTGACCAGATAACCCGCATGCCCGAGCCTTCCGAGGGCCGAAGCGATATTAACGCCGGTCCCCGAGAAGGAATAGTTCAGGCTGCTCTCTTGCGCCAAGGAGGCATAGCCCGGCACCTGCAGCCGCATCATAACCTCGCCGAAAGCTGCAATTCTCTTAGGCATATTGATCAACCAGCGCTTTTAACGTCTGATGAAGCTCCTGCACATCGCTGACAATCGTATCGCCGCTCGCCGAATCGATGATCGAGGAGTATACATGCGGGATCACCTGGCGCACGCCGGCTTCCAGCGCGATCCGGACGATCGCTTCGAAATTGTCTTTGTCGATCCCGCCCGTCGGCTCGAGGGCGAAATCCTCTTCCGCACACGCCTTGGCCACTGCCCGGTATTCCTCTTCCAGCTTCAAGCCTTGCATCGGGAAGTATTTAAGCGCATTGCCGCCCATGTCGCGCACCAGGGCGATCGCCGCCTTCACGGGAATGATCGCTTTGTCCGTACCCGCTGCGCTCGCCGGCCCCGTCGAAATATTAACGTAGCCTGCTTGGCCGGACGGGGAAACAAGGCTGTTGATCCAGCCGTCCTGACCGTTTAGATTGGCGCGCGTCGCCCCGACTGCCGGGAACACCTGATTGATGTGAGTTCCCGGATAGCTTTTCACGATTTCCGCCACGACGGCCGCCTGGCGGTTGTCGCCTGCGCCCAGCCCGATCGACACGGCATCCTCAATCGCCGCGCCGTACTCCTTCATGGCGACAACTGCTTCCTGCGCGCTCGGGTAATTTTTCGAAAGGACGCCGACCAGGACATGCCCTTCCGCTGCTTCAAAGACGTCTTTGGCATTCTGGATGCTGCCTGCCAGCACATTTAATGCCGTGCGGTTTTTATATAATCGTCTCTCCATGTTCGACATGTTATTTACCCCCTGCAATCTGCTGAATTCTTGTTATGATGACCTGCAGGTCATCGCCGGCGAGCGAGCGTGGATCAATATCGAAATATCCCTGACGTACCCCGTAGTCCCGGGTATATACGGCGATCTCGCCTTCCCGAAGCTGATCATTCATCGCCTTGGCGCTGATGCCCGCTGCCTGCTCATCCACTTTAACCCGTCCGCGGAAAATTGCGCGGCCGGCCTCATCCTGCACGATGGCCACGTCGATGCCCGGCAGGCTGGACAGCGTCTTAAGCTCCTCCAGCGCTGCCTTCTCCTGCGCGCTCTTATCTTCCTTCACCATATACTCATCAAGTGCCTGAAGCAAGCCGAACGTTGTCTCCTTGCCGACCTTCATGCTCCGTCCGATGCCATGAAGCTGCGCTTTGACCCACTCGACGTATTGGCGTTTGCCGCCGACGATGCCGGAGGTCGGGCCTTCGATCGCTTTGGAGCCGCTGTAGATGGCCAGATCCCCGTATTTGACATACTTCTGGATATCCTCCTCCGCCGCCGCATCGACGATCAGCGGGATGCCGTGAGCGTTAGCGACTTCCGCCGCTTCCTCGACGGAAATCATATTTTTCTGAACACAGTGGTGCGACTTCACGTACAAAATTGCCGCGGTGCGCTCATTAATGGCTTCCTCAATATGCTCTTTGCGTCCTTCATTGGCATAGCCGACCTCTACCACCTTGCCGCCGCCCAGGTAAACCATCGTTTCGACCGGTGCCCCGTATTGAACGTTATGTCCTTTGAACAGGATGATCTCGTTCTTCGCAATCGGTTCTTGATGGAGTCGGTCGCTCCGTCTGCGCTGGCCCTCCGTCACGATCCCCGCTACCGACAACACGATGCCGCTTGATGCCGAGTTCACGACGACGGCGGCTTCGGAGCCGAGAATGCGGGCGATATAATCGCCTGCCTTGTCTACCAGGTCCGCTATTTCCACGTAGCTCTGACCGCCGATCCGCATGGCTTCCATGACGGTATCCGTTGGTGCCGACACTCCGAGTATGCTCATGCGGCCGCTGGCATTGACAACTCGCTTGAGTCCGTATTTAGCATGCAGTGAATGATCCATTAACTACCACTCCTTTAGGTTCGATATAACGGTCGGCAATGCGCGTCTCTCCCTCGGAATCGGTCAAGCTATGCGGCCCCTGCCGAACCGCAAACAATGTGAGGTGGGCCGGATCGCCCACATGAATTCGGCCGAGCTCCGGCCGTTTCAGCCAAGCCGCCGCCTTGACCGTGACGGCAGAGATGACTTCCTGCAGACTGTAGCCGAGATATAAAAATTTGGTCATCACGCTTGCCAAGCTGTATACGGGGCCATTGATCCGGTTCCCCCGGTAAATATCGGAGCTGATCGTTCCCGGCCCGATCCCATGATCTTTCGCGTATTCCGCCACCTGGAACGAGAAGCTCGCTGTGCCATGGCCGACATCCATATGAACGCCTCGCTCGATGGCACTGACCAGGGACGGGATCGGCTTGCCGTCCGGATCGAACAGATTATTCTTTTTACCGTTCAAATAATGGGTGACGATGTCCCCTTCCTGTAGCAGATCCAGCACCTCACTCACCGGTGGAGGCCCGGAACCGATATGCACCATAATCGGCAGCGAAGTCCGTCCCGACAATTCCCGCGCACGCCGGAGCGGCTCTACGCCGTTATCTTTTACAACGCTTTGGCTGATGCGCGCCTTCAGGCCCACGATAAAATCGGGATAGGCACGGGCCGCCTTCACCGCCTTCCCCTGATCGATCCACTCCAGCCTGGACAGCTCATCGATCCGTTGGAGGCCGATGCGGGAAATGTTCAGAAACGCGAACACATTCGTCTTCGAGCGGGCAACCTCAGCGGCCAAATCGCCAATATCGTCCGCTCCGCAGCTTCCTGCGTCCACGATCGTGGCCACGCCCTGCTTGACGCCGATCTCGTCGATGGCATCCCCGTAGGGCTCCAGCTTGGCAACCGCATGAACATGCATATCGATCCATCCGCTGGACACATACAGCCCCGTGCCGTCAAAACCGTCCTCACCCGCCGCCGTGTTGGCCTCGGCAAGCTCGGTGATGAACCCGTTCTCAATTACGATATCGAAGGGTTCTTCCTCGTGCACCGTTCTTACATTCCGCAGCACAAAACGCTGCTTCATTCTCATCACCCCTTCACATGGCAGAATTTCAGCTTTTTCTTGGGGCATCCACCTGCCAATGGCCTTGCGATAACAATTTATAGGTATAGCATAGCACAGATCATCGCATACGTGAATATAACGTTATAATGTTTAATCGAATGGTTGCTCCAAACTTTCATCCTACTAAGGTGAGGCTGCCTTATGGTATGGCAAAATAAAAAACAGAGGCTCTCCCAAAGCCATATGGATGACTTGTGGGACAGCCCCGCCGTTTCTCGGTTTATAAGGTATAGGTAAATGTGCCGCACTCGATCAAATCTCTCGCGTTCTTGCCGACGAACACCTTGAAATCTCCTTCTTCCACCTCATACTGCTTCTTGGCGGTGAAATACGAGAGCATTTCCGGCTCGATTACAAACTCCACCGTTGCTTTCTCTCCCGGGGCAAGATGGATTTTATGAAAGCCCTTCAGCTCAAGCAGCGGTCTCGACGTACTGCCCCATAAATCGCGAACATACATTTGAACGATTTCTTCGCCGGCGTAGTTCCCGGTATTCTGCACCGTCACCATCGCCTTCACGCTGCCGCCCGGCGTTAACGTATCGCCGATCAGCGCGGCGTCCGAATACGTATATTCGGTGTAGCTCAGTCCGTAACCGAACGGATAGAACGGCGCATTCGGAATGTCGAGATATTTGGAGAGGAAACGGAAGTCGTTATCCTCATGCCCTTTCGGTCTGCCGGTGTTCAAGCAGTTGTAGTACACCGGCACTTGCCCAACGGTATACGGAAAGCTCATCGTCAGCTTCGCCGAAGGATTCGCGTCCCCGAACAGCAGATCGGCGATTCCGTTTCCTCCCTCCGTTCCCGGGAACCACGCTTCCAGAATCGCGGGAACGTGCTCGTGGTACCACTTGAGCTCCAGCGGACGTCCATTGAAGAGAACAAGAACGGTAGGCTTGCCGAGCTTCAGCACCTCCTCGACCAGCTTCGGCTGAACGCCCGGTAATGTTAAGTACGCGCGGCTGCCCGCCTCGCCGCTCATATGATCCTCTTCACCCATGGCAAGAATGACAATCTCTGACGAGGCGGCCGCTTCCAGTGCGGCTTGGAAGCCGGAAACGTCATTCGAGCTGTAGTCGCACCCGGCTGCAGCAGTGATTTTCACGTCATTTCCTAACTTATTGATAAGACCTTGTTTTACGGTGACCGCCTCTTCCGGTTTACCGAGCCCGCTCCAACCGCCCAAAATCCGGCCGCTGTCGGCGAACGGTCCGATAACCGCCACCGATTTGACGTCCTTCTTCAGCGGCAGAATGCCGTCGTTCTTTAACAGCACCATCGATTTCTGAGCAGCCTCTCTCGCCAGCTGACGATACTCATGCTTCAGGTGCGCCTCTTTTTCGCGCTCGATGTTGATGTAACGATAGGGATCGTCGAACAGACCGAGCTTGAATTTCAACGTGAGAATGCGTCTGACCGCTTCATCGATCAGCGCAACGTCTACCTCGCCCCTTTCAACCAATTGCTCAAGGTGGCTGATGTATTCCGTCGATATCATCTCGATGTCAAGACCCGCTTCCAGCCCCTGCTTCGCTGCGTCTTCGCCGTCTTTGGAGCTCATATGGAAGATCGTTTCCCAAAGCGAGGTGTAGTCGGAAATGACCACGCCCTCAAAGCCCCACTCCTCTCTGAGCACGTTTCTCAGCAGGAAGGAGTTGGTTGTAGCCGGCACCCCGTCGTAGACGTTAAAGGACGTCATGATCAATTCGGCGCCTGCGTCGATCCCCGCCTTGTAAGCAGGCAAATAGTAATTGCGGAGCGCAGCTTCCGACATATCGACGGTGTTGTAATCCCGTCCGCCCTCCGCTGCGCCGTATGCCGCAAAGTGCTTCACGCAAGCGGCAATCGTATCAAGCGCCTTCAGATCGTCCCCCTGAAAGCCTCTTACCATCGCTGCAGCCATTTGTCCGTTCAGGTACGGGTCTTCTCCGGGGCTTTCCATTACCCTCCCCCATCTCGGGTCACGGACGAGGTCGGCCATCGGCGCGAAGGTTACGTTGATGCCGGAGGCTGCGCCCTCCGCTGCGGCAACCCTGGAGGTTTCCTCCGCAAGCTTCGGCTCCCAGCTGGAAGCTAGGCCGAGCGGTATCGGAAACACCGTGCGGAAGCCGTGAATAATATCGAACATGAAGAGCAGCGGGATTTTCAGCCGGTTATGTTCAAGGAACACCTTCTGCACTTCGTAAGCCGTTTGCGCATCGGTCGCGCTCAAGATGGAGCCCAGATTCGAAATGAGTTCCTTGCTAAGCGTGCGCTCGGATACGGGACCGGTTACCGGCGTCGAGACTTCGATTTTCGAATGGTAGGAACGCAGTACGGTTCCCGGGTCGGTTTGGAACATTTGTCCGATTTTTTCGGCAAGGGTCATTTCGGATAAAAGCTCTTCCACTTTCGTTTGAACCGGTGAATCGGTGAGCTTCATAGTGTAGTTCCTCCTATGGCACGAATTGTAAAGTTAAGCGGTCGTTTACTTTGGCGTGCTGGCGCGACACAATCCATGTTCTGCTGCCTTCCTTACGGACTGTAAAGGATTCGCTCGGAATCACTTCGCGGTCCGTCTCAAGCACGATGAGATCCTCAGGCTGGGTCAGCCGAAATTCGAGGCGGTCGTTCTCCACTGTGGCAATTTCCGCGGTCGAATACACGATCTTCACATCGCCGAAGGTCACGTTAAGCGGCAGCATGACTCCGTCTTTGCTTTGCAGCAGAAGCTTACGTCCGCCGAACAACATGTGCCCGTCCTCCAGAATGCCGATCTCTTTATCGAAGCCGTCCAAATTCAGCACATGGACGAACCGTTCCCCTTCATTCGTTGCCGTTGAAGTCATAAAGATGCCGTGGTATTTGCAATCGTGCGTCAGCCCCGCTTTTGCGCCGAGAAGCTCCAATGCCTTCCGGAACAACTCGATATCGCACCGGTACGAGCAGCCGAATACGATCGCGCGTCCCGCTCCGACCTTCGCATCGAATGCGGTCACTTCACCGCTGCCGTACACGCGCATAATCGGCGTTTGGCCGCCGACGTCGAACGTCTGGGCGACATATGCACGCATTTCCGGCCGCGGAGCCGCCCACCCTTCGGACACGATCGACAGGTAGAAATGGCCCGAATCGCGGAGCAAGCCAAGCGGCTTCACCCCTAACGCCTCCGTTAATATCGTGCACGGCTTCCCTTCCATATCAAAGCTCGGCAGCTCGCCGTACACGAGCAGCTTTCCTCCCGCATGCAGGTAGTCGGCCAGCTTCCGCTGGATATGGCCGTCCATATAACGGGCAGACGGCAGCGCGAGAACCGGGGTGGCCGAAGGATCAAGCGGCTTATTTTGAATATCGGAGGCGCCGAACCGATAGCCCGCCAGCAGCATGGCCCGGCCCATGATCTCCCAAGCGCCGTGCGCGCGGTTCCCTTCGATATTTTGCAGGATTTCCTTCACGCGCTCGCTGCCCGGATAACGGTATTCCGTCATGTAATAATCCGGAATGAACGCAAAGCTGACGTCGTCGCGTTCCTCGTTCATTCGTGCGAGCTTCTCCCCGACAGCCAATATCGCCTTGTTCGTGCGCGCCATTCGCGGGAACGTATAATTGTACTCGCCTTCCGGGCTAATCGGAGCGGCAAAGCCGTGGCGTTCGCCGGTAAACGCGATCCGGTCGTTCCCGTCGCTAGGCGGCATATCCATCCGATAGTTATAGCCGCCGGTCAGCAGATAAAAATTGAGAAGCCGGTTCCCTTGCGCGATGCACATCCGGGCTTTAAAATCGGCGGCCGAAGGATCGTTGCGTCCTCCGTACGTCTCGCCGAAGTTGCTGTCGCCGCAGTTGAATTCGACGGAGGTGAGCGGCTGGTCCGGCGTATGCACCGCGTCCATAAATCCGTTGATGATATAAAGATCCTGGAACGTCACCATGTCCAAATCCCCGAAATAGATGTCGGAGCCCGATAAATATCCCGGCGCCTGCGTATACGATTCATACAGCTGGCTGATGCCGATCGGGAACGTGAACCCCCGGCCCCCATCCGTGCCATGAATGTTCACAACGAACGGAACGTCCTTAACGCCGAACTCTTCGGCATATGAGCGAAGAATGGCAACATAGCGGGCAGCTCGGTTCCGCATATAACAGCCTAGGTCGTGCGTCAGCTCCGGCGCGTACTCTTCCTTCGGAGAACGAATGCCGGTCGTGCGCGCTTCGGCGTCATCTAAGGAGAATGGATAACGGGCCGAGAGCTGCTCCGCCGAATACCGCTGCTTGAGCCAAGCGGCGAAATCGCTCATCACGTTGTCCGTAAGGTCCGGACAATTGCTGACCCAAGAGAGCATGCCGATCTCGTTGTCCAGCTGCACCGCGATAATATTGCCTCCGTTCGTGTAGAGACGGGGCGCCACGACCGCCATCACCGCGCGATACCAGTTTTTGCTGGCCTCAAGAAATCCGGGCGCGAGGTAGTCGACCGTCTTCGTCGTCGCCGGGTTTCCGTCCCAGCCGACCGGAATGATTTCCGGATATTTTGTATACACCCAGTACGGCAAACCTTCGTTTTTCATTTCCGCCATAATGAACGGGCCTGGTCTAACGAAAAAGTACAGATCGTTCTCCTTGCACAGATCGATAAAGCGGATGAGGTTCAGCTCCGGGTGCGTATGACCGTCAAAATCGAACTCCCCTTCCGCCGGCTCATGACAGAGCCACGGTACATAGCTGGCAACCGCATTGCAGCCCGCTTCCTTCAGCTTGTCGATGCGGTCCTGCCAATCCTCCGGCTTAAGCCGGTAATAGTGAATTTCACCGCACATGATGATTTGCGGCTTGCCGTCGATGAGGATTTGCTTGTCTTTGATTTCAATCATCGTTTCAAACCCTGCCTTTTTCTTTCGAATTGGTCTAGCGGATGCTATCGACGAAACGTTTCGACATACGGTAAAAAAATTTCAGATATTGCGTGTGACTTTATCTCAACCGGTCCGTAAAGAAGGACATCCCCCGTTTAAAGGCCGTCATGCCGTACAGCATGGAGCTCCAATCGATCACGGTCACCTTCTCGGGGTACCAGCGGCCTCTTCCTTCCAGATGCCACCAGGAGTAACGATGCAGTCCGTATTTGTAAGCCGCTCTATATTTCACTTCATCATCCCGATCCCTCGGATTGGAATAGGTGTCGTACGGAATGTGCAGCCGATATAACGCATAGAGGTCGTGGATGCCCGCAGGGTAAACCGGCAGGAAGCCGGCAACAATGTAGGCGGAAGCGACGTTGCCCGGTGAATCCTCGATTTTATCCGCGTGATAAGTGTTGTACAGACCGTCATTGGCGCCGGCCCCATATCCCCATACGTAAGAGGGCACATCGGCCAGCTCTTTCCATTTCAACCGGTCAGCCGTGCATGCATTCTCATAATACCTATTGTAGATCTCGCTCTTCGCATAATCCGGAACCAAGAAGTACGGGAACTGATGCACAAACGAAGACAAAAACTTCAATTTGCTTGTATCGTTCGTATTCGTGTCGGTAATAACCGGAATGTCCCGGTAGTATTTCATAGGGAATCTCTCAATCTTGTCTTCCGCAAAGGTGTTATCCCACAGCGCCTGGATCTCCGGGTGTTCCGGCTGGGCGATTTTCGCCAAGTGGGCAACCAGCACATATTCGTTGTATGCCGGGAGCGGGGCGATTCCTTGGCCGTCCTTCACGATCATGTTGATGATGCCCTTATGCTTATCGGCGACAACAACGCGCCAGTCGATTTGCTTTAACAATTCATGAGCCATCTCGTCGATTTCGGGCATTTTATCCTTAAAATGCTTCCCCGCGAACAAGGCTCCCGCCACCAGCAACGATGTATCGATCGTCGAAATTTCAGAGCCCAGATTCGCTCCTGTCTCCATGTCGATGAAGTGCGCGAAGAAGCCCGTCGCTGCATCTCTAGCCGGCTTGCAGCCTTCCACCTTGCCGAGAGCGGCATTAAGCGTAAGCTTGACCTTCTCCGCCGCCTGGTCGTCCCAGCCCTCGTAATCGGCAACAACCAGGCTGATCAAGCCGACCCCGGTCGCAGAGACCGAGCAGCGGGCCTCCGGATTTCTCGCGAAACTGTAATATGCGTCGCCGTAAAGGCCTGTGCGCGGATGGCGGCAAGCATCGATCAACCGGTAGGAATCCTTGTATTGGCGATCGACAAACGCCTTCACCTTTTCCGACAGCTGCTCATAATCATTCGTCGTTTGTTTCATGGCAATCTCTCTCCAATCAGCGCCTGAAAAGTCTATTTGTTTCTGAATTGCAGAGCTTCTAGCCCTCTCTTCACATAAGGAACCTTCATGAAAATGCTCCAAACCGTCTCGTCCCGGTAATTGGCGGCCATCAGCAGCGTAATTCCTTTATCGATGCCGATATAATCGGGACCGACCCAGCCGGCATTCAGATTGAACGCATCCTTCAGCCCATATTCGCCGCTTAGATTCGGAACCGTGAGGAAATACTTCAGTGCCGCTATGGATTCCTCCGGTGTAAACACAACCGAGCCCAGCGCCCCGGCCGGCGGAACGGTGCCGTCCGCTTGATGGGCCGCATTGTCATAGCCGGAAGGCGGCGAACCGAGCAATCCGTTATAACCGGCGGGCGAGTCGGATGCGGTAAAGCCCCACGACTGCTCGCCCACGCCTTTAAACTTCTCGCTTAGATCGATGGCGAACTGCCGGTTCGCCTGGGAAGCGACGACCGAGTTGTTGAACCAATCAACCCCGTCACGGTCTACCAAGCCGCGAAAGTCGACCCAGGCATGCGAGAACTGATAGGTGAACAGGGAACCGAACCAGGAATGGATGAACGGCTCGGAATGCTTATACGATGCTTTGTGGCGTGTAAAGCCATCGTAGACGTCAATCGGATGCGTCGGCGAACCGGCGGCCAGCACGTAAAGGGACAGCTGCTCGGCATAGAAGTCCCAATGGCCTTGAAACCCTTTTTCCGGGGAATACGCCATATAGAACTGATTTTTGCCTTTGTCTACGAACCAGGGCCATTCGACGCGCTCATACAGCTGCTCGCTCTTCTTCTGGACATCGCCGCCGAAATATTGCCCCGCCGTCAAGACGCCGTTCATTAGGAGCCCGGTGTCGATGCTCGAAATTTCGCTGTTCCACTCCCGCTTGCCGGTATCGATGTTCACGAAGTGGTAAAAAAATCCGTGCTCATGCTCCATCCGCAGAAGCGTATCGAGCGTGCGGTCCGCTCTGTCATAGCCTTCCTCGCGGCTGATCCAGCCGTTCTCCACGCCGATCGGAATCGCCGTGAGCGCGAATCCGGTGGCCGCCGTGCTGGCGATCTTCGGATTGCCCGGGTACCGGTCCCTCGTCAAGCCGTAGCCTTCGGAGCCTTCCTCGCGGTTCGTCTGCTCCCATAGATAGTCAAACGACGCCTTGGCCTCAAGATCCAATTCGTCCGGCTGCTCCTGCGAGCATCCCATCGCCGCCAGCAGCACCACTGCACCGGCCAGCCATGCAATCCATCTTCTGTGCCGCAAAGCAAGTGCACTCCCTTCCAAGGATATAGAATGTTTAAGTTCATGGCCGGACTGCGTGATGAGAACATTCTATACCTCGAGTACTTCCTCTAAATCGAAGTCGAGCATCTTATTAAAAACGCTCTTATTCGCCTGTGATGCCTGATCGCTCAATGCTCTCTACGAACCAGCGCTGCGTGAAGAAGTAAACGATCAGCAGCGGGATGATATTCAAAAAGGTTCCGGCCATATTGATCGCTTCGTTCAAGCTGCGTCCGGTCTGCGCATTCGGATCAGCCGGGAATACCTTCTGGTACGTTACGGCGAAGTTTTGCAGCTCCAGCGGCAGCGTCGTCAGCTTATCGCCCAAGTACAGCGCCGCGAGCAGCGTTTCGTTCCAATACCAAACCATCGAAAACAAGAAGGAAATGATGAAGGCCGGCACGGCCATCGGCACGCAAATAACGGCGAATATTTTGTAAGCGCCGGCCCCGTCGATTTGTGCAGCCTCCTCGAGCGACTTCGGAATCGACCGGAAAAACTGATAGAAAATCAGGATGAACAGACCGCTTTTGATCCCCTGTCCGAACGCCGCCGGAATGATATAAGAAAATATGCTTCCGATTAATCCGAGATCTTTAAACATCAGGAACTGCGGAATCATCGTAATTTGCGGCGGTATGATGAACGTTGCCAGCACGAGCGCAAACAAGACGGATTTCCCCGGAATCCGGAAACGGGCAAAGCCGTATCCGATAACGGCCGCCGAAACGGTCTGGACGATGGCAGGAACGAAGGAAGCAAGGACGTTCTGCCATAAGGTATTAAGAAAGTCCATGACCTCGGCCGCCTTGGCGAAATTGTCCATATAGAATCCCGACGGAATATAGGTGATCAACGGATTGATCAGGTCTTCCGTATTCATGAAGCTGTAGGTGATCATATAAAACAACGGGTACAAATAGACGAAGCCGATCAGAGACAGCAAGAAGTATACGGCTAATTTGTAGACAATGCCTTCTCCCGTAAACCCCCACAGGACCCGCTTCGTCTTGTCGATCGTTCTGCGGTCAATCCCTTTCATACCATCCCACCTCCTAACGGTTCGTTTCCCGCTGCCTTGTTACGAGCACCAGCACGCCTAGCAGCACCAGCATGACGAGGAAATAGATCCACGCCATCGCAGCGGAATAGCCCATTCCGTATTTCGCATCATACATCGCGCTCTGGATCTGAGTAATGACCGGATTCAGCGAAAAGACGGACTGCATGATGACGGTATACACCATATTGACGATAATCATCGGGTTCAGCGCCGGCAGCGTCAGCTTCCAGAACGACTCCCATCTGGAGGCGCCGTCGATGCTCGCCGCTTCGTACATCGAGGAATCCAGCTTCTGCAGGCCTGCCAGGAAGATCAGCATCTGCACGCCGGAGAACCAGAGAATCGTAATAAACGACGTCAGCAGGAACACGATCAGATCGGCGAGCAGCTCCGGCATGCTTTCATGAAGCTTGCTCATTTCGATAATCGTCTGAATGCCCGGGAGCGTAGTGGCTCCTTGATCCATCAGCTGCTTGATGACAGGTCCGCTTGTAATAATGACCGGAAGAAAGTAAATCGTCCGGAAGATGCCTTTGCCGCGGATTTTCACGTTCAGCAGAAGGGAGACGATTAACGCGAACACGACGATGATCGGCACGATCACAAGTGTCTCAACAAAATAGGTAGCCAAGGTATCGCCGAACTCAACGTTCAGGAACAGCGCGTTCCGGTAATTTTCCCAGCCGATGAACGTTGTCTTGACTCCGTCTGCGGTAATCTTTACTTGGCTGAAGCTAAACAGCAAGGTACGGATCAACGGATAGCAGGTGAAGACCAAAAAACCTACGATCCAAATCCAGATAAACGATAGGCCGATAAGCGCCTCTCTAAGCCGGTAACGGATTTTCATGAACGGCCTCCTTCCCGGACCAAGAACCCTTGCGCCGGAATCTTGTTCCCGTCCGCCCTAACTTCATTCATGGTGTAATTGACATAGATGACGGTGCCGTTCGAGTAAGTGTTTCTAAATACGCCTTCCCGCACTTTTTCACGTTTGTCAAAGGTCGCATCCGCAACAGGCTTCAGGGCTTCCGCAACCGTCCGATATTCATGTACGGCCTGATCCTTCCACACCGAATACTGCGAAGTGAACAGCCACCATGACGACTCTGTGTTAGCCAGCTTGATCGGATCCTCGTCGGTCAGGATGAAGGACGGGTAGCTGCCGTAATCGATCATTTTCAGTTGCTCCTTCTGCGGGTTCGCGTTGAAATTGGAGGCCTGGGCGTAATAATCGACATGTCCTTTCAGCACAAGCTGCAGGAACGGCACCTCTTCGCTCTCCAGCAGGAAGCTTGAAGTGCTCATCGGCAGATCCATGATCCGGTCGGCAAACCTCCACAAGTAATAATTCGGCTTGTAAAATGCGTAGCTGTTGATGGAATCCCGGGGCAGCATCGACGTATACGTCTCGATCGACCCGCTGCGCGTAGACGTGGACTTCCCATAAGTGGAAAAAAGATTGCTGCCTATCGAGTCCATCGCGATATGGTCGATGCCGTGCTTCTGGAATGAAGAAATTTCATTCCCAAACAGCTTCGCGGACGCTGCCGGCTGCAGGTAGTACGACATATCATAGAACGAAAGCAGCTGCTTGGAAACGGACTGGGCGATGTCCCCCTTGCCGTATCCGTCCGCCGTCGCTCCGGCCATCACGTAGTCGGTATAGAAGTACACCGGAATGCCTAATGCTTCATACTTCTCCACGAACGCTTTCCAATCGTCCCCGCTGCCTACCTTTTCTTCAAACGGAAAATGAGTAGGAGATGCTCCGGTAGCGCCGCCCTCCGTGTAGCCGCGGACAACAACCATCATGCGGTCCACTTCATTTGCCCGCAGATCGGTCAGTATATCGTCCATTTGGTCCACGGTGGTCATGGGGATTACTTCGCTCCCAATCAATTGCTTTTGGTTGTCCGCGGCGAAAAATTCGATGCGGAGCGGGAGCGGATCCGCGCCGTCCTTCTTGGCGGGCAGCTCCCCCCGCTGCACAAGCTCGCTCTGTACCCGGTTTGCCATGCCGGAATAATCGGCCTGCGTGCCGGAAAGAAGCATGACTTTCATGGAAGCGTCGAATTGGTTCTTCTCTTCCTGGTTCAAGGTGATGCCTTTGCCCTCTTTGTCCAAGGACTGGAAGTAGTTTTCTCTGTATATCCATTTGGCCGTGGTCCAATTGTAAGCCGTAGTCACATTGCCCGGATAAGAGCGGATTTCCGCGTAAGGGGCGCCGCCCGTGATCATGGAAACGAAAGCGTTGCCGCCTTCCTTATGGGCGATGCCGAACACCGGCAGATACACTTGCTCTATGGGAGTCGCCATTCCTTCTGATAGCTGCGGGCTGCCCTTCATCCCGAGATCGTCGCCGAACACTCTCCCGATATAGGGCTGCGTCGCAAGCGTCTGCTCGTTCAAGCTGATAAGCGCTCCCGAACCGTCAGGAATGAGCATATATCCTTTATCCGGCTGAACTCCCTTAGTTGCCCCAAAGAACGGATACACGTAGAGGGACTGCAGCCGGTTGTCCTTATTCGTCTCCTGAATCGAATTCGCCGGAACCTTGACTTCGATCGCGTCTTCCGTCAACCTAACTTCCAGCTTCAGCGAGATTCCCAGCCTCTCGTAATTCACGTTCGCCGAGAAGCCGTCCTCCATAGGCTCAACCGCAATCTTCGCTTGCTCTCCGGTTACCGGCGCGGTGCTGATTTTGCGTTTGGCATCCATGTATTCCACGCTCAAGCCCGACTCGAAGAGCGATTGCCACGATTGGTTCAGCTTGTCATCCTTCTCGTCCAGCGTGCCGTCCCATACATAACCGTTCTGTTTGTCTTGGACTTTAATGCCGAGCGTGTTCTTATTTACATAAAGCGCCAAGCGAGCGTTTTCCGCAGCTTTCTCGTATGATGCGAGTCGATCGCCCGAAGCGTCCGCACCGGCGCCTGGAGCTTCCGGTTGGTTCACTCCCTGCTGCGCGAGCGCCGCGATCGAGATCAAACCGGCCAACAGCAGGAACGTTAACGATAGAGCAGCTATTCGTTTCACTTTGTTAAGCACGGTTTCTCATCTCCTGAATGATCGTTTGAATGAATTCCACTTCTTGATTAAATAAGAGCACTAACAAGAAAATAACCAGGGCAGCCAATACGATGCCGAACACCGTTAGGAACAAATTCCGCACCGTCTGCCTGAACGTATAATCATGCAGCTCCTTCACCATGATGCAAACGAGAAGCAGCGACCAGCCTTGGATAAACATCATCGAATAGTCGTAGACGAATTTTTCGTTATACGTCAGCACGTTGCTGATCAATGCGATCGGGAGCGCGAATATCAAATAAGGCGACAGCGCGTAAATCGTGCCGATGTAAACCTCCGACAGCTTTCCTTCTCCGTCGCTGATCGTGCTGACCATATAGTTCATAACGACCCAGAATATTAGCGGAACGGCCGTCGTCAGCATGATCGGCAATAAGTCCATTTGGTCGGGATCTCCGCTTGCGAACAAATATCCTTTGGCATAGACCAGAATGACTTGAAGCAGCAGCATCCAGACATACAGAACTGTTGCCGAGCGGACGGTCGCCCTTCTGTGTTCCTTCAGCTCCTGGACCGCATCGATCGGATGCTTGAGGAAGTAGAACATGAACCCGATTTCTTTCACCAGCTTGATGTCCGCCACGCGGTTTCTCAATCGTACGAGCGGCTGGAGCACGCGATACCGCCGATGCAGCGTTCGGATGACGTAACCCACAACGATAATGGCAAATACGGTATATACGACGACATTAATGTTTTGTTGAAGCCAATCATTGCGGATTTTCCAGAACGCGTCGGAATAGCCCTCCTTGTCTTCCGCCATCCGGAAGCTCTCCAGAGCCTTGCCATTCTGGTTTTGCTTGAAATACGATTCAGCCAACGATTTGTACGACAAAATAAAATAGCTGTTCATCTTGAGGATTTCTTTCCAGATGTCCTCGCTCTGCACGTATAACCCTTGCTTGTACTGGTCGACACCTTCATACACCTTCGTTCCGAACGGGGTGATCGAATAGCGGTTAATGACGTTCCGCTCTTTGTCGGCCACGTACAGCGTGCGTCCGGAGTCGGTGACGTCAATGGCCGAGGCGCTTTTAAACAGCCCCTGGCGCTCATACTTGTCATCCCCTCCGCCAAACATGAACAGCAAATTGCCGAAGCTGTCGTAAACGCAGATGAGCCCACTGACGTCTACCGTATAGATATTTCCGCCCGCATCCACGTCGATATCGACCATCGAATCGCTGGTCCAAGAGCTCGAGGACAAGATGTTATCACCGACAATATTCAGCTTCTTGATGCCGTCACTGCTAATTCCATTGGTTACCGTGTACAGCAGCCCTTGATAATCAAGCACAATGCTGGTCGGGGATGGCGGCGTCGATTTGAACAGCTGCGCCTTCTGTCCTTCGGTAAAAATGAAGCGTTGAATGAGCATTTTCATCGACAGGCTCGTTCGGTTCGCGCCGACATAACCCAGGAAATGCCCCTCGTTGTTCAACTGCACGACGCCGTTGATGGAGCCTTCGCTGATGACGTAGATGTTGCCGCGTTTATCCACCGCTACCTTCTTCGGCGCAAAATCATTCTTTTTGCCGTAAATCGGTTCCTCCGGACGGCCGAACTGTTTCACGAGCCTTCCCTGCTCGTCGAACACGACAATTTGCTTCAACCCGTAATCCGCGACGTAAACGAGTCGATCGGCTGCCACATACACGCCGGAAGGATTCGATAAGACGTCTTCTCCGATCGTTTGCGGTGCGTTGTTCTCTTCATAAACGACAATTCTTGCATTTCCGGGATCCGCGATATACAGCTTTCCGGTCGGCTCATCATAGAACAGATCCGCCGGCTGGTTTACGTCGAGCCGAATCATTCCGTCCGGTTCATATGCGGTTTGCGTCCCGACGATCATGCCTCCCGGGCCTTCGGTCCCCGTTTGGTACGGCGTAGCGGCCATAGCCGGAGCCGAGATTTGAACGAGCAGAAAGCATGCAATTACGACGAGCAACACCCATCTGCCTACCGTCTTCTTTTTCATCTGCTTCACACCTATTTCAGACCGGAATGAGCCATCGTATTCATAACCCGGCTTTGCATAAAGATAAAGATCAGTAAATTCGGGATAAACATGATGAGCGCGGCCGCCGCGGAAATCCCTTGGCCCGCCACTTCATTGTTGGTCGCCGTAAAGGTCGACATATAATAAGCAAAGTTCTTCAATTCCTCGTCATTGACGTACAGCGTCGCCGGCTCTATGCTGTTCCAGCTGAGCTGGAACGCCAGGATTGCAATCGTGGCGATCGCCGGCATCGTCATCGGAATGATGATTTTCCGGAAGATCGTAAAGTCGTTCGCCCCGTCAATCTGGGCAGCCTCTATCAGCTCATTCGGGATTTGGTCAATAAACTGCTTCAATAGAAACAAGCCGACAGGCATCGCCAAGAGCGGAAGAATATTAACCGAGAAGTCATTGATCAATCCGAGCTTGACGACGAGGAAGTACCTCGGAATGGAAACGGCGACCGGAACAAACATGAGCGCAAGCGTATTAATCGAAAACAGCATGTTCTTCAGCTTAAAATTTTTCTTTGAGAAGGCGTATCCGGCTGCTGCGCTGATATAAATTGTCGCGAACACCGTCACGACCGTAATGACGACGCTGTTGAATATATAGCGGCTGACCGGTATGCCGGAAACCGTAAATGTCGACAACAGGAACCGAAAGTTATCCATCGTCGGATTTTGAACGAAAAACCTCGGGGGAAACGCAAACAATTCGTCCATCGGTTTAAGCGAATGCGAAAATATAAAAATGATCGGCATCACCATGAAAACCGAGAGGGGAGCCAGAATCAGGTAGAACTTTAACTGACTGATATGAAATCGGCTCGGATTCATCTTTGTTCCTTGAAATGAAGCCATACTTGTTCCCTCCTACTCTTTCTCGGCGAACATTTTCCATACGATCTTCGAGCAAAGCCAAATAACCAAGAGAAGAACGGTGGAAATGGCCGAAGCATAACCCATCTCGTAGCGGATGAAGCCGTAATCCTCAATGTGATTGACGATCAACTGTCCGGCATACGACGGCGTCGGGTTCGTGCCCGACAGCTGAACCCCGATGAGCCCTGCTTGAAATGTGTTAACGACCGCCATGACGGCACCGAACAGCATTTGCGGCTTCATGGACGGAATCGTAATATGAACGATTTCTTGAAAGCGGTTCGATATCCCGTCGATATATCCCGCCTCATACATCTCCGAATTGATGTTCAAGACGCCTGCGAGCATCGCCAAAAACCCGATGCCCATACTGCTCCAAATCGTCACGACCATCATGATCGGCAGCAAATACTCGGGCGATTGAAGCCATTGGATCGGCTGCGTGATGAAGCCGTTGCGAATCAGCAAGCTGTTAATATAGCCCGTCGGGTCTCCGCTGAATATCGTCTT
Organism: Paenibacillus ihbetae; assembly: GCF_002741055.1. Taxonomy (NCBI): domain Bacteria; kingdom Bacillati; phylum Bacillota; class Bacilli; order Caryophanales; family Paenibacillaceae; genus Paenibacillus; species Paenibacillus ihbetae. The sequence goes on along the minus strand of NZ_CP016809.1, from coordinate 3,925,155 downwards.
CCATACGACTGCCATCGCGACACCCATCGTAAGGGAAGGCGAATAGATGAGCAAGGCGAGCACCGTTCTCGGACCGCGCTGAATTTGCGCCAGCATCCAAGCGAGGAGGAACGATAAAATATACGAGATCGGGCCGACGATGAGCGAAAACTTCAAGGTGTTCGGCAAGACGTACTGCATGAACACGCTGTCTCTCATAAATAGATCGATATAATTTTTGAGCCCCATAAACTTCGGCATTTGAATCGCGTTAAAGCTTGTGAAGGAGAGCCCGACCGCAAATATGACGGGAAGCACGATAAAGACAAAGAAAAGCAATAAATAGGGAGCGAGGAAAAGGTAGGCGGAGCCTTCCTTTTCTCTCCATTTCTTAAACTTGCTGCGGGGCTTCGGCGTCCCGTCGATTCGCGGCAGCGCCGCTGCATCGGACTTAGTTTCCATCTCTTCCTCTCACCCAACTTTCTACATCCTCGATTGTTGCGATACGGTAAGGAGCGACAACCTTGCCCTGGTTCATATATCCGAATTCTTCCATCTTTCTTGCCGTTTCCTTGTCGATCTCGTTCACTGCGTCTTCCACGGCCGAACGGATATTTCCCCCATCGAATACAACCTTGGTCCAAATATTGCTCAATTCGCGTTCGATTAAATAGGCGCTCGGCGACTTAGGCACTTCCTTGAGCCACTTCCACTGCTCCAGAACGACCTGTTTGTCTTCCTCCGGCCAATACAGCTGGGAGAAGGCTTCGTTATTTGCGGTATTCCACAAATATTCTTTGCCGTACAACGTTTGCAGCTGGTTTGCAAAGTGCACCTGGGTCTCCGTTGAAATCCACCATTTTAAAAATTGCCAGGCTTCGTCGGGATGCTTGGTGCTCTTGAAGATCATGGACACTTGCGCCGAGCCCGGCTCCCATCGTTCCGTCACCCCGTTATGCTTAATCCCTGGCGCGGGAGCGATTTTCCACGAGCCCTTCAGCTCGGGGGCCGCCACTTGCATTTGGATATACGTAGCGAAATTGCTGACGCCCAGAGGCATTTTTCCGGAACGGAAGTGCTCATAAAATACGGGCACCTGCATCTGCAAACCATACAGCTTGAACAAATTCGTCATCAGCTCTATGCCTTTCAGCGACTCCTTGCTGTCGATTCCCGTCTCAAAGGCGTCCTTTCCGAATATATCCCCGCCCGCTTGATAAATGAAAGGCGCGGTAGCCATGAACGGCTTCATTCCCGTCGCGCCGGCGATCGGCGAATAGAAATTCATGCCATACCGCTGCAGCTCCGGCATGATTTCGATGACGTCGTCCCATGTATCGGGCACAGGAATGTTGAGCGAATCCAATATATCCTTCCGATAGAACAGTACGTAAAAATCTTGCGTTTCAGGAACACCGTATACTTCGTCATTCACGATGAGCGGCAGCAGCGCCCCGGGCGAGAACGGCTCGATCACTTGGCCGAAGTCGTCAAATTGCTTGAGATCGAGCGCTGCGCCCCGGAAGCCCAAATCGAATGGGATATTGTTGCTGATACCGAGAGCCAGGTCCGGGGCAATGCTGGATGAGGCGGCAAGCGTAAGCCGCTGCTCGTTAGGCAATGTCGAGAAATTCACCTTGATGCCCGTCTTCGGCGTAAACTGTTCGTCCACCATTCGCTGCAGGAGCTCCATATAGTTTCTAGGCCGGTTCATCCAGACGTTCAACGTTACTCCATCGTCGTTGTCCTGCCGTTTCGGCGACCGGAACGTATGGAAGAATTGCTTGGTGCTTTCATATACGGAGTTGATCCAGGAGGCTTTGTGCTCCGGATAAGAAGCGTCTTTGTTCGAAATGTACAATTGGTCTACCGTTAGCGGCTGCATTTCCAAATCGGTGATCGCATTCGACAAGTTCTGCGTCACGGAACCTGCCCCGCCGTTCAGCTCATTCAGCTTACGCGGAATCTGGTTCGGCTCGGCCGCCAGCTTCTCCAGGCTCCCGACTGCCATCTTCATTGCAGTCAGGCCCTTGGAGCTGTCTACGCCGCCGTTCAGCATGACCGCCTTCTCATATTCTTGATTAAGCGCTTTCGCTATATCAAGTAGATCTCCCTGAATAGTCGGAAAGTGCTCCGTAATCTCCCACTCCCGATTCTGATCCACGTCGTTGCCCACTAATTTGCGGATTTCCAATGTCAGATCGTTGGTCTGTTTAATGGATTGCTGCAGCAATTGCATCACATCGTAATACGGGCTCGCATCCGCCATAATCCCGATCCGGTGCTTTCCTTTGCTTAAATAAAACAGATAAGGGCCTTCATCTCCTTGCAGCACTTCGGTCTTCCACGAGGTCGAATACTCGAAAGGATAATGCTTCGCTTCCTCGAAGGGAATATGCCCGTCGATCGTAAAGGTTCGGAACACTCGGGAATTTGGTTTGTCCTCTTGCTTATATTTAACGCCGATTTGGTACAGGCCGTCCTTTTCCACAAGGATGTCGTAATAAACCGTTTGGCCCGATATATCCCATGTTTTTCCGCCAAGCGTGTTGAGCAGCAGCAGGTTCGTCGCATAAGGGCTTACTCCCAAGTTTCTGCTTGGCAGCGGGTTGATCGTCGTATCGTTTTTGAAATCGGGTTTTTCCGCTTCCTTCACAATCATCGCCGACTTCGCTTCTGTCTTATCGATGTGCTGTGCGGCATATTGCGCATACGACGGCAATGCAGCCGGAGTTGCAACGGTAATGCTGCCGCTTAACAATTCTCCGTTCATTAAAGTAAATTTAATGATGTTTTTCCCTTTGTTCAGCTTGATCTTAATCGGCTCCGGATTCATCCGGTTCGGATCCGCGAATTCAATCGTCTGCCACTCGTCCGCCCTCACCTGCGTCGGCATCACTTCGTTCCCGTAGCGGTCCTTCGGAAACGTATCCGTGTTGCTTTTCCAAAGCGGCGGGAGAACAAATCGATTGGCTTCCAGAGCAGGGGATTTTCCGTTTACTTGAATGCTGTACTCCGTGGATTGCAATCCTTCGGCAAGAATAAAATAATCGAATGACAGGGTATACTCGCCTTCCTTCGGAACTTCAATTTCGGCTGCGAAGGAGTCGCCCTTCTTCAGGTGAATCGCGCCGTCATGGTAACCGTAGGCAGCCTCTCTGGCAAGAATCGGTAAGTTGGAATCGGCTATAAAACGGGAGGGGGCGATCCTGAAGGATCCCCCGTCGGCCGGAATCATTCCTTCTTTCTCCCTTTGATCCAGAGAGGCAGAATTGCGGTTATTGACCATATTGGAATTGGAATCGGCATCACCATTCCCTCTGCTAATGAAGCCGCTAATGCCTGAGATCATGATGATTCCAATCAAGATCAAGCTGAAGGTGATCTTGGCTCCTCTACGCCTTAACATGGATTCTACCTCCTCTGGCCACCGGTCTTAGGTTACTGCGTCAAAGCGGAGATTGCGTCGGCTGCTGCCTTGTATTCATCGTTCGCAAGCTTATTGATTTGTTCCGCGTAATCTTCGATCTTCGTACCTCCCTTAATGCTGTCAAGAATCAAATCGCCGAGGTTGGCGTTTTCCTTATCACCGACTTTGACGCCGGTTGGCGCTTCCCATCTGGATCTTACAACGCCCGGAATGAACTTGACGCCCTCCAAAATCGCGTTGTCGATGTTATCGTAAGCCTCCTTCAATCCTTCATAGCCGCCGTTAGCGAAATATTGATCAAGGATGCTTTGGTCCGTCGTCATCGGCAGGGATGTATAGGAACCGTCCGTGTTCAGCTCCATACGCTTCAAAATGCCGTCTTTGCCGAACGTCATATATTTAGCGAATTCGTATGCTTCTTGTTGGTGCTCGGTGCTCTTCGAAATACCGATGAAATCGCCGATCAAAATAAATTTGCCGCCAGGGATGCCGATAAACTTGGATTTGAAGTTCAGATTGCTGAAATCCTTCGTTGCCCATGTGCCTTCCCACCGGACTGCAACCTTTCCTTGATTCCACACGTCGCCGTGCCAGGTGGCATTGTACTTCGCTTTTTCGTCTTCGGACAGGCTGTCGAACGTGTATTTGCCCTGCATAATTTCCTTCGCCTTGTTCACGCCTTCAATAAACACCGGGTCGTTCAAGTGATACTGCTGTCCGTCCCATGTAAACCAGCCGAGCTTCGAATTCACGGAGGCCGGGTACCAGTCCGGAATTTGGACCGCTTCGGACAATCCGAGAACGTCTTCCGAAGGATTGTTCAGCGTTTTTACCGCGCTCAGGAACTCATCCCAAGTCGGGGAATAGTTCAGCTCCGGCAGGTTAGCTTGCTCAAACAAGTCTTGATTGATGAAGTAACCCTGGAAGAACATCCCCGCAGGAACTGCGTAGATTCCGCTGCCGTAATGCGTGGCGTTCTCGAGCGCCTTCGGAATGTTTGCCCACTCCGGATCGGATGCAGCGATTGTCTCAAGGTTGAGCAGCCATTCGTTCGTCAAGCCGAACGGAATGTTCGGAAGCATCATGACGTCGGGCAATTTGCCCGCAGCCGCTGCAGCCGCCAGGGAATCGCCGTATTTCGAATAGTCGAACGATTCGTCCAGCTGGATATCGATGTTCGGATGAGCTTCTTCGAACGCCGCGATCATTTTTCTTTCAATGTTGTTTTCGGCTTCGGTGCCGAGGTTCCAGTTCACATAATTGATCACAATCTTCTCGCCCGAGCCGACATTTGCATCATCGCCAGGCTTATTCGTTTGTTCCTGGTTCTGCCCTTGGTTCGGCTCCGTTGCGTTGTCGGTCTTGCTCGACGAACAACCGCTTAACAGTGCGACCAGCAGCGTAAGAATAAGAGCGAATACAACGGTTTTCTTCATACTGATCCCTCTCTTTTGATTATTGTTGTTTATCTTCCATCGCCTTCCGTGAAATGCGTACGGCGCTTCATTCCCTAATGGCAACGCTTTCACTTTGGCTTCGGCGAAGGCTTAATAGCGAAGCTTGCATGATCTTCGCACGACCAGCTCCGTCGGCAGCACATACTCATGCTCGAGCTCGCGGCCGTCCAATAGCTGCATAATCAGGTGGGCGGCTAGCGAGCCGATCTCGTACTTAGGCTGACGGATTGTCGTGAGCGGCGGGTTCATGTGCTCGGCGAGGAAAATATCGTCGAAGCCGACGATCGAAATATCGTCAGGAACCCGAATACCTGCCTCTTGAAAAGCTTTAATCCCGCCTGCGGCCATTTCGTCGTTCGCATAAAAAATCGCATCCGGGAGCTTGCGCTGGCCGATCAGCAATTTCGTTGCCATATAGCCGCCATCAATCGTAAATCTTCCGTTGATATTCAAGTTGGATGTGCATTCAAGATTGTAATCGCTTAAAGCTTGCAAATACCCTTTGTAACGAAGCTTGTGATCGTAGGAATTGCTTGAACTGCTGATATACGCGATTTGCTTGCAGCCATTCTTGATCAGCAGCTCCGTCGCCATATAACCGCCTTTCTCGTTATCGACAAGAACATTGTAGATATAATCGCCCTTGAGGTACCGGTCAAGAACGACGATCGGGAAGCCTTTGCGTGCGGATTGCAAAATCGCTTCATCATGTAGATTGTGTTCCGAGATGATGACGCCGTCTACGCGCTTCTCCCTCAGAAATTTGATCGCGGTCGATTCGCTGCCGCCGAACGAACTGCAGGCAATAAGGTCGTAACCGTTCTCGAGCGCGACTTCCTGCACCCCTCGGATCAACTCCGAATAATACGGACCGGACATGTCGCTTAAAATCAGCGCAATCGTCTTCGTGCTGCTCCGCTTCAGGTCAGTTGCCAAACCGTTCTTTTGATAATTCAGCTGTTTGGCCGCTTCGATAACCTTCGCTCTAGTCGCTTCGCTGATCTTGCTGCTGCCGTTGATCGCGTAAGATGCAGTCGACAAGGACACCCCCGCCGCTTTGGCTACATCCTTCATAGTTGCCATTCACGTAACTCCTTCTCTTCTCTCAAACTTATATTTATCAGTTGAAACGTTTCACTTACCGATATCATAATGGAGAAAAATGACATCGTCAAGATTTTTTTGTAACCGCTTTAATAAATTTTCGTACACGCTTGAATTCTCGCATAAAGGCTTGTATGCCAAGGCTTATGCGAATCCACACGGACAATCCGTCGATTTTATTGCCGGGGTGAACAAGAGGTGAAACTTTAGTGAAACGAATCGTATATTAACCTCTATCCGACAACCTGCCTCGGAGTTTGGACACCGACATTAATCTCCAGGCACAAAAAGAGGAAACCGCCATGACGGCAGTTTCCCCAAAGGTTAAGCTTTATGATTCGTTACACTTCAACTTTACGATCTATCAGATATGCGGTCGCATAGACGATCAGCGCTGCTATGACGAATTCAAATGCAAGCCCGCCCCAAACGGACGCGTACTCCCCAGGCGATACGTTCACGCTGGTTTCGTTCCCGAACTGAATCGTAGCTGCAGGCCCGATCCACGGATCCTCCGTTCCAAAGAGCAGATGATTCATCCAACCGAGCAGATAATGCAGCCCGAAGAATACCAGGATGCCGATCCAGACGCTGCCTTTTTTCGTAATGCTCCGGGATACGGTAATCGCAAAGAAGATCGTAATCATTAAAAAGATGAACTGCCATACCCCCGATAAAACGCTCGCCACATAGTACCAGATCGGCAATTCGGATAAATGGAGCGCTTCCCATGGCAAACCGGACGTCCTCCAATATAGCCATGCATGGGCAATCATCAAAACAGACAGCACCAGCAGCGTTGCGCATGCGAGGACCAGGGATGACACAATGCTCCATACCGAGCGGACGGGAAGCAATCTGCGGTGGTATGCTTTAATGTTGCTGGCGAAGTTCTTGCAGGTAACTACGAGGAGCAGCACGCCTGCAGAACCGTAGGCCAGCATGCTCAGCATCATCATAATGCCCGGTTCCCAGTGCCTTATCGATCCGGTTACCGTAATGAGAACCTGCACAATCAACAGCACCGCGAGGGCCCCCAACAGCGTCGTCGCATTTCTCTTCCAGTCGTATTTCAGCAATCTCATCATGTTATGCATACACCTCTTTAAACATCTCATCTATGCTCTTGCCATGTTTAATTCGGATGTTCTCCACCTCGTCATGCATGACGATCTCTCCGTCCCGAATAAAGATGACTTCATCAAATATCCGCTCGATATCGCTGACCAAATGCGTGGATATGATGATGCTGCTGTCCTCATTGTAGAATTTGACGATGGCGTCCAAAATTTTGCCCCGGGCTACAGGGTCGACCCCGCCGATCGGCTCGTCAAGCATATACAGCTTGGCATTTCGGGATAGTGCCAGCGTCAGCTGCAGCCGCTCGTTCATCCCCTTGGAGAGGGCGCTTACCCGGTCCTCCGGGTTCAACTTCATGAATTCCAGCATGCTGCGAGCTTTATCCGGGTCAAAATCAGCGTAGAAATCCCGGAAGTATTCAATCGCATCCGATACCTTCATCCAGTCCTCGGTCAACGGGCGGTCCGGCATAAAGGAAACCTCCGCCTTCGTTTCAAGGCCGACCGGCATGCCCGCAATTTCCATGCTTCCCTTCGAAGGCTGCATCAGGCCAGCGGCGATTTTCATGAAGGTGCTCTTCCCGCTTCCGTTCGTACCCAGCAGTCCGATGATTTTACCGCTGCCGATGCTTAAGGATACGTCGTGCAGCGCCTTTCGCCCTCCGCCATAAACTTTGCTTATATTGCGGGCTTGCAGCAGATTCTCCATGTTCGCTCCACCTCACTTGTAATCATCAAGGTTCTTTCACGGCATCTTCAACGATGCTGACGATGTCCTGATCCTTAAAGCCCAGCTCCTGCATGCCGCGAATGAACCGCTCCAGCAGCTCGCCGGCCATCTCTTTCTTAATGGTCATAATTTTCGATTCCTCGCTTGTCACATATCGGCCCAATCCCCGCCGCGTCTCCACAATACCCTCACGCTCCAATTCCTGAAAAGTTCGCTGCACCGTGTTCGGATTGATCTGGAGCTCGGCTGCGAGCTCCCGCACTGATGGAATTTTATCTCCAGGCTGAAGATTGCCGATAATGATCTGTTTCTTCAGATAGGTCATGATTTGCAAATAGATCGGCAGATTATTGTCAAATTCAATACTCACTGTCCGGTAACTCCTTTCCGCCGCTCATCTCGGTCTTCTTGGCTTTCTCTACTAAGCGACATCCCGTTTTTTAAACGTAACAAAGCCTGCTCCGAGAAACAAGAGAAGATAGGCAGCGAGCACAGTAATGGAAAATGCTAAGCTCATGCCAGGGACCGGCGAGGACCCGCCTCCGCTGTACATGGACAGATCCACATTCAGGAACAGCAGATACTTCGACCAGCTGTAACGTGCGAGTAGTTGTACCACCATGCTCTCCACAATGACCGAAAACATGCCGATGCCGATGGCAGCTCCCGACGACCGGGTTAGGATGCCTACCATAAACGTCAAGGTTACGTATACAACTGTATAAACGAGATTGTACAGGGACCCCTGCAGGACATCATTAAGCGTAGCCGAGCCGTTCTCCATGCCGAAGGTAATCTGACCAGTTAGCACTGACACAGCTAGCATAAACGCTACAAGGGTTACTACATAAATTAGAATGGCCGTATATTTCGAAGCCAAAATTTTGGTCCGGCTTTGTGCGCGGATCAGCAGCAGCTTGATCGTTCCCATGCTGTGCTCCTTCGCCACCGTCCCTGCGGTTACGACGACCGCAAGCAGCGTCAGCATTTGGCCCATCCCTCTGGTGGAGACGGCCATCTCCGCAAATCCGTAGCCGTTGTCTCCACCGGAGAAGTTATACAGCATCACGGCAACGAGAATGACAGCGCCTGCCAGCAGCAGATAAGGCAAAAAGAAGCTGCGTTTCTTGAACATTTTGAGCCATTCGTTCCATACTAGGTTTCCAAAGCTACGCAATGCGGTTTCCTCCCGTCCATTTCAAGAATTCATCCTCGAGCGATGACTTGTGCTCCTCAACCCGATAAATGCGCACCCGCGCGTTACACAGTGCGGATATCAGATCGGGAATATCCTCTTCCTTCAATCGAACAGTCAAAGCTCCTTCATCCGGGATCGAACCGATCCGAGTCAGACCATCCAGTCTCAAGGCAGTCTGTTCGGCGAGTTCAAGATCATTGACGCGAAGCGTTACGGTAGACAGCTCTTCGTTCTCCCCGGCCTGGCCGATCGCTCGCTCCGTCACGAGTTTCCCCTCCTGAATGACAACGACACGGCTGCACATCAGCTCCATCTCGGACAGCAGGTGACTGGATACAAGAATCGCAATTCCTTCTTCGCGGGCAATTCGCTTCAGATAATCACGCATTTCGCGGATCCCTGCCGGGTCCAGACCGTTTGTGGGTTCATCCAGAATCAATATCGATGGGTTGTGCAGAAGAGCCTGAGCGATGCCTAATCGCTGGCGCATCCCGAGGGAATAGGCACGGACCTTCTTGTGAATCGCATCCTGAAGCCCGACCAGCTTAACGATCTCCATAATTCTTGTGATGCTTACGCCGTCAGACATACGCTGGTATTGTCTCAGATTGTCATAGCCGCTCATATACGGATAAAATTCAGGATTCTCGATAATGCCTCCGATATGACGAATCGCCTTCACAAAGTCTCCCTTAATACTATGCCCTTGCACCAGCACGTCCCCGCGGGACATCTCAATCAGACCGACAATCATCCGGATCGTTGTTGTCTTACCGGCGCCGTTAGGACCGAGCAAGCCTACGATTTCTCCGTGATGTATATCAAAGGTAAGGCCATCTACAATATTTCGACGACCGATCGTCTTGGTAACTCCGTTTACGGATAGAACGGGAGTTGTATTCGTTCCGACCATGGTTCCACTCCTCTTTTGTATCAGTGTTATAGTTGAATAGTACACTAAGATATTGGTATTGTAAAGCCCGGATAAGAAAAAAATGAAAAGGATTGAGATCGAAATGGCGGAAAGTAACTTCGAGGAGATAGATATATGTATCATTTTTGGGTTATGGACTTGGATGGAGTTGGGATACCGCAGGGGTGATATTTACAGGTCCACCTTCTGAACCAGCTGGATTTGTATGAATCATTATACATATCAGGCAAACGGCATGGAGGGTGTCAAGGTCGTGGAAATCGTTCCAGGCGCGTCGGCAGACGGCATTCTTGAGGTAGGCGATATCATTGTAAGCGTGATAAGATGAATATACGGCAGTAGGATGAGTTGGAGGGAATCGTAACGGCCGTGCAGCCTGGCGAAGAAATACACTGGCGTTTATTAGAGACGGTCAACAGCAACAAGCAACGCTTACTCGTACTCCCAATTGGCTAGCGAAGGCCGGTTGGCCATCCTCACTAGAACGGGAGTGGGAACCGTAATCCCTTACAGGATACTTTCGGGGGCGAGTTGAGCTTCACGCCCCTTAAAGCTCAACCCTGAGTTCTTCTTAAGAGGCGCCGGTAAACGATTTACTATATAAAATATTAATGACATACATATTTAAAAGGCCGTCATCGATTGCTCGATAACGGCCTTTATGGTTGTTCGCTTGGCGGCGTCCTACTCTCCCGGGACCCTTCGGTCCAAGTACCATCGGCGCTGGAAGGCTTAACGGTCGTGTTCGGTATGGGAACGCGTGGAACCCTTCCGCCATCGCCACCAAACGATTCAAGGTGGTTTGATCACCTGAAAACTAGATACGAAACGTCTTTGCGTCTTACTGAAAAATCTTTATGCTTCCGTAGCGAGCTTTCTTTCGAAAAGCTTGTAGGATAAGCCCTCGACCGATTAGTATTGGTCAGCTCCATGCATTGCTGCACTTCCACCTCCAACCTATCTACCTCGTCGTCTTCAAGGGGTCTTACTAATTGGGAAATCTCATCTTGAGGGGGGCTTCACGCTTAGATGCTTTCAGCGCTTATCCCGTCCGTACGTAGCTACCCAGCCATGCTCCTGGCGGAACAACTGGTGCACCAGCGGTACGTCCATCCCGGTCCTCTCGTACTAAGGACAGCTCCTCTCAAATTTCCTACGCCCACGACAGATAGGGACCGAACTGTCTCACGACGTTCTGAACCCAGCTCGCGTACCGCTTTAATGGGCGAACAGCCCAACCCTTGGGACCTACTTCAGCCCCAGGATGCGATGAGCCGACATCGAGGTGCCAAACCTCCCCGTCGATGTGGACTCTTGGGGGAGATAAGCCTGTTATCCCCAGGGTAGCTTTTATCCGTTGAGCGATGGCCCTTCCATGCGGTACCACCGGATCACTAAGCCCGACTTTCGTCCCTGCTCGACTTGTAGGTCTCGCAGTCAAGCTCCCTTATGCCTTTGCACTCTTCGAATGATTTCCAACCATTCTGAGGGAACCTTGGGGCGCCTCCGTTACTCTTTAGGAGGCGACCGCCCCAGTCAAACTGCCCGCCTGACACTGTCCCCGTACCGGATCACGGTACCAGGTTAGAACCTAGATACGATCAGGGTGGTATCCCAACGTCGCCTCCACACAAGCTGGCGCTCATGCTTCAAAGGCTCCCACCTATCCTGTACAGATCGTACCCAAATCCAATATCAAGCTGCAGTAAAGCTCCATGGGGTCTTTCCGTCTTGTCGCGGGTAACCTGCATCTTCACAGGTATTAAAATTTCACCGGATCTCTCGTTGAGACAGCGCCCAAGTCGTTACGCCATTCGTGCGGGTCAGAATTTACCTGACAAGGAATTTCGCTACCTTAGGACCGTTATAGTTACGGCCGCCGTTTACTGGGGCTTCGGTTCACAGCTTCGGATTGCTCCTAACCGCTCCCCTTAACCTTCCAGCACCGGGCAGGCGTCAGCCCGTATACTTCGCCTTGCGGCTTCGCACAGACCTGTGTTTTTGCTAAACAGTCGCTTGGGCCTTTTCACTGCGGCCCCCTCGGGCTATTCACCCTACCGAGGCACCCCTTCTCCCGAAGTTACGGGGTCATTTTGCCGAGTTCCTTAACGAGAGTTCTTCCGCGCGCCTTAGAATTCTCTTCTCGCCTACCTGTGTCGGTTTGCGGTACGGGCACCTTCACCTGACTAGAGGCTTTTCTTGGCAGTGTGAGATCATGACCTTCGCTACTGTAATTTTCACTCCCCATCACAGCCCAGCCTTACGATGTGCGGATTTGCCTACACATCAGCCTCACTGCTTGGACGGACATCCATCAGTCCGCGTCACTACCCTCCTGCGTCACCCCATCGTTCATAACGGTTTACGGTGGTACAGGAATTTCAACCTGTTGTCCTTCGACTACGCCTTTCGGCCTCGCCTTAGGTCCCGACTTACCCTGAGCGGACGAGCCTTCCTCAGGAAACCTTGGGCTTTCGGCGGATCAGATTCTCACTGATCTTTTCGTTACTCATACCGGCATTCTCACTTGTATGCTGTCCAGCGCTCCTTACGGTACACCTTCAACCTGCATACAACGCTCCCCTACCCCTGATGCAAAGCATCAAGCCATAGCTTCGGTGGTGTGTTTAGCCCCGTTACATTTTCGGCGCAGAGTCACTCGACCAGTGAGCTATTACGCACTCTTTAAATGGTGGCTGCTTCTAAGCCAACATCCTGGTTGTCTGTGCAACTCCACATCCTTTCCCACTTAACACACACTTGGGGACCTTAGCTGATGGTCTGGGCTGTTTCCCTTTTGACAATGGATCTTAGCACTCACTGTCTGACTCCCGGACATAAGTCTATGGCATTCGGAGTTTGACTGAGCTTGGTAACCCTTGCGGGCCCCGCACCCAATCAGTGCTCTACCTCCACGACTCTTCATTCCGAGGCTAGCCCTAAAGCTATTTCGGGGAGAACCAGCTATCTCCGAGTTCGATTGGAATTTCTCCGCTACCCCCACCTCATCCCCGCACTTTTCAACGTACGTGGGTTCGGGCCTCCAGTGCGTGTTACCGCACCTTCACCCTGGACAGGGGTAGATCACACGGTTTCGGGTCTACGTCCACATACTAAAGCGCCCTATTCAGACTCGCTTTCGCTGCGGCTACGGCTTCTCGCCTTAACCTTGCATGGGAACGTAACTCGCCGGTTCATTCTACAAAAGGCACGCCATCACCCCTATAATGGGCTCTGACTTCTTGTAAGCACACGGTTTCAGGTTCTATTTCACTCCCCTTCCGGGGTGCTTTTCACCTTTCCCTCACGGTACTGCTTCACTATCGGTCGCTAGGGAGTATTTAGCCTTAGCAGATGGTCCTGCTGGATTCATACGGGGTTTCACGTGCCCCGCACTACTCGGGATCCGTCTCGGAGGGTTCACATTTTCGATTACAGGGCTTTTACCTTCTATGGCCGGCCTTTCCAGACCTGTTCGTCTAATCTAAACCTTTGTAACTCCATGTGAGACGTCCCACAACCCCAGAGAGCAAGCTCTCTGGTTTAGGCTGTTCCGCGTTCGCTCGCCGCTACTGACGGAATCACTCTTGTTTTCTCTTCCTCCAGGTACTTAGATGTTTCAGTTCCCTGGGTATGCCTCCTCGCATCCTATGTATTCAGATACGGGTAACTGGCTATTACACCAGCTGGGTTTCCCCATTCGGACATCCCCGGATCGAAGCTTGCTTACAGCTCCCCGAGGCAGTATCGTTGTTCGCCACGTCCTTCATCGGCTCCTAGCGCCTAGGCATCCTCCGTGTGCTCTTAGTAGCTTAACCTTGTGCTTCGGTTTTGTGTTCATCGCTCTGTTGTCCGTCGGTTTCCCTGATTGAATAAATTCGTTCAGAGGTTGAAACCGACTCCCAAAGGATCGATGATCCCAAAACCTTCGCGTGCTACTTTTATTGAAACTTGTTTTGACACAAGTTCAGCTAAAAGGATATTTCTAAAACGCAAATTCGTTTCGTTATCTAGTTTTCAAGGATCAATGATTGATGAAATTGATTTGGTGGAGCCAAGGGGGATCGAACCCCTGACCTCCTGCGTGCAAGGCAGGCGCTCTCCCAGCTGAGCTATAGCCCCTCAAATTCCATCAAAACTGAACAAATGAAAGCACGTCATTGTCTTTGCTTTCGCAAAGGATCGGCGACCTTGCGGTCAGCCATATTTGAATGTCTTCGTTGCAGAAGACGATTCTCCATAGAAAGGAGGTGATCCAGCCGCACCTTCCGATACGGCTACCTTGTTACGACTTCACCCCAATCATCTACCCCACCTTCGGCGGCTGGCTCCCTTGCGGGTTACCCCACCGACTTCGGGTGTTGTAAACTCTCGTGGTGTGACGGGCGGTGTGTACAAGACCCGGGAACGTATTCACCGCGGCATGCTGATCCGCGATTACTAGCAATTCCGACTTCATGCAGGCGAGTTGCAGCCTGCAATCCGAACTGAGACTGGCTTTTTAGGATTGGCTCCGCCTCGCGGCTTCGCTTCCCGTTGTACCAGCCATTGTAGTACGTGTGTAGCCCAAGTCATAAGGGGCATGATGATTTGACGTCATCCCCACCTTCCTCCGGTTTGTCACCGGCAGTCACCTTAGAGTGCCCACCTTAAGTGCTGGCAACTAAGATCAAGGGTTGCGCTCGTTGCGGGACTTAACCCAACATCTCACGACACGAGCTGACGACAACCATGCACCACCTGTCTCCTCTGTCCCGAAGGCCGCCTCTATCTCTAGAGGATTCAGAGGGATGTCAAGACTTGGTAAGGTTCTTCGCGTTGCTTCGAATTAAACCACATACTCCACTGCTTGTGCGGGTCCCCGTCAATTCCTTTGAGTTTCAGTCTTGCGACCGTACTCCCCAGGCGGAATGCTTAATGTGTTAACTTCGGCACCAAGGGTATCGAAACCCCTAACACCTAGCATTCATCGTTTACGGCGTGGACTACCAGGGTATCTAATCCTGTTCGCTCCCCACGCTTTCGCGCCTCAGCGTCAGTTACAGCCCAGAGAGTCGCCTTCGCCACTGGTGTTCCTCCACATATCTACGCATTTCACCGCTACACGTGGAATTCCACTCTCCTCTTCTGCACTCAAGTTCCCCAGTTTCCAGTGCGTCCCGAAGTTGAGCCTCGGGTTTAAACACCAGACTTAAAGAACCGCCTGCGCGCGCTTTACGCCCAATAATTCCGGACAACGCTTGCCCCCTACGTATTACCGCGGCTGCTGGCACGTAGTTAGCCGGGGCTTTCTTCTCAGGTACCGTCACTCTCATAGCAGTTACTCTATGAGACGTTCTTCCCTGGCAACAGAGCTTTACGATCCGAAAACCTTCATCACTCACGCGGCGTTGCTCCGTCAGGCTTTCGCCCATTGCGGAAGATTCCCTACTGCTGCCTCCCGTAGGAGTCTGGGCCGTGTCTCAGTCCCAGTGTGGCCGTTCACCCTCTCAGGTCGGCTACGCATCGTCGCCTTGGTGAGCCGTTACCTCACCAACTAGCTAATGCGCCGCAGGCCCATCCTCAAGTGACAGATTGCTCCGCCTTTCATAACCCTGCCATGCAGCAGGTTTAATTATCCGGTATTAGCTACCGTTTCCGGTAGTTATCCCAGTCTTGAGGGCAGGTTGCCTACGTGTTACTCACCCGTCCGCCGCTAAGCTAATGGTTTCCCGAAGGAAACCGTTGCTCCGCTCGACTTGCATGTATTAGGCACGCCGCCAGCGTTCGTCCTGAGCCAGGATCAAACTCTCCAATAAAGATCGTCCGAAGGACGATGAATTGAAAGAGCGATTAAGCTCATTTAGAAGCTAACGTCTTCACGTTGCTTGTGTTTCATTGACGTGTTCCATTTGTTCAGTTTTCAAGGAACTTGATGTTTCATCTGTCGCGCCGATCAGTTCGATCAGCAGCGCAGGTTTATATCATACCAAGTTATCGACGTGATGTCAACACTTTTTTTCGACGCCGTTCGACAACCTGCATGAGCGTTTGTCAGAAGCGACAATTAGTAATATACCACCTGGGCGAAAAATTATCAAGGCTTTCGCTCAAAAAATTGATCTCCTTTTTATTCCATCACGCTTACCTTCCGAACTTCGGATTTATTTGCAATTTGTTATTCGAATTCATTGATTTCCACACGAAAAGGTTTTAATGTTAGTTCATTACTGAAACGGCGCATGAACGGCGCATGGTTCATGATTATGCCCACTACATAACACCACTCTATATAAGAAGAAAGGAGTTCCTTCAATGGCGGACAGAAGCGTAGCTCTCCAGAAACCCTCTGCCCCCCCAAGCCCCGTCCATGGCGGGACTCAACAGGCGACGGTATATCGGATACTGCTTGCGATCAGCTTCGTACACTTATTCAATGATTCGATTCAATCGGTCATCCCTGCGATCTTTCCTATTTTAAAAGACAATCTATTTCTAACCTTTACGCAAATCGGCTGGATTTCCTTTGCCATCAACTTTACTTCTTCCCTTATACAGCCGGTTATAGGCTATGCCGCCGACCGCAGGCCGACACCGATTCTTCTGCCGATCGGCATGTGCTTTACGTTCGCGGGCGTGTTCCTTCTTGCGCACGCGCATACCTATTTGCTTGTTATGCTTGCCGTTATACTCATCGGCCTTGGCTCGGCAACCTTCCATCCGGAAGGGATGCGGGTCGCCCATATGGCAGCCGGTATGCGAAAGGGCTTGTCTCAATCGATCTTTCAGGTTGGGGGCAATGCCGGACAATCCCTGGCGCCTCTGCTTACGAAGTTTATTTTTGTTCCCTACGGGCAAATCGGAGCGATGGCCTTCACCTTTGTCGCGGGGGCCGGCATCCTCGTCCAGAGCTATGTTGCCAAGTGGTACCACGGGATGCTGAAAGCAGGCTATACCTTCAAAAAGAGAACAGCCGGCAGAACGCTGGACCCTGCCCGCCGCAAAAGCATCTGGAACGCGACCGTCGTGCTCGTCGTCCTCGTGTTCATCCGTTCTTGGTATGGAGCAGCGATCAGCAGCTATTACGCTTTTTATTTAATGGATGCTTATCGGATATCCATTGAAAATGCGCAAATTTATATTTTTCTGTTTCTGGCTTCGGGAGCCGTAGGTACCTTCTTCGGGGGGCCGCTTGCGGATCGTTACGGACGACGGAATCTGATCATCTTCTCCATGATCGGAACAGCGCCGATTGCACTAATTCTGCCTTTCGTGTCTTCATTCTGGGCAGGGGTGCTGCTTGTGATCAGCGGATTCGTGCTTCTATCCAGCTTCTCGGTGACCGTGGTGTACGCCCAAATGCTGCATCCCGGCAATATCGGCACGGTCTCCGGACTAATCACCGGTTTTGCCTTCGGCATGGGCGGCATCGGCTCGCTGGTGCTCGGAAACCTCGGGGACGTCTGGGGAATTGCCAATGTCATGATTGCCGTCGGCTTCCTTCCTCTGCTGGGGCTTCTTGCCCTCTTGCTGCCAAGTGACCGAACGCTCGATCAGTGGTCGAAGGAATAACCGTCTGGCGATCCCTTAAATCACTACGAATAAAGAAACAATGGTCACACGGTGGCCATTAGCTAGATCAAATGTCCAAAACGCTCGCCATTCGCAATTTTTGCTGATCGGATGAGCGTTTTTCTTTTTTTATGTTAGGAATAGCAGGTTGTAAGGGAGCTTTTATTGAAAAGAGGACCCGGGGTCACCAGAGTCTCTGGGGCTTGCAGCGATCCTGTTTATTTTACGGACCAGCTTAATAAACCAATAGAGAAAGATCCACGGCAAAACATAGGTTGTCACCCATTCTATGCTTCGCTGGATCCCACCGCCTTCCGCCCCTTCGGCAACGTCTCCCAAGACAGTAAGTAGTACGAATACAGGTACGATCCCGATAACAAAATAAATTATGATCTTTTGGGTTTTCAACTTTGTTCTCCTTCCATTGTCTCGTCCGTACTGTCAATAAAAAAGGGACTCGGCTGCTGCCAGCCGAGTCCCTCTTCAAATGATGACCCGTTGTATCGGATCCTTGTTTAGATCTTGTTCAAGTAATCCAACAGACGGTACACGATGACCGATACTTGCGCCCGGGTCGAAGTCTCTTCAGGTGCAAAGCGGTTTCCGTTCATGCCCTTGACGAGCCCCTGCTCAACTGCAAAAGCGACGGCGGAACGCGCATCAGCCGGAATTTGATTCGCATCGCTGAAGGACAATTGGCCTCCCTCGGACTCAACCTTCAATGCTTCGGCAATCATCGTGACCATTTCTACCCGAGTCAGCGGGTTCTTCGCTCCCGCTTCCTTGCTGCGGGTATCCCAATCGATGCCTGTCTCAAAGATGCGGTCCAAGAGCGTAGCGAACTCAGCACGGGTTATGGTGGTGTTCGGCGAGAAGCGTCCGGCCCCTGTGCCATACGTGACATGCTGCGAGGCGGCAACTTCAATCTCATCCTTGGCCCAGTGACCGCTGATGTCATTGAAGGTTACGCTGTTCTCGGCGGCAACGTAGGATGCCGGAACATAGATCCGGAAGGTAATGGAGCCTTTTGCGGCAGAATGCAGTAAGCCGGCGGACACCATGTCTCCTGTTGGCGACTGCATGTAGGCGCCAACCTTGCGCGCATCCTTCACCTTGGCCGAATCATAGTTTAGTGTCAGCAGGATCGAATGCTTGAACTTATCGGCGTGCTTCACCGTTACGAGCGGCGAAACAACATTCAAGCTTGCAGGTTTTCCTGCCTTGCCGGCAGCTACCGACACCGTCAAATTGAATCCGCTGGCCGTCGTGAAATCATCCAGCGCTTCGGCAGGCACCGTCAACGCAAAGCCGTTGCCTTGAATGACCAGCGGCTTGCCGGAGGCTTTTAGCTTATCAACTGTTGCCTTGTTTAAAGTAAATGCGACATCGCTGTACTTCATGAAGTCAAGCTTTGATACATCCAGCTTCACTTCCTTGCCGTCTCCGGCAATTCCTGCATTCACTGCGGTCTCAGACAATGCCGCGGTGGCGGATTCGGTGCCATCCGTATTTTTCTTCGTTGTTACTTTGGCATCGCCCGATACTTCAGGAGCCGGTGTCGATGGAGTCGTAGAACCGCCGCCGGACGATGATCCGCCGCCTCCACCGGAGCCACCGCCTGGGTTACCCGGATCCGGGTTGCCAGGACCCGGAGCACCGGTCAGCTGCAGGTCAACCGTTGCCGTTCCTTCCAGACCTTGACGGTCTTTGACTGAAAGCTCTACCGTATAGTTGCCCGAAGACAGTCCATCAAGCGGAATGGTAAATGCCCCATCCTGCTCAACATCAAAGCTTCCTTCCTTGGCTACGGATTTGTTGGCTCTCTTGATCGTGTATTTGGCATCGAGCCATTCGCTTACGTCGAAGTCGATTGCCCATTCGTCCCACATCGCCGGAGCAGCAGTTACATAGAGATCCTCGATTGTACCGCTTAAGGCAGTCTTATCCTTGCCTGAAAGCTTTACATCTTGTTCTGTATGGATAACCGGCGCTGCTCGCTTGACGAAGAACGGGATGGTGGAGTAATCGGAACTTACTTGCAAATTCGTACCCAAAGCTAAAAGTTCAATGGAGTATAATCCATCCTGAACTTCCACCTCTTCCTCGGTAGCATAATCGCCGTATTTTCCGTTCCAACCGATTGTAAAGGACGTGTTAGCATCAAAGTACCCCTGGTTGCCGAAAATTTGGCCAATTATTCCATCGCCGTCTACCCCCGCTCCTGGGTTCAGACTGTCGTACAGATCAACAATGACGATCTGCATCGGGTTATAAAATTCGAATGAAACATTCAATTTTCCAAGATTTCCGTACTGATCCAGCGGGAAATGCGGAATATATACTTCGGTATCGTTGTACACTTTGGTGTACTTAATTCCTGTAATCTCTAAATTGAAGTAAGCTGCATACGGTACAGAATACGTCCGTGTTCCATTTGTCAGCGTAATATAGCCTTGCTGCTCCGAAACGCCTGTAATGCCTTCCGGCACTTCCAGGGTAACGACCAATTCCTCTTGGCCATTCAGGACGAAGGAGGTTTTATCTACCGTCACCGAGACGCCCGGCGTCTCAACAGTAGGATTGACTGCGACCTTAAACTCTCCCCCGTTTGCCCCCAGCTGCTCTACCCGGATTTTCTTCTGGACCTTTTTAGCTGTCGTCCCCGTAAAGTTGCCGAAACTGATGCTGCCGGTAATGTTTTCATACTCTTTGCTGGTTCCTTTCTCCTGATAAGTTGTCTTGTCGATGACCTTGGCCAACGTGTCCGCTTGAATCGTCTGGAGCGCTTGTACGCGGCCTGCCCCCTGATCATTGACTTCGTACAATTCAGTGTTCAGAACCTTCGCATTGTTCATGAGCGCGACCTTAACATCAAACGGCGACCAATGGCTGTTCTTTTCCAGGATCAGAGCAGCGAGACCAGCAACGTGCGGAGACGCCATGCTCGTGCCCGTGAAGCGATCATACGCTTGGCTGTAATCCGCCTCTGGCGAATCCTTGCCGTATGCCGGTACCGTTGACAGGATGCTCGTTCCTGGTGCTACGACATCCGGTTTAATATCCAGCGTTTTCTTGGCTGGTCCTCTTGAACTCGAGGTGTACATTTCATCCCCTTCGGTTTGGGTCCGCTTGAAATCGGAGAACCGAACTTGAAGGTTCGGATGTTCACCGAGGAGTGTCTTAATCTGCTCCCCTACATCCTTGCTCGTACGGAAGGTCGGGATGAATTGGAAGCTGTCTCCAAGATACGCGATCGGATTATTGGGGTCATTCGTATTGTTGTATATGATTATACCAACGGCTCCTGCTGCCTTCGCACTGGCGATCTTGTCCACGAATGGAATGACGCCTCTTTGAATCAATGCGATTTTGCCTTCAGCGTTTACCCCTTGGAAATCCTCAGGATAACCAAGTCCGCCATAGACCAACTCGAAATCTCCTTGAAGAACAGCTTCAGGATCTTCTGCCAAGTTCCAGGCCATCAAATCCATTCCATATGTTGCTTCAACAACAGTCAACGGTCCATTCTGCTCATCCACAGAACCGTTCCCATCCTGTTCAAGCGGGAGTTGTCCGTTGGTCGACTCTGTTCCTTCGTTCGTTGACGGGGAGTCTACAGGAGTTCCCTGTTCCGAGTCTTGCTCGGTCGATGTACCGGTTGCTGGTACGCTTGTGTCTTCTTCCGTATGACCGGATAGGTTCGATGCCTCTCCATGGCTCTCGGCCTCCGGTTCTGACGTTCCTGCAGATGGTTCTTGTCCAAGATCGGCTTCACCTGCATCCCTTCCTTCTTCCGGAACTGGCGGTTGATCCGGCTGCGTTGCATTTCCCAGCTCTGCCGGAGGATCGCTCGGTTCCGTATTATCCGGCTGATCGCTCTCAAGATCCTCTTCCGCGTAAAAATAACCGGTGGCTGCAATCTCATCACTTGGTCCCGTCGAGTTACCTACAGTTATGGCAAATGCGGAGGTGGCCGGTGACCCGGCCGTCCAGCGGTTCGGACCGCTATTGCCGCTCGCAACAACCGGTGTTACGCCGGCCAATGCGGCATTGTTAACCGCAACCGATGTCACATAATCCGGATCATTGCGGGAATTCCCCAGGGATAGGTTGATGACATCCATGCCATCCTGAACGGCGCGGTCAATGCCGCCAACCACCCAGCTGGAATAACCGCTGCCGTATGGTCCAAGGACCCGATAAGCGTAAATGCTCGCTTCCGGCGCAATCCCCACAACGCCGAATTCGCCGCCTTCCCGTGCAGCAATCGTTCCGGCTACATGTGTTCCATGATCAGTCCAATAAGTGCTGCCATTGTCATCGATCGGATCCGGATTGGTAGGATCATTCTCCCAATCAAGAGGTGTTGCTTCATAAGGGTCGTTGTCATTGTCAACGAAGTCATATCCGCCTTTATATGCGTCCTTCAGGTTCGGATGCTCGTAATCAATGCCGGTATCAATGACACCGACCTTGATGCCTTTCCCGGTGTATCCCAAATCCCACACGTCCGGTGCCCCGATAAAAGGACCCGTATCCTTCATGTAAGGCTTGACTTCGTCAACCTTCGGACCCGCCGTTACTTCCAGATCCGGATACACACCAAGCACGCCAGGGATCTCAAGCAGTGATTCGACTTGGCTCCCTTCGATCTCCATGGAAAGTCCGTTAAATGCATAGCTATACTGATTCGAAACGTCGTGATCGATATTTTTGGAGTCCAGGCTGTCTATAAATTTCTGCTGCTGCTGTTCCACTTGGGCTTCTGCCTGCGCTTCCATCGATGACGTAAAAGATCTGCCCGACAGCGCGGAAATCCCCTTCTTTAACGCAACGGGCTCGGCCGATAGTTCAACAATGACTCTGGTCGGCCCTCCCGTTGATTTCCTTAGACTCTGATCGAGTTCAGGAAACTCGGCCAGCTTCGCCCGATGCTCTAACATCTGCTTCAATTGGAATGCTTCTTCGGTGCTTAACGAACTGCTAAGCTCTTGCGATCCTTCTGTAGGAGCCGCAGCTGCAGGTACAACTAGAGATAGCGCCAGTAGTAAACTTAATAGAATAGATAACCATCTTTTACTCAAAGCTTTGCTCCTCCCCGAAACATAATGTATAAAGCCATGAAACAGGGTCTTGAAACTAGCAGCAAAAACGCCTCTCTATCACCTCTTTCCATGAAAGACTGACCCGTGGTAAATTACTTCGAGGTGTGAATTTTATATTCCTTCATCCTTTTCTGTATTTATTTGTTAAGTATTGTCGGAAGGATAGGAGGTTTTGGCGAAAGCTCGAATAGTAGGGTCCAGCATCATTTCCATGCCTATAAGGCTGCATGGAGTTGCCATCGTAAATCGTCCTGCAGAGATTTTCACTGCAAAAAAATAGCGACACAGGAACCACTCCTGTATCGCTATTTCAAACTAATTTATTGAACTGTTGAATTTGGAGAACTTATTTCGCCGAATTCAATCCATTCAGCTTCCTCAGGCCTCATTCAAAAGCCGCACGAACTCTTCTTCATTATCCAAAATATCAATCCCGAGCTGCTGCGCCTTGGCCAGCTTGCTTCCGGCCTTCTCGCCGGCGATCAGCAGGTCCGTCTTCTTGGAGACGCTGCCCGCCACTTTGGCTCCCAGCGCCTCCAGGCGCTCGGTGGCCTCCTCACGGGTGAGCAGGTGCAGCGTGCCTGTCAGTACGACCGTCTTGCCGCTGAAGAACGAGTCGGTGCTCACCGGCTTCGGCGCCTCCGGTGCCTTCGCCTGCACGCCGAGCGACAGCATCTTCTCGATGCTCGCCCGGTTGAACGGATCCGCGAAATATCCGGCAATGCTCTCGGCCACGATGCCGCCAACGTCCGGCAGCTCCACCAGTTCCTCGGCGGTCGCCTCCATCACGCGGTGAAGATCCCGGTAATGGTCCGCAAGCATTTTGGTCGTGGATTTGCCGGTATTCGGGATGCCAAGCGCGAACAGAAACGCAGCGAGATCCCGCTCCTTGCTCTTCTCGATCGCATCTAGCAGGTTTTGCGCCTTCTTCTCCCCGAACCGCTCCAGCTTAACCAAGCTGTCGAAGGACAGCGTGTACAGCTCGGCCGGCTCCCGCACGCCCAGCTCTTCGTACAGCTGGATCGCCGTCTTATCGCTGAACGTCTCGATATCCATCGCATCCCGCGACGCAAAATGCGTAATCCGCGCCACGATTTGCGGCTTGCACCCCGTCTTGTTGTTGCAGAACAGGTGAGCGCCGCGCTGCTCCAACGGGAATCCGCAGGACGGACACGCCTCCGGATACACAATCTCCTCGCCGTCATTCTCTTCCGTTACCTTGCCGAGGATTTCCGGGATGACGTCGTTCGAACGGCGGATAAAGACGCGGGTACCGAGGGCGAACTTGAGGTTTTTGCGCTCAATATCCCCGATATTGTTCAACGTGCAGTTCTGTACCGTAACGCCTGCCAGCTCGACCGGCTCGACGCGCGCAAGCGGGGTGATTTTTCCCGTGCGGCCCACGTTCCAGGATACCGACTGCAGCACCGTTGTTGTCTCTTCCGCTTCGAATTTGTAAGCAACCGCCCAACGCGGGAATTTATCGGTATACCCGAGCGCCTCGCGAGTGCGGAAATCGGTCACCTTCACGACGGCCCCGTCGATCAGGTAATCCAGCTCGGAGCGGCGTTTCTCGATGTCGGCCAGCTGCTCCATCACGTCATCGAACTGCTCAAAATAGAAAATATACGGATTCACCTTGAACCGGTTCTCCCGCAGGAAATCCATCATTTCCTTGTGGTCCTTAAACGCGACGCCTTCCGAATAACCAATGTTGTAAAAATAAGCGTTCAGCTTGCGCTCGGCCGTTACCTTCGGATTCAGGTTGCGCAGTGCGCCAGCCGCGGCGTTGCGGGCATTCTTAAGTGGCTCAACCGCCGTCTTGTTGTATTCCTCCAGCACCGACAGGTTCATGATGCCCTCGCCCTGCACTTCGATCGTTCCTTCCGTGAATGGAATCGTGAGCGGAACCGATTTGATTGTCTTCACCTGGGAGAGGATGCCCTCGCCCACCACGCCGTTCCCCCGCGTCGAGGCTTGGATGAGCTTGCCGTTCTGATACGTCAAATTCAGCGTAAGCCCATCGAACTTCAGCTCAAGCGCGTAGCAAGGGGTCGGCAGCGGGCTGCCGGGATTCTTCGTATTGTAGTCATTGACCAGCCGGACGACCCGGTCGTGCCAGGTACGAAGCTGCTCAATGTTCTGGGCTTTGTCCAAGCTCCAGAGCGGCGCCAAATGGCGATGCGGCGTAAATCCCTTCAAAATCTCCCCGCCCACCCGCTGGGTAGGGGAATCCGGAAGCGTGACCCCGGTCTCTCTCTCCAATGCTACCAGCTGATCATATAAGGCATCATATTCCTTGTCGCTCACGAGCGGCTGATCCAGCGTGTAGTAATGGTAATTGTATCGGTTTAGCTCCGCGATGAGCTTCTCCATCTGTTCCTTGAACTCCATGCAGGGGGAATCCTCCTTTAATAAAATAAGGGCATCATTCTTCGAACCGTTGAAGCAGGTTTTTGCGAGCTTATGCTTGCAGTTGTAGTGCTTCCCGCTTTCCTATCTCTTACGTCTCTAATTCTAGCCTTTATTCCACTTTCGTAATCGGAGCGAAGCCGGCCAGCAGCCGTTTCACGCCGACCGGTGCCGGGAACGCGATCTGCAGCTCCATGTCGTTGCCGCTGCCTTTGACCGCAACGATCGTGCCGGTGCCCCATTTGCCATGGGCTACTTTATCGCCGGCTTTGAAATCCGAGGTACCGCCGGCTGCAGCTTGACGGGCCGCCCCGCCTGTCGCCATCGTCACACGGCTCTTCGAAGCGGTCTGGGCGGATGCGGTTGAGCCTCCAAGCGACAGATCGCTCGTGCGGGATGCGCCGAAGTTGCTGCCTCCCCCGCCGCCAAAGCCGCGGCCGGCGTACGAGCCGCCGACATTGCCACCGCCTCCGCGGCGGTAGCGGTCATGGGCCATCTGCGTGTCTTCCTTCAGCTCATCCGGAATTTCATCCAGGAAGCGCGAAGGCGGATTAGCCGTGGTCCGGCCGAACAGAGTCCGCATGCGGGCACAGGACAGGAATAACTGCTTTTCCGCACGCGTAATGCCTACATAAGCAAGTCGGCGTTCTTCCTCCAGCTCTTCATTGTCCATAAAAGCGCGGCTGTGCGGGAATACGCCCTCCTCCATGCCAATAATGAAAACAATCGGGAATTCGAGTCCCTTGGCACTGTGCATCGTCATCAGCACGACCGCATCGCTCTTGTCATCCTCGTCGTTATTCATCGTGTCGATATCCGCGATCAAGGCGAGATCCGTCAGGAAGGAGACGAGCGACTTATCCTCATTGTTCTTCTCGAACTCCTGGGTTACCGACAGGAACTCGTCGATGTTCTCGAGTCGGGAACGGGATTCGAGCGTGTTTTCATTTTGCAGCTCAAGCCGGTATTCCGACATCTCCAGCATTTTCTCGGTGAGCTCCGTCACGGACAGGTACTCCACCATCTTGTTCAGTGCGTCAATCATGTCGTAGAAATTAACGAGCGCGTTGCGCGTCCGCCCGGCGAAGCCGAGATCATCCACAACCTCCAGCACACGGAAAATCGAGATGCCCCGCTCTGCGGCGGCAGCCGCAAGCTTCGCTACCGTCGTATCCCCGATGCTCCGCTTCGGTACGTTAATGATTCGCGTCAAACTGATATCGTCATCCGGGTTGGAAATGAGGCGCAGATAGGCCAGCATATCCTTGATCTCTTTGCGGTCGTAGAACTTGATGCCCCCGACGATCTGGTACGGAATGTCCGACTTGATCAGAATTTCCTCGATCACCCGCGACTGGGCGTTCGTCCGGTAGAGAATCGCATGGTCCGCATAGTTTTTGCCGGCCTTGATGTTCTTGCTGATCTCCGAAGTCACAAAATATCCCTCATCATGCTCCGTATCCCCGCGGAACACCTTGATCTTGGGCCCTTCCCCCTGCTCGGTCCACAGGTTTTTCGGCTTGCGGCCTGTATTGAGGGCGATCACGTTGTTGGCGGCATTCAGGATGTTCGATGTGGAACGGTAGTTCTGCTCCAGCAGAATCGTCCGCGCCTCCGGGTAATCCTCCTCAAAATTCAGGATGTTCGTGATATCCGCACCGCGCCACCGATAGATGGACTGGTCGCTGTCCCCGACGACGCAAATCCGGTGATGGCTGTCGGCCAGCATCCTGCACAGCATGTACTGGGCACGGTTCGTATCCTGGTATTCATCCACATGGATGTACTGGAATTTGCGCTGGTAGAAATCAAGAACTTCCGGCACTTCCTTGAACAGCTGGATTGTCGTCATGATCAGATCGTCAAAATCGAGGGAGTTGTTGCTCTTCAGACGCTTCTGGTAATCCACATATACCTTGGCGACCAAGCTCTCGAAATAATCTCCCGCTTTCTGCTCATATTGCTGCGGAGTGATCAGCTCGTTCTTAGCCGCGCTAATGGCGGCTTGGACCGCCTTCGGCTCAAATTTCTTAGGGTCGATGTTATGGTGCTTCATTACATTGCGGATCACGGATAATTGGTCGGTCGAGTCCAGGATGCTGAAGTTCGACGTAAAGCCAAGCCGCTCAATATCCCTGCGCAAAATACGTACGCACATCGAGTGGAACGTCGATACCCAGATATCCTGTCCTTCCCGGCCGACGAGCTTCGAGACCCGCTCCTGCATTTCGCGGGCGGCTTTATTGGTAAAGGTAATCGCCAGGATGCTCCAAGGCGCCGCCTTGCGCGTGGCGATCAGGTACGCGATCCGGTGCGTCAGCACCCGCGTCTTGCCGGAGCCCGCCCCGGCCATGATGAGCAGCGGTCCGTCAGTGGCCTCCACGGCCTGCCGCTGCTGGGGATTGAGGCGCTTGATCGCCTCATGTATGTCAATGGAATGCATAAAGATTGCCTCCTAGGGTGTAAATTTGAGCAATGTGCGTCGTGTTGTGTTTTTTCAAAAAATGGGGTTGTACAAAAAGATCCGGGGTTTGTTTAAGGAATGTTCGGCGGTCTAATTTGGCCTCTGTGGACTAATACTCATGTGCATCGAGACTATAGGAATCGGGCATCAGGTGTCAAGCCTTTCACCGCATTGACCGTCGACAGTGCCTGCTCCAGGTCATCATAAACGATATTGCCGACGATGATGGTATCGGCGCATGCCGCAGCCTCAGCTGCCCGCTCTGCGTTCGTGATCCCCCCGCCGTAAAATAGACGGGCCTGATCAAGCGATCTTCGCACCTTGCGAACAGTCTCCATATCGCCGAACGCACCGCTGTATTCCAAATAGACGACCGGCAGCTGCATGAGCTTGTCCGCCACTTGGGCGTAAGCTGCGGCAGAGCTTGCATCCAGCGTGGTATTCGCACCTGTCAGCTCGGCAACGGCCGCATCCGGATTCAGCACAATATAGCCCTCCGCCACGACCAGCTCCCACGGAATCATATAACCATACCGCTCGATTCCTTCATGATGGCGACCAAGTATCCATGTCGGATCCCCGGTATTCAGCACCATGGGAATCATGTATAAATCAAATCCGGGTACAACGGCTTCCAGATCGGACACCTCCTGCACGCACGGCAGCTCATAGCGGCGAACACGGGACAGGAGATCCACTGTATTTTCATAGGTAACGCCGGTCGAGCCTCCTACCATAATCGCATCGGTTCCCGACATGCATACCGCATCAAGGGCATCGTCGGCGATCTCCTTGTCGGGATCCAGCTTAAACACATGCCGCCAGGATTGTATCAAATCTTTCAAGCGTCATACCTCCACGTTCACGGGTTACTATTATACTAAATTAAGTCTATGCCAGCACGGTATGCAAGTCAATTTATGTTCGCATAAAATACGAACATTTTTTTGGTAATGGTGGGGAAGCGAGGGATGTGAGCTCAAACCGTTTCATGGCGGTTGCAGGGAATGGGACGCGATGAGCATAAAAAGCCCAACCCTCCCCGTTAGCGGGAGAAGATTGGGCAAAGCTTCAAACATCCGGTTATGGTGTTACTTTTCCGCGGTGCGGTTTGGTTGCAGTACGTGGACGTACCATTTTAAACCGGCTTTATGATTGAACAAGCTTACCTTATCCACTACCTCAAACGACCCGCAGGTCTCCATCTCTTGAATTTTGTGTTCCACCATGGCGTAATCGGGATCCTGCTGGTTTTTGTGCGAATACAACGATGTGACGATAACTCCGCCCGGCGTAAGAAACTCGGCGTATTCCAGCAGCTTGGCCGGCGTGTTCGGGACATACTGCAGCGATTCGTTAAAGACGATGACGTCAAAGGATCTCGGCGGCGTGTAATGATTGATGTCGGCGCAATGGAAAATGGAGTTGTCCGCTTTCCTCGAGGCGATTTTGATCGCTTCCTCTGACAGATCGACGCCTACATATGCCGGCTTTTCCTGCTCTGTCAGCAGATCGTACAGGTTCCCCGCACCGCATCCCATATCCAAAATGCCCTCAGTCGCGGCAAATTTCCGAATGTAGCCGTACACGACGGAATACCGGGCGTACTCGGTCATATCGGATAAGTAATCCCACATCTGCGCTTTATACTCTTCGTCCCATTGCTGCTTGCTGCTTTCGATGAAATCTTGAATCATTTTTTCCATGGATGGATTCCTCCCCATATGAAATTAATCGTGGTCTTCAAGTATTCATGCTTAGACAAACGTACTGCAACGTAACCAGGAACATCTGGATGTTAAGGAGCCTTTTCTAATAACATGGATTAGCAGGATTTTAGGAAACGTAGAAAGTGCAGAAAGTGCAAGATGTGCTAGAGGTACAGGAAGTTCAGGAAGTTCAAGAAGCCAGGAAGTACAAGAAGTTCAGGAAATTCAAGAAGTTCAAGAAGCTCAAAAAGTTCAGGAAGCTCAAAAAGTCTAGGAAGTTCTGAAAGTTCTGGAAGTTTAGGAAGTTATGGAAGTTTAGGAAGTTCTGGAAGTACAGAGTGTGATCAAACTTGCAGGAAGTCTGCATGTAGAAACATGGCGAAGGTGATTTAAGATTCATGCTAGTGAGGAATAAACATAGAGTCACATACTCTATTCGATAAAAACAAACAATGCTTGCGGCTTCGTTATAATATCACAATCATCCATATTATGTAAATCACACTGAAGTATGGAATATTAGTCGTAGGCATTTTTCGGATAAAGGTTTCGTCCAGGTTAAAATCTGGGAAGGGCTATGACCGGAAGGTAAGGGGAGAGGCGTCAGATCCGCGAGCAGGTACAGCACGAAGAGTCGCACTAGCAGTGCGGTTATTTTTGGAGTGCATAGCGCAGGCTGATCTTTTCCAGTTCCGGTTCGGTTAGCAGGTCGGAATAGACGCCGTACACGCCCCATTTTTCATAATTGTTCACCGTATTGGCGTTGTTAATGGTGTGCACATACGTGACGGCCCCCGCTTCCTTCAGCTTCGCCACAAAGTTGGGATTTACCCGGTGCCGGCATGGTTACGGCGTCGATATGATTCGCTTTCACGAACGCAATGATCCGCTCCGGCGAGTCTGTTGTCGCATACAGCGTGTAAATGATGGAGGAAAACGGGTAGATCTCCCTCACCATATCCAGCATCGGTTCATTGTATATTTGGATCACCACCCGATCAAGCAATGCCGGGTCCCGTGCCAAGGCAGCCTCTGTCAACTCCGTCAACAGCAGCCGGATGTCCTCATCCTTCTGCTCTTTCGTATCGGTTACGATATAGATATCCGGAACGCTGGCCATCATGTCCATTACTGCATCCACATCCATCGGCTGGTATCGCTCCAATATCGGCGTCTCCATAAACTCCTTGTGGGTCAGGCGGGCCCCCTGCTTCTCCTTCGGCAGCCTGTCCAGCTGGCCAAGCTGTTCGCTCATGCTCGCCGTCCACTCATGCCGTGCTACGACCTTTCGATCAGCCGTCAGCATAAAGTCGATCTCGAATACCCGGGTGCCCTGCTTATAATTAGCGACCATCGCCTCATACGCATTCGTATACGGCTGATCTCCGATACTCCCCGCTGCGTGGGCAATTAGACGATAGGCCGTAAAGCCCTGCCGCTCTTCTGGACCATCCTGTATGTAGACCTGCATAAGTATCACCACTACCGAGAACAATGCACCGACCGCCGCCAATCGTTTCATCGTATCCCCGCCTCCGCCGTAGTCTATTTGCCTCTTCGTCGGTTTGCTTGGTTAATACCCGTCAGGACAGGGCATAAAACGGAAAAACCCGCATTCGGCGCATGCCAAATTGCGGGTTTTTGTTGGGGTGATTAGAGTTATGCAATGTTGCTGAGCAGCCCATCCTTTGCTCTGTTAGTAAGCATTCTTGAAGCCGTTACGGATCGTGCGCAGAATAATCTTGATATCAAACAGAATGGACCAGTTTTCAATGTAAAAAATATCATGCTTGATCCGTTCCTCAATCGACGTGTCGCCGCGCAGCCCATTGCTCTGCGCCCAACCGGTAATGCCAGGCCGAACATGATGCTTCACCATGTATTTCGGAATTTCCTCTTTGAACTGCTCCACATAGTACGGACGCTCCGGTCTTGGACCGACGACGCTCATATGGCCAAACAGCACGTTAAAAAACTGCGGCAATTCGTCGAGACTGGTCTTGCGCAAGAACGAACCGAATTTGGTACGACGCGGATCATTTTCCACGGTCCATCCGGTGTCGACTACGCCTGGCGGCAGCGGCTTCATGGAACGGAATTTATACATGTTAAACGTGCGGCGGTTAAGCCCTACCCGCTCCTGCTTGAAGATCGCCGGCCCGGGCGAGGTCAGCTTGATGCCAATGAAAATACCGACCATGACCGGCAGCGTCAGGATAATCGCCACCAGCGAGAAAATGATATCGAACGCCCGCTTGAATAACCGGTTCGCCGCCAGATCCAGGGGAATATCCCGCACATTGATCATCGGCATGCCCGCAAAGTTGTCGAATACCGGCCGGGCCGGAAGATAATCGAAAAAGTCCGGGATGATGAGCGTACGCACGCCCGCCTTCTCGCAAGCTGCGATGATCTCGGGATATTTGTGATGGGCATTGAGCGGCAAAGCCAGCACAACTTCATCAATAAGCTTTTCGTTCAACACGTTGTCCAGGTCGCTGACCGATCCAAGGATCGGCTTGAAGCGCCTTTCCTCCAGCTCGCTCCATTGCTGGTAATCGTCCAGAAATCCGATCACCTCGTAACCGAGTTCAGGGTACTGCTGCAGATTTTTATAAAACCGCTTGCCTAGCGTTCCAGCACCCACGATGAGGACGAACTGGCGATTGTAGCCTTTTTCCCGGAAATGCTTCAGCGTCTTCTTCAGAAAATAGCGGTACAAGATGATCGACGCTACGTTCAGGATCATGTAGATGGCGAGATACCAGCGGGAGATATTGACCTCCTTCACGAAGAACATCAAGCTGAGCAGGATGAACATCCCAATAAAATGCATTTGGAAGATCTTCATGAACTCGTCGGCAAAACGCTTCTTTCGCTTAGGTGAGTACAACGAAATCATGATGCCCACGGCAACAGCAACCCCGCCGTACACCATACTCCACATCCCGTACGATTCGATGGGAAGCGGCTTTTCATATGGGAACCAGCCGCTTTCGAATTTGATCCACCATGCGAGCAGGAACGACATCTGGATGAACGCAAAGTCGGTCAGCATATAGACTCGGGTCAAGAAGCCCTGATTCTTGCGGATCATGATTTCACCTCCACTCCGCCGGAAGATGAGGGCATCGATGCCGGCCGAATCGGCTTCAGCCGGTTCGTGAGAAGGGCCAGGAGCATTTTCAAACCGACGCCTGCATATACCGCTCCGTTAACCAATATGTTGTACTTCTTCCGGTAATGCTTCCGATGGAACAAAATCATCGCCCGATGGAATTCGTAAATAATTTTGAATGGACGGCGCCGGGCGCTTCCGCCTTTGTAATGCACAATCGTCGTTCGAGGATAGTAGTGGATCCCCCACCCGGCCTGCTTGATCCGGTAGCACCAATCGATATCTTCTCCATACATGAAAAATGTCTCGTCCAACCCGCCTACCTGCTCAATCGTCTCCCGTCGTACCAGCATGAACGCGCCGACCAGGCAATCCACGGGATACTCCTGATCGGGATCGAGATACCCTAGCTGATACTGGTTGAAACGCGGCTCATTAGGAAACAGCTTGCTCAGGCCGAAGGCATAGTAAAAGGAGGCGGAAGGCGTTGGAAAGCCTCTCTTGCACGCCTTGTCCAGGGAACCGTCCGGCAGAATGATTTTGCAGCCCGAGGCGCCCGTTATCGGATTACGGTCCATAAAGGCCACCATCGTTTGTAGCGTATCCCGCTGGATCACGGTGTCGGAATTTAAAAGCAGCACATAACGTCCCTGTGCCGCTGCCATCCCCTGGTTGTTGGCTATGGCAAAGCCGGTGTTTTCTGTATTTTCAATCAACCTAACGAGTGGGAATTCCTGACGAATCGCCTGCACGGAATCGTCCTTCGAATCGTTATCAATGACGATGACTTCATATGTAAATTCGGTCTCCGATGCGTATACCGATTGCAAGCAATCCAACGTCAGCTGACGGGTATTATAGTTCACGATTAAAATGCTAACATCCATTGCTGCATGGCTCCTGACAAATATAGTAATCTATCGACATTATAGCATAGAGTTTGTTGGGAATGTCGGAATTACAAGGAAATCCTGCATGCTTCATATAAAACCTATCAGGATAAAAAATTTAAACAGAAGGCTTTCGGCACGGGATTGACGGTGCAGCTTGCTGCGTCTGATATATCGGATTCGCTCGGCCATACTGCGGCGTGGCGAGAGAAACAGGTCCAGCTGCTCTTTTTGTTCATTGTTTAACCGAGCACCGTAAATTTCCCGAAACTCCTCTGCCTGCCTCCGGAGCAATTCCCTTCCGGTATGTCTCTTAAAGCTCGCCCACTTGCTCTTCAATTTACCAAACCATGTATTGCTTCCGCCTACTACATTATGGTTGTGCTGGCGGTATAGCATTGAAGGCGAGTGGTCATATATCACCGTTCCAAACGCGGATACCAGTAGATAGAACCACCAATCATGCATGAGGATGCTGCCACTGTCAGCCTTCCTACTGTTCACAAACAAATTCCGAGCCGATGCATTCATCGTAATGGTCGCGCCAATCGCGATGTTCTCATATAAGGCATTATAGAAGGATGGTTCCCTAGCCGGAGGCTTGGGCCATACGCCTTGACGATTCAAATGTTCATCCGTTAGATAAGCAGGCGTAAAGATCATCGCAGGCACTTCCGTATGGATCGCTGAATGTAAACGAGCTACAGCCGACTCTACTTTATGCTCCAGCCACACATCATCTTGGTCACAGAAGCAAAAGTAATCCGCAGTCGGATCCGAGCTCCGCAGCAATTCGAAAAAGCTTGCCACGACGCCGATATTATTGCCATGCATTACGGTAATCCGATCGGGATATTCTGCCTCCATTCTCTTCAGAAGGTCGGGCGTTTCATCCGAAGAACCATCATCCCGTATGAGCAATGAAATGGAAGGATATCGCTGCTGAAGAATACTATGAATCTGTTCCTCGACATAAGCGGCTCCATTATATGTAGATAGTAATACTTGTACTTTTTCCATATCCCCCCGTACCTCCGATAAAACACCTGTACTGGCTAAACGAAAGACCCGATCTACAGATCAGGTCTTGTCAGTCGCTGTATTTATCTTAAGTATAAATCAGGGTCCTTCTTCATATCTACCATAAACTGCTTCAGCCCATCTCTCCAATGCGGTAAATCCTGCAGTTGGTTGATCCGAATCGCAAGATGATCCATCACCGAAAAGGCTGGCCGGGGAGCAGGTCGTGGAAATTGTGCTGTGGTGCATGGTTCCAGTTTCGCGGTTATGGTCAGTCCTATTTGCTCACGTGCTGCTTCAAAAATAGCCTCCGTAAACTCATACCATGTGCAAGATCCGCTATTGGAAGCATGGTAGATGCCGTATTTCTCAGTTGGTAGTAGTTGCAACAGGAAGCGGGCTAAATCCACCGTATAGGTTGGAGATCCCTTCTGGTCATGGACAACCTGCAGCACAGGTTTTTCCTGTCCGAGCCGCAGCATCGTTTTAACGAAATTGCTACCATTCAGGCCAAAAACCCAGGAAGTTCTCACGATAAACCATTTGGAGCAGAAATCGCGCACCATCTGTTCGCCGGCAAGCTTGGATTGACCATATACCGTCTTCGGATCCGTCGGATCATATTCCGAGTACGGCCGGTCGCCATTACCGTTGAATACATAATCCGTGCTAATATAAATCAGTTTGGCGCCTACCTTCTCTGCGGCAAGCGCAATATTTCGTGTTCCGATCGCATTCACGAGATAAGCACCTTCGGCATCCGATTCAGCAGCATCCACAGCTGTATAAGCAGCACAGTGGATAACAGCCTCGGGGCGACACTTCGACATGACATCGAAGCATTGATCCAAATCCGTGATATCCAGCTTGGCACGGCCAAGCCCCTCTACCTCATGTCCCGATCCACGAAAACACTGCACAACGTCCTGCCCGAGCTGACCGTTTGCTCCGGTTACCAGGACTCTCATGCTTTATCACCTAACCGACCACTGTACTGCTTCGTCATATAATCCCGATAGGCTCCAGACTGGATCCGGGTCCACCATTCCTTATGGTTTAAGTACCATTGGATCGTTTCCTTAATACCTGTCTCAAAATTATGCTTCGGCTTCCAGCCAAGCTCCTCCGTAATCTTCGTCGGGTCTATGCCATAGCGCCGGTCGTGACCAGGTCTGTCCTCCACATAGCGGATAAGGGATTCCGGCTTCCCAAGCTCCTTCAAAATGGTTTGGACGATATGAATGTTCGTCCGCTCGTTGTTGCCGCCGATGTTATAAACCTCGCCGATGCGTCCTTGTCGAATGACCAGATCAATGGCACTGCAATGGTCCTCGACATACAGCCAGTCCCGAATATTCAACCCGTCGCCATAGATCGGCAGCGACTCATCATGTAATGCGCGGGATATCATGAGCGGAATGAGCTTTTCGGGGAATTGATACGGCCCGTAGTTGTTGGAGCAACGGGTAATATTTACCGGCAATCCGAACGTCTCGTGATAAGCTCTTACGAGCAGATCGCCCCCCGCCTTGCTGGCCGAATACGGACTGTTTGGAGCCAGCGGCGTCGTCTCGCTGAATAGTCCTGTCTCCCCCAGAGATCCGTAAACTTCGTCCGTAGAAACCTGCACAAACTTCGTTACCCCGTATTTCTTCGCGGCATCAAGCAGAACTTGCGTACCCAGGACATTGGCATTAACAAATGCCTCCGGCTCCAAGATGCTGCGATCCACGTGGGATTCAGCCGCAAAGTTTACGACAACATCGATACCACTCTTGAAGACTTCATCCACTTTCCCTTTATCAGCGATATCTCCGTGAACAAAGGTATAGTTCGGTTCATTCTCCACCGATTTCAGATTTTCTAAATTTCCTGCATACGTAAGAGCATCCAGATTAATGATCTCATCCTGTGGATGCTGCCGCATCAAATATAAAATGAAATTACTGCCGATAAAACCGGCACCGCCGGTAACCAAGATTTTCATAAGTATCTCCCTTACTCAAAGTTCATCTCTGCGTCTTTCAACAGCGGATGCCGCTGGTCCTTATCCGATAAAATCGGCTGGGATGTCGGCCAATCGATGCCAAGTGCCGGATCATTCCATAATATGCCGCGGTCATGTTCAGGGGAATAATATTCGTCCACTTTATAGAGGACTTGGGTATTGGGAACGAGCGTGCAAAAGCCGTGCGCGAACCCCTTCGGCACAAGCAGCTGCCGCTTGTTGTGCTCGCTCAATATCACTCCACCCCATTGACCAAAGGTAGGGGAGTTCTTCCGAATATCTACGATTACATCATATATTGCTCCGGTCAGCACTCGAACAAGTTTCGTCTGGGCTTTCGGGTTTAATTGGTAATGCAGCCCCCGAAGAACACCAGGTTCTGCAGACAAAGAATGATTATCTTGAATAAAGTTGTAGTTGATGCCATTTTGCTTAAAAAGGGAATCGCTGTAGCTTTCCATAAAAAAACCCCGGTGATCGCCGTGGACCACCGGTTCAATGATAAGAGCATCTGTGAGTTTTAAAGGAGTGACGTTCATGGGTATTCCTCCCTAACTACAGTTTAAGTTTACCAAAGTCGTCTCCAAACTGAACGTCTTTGGCCAATTCATTGGCACGGGCGAGCGAGGCGTGGGTCCCTGCGTCGGTCCACCAGCCTTGGAGTATATCAAAAGTAAGCTCTCCTCGTTCAATATATGCATTATTTACATCGGTGATCTCCAATTCACCTCGAGGGGAGGGTTTCAATGTCTTAATGATATCAAAAACGGAGGAATCATACATATAAATTCCCGTAACTGCATACTGCGACTTCGGGTACGATGGCTTCTCTTCAATGGAGACGATCCGATCACCCTCAAGCTCCGGTACTCCAAAACGCTGGGGATCTGAAACTTCTTTAATCAGGATCTTGGCACCTGACTTCTGTTGCTTGAATTTGGACACATAGGAAGAAATATCGTCTTCAAAAACGTTATCGCCGAGAATGACAGCAATCTGCTCTTCTCCGGCAAATTGTTTTGCGAGATATAGAGCCTGTGCAATGCCCCCAGCTTCGTCCTGCACTTTGTAGGTAAAGGAGACACCCATATCACGACCACTACCGAGAAGATTTACGACATCCCCCATATGATCCTTACCTGTGACAATGAGGATATCCGTCAGGCCAGCCTGACGGAGCTTATATACCGGATAGAATATCATTGGGTACTTTCCAACCGGGAGTAAGTGTTTGTTTGTAACTTTAGTTAAGGGATGCAGGCGTGAACCAGTGCCTCCGGATAGGATGATGGCTTTCATTTCAATCTCCTTTTTTGTGTAGAAGTCACAATACCATAACAACTGTACCACAAATAATTAGAGCTATCCCTATCAATTGATAAGTAGTTGTTTTTTCCTTGAGGTAATACTTTGAAATTAAAAATGTCCATATGTAAGTAATGGAAGTTAACGGGTATACCAATGTGTATGGAGCAAACTTTAATACTACTATATTTATAATAGCCCCAATAAAATACAAAGAGGCTCCGAAAGTCAACAATCCTAAAAATAATTTGATCTTTTTTGAACCTAGGTGGTTTGTTGATTTCTTAAAAAACAATCCACCTAGTGAACCCATTATTGTCATAAGCAAAATTAATAAAATAGTCTTAATCATGTTGATTGACACCTATTGTAATGGCACCTAATGAGATTATGAGTATTCCCAAGCATTTTTGTAAGGTAATTTCTTCATTCAAGAAAAAAAATCCAATAAATACTGAAAAAATATAGCCCACACATAATAGTGGCTGTAAAACAGATAAATTTCCATATTTATAAGCTATTATCATAAATGCAGCGCCGAAGATATACAGTATCAATCCTAACAAGACTAACAGCAGATTTGTTCCTTCTGATACTTTCCATAGAGCTTGCCCTATAGAAGTGATCAACGCTGAACAAAGAATAAATCCTATTCCAATCTTGTGGTTTATAAATAGAATTTGATCATCGCTTCGTTTACTAATTAGTGCCACCTCTTAAATTAGAGTTTTTACCTACAAAGACAGTTAAGAAAGCTAAGAACATCACCAACACATTCCCGTACGAGTAACGAAAATCCTGGGCAGGAATTGCTGCTAACAACATCCCTGTATTCAGCATCACAGGTAACGAAATTAATGAATACTTCCAATTCCCCCTCAAAATATTAACAAAAGAAAAGAGAATGATTAAAAAAGTATAGATTGCAGGTCTCCAGATTATATTTAGAGGATACAACCATGTGGAGTTTAATATTTGATTTATAACACTTGTTAATTTTTCATTTATTACTATGCTTGTCAAACCCATTTTTTCCCCAATCTCTTTTGGGTAAATATCCGTTAAATATAGTGTCGAGACCCCATCATTAAATTGCTTTATCTGCCATACTACAGAGACTTGCTTAAGATATGCCTTAATAACTAGCTTAGGGTTATTAAATGAAACAACTAACCATTGCTTGAGGAACTCATTTTTATTTTCCAATAAGAAGCTTCTATTGAATTGTTCATTAAATTTTATAGGATCAACCGAGTAGGGATTATATAATTTCCTCCACATATCAAGAGGTAAAACCTCATTAAAAAAATCTTTCTGCTCCTGGGCCAAATTTCCATCTTGTGCAATAACGCTTGCAATAAGTTGCGTAGGAATTGCAAGTGCTTCATTCGGATCTGAAGATTTTACATTGAAAAAATTATAGAGCGGACCAGTGATTATTAATTGAACAACTACCACAATAATTGAAATAAAATAGACTTTTTTTAGATCTGATTTAAATATTATAGCTAATATAACCAATGTAACAACGAATACTAACAGACCATTATGCCTGAACATAATAAAGCCAAGACTAGAAATAAAGTATAAAAAGATATTTAAATTAGAATCTAGCCAATTGCCTCTAGTTTTTATTAAGTTAAAGATAAAAATGGAGAACAATAACATACATGCACTATACAAGATATCTTTCCACATAGTTATTGAATATATTCCGTTTATAGGGATTAAAGACATGCATAGCACGATCATCCATATCAGAAATTTCCTTACTCCATACTTCTCAAAGGTATATCCCAAATATCCAATTATAAATGCGAGAATAAGAATTTGAACTACAGAATAGGCCGCAGGGCTTTTCCATATTATTGTGGTTAGCATAATAAACCATGTATGTGCTACAGGATGCCAATCATTAAACTCATGACTAATTGTTTGAGACCATTGATCTAAGGAATCTGGTGACATTGCTCCAGGAAAATATGATATAAGATAAAAACTATAAATGACTATACTCGGTAGAGAATAAATAAGTATTCTATATTTACCTATCAGAGATGTCCCAGTAGCATTTGAATCATAACTCAATAAATTATAAGTAGTGTACAATACTAAGCACATCAAAGAAATTACTGCAAGGACACTTATTATTAAATTACCTAATAGTGATTTAGACGCATCAAATCTTGAACCTATAAGACTCAAAAATAGCAAAAAAGAAAAAATGAAGTAGAAAATATAAATCCATATTTTGGTTTTATAATTGAATGACTTATACGGTTTAAATACTTCCCCCTTTATACTAGCCTGAATTGATTTCACACAAAAAATTAGTAGAAATGAGAATAACAACAATATTACAAACATTTGATTTGGTATAAGAACATAAATAAGGCAGGTGGAAAAAATCACTGCAACAATCCACATTAATGCTGTTTTTTCTTTTAGTTCAATATTCATTTCCTGCCTTCACCAACTTCATTGTTTTATGTAGTTCAAGTTCATACTGCTTCCGAGAATTTGAAACTACTGTATCAAGAATAAGTCCACACGATAGGGAAATAATCGCCAATAACATAAATCCTGTCGCAAGAACTGCTGATGGTAATCTCGGTACCAAACTTGTTTTAAGATACTCAAAAATCACGGGAAGTCCAATTATTAAACCTATCAATACAAAGATGGTAGACCAACAAACAAAAAAGATTAACGGTTTATAGTCTTTGAATAAAGTGAATATTGTCTTCAATACCTTGAACCCGTCAGTTAGAGTACTGAGTTTTGAAAAACTCCCTTCCGGACGATCTCGATAATTAATAGGTACTTCCTTAATTAAAAACCTCTTATCCAAAGTATGAATTGTCAGTTCAGTTTCTATTTCAAATCCAGGACTCATAGCTGGAAACGACTTCACATAGAGTTTATTAAATGAACGATAACCTGTCATAATATCATTTATGTTACTTTTATAAAGCTTATTAATTAAATTTTTGACTAAATTGTTACCTAAATCATGTAATGGTCTTTTGTTTTCATTAAAATATGAACCATTTGATAATCTATCCCCTATCACCATATCTGCTTCTTGGTTAATTAGTGGCTCCAATAGTTGGTGAACGTACTCAGCAGGATATGTATCATCTCCATCAACCATAACATAATAATCTGCATCAATATTTAAAAACATAGATCGTACAACATTACCTTTCCCTTGCCTAAATTCCTTCTTCACGATAGCTCCATGCTCAGTTGCAATTTTCGCGGTATTGTCACTTGAGTTATTATCATACACATATATTTTTGCATTAGGTAGCTCTTTTTTAAAGTCATCTATGACTTTACCAATCGTTTGTTCCTCATTGTAACAAGGTATAAGAATCGCTACTTCCATAAACAAATATCTCCCTTATTATGTGTTTTCCTTTTCTTTATTAGGCTAATGATGAAGTTGCGTGTCCAAAGCTCTTTTTTTCGCAAATTTTCGTTTATAGCTTCATCCACTTAATTTTTTAGAGACTGGTTATGGCAACAACCTCATAGTCTCCCCTTTATTGTTAAAGTAGCTGTACCAATCATTCAGATTTTGATTTGTTAATTTTCTTCAATTGGATCACATTTAAAACTAGAAAAGAAAGACTAGAAATAAAGATTAAAGAAAATAAGCAACTAATCCACCGTTGAATGTTAGTTGTAGGTACTAAATTGGTTTTTACTGTATAGCTGTAATCACCACTATCAGGAGAATACAAATCATGTGTCTCTTTGTGATTACCTTCGTTTATAGAGATATTCCCAGACCAAGCATGTTTTAAAAATTTGATCCTTATATCCTGGGCTTTTGGTAAATCAAAAACAATTTTGTCAGGTTGGCTGCCAGAATTCACTATTGCTCCTTCTTTTTCAGTCCAAACATTTTTGTTTCTTATCATAGGAACGTCTTTCAGTTCTACTTTTCTATCATCTATATATATACCTGTAATCCATACCTCAGAGCCATTTGATTTTGGATTCTTAGTTATACTGGGTACTATCTCCACTGAAGTCGGCTTATAGTTTTTCACAATCAAACTATCGTTAAACACCAGAACACATATTATTGAAACACACAAAGAAACTAAAACCAGGCCTATTCTTCCCCCTACATTTTTAGAAATAACGTATTTATTTATTAAGTAAAACACCAAAGTATTCAATATAAATAGGTAGCAAAAAACAAATATGAGCTGTAAAACTGTCTGAATTGTATACTGACTTATTACTTCTGTTAAATATATCGAATTTATCACAATAACAATTAAAACCGGGATGATTTTTTTCATAGATTAATTCTTCCTTTTAGTTATTGCTCGAATCTTCCTTAGAGGTGCAGTTATCCTCCATGAAATAGTGTTTTCGTAAGTTCTGATTAGCTCCTGATAAAATGCCATATCGGACGAAGTTATCTGCGATTCGTTGCTTATAAAAAAATCTCTAAGGACTACATTTTTATAGGATACTTCATCCTTCACATCCCACCAAGAAGCATCATAGTGATGTACAGCCAAATTTTTTCCATCGTACACATCAATCGTTAGCACATTCGGCGGATAAATTCTAATGTTTTCTTTTAATATTTGATATCTTCCATTCATGTCAATCTCATATTTTTCTTCTAAGATATCAGTTAGCCGTTTTACAATCGTATGGGCTGTATTATAAGAACCATTACTTTGTTTAAAACGATCCTCCCTGTATGTATCCAACCATTGTTTTATTAGAGGATGACCTGCTACCGCCCCAAATATTCCCGCGTGTACTGCATCTCTTGTTTCAAATGCAAAAAAAGCATCACTAATCCGCAAAGAATCAATTCGATTCATTAATTCCATATCGGTATCCATGTAAATTCCACCTTGTTCATAGATAACCTTGATTCTGAAGTAGTCCGCTACAAATGCCCATTTCTTTGCTTCATAGGCTTCCTTCACATACTCATTTTCTTCAATATTGCAATTAGTTTCATTCCACTCTATGATCTCATAGTCCCCTGCGAAAGTTTCCCACGATTTAATGCATTTTTTTACTAACTCACTCTTCTCTCCCTTGCCAAACCAAAAATAATGTATCTTTTTGGGAATGAGCTTTGCTCTTAAAATGTCTATAATGGATTTGTTCTTTACTGCTTCCTGGTAAAAAGAATTTGTGCTTATGATATCGCGTCTTGAATTTGCATATTCAAGAAACTCGTCGGCAAAATCAGGTTTGAATTCTAAAAATGAAGCTATACTTTTGCTTACTGCCATAATTGCTTCAGCTTGATACTCGCTATTGACATTTGTAATAACCCTTTCCCATGAGTTAATTACTCCTAATGTCCTTCTGTCTGAACTATAAGTTATCGAACCTCCTCGTTGCCTGTAATAATACATTGGAAAATCCAAGTAGCCGATACTATTGGCATAGGATAGCAATATTGGTGTTGTTCCAATATCCTCGTACCAGTCTTTTGTAAATCTTGTTAGATCAAAAAACTTTCGATGATATAATTTATTACAGGCTGTCGCCGGATCAATAGAGTTAATGACACACTCTCTATGAGTAAAATTGCTTCCTCTAAAGCCTTTTGACCTGTATCCTGTTGTCCATCCATCCTTAACAATCATAAAGTCACATATTACAATGTCATGACCATACTTTGTCATATTATGCATAGCCTCGAACATCTTAATGTCTACCCAATCATCTGAATCTACGAAGCCTATATATTCTCCCCGAGCATATTCCAGCCCAAAGTTCCTGGCTTCTCCCAGTCCCCCATTCTCCTTACTGAGGGAGATTATTTTATATGGATGTTTTTCTGCGTACTCATCTATTATTTTCTGTGATCCATCCGTGGAACCATCATTCACGACTATTATTTCTATATCGCTTAATGTTTGATCTACCAATGAATCCAAGCACTTTCTTATATACTTTTCGACATTATATACAGGAACAATCACCGAGACTGCTATCTTCTTCTCCATTCGATCCTTCCATTCTTCAAAGTAAATTTTTATGTTTGAAAATATAAAAATCAGATGTGGATGTAGTCATTTCTCGCCCTAATTGAAAAGGATACTTGTTGGGTATAAAATCGATTAAAACCCATTCAGCACAATTTTCTTGTACATATCTCATAAATTTTCGATGTCTGAATTCAGGCCAAACAGTAAATTCTTCATGATTACTTGAGTATACAATGATATATTTTTTTGAGGATGAAAATAAATCGTGCATATATTGTTCATAGACATCTTCTTCAGTTAAATGAAAAATAACATCTAATGATAAAGCTAAATCATAATCTTGACTAATATACTTGTCTTTTTCCTCAGTAGTATAAAACAATTTATTTTTATCACCACAGTATTTTTCTTTGTTTTTATTGATAACCGACTGGGAAACATCTACCCCCACATATTTTTTATATTTCATAAATGATAATTGATTGCCATCTCCGCATCCAAATTCAATAACAGTATTTATCTTTTTTTGATCTAAAAAAGAATTTATAATCATTGCCTTGAATTCTGCTAAGTGAGCATAAGAACCCGTGCCTGAGCTATTCCCGTTTATATAATGAGTCTCCCAAAAGTCTTTAGAATCTATAGGGTTGCCTAAGCCTTTAAAATTAGAAAGCTCCTTCTTCAACTGTTGTATTTCTTGATTCAATAATTTTAACTCACTATCTTTGTGAATTAACTGTGCCTTATGTTTACTATTGATACTTTCAATAGTGTTATTTAAATGCTCTATAGCTTCTCGTTTTTTTGCAATCTCATTTTCATATTGTTTTTTCAATCTTTTGTAATTTTCTTCAAGTTGTTGATTAACCTCTTTCAAACCATTTAGTAGTTCTTTTATTTCAATTTCATTCTGTTCTCTTTCCTTCAGTATTTTGTTCAGAGAAATGATGTGATTATAGTAAGCTTGTCGCTCTTCAATTACTTTCTTAATTCTTGGTATTTTTTTTATAGATTTTCTCAGCATCTAACTCCCCCCTCTCTAATCATTTAAAAATCCTTCTATATAATTTATACGCAGGATCTAAAAAAAGCTTGATTATTCTTGCCTTAAGGCCCCTTTCATTATCTGAAATCCATCGTAATCTTCTATATAAATGTTTAAGTGTGTGAATTGCATTTCTTTCATTAAGTAAGACGTAATCTTTTAGGACTACATTTTTATAGGATACTTCATCCTTCACATCCCACCAAGAAGCATCATAGTGATGTACAGCCAAATTTTTTCCATCGTACACATCAATCGTCAGTATATTCGAGGGATAAATTTTAATGTTTTCATTTAATATTTGATATCTTCCATTCATCTTTATACCATAATTTTTCAACAAGATATCAGTTAGTCGTTTTACAATCGTATGGGCTGTATTATAAGAACCATTACTTTG
Organism: Paenibacillus ihbetae; assembly: GCF_002741055.1. NCBI lineage: Bacteria > Bacillati > Bacillota > Bacilli > Caryophanales > Paenibacillaceae > Paenibacillus > Paenibacillus ihbetae. The sequence continues at coordinate 3,880,230 of NZ_CP016809.1, read as the reverse complement.
TTTAAAACGATCCTCCCTGTATGTATCCAACCATTGTTTTATTAGAGGATGACCTGCTACCGCCCCAAATATTCCCGCGTGTACTGCATCTCTTGTTTCAAATGCAAAAAAAGCATCACTAATCCGCAAAGAATCAATTCGATTCATTAATTCCATATCGGTATCCATGTAAATTCCACCTTGTTCATAGATAACCTTGATTCTGAAGTAGTCCGCTACAAATGCCCATTTCTTTGCTTCATAGGCTTCCTTCACATACTCATTTTCTTCAATATTGCAATTAGTTTCATTCCACTCTATGATCTCATAGTCCCCTGCGAAAGTTTCCCACGATTTAATGCATTTTTTTACTAACTCACTCTTCTCTCCCTTGCCAAACCAAAAATAATGTATCTTTTTGGGAATGAGCTTTGCTCTTAAAATGTCTATAATGGATTTGTTCTTTACTGCTTCCTGGTAAAAAGAATTTGTGCTTATGATATCGCGTCTTGAATTTGCATATTCAAGAAACTCGTCGGCAAAATCAGGTTTGAATTCTAAAAATGAAGCTATACTTTTGCTTACTGCCATAATTGCTTCAGCTTGATACTCGCTATTGACATTTGTAATAACCCTTTCCCATGAGTTAATTACTCCTAATGTCCTTCTGTCTGAACTATAAGTTATCGAACCTCCTCGTTGCCTGTAATAATACATTGGAAAATCCAAGTAGCCGATACTATTGGCATAGGATAGCAATATTGGTGTTGTTCCAATATCCTCGTACCAGTCTTTTGTAAATCTTGTTAGATCAAAAAACTTTCGATGATATAATTTATTACAGGCTGTCGCCGGATCAATAGAGTTAATGACACACTCTCTATGAGTAAAATTGCTTCCTCTAAAGCCTTTTGACCTGTATCCTGTTGTCCATCCATCCTTAACAATCATAAAGTCACATATTACAATGTCATGACCATACTTTGTCATATTATGCATAGCCTCGAACATCTTAATGTCTACCCAATCATCTGAATCTACGAAGCCTATATATTCTCCCCGAGCATATTCCAGCCCAAAGTTCCTGGCTTCTCCCAGTCCCCCATTCTCCTTACTGAGGGAGATTATTTTATATGGATGTTTTTCTGCGTACTCATCTATTATTTTCTGTGATCCATCCGTGGAACCATCATTCACGACTATTATTTCTATATCGCTTAATGTTTGATCTACCAATGAATCCAAGCACTTTCTTATATACTTTTCGACATTATATACAGGAACAATCACCGAGACTGCTATCTTCTTCTCCATTCGATCCTTCCATTCGAATTCATTTTCTTATGAATCATTTTTTTAGCTAACCGAGTTAAATTATTGAAATAACCATAGATCAAAATCCTACTCCCTCTTATAATTGCTCCCTCATTAAAACTACGTCTACAGAATTCATATCTTATCAATTTATCGTATTTCAAATGCAACTCTAGATCGGTATTACTGTAATTTTCATTAGTATTTTTCTGCCTTTTATGGTAAAATGCAAGGGCTTGTGGTAAAACAACAATTTTTTTACTAAGTGCAAATCTCAAATTAAACTCCCAATCCCCTAAAACAGGCAAGTCTTCCCTATAGTATCCGATTTCAGTCAAAACATTTTTTCTATAAACAAAAGAGTTTGTTGTAAATAAATTTCTCCTCAGCAAGGAGTACTTTCCTATCCTTTTTAGGCGAGGATTTAAACTCTCTTTACATAGCTCTTGTATTGTTTGTCCTTCAATTTCCTCATGAACGATTGTTGATTTTGTTACTACACCATCAATTAAATTATTATTTACTAATATTTCAACACATTTTTCTAAAAAGGTTTCATCCCAAGTGTCATCATCATCTAATAAAGTGACAAATTTAGCATCCGTGTTTTTAAGCCCGACATTTGTAGCCACTTCCATAAAACTATTCCTTTGAAGATTGATTAAGCGAATATTATTACTAGTTCTGCATATAAATTCTGAGTGAATGGCAGAGATAGTACCTTCATCTCCGCCATTGTTTATTAAAACTATCTCCCAATTCTTATATGTCTGATTCAGTATGCTTTCCATTGCTCTTCTCAATAACAAAGGACGGTCCTTGGTTCGAACCATCACAGCAACAACGGGATTCAAAATAACACCTCTCCTGTCATGTCAAGCCATTTCATATGCATTAATTACAGTATCAGCTCTACCAACCATTTTGGTTTTTCCCTTCTCAATCCAAATTGCATTATTACACATTTCCTTTACCTGTGCAGAAGAATGCGAAACAAACAAAACAGTAGTACCATCATCAAGTAGTTCATTCATCTTTTTTTTACATTTTTCTTGAAATTTATAATCACCGACTGCTAGAACTTCATCTACAATCAGTATTTCAGGTTTAATTGTAGTCGCAACTGAAAATGCTAATCTCGCAACCATACCCGAAGAATAATTTTTAATAGGTACATCAATAAAATCTTTTAATTCTGAAAATTCTACGATACTGTGATAATGTTCTTCCATAAACGCTCTAGAGTGCCCTAGCACCGCGCCATTTAAGAATATATTCTCTTTAGCAGATAGATCAAAATTAAAACCTGCACCTAACTCTATAAGAGGAGCTAAATTCCCATTAACAACAACACTCCCTTTAGTAGGCTTCAATACTCCCGCAATGATCTTTAAAAGAGTGCTTTTACCGGCCCCATTTAATCCTACTAAACCAAACGTGTCCCCTTTTTTCACAGTGAACGAAATGTTCTGGAGAGCTTGGAACTCTTTAAAATAAAGTTCTTTTTTTAGAAGCTTTAAAACATATTCTTTTAAACTATCGATTTTTTCAGTTGATAAATTGAACAGCATGGAAACATCGTTAACCTCTACTGCATATTCTGACATATGTCCTCCCATACTAGACGTGAAGAATAAATTTATCTTGTTTTCTATAGAATGTATAAAAACCAATCAGAAACGCAACCAAACCGATTCCGAAACAAAGCAAGTTATGTCTCATACTTGGAAAAGTTGCAAACATAACAATCTCCCTAAAATAATCTACCATATAATAAAGTGGATTAATCTGAAAAATGAATTGAAATTTCTCAGGTAACACCGTTGGAGGATAAAAAATAGGCGTAAAATACATCCAAGCAGTGGTAAAAACCTCATATAAATAATTAAGGTCTCTAAAAAACACCGTATAGGATGAAAGAAAGAGAGCTATCCCTGTGGTAAATAAAAAGATATAGAATATAGCTAATGGCAACAATAACATGACTGGTGTTATCTTAACATCAACAACTATCATAACAAGAAATAACGCAACTAAAGAAAATAAAGTATTAACAAGAGATGATAAGCATCTAGCTAATGGAAAGATATACTTAGGTATATATACTTTTTTAATTAATGAGGCATTTGCCGTTATTGAGGACATAGAGGAAATTGTTGATTGGTAAAACAAATCCCATACCAAACGACCTGTGAACACATATACCGGAAAATTTTCAATATCACTTTTGAATAAATTAGAAAACACTAGGGTTAGCACAACCATCATTAACAATGGATGAAGTACACTCCATATTACTCCCAATACCGATCTTCTATATCTCAACTTTATGTCATTAATAACTAACTCTCTTAACAAAAAACGATACTTTTTAAAATTTTCCCAATATCGAATCATCTATAAAGCCCCTTTAACTAAACTGACTGCAACTTCTTCTCAATGTAATAATGTAGTGTATCTTTAAGACTCTGTTCAAAATCGTGTGAAGGAGCCCATTTTAGTTTTGATTTAGCCTTGTTGTTATCCAGACAACTATGCATTATGTCTCCTTCACGCCCAGTTTCAAACATAGCCTGAACATTCTGACCGTGTATATTAGATAGTAGGTCCAGCAGCCCTACTACACTTATAGATTCATTTGTTCCAATGTTAAAGGTATCATTCTCTTCATGTTCTATTGCTGCTAGATTTGCGTTGACAACATCTTTTACAAATATAAAATCCCTAGTTTGAAGTCCACTCCCATAAATAACCGGCCTATCTTTGTTAATTAACTTATTTATGAATATAGAAACCACGCCACCTTCTCCTTCATGGTTTTGTCGTGGTCCAAAGACATTCGAATACCTTAGAATTACGTAACTAATATTGTATAAAGAAGAGAACACTTTTATATAATACTCAGGAGTTAACTTTGATACCCCATAATATGAAATAGGTTCAGTAATATGATCTTCGGTAATTGGATTGAACTGTGGCTTACCGTATACTGCGGCAGAGGAAGAGTATACAATTTTTTTCACTCCAAAATTCCTACAGCAATTTAATAAGTTTAATGTCCCTCTTATGTTAATCTCTTCATCTAATAAAGGGCACTCTATTGATTTACCAACGTTAACCTGTGCAGCAAGGTGGAACACGATATCAGGTTTCGTATTTTCAAATACATCCTCAATACTCTTCGAGTTTAAGTCCATTTGATAAAGACAAGCCTCTGGATTAATATTCCTTTTATCACCAGTTGATAAATTATCAATTACAGTGACCTTATGACCAATATTAATTAACGCATCTACCAAGTTAGAACCTATAAATCCTGCCCCTCCAGTTACCAGAACCTTCAAATCAAATCACTCCATATCTATATCTCAACATTTATTAAACCAACTTCCTACTTTGTTGCCATGTCATACTATGCTAAAATATTGTCGTATCTACAAGAAAAGGAGCTAATTACGTTGTCGAAACCAGTATACGGCAAAAAAGCCGCGGAGTCGAGGAAGCGAGAGACAAGATCGGCTTTATTTTGGGTGTTAATAGTAGGAATCATTCTTTTTCTAGCATGGACGCCGTTCCAGACGGCATTATTTAACGGACAAGAATTAAATTTTGAAAAACCTATATTTTGGGCAGCCATCCTATCCTGCCTACTATTGTTCCTATGGATTGCTCAATCCTTCAAGAACATTCAATTAAAAGATCAACGTGACTGGTTAGCAGTAGGCGTACTTTTACTTCCCCTGACATACCTAATATCGTTACTCAGCGCAGCATCCCAGGTTCTTGCTATGAATATGGTGATCATCAACTGTATTTACGCGACGATGTTTGTCATTGGGTTATATACGCTTCGTGACAAGTTGGGAAATCGAATCATCCAGAATACGATAATGGCTGTCGCTTACCTTATTGTTGGTTTTGGCCTCCTGAATTGGTTCGGGCAAGGCAAGACAGCCGGTGCAATCGCAAAATGGTTCTCCAACACAGTGCTCAACGGCACATACACTCATGCCGTCATGACAGATTCCAACGGTTTGCGTCTTACTTCCGTATTCCAGTATGCCAATACATACGCTGCCTTTTTGATGGCATTCCTATTTGCAGCTGTATTCTGCATTACGGCTTCACGAAAATGGTACGGCAAAGCGTTCCACAGCTTCATGCTGGTACCGATCATTGTGTCGCTGCTCTTGACGCTATCCCGTGGCGGTCTGGTCATGCTGCCGGTTGTATTTGTTCTACTGCTCTTGTTCCTAAAGCCTGCTCAACAGCTGCTGTGGATCCTTTATTGCGGAATTGCCGGCGTAGCATCTCTGTTAATCTCTAAATCCGTGACCGAACTGGGACTTCAGCTTAATGAAACGTTTAGCGGCAGCGGAGCGTTAAAGGGATGGGGAATCCTGATCAGCACATCGGCGGTCGTAGGACTGATCGGGTGGGCGATCCAGAGCTTTGTCGCTCCGAAACTGGATAAGGTTTTGGGGAAATGGTCCTCTAAAAAAGGCTCAAGCTTATGGATTCCGATCGGCTCTACGGTGATCGGTGGCCTGTTGATCTTCCTGTTTATTGGGACGGGCCTCAAAAATATTTTGCCGCAAAACATTAGCGTCCGCTTGGAGAACATCAACTTTAATCAGCATAGTGTTCTCGAGCGTTTCACTTTCTATAAAGATGCAATGAAGGTTCTTGCGGATTATCCGATTATCGGTGCAGGCGGTGGTGCATGGGCCTCGCTTTATGAGCAGTACCAGAACAACCCGTATACGAGCCGCCAGGCTCACAACTTCTTCCTGCAGTATCTCGTTGAGGTTGGTATTCTCGGCTTTGTGATTTTCATGGCATTTATCTTGTATATCTTCTATAAATATATTCGCGGCTACATGAAGGGAACCGAGGAAGATCGAAACAGCCACTTCCTGTATCTCATTATCGTGCTTTCCATTCTGATGCACAGTATTTTGGACTTTAACATGAGTTACGTATTCATGGGAATTCTCGTATTCCTGGGGCTCGGTGGTATGGCCGCAGCCATGGAACATAAACCGCTCGCCAAGTGGAAGGTGAAAGATTCAACGGCCAGAGGCGTATATAGTGCAGTTGTCGGTCTCGGTGCTATTTTTGTCTTTATTACATCGATTCGTTATGTGCAAGCCGCCGATGCCGCAATGGAAGCTCGTAGAGTTGTCCAGGTTAGCACATCATATGAGGAGATTAAAGCACCGATCGACAAGGACCTAAGCATTCGTCCAAGCCATTCAGATTCCGTACTGTTGTTAGCATCGCTTTACCAGGCGGTATATCAACAGAATCAGAACGAAGACTTCTATAACGCATCTGTTAGTTTATTGAATAAAGCACTGAAAGATGAGCCTCACAACAAAGCAATGCTTCGCAGCTTGATAAAGACATATGAAATGAAACAACAGCCGGAGCAAGCATATGATGTCTTGATTCAGAACGCGCCTAAATTTAATTGGGACATTGAATGGTACCAGGACATCATCCTGCAAGGTTACGAGCTTGGTATGAAGGCTCTCGGAACAGGCGACCACGCTAAAAAAGATGAGTACTTTAAACACGCAACCGATGCTTTCGCCAAAGTACAGGAAGGTATTCAGCATCTGAAGACGCTGCCGGAAGGTCAGCTCCAGGGGAATCCTTTTGAAAACACTCCGGAAATGATCCTCCATGCAGGCAAGATGCATTACATGATGAATCAGCCAGAGCAGGCAGTTAATGCGCTCAAAATCGGAATTCAGGAAGATCTGTCTCAGTCATCTGCTCAAGAGATTGTTAGATGGTACCTCGCTGCACTTCAGAAGCAAGGTCAGAGCGACGAAGCTCTGCTTGAGAAGTTAAAACAAGTTGATCCGAATGCGGAGCAAAACATCAAGCAATTGGCGGATCTTCAATTCTAATCAAATAGCGGGTACGATCCCGGTAGAACCAATTCATCTACCGTAACGTACCCGCTATTTCTTTTTCGTGTAGAGACTATCTTACTTTCTCCATTATTTTATTCATGTAAGCTAGCAAATCTTCTCGTAAATCCTCACGCTGCAGTGCATAGTGAATACTTGTTTGAATAAAACCCATTTTTTCTCCTACATCATGACGAATCCCTTCGAAGTTATGGGCTAAGATGGGGCTTCGATGAGCTAGTACCGACAGCGCATCGGTTAGCTGAATTTCCCCGTTCTTCCCAGCTTCTTGATCCTCCAGTATATCAAAAATAACCGAAGGCAAAATATAGCGTCCCATGATTGCTAGATTGGACGGGGCTTCATCTCGAGAAGGCTTCTCAACAAGTCTTGTCGTTTCATAAATCCTTTCGGATTTTCTAATGCCATCTACAATGCCGTATCGGTTAACTTCATCCCAGTCAACGGTTTGAACTCCTACAACAGCAGAGTGGTATGTATCATAGACTTTCATCATCTGCTTCAGGCAAGGCACTTCTGACTCTACGATATCATCGCCGAGCAGTACCGCAAACGGCTCATCTCCAATGAATTTCCGCGCACACCAGATCGCATGCCCCAGGCCTTTGGGCTCTTTCTGCCGGATATAATGGATGTCGGCTAAGTTCGAAGGCTTCTGGACTTCCTCCAGCAGCTCCCATTTTCCTTTCCCCGCCAAGTTATGCTCGAGCTCAAAGGACGAGTCGAAATGGTCTTCAATTGCCCGTTTACCCTTACCAGTAACGATAATAATATCTTCAATACCGGATGCAACCGCTTCTTCAATAATATATTGAATCGTTGGCTTATCCACAATGGGAAGCATTTCTTTCGGCATCGCTTTCGTAGCCGGCAGGAATCGTGTGCCTAATCCTGCGGCGGGTATGATCGCTTTACGAATATTCATTTCTAACTATCGTCTCCATTTCCGCATTTTCCCGAATGAATTAATTGTAACATGTCCGGACCGGTCGTTCGACAATAAAATCGGTTTTTATCAAATATGGGAAGCTCAATTTATTGGTCTGAACTGCATCCTTTTAGGCAGAGCAAAACAGTCTTATAGGAATATCCTTCTTTCTATCTCCCTAACTTGGGCCACATTCGATCTCACCGTTTACAACAACCAACAAATTGGTTATTAAGACGGTAACACGAAACGCATGCAAACAAGTCGCAACCGACGAAGCATCTGTCTAGAAGACGATGAGTCTTAAATGGTGAACCCGTTGTAGGATACCTTCTCAAGGGTGGGCCACTCTTCACCAAACTCTGATGAGCCGTCACGAAATTGTTTACCTATCTTTTAATGGATATCTTTGCATATTCGTACATTACAGCTTAGAACACAACCCAAGATCAATACCGTAATCCAATCCACCCTTCCAACTTCAACCATGGAAAGCCCCACTGCCATCCGATATACTAATACGAAACTTCATTGGAACGTCAAACCCAAAGGAGCTGGTTGCCAGATGAAAGAGAGAGACATCTATTTCGATAACCTCAAATTCATACTGATCCTGTTGGTGGTCGTGGGGCACCTCATCGAGCCATTTAACAGCGAGCGCTGGATGGGAACGGTCTATCAGTTCATTTACTCGTTTCACATGCCGCTGTTTATTTTCACGGCCGGTTATTTCTCCAAACGTATCCAATACCCCAAATACTACATTAGCCTGCTGTCGGGATTGGTCGTGCCGTACTTCATTTTCGAGACGCTGTACACCTTGTTTGATTATTACATGCAGGGACTGGACTTGCTCGACTTCACCTATTTTTACCCCTACTGGATTCTGTGGTTTCTATTCAGCATGATGCTGTGGAAAATGCTTCTGCCATACCTGCTGATGCTCAAATATCCGCTGATCATCTGCATCGCGTTATCGGTCCTGCTCGGATACTCGATCGATGTGGATTATTACGCGAGCATTTCGCGCACGCTGTATTTCCTGCCTTTTTTTCTCATCGGATATTATTTCAAAAGGGAGTGGCTCAGCGCCTTCAAAACCCGATCATTTCGGCTGATGTCCATTGCCATCCTCACCGGCGGATTTGCCTTGCTGTATAGCCTGTCACCCATTCTGCAAACCAACGCCAGCTGGTTCTACGGCGCGATGCCATATCTGGAATTCGGCTTGGAATCTTGGAACGCGGGACTTTACCGAATACTCACCTATGCCTTCACGGCCCTGATGGGTCTATGCTTCCTTTCCATCATTCCGGAGACGAGGCAGCCCTATACGGAACGGGGACTCTATACAATGTACGTTTTTCTGCTGCACGGATTTATCGTCAAAACAATGCAGTATAACAGGTGGCTCGAGACCACCTTCCAGTCGACGGGAGGTAAACTGCTGCTGATTCTTCTCGGCGTCATCTTGACCTGGATGCTGTCTTCGCCCTGGATCAAACGCGGTTTCGGGTGGATCGTCGAACCGAACGTCGAGCCGCTGTTCAAGGAACAAATCCGCCGCCGGCCGAAGAATGTCCTTAAACAAGAGGAATATTAGCATGAGGCATGCTTCTGGTGCTCTCATGGATATGGCTTGTCGTCCGAGCGTCGACGCTGGGCATCCTGCAGCAGTCATTATTACACCGCCAGTGGGAGTGGTGCGTCGAGAGGCAGAGGTAAGAACCCCCTCACTACACGCCCCCCGCCATTGAAAAGTGTTCCTTAACTCCAAGGGCTCTCAACACTGTCATGTGATGCGAACCATTGTCATGTGACGCTTACTACTGTCATGTAACATGCTAATCATTATTACTTGATGCGAACCACTGTCATGTGACGCCGACCACCATACGCCGGGAGCTCCGCCAATGTCCTACAATCCTGGTCTCGTGTTACACCGATCCAGTAGTGGCTGCAAAGCCTCTACCAGCCCACGCAAAAAAGCCTTCCTGCAGCTGCTTTTACGCAAGCTTTGCGGGAAGGCCTCGCCCATGGAGGTGTAGAGTCAAGCAGATCATCGCCCCGAGAGCCATGCAATACGTGGGTGATCCCCTTCATGCATCGTCTACAACGATGACAAGCTGGTAAGAGCAATGCATATTGGAAGGCTTCTTCGGATTTATTAAAAAGTTTCTATAATAGCCGCGCTGTTGAGCCGCGGACCACCAGCTCCGGGGGAAGCACCATCCGCCGGGCGGGATCGCTCTGTCCGGCCAGATCCTGCACCACCAGGTCAACCGCCAAGCGGCCCATCTCCTCGATCGGCTGGGCGATCACGGTGAGCGGCGGATCGGTGACACGCGCCAGGATCGTATCGTCAAAGCTGACGACCGAGCAATCCTCCGGCACGCGCAGCCCGAGCTCGCGAATCGCCTGAAGTGCCCCGATCGCCAGCAGGTCGTTACAGCAGAACAGCCCCGTCGGTTGCTCCGCCAGCTGCAGCATAGTCTTGGCTCTCCGGTATCCATCCTCGATCTTATGGTCGCAGACTGCAATATGATCCGGAGGCAGTTCCACGCCGAACGAGGCTGCAGTCTCGACAAACCCTCTTACCCGCTCACCGCTGCTCGTCACCCGCTCATTCTCCGCAAGCACCGCCAGCCTGCGGTGGCCGAGGCGAAGCAAATGCTCGGCAGCCAGACGCCCGCCGTCGAGATCATGAACCCGAACGCAGCTCGCCCCAAGCTCCGGATGGTCCCGGGCGATGAGCGTGATCGCCAGCGAATGCTCCTGCAGCGGCTTAAGCAGCTCGCCGTGGGATACACCCGTGCCGATAATGACGCCATCCACTTGCTTTTGCTTCAGCAGACTGACATAACGTTTTACCTTTTCTTCATTGTTGTCCGTGCTGCAGATGATGACGCTGTACCCAAGCTGATGTCCGCGGTCCTCAACGGCGCGCGCAATCTCGGCAAAAAACGGGTTGGAGATATCGGGAACGAGCAGGCCGAGGGTATAGGTTCTTTTGCTGGCGAGGGCGGAGGCAATCGCGTTTGGCCGGTAATTCAAGCGCTTCATGATATTCAAAATCTCTTCACGCCGTTGGCGGCTGATCTTGCCCTTGCCGTTAATGACATGAGAGACGGTCGCAATGGAGACGCCGGCTTCGCGCGCAACGTCATAAATAGTCGCTTTGATCATCCCTTGTGCTCCATTTGTTTAATTTTGGCATTTAAATCATTATGCGCTCCCGGCCCGCTTCGCGCAAGGCCATTTTAGCCTCGATCCCATTGATGCGGACCAGTCTCTTAAAACAATAAGTTAAAATGTATTTCACGAGGCTTATCGTACAAGCATGGACTCCACTATCCTCGTTGCAGCAGCCATCCTTTTGACAACACATAACCGAGGAGCAGCTGACGGGAAAAATAGACCAGCTTGCCCCTTATTTCATTAGCCAGTCATGATCCGGATCGTTGCGGAACTTCCAGACCCGCTTCGGCCCTGCCATGACGTTCAGGTAGTACACGTCATATCCGGGAGGCGCCGAAACTGGATGGTAGCCCTCGGGCACCATAACCGCCTGGCCGTCCTTGACCGCCATCGTCTCGTCCAGCGAACGATCGTCGGTGTAGAGCCGCTGTACGGCAAAGCCCTGTTCCGGCTGCACCCGGAAGTAGTAGGTTTCCTCCAGCCGGGATTCCTCCGGCAGCTCATCGCGGTCATGTTTGTGCGGCGGATAGCTGGACCAGTTTCCTCCATCCGTAAACACCTCGACCACCAGCAGGCTGTCCGCCGGCTTTTGCTCCGGTAGAATGTTATGCACCAGGCGCGACATGCTTCCACTGCCGCGGTTTTCGACGCCGACATCCTCCGGCGCGATCAGCCGGGCCTGATGGTTGCCTTGCCCCGGAGCAAGACAGACCGCCAGCTCCAGCTCGGTAAGCGCCGTGACTTCGTACTGTTCCTGCGAAGGAACATATACCGTATAGGGCGGCGTCTTTTCAAACACGCTCATCCGCTGGCCAATGTTGTTCCAGCGCTCTCCACCAGCCTTCACATCGGCACGGCCGGACAGCAGTACAAGAGCCGCTTCCTTATCTTCCGTCCCCCGGCTCAGCGTCTGTCCTTCGCTTAAACGGTATACCTCAAAGCCTACATATTCCCAGCCTGCGCTTTCAGGCGTTATGGACAGCACACATCCGTCCCGGTCCGGAGCCGTAGAAGGCACAATTAGGTTCAGCATGATTCTTTCCCTCCTCTAAAATATCTTTTTTGCAATTGATGAATGGAGCGAGCCTGAGCGGACACTCATGTCATAGGATCGGTGTTCATCCCGCAGGCGCAGGCCTAGTGCCGCTCCGATACATCCTCTTCAGGCTTAGCTTACCGTGGAAATGCCGGTGAGCTCAGCCAGCTTCACAGGACGGCCTTGCTCCAGCGAGCGCTTGGCCGCCAAGGCAATCAGCTCCGCCTGCAGGCCGTCATGGCCGCTGACCGGCACGGGCGTGCCGTTTTGCAGGCTCTCGATAAATTGACGCGTTTCGTTGATGTACGCTTCTTTATACCGCTCCAGGAAGAAGTACAACGGTTTGTCGCGGGTGACGCCCTCCGGGCCGCTGACGACAGCGGTACTCGGATAATCGTTGTCGGCGGAAACGCTGCCCCCGGAGCCGAATACCTCGACCCGCTGATCATAGCCGTAAACCGCCTTGCGGCTGTTGTCGATGACGCCGAGCGCCCCGCTTGCAAACCGCAGCGTCGTAACGGCCGTGTCAATATCACCCTGTTCGCCGATCGCAGGATCTACCAGCACCGCTCCCTGGGCGTACACTTCGACCACCTCACTGCCCGAAAGAAAACGGGCGATGTCAAAATCATGAATCGCCATATCCATAAACAGCCCGCCCGACACCTTAATATAATCCGGATGCGGCGGATTCGGATCGCGGGAGGTAATCCTGATCAAATGCGGCTCCCCGATTTTCCCATCGGACACAATCTCGCGGACCCGGCTGAAATTATGGTCGAACCGGCGGTTGAAGCCGATCTGCAGACTCACGCCGGCTGCCTCCACGGCCGCGAGCGCCTCGCGGGTCTGCTCTACGCTCATGCTAACCGGCTTCTCGCAAAAGATATGCTTGCCGTTCGCCGCGGCCTGCTTGATCAGCGGGACATGCGTATCCGTCGAGGAGCAGATGAATACGGCATCGATATCCGGATGCTCCATGATCTCGGTACTGTTGTTCGTAACTACGGCTATGCCCCGCTCCATGGCCCAAGCACGCAGCTCGTCTGCAGCGTATAGATCGCTGATGGCCGCAATTTCCGCGCCCGGCATGTGCAGCAGATGATCCGCATGGATTTTGCCGATTCGTCCGGCACCGATAATGCCGATTTTAATGGTTTTCATATGAATGTCTCCTCCGCTTATGAGCTTACCAGCGTGCCGTTACCATTTTCTTTCGGGTATAGAATTCCACGCCGTCGGTGCCGTTCGCATGCAGGTCCCCATAGAAGGAGTTTTTCCAGCCGGAGAACGGGAAGAATGCCATCGGCGCAGGAACGCCGAGGTTGACGCCCAGCATGCCGGCATCGATATGCTCGCGGAACTGGCGCACGTCGCTGCCGTCCTGTGTGAACAGGCAGGCACCATTGGCGAAGTCCGAGCGGTTGGAAATTTCAATGGCTTCCTCCAGCGTTTCTGCACGCATGACGGATAGCACCGGCGCAAAAATCTCGTCCCTCCAGATCTTCATCTCGCAGGTCACTTCATCAAAAATCGTCGGTCCGACAAAATACCCCTCACCGTTCGCGGCGTCATCCCTCCGTCCGTCACGGACCAGTTTGGCTCCTTCCTGCTCGCCTGCCTCAATGTAAGAGAGCGTCCGCTCCTTGTGGGCTTGCCGGATGACTGGCCCCAAGAAGACGCCTTCATCCGCCCCGTTGCCGATGGAGACTTCATCGGCCGCCTGCTTCAGCTTCCCGATGAGCGGCTCCGCTACGTCCCCAACCGCTACCACCACGGAGCAGGCCATACAGCGCTCACCGGCTGAACCGAAGGCCGCGCTGACGATTTGGGTGACGGCTGCGTCCAAGTCGGCTGATGGCATCACGATGCTGTGGTTTTTGGCTCCGGCCAAGGCCTGGACGCGCTTGCCGTAGGAGGAAGCGGTTTTGTACACATACTCCGCCACCGGCTGAGAGCCTACAAAGGATATGGCAGCAATGCCCGGATGCTCCAAAATGCCGTTGACCACGTCATGCGCGCCATGAACAATGTTGAGCACGCCGTCCGGAAGGCCGGCTTCCGCGAACAGCTCCGCCAGGCGCTGGGCCAAGAGCGGCGTGCGCTCCGACGGCTTCAGCACGAACGCATTGCCGCAGGCGATGGCGAGCGGGAACATCCAGCACGGCACCATCATCGGGAAGTTGAACGGCGTGATGCCGGCTACAACACCGATCGGATAACGGTACATCCCGGACTCCAGATTGGTGGCGATGTCGGGAAGCTGTTTGCCCATCATCAGCGTGGGCGCACCGGCTGCAAATTCCACGCACTCGATGCCGCGCTGCACCTCGCCGTAGGCTTCGGCATAGCTTTTGCCGTTCTCCGCCGTAATGAGGCGGGCCAGCTCCTCCCAGTGCTCCACAAGCAGTTGCTGATACTTGAACAGAATGCGCGCGCGGCGAGGCACGGCGGTCTTCGCCCAGGAGCGCCCCGCTTTGGCTGCTGCCTGCACCGCCAGGTCTACCTCCTCCTTGGTCGAAAGCGGCACGTAAGCGAGAATCTCCTCCGTCGCCGGATTGTAGACGGGATCGGTTTTTTCGGATCGGGATGGCACAAAATGTCCGCCGATATAATTGCTCAGGGTTTGCGTCATGGCTGGTTGGCCCCTTTCGATTGAATCAGTTAGCGTATTTGATAGGATCCGTTAGGATATTGGTTAAGATCAGTCAGGATAGTTATTGAGATTAGTCAGGCTTGTTGTTGAGATCACTAAAGATAGTTATTGAGATCACTACAGATATATTGAGATCACTGCAGATATATTGAGAGCACTCAGGATAATTTGTTGAGATCACTCAGGATATTCAGCAGAATCCGTCAGGACCTTCGATAAAATCAGGAAATTCGATTGGAGAGCCTTCGCGAAGCGATGATACAAGTCAGCGTAAAAGAAGGGTCAGATGCTCGGTGCCTAAGTATTAGCCGTGATTTCCCCGCGTTTACAGCGCTCCATATAATCGTGAACCGCTTCGCTTGTCGGCATGGCATCGGAGCAGCTGTGGCTGGAGATGACAATGCTCGCCGCCGCGCTGCCGAATTCCATGGACCGCTCAATGGTCCAGCCCTGCATTAGACCGTACAGAAAGCCTGCGGCGTAAGAATCCCCTGCCCCGAACGTCTTGATGACCTTTGCCGGAAAGCTTTGAGCCGTATGGCTGGTGCCGTCCGGTGTATATGCGATGGAGCCCTCCTTGCCGTGCTTGATAATGACGATCCTGGCGCTGTAGTCAAACCACTTGTGCGCCGTGATGCGGTCGCTCCGCTCCGGGTTGCCTCCAAACTGCTCCATCATGTCGAACTCCTCGCGCGTGCCGAGGATGATGTCGCATTTTTCAGCCGCTAGGTTATAATAAGTCGCCGTTTCCTGAGGGGATTTCCAAGTGTACGGACGGTAATCCAGATCAAATGCAATTACGGCGCCGTGTTGCTTGGCATATTCCAGAGCCAGAAACACGGCTTCCCGGGAAGGGCTGGCCGCAAGCGCGGTTCCGGAGATCAGCACCATTTTGGCGGAGGCGATCAATTCCTCGTTCACGTCCCCCGTCTCCAGCAGCAAATCCGCAGCGTTATCGCGGTACATCAGGATGCTGCAGTCAGTCGGACTTTTAATTTCGGTAAAAGCCAGCCCCGTCACGGCTCCGGTACGGTCGGTCGTTACGCCCTGCGTCGCGATTCCGTTATCCTTCAGGTATTGGGTAATAAAACGCCCCATCTGATCGTCCGCCACCTTGCCGATGAAGCCCGTATTCAGGCCCAGGCGGGCCATCCCGATACAGATATTGGCCGGGGACCCGCCCACATACTTGGTAAACGTGCTCGTCTCTTCCATCGGCCGGTTAATCTCATTCGCATTCAAGTCGATGCATAATCTCCCCACGGCGACAAAATCCACCGGTTTTTGGTCGTTGAACGTGATTTCACTCATGGCTGAACCTCCTTGATCAGATCGGCCCACGCTGAGCACTCATAGAAATGTATGGCTCGGCTTTTTAATGGCCCGAATCACTTGTAAGTTGAACAAATGAATGTACGTTAGGCAAGTACGTAAAATATTCCTACAATCGCTGTTGGTTTCTCAGAAACCAAAGGCGACCCCAGCGGATGCTTCCGATGCAGCTTTCCTTCAGAAAGCTTTCGACTTCTTCGGAATCATTTCACTCCCTTGCCTGCATCGTTCTCTTAAGTCCAACTTATTTTGATAGTTAAAATCAGGATTTGCCTGGTGTCCGATAAGCAAGCTGGTATCCTGCACTGCATTTTGAACCTTCCGAATTTGCCATCAGCCTGGTTTCGGCCCGCGAGCCGAGCAGTGTCAGACCTGCGACTTGAGATGGCCCTCCAGACGATCCAGATATTCGATCGCCCGCTCAGCATACGCCTTGGCCGGATGCAGCGCAGGGTCCTGCTCGCCCTCCAGCATCGCCCAGCCGTTATAACCGCGCTCTACGAGCTCTCCGATAATCGGCGTAAAATCGATGCAGCCATCGCCGGGAACGGTGAACACGCCCCTGCGGATGC
Source organism: Paenibacillus ihbetae (assembly GCF_002741055.1). Taxonomy (NCBI): domain Bacteria; kingdom Bacillati; phylum Bacillota; class Bacilli; order Caryophanales; family Paenibacillaceae; genus Paenibacillus; species Paenibacillus ihbetae. Next base: position 3,863,273 of record NZ_CP016809.1, on the reverse strand, counting down.
AGCTCACGAAATCGCAGCCATCCAGACGTGCCTGCTCCAAGATTTCATGCCGGATATCCTTCAGGTGGATATACGCGATTCGGTCATAATGCTTGCGGAGCAGCTCGAGCGGATCGCTTCCCCCGTAGTAGGCATGGCCGGTATCGTAGAGGAGAAACACGAGCGAAGGGTCGGTCATTGCCATCAGCCGGTCGATTTCGGCCGGCTGCTCCACGACCGTGCCGCCGTGGTGATGATACGTCAGCTTCATGCCGTAGCTCGCCGCAATTTCGCCGGCCTGGTTGAGTCCCTCCGCCAGGCTTTCCCATCCGGCGTCATCCAGTCGTAGAACGACACTCTCGTTCGGCGTCCGCCGGGGATCGAAGTGCAGCGAGCCTCCAACCTCCGCCGTGCTGATGACCTTGCTGCCGAAGCCGGCCAGAAACTCCGCATGCTGGCGGTAGTCCTCCAGCTCCTGCTTCCGGTAAGCGGGATCGGAGAACAGCACGGACTTCCACTGCGAGACCAATTGAATGCCGCGGGATTCCAGCTCCCGCTTCAGCACCGCCGGATCCTTCGGGAATTTCCTGCCCATCTCCGTGCCTGTCAAACCCAAAGCCGCAATATCATCCACAATCGTTTCAAACGTTGTGTCATCTCCATGCTCTCTGACATCCTCGCCGACCCAGTTGATGGGGTGAATCCCCAGCTTGAACAGCCTGTTGCCCATATCCAGCGCTCCTTTGCTTTGTTTGGTAGAGTAGTATGCTTCCTTACTCCAGATCCCATAGTCGGACCAACTTCATCGCCCGAGGCAGCTATGCTACCTCCTTGGTTTGAGACAATGAACAACTCCTTTTCCAACTTAGTAAGGCCTTGCTTCCTTGCTCCGGGCGGCCATCTCGCGCTGGGCCTCCGTCACCTTGCTCGATACGGACACCTCCGGCACCTCCACGCGCCACCAGGACTCGTAACCGTCGGTGTTCGTTCCCGGAACGACCGGAATCTCGATCAGGGTCGTGACGGTTTCCTGCCGGGCCTGAAGCAGCGCTGCCCGCAGCTCCTCCGGCGTGCCGGCCTTGTAGGCTTTGGCGCCGAGCGCCCGCGCGTGCGCGGCGAAATCAATCGGAAGGTATTCACCGGTCAGGCGGCCCGTGCCCTCCTCGCGGCGGCGGAATTCGTTGCCGAAGCCGTCGCTGCCGTTGCTCCGCTGCAGGTTGTGAATGCACTGGAAGCCGTGGTTGTCGAACAGTACAATCGTGATCTTGCAGCCTTCCTGCAAGCTGGTGACCAGCTCCGAGTGCATCATCAGATAACTGCCGTCGCCGACCAGCGCATAGACCTCGCGGTCCGGTTCTGCCATGGCCACACCAAGCGCGCCGCTAACCTCATACCCCATACAGGAGAACCCATACTCCATGTGATACGTCTTCGCTTCGGGGGCTCGCCATAACCGATGCAGATCCCCTGGAAGACTGCCTGCCGCACAGACGATGACCGAGGTCGGGGGGATGACCTCATTGATGACGCCAAGCGCCCTCGTCTGCGACAAGCCATCCGGATGCTCGGCCGCGTACAGCCGATCCACCTCGCGGTCCCACTCCCCTTTCAGCCCGGCGAGCTCGCCTTCTTCATATGCGGCTTGATAGCCGTCCTGCGACAGCTTAGCATGCAGCGCCTTCAGCCCTTCCTTCGCATCGGCCACCAGCGCTTCGCCGCCAAGCTTAACGCTGTCCGCACCGTTGACGTTCAGGTTCAGGAACGAAACATCATCCCGCTGAAATGCCCATTTGGAAGACGTCGTAAAGTCCGTATACCGGGTACCGATGCCGATGATCAAATCTGCTTCTGCCGCGGTACGGTTCGCCGCCAGCGAGCCGGTTACGCCGATCGCCCCCAGGTTCAAGGGGTGATTCCAGGGAAGCGCGCTTTTGCCGGCCTGCGTTTCGGCGACCGGAATCCCGAAGGCCTCTGCAAAAGCAGCCAGGTCGCCGGTTGCATCGCTGTAATGCACGCCGCCTCCGGCGATGATCAGCGGGCGCTTGCTCGCGGCAATCCATGCGGCTGCCCGCTGCAGCCCTTCCGCCGACGGCGGGCGGCGATCGATGACATGCACGGTTTTCTCGAACAGCGAATCCGGATAGTCATACGCCTCAGCCTGAACATCCTGCGGCAGCGCCAGCGTCACCGCTCCCGTCTCCGCCGGATCAGTCAGCACGCGGATCGCCTGCCGTGCCGCTGCGATCAGCTGCTCCGGCCGGGATATCCGATCCCAGTACCGGCTCACCGGCTTGAATGCATCGGCGGCCGAAACGGTATAATCCGACGGGGCCTCGATCTGCTGAAGCACCGGATCAGGCTGACGGCAGGCGAAATTGTCGCCTGGGAGCAGCAGCACCGGAATGCGGTTCACCGTTGCCGTAGCTGCCGCGGTAACCATATTCAAGGCACCGGGACCGATGGATGAGGTGCAGGCCCAAATCTGCCGGCGATTCTTCTGCTTGGCATAGGCCGCAGCCGCATGCACCATGCCCTGTTCGTTTTTGCCCTGCACATAAACCAGGTCCCCCGCGCTTCGTTCCAACGCCTCGCCAAGACCGGTCACATTGCCGTGCCCGAAAATCCCCATCACCCCGTGCACAAATTTCGTCTCCACTCCGTCGACAGAAACATACTGTGCATCCAGGAACCTCAGCAGCGCCTGCGCCATTGTTAATCGTGTCGTTGTCAACCGGTTCATCTCCTTTTCGCTTATCTTCTCTTGAATCCTAACGGGCAAGCCATCTATGAATTAAGCGCTTAACCTAGTACACCGAAGCGCTTATATCCTTTGGCGGATTAAGCGCTTTAACGAAAGTGTATGCCTTACTGGAGGCCCTGCATGCCTTTCAATTTCATAATTTCCACGCACGACAGCATCATGATGCCGATCCCGTGGTTGTCGTTCAGCACCGTAAGCAGATCATGCTTGTAATAGTCCCCCGTAAAGGAATAACGGGACCCGCTGCACACCCCATGCACGCTGCCGCTGCGATCGATGGCATGCTCGGTCAGCCCTTGCCATGCCCGAATGGCAGCCTCGGCAAACCGTCCGGGATTCTCCAGCCAGCCAAACCTCACGCCTCTGGCAAAGGCGTAAGCGAACATCGCCGTGCAGGAAGCCTCCTCATAAGCCTCCGGATCGGTAATGACCTGTCTCCAGAGCCCTGACTCGCCCTGATAGGAAGCGATCCCGGCGCACAGCTCGCGGAAAAATCCAAGCAGTGCCGGGCGGTCCTTATGATCGTCCGGCAGGCGCTCCAGCAGCTCGGATAGGGAGAACAGGCTCCAGCCGTTTCCGCGTCCCCACGGTATCCGTGTCGCTTTCCCGTATTTGAAATCAAATACGTGGCTTATCACGCCCTCCTCCGGCATGAACAGATACTCCCGGTATCTCAGAAACTGCCTTGCCGCTTCGTCCAGATAGGAGGAATCGCCTGTAATCCCGGCGTACCGCGACAAGAACGGCGTGCTCATGTACAGATCGTCCGCCCACATCGTATCCGCGGAATACTCGGAAACGCACAGCCGGTAAAAAGCCCCGTCCTCCCGGCGTTCCAAGCGGTTCGCCATAAAATCCGCAATGACCTCCGCGACCTTCAAATCCTCCGGACTGCCGCCGCTTTCCGCATAGGCTTCCAGCATCGCGGAGCCGAAAGAACCGCAGTTGTCCAGCATTTTAATCAGCACCAGCTGATGGTTAATGGACGGAAAGCCGTACGTATCCCGGTCCCAGACCGCGTATTCGTACCATGACGTGCAGATGCCGATATGTGCCCGGGCATATTCCGCAACATCCGGCCGCCTCAAGATTCGAGCGGTCTGCAGCAGACCGTACATCGTCACGCCGAGCGGATAGTCCCAACGCCCGAAGTTGCTGGCCGAGCCGGAGGTCCATTTGTTGCTCAGCATGGCGTTCTCATAGAACGGCCTGACCCGGCAGCCCGGCGCATCCAGGGACCATCCGGTCAAGCCGCGGCCGTCCGCGAGCCGGAACAGCCTTTTGACCGTGCACACCTCCTCCGGCGTTTCCTCCTTCGCTGCCGCCAGCGGGCCGGCATACAACCAAGGAGACGGCGCCCCCTGTACCGGAACCGGGAGCACGAATTCCAGCTCTTCCCCCGCATGATAGGCCTGAAGCTGAAATCCCCATCCGGACGGCCCGCTGCTGCAGCGGACCAGCAAATCCCCTCGGCAGCTCGCGGCAGGCAGCTCACAGCGGAAGCCTCCTCCCTCTTGAAGGTCAAGGACCGGTACAGGATGTCCGCCGATCCAGACCTGCAGCCTGCCCCAAGCACGGCCCCTAAGCTCAATCGGATCGGCGGCGGCAGGCACCTTCAATCGGCTCCAGGCATACCCCGATACCGCTGCCCCAGGCAAGCCGAACATTCGCTCAAAATTCGGCTTCACCGCTTCCTGCTCGCTCCAGCCTGTAACCGGGAGCCAGCTCACACCCGTTTCGTCTTCGCTTCCGTGAGCGTTCGGAAAGCGGCCGCTTTCGCCGAATAGGCCGGCCGTCAGCGGCCCGGCATACGCCCAGCCGGCAGCCCCCTTCCGGTCCGCAAACGGGGACAGCACCTGCAGGATTCGGACCTTGCCCTCCTGGGCGCCAAAGCGGCAGCCGAATCCGGCCTCAGTCCTGCGTGCCTCAATCAACAACGTGTTCCAGCCCGGATTCAATACCAGCGGAATGACAATCTTCGCATCGGGCTTCATCTCGTCCTCGGCTCCTGAACGGTACATCAGCTGCTCGTTCAGATAGAAGCGGACCGGGCTGAACGGCATGATCGCGGCATCCAGCGACCGTTCATCGTCGCTCCACACCAGACCAAGCGCAAAGGCAGCGTCTCCCTGCTTCGCATCCCGAAACCGGTCGCCGAAGTTAAAGTCGTAGAACCCTTCTCCGGTCTGAAGAATCCCCGTACCGGCGAACGACCGCAGCGCGAACGGAATTTCCGGGTTCGCCCCGATGTAGCGCCCGGCAATCGTCTTCAGAATGCCGGCATCATCATCGCCGAGCCAATACCGGATGCTCTCGCGGGCCTCGATATAGCTTGTCATGAAGATTCGCCTCCTTCCGTTCGGCCGTGCGCTGCCATCGGAGAAAGCTTGATGTCAATCTCCTTCACGAACGGAGTCACCACGTTCAGCAGCAGCGTACGGAACCCGAGCGGATACGCCGCTTCCCGGACGCCTGCCGCCGTATGCTCAAATCCGGCGCCGCTGATCTCCATCCAGTCGCCGCCCGCTTCATAACGGATGCTCCCTCCCATCCAGAACTGGGTATCCACGCCCGCAGGAGCAAGCTCACCGCCGCTAAGGGCTCCGGCAGCAGGAAAAATAAGCGAGATTTGCGACACGACATCCTCCGGCTCTGTCGAGGAAATGACCAGCTTCCAGCCTTCGCTCGTCTCCACCACATCCACCTCCACCTTGTGCCGCTGGAGATGCGTCTGTGGGCGGCAGTGATGCGGCAGCAAGTACCAAGGGCTGACGTCTTCGCCTGCGCTTGCAGGCAGATCGGCTTCCGGCACCGGGCCGTTGTAGCCCTTTTCCTGTTCGCCGGATAGCCGGTATCCCTGCTCAAGCGGTGCCATCCGGCTCATCTTGACGAAGCCGGGCTCGAAATACGAGGCAAACTGCACGCCGAGCAGGCGGGCCGCACCATGTCGGAGCGAAAAGAAGGAAGACATCTCCGTGCTTACCGTCACACTGGTATGGCCCTCGCGGATTCGCGCCACCGGGGCGCCAAAATCCGTGTGCATCCGGCTGTAGCGGATAACGCCGTGATGGCCGGCGTCTGCAAAGCCGGACAGATAGCGCTCCCTGGGAAAATCACCGTTCAGCACGATTCGGTAGTTCTCCGGCATCGGCTTCGTCTCCGCACCTTCACGCAGAAGCCCTGGATCCAGCAGCAGCCGCACGGCGGCATTCGTCGGCGCTCCGCCGGGATGCTTCAGCAAAGCCAGCGACTGTTCGGCCATGCCTTGGAATACCGGGTCCCCGTCCAGTGAAGCCATCATCAGACACGGCAGAAAATACCCCGACATATCGAAGCTTTGGCCGAAATCCTGCCGGCCGGAATATTCGGTGACGATCTCTCCGTCCGGGTGGACCAGATAGGACATCATCTTCAGGTTGGCCCGGACCGGCACCAGAAGATCCGGACGCTTCAGCAGCCTGGCCGCATGAATCAGCATGACATCGCTGACGACGTTGTAAATCCCGTTGCTGCGCTCGGTCCACTCCCCGTCCGCCGTGGCATCCATGCCTTCCGCGAGCCACTCCCGGGCCCGCTTCAAGGCGTCCGGCGAATCAAAGAGCTCATTCAAGAAGCCCAGCGCCGCGCAGATGACCCACCGATGATTCGGCGTATGGCAGCCTCCGGTAATCAGCGCGGGCAAGGTCCGTTCCAGGAACAGGAGCATATCCGCAACCGCATCCTTCAAGTCCTCCCAGCCGTCAGCCATAAGCAGCTGCGCGGTTTGCGCGTAACCAACCACCACGAAGGCGGTATCCGGCGGGGAATGGAAATTCGTCCAGCCGGGCGATATCGTGCCGTCGCTATGCTGAGCCGCAAGCATGTAACGCGCGGCAAGCGCAAATCGACGGGCCAGCTCGTGATTGCGGTAATATTCGGATGCCGGATTGCAAAGCGCGGCGGCCCAGATGGCCATGGCGGTCGGCGTCCCGCTGTTATGGTTGGGCGAAGGCAGCCCGTTCTCGATCGTGCGGACCCCGCCGTACCAGCGGTACTCCGGCTCCATGATCTGACGGTCCATCGCCTCCCGCACCCAGCTGTCGTTCACTTCAAAAACCCTGTTATACATCATAAGCTCCCCCTGATCTCCGTCATCCCTAACCTTTTACCGCTCCCAGCATAACACCGCTGACAAAGTAACGCTGCAGCCAAGGGTACACGATCAGAATCGGTACCGTGGCAAACACGACGCTCGCCGCTTTCAGGCTTTCCGTGGCTGCTCTGATACCTGCGGAAGGTCCCTCGTTGCGGGTCAAATCCGTAATCATGTTGTTCTGCACCAGCTGGTAAAGCTTCAGCTGCAGCGGATAGAGCTCTTCCTTCGTGATATACAGGAGCGTGTCCTGGAATCCGTTCCAGCGCCCCACGGCATAGAACAGGCTGAGCGTCGCGATCACCGGCAAGGATAGCGGCAAGATAATCCGCAGCATCGTCCCGATCTGGCTCGTGCCGTCAATCTCGGCCGCTTCCTCGAGGCTTTCCGGAATACCGTTGAAGAAGGAGATCAGGATGATGAGATAGAACGGACTGATCAATCCCGGCAGAACCAATGACCAGATCGTATTCAACAAGTTCAAGTCTTTTACGAGGATGTACTCCGGAATGATCCCCCCGCTGAAGAACATGGTCACGATGATAATGAACATGAAAAATTTGCGGCCCTTCAGCTTCTTTTTCGTCAGCGGATAAGCGGCAATAATCGTCATGATCATGCACATCACCGTCGTCAGCAGCGTCAGCATCACCGTAAAGCCCAGAGACCGGATCATGCTGGAATCGGAGAATACGGATTGATAAGCCTGAAGGCTGAATTCCACCGGAAACAACGTCACGTCCCCCGACGTTACCGCCCGGTTGGAGCTGAAGGATATCGCGATAATATGGAAGAAGGGTGCCAGGCAAATAAGAACGAACACCGCAAGCAGGATGATGTTTACGGTATCAAAAACACGGTTCGACACACGCTCGCTCATGAGTGAAGCTCCTTTCTGTACAACGTTAAATGATGGATTCGTCCGTCAGCTTTTTCGATGCATAGTTCGCGCCCAGCAGGAAGATCAAACCGACCACCGCCTGGAACAAGCCGACCACCGTCGCCAGCGTATACTGTCCGGATTCAAGACCTGTCCGGTACACATAGGTGCTGAGCACGTCGGAATAATCCATGACCGCTTTATTGCCGATGACGAACGGACGGTCGAAGCCGATCGCGATCATATTGCCGAGATTGATGATGAGCAGCGTGACGACCGTCGTCTTCAGGCCCGGCAGCGTGATATGCCGTATCCGCTTGAACCGGCCCGCTCCGTCCACCTCCGCCGCTTCATACAGCTCCTTATTGATGCCGGTCAATGCCGCCAGATAGAGAATGGTTCCCCAGCCTGCGCTCTGCCACACGCCCGTCGCCAGGTAAGTAATGAGCCACGTGTCTTTGTCTGTCAGGAAAGGCACCGATTCAAAGCCAAGCGCCATCAGCACGTTGTTGATCATGCCGGATTGCGTGCCGAACACCTGATACACAATGCCGCCTATAATAACCCATGAAATGAAATGGGGAATATACAAAATCGTTTGGGATAACCGTTTAAACCATCGGATCCGGAGCTCGTGCAGCATAATCGCCAGAATCAAAGGCGCCGGAAATGAAACCAGGAGGTCCAGCAGGTTAAGCATCAGCGTGTTGCGTAATGTTTTATAAAAATCCTGGGTTTGGAAAACTTCACGGAAGGCATCCAGCCCGATCCATTCGCTTCCGGTAATGCCTTGAAAGAAATTGAAATCCTTAAACGCGATCTGAACGCCCCACATCGGGCCGTATTTGAAAATGATGAAATAAACCAGCGGCAGAACAAGCAGTGCATATAATTGCCAGTACCGGCGCAGATAAACGGTTCCACTCATCTGAATCATCCTCTCCTTGCTCATGACGCCGGGAACGAAGGAACGGCCTCAACGTTGACAGCCGTCCTTCCCCATATCCCGCTGCGGATTATCTTGTTATTTAGACTGCATTTCCTGATAAACCTTGGTCCGCTCGTCGAGGATCGCCTGGCCGCCGCTGACCATATAATCCTTCATCGTGGTTTCGAAGGTTTTCTCGAAGTCTTCCGGTTTGGCCATGGCCGTCTTGACGATCATCTCTTCGTATTTCGCCTGCAGGTTCGTGCCGTACTTCGCTTCCGATTCGATCGGACGGTCAAAGTTGATCGGCTTGAACGTATCCGTCGCCGCGATTTCCACCGCCTTGCGGTGCAGATCCTGGAATCGCTCCGGGAAGTTGGTGGTCAGCTTCTCCCGGTTTTGCGCATCGTCGCCGACAAAGTTGCCGTTGGCAATAATGGCAATATCGCCGGAGTTATACAGACGGTCAATCACATCCTGAGGGGCGTCCGGCTTGATGACGGGAATGCCGTCGACCATTTCGTAGTTTTCGCCTTCCACGCCGTTTTGCAGAGCCAGCAGATTCTCAGGGTCCGCCATCCAGTTCAGGTATTTGATCGCTTCGACCGCATGCTTGCTAGTTTTCGGAATCATGATGTACATGCCGTTTGGCGCGTACTCAGGCTTTGCGTGCTTGCCTTCGGAGTTGGTGAACGGGTCCACCGGCTCCAGCTTGGCATCCGGCTGGTTTTTCAGCAGCGTATCATAGGTGCCGTCCGCGTAATACAGGTTCGGATAGTCCTCCGTCAAAAAGCCTACGAGACCGTTTGTCACGTCCTGGGTCAGCTGCTTCTTGTCCTCGTCCAAGCTGAAATCGCGGCTGATCAGCCCTTCATTGTACAGCTTGTTCATGAATTGGAGCGCATCCTTGAAGCCCGGCAGCAGAGTCGGGTAGTCGTTGGCCCCGAGCTTTTGAATCAATGTGTACTTCTGCTCCTCCGTGGTCGGCTGGATAAAGGACCAGATCAGCGGATCATATTGCGCCGGTTCGATCGTCATGCCGAAAGGAATAACCTTGCCGCCAGTTTCCCCGGGATCCTTTTCTTTAAAAGCCTTCAGCACCTCGTACAGCTCCTCCGTCGTTTGAGGAACATCCATGCCGAGCTTATCCAGCCAGTCCGTGCGGATAAAGGAAGAATACTTGCCCAGGAATGCCCGTTTTCCGGGAACGGCGAACTGCTTGCCCATGTACTGGCCGTAGCTCATCGCGTCCTCATCGAGAAACGCCTTCAAATTCGGGCCATGCTCGTTGATCAGATCGGTCAGCTCCGTCAAACCGCCCTGCTCGGCATAACGGTTGAAGGTGGGCGTGTCATACGTAAACACGATATCCGGCACATCGCCGCCGCTGGCCATGAGAACATTCAGCTTCTTGATTTCTTCCGAACGGGGTACCGGTACGAATTCCATCTTAATGTTGTTAGGGGTTCCAAAGTTGTCCTGGATATATCGCGTAAGGTAACTGTCGGTAATGGTGTAAGGCTCCGGCGTATTGCCGCGATCGAAGATTTCGACCTTCAGCGTGACCTGCTTACCATCATTGGATCCGGTGCTTCCACCTGAGGCATCGGTGCTGCCGCCCGATTTTGACGAGCATCCGGATAATACGACCGTTCCGGCCATCAGCATCACGAGCGAGAGCTTAGCGAGCTTGCCCCACGTTTTCTTGCTTGCCGCCATAGTTACATCCCCTTTTCGTTTTAGATATGTCCCTGTCGATTCGCGCCGATCTTTTTTTAATGAAAATGTCCTGCGGGGACAGCCGGGAATCCAGCTTCGCCCGCCATCAGTGTAAGCGCTTAACCTTTCGGGTGTCCTCAGTATGCCTTAGCGGCCGGCGAATGACAATAAACCAAATTCCAAACCTATAAACCCGCACGGTTATAAGGTTTTCCGGATTCCGCATGACTATTTTCGTATAATAAACCGATTTCAAATGTTGGCTGAATGCCCTGCTGCACCGGCGTTTGCTGCCAAGCTGCGACTCCTGATCCGGCGTGATTGACAGGCTACGGTATGCCCGATATTCGTAAAATACGAAACGGGTGCAGCTTCCGCTTTGGAATGTTCTGCACCCGTTGCTTGATCCATATAAACGATAAACCGTTTTCGTAATCCAAACCGCTTTCCTAGGAATCCGAACCCCTTCGTCATCCAAACCGCCTTCTAGGATTCCAGACCGTTTTTTCTTCATCCAACCGCCTTCTAGGATTCCAGCTCCGTACCCGGGGAGGCCTTCATCTTGAGCTTGCGGTAATCCCCCGGGGTCATCCCCACCGTCCGTTTGAACACCCGGCCGAACGTTATCGCGTTGGCATACCCGATTTTCTCCGCGATTTCCTGGGTCGAAAGCTCGGTATTCACCAGCAGCTCTTCCGCCCGCTTCATCCGCAGTTGAACCAGGAAATCGACGAACTTCATATCGTATTCCATTTTAAACAGATAGCTGGCATACTTTCCGGAGATCTGGAAGCGGTCGCTGAGATGCTTGAGGGATAAATCCGGATCCTCAAAATGCTCCTCGATATAATGCTTCATCTCGCTGATCATGGCACGATAGCTTTTCGTTTCGCTGAGCGCTACGTAAGTACGGTATATTTCCGTTAAGTGGTCACTGATGCTGCTCTGCAGCTCATCCAGCGTCGCTGCACCGGCAAGGACTGGCTCCAGGCCCTCCGACAGCTGGCTGCGCAGCTCGTCGGATAACGCGCCGACCTCCCGGGAGAGCAGCTGAAGCATGCTTTTGACCAGAGACCGGATGATATCATCCTTCAGCCGCTCTTCCTTGAACGATACGAACATATCCTTCAGCCGGGTTCTCCACCCTTCGTTATTTAAGCGGAAGTCCTTCACCAGCTCCGAAATCTCCGTCAGATAAGGAAGCAGATGGCTTAAATCGCCTTTGGACAGCTCGTCGCCGACCAGCACAGTATGCTCGCCCATCGCCAGCCTGTGGCCAAGCGCCTCCGAGGCGGAGCGGTACGATGTCCCGATCTCATGGAGGCCGGCAACCCTGCCGCCCAGTCCGAAGCTCACCGACATGCGGAGCTTGTCCTCGACCCAGCCCCTGCATTCCTCGGCAGCGTGGATCAGACCCTCGCGATAACCGGCCTCACCTTCGGGCAATGCAATCAGAATACCGACGCGGCTTCCGGTAATCCATTCAAGCCAGCTGTGGAAGCCGGCGTTGCGTGAGATTTCCTGGAACACGTTCATCAGCGCAAACTTCAGCACGTTCTGGTCACGGACGGTATGAACGTCCCGAAAACCGCTGTAATCATTGATTTCGCCAAGCATCATGGCATAACCGGCCGTCTTTGCCGGCAGCTGCATCGGAGCCAGCTCGGCCATGCGGAATTGCAGCTCCTCCTCGGGCTTCTGCCCGCTGATCAGGTCCATAAACAGCTGGCTGCGCTGAAGCTGAAGATTCTCGTGCTGCTTTTTGTCATAATCCATGGATCGGCTGATCAGGCTTTCAAGCGCACTGTCGATCATGGACAGCTCATCCTTGGCCGCCTGCGGCATGCTGAGCTGAATGGACTCCACACGGTTCATCAGCGCTTTGATCGGCTGATAGTTCCGTCTGGTAATATAAACGATGTAGATAATGGCGAGCACCACGGTCACAAAGCCGATCACGATCCAGATGTAGGACACGACCGACACCCAGGCATAGAGCTGGCCCGCCCGGAGGCCGCTTTCAAACGTCCACCCCAGCTGATCCGATTGCAGCGTCGTCAGCACCTTGCCTTCTTTGGCCCGGTTATCCCCTCCCATTCGGGACGCTTCGAAGATCAGCTCTCCGCCGGAGTCCAGAATATTCAAAAAGGAAACGCTGTCATTTATCATCGGATTGATCATCTGCTCCACCCGGTAGATGCCGACGTTGATCACAAGCAGACCCTGGGTGCCGAAGGGGAGCGGCAAATTTTTATGCATGGAGATGACCTGCTTCGGCTTGTTCTCGCCCAGGCCCGTCATGGAGCGCACGGCCGACCAGCCCCGGTAATCGGGCTCCTTCAGAGCTTGCTCGATGAACGATCGGTCCGGAAACGATTGGAGCGGACTCTGGCCGCTTGTGGTTAGCACCGACTGATCCGAGTGACGGTACAAATAGACCGATTCAATCAGGCCGCTTCCCGTCTGCAACCCGCGCAGGCGCTTCACCAGCGAGTGCATCAGGTTCTGATCGGAAGAAGGGTCGCTGAACAGATAGCTTGAGTAGAGGGAGCTGGTCTCCACTTCGTTCAGCACGTCCATTTCGATGGCATTGATGGACCGGTCCAGGTCTTCCATAATAAACCGCGTGGAAATCCCGTTCGCCTTGGCCGCCTCTTCACGCGAGGCTTCGTTGAACATAATGAAAGAAAGAAACACAATGATCGTAATCGTAATGAGGAAAATGGGAAAATAGGAGAGAAGCAGCTTGCGATACCAGTTGTGCTGCAAAGGGGTCAGTCCTTTCTCTTCCAGGTTAAGCGTTTTACTTATGCTTGTGCTATATTGTAGCACGTTCTTGTCTCTCTCTGAAAGAGGGGCGTCCCTGGTGAAAGGACCGATGGATGAAGCTGCTGCATTAGGACGACAATCTGGGCGCTAAAAAAAGGAGCGATGCCTGCACCGGCATCACTCCTCCTTATTCACACGCTTGGGGTCGCTTGGTTCGAACGTTATGCGTCCTCGCGCTTTATTTCCTTTATGGGATCGGTATGCTGCAAACGCTGTGCGTCCTCTTATTATCGTTCAGGGGATCGCTCACTCGCTAGCTACATACACAATCCTTCCGGGCTCCCTTTATTTCACCAGCTGCCCCCGCGTAACGCCAAGCTGATTGGTCGCCTTCAGCGTTTTCCACACCTGGGTTCCGCTGATCTCTCCGCGAAGAGCACGGTTGTACAGATCGATGACCTGATGAACCTGCTCCGGCGTTTCTTCCAGGAATTCCACCCGGTAGCGAGGCACGCCGAGCTCCATGAAGTTCGAGAGGTATTCCGCGCCGGACTGCTCAATGGCGTTGTATACCGTGTTGCGGCAGCCTTCGTCCACGCGCACCGGATGGGACATGCCGATCCGGTCCTGCAGGGATGCCCGATGCTCCTCGCATGGGCGGCCGCAGTTCGTGTAGTCCGTTCCTTCGCTAAGGAAGGTACAGTACACGCAGTGCTCGGTATGGAACATCGGCAGATGCTGATGGATGACGATCTCCAGCTTCGACGTGTCCGCCTTGCGGAGAAGATCCACCATCTGCTGGATGTTCAGGTCATACGAAGGCGTGACGACGTCGCAGCCGACTTCGGTGAACAAGTCAACCGTTTTGTGGTTGGCAATGTTCAGGGAGAAGTCGCCGATCAGCCGGGGATGCTTCGCCCCCGGGTTCTCCATCCGGTGGCGCAGGTAGAAATACAGCGCCCCGGTGTTGCGCACCAGCACGGCGTCCGGCTGGAGGCGCAGGATGTTGTTATGGTAGCCGTTCTCGCCCGGCATGTGGATGCGCGGCGTGGCCAGCGCAATCTGCTTGCCGGCTGCCCGGACGGCTTCCACCGCTGCCGGGAACTGCTTGATGAACTCGAAGTCGGCGTAGATCATCTCGACGCCGGCTTCGAGCGCAGCCTGCACCTGCGGCAGGCTGCGGCACAGCGCGGTCAGCTGCGCTTCCCCGCGCTTCACCGGCGCTGAAGGCGCTGCTGCATCGCCGTACACCTCCACCGCCCGCTTCACATATACGGGCGGCTTCGGCCGCTCGCCGGCAAGAAGCTCCACCGCACGGCGGCGGATGCTGTTCAGCTCGCGAATCGGCACGATGACGTCGCCGTACAGCTCGACGTCCAGCTCCTCGAGCTGGAACACTGTTCCGCCCAGGCGGCCCAGCTGCTCCTCGAGAATCTCCCGATTCAGGGGCCGCTTCTGGGCGATTTCCAGCTCCAGCTCCGAATCCACCTGGACCGTCGTGCCCTTCTGCACATCGGTCCACCAGGTCGACAGCGGCTGTCCAGGACGTCCGCTCACCCGTACATGAACCGGAAACACCCGGTACGGCTTGTCCGTCTCGAACGTCTGGCGAAGGCGCTTGTCCAGCGCCGGATCGCTCGTCTTCCAGATCCGGTCGCCGACGTGGACCTTGCGGAGATCCACATCGCTGCGGCCCGGCACGATGTCGATGATCCAGCCCTCCTGGGCTTCGCCCTCCAGCTTGACGCCTTTGCGGCGCACGTCATAGACGCGTCCGCCTTCTTCCTTCTTCGTCGGGTCGCCTGCATCGAATACGATGCCGTCGCCGCGCTTCAGCGGCGCTTCCAGCTTGCAGACGACGCCGTCGCGCAGGATCTGCTCCACCCGGCCGAGATACACGCCGCGGCTTTTCGGGAATGTGCCCTCAACCAGCTTTTTATTATTCGTGCCTTCCAGGAAACCATGCGTGAAGCCGCGCGAGAAGCTCTGCTGCAGCTCGCGGACCTCCTCCTTGCTCGGACGCGCATCCTCGCCGTCGAAATAACGGTCGATGGCTTTCCGGTACTTGCTCACGACATTCGCCACATATTCAGGGCTCTTCAGACGGCCTTCAATCTTGAAGGAAGTCACGCCCGCTTCAATCAGCTCCGGCATCAGGTCAATCGCCGCCAGATCCTTCGGAGACAGCAGGTATGCCACATCGCCCATCGGCTTCTGCTCCCCGTCCACGATCAGATCATACGGCAGGCGGCATGCCTGCGCGCACTCGCCGCGGTTTGCCGAACGGCCGCCCCACATTTCGGAGGTCAGGCACTGTCCCGAGTATGACACGCACAGCGCGCCGTGCACGAATACTTCCATCGGCAGCTTCGCTTGCTCGCCAATCTTCTGAATTTGCTTCAGATTGTTCTCTCGTCCCAGCACGACCCGCTCCATATTGAACGGCTTCGTGAACTCGACCGCCTCCGGCGATGTAATCGTCATCTGGGTCGATCCATGGATCGGGAAATCCGGCGAGATTTCGCGGATCAGCTTCACAAGTCCCAAATCCTGCACGATCACGGCGTCCACGCCGGCGTCCACGCATGCATCGATCAGCTCCTTGGCATCCTCCAGCTCGTTCTCAAACACCAGAATATTAAAGGTCAGGAACCCCTTTACCCCGTAGCTGTGAAGGAATGCCATAATCTCCGGCAGCTCGTCCATCCGGAAATTGTTCGCCCTCGCCCGGGCGTTAAACTTCTCGACGCCGAAAAAGATCGCATCCGCGCCGTTCGCCACGGCAGCCCGCATGCAGTCCCAATCGCCTGCCGGCGCCAGCAGCTCCACGTCTTCTCTTCGCAACGCTTTTATGTCCATCGATATCCTCCATCAACCGGCGCCAGGCCGGCATGCTATATATACTTTCTTCTTGTGCTCTACGAAAAAGCGACAGCAGTTAAGCAAGACTGTTCTCCTGTCCCTTCCCTGCATCTGCCCCTCATCAAACACCGTTCATTTTCATAGAATATACGACGATTCGTTATACCATCTATTGTAAAGCGATTGAAAGCTTTTCAACTTATCTAGTGTACCAGAAGTCGGGCCTTGCTTCTACCTGCTTGCTTGATTTCCACCGTTTTAATAGTGTTGCCAGAATCCGCACGCAGCTTTCCCTTACTCCGCTCCCTCCAGCACAAAATCCATACTCGCCAGCCGCTTGCCGTTGACGATAATATGGAGCCGATGGTCGCCGGAATAGAATCGCCGCGTGGAAATCAGCTTAAACGACTGCTTCTTCTCCACCGTCCAGCTTCCCGGCGCATACCGCTTGTCTGAGCATTTGTAGCGCTTCGGAGCCAGCTTGCCGCTCGCCTTCATATAATCGATCTCGTAATCGATCCGCAAGGATACCGGACTTCCCGTATCGTTCACAACCTGAAAGCTGAATTCCAGCTCCTCCCCTACCGCGATCAACGGACGTTTGATTTTGAGCTCGCGCACTTCGATGCCCTCCAGCTCCTCAAGCTCCTGATAGCCAAAAATCGCAAGCGCCCGGATATCCCCCTTGCGCAGCAAGCTCCGGAGAGCATGCCGGACGATCCAGTCCGTCAGCGGATGTTTGCCGTACCAACTCGTTGCCAGCTCCAGCACCAGCTCCGGGTGATCCTTCGATATATCGTTCAGATGGTTCGCCACGCTTTTTCTGACATACAGGGACGGATCCTCTTTAAGCCGCTCCAGGATCGGCAGCGCCGGCCGCGGGTCGCGGATCAGGCTTGGCAGCTGGGGAGCCCACGGCAGACGGGGTCTGATGCCTTCGCTCGCAAGCCGCCGCAGATGCTCGTCATCCGACTCCGCCCACGCCGCCATCTGCGCCAGCATTCGCTCCTGGTCCCGGATAACGAAGGGGCGAACCGCAAATTCGGCAGTCGAATAATGCGTGAATACCGCCAGCGCCTCCATCGACGTCTCCCACTGATCCATGCCGTTCAACTCCACGTAATCCGGGAAGAAAATATACTCCACGCCCCGGAAAAAAGGAGCAGCCTGCGTCAATATCGCAGCCGCCTTCGGATACGAGCCAGGCAGCACTTCGGTTAGCGCCATCGTGATATGGCGGACACGCTGCTTGAACTCCTCCTGCTCCCAGGCTTCATTATGAATCAGCCCCAGAAACCGGCCTTCATCGAACCCGGCATATACCTCCCCGATCCGTCCCGCCACCGTTTGCAGCAATTCTGTCGTATATAAATCCTTTAAGGTTTCTCGCATGTCGATCTCCTTATGAAAAAAATTTTCGCTCTCATTTCCTGCCCATTTTCGCTCCATCCAAAGGGCGATAATCGCGCCAGCCATGCGGCTTCCCGCCCGTATTACCTCACGCCCTGCGACCGGAAGCGCCGTGCTCGGTGCCCTTCCCATTCCATATCATGTGGTGTAGGATGAAATTATTAGACGCCTGTCGCTGAGGAAGGTACCTGGAAGCTTGGGATGATTCCAGTTTACCAAATTTGGGGGGCGTTTTGCTGTACGGGTCTTGTTCGGGGCAAAATTCGCTTGCCATTTTCATTGCATCTTTTTCATCAGGAGTTCTAGAATTCTTTTTCATACATACCGCATTTTGCATAGGAGACAGGGGGGATTCAGCATCCGCAGAGGAAAATGAACGAATCATGCACATCAGGAGATGAAGAAGACATGGAAAGTTGGAAGAAAAATTTATGGATTTTATGGTTCGGTTCTTTTATCGTTTCATCAAGCTTCTCGATGGTCATTCCCTTTCTCCCGCTGTTTCTGATTGAGCTCGGCGTTACCAAGCATACGGAAATGTGGTCGGGCCTGCTGTTCAGCTCGGCTTTTTTTGCCGGCGCGCTCTCCTCGCCGTTCTGGGGAGCGGTCGGCGATAAATACGGCCGTAAACCGATGATTATTCGGGCGGGCATGGTGCTCTTTGTCATCTATGTGCTGATGGCGTTCGTCACGAACGAGTATCAGGTGCTGATCCTGCGCCTGCTTCAGGGGCTGCTGTCCGGGTTTATCCCCGGGGCCATTGCCATTGTCGGCACGAATACTCCTGAGAAAAAAGTCGGCTACGCGCTCTCCATGATGTCGACGGCAACCGCGACCGGCGGCATTATGGGACCGATGATCGGCGGTACCCTCGCCTCCCTCTTTAGCAACCGGATGGCGTTCGGACTAGCCGGGGGGCTCTGCTTTATCGCTACGCTGCTCGTCATTTTCTGGGTCAAGGAAGAGAAATTCGTGCCGAGCAAGGAGCGGGTGTCGGTAATGAATACATTTAAAGTCGCCGGTCATAACAAAGCGCTGCTGACCGTGCTGGCGCTTACCCTGCTCACGCAGTTTTCCGTCATGACGATTGAGCCTGTATTGCC
Source organism: Paenibacillus ihbetae (assembly GCF_002741055.1). Lineage (NCBI taxonomy): Bacteria > Bacillati > Bacillota > Bacilli > Caryophanales > Paenibacillaceae > Paenibacillus > Paenibacillus ihbetae. The sequence goes on along the minus strand of NZ_CP016809.1, from coordinate 3,844,730 downwards.
GCTGTATATCGCGCAGATCGGCGGCTCGTCGAGCCATACCTCCATGATTGCCGGCTTCGTCTTTTCGATCGTAGGGATTGCCAGCATTCTGTTTGCCGCACGCTGGGGGCGCCTGGCCGACAAAATCGGCTTTCACAAAGTGCTGCTGATCGGTCTTCTGGCCAGCGGCATCGGGTCTCTGGCCCAGATGCTGTTCAGCAATATTTGGGCGTTCTCCGCCATCCGATTTGTCTATGGCGCCTTCTTCTGTGCCGTATTCCCGGCGCTGAACGGCCTGGTTGTCCGCAACACGCCAAGCGAGTTCAGAGGCCGGGCGTTCAGCCTGAGCCAGACGGCAAACCAAATCGGCGGCATGGCCGGCCCCCTCTTCGGCGGTCTGGTCAGCGGCATCTTTAACATTCATTCCGTATTCATGATGACCGGCCTATTGATGCTGATTACGACGGTGATCACGTACTGGACGATGCGCAATTCTGGGCAGTCTCCCCTGCCCGCCAAGAACAAAACTTCCGCATCTTCCTAAGGTGAAAACTTATTATACAGAGAAGGAGCGAGGCGTCTTTATGCGCCCCGCTCCTTTCTTTTTACAATGATCCAATCCGTGACTTTCGCATGCGAATGCCCGACACTTCCAACACTTATTACACATGCATAAGCTTGTCCGCCTCATCCCACGGGACCGCATAGCCCGCTCCCTTCGCGCAGAAGATGGAGGATGAGGTGTACTCGGGGTCGGCATTTTTGTCATACCCGATCCGGCGGATCACCTCTTCTTCGTTGTGGCAGCGGTCATAACCGCCGTACGTCAGGGTAATCGCTCCCCTCCCCTTCGTGTAGGCCGCAAGCTCCATCGCATAATTCATCAAGGTAGAGACCGGGGCGGTGCCAGTTACCGTCACCTTGTCTCCCGTCGTGTCCGGCGGCTCGAACGTCGCCTTGGCCTGTGTCAGATCTGACAGCAGCCGGCCGATGTGCTCGAGCTCCACTTTGATTTTGAACTGATAGTACGGTTCCAGCAGCAAACTCGTCGTTTTCTCCAGCCCCTGTCTGAGCGCGCGGAAGGTCGCTTCGCGAAAATCCCCGCCATGGGTATGCTTGTTATGCGCCCGTCCCTTTAACAGCGTGATCTTCATGTCGGTCAGCGGAGATCCCGTGAGCAGCCCATGATGCTCCCGCTCGCCGATGTGCTGGGCAACGAGATGCTGGTAGTTCACCGGCAGCATGTCGGGATGGCATGCGTTCGCAAACACGATGCCGCCGTTCCGCTCCCCCGGCTCCAGCTTCAGATGAACCTCCGCATAGTGCTTGAGCGGCTCGAAATGCCCGCTGCCGATGCTCGGACGGGCGATCGTTTCTTTATATAAAATCTCCGGCTCGGCGAATCCGATCCGGTGTCCAAACCGTTCGTCCACGATCCGCTGCAGCACCTCCAGCTGAATGGTCCCCATGACATGGAGATGGATGCCCTGGGAAGCCTCATCCCACTGGACGGACAGGGAGGGATCTTCGGCATCCAGCAGCCGGAAGATCCGCAGCATATCCTTCGGATGGACCGAGGAATCGAACTGCACCTTCGATTTCAGCGTCGGCACGAGTTCATAGACCGTTCTGCCGCCAAGCGCCCCCAAGCCGTCCCCGGCCGCTGCCGATGACAGCCCGGTCACCACGAACAAGTCCCCGGCGCCGACCTCATCGACCATGGTAAATTTCTTGCCGTGAACCAAGCGAATTCCGGTGATCTTCTCCCGCATGGCGGCAGGGCCGCCGTGGTAGGTCACTTCATCCCGTACTCGCAGCTTGCCGCTCAAAGCTTTTATATAGGTCAGCCTGGTTCCCTGATCGTCATGGCGGATTTTGTACACCCGGCCGGAGAACTCCGCCCCCCTGTCATAATCGGTATGAAGGAGGCTGTCCAGCTGCAGCAGGAAGTGGGACACGCCGATACTTTGCAGAGCCGAGCCGCTAAAGCATGGGAAGATTCGTCCATCCTGAATCATCTCTCTCATTGCACTAAGCCATGTGCCCGCATCGAACCCTTGGTCGATATACTGCTCCAAAAGCCCCTCGTCCCGCTCGGCAACGACCTCTGCCAGAGAGGGTGATATCCCGCCTTCATGCAGCTTGTCTTCCTCGGAAATCAAACAGACATCTTCAGTAAGCTCCCGTCTGATCTCTTCGAGCACCCTTTCGGAATCTGCACCCGTTCGATCGATTTTGTTCAGGAAAAAGAAGGTCGGCACCCCATACTTGCGCAGCAGCTGCCATACCGTCTCCGTATGGCCTTCCACGCCTTCCACCGCACTGATCACGACGACGGCCGCATCCATAACCTGAATGGCCCGCTCCATCTCCGGCGAGAAGTCGACATGGCCGGGCGTGTCGATCAGGTAATAGGTCGAGCCTTGAAACGGCATGATCGCCTGATCCGCAAATACGGTGATGCCCCGCTCTTTTTCAATATCGTGGTTATCCATATAAGCGTTCCGGTGATCCACCCTTCCGCGCTCCTGAATGGTATGTGTTAAATATAGAAGCTGCTCCGCCAGCGTGGTTTTGCCTGCATCCACATGGGCGAACAGACCGATCGTTTTGTTCAATGCGATCCCCTCATTCCTCTACCCGGTATTCGTGCCTAGCAAGTCGGTGTTATTGTATCACAGCGGGCCGCCGGCAGGAACTGCCTTACACGCGGTCAACATAGCTATATCAGCAGCCGTCCAGGCATCTTTCACTTAGAAAGCATTTCGTCTGACGGCTTCGATCGGTTCGATTGGATTCTTCCGAATTCATTCCCTTTCTCCCCCTACCCTCATCCTCCCGGTTCATCCAACACAAGCTCCGTAGCAAAAAAAATCGCCGTCCCTGCACAAAAAAAAATCGCCGTCCCTGCACAAAAAAAAATCGCCGTCCCTGCACCAAATGGTGCTCTTGGGGACGGCGATTCGGCCCGGGCCGAGATCGCCCTTATTTCCATCCAACTCCTCATCATCTTGGAACCTCATAAGGTTAACTCATTATCTCGGCACTCCACGCCATAGCCCTGCGTGGACATTACTTAACGAACTCAAAGGAGGACAGCGTCCGTTCGAGTGCAGACTGCTGGGCTTCCGTTGCATTGGCATCATTCAGCGTGGTGATGATCGTGTAGGTAATGCCGCCATTCTCGAATACCAGCTCCCGGGTCGTATATTCAATGCCATTCTTGACCTGATGCACGTTGAAGGACACCGCCGGAACACCGGCAACCGTCGTCTGCTCGATCCCCAGCAGCTTAAGCGATGCGCCCGGCACAGACGCGGCTTCATTGTAGTAACGCTTCAGCTGGCTAACCACGTATTCCGCGGTTGTGTCCTGCTGAACCGCAAGCTCGAACCGGCCTCCGGCAAATGCATATTCGATATTCTCCTGCTCGAACTGGTCGCGCACCGGCTCCCAATATCTTGGAATATCGATATGATAACGGTATGCCCGTGAGCTCTTCGCGCTCATCCGCGTCTTGTCCGTGAGGAAGCCTTCTTCACCGATTCGTCCGAAGTTCTCCGGTACCGCCTCATAATCGATTTCCACCGATTCCAGCACCTTCTTCCAGCTCGCGGCCGTGGCCTCCTGCCCTTCCGGCACCGCATATTCCAAATAGTAGCGGTAGCCGTTCTTCTGGACCATCACTTCATATTCCGTGATCCACTTGTCCCCGTACGTATACCGCACTTCCTGAACCTGTCCCCGGACCCCTGAAATTTCGACAGGCGTTACGCCGATGATCTGGTACGCATCCTTCACGAACGACTCCGCGAACCAATCCTGAAGCCGCTGCGCCCAGGCTGCCAGCGTGCCGTTCGCTCCGGTAGGCGCCGATGTGACCGATACGGACAAGTATCCCTGTCTCTCGGCCCCGTACAGCATCTCCCGATTATCAATCTGCCAGCCGGCCGGCACCATCAGACGGATGCCGTATTCTGCATTGCCGGCCTCGCGCAGCCCGTTCACGACGGTCGAGATATCTTTAAGCGACTTATCCGATCCGTTATAGGAGGTACGGAACGAACCGAGCAGCCCTGCATGCTTATCCATATCACGATAGTGGACCGCCTCCGCATCCGCAAAATACAGCTCGTACAACTTCTTGTTGTCATAATACTGCCGGCTTTCCCACAGCACGCCGTCCACGTCGCGGGAAACAATGCGGGCATAAGGCAGCGCTCCGGCTTCGATCTTCTCCTCGTGCAGCACGATGTCACCGGATGCCTCGACCTCCTTCACCAGCTGTTCGAGGAGATCATCCGTGTCCAGCTCCACCTCTTGCGGGGTTACATGCACCTCCAGGTAATAGCGGCCCGTGGTGTCATTGAATGCAGTCCCGCTCTCATCATCCGAGCCTCGCCCGACCATCATCCAGGACGGATAATTGATGCTCCAGCCGTAATAGCTGTTGCCGATTCGGGTCTTGCCGTTGCTCGTGTTGATCGCATCCTCGTCGCGCTTCTCTTCCTTATCGGTAACGGTCAGGCTGATCGACAGCTTTCCTTGAGCCGAGGTTACCTTAGCTCCGATCCCTGAGGCCACGTTCCGCAGTGGTACCATGAGCGTTCCGGAGACCATCGTCGGGGCAGCCGGAAGCTGCACCTTCTTGCCGTCGATCCAGGCCGTCTTGTTATCCATCACAAGCACGACCGTATGCGGCCCCTGCAGTAGCCGAACCCGGTTCTCTCCTTCGAGCCGAATCTCGGTGCCAAACGCTTTCTTGAATACGCTTAGCGGCACCATCAGCACGCCTTGCTGCACAACCGGCTTCGCGATTTCGTACGCATTGCCGTTGACCGAAGCCGTGCTGCTGCCGCTCTGAATCGTCAGCACCCGCTTCTCCGATGCCGCATCGCCCCATGCCGGAATCGATAATCCTGCCAGCAGTACCGCCGATGACAAAGCTCCGACAGCCATCTTTCTCAGCCCGCGCGATATTCCGGTTCTCTCTCCCATGATCATGCGCTTTCGCCTCCCTCATCGTCAGCCGATACAGCGGAAGCGCCGTCCCGGCTGAGCTTCAGGCTGACGTTTACAATATCCCCGTCCCGCTGCATCAGCAGGCGAACCCGCTGTCCCGGCGTGTAGGACTTCAGCCGCTCGTTAATATCCACCACGGAGTAGACACGCTTTCCATTGATGCCATACAGCACGTCCCCCTCCGCTATTCCAGCCTTCTGGGCCTCGGCGGACAGCACCTTGGTGACCGTCAGCGGGTCATCCGAAGGCAGCCCGACAATGGCGGACCAGCTTTCCTCCAGCTCCAGCCCAAGCGTGGCTCTCCGGACCTCGCCGTACTTCAGCAGATGATCGACAACATACCGGACGGTTTCGGCCGGAATGGAGAAGCCCATGTTTTCGATGCCGACAGCGGCGAATTTCTTGCTATTAATGCCGATGACCTCGCCCTTCAAATTGACAAGCGGTCCTCCGCTATTTCCCGGATTGATTGCGGTATCCGTCTGAATCAATCGGTAGGAGCCGTCAACGCTCCGGTTCAGCCCGCTGACCACCCCGACCGAAGCGGAGTTCCGAAGCGAGAACGAGATCGGCGTGCCGATCGCAACGACCGTCTCGCCAACCACTGCCTCCTGGGCGGTTACCGCGAACACGGCGGGCTTGAGGGACTTGGCATTGATTTTGACGAGTGCGATATCGCTCTTCGGATCGCTAAAAACGGCCTTCGCCTTATAGGACTTGCCATCGGACGTAACGACGGTAATGCCGCTTAGCCCGTCCACCACATGGGCGTTCGTTACGATCCAGCCGTCCGCTTTCCAGATGACGCCCGTTCCGTGCGCCAGATTATATCGATCATCCACTTCGCCCGGCGTTCCCTGGGCCACTTTACCGATAATGCCCACTACCGACGGCGACAATCGGCTAATCACGCTTGGTACCGTTCCTTGCTCGTATGTACTCTTGACTATAAAACTACTTGCTGCCGCAGCAGCCTCCCCTTCCAAGATGGCCCCATGGCTTCCTAGCATGAGCGCAGTGCTCAGCAGCAGCGCCGTTGACACTTTGTATCCGCGTCTCTTCATTTGTTCACCTGTTCCTCCCCGGTCCCATCCTCGATCCCGTTTCACGTTCACTCCTATAATTTATCATATTTTTCCATATGCAACCATGACTTTAAGACCTATATCACGTGCACTATTGAACGGAATGCAAGACAGGTGCGTAATAATTCCTGCAAACATAATCGCATGGCTGCATTACACTGGGTTTCGGTACAACTAGCACCATGTAAACCGTTCAAGTCGCATTCGATCAGTCGCCGGATCCTTGTCCGGTACATGAACGAACAGAACACAAAAAGACGCTCTCCCTGCTCCATGCAGGCGGCGTCTTGTTTGTATGTATTATCCCTTCGTCATGACCATTCATTACGATCGTCCGTACGGTTTAACTATTTGAACCAACCGGTAACCATCGCGTAGTCCGAGTACAGGAACACGAGCAAGCTGACGATACCGAAAGCGATTGCGAATTTATTTTTTTGGCGGGCCGTCAGCAAGCGAACCACACCAACAAAAATGAGAATGGTGAACAGGATCATAAAGATATCGAAATACTTGAACTTGGCAGTTGCATCCGATACAGCTGCAAGGAACATGAGACGTACCTCCTCGTGAGTTTCTTTCTCGGGCAAATTTGCATATCTTCTTCTATGTTATCCGTGTGTCCGCCAAGATGCAAGTCCCAGTGGTCACAAAATGAAAAAAAGTCATAGAAATTTCTCATATTTAACCAGTCACTTCGTTTTTGGCGTGAAAATGATCATATTCTTTGGGCTTGGATCATCGCACAAAGGCCGCTGCAGCGGCGGATCGTCCTTCCCGATCGCTGTTATATCCTGGAGCTGGAATGATCCTATCCTGAAGGTAAGATCAGACTAAACTTCCATCCTTAGGATGGCCGCCTATGCTGGTCATTTATTCGTATGGCATCACGCCAACGTTCGGGTTTCTGAAGCCATTCCACTCCCCAAAAAAAAGAGCGCCCGATGATCCATTCATCGGGCGCTCCGCAAGGCTTCAGGAAGCGGCAGCTCTTAACGGGCAGCCTCTACCCGATTCAGCTCCGCCGTCCGCTTCGTGTCGCGTTCCAATATCGGCTTCAGATATTTGCCTGTGTAGGACTGAGGCACCTTCACGATGTCCTCCGGCGTTCCGGTAGCGATGATGGTGCCGCCGCCGCTTCCGCCCTCCGGACCCAGGTCAATGATATAATCCGCCGTCTTGATGACATCCAGATTATGCTCGATGACCAGCACCGATTCGCCGGAATCGACTAGCCGGTGAAGCACGGTAAGCAGGCGGTCGATATCGTCCACATGCAAGCCCGTGGTCGGCTCATCCAGAATATACATCGTCTTGCCCGTGCTGCGGCGATACAGCTCCGAAGCCAGCTTCACGCGCTGCGCCTCGCCGCCGGACAGCGTCGTGGCCGGCTGACCGAGCGTAATATATCCGAGACCGACATCCATCAGCGTTTGCATCTTTCGGTGGATCTTCGGAATGTTCTGGAAGAACTCGGTGGCATTCTCCACCGTCATCTCCAGCACTTCCGATATATTTTTGCCTTTGTATTTAACCTCCAGCGTCTCTCGGTTATACCGTTTGCCCTTGCATACTTCGCATGGCACATAAATATCCGGCAGGAAGTGCATCTCGATCTTGATGATGCCGTCGCCGCGGCAGGCCTCACAGCGGCCGCCCTTGACGTTGAAGCTGAAGCGGCCTTTCTTGTATCCGCGGATCTTCGCTTCGTTCGTCTGGGCGAAGATGTCCCGAATATCGTCGAACACGCCGGTATACGTTGCCGGGTTGGAGCGCGGCGTACGGCCGATCGGCGACTGGTCGATATCGATCACTTTCTCGACATGCTCAAGTCCCTTGATCTCACGGTACTGACCCGGGCGTACTTTTGCTTTGTTCAAATCCCGAGCAAGCGTCTTATACAGAATCTCGTTCACCAAGGTCGATTTCCCTGAACCGGACACGCCCGTTACCGCCGTAAAGACGCCAATCGGAAACTTGACGTTGATGTTCTTGAGGTTATTCTCCTTCGCTCCCTTGATTTCGAGCCAGCGTCCATCCGGCTTCCGGCGCTCCAGATTAACCGGGATGAACTTGCGGCCGCTCAAGTATTGGCCGGTCAGAGAATTCGGGTCCTCCATAATTTCCTTCGGCGTTCCTTGGGCAATAACCTGCCCGCCATGAATACCTGCACCCGGGCCGATGTCAATAATGTAATCGGCAGCCATCATCGTGTCCTCGTCATGCTCAACAACGATGAGCGTGTTCCCGAGATCACGCATATGCTCCAGCGTGGAAATCAGGCGGTCATTATCCCGCTGGTGCAGACCGATGCTGGGCTCGTCCAAAATATACAGTACGCCCATCAAGCTTGAGCCGATCTGCGTCGCGAGCCGGATCCGCTGCGCTTCGCCGCCGGAGAGGGTCCCTGCCGAACGGCTGAGGGTCAAATAATCCAGACCCACGTTGACGAGGAAGCCCAACCGGCTATGAATTTCCTTCAGAATCAGATTGGCGATCTGCCGCTCTTTCTCGGACAAATCCAGCGATTCGAAAAACTTCAGCGACTCTCCGATCGACAGGCTGGTAACATAAGCCATGTTACGGTCATTGATCGTAACGGCCAAGCTCTCCTTGCGGAGACGGTGCCCTTTACATACATCGCACGGCTTGCTGCTCATGTAGCCTTCGATATATTCGCGAATGCCCTCGGAATTCGTATCGCGATAACGGCGCTCCAGGTTCGGGATGATACCCTCGAAGGTGACATACGCTTCCTTTCGCTGTCCGAAATCATTCTCATAACGGAAGTGCACCTTCTCGTTGCCCGTTCCGTACAGCAGCTTATTCATCTGCTCCTGGCTTAATTCGCTCACAGGCACATCCTGCGGAATGCCGTAATGCTGGCATACCGATTTCAGGAATTGCGGGTAATACGTCGATGTGCCGCCGCTCCAGGCCAAAAATGCCCCTTCCTCGATGCTCTTGCTCGTGTCCGGCACCAGCAGCTCGGGATCAACGATCATCTCCACGCCCAAGCCGTCGCAATCCGGACACGCACCGAACGGGGTATTGAAGGAGAACATTCTCGGCGTCAGCTCTTCCATGCTGAATCCGCAGATCGGGCAGGCAAAGTTCGAGCTGAACCGCAGCTCCTCCTGGCCGATAATATCGACCAGCAGCTGCCCGCCGGACAGGTTAAGCGCGGTCTCGATGGAGTCTGCCAGGCGCGCCTCGATATCCTCTTTAACGACGATGCGGTCAACGACAACCTCGATGGTATGCTTCTTGTTCTTCTCGAGCTCAATACTCTCGGACAGGTCGCGAAGCTCGCCGTCGACCCGCACGCGGACGAAGCCCTGCTTCGCAATGTCCGTGAACAGGTTCTTATGCTCGCCTTTGCGTCCGGAAACGACCGGGGCCAAAATTTGCAGCCTTGTCTTCTCCGGGTACTGCATAATGCGGTCCACCATCTGCTCTACCGTCTGGGACGTTATCTCCACACCGTGCTCCGGACAGTGGGGATGCCCGATCCGGGCAAACAGAAGCCGCAGATAATCATAAATTTCGGTGACCGTACCTACGGTCGAACGCGGGTTGCGGCTGGTCGTCTTCTGGTCGATCGAGATGGCCGGGGACAGACCGTCGATCGAATCCACATCCGGCTTCTCCATCTGCCCAAGGAACTGCCGGGCATATGCGGAGAGCGATTCGACATACCGGCGCTGCCCCTCGGCATAAATGGTGTCAAACGCGAGGGAGGATTTGCCCGAGCCGCTAAGTCCGGTCAGCACAACAAACTTGTCGCGCGGGATCGTGATGTCGATATTCTTCAAATTGTGTGCGCGTGCGCCTTTTATCACAATATTCTCACTGGCCAAACGATATCATCTCCTACTCCGTGCATAAAAATATAAGCCTGTATATATGAACCAAGAAGAACGACCTCCTTGGGCCGTCCTCCTTGTTATCCAAATCCAAAATCCAGCATAATCATAATGCCCGCGGGAAGCTAATTGCCGGGCATGACTCGCCTAATACGGAGCTCCGATAAGATAAGCTTCTTACTCGGCTTGCAGCTCCAGCAGCGCATCACGAAGCTCTGCCGCCCGCTCGAACTGGAGATTCTTCGCCGCGTCCTTCATCTCGGCTTCCAGACGCTGAATCAGGCTTTGACGCTCCTTCTTCGACATCTTCTGCTTGTCGCCGGCCAAATAGTCCGCTTTGCCCTCGGCCACCTTCGTCGCTTCAATGACGTCCCGCACCTTCTTGCGGATCGTCTGCGGCGTAATGCCGTGCTTCTCGTTGTAGGCAACCTGAATGCTGCGGCGGCGCTCCGTCTCCTTAATCGCCCGATCCATCGAATCGGTGATCTTGTCTCCGTACATGATGACCTTGCCGTCCGAGTTCCGGGCGGCGCGGCCGATCGTCTGGATCAGGGACCGGTCGGAGCGGAGGAAGCCTTCCTTATCCGCGTCCAGAATCGCTACGAGGGACACCTCCGGCAGGTCAAGGCCTTCCCGCAGCAGGTTAATCCCGACCAGCACGTGGAATGTCCCCAGGCGCAGGTCGCGCAGGATCTGCATCCTCTCCAGCGTCTTGATATCGGAGTGCATGTAGCGGACCTTGATGCCGATCTCCTTGAGATAATCGGTCAAGTCTTCCGCCATCTTCTTCGTAAGGGTCGTAATCAGCACACGTTCGTCACGGTCAACCCGCTCCCGGATCTCGCCGATCAGATCGTCGATCTGTCCTTCCGTCGGCCTCACGTCAATGATCGGATCAAGCAGCCCGGTCGGCCGGATGATCTGCTCGACCATCGTATCGCAGTGCTCAAGCTCATAAGGTCCCGGCGTTGCGGACACATAGATGATCTGGTTGACCTTCTCCTCGAACTCCTCGAACTTCAGCGGACGGTTATCGAGCGCCGACGGCAGACGGAATCCATGCTCCACGAGCACTGTCTTCCTGGCGCGGTCCCCGTTGTACATAGCCCGGATCTGAGGCAGCGTCACGTGCGACTCGTCGATCACGATCAGCATATCGTCCGGGAAATAATCGAGCAGCGTATACGGGGTTGCCCCCGGCTCCCGGAATGTCAGCGGCCCCGAATAGTTCTCGATGCCGGAGCAGAATCCGACTTCCTTCATCATCTCGATATCATAGCGCGTACGCTGCTCCAGCCGCTGCGCTTCGAGCAGCTTGCCCTCGGAACGGAGCTGCTCAAGGCGCTCCTCCAGCTCCCGCTCGATATTGATCAGCGCAACCCGCATCGTCTCTTCGCGGGTTACGAAGTGGGAGGCCGGGAAGATCGCAATATGCTCGCGCTCTCCGACCAGCTCTCCCGTCAGGACGTCAATCTCCGTGATCCGCTCGATCTCGTCGCCGAACAGCTCGACGCGAACCGCATGCTCGCCCTTCGAGGCCGGGAAAATCTCGATGACGTCTCCGCGGACGCGGAACGTGCCGCGGACGAAATTGATGTCGTTGCGCTGGTACTGAATATCAACAAGCCGCGCCAGAATCTGATTGCGCGGCTTCTCCATGCCTACCCGGAGCGAGAGCAGCAATTCCCCGTACTCCTTCGGCGATCCCAAGCCGTAAATGCAGGATACGCTCGCAACGATGATGACGTCCCGCCGCTCGAACAGCGAGCTGGTGGCCGAGTGGCGAAGCTTATCGATCTCTTCGTTGATGCTGGAATCCTTCTCGATATACGTATCGGAAGAAGGGATGTACGCTTCCGGCTGATAGTAATCGTAGTAGCTGACAAAGTAATCAACCGAGTTGTTCGGGAAAAACTCCTTGAATTCGCTCGCCAGCTGTGCGGCAAGCGTCTTGTTATGCGCAATGACAAGGGTCGGCCGGTTTACTCTGGCGATGGTCTGCGCGATCGTAAACGTCTTGCCGGTTCCTGTTGCGCCCAGCAGCGTCTGGTGCTTCTTCCCCTGGCGCAGCCCTTCAACCAACTGCTCGATCGCAGCCGGCTGGTCGCCTTGCGGCTGGAACTCGGACTCAATCTCAAAGGATTTGGTACTGACAACTAAATCGCTCATTGTCCATCATCACCCTTATGCTCTAAAATGTAATTCGTACTAAAAGATATGTCGAAATTTCCCGATGATATAGATATTGGGAAATTAGTGGTGTCGGTTATCAGGAATAAGAATATCTGTTCCCGTCTCATTATACCCTTTACGTTTTTTTGATGCAAACAATTTCACGGAATATTCGGCAGCCCGCGATCCGGTAAATCGAGCGCGGGCACACGCGCCCTTTTCGGCTGTTTTTTAATTGCCTTAAACGGTTTCCAGCGAGTTCAATCATGTTTTAACTATACATAAAGGAGATGATAACTGCATTATGGACATAACCATTATTATCGGCATCCTGGCCGGACTCGCGGCGCTCATCGGAGGCTTTCTCTGGGAAGGCGGGCATATCGGCGGTCTCATGCAGGGCGCGGCAGCGCTGATCGTGTTCGGCGGAACCCTTGCTGCTGTGCTCATCAGCTTCCCGCTCTCCCGTCTAAGAACCATCCCCGCCGCCCTCCGGCTGGCCTTCGGCCGCAGCGTACGTTCACCGGGGGAGCTTATCGATTCGCTGGCCGATATGTCGGTCATTGCCCGAAGAGACGGCGTTCTGGCCCTGGAAAGCGTATCGGACGGGCATGCCGATCCTTTTCTGAGAGAAGGGATGCAGATGGTCGTCGACGGCACCGACCCCGAAATGGTCCGCCAAATCCTTGAGCTTGAGATTCAGGCCGCCGAGCAGAAGCACGAGGGCTATGCCAAAATTTTCGAATCCGCCGGAGGCTATGCGCCCACGATGGGGATTATCGGAACCGTCATGGGATTGATCCATGTGCTCGGCAGTTTGCAGGAGCCCACGAATCTCGGCCCTTCGATTGCCGTCGCGTTCACAGCCACTCTGTACGGTGTTGCGAGCGCCAATATTATCTTTTTGCCCATTGCAACGAAGATTAAAGCACGTTCCGAAGAAGAAATTGTAAATATGGAGCTCTTGTTGGAAGGGATACTGGCCATTCAGAACGGAGAGCACCCGCTTATCGTCCGCAAGAAGCTGGCCTCCTTCGCATCGGCGGGCCGGACCGATGGACCGGCATCAAGGGGGTTCGCCCATGAGTGGACCGAATAGACGGAGGCGGCGCTACCGTCCGCAGGCGGGCGGCGATCAGCGCGACCGCTGGATGATCACCTATGCGGATCTGATTACGCTGCTGCTGATATTTTTTGTCGTCATGTACGGGATGAGCCGTTTGGATCCGGAAAAATATCAATTGGTCACCGAGTCGCTGCAGGCCACCTTTCAGAGCGGGGACAGCATTCTGGAGATGGGCTCCGGCATCACCGGCACGGCCGATACGGAGAACCACAAGAACCCTCCTTCCAAGGCTGAGGAAGACAGCAGCGATGATGCCGAAGACGCCGGGCCGTTAAGCGAGCGTGAGCTGGCCTTCCGGGCTCAGGAGGAGGAGCTGGCGAGCTTCATGGGACTCATTCAGCAATATGTAAAGGACAACCAGCTCGAGGACGAGATTTTCATCTCGGACGAGCCCCAGGGAATCGCCATTACGCTCAGCGACCGGTTCCTGTTCGATGTCGGCCGGGCGGAATTGAAGCCGGGCGCCGCTCCCGTGCTCGGCAAGCTGGCGAGCCTGTTCGAGGATTTGGATTCCACCGTCAGCATCGAAGGCCATACGGACGATGTCCCGATCGGACGCGGCTCCATCTACAAGGATAATTGGGAGCTTTCCGGCGCACGCGCCATGTCGGTGCTCCGATTCTTCCTGGAGAAGGAGGGGCTCGATCCTGCGGACTTCCAGTATGCGGGATATGCGGATACAAGACCGGCTGCGGATAACGCCACTCCTGAAGGCCGACAGAAAAACCGCCGGGTCGAGATCACCGTGCTGCGACAGCTTCGCCAGTAGCAGCCAGACCCCGGCTCTCGACGTCAGCGCGGCATTCCAATCTGGCGAGCTGCCGGTAAAGCGCCGCCTTTCACATCATCATCAAAGGCCAGGCCGCAGGTTGCGGTCTGGCCTTTGATTTTACTAGCTATCATGATCGGTACTCGTCAACGAAGCTCGACTAGATGAATCATTACAAGAACCCGCTCTAAGCGGCGGTTCCTGTCCCGCTCTCGCTTGGCCGAAGAACGGCAGAGCCCACGGCGAGCAAAATGATCGCCATCAAGCCGAGGACCGCGAGCGGCAGGCTGATATCAGCGAGCGTGCCGCCGGTCGCGGCGATCTCCACCGCTTCAATCGCCCACTTTTGCGGAATAAAGTTGGCGAGCTTCTGCATGAACTCCGGCATAATGGCCAGCGGCCAGAAGCAGCCGCCCAGCATGCAGCTCGGCGTAACGATCATGGAATTGATCATCGCGGCATTCTGATCGTTGCGGATGAGTCCCGCGATCGTGCTGGCAAGCCCGAGCGACACCAGCATGAAGGCCATCAGGATAAGAAAATGCAGCATGAACGGAATGCCGTACTCGTAACGCAGCACATACCGGCTGAGCAGAAGCACGATGATTACCTGCAGCGAACCGACGACAAGGCTGCCCAGAAAGTTACCGAGCGCGATCTCGTATGCCCGGACCGGTGCCGTATACATCCGCGACAGCGTGCGCTGCCTCCGGTCGTCCAAGATCATCGCCACGACGCTCGAAATCAGGGTCATCATGAACATAAGCGTAAATCCCGTCACATTCGACAAGCCCGGCTTGGCGTACAGGTTCAGATCCGTGACTTGCGTATCCACCCGCTTCTTGGCGGATTGCTCCAGCACCTGGCTCAGCGCTTGCACGCGATCGGCACCCGAGTCAGACATTTCCCGGATTGCCGCGGCCGACCCGTTCAGACGCTTAACCGTAGAGTCGGCGGTCATGCGGATCATGACCGATGCTTCCGACGTTGATACTTCATACACCTTGACGCTCGGCGATCCCCCTTCCATGATTCCATCGCTGAAGTTCCGGGGGACATAAACGCCGACCGTGCTTTTATTCTGAAGCAGCTCCTCGCGCAGCACCTCCTCGGAAGCCGACTCCTTCAGCACATATTGTCCGCTTTGCTGCAGCTGCTCCATCAAGTATTTCCCTGCAGGACCTTCGTCCTCATTTATATAGGAGACAATAATGCCGGCTGCCGTCGTCCTGCCCAGCAGAAACACCGTCAGCGTGACGACGACGCAGGGCACCAGGACAAAGACAATCCAGCCCCGTCTCCGCCCAAGCGTCCGTTTCACCATATTCCAGGCGATAATCAAGCTAGGCATGGTATCCCACCTTTCGGTACGTGATCATGGCAAAGGCCGAAAGCACGGCCGTTATGAGCGCCAGCATCCCGATGCAGGAGAGGACGAGGCCGGTCTCGCTGTCCAGCATCATCCGCAGCATGCTCTGCATCGCCCAGTGGTTGACCGTAAAGGCTGCGATCTTCTGAAAAAACTCCACCGGCAGCGGCATAAAGCCTCCGCTGACAAACGTCATGGCGATGACCAGGGCCTGCATCAAGCCCCTGGCTCCGGCCGCCGTCCGGGACACGAACGTAATGAGCGCAGCAATCGTCATGGACGACAGGGTGAGAAGGACACATACCGTGATCAACAAGAGCGGATGCCCTCCCCACTTCACGCCATAAAGCCACATCGAACCAAGCACAATGACAGCGGCTTTCCCAAACGTGATCAGACTGCATCCAATGATTTTGCCGGCAAAAATCGAGCCGGGGGATACCGGTGCACTTTGCAGCCGGTGCAGGGTCCGGCTCTCCCGCTCGCCCAGCAGGCTGCTGCTTGCCATCAGGCCCGAATACAGCAGAAACATGACCAGCATGGAAGCCGCATAGTATTGAGCGGCAGAATAAGACCCGCCCTTTTCGCTCAATTGTCCAACCTCCACGCTGGCTCCGCCTTCTTCTCCATCTGATGCCGAGGCGGGTACCGCCAACGGCGGCGCGCCGCCGAACACGATCGCCTCCGCCTGTTTATGATTCGCGTCCGCCATAAATGTTGTAAAGACGGTATCCGCCACGAGATTCAGATTATGGTCTCTGCCGGGAAGCAGCTCCAGCTTCACCGCTTCTCCCCTTCCCATCCGCTCGTCGAACGCTTCCGGGATCACAACCGCATAATCCAGCTCTCCCCGGCGGAGCTTTCCTACCCCCTCCTCGCGATTCGATAGGATGTGCTGGATAACAATATCCTGAATTTCCGGCCCATTCACGAGTCCCTGCATGATTGCAGGAAGCTCCCCCTGCCCTTCGGGCAATATGAAGCCCACATTCACCGGCGGCTGCTCAAATTCCTCTTCGTTGCCGAACCAGCCGGATAGCGCGTTACCTAATATAAAGATCAGTATAAGCGGCAGCAAAAATTGATTGATCAGCACGGTCCGGCTCGTAGCCATTCGCTTGAGCTCAAACCAGGCGATAATCGCAGTGTTCATGGTTTGTTTTCTCCCTTCATGTATCCGGAGACCTCCGGCCTGTTCAGTCCCGCAGCTTCCGTCCGGTCAGGCTGAGAAACAGTGTCTCCAAGTCAGGCTCCTCGCACTGCAGCGATCGGAGCGTCGTGCCGTGCTTGCCGCAAATGAACAGAATATCCTGCAGCTCCTCTTGCGCCGATGGAACATAAATCTCCAGCCGATGATCATATTGCGTAACGCGCCCGACGCGCGGATGAAGCTTCATCTCCTGGATAAGCTCCTCCGTGATCCCGTCTGCCGTGAGGATAATGCGCTCCTCTTGAGCCACCCTAGCCCGCAGCTCCTGCTGCGTACCGCAGGCGATGACATGGCCTTGGTCCATAATGGCCACCCGATCGCTGATCGCGGCAACCTCCTCCATATAATGGCTGGTATAAATGACCGTCGAGCCCATCTCATTCAACGTCCGGACAGATTCAAGGATATGGTTGCGCGACTGCGGATCGATGCCGACCGTCGGTTCATCCATGATGATGAGCTTCGGACGATGGGTAATCGAGCAGGCGATGTTCAGCCTTCGCTTCATCCCGCCGGAAAAGGTCGACGGCCGGTCCTTGGCCCGATCCTGCAGTCCGACGAACGTTAATGCCTCCTCCACCCTTTCCTTCAGCTGCTGTCCCCGAAGTCCGTACAATTTTGCAAAAAAGGCAACGTTGTCCATCGCCGACATTTGCTCGTACAAGGCGAGATCCTGCGGAACCAATCCGATTCTTCGCTTCACCTCAAGCGGCTGATCTTCAATCGATATGCCATCGACTTTGATGCTCCCTTGATCCTTCGGCAGCAGGCCGCAGATCATGCTGATGGACGTGCTTTTGCCAGCCCCGTTCGGGCCGAGCAGTCCGAAGATTTCCCCCTCCTGCACCTCGAGATTCAGGTGATCCACCGACAGCTTGCTTCCATATCGTTTCACGACATCTTTCATTTCCAGAAAGACCGCCATACGTACCATCTCCGTTTCCTCATTTCAGCTTTCTGACATTCATTGTATACAAGTTCGTCGTTCCTTTCAGGTAGAGTAAGTCACCTTACGGGGTGACCAAAGTCATCTCCTTGCGTTCGGATGTCCTGTGATATAATGAAGCCACTGATCGACCGGAAGATATTAGTTTATGAAAAAGGTTGCTGATCGCCCATGTCTTCTCCTCTCGCTTATCTTCGTTACGGCTTGATTCTCCTTCCGGCCGCGGCCGATATGTTCCTTCAGCAGCTGGATGACTACGGGGAATATATGGTGTTCGTCCTCCTGTTTATCGCGGTGACGGTGCTGAGCCGTTTCCTGCCCACCCCGTCCGCGGCCAAGGCGGCTGCGGTGGTTGAAATCGCGTTATCCTTGTGGCTGTGCCATCAATACGGATTCATGATGGTGTTCTTGTCCATGTCGACGATGTGTGTCTATCTGCCCCTGCTGGAGCGTTCCTGGCGGTGGTGGTTTGCGTTCGCTCACCTCGGGCTGCTGAACATCGCCATTGCCGGCTGGGATCCGCTCTTGACGACAACGGCCAATTTGTTATTTTTGTTCTTCGCGGCGGCTTTCGGCCAAATCCATCAGCTGTTTGAAAAACAAGCCGATCACATCAAGCTGTACGATGAGCTCAAGCGGCTGCATTTCCAGCAGGATGAAGCGGGCAGACAGCTGCTGCAATTCGCGCACCAGGTGGAACGGGCGGCGCAAGCCGAGGAACGGAACCGGATCTCCCGCCAGCTGCATGATGATATCGGCCACCGGCTGATCCGCATCAAAATGATGATGGAGGCAGCCGTCCATACCGTCCCCCGCGATTCCGCCCGCGGCATGGAGCTGCTGCACCAGATCCGGGATCAGCTGGGGGACAGCATGGAGCAGCTGCGTTCGGCCGTTAAGCAGATGAGCCCGCATCGGCGCATGGCCGATGATTACTCCCTGGACCGGCTCCTTGAGGAGACCGGGAAGGAGACCGGCATCGAGACCGAGCTTGAGCTGCAAGGAATGCCTTATCCGCTCTATCCGAGCCAGCAGGTGGTATTATATAAAAACGCCCGCGAGGCGATCACGAATGCCCTCCGCCACGGGGGAGCCACCCATGTCCGCATTTACCTGCATTACGGGGAAGATGAGGTTCGCATGGAGGTCTGCAACAACGGCAAAGTGCCGGAGCCGGCCGATGGAGCGGAGCCGGGCCGAGGCAGGCAGGGCATCGGCTTCAGCGGCATGCTGGAGCGAACCAAGGTCGTTGGCGGAACGCTTACGGTGCAGCAAAACGCTCCGTTTACCGTGATCACCCGGCTGCCGGTTTACCGAAAGCGTGAGATCGTATAAATGTATCGATGAAGGAACAAGCGTCAAATTTAACGAAAAGGTAGTGCTTACATGATTTCCGTACTGATTGTCGATGATGACCCGTTCATTCGGGAGAGCTTGAAGCTGCTCGTAGGGATGGATCCGGATATCGAAGTAACCGGAGCAGCGGCTCACGGCGGGGAGGCGCTCGCCTTGCTGGAAGACGGCCTGGCTGCCGACGTCGTGCTGATGGATATCCGCATGCCGGTGTGCGACGGCGTCGAGGGCACCTTGCGCATCCGGGAGAAATACCCCGACATCCGGGTGCTGATGCTGACCACGTTTGATGATGAGGATTATATTGCGGAGGCTTTGCGAAACGGGGCAAGCGGCTATCTGCTCAAGAACATCCCGCCCGACCGCATTATCCAGGGCATCAAAACCGTCCATGACGGCAATATGCTGATTCATCCCGATATTGCCCGCAAGCTGACCGGGATGCTCCGCCCTGCCGCGCAGCCCGCTCCCCAGACGCCGGCCAGGCTGGAGGCGTTTGGTTTGACGCCGGCGGAATGCAACATTGTTACCCTCATTGCCGACGGCCTGTCCAACAAGGAGATTGCCGGCCGGCTGTACCTGAGCGAGGGCACCGTCAAGAATTACGTGACCGATATTTTGGGCAAGCTCAGTCTGCGCGACCGGACGCAAATTGCGATCTTTTATTTGAAGAAAGTTCAGAGCTGACTAATGATCGATTTAACCGTCAATAAGGCCTGCAAAGCGGAGTCTTCCTTCATGGAAAGCCGCGCTTTGCAGGCCTTGGTTATGATACGGTTATGTTGGGTTACGCATCTCTATGCTTCAGCGCTGCTCGGCAGCTCTCAGATTGAACCAGCGCTGCAGCTCTTTCACCGATTCGGTACGAAAGAGCAGGTCTTCGCGGTCGAACACGAGATAGGCCAGCAATCTATCGAGTCCGAGCTCCAGCTTATAATCGACAGTATCTCCCTCACGGTATTCGATGGCGGAATAACCGCCATATAAAGCTCCAGGCACTTGTGCCGCAAGCTCATCCCATTGCTCGCTTGCGTCACTTCCCGCTTGATCCATCAGGACCGTATGGATTCCGCCCGGTCCTTGGGCAATCAACCTCCGGAGCTTTTCCTTCCGCGTCTGCTCCAGCCTTATGATCCGATCTGCCCGCAAAGGCTGTTGGCCGCCATCCCGGTCATACCGGTAGCTTCCTCCCGCCGGCACAACATTCAGTTTATCTCCAGTCTTGATGAAGGACAGCTTCAGCTTTCTCTCCTGCTCGTCACGCAGCACCGTCTCTTCATCGATATTCACCCTTATCACGTGCCCGATGTCTTCAATAGCACCCTTCTTATCCCGGTTCACCCACGCCGAAATGTCCAGCTCGATCCGCCTTTGATTGGCGTCCAGTGAACGAACCGTACCCGTTATGACATCATCCAGAAATTTAAAATGGAACGGTTCTTCCGGTTCCTGCAGAATATCCACGGTTTGTGCCGCGCGAACGGGTGGACGCATATCCAGCTGCTCGTTCGTCGATACCACCTTTACGCGCTGCCCGCGCCGGATGAGATCAAACTGCTCCCGACTCACCTCATACCACGCTCCATTTGAAGCTATCGCCAGCTGCTCCAGATCGCGCTGCATGCCGTTCACTGCTGTCTGTTCATCGACCTTGCGAAGGATCAGAATGCGGTATTTGATCTTATTCGTGCCCAAGATCGTATTTTTTCCGGCTACCAGCCCTTCATAAACGACCGCTTCCTCCGGCCCTGCCGCAGTTTCGGCATCTCTCGTGTCTGCATGGCTCGCGGCAAACCCCTTTGCCGGATCCCGCGGGGCTTCGTACGCTGTCTTCGGCGGGGAAGATGATTCTCCCGGCTCACATCCTATGATCGATAGCACCCCTGCGGCCACAACCGTCCAGATCACAGCTGCTTTAGATAATGAAGCCACTTCATTTCCCCCTCTACGCCTTCACCGGCTATTTGTGGATACAGACGCACATGGCTTCCATTAAGTTGCAAGTAACTTGAAGTACACCCTGAAATGAAAAAAAACGATGCTTGTCCCTTCGACAAGCACCGTCATTCCCATTTATGAAGGAAATCCCGCTTCTTCCGATCGGCGAGCCTTCTCGCCCGCCGGATCCTTGCGAAACTTTTGGACATGCAGCTTGTTCGCCAGCAGCGTAATAAGACTTACCGGCTTCAATCGGGCGGCAATGCCATCGCGCGGATCCGGGGCTACGATCGCTCCCAGCTGATGATGGTCCCCGGCATAGATGGCGCGCTGCAAAAACTTGCTTTCGCCCTGATGGTTCCGAACCTCCAGCTTGCAAAAAGCCGGGTTCTGCCGGAGGGCGCCGTGAAGCTGCTCTTTGCTGTGAACCAGGATCCCATTCACCTTCAGAATCGTCTCACCCGGCTGAATGCCAAGCTCATGGGCCGGGCTATCCGGCAGAACAGCCAGCACGCGTAATCCGCGTACGGGATGCACAAATACCGGACTGCGCTGCTGCTCTTCATACCGGCTGTACCATACCAATCCTTCATGCAGCAGCAGAGCGGCCAATGCCGCAATCAGGGACAGCGGCGACCACCATTCGGCAAGCATGCTCAATGCGAGCACGACCGCGGCGTAAATGATCAGCCGCTTGGAGGTGATCGCCGCCTTCTCCTTGGGCAGCATGCTCTGCGTCATCTCGCCGAAGCCGATGACGACCGGCAGCGCCATCATCATAAATCCGCCGCTCCACGCATCCCCGCCAAAGAACGGCGTCCACGGAAGCACGGCCCCTCCGCCGGCGGCAGGAACGAGCATGAACAACGGCAGCGGCCAGAAGCTCTGCATATGATAGCCGCCGACCAGCTTGCCCCGCTTCCCTTCCAGGAACAGCGGCGTCGCAAAGCCTGACCCCTGCAGCTTGACCAGAACGGCTTCGGCGAAATGCAGCACGGCGGCCAGCGCCAGCAGGGCAGGAATATCCAGACTGCGGATGGTGGACAGCACCGTATGGACCCAGCCCTCCGCTGCCAGATTCGGAAACCAGCTTAACACGAACTGGAGAATGCCAAGCAGTCCGATGGAATAAGCAAAGCACAAATACCGGATATGAAACAGCATCAAGATCAATGAGGTGACCCAGATGCAGATAATCGCCCCCAGGCTTAGGCTTACCCCCAGGAAGGCGACAGCGACAGACACCGCAAGCCCTGCCAGCAATCCGCCGAGAAACGTCCGCCAGGTCTGCAATCCCCAGGAATGCAGGCGTACATGAAACAGCTTACGCTCCAGGAGTACCTGCCTCCGGTAGAGCAGCATTACGAATAGGATCGAAATATAATAAAAGGGCTGCGTCAGAAGTTGCAAGCCTGCATCCATCCCACGCATCAGCAGTTGTACCAGCGTTTCCAACAGCCAGCCACGCTCCTTTCTCGAATCAAAGAAAAAAGAAGGCTAAGTTGCAGCCTTCTTATGGTTTCGACGCTCTTGCCGCGATTTCCTTCCGAACTTCGGAAAGTCCGCGATTCAGTTGATTATCCACTTTCGGATCCTGAATCTTCTCGATCAGTGCTGCCTCAAGGCTTTCCGCCGTCGCACTGTTAAGGACGCCGTCGGATTTCAGCTTATGCTTGCTCTGGAAGCTCTTGACGGCCTTCTCTGTCGCCCGGTCGAAATATCCGTCGGTGCGTCCCGGATCAAAGCCGAGCGCCTCCAGCATGATTTGGGCATTCTTGACGTCGCTGCTGTTCGCGTCATACTTGTAGGTCTTCTTCTTGTCGATCGGGGCGACCGTAAAGTATTCCGGCTGGTCTACTTTAATATCCGGTTCAATCCCCTTCTCATGAATCCAGGTGCCGTTCGGCGTGAGCCACTTCGCAATGGTGACCTTCAACAGGCTGCCGTCGCCAAGCTGCTTCTCGAAGCTGGTCTGAACGGTCCCTTTGCCGAAGGAATGCTCGCCGACCAAGGTCGCACCTGCCGATTCCTGAAGCGCTCCGGCCAAAATTTCAGATGCGCTTGCGCTGCCCTTGTTCATCAGAACGGTGATCGGATAAGGCTTCGCCTGTCCGTTCGACACATGCTTTTCCCGTTTCTTGTCTTTGTCTTCAACTTGAACGATCAGCTTGCCTTTCGGCACGAAATTCTCGGTGATCCCGATCACCTCGGACAGAACCCCGCCGGGATTGTTCCGCACGTCGATCACAAGGCCCTTCATGCCCTGCTCCTCCAGCTTCTCAAGCTCTTCCGTAAAGCGTTCACCGGTATTGGATGAGAATTGGGTAATCTCGATAATTCCGATGCCGTCCTTCTCCATCCGGGCGGTCACCGTCTCCAGGCTAACATCATCCCGAACAATGACAAGCTCGATCGGCTCGTCGGAGCCTGCGCGCTTAATCTTCAGTACGGCTTTGGAGCCTTTCGGACCGCGGATCTTGGCTACTGCCGCATTCAGGTCCAAGCCCTGCAGCGATTCGCCGTTCACGGACAATATGGTGTCCTTGGCCCGAATGCCTGCTTTATCCGCGGGCGAGCCCTTGATCGGCGATACGACGACGACATTGCCGTCCTGCGAAGATACCTCGGCGCCGATCCCGCTAAAGGATCCTGCGATGCTCTCCGTGAATTGCTTCGCGGATTCCTCGCCCATATAGTTGGAATATGGATCGCCAAGGGCTTCCATCATTCCGTTAATCGCCCCGTCAACCAGCTTCGACCGGTCGACGTCCTTATAATAATTGTCTTCGATCAGATCCAGCGCCGTGCCGAGCTTCCTTGCCTCGGCATCATCGAGCCCGCTGCGATTTGAAATGCTCGCCAGAAGACCTTCACCGTCTCCGGTCTGCTGCGCAGCCGGCAGCTGGGTCAATGCCATGGTTATGAGTACACCGCACAGCATAGCGGCAACCATTAGAAAGACAACCGTTCGTTTTTTCAGCATGTACTTCACCGCCTTTGTACATTTCAACTGCTCTTTCGGGAATCCCGTCCACCTAGTATATGATAGGCTTACCGGGAATATTTATACAGCGGTACGAAGCATGTGCGGCGCAGATTGCCCTGCCGTTACAGGTAAGGCCCGGGATTCACCGGCGATCCGTTAACCCGTACTTCGAAGTGAAGATGCGGTCCGGTGCTTTGACCGGTCGAACCGACCTCGGCAATCTTCTGGCCTCTGGACACCTTGTCGCCCTCACTCACCATGATGCCGCCGTTGCGGATATGTCCGTACAGCGTCCATACACCGCCCCCATGATCAACAATAACACAGTTTCCGTAACCGCTCCACCATTCGGCCAGAATGACGGTGCCGCTCTCGGCTGCCCGGATCTCCGTTCCTTGCGGAGCAGCAAAGTCCTGACCGGTATGCATCTTGCCGACCTCTCCCGTTACCGGATGCACCCGCGGGCCATAGCCCGATGAGAGTCTTGCCCCCGATACCGGAAGCGCAAACGGACCTCCGTTGCCGGTAAATCCGCCTCCCTTGCTTCCGCCAAGCTTGGTCGCCTTCGCCCGTTTCGCCGCCGCTGCCGCCGCCGCTTTCGCGGCAGCCGCTCTGCGTGCAGCCTCTTCAGCCGCCAGCTTGTTCTTCTCTTTCTGCAGATCCGAGCGCTTGCTGGCCAAGGCCACCAGCATCTGGTCCTGCTCCTTGGTCAAAATCTCCGCTTCCTCGATCTCTTGGTCATACTGGGCGAGAAGCACGCGCTTCTCTTTTTCTTTCTCGTTCAGTAGGCTCTTCCGATCCTCCATCTGTTCGTAAAGATCCTTGGCCGTTGCGTACTGGGTCTCGAGCTCTTTCTTCTTCTCGATGACAAGCAGCTTGTCCTGTTTATGCTGTACGAGCAAATCCTGGTCCTGATTGACGATCGTCTTTAAAGAATCCGCCCGCTCCAGGAAATCGCTGAAGCTTGTGGAGGAGAGCAGCACATCAAGATAGGATGGCTGCCCGTCCATATAAATCAGCCGGATGCGGGATTCCAGCAGCTTCTCGCGGGAAGCGATGCGCTCCTCGGCCGCTTCCAGCTCCTTCGTCGTCGTTCTCAGGTTATCCTCGGTTTCCTCGATCCTCATCGATATTCTCATCAGCTCGTTGCTGACGATGCTGATTTGTTCCATGACATATTTCAGGTTTTTGGTCGTCTTTTTCTTATAATGCTGCGCTTCCTTCTTCTCCTCGGCAGCCTTGCTCTTCTGGGCTCTGGCCTTCCGGACCTGCTCCTGCAGCACTTTCAGCTCACGGTCGACGTCAGCTGCGGTCTTCTTCTCAGCTTGTCCGTCAGAGGGTTGGATCATAACAGAGGCCAATAATAAGGCTGCTACTCCAGCGGCGATTTTCTTCAACGTTCGCTCCCCATCCTTTTACCTGATTTAGACTTTCAAAAACTTACGGATCGACATGGTACTGCCCCAGACTCCGATCGCAACGCCGAGCACAATGATGATTCCGCCGAGCCACAACCACAGGTCTCCAAGCGGGATCATGCTCTTGGCAAGCGTCATATCAGTCTGGGCGGCCGCATACAAGCGACCGTATCCGACAAACAACAGGGTTACCGTGACAATCGAGCCGACGAGGCCGATCAATGCCCCTTCAATGAAAAACGGCCAGCGAATGAAGCTGTTGGTCGCTCCGACCAGCTTCATAATGCCGATCTCGCGTCTGCGCGCCAGAATCGTAACACGGATCGTATTCGATATCAGGAACATCGACATCAGCCCCAGTCCGGCTACGAATACGAAGCCGATATTCCGGACCGTCCGCGTGATTTTGAACAATGTTTCCACCGTTCCTTCGCCGTACTTGACGCGCATGATCGGCTCTTCCGCGTATTTCTCGTTCAGCGCGCTAATCTTGTCGGCAACGAAGCCGACGGTCGTAGGCTCGATAACGGATATCTCAAACGCATCCGGCAGCGGGTTCTGGTCCTCTTCGCTGAAGCCCTCCAGCCATTCCGAGCCGAGGCTTTCCTCCAGCTCCTTCATCCCGTCTTCCTTGGATACGAATGTAACCTTGCTGACCTCCGGCATCGTTTCGATCTCGCTGCGGATCTTCTCCCGAAGCTCCTCGTCGACGTTCAGATTCAAGTAGGTGTTGATCTGCACATTACGATCTGCTTTATCGGCTAACGCGTTTACATTCATGACAAGCAGCATGAACACACCCAATATAAATAAAGACACCACGATGGAAGTTACCGATGCGACCGACATCCAGCCGTTGCGAAAGATACTCTTCGCCCCTTCCCGCAGGTGCCGCAAGAAGGTTCTAAAACTCATACCCGTATTCTCCTCTCAGCTGGTCGCGCACGATCTGTCCGCGTTCGATGGCAAGCACGCGCTTGCGCATGGTGTTGACGATTTCCTTGTTATGTGTGGCCATGACAATCGTTGTGCCGCGGAAGTTGATCTCGTCCAGCAGCTGCATAATTTCCCAGGATGTCTCCGGATCCAGGTTCCCGGTAGGCTCGTCCGCAATAATGACCGATGGATTATTCACGATCGCCCGTGCGATTGCAATCCGCTGCTGCTCGCCGCCGGAGAGCTGGGAAGGCTCGCGGTTCGCCTTGGCCTTCAGCCCGACAAGCTCCAGCACCTCCATCACCCGTTTCTTGATGATGCGCTGCGGCGCTTCGATGACTTCCATGGCAAAAGCTACATTTTCGTAAGCAGTCAGCTTCGGCAGCAGGCGGTAATCCTGGAAAACAACCCCGATATTGCGCCGAACATAGGGAATTTTGCGCTGCTTCAGCTTCCCGATATTGAATCCATTCACGGAAATTTGTCCCTTGGTAGGTACTTCTTCTCTATAAATAAGCTTCATGAATGTCGATTTTCCCGCACCGGACGGTCCGACGACATAGACAAATTCATTACGGTTGATCTTAACCGACACGCCTTGAAGCGCATGGGCGCCGTTCGGGTAAGTCTTCCATACATCTTGCATCTCAATCACGCAGAATCACTTCCCAATCCATAATTAGCCTTTATAAATTCGACAGTTTCCATTGAATTCCTTTAAAATTCATGAAAAATCCTCAGAACACCACCTATTGTAACAAATTTGTTACCTTTTGAGTACCCGAAAGTTTATCAACCTCGTGACATATACATGAAGAAGCGCATGAACGTCGGCCAATACGAAGTAAAAAGGGTGGTTTTGCATGAAAAAAATTCATCTTGGTCTCATCATTGTCAGCTGTTTCGTGCTGATCCTCTCCGTAGGATTCGGCATGCTGACCCTGTACGTCAATCAGAAGGAGCTTCCGGAGGGGGTTGTCGTGTCCGGATGGGATGTCGGCGGCAGGCCCGCCGATGAGGTGCTGGCCGAGCTCGATCAGCGGCTGGCTGCCATGGCCGGCATGAAGGTCAAGCTGCAGGCTGCCATGCTGAAGGGGAGGACGGAGACCTTCACGCTGAAGGAGGCTGGGGTTCAATATGATGCGGAATCGTTCCGGGAAGCTGTTACCAAGCTCCATGATAACGCCGGCACCTTGTGGGAGCAGGTGTGGTACAGGCATAACTTTCGGTCAGAATGGGAGATTTCCGCCACGTGGAACCGGGACCTGCTGAAGAAGCGGCTTAATGAGGAATGGGAAAAGGAGCGATTCGGAGAGCCCGTCAATGCCGTCCGGAGCATTTCCGAGGATGACATCGTCAGATACATGCCGGAGAAGACGGCTTACCGCATCGATTGGGCCATGTTATATGATCGGCTGGGGGCAGCGCTGCCAAGCGACCTGTCGGCGGCCGGGAAGCAGGCGGACACCGAGCTGGTCCTGGAATTGCCTTTAAACCTTGAGAAGCCCCCCGTAACGCTCGAGTCGCTGCAGTCGGAAGGCATAGCGCGCAAGATTGTCGAGTTCTCAACAAGCCTTGGGGCCAGCGGGCCCGGAAGGGTTCATAACGTAACCGCCGCGGCCAAGGCGGTGGACGGCATGATCTTGAAGCCGGGCGATGAATTCAATTATGCCCACGTCATCGATACCGCCAAGAAAGAATACGGCTTCAAGGAAGCTCCTGTTATCGTAAACGGCAAGCTTGTGCCAGGGATTGGAGGCGGCATCTGCCAGGTATCGAGCACCGTATATCACGCCGCTCTCTTGATCGGGCTTGACATCACCGAGCGCCGGAATCACTCTCTGCCGGTCAGCTATATGCCGAAGGGGCAGGATGCAACCTTTGCCGAAGGGGCGATTAACTTCCGGTTCCGCAACAGCACGGGGAAGCATCTGCTCATTCTCTCGGAAGTGTCGGACGAAACGCTTACTGTCAAATTGTTCGGAACTTTTCCTAAAGATACCGTCTATGAGCTCGAGTCCTCCACGATCGAAACGCTGCCATCGCCGGAAAAGGTCATTCACAACAAAGCGCTCCCGCCAGGCTTCAAGCAGGTCATTCAGCAGGGCAAGCCCGGCTATGTGGTCGAAACATACCGGACCAAAAAGGTGAACGGCAAGCTTGTGGAACGCGTTAAAATATCCACGGATACGTACCGCGCGCAAGACAGCATCGTTGCCATCAATCCGACCCATGACGGCGGGATGCCGATACCGAACGAAACGCCTAAGAAGGAGGTGGTCGAGGACGG
The DNA here is from genome assembly GCF_002741055.1 of Paenibacillus ihbetae. NCBI lineage: Bacteria > Bacillati > Bacillota > Bacilli > Caryophanales > Paenibacillaceae > Paenibacillus > Paenibacillus ihbetae. The sequence goes on along the minus strand of NZ_CP016809.1, from coordinate 3,816,265 downwards.
AATTACGGCCGCACCATGACATGCTGAACTAGCTTCACGCGATATACGGGACACTTCTGTACGTGCGAAGGGATTATGGAGGACATGAAAAAAGAACTGCCCCACAGTAGAAAAATCTACTAAGGGGCAGTTCCCTGCGTATGATATCAGCATGCCAACCTTGCCGGCTTAAAATCTGTGCGCCGTTCCGATCTCCGCTTCCGGATCCCGGCTCAGCTCATCCCGGAACTCGACCTGCCGCACCTTGCATCCCTTGCCGAGGATAACCCGATTGCCGCGAACCATATCGGCTTCAACGTATTCCAAATCCAGAACGTCTCCCTCAATCACCCGGGCCTCCAGCCTCGGCCCGCTTAAAGAGAACGACAGCATCTCCCACAGCCGCTTGCCCTTCCGGCGCACCGTTATCCGGTCGCCGATAACCTCCAGGGCCTTGCAGCGGCCGAATAGGCGGATATCTCCGTTACCGAGGTGCAGCCGGCCGCTGATGTTAAAGCTTCCTCTTAGCTCTGCCCATTCGCTCCGAACATCGCCATGTCCGCGGAGATTGCCGCTTAAGGTGAGCCGTTCGGATTCCGAATCGCCATGAATGCTGCAGTGACCCCCGATCTCGATGAAACGGCTGCGCAGCTGATCCTTCAGGTTCAAGTTGCCGGCCACATTTAAGCTTTCCGCCTCAACGGCCCCATGAACGGTGCCGGATCCGTTCACGCGAAGCTTCTGCGTCATCAACGATCCGTTCACGTTCACATTCCCGTTCGCAACCAAGTCGACGCATTCGATATCGCCGTTGATTTGACCCGAGCCGTCGATGCGGACTTTACCGTACCGGCCGCCCGTTGCATTCCCGGTGCCTGCAATTTTCAGATCGGACAGCTTCTCTTCATAGGGTATCATGGTAGTCCTCCTCCAATATAATACATAGGGTGAAATCACCTTATTTGTCGTTATAGTCGTTTATTATAAATCGTCTAATGGTATCTTCATTCTATCGTTATATTAGAAATTCAACCCTTGTCGGCGGAATCCTCCACCGGATCACAAAAGGAGCATCAGCTATACGCTGATGAGCTCCGTTCTCTTAGCAGATTATCACAACAGCATCCGTCGCTAAACCGCCTGATGGCTGAATCTTTTCTCGGTCTTGAGACCGAGGCGTAAAAGAATGGCTGGGAAATTTTACAGCGGAAGCCTGCTAAATTATGATATGATCCCTTATGTAAACGCATTAGCTATTTCTGATCCTGATGATGAAAGGGGATACATACCATGGCTCTGATTCAATGTCATTTCTTCTCCGAAGTGCTTGGGCTCAGCACGTCCATGACCGTCATCTTGCCGCAGCAGACCTCCGCTCAGATCGGCATGACCAATACGGCGGGCAATGGCCTGCACCCAACGCTGTACCTTCTGCACGGCTTGTCCGATGATGATTCGATCTGGCTTCGTCGCACCTCCATCGAGCGCTACGTGGCCTCTATGGGATTAGCGGTCGTCATGCCGCAGGTACACCGCAGCTTCTACACCGACATGGAGCACGGCGGCAAATACTGGACCTTCATCAGCGAGGAGCTGCCGGCTCTCGCCCGCTCCTTCTTCCCGTTATCCCATGCCAGGGAGGATAACTTTGTCGCCGGCCTGTCGATGGGCGGCTACGGTGCGTTCAAGCTCGGACTGCGCTGCCCGGATCGGTTCGCGGCGGCTGCCAGCCTGTCCGGTGCGCTTGATATGGTTAGCCGGATCGGCCCTGCCGAAGACCGGCTCTATGACAACAGGCTCATCTACGGGGACCGCGACATCTCCGGAACGGACGACGACTTGCTGCATTTGGTGCGCAAGGTGGACACCGGCGATGGTCCGAAGCCGATGCTGTACCAGTGCTGCGGAACCGAGGACTTCCTGTATGAGGATAACCAGTCCTTCCGCCAGGTCTGCGAGCAGACCTCGCTGGACTACACCTATCAGGAAGGGCCGGGCGGTCATGATTGGGGCTACTGGGATACCCATATTCAAAATGTGTTGAAGTGGCTCCCTCTGAACAAGCAAAACCAGTAAAAAAAGATGCACTCCTGAGCGAGGGCCGCTGCGGCTGCAGCCGGCGCTTTCGCCCCATGAGTGCATTTTTTTCGTTATTGCATGTATTCAGCTGATTGGATTACTCCACATTGCCTTGCCGAAGGGCAAGCCATTCCTCGGTCGCCTGCAGCAGCTTCACGCTGCGCTCGATCGCATCCTTCACCTGAGCGGTTGCCGTGCCGCCGTATACGTTCCGGGCGTTAACCACCGTCTCGGGCTGCAGAACGCCGTAAATGCTGTCATCGAACAGCTCCGAGAACTGACGGAATTCCTCCAGCGTCAGGTCCAGCAAATATTTGTTATTCTGGATGCAGTACAGCACCGTTTTACCGATCACCTCATGCGCCTGCCGGAACGGCAAGCCCTTGCCGACCAAGAAATCCGCGATATCCGTCGCATTCGAGAAGTCCGTATTTACCGCTTCGCGCATGCGCCCCTTGTTGACCTTCATCGTGGCAATCATCGGCGCGAACAGCTGCAGCGCGCCTTCCAGCGTGGCGACCGTATCGAACATGCCTTCCTTGTCCTCCTGCATGTCCTTGTTGTAAGCAAGCGGAAGCGACTTCAGCACGGTGAGCAGGCCCATCAGATTACCGTATACGCGTCCGGTTTTGCCGCGAACCAGCTCCGGCACGTCCGGATTCTTCTTCTGTGGCATAATGCTGCTGCCGGTGCAGAATGCATCGTCAAGCTCAATGAAATTAAACTCCGTGCTGCTCCACAGCACCAGCTCTTCGCTTAAGCGGGACAGATGCATCATGATGATCGAGGCGTCCGCCAAAAATTCGAGAATGAAGTCGCGATCGCTGACCGCATCCAAGCTGTTTTCGTACACGCCGTCGAAGCCGAGCTGCTCGGCGACAAAGTGGCGGTCGATCGGGAATGTCGTGCCGGCAAGCGCTCCCGCGCCCAACGGCAAGATATTGATCCGTTTGTAGCTGTCGATCAAACGGTCGATATCGCGCTGGAACATCGATACGTACGCCATCAGATGATGGGCGAACAGAATCGGCTGCGCCCTCTGCAGATGCGTATAGCCCGGAATGATCGTATCCAGATTGTCCTTGGCCTGTCCGATCAGCGCCGTCTGCAGCTCATGCAGCATACCGGTCAGTGCAACGACACGGTTGCGCAGGTACAGATGCATATCCGTCGCTACCTGATCGTTCCGGCTCCGTCCGGTATGGAGTTTCCCCCCGACCGGCCCGACTTCCTCGATGAGGTTTTTCTCGATATTCATATGAATGTCCTCGTCGGATACCGAGAACTCGATGCTTCCTTCGCGGATGCGCTCAAGCACCTTGTTCAAGCCGGCTTTGATCGTCTCCACATCCTCGGCTGGCACGATGCCGCACTTGCCCAGCATGGATACATGCGCCAGACTGCCTTGGATGTCCTCCTCCGCCAGCTGCTTGTCAAAGCCGATGGAAGCCGTGTACTCCTCCACCAGCGCGTTGGTCTGCTTCGTAAAACGTCCGCCCCATAACTTGCTCACAACACTTGCCCCTCTCTGTTTGAAGGCAGAGGGCCGTTTCCCGCCGGGGATCGCAGCAAGAACACCTGCTAATAGGCTGCTCTTCTGCGCGAGTCCCAAGCATGAAAACGGCCTTCAGCCCCTTCATTACTTGCATAGCTTGCATGGCTTACAATCCTTATCTTGCTTGCATTTTATAAAATGAACGATTGAACTGGATGGCTTACTGATTCTGGTTCACGCCTGCCGCTACTTTCAGGCGCAGGGCGTTCAAGCGGATGAAGCCGGTGGCATCGCCTTGATCGTAGGCTTGCGTCGGATCGGCCTCCATCGTAGCGATGTCCGGATTGTACAGGCTCACCGGACTCTTCACGCCGGCTCCGATCACATTGCCCTTGTACAGCTTCACGCGCACCGTGCCGGTGACGTTCTTCTGGCTTTCCGTTACCAGAGCCTGCAGCGCCAATCGCTCCGGCGCAAACCAGAAGCCGTTGTACACGAGCGTGCTGTAACGGGTGATCAGGCTGTCGCGCAGGTTCATCACTTCGCGGTCCATGGTAATGGACTCCATTTTGCGATGGGCGGTGAACAGAATCGTTCCGCCCGGCGTCTCGTATACGCCGCGGCTCTTCATGCCGACGAAGCGGTTCTCCACCATATCGACACGGCCGATGCCGTGCTTGCCGCCAAGCTCGTTGAGCTTCTCCATCACCTGCAGCGGGCTCATCGCCTCTCCATTAAGAGCGACGACATTGCCCTGCTTGAATTCGAGCTCCAGGTATTCCGCCTCATCCGGCGCATCCTCAGGCGACACGCTGAGCAGATACATGTCCTTGCTTGCTTCCGCGCTTGCGTCGTACCAAGGATCTTCCAGCACGCCGCTCTCATAGCTGATATGAAGCAGGTTGCGGTCCATCGAGTACGATTTCGCCGCCGAAGCCGTGACCGGAATGCCGTGTGCTTCCGCATAAGCGATCATCTCGGCACGTCCCGGGAAGGAGTTCCGGAACTCCTCGAGGCGCCATGGCGCAATCACTTCAATATCAGGAGCGAGTCCGGCTACGCCAAGCTCGAAGCGCACCTGGTCGTTACCCTTGCCCGTTGCTCCGTGAGCGATCGCCGTAGCGCCTTCCGCGCGTGCGATCTCCACCATGCGCTTGGCGATAAGCGGACGCGCGATGCTTGTGCCGAGCAGGTATTGCCCTTCATACATCGCTCCCGCTTGGAACATCGGGAAGATGAAATCTTTAGCGAACTCGTCGCGCAGATCGTCGATGTATACTTTGGAGGCGCCGGTAGCGAGCGCTTTTTCCTCCAGGCCGTCCAGCTCTTCTTTCTGGCCGATATCCGCCGTGAACGCAATGATCTCAGCGTCATACGTTTCCTTAAGCCACTTGAGGATAACGGACGTATCCAGACCGCCGGAATATGCCAATACGATTTTTTGCTTTGCCATGGTTAAACTCCCTCTCCTTGTAACTAACAAATCCTATTCTTGCGTCTTTCCAAAAGCTAGACCGACAAACGGGCCAAACTTCGTATTTTATGATTCGATGCCGTTTAATTATATCATTCGCTTCGCGATCCAAAGACGGCAATTCGATCAACTTCAATTATGCCATTAATGCGACCATTAACGCCTTTTGCGCATGCAGCCGGTTTTCGGCCTGATCGAAAATGACGGAGTTCGCGCCGTCGATCACGCCTTCGCTAACCTCTTCGCCCCGATGCGCCGGCAAACAGTGCAGGAACAAGTAATCCGGCTTCGCCGCCTTGACCAGCTCCTCGTTCACCTGAAAATCCGCAAAAGCAGCCTCCCGTTCGGCTTGCTCCTCTTCAAAGCCCATGCTCGCCCATACATCGGTATAGATGACATCGGCATCCTTGGCAGCTTCGATCGGATCATGCGTGATCGTGATTTTTCCACCGGTTTGCGCCGCAATCTCTTCGCTCAGCTTCACAATGCCTTCATCCGGCATATAACCCTCAGGGCTCGCTACCGCCACATGCATCCCCATCTTGGCTCCGCCGATCAGCAGGGAATGCGCCATATTGTTGCCGTCCCCGATAAAGGCCATTTTCAGCCCCTTCAGCTTGCCCTTATGCTCCAGCACCGTCTGCAGGTCAGCCAGCACCTGGCAAGGATGCGCCATGTCGCTCAAGCCGTTGATCACCGGAATGGATGCGTGCTTCGCGAGGTTAATGACATTGTCGTGCCCGAAGGTACGGATCATGATGCCATCGAGATAACGGGACATGACCTGCGCCGTATCGCTGATCGGCTCCCCGCGTCCGAGCTGAATATCGTTCTTGCTCAAGAAGAGCGCATGGCCGCCCAATTGGAACATGCCGACCTCGAAGGAGACCCGGGTCCGTGTCGAAGATTTCTCGAAAATAAGTCCGAGCGTCTTCCCCTTTAACGGCTGATACACCTCTCCGTTCTTCTGCTTACGCTTAAGCTCGATCGCCGAGTCCAGCAAAAACTGGATCTCCTCGGTGGAGTACTCGTCCAATTCGATCATATCCCGGCCTTTCAAGCTGATTTCCTGTAGTTGTCCGCTTGCGGTCATACCCCTTGTCCTCCTTGCTGTTTGCTGTATTTTTCTATTGTATCATGACTTTCTATGCTTGGTTAACCGCCGTATGGGCATGAATGATATTGATAAGGATCGACACCGCCTGATCGATTTCCTCCCGTGTGACAAGCAAATTCGGAAGGAGGCGGATCACACTCGGACCTGCGGTCACGAACAGCAGTCCGCGGCGCTGTCCTTCCAGCACCAGCTCGCCGACCGGCTCCGCGCATTCGATGCCGATCAGAAGGCCTTTACCTCTAATGCTTTTCACAAAAGGATTTCCCGCAAGCTTCTCTTGCAGCTGAGCCGTCAAATATTCGCCCGCTTCCGCTGCGCGTTGAGGCACGTTGTCCTCCAGCATCGTCTCGATCGTAGCGGCTACCACCGCGCTTGCCAGCGGCGTTCCGCCGAAGGTCGATCCATGGCTGCCTGCCGTAAAGGCATCGCGCAAGTAGCCCTTTCCGAGCATCGCGCCGACCGGGAAGCCGGAGCCAAGCCCTTTGGCTACCGTGAAAATATCGGGCTCGATGCCGTAATGCTCATGCGCGAACAGCTTGCCGGTCCGGCCCATGCCGGTCTGCACCTCGTCAACGATGAGCAGCAGCCCATGCTGCTTGCACAGCTCCGTAACAGCCTGGAGGAATTCCGGCTCGACCGGATGCACGCCGCCTTCGGCCTGCACCATCTCGATCATGATGGCCGCGGTGTTGTCGTTAATCGCCGCTTCCAGCGCCGGCAGGTCATGCAGCGGAACGCTCAGGAAGCCGGCAGGGAGCGGAAGGAAGCCTTCCTTCACCTTGTCTTGTCCCGTAGCGGTCAGCGTGGCCAGCGTCCGGCCGTGGAAAGACTGCGTAAAGGTAATGATCTCATAACGGCCGGTGCCCTTCACCTTCTGGTGATAGCGGCGAGCCAGCTTGATCGCGGCTTCGTTCGCCTCCGCTCCGCTGTTGCAGAAGAAGACGGCATCCGCGCAGGTGTTTGCGGTCAGCAGCGCTGCTGCTTTTTCCTGTCCCGGAATATGAAACAGATTCGAGACATGCCACAGCTCATCCAGCTGGGCCTTCAGCTTCTCCTTGACCTTAACCGGGGCATGCCCGAGATTGGTTACCGCCAGCCCGGCCATAAAGTCCAAATATTTATTGCCTTGGTCGTCCCACAACCAGCTGCCTTCCCCCTTGACGAGGCTAAGCGGGTATCTCGCATAAGTCTGAAACAATGAGCTCCCCTTGCCTTCCGCTGCCGCATTAGCCGCTGCGCTTCCGCTTCCTTGTGCATCTTTCCCCATGACCTGTTACACTCCTTTACTTATGAATTGAAGAGGTGGTTCAAAAAGACGCCTTTTGATCACGAAGTGAATCAAGAAGTAATTCGGCATCGAATCAAAGGAGCCTAACGTAAACCCCGTTCTATGATTGTGATTCTTCAGCTATCCGTACGGTATTGACGGCTACATCCGTACAATGCGCGTTCCGAGCACTTCGCCCGCGACTACGCGGCTGAGCACATTCGGCTCGCTGCCGTCGACAATGACGACCTCGCGCACCTTGCCGTGAATGCAGGCAATGGCTGCCCTGACCTTCGGAATCATGCCGCCGTAGATTTCACCCGTTCCGATCATATCCTCGATTTCCTGTACCGTAACGGTCGGCAGCACCCGCTTCTCGCCGCCCGCACTCTTCATGATGCCGGGCACGTCGGTTACGACGATCATCCGGGCTACGCCGAGATGAGATGCGACAGCGCCTGCTGCCGTATCCGCGTTAATGTTGTAGCGCTGCCCTGACGCATCGACGCCGATCGGTGCTACAACAGGCATGTAGCCCATCTCCATCACGCCGTTAAGGATGGAGGACTTCACATGCGTGACATCGCCAACCCAGCCGACCTCTGCGCTGTTCGCAACCGGCCGGGCTTCAATCAGGCCGCCGTCGGAACCGGACAGACCGAGGGCAGACCCGCCGACGCTCTGAATCCGGCGGACGATCTGTTTGTTGATCGTGCCGGCCAGCACCATCTCCACCACATCCAGCACGTCCTCTGTCGTCTTGCGCAGACCGTTCACGAACTCGGTCTCGATCCCCAGCTTCTCCAGGTTTCCGGAGATCGCCGGCCCGCCGCCATGCACAATGACCGGCTGGACCCCCTTCTCCTGCAATCCCTTCAAATCTTCAAAGAAGCTGTCCGGCAGAGCGGCCAGCGTGCTGCCGCCGCACTTCATCACAAACATGTCTCCGCCCGCCTTATTGCCGGGCATGGTCTCCTCCTGGTTCAACGTGCTGTTCACATCCGTCTCCTCCCGTCACTGCTTGAAGTATTATGTGCGGTAAGCCGCATTGATTCGTACATAGTCATAGGTTAAGTCGCATCCCCAGGCGGTGGCTGATCCACTGCCAGTATGGAGCTTCACTTCGATATTCACTGTATCTCCCTGAAGATAGGCAAGTGCGGCATCCTCGTCAAAAGCCACCGGCCTTGACTGCTCCAGCACCGAAATCGGCCCGAGCTTAATATCGACCGTCTCGGGATTCACCGGCCGGCCGGCCCGGCCTACGGCTGCAATGATACGTCCCCAGTTGGCATCGGCGCCGAACACGGCCGATTTGACCAGGCTGGAGCCGATAATCGTCTTCGCGATGGCCTGGGCGTCCTCGTCGGTCTCCGCTCCGTCGACATGGACCTCGATCAAATGCGTTGCCCCTTCGCCGTCCCGGGCAATCGCCATCGCGAGCATCCGGCACACATATTGAAAGCCGGAAGCAAAAGCTTCCCAATCGGGGTGCGCCGGCGACAGCTCATCATGCCCGGCCAGACCGCTTGCCATGGCAACCAGCATATCGTTCGTGCTCGTGTCCCCATCGACGGTAATCATATTAAAGGTCAAATCGGTCGTCTGGCGGAGCAGCTGCTGCAGCGCTGCATGCCCGATGACCGCATCGGTGGTGACGAAGCCGAGCATGGTTGCCATGTTCGGATGAATCATGCCGGAGCCTTTCGCCGAACCGGCTATCGTTACGTTTGCCCCGCCGACCGAAACGGTTACGCAGGCTTCTTTTTTCACCAAATCCGTTGTCAGGATCGCCTGGTTAAAGGCTTCCGCTCCGTCGCGCTCGCCGCTCAGACGACCCGGAAGACCCTCGATGCCCGCAATCACGCGGTCCATCTTGAGCAGCTCGCCGATGACGCCTGTGGACGCCACCGCAACGTCGCTCTCCTCCACGCCAAACTCAGCGGCCGCCCTTGCACGCATCGTATATGCATCCTCTTCACCTTGCTTGCCTGTACACGCATTGGCATTCCCGCTGTTGACCACAATGGCGCGGAGCCTGCCGTCTTCAAGGCTTTCCCGCGTCACCTTCAGCGGAGCCGCTTGAAATACATTCGTCGTGTAGACAGCTGCCGCAACAGCCGGCACCTCGCATACGATGGCGCCCAGATCGTGGCGGTCGGTCTTCTTCAGTCCGCAGTGGAGACCGGCTGCCTTGAAGCCTTTCGGCGTCACGATGCTGCCTTCCTCCAAAATCGCAAATAAGTTATCTCCCATGTCCGTCTCCCCCGTCTGTTACGGATACACTGGCGTAAACGTAAGACCGAGGCTTTCCTCCCATCCCATCATCAGGTTCAAATTCTGGATTGCCTGCCCGGCCGCGCCCTTCACGACGTTGTCAATGACCGATATGACGGTCAACCGGTTCGTTCGGGCATCCACCACAAAGCCGATGTCGCAATAATTGGAGCCGCTAACCTCTTTGGTCGCCGGCCATACTCCGTTATCCCGAACGCGAACAAAACGGCGATCCTTATAATACTCGCGATACAATTCGATGAAGTCCTCTTCGGTATACGATCCCTTGAGCGCTGCATACATCGTGCTCATGATGCCGCGCGTCATCGGTACGAGATGAGTCGTAAAGGTGACGGTAACAGACTCTCCCGATACTTGGCTGAGCACCTGCTCGATCTCCGGGATATGCTGATGCTTGTTGACCTTGTAGGCCTTGAAGTTTTCATTGATTTCCGCAAAATGCGTCATGAGGCTCGTTCCCCGTCCCGCCCCGGATACGCCGGACTTCGCATCGATGATCAAGCTGGCCGGATCAATCCAGCCGGCGCTAATCGCCGGAATCAGTCCAAGGAGCGTAGCGGTCGGGTAGCAGCCGGGATTCGAAATGAAATCGACGCCCTTCACGTCCTCTCCGAATACCTCGCACAAGCCGTATACGGCTTTTTCAAGAAGCTCGGACGAAGGGGCCGGATGCTTATACCACTGCTCGTACGCAGCACCGTCCTTCAGCCTGAAATCGCCCGAGAGGTCGATAACCTTCAGTCCTGCCGCAAGCAGCTCCGGAACGAGCTTGGCGCTTACGCCGGAAGGGGTTGCCGTGAACACAAGATCCGCAGCCTGCGCAATCTCCGCAGGATCGACGCCATCCAGATTCTTCGCAACAATATTCGTCAGATGCGGGAAGCCATCCGATATCGGGACCCCGCTGCTCGATGATGAAATCACCGAGGCAATCTCGATGTAAGGGTGCGCCTGCAGCAATCGGATCAGCTCCACGCCTCCATAACCGGTGGATCCTACAATGGCAACTCTCAGCTTGTTGTCTGTCATTTCTTCATCCCTCTCCCATGGAACATCCGATAGACCGCAGATGGAAAGGCGCCTGCTTGTTCGTAAGCGTCCCTGATCGAGCGGTCTTATGCACGGTTGCATGATTCCAAATCCATTATCCGTCTCATAAATATGTATTATTATACGACTCTATTCATATAAATACAATGGATTCTCATAAATTGGCTGGAAATGGGTTCATCTTCCGCTCTTATGAGTCGGATGCCGGCTCATATTCTTCTTTTAATATCGAGAATACTTTAAGGTTCCAATGCCGCTCCTTCACCTTCATCGCTTGGCGCAGCGTCCCCTCATAACGCATGCCGATCTTCTCCATGACGCGCTGGGAGGCGATATTGTCCTCGAAGCAGCGGGCCTGGATCCGAATCAGTTCCATTTCCTCAAAGCCAAGCTTCACAAGCGCGGAAGCGGCTTCGGTCATGATCCCCCGGCCCCAATATTCCCGAGCAAGCACATAGCCGATTTCCGCGCTCTGGTGCTCAGGTCTCCACCATACGAAATCGACCGTGCCAATCAGCCTGCCGTTCTCTTTCAGTTCTATTCCCCAGGGTGCGATATCGTGCTTGGCATATTGGGCTAATATGTATTGAATAAATCGCTTGCTGTCCTCAATCGAGCGGTGAGTTTCCCATGTTACGTATGGGGTCACCTCATCATCTGAGGCATAGGCGTACATATCCTCCGCATCGCGCATGGATATTCTCCGCAAGCGCAGACGATCGGTTTCTAGTTCCGGCAAGTTTGTATAGATCCGTTCAATCCCCATCCTTCATAGCCCCCTCCAAGATATTAGTTTCCATTATAGGCGCTTCCCCGGAAAAAGGAAGAAGAAATTCCCTGTCGTTAAGCCAAGCATCTTTCGTCTGCAACGCCCATAAATAGAACCTCCCGCTAACAGATGCCGGCTCAAGGAAACAAGCGAAGTCCATAAAAAAAAGAACGGCGCCTATGCACCGTTCTTACGTAAGATTATATGCTTTATGTCCTAATATTCCGAAATCCTTCTCCCAGCACCTCATGTGCATTATGGATAATGACAAACGCATCTGGATCCACCGATTGGACCACCGTTTTTAGCCGGGGAATCTCGCTTTGCCCTACGACAACCATCAGAACGGTCCGGTGTTCGCCGGTATATCCGCCCTCGGCCGTCAGCTTGGTCAAACCCCGGTCGAGATCCTCCAAAATCGCCTTCGTAATCGGCTCCGTATGATCGGAGATAATGTAAGCGACCTTGGTGAAGCTGAAGCCGAGTTCGATCGTATCAATCACCTTGCCCGTCACATACAAACCGATTAAGGCATACAGCGCTTGCTCCAATGACAACACCATAGCTGCCGAAGAAATAACGATCGCATCCAGAATGACGATGCATAAGGAAAAGGCAAGACCGCTGTATTTATGCAGCAGCTGCGCGACAATGCTGAGTCCCCCTGTCGAACCGCGGCCGCGGTAGACGAGCCCCATGCCGACGCCGACGCCGATCCCTCCATAGATGGAGGCGAGCAGCGGATTGGAAAGCGGAATCACCCAGTCCTTGGTCAAAAACACGAATAGCGGCAGCACCACGCTTCCCAGCAGAGAGCGGACGCCATATTCGCGGCCGATCAGCCCGAAGGCAAGAAACAGCAGCGGGATATTGAGCGCCCACTGCGTGAAAGCCGGTTCAATGCCAATCCATGCTTGGACAAGGACGGATAGCCCGGACACGCCCCCCGAGGCAATGTGGTTCGGCAGGAAAAACAGATTGAACGCCAGCGCCATAATGAAGGAGCCGGCGATAATAAAGATCGTATCGACGGTCTGCCGGAGCGGGCCGTTAATCGGAATGATAGGCTCCCGCCTTCTCTTGCTGGCGGATGGTTTACGAACGGACTGCGCCATGTTCTTCAAATCTCTCCTCGAATCCTATTCCACTTCCTGTTTGATTTGACTGCGCAAATATCCGTCGATAAAAGCATCCAGGTCGCCATCCATCACGGCGCCCACGTTCCCGGTCTCCACCTGGGTCCGATGGTCCTTCACCATGCTGTATGGATGGAACACGTACGAGCGGATCTGGCTGCCCCAGGCGATGTCGGACTGCTCACCGCGGATTTCAGCCAGCTCCTTTTGCTGCTCCTCGATCTTGCGCTCATAGAGCTTGGAGCGGAGCATGGTCATCGCGCGCTCCCGGTTCTTGATCTGCGAGCGCTCGTTCTGGCACGTAACGACGACGCCGGTCGGAATATGCGTGATCCGTACGGCCGAATCGGTCGTGTTAATGTGCTGGCCGCCCGCGCCGCTGGCACGGTACGTATCGATCTTCAAATCCTCAGTCCGGATTTCGACCTCAACATCATCCGTAATCTCCGGTACGACATCGCAGGATACGAATGACGTATGCCGGCGTCCCGAGGAATCGAAAGGCGAGATGCGCACGAGTCGGTGCACGCCTTTTTCCGCCTTCAGATAGCCGTATGCATTAAAGCCTTTAATCAATAGCGTTACGCTCTTGATGCCTGCCTCATCACCCGGCTGGTAGTCCAGCGTCTCCACCTTGAAGCCGCGTTTCTCGGCCCAGCGGGTGTACATCCGGTGCAGCATCTGGCCCCAGTCCTGCGACTCGGTGCCGCCCGCGCCGGGATGCAGCTCGAGGATGGCATTCATTTTGTCATAAGGCTGATTCAGCAGCAGCTGGAGCTCAAACGCCTCCACGCGTCCGACCAGTTCCTTAATGGTATCCCCGATCTCGCCGGCGAGGGAATCGTCTCCCTCTTCATCCGCCAGCTCGATCATCACCACAGCATCGTCATAGTCCTGCTGCAGCTTCTGGTAAGAATCCACGGCGGATTTGACCGCGTTCATCTCCGCAATAATGCCCTGAGCCTTCTCATTGTCGTCCCAAAAATCCGGAGCCGCCATCTTCTCTTCAAAATTCTCGATTAACTCCTGCTTGAGATCTAAGTCAAAGAGACCCCCTAAGATTGGTTAGTTTCTTGCTGATTTCACGCAGGTCCTGCTTTACGCTTGGATCGATCATAAGTCCTCGTCCTTTCTGTCTTTGCATCTTATCTTCTTCTAGTATACCCTCTCCGCCCGGGAAATCGTTCCATTTGGAGGATAAATTTAGCTGTTGCTTGCCGAACTTCTCGACTAAGCAAACGCCTTTTCGCTCGATTCCTTCAGCAGCCGTCTCGTTACGGATACATGGGCGGTCTCGTTATGGGAGCATGTGCCGTGCCCTCAACCGGGATGTCGATATGTTCAGATAAACTCCCTTAATCGCTGCCGGGGCTTTGGAGTCATGGCCTTAGCCACCACCCCGACTGCCCATGCAGCTCTTAAGGGAGTTCAATGAATGCCGGTCCATCGACACGACCGACCGGCATGATATGCGGTTACCATTCTTTAAGATTGACTATACCGGGATGTTGGACAAGTACGTAAAATGTTCCTACGATCACTGTTGCTCTCGGATTTCTTGATCAAATGAATTCATAGGTTGAAATCCGATCACAAAGGCGACCGCTGCCGCTTCTTCGAAATCATTTTACTCCCTTGTCCTACTACCCGCTCTTTAATTCGTCCTATATCGAATGTTATGCGTTCTGTCCATGGCAGTGCTTGAACTTCTTGCCGCTGCCGCATGGGCAAGGATCGTTGCGGCCGATCTGTTCACCGACCTGAACCGGACGCTTCTCGGCAGGCTCGCTGCTGCTGTTCGTGGATACCTTGTTCTCGTCCACTACCGCTTGGCGCTCCTGGTTCGTGGCGATTTGAGCTTTCATGATATACGTGGCGACTTCCTCTTGGATCGTCGCAATCATGGCGTTAAACATCTCAAAGCCCTCGAATTGGTATTCGCGAAGCGGATCGGTACCGCCGTAAGCACGGAGGTGGATACCCTGACGCAGTTGATCCATTGCGTCGATATGATCCATCCACTTGCTGTCTACCGCACGGAGCACGATAACCTTCTCGAACTCGCGCACCATTTCCGGACCGATCGCCTGCTCGCGCTCGTCATACTTCTGCATGACACGCTCGAAGAGGTAATCGGTGATCTCTTGGGCTTCCTTGCCCCAGAGATCCTCGCGCGTAACCGCGCCTTCGTCCAGCAGCTTGCTGTTGATGTAATCGGCAACGTCCTGCAAATCCCAGTTCTCCGGAATATCGTCGCTGCAGTGAGCTTCAACTACACGCTCGATGACCGGCTTGATCATATCAACAACGATCTGTTTGATATCCTCGGACTCCAGAATCTCCCGGCGCTGCTTGTAAATGATTTCGCGCTGTTGGTTCATCACGTCGTCATACTGGAGTACGACCTTACGCATATCGAAGTTATTGCCTTCTACCCGCTTCTGCGCGGATTCGACCGCACGGGTGATCATCTTGCTCTCGATCGGCTGATCTTCTTCAAAGCCAAGGCGTTCCATCATGTTCAGCACGTTGTCCGTACCGAAACGCTTCATCAGCTCATCGCCCAGGGACAGATAGAACTGCGTAGAACCCGGGTCGCCCTGACGGCCGGCACGACCGCGCAGCTGGTTATCGATCCGGCGCGATTCATGGCGCTCGGTACCGATAATATGCAGACCGCCGATCTCTTGCACGCCATCACCCAGCAAAATATCGGTACCGCGACCCGCCATGTTGGTGGCGATCGTAACGGCTCCAGGCTGGCCTGCGCGCGAGATAATCTCAGCTTCCTCCGCATGGTATTTCGCGTTCAGCACTTTATGCTGAACCCCTTTGCGCTTCAGCATTTCGGACAGGCGCTCGGAGTTCTCGATCGAAACGGTACCCACGAGCACCGGCTGATTTTTCTTATGGCGCTCGACGATCTCGTTCACGACCGCTCTGAACTTGCCTTCCTCACTCTTGTATACTACGTCCGGCATATCAATCCGCTGGTTCGGCCGGTTCGTCGGAATTTGCAGCACTTCAAGACCGTAGATCTTCTTGAACTCCTCTTCCTCTGTCTTCGCCGTACCGGTCATGCCCGCCAGCTTGCGGTACATCCGGAAGTAGTTCTGGAAGGTGATGGTCGCGAGGGTCATGCTCTCGTTCTGTACCTCGATGCCTTCCTTCGCTTCGATCGCCTGGTGCAGACCGTCGCTATAACGGCGTCCGGCCATCAGGCGGCCCGTAAACTCGTCGACGATAACCACTTCATCGTCCGTCACGACGTAGTCAACGTCACGGCGCATGATGACATTGGCCTTCAGTGCCTGCACAATATGGTGGTTCAACGTGACATGGTTATGGTCGTACAGGTTGTCGATACCGAAGATACGCTCTGCGGTAGCCACCCCTTTTTCCGTAAGGGATACGGATTTGACCTTGATGTCCACCGTGTAGTCTTCTTCCGGAACGAGACGCTTCACGAACCGGTCAGCTGCATAGTACAGCTCGGTGGATTTCTGAGCCTGCCCCGAAATAATCAGCGGCGTACGCGCTTCGTCGATCAGGATGGAGTCCACTTCGTCAATGATACAGAAGTACAGCGGACGCTGAACCATCTGTTCCTTGTACAGCACCATGTTGTCCCGCAAGTAATCGAAACCGAACTCATTGTTCGTTCCGTAAGTAATGTCGCAGGCGTAAGCATGCTGTTTCTCCGGGTGCTCCATGCCGCTCAGGTTGAGCCCGACGGTCATGCCCAGGAAATTATATATCTGCCCCATCTCTTCGCTGTCACGCTGCGCCAGGTAATCATTGACGGTAACCACGTGAACTCCTTTGCCAAGCAGGGCATTCAAGTATACCGGCAGGGTACCTACAAGGGTCTTACCTTCACCGGTCTTCATTTCTGCAATTTTACCTTCGTGGAGGGCCATCCCGCCGACCAGCTGCACGTCGTAATGACGCTTGCCGAGCACCCGTTTGGAAGCCTCGCGGACTGTCGCAAACGCTTCAGGAAGCAACTCCTCAGGCGTCTCACCTTTCTCGATCCGCGCACGGAACTCTTCGGTTTTCGCTTTAAGCTGCTCGTCTGAGAGCGCCTCAAATTCCGGTTCCATTTTGTTGATTACATCGACCGTCTTCATGAGACGTTTGACATCACGTTCATTGGTGTCGCCGAAAATCTTTTTGACAAGTCCTAGCATGGTTAACCCCTTTCGTGCAAAACAAGTGATAGAATCAACTTCATTAAATGCCAAAGGGTTAAATGATGAAATCGATTCATTGATTCCTTATGATGGTCCCATTCCTGGCAGGATCACAGCCTGTCCCAAAGAATGAGGGTTTGCCTAAATTGTAACAGTTTGTAAGGGATGCCGCAACAAGTTGCTGCTTCTGCTGCCCGCATTCGTCCAGCGCGAATCCCTACTATATAAGACGAAACAGCACGCTTAAAAGTTGCGTGGAGCATTTACCCAGTGCCTTTTGACCCCGGCAGATGGCCTCGACCCGGTACCGCTTGATCCGAAATGCGTTAGCGTTGACCCTACGAACCAGGAATTCTGTATAGTGACAGGCCTGCAGTGCAGCTATATCCAAGCATACTTAAGGCCACGCACCATCCATTTGCCCATTTTTAGTATCTAAACCACAATTATTAAACTCGGCCGGATTTCATTATAGAGTCATCCCATATTATCGACAAAAGGAGAGTTCCTATTTAGTACTGAACGGCCTCCAACCAAATAAAGAGCCCCACCCGCGGGTGAAGGCTCATCTTGCATGTTCATTTCAACTTAATGGGTTCATTCATTTCCAGTGTGATTCGTTCCGGTCGCTGTAAGATAACATCCGCTGGCCCCAGAGACCCGCGCCGTCGCCTTACTCGCGCTCGATCAATCCGTACTTGCCGTCATTTCGCTTGTAGACGACGTTTACTTCCTGCGTGTCAATGTTGGAAAATACGAAGAAATTATGACCAACCATGTTCATCTGCAGAATCGCTTCCTCAACGTCCATCGGCTTCATCGTGAAGCGCTTCGTGCGGACCACTTCATAATGATCCTCATACTCGTCCTGCTCGACTTCCGTCTGAGTCGCCGTAGCTGCGCCGTTCCCGGCAACGAGCGACTTCAAGCCGCCCTCTTGCTTAATCTTCCGGTTCAGCTTGGTCTTGTGCTTGCGAATCTGGCGTTCCAACTTGTCCACAACAGCGTCAATGGAAGCGTACATGTCATCGCTTCGGTCTTCCGCACGCAGAACCACGCCTGTGAGCGGAATGGTCACTTCCACCGTGTGCAATCCTCGAACGACACTTAATGTAACGTATCCTTCAGAGGTGGGGGGTGCTTCAAAATACTTATCAAGCCTGCTGAGTTTCTTGTCAACATAGTCCTTCAAAGCATCGGTCACTTCAATTTGTTGACCTCGAATACTGAATTGCATAGGGCACTCCTCCTTTGCACCTTTAGTATACCATTTTGTTAACGCTGTGTAAAAAGACAAATTCGTGAATTTCGTCACAAGTGTTCGCTCGTAGCGGGTAAAGCCCATTGCTGGGATAAGAAAGGCCGTTTCAATGATCTTAGGGGACTAAATCCCTGATCGGAATTTAGACATAGGCAAGGACATCAAGCTGACCACCGCCATGTAACGCACAGCACAGCACCGAATGTTAAGCCCGCAGTCCGTCCAGAAGGGATAGCCGCTTCTGAAGCCATCCAAGAAGAAGCATCTCCCGCAAACAGAAAAAGACCCCGGGATTAACCGGAGTCTCCTCGCTAGCGAATTCAATTCTTAACCATCGATACCGTTTATGTAGGTCGGCTATGCCGGGATGATTATAATTTGATTACGTTAGCTGCTTGCGGGCCACGTGCACCTTCAACGATTTCGAATTCAACGGATTGTCCTTCTTCCAGCGTCTTGAAGCCTTCAGCTTGGATCGCGGAGAAGTGTACGAAAACGTCGCCGCCTTCTTCAGTCTCGATGAAGCCATAACCTTTCTCTGCGTTGAACCATTTAACTTTACCTTGCATGCCCTAACATTCCCTTCATTGTCAAATAAAGTGTGACACTAATTGTCCACATTTCCGACTATAGCACCCGGCCTTACTAGTGTCAATCGCCCAGAAGACGGTTTTCTGCTGAAGAAAACGTCTAATCTTGTCGACATGGCTTAAACACTGAGCTCGTGGGTACTGCGGAAAAATGCTTTATCGATAATTACCCAGCAGGGGAGGGGGTGAAACACTATTCATTTACTAATACAATAAGTAATGCATGTAAATCGAGCTCAACACTCTTAATAAAGTCAGTAATTCTTTTTAAATACAATCCGTCATGTTCAATATTCTTAACACATGCTTGAATAACAGCTACCGCCTCTTCTGCTGTCATCCGCTCATTAAATGCTGCCACTCCCTGAAGATAAAACCTAATTGTGCTATACATAGCCACGAGCAATATATAGTCATCCATTACACTAAAATTGGGGTCAAACAAAAATAATCTTTCAAACACGAGATTCACAAGATAATTTTCTAGTATATAAGAGTGCTGTACCATAAAAGGCCGGTAATATTTCACTTGCCCCAATTTAAAACGCTCTTCTATACGTCTTTGATCCAACGAATCAAGTAAGAACGCTTCCTTCAATTGGTTTGTATATTCGTTAAATCTCGCATGATTAGTTCTTCTATTCTCCATTAGTTCCATCAACAACTTAATCTGGACGTGATTGGCAGTTGGTAATTTGGAAATTTGCTTACGCATTTGAGGGTTATCTATCTTAATTGAATATTCAGATATCAGCTTGTTTATTGCGGACTTATCATTAAGAATTGAAGCCTCATGCAATCTATTACAAAACATTCCTAACAAAATCATCCGTTCAGAAATGGAATACTTACGATTCTGGAGCAGGTCTATTACAAATGTACGGATATCCCAAAAAGAGCTCCTCCAAGAATCCCCCTCGGTATTTACTGCTCTGGATATATTATAACGAGAATTCAAATTACACTCGACTATATCAAATTCCATAATATCTTCATTTAGTAAGGATAATTTTGCTGCTTCGGGACACGATAGTTTAGCAGACATCTCCAAACGATCATCAACGTGATTTAGTACCCTTGGATATACAAGACATGTTTTAGATAAGTACTCTTCTCCGTAATTCAATTGCAACCCACATAAGCCTTGATCTAGAAAACCACATCTATCATCATTGAGTTTTATATATGCAAAAGCCTCTTCGGTTGGATTATCATTTTCAACTAAAAAATTCGAAACCTTCTCTGCAATACTGCGATCTTTTATTTTACGATATTTTTTATAAGTGGGTCGATCGATGGAAACCTGCCATCCTGAACAGCAGGTATCTGTGCAAGCTGCCCCAATACACTGAAAATCCCTCATATATTGGGGCTGAAGTACGACAAATTTCTTTTCCATAATTAGTCTCTTTTCTGAACGCTGATTGTGTTTGGCTCGTCATTTTTTGTCGATAATACACTTCTCAGCTCTTCATAAATTATTGGGCTGACCTCATTTAATCTGCTCATGAATACCTTAGACTGTTCAATTTCACCAATCACCTGCAAAAAGTAACTGAGATTATACAACGTATCAGCATCTTCTTGATTTAGATAATAACTTTGTTCAAAATATGGCAAAACCCTATCATATTTCCCTAATTCAAAATTAGCAATCCCAATTAAATTGAGCAATTCCACTTTGTCTGTGTTTTTTTCTTTTCCGAATACAACTGCCTTGATGATTTCATCGTAGGAATATGGTTCAAGTTTTTGAACTATCGAGACTGCTTCAAGTGTCTGTTCCATAAATGAAGCAAACACTTCATCCAAGTTATGTTTTGAAGCACTAACAATATACTGGTAAGCATTAAATTGTACCAGAACATTTTCGTCGAGAAATGGAGCTATCTTATGAATAAGAGAATCTTCACTTAATTTTGTTACAGACTTTGCAAAAATGTTCAGTCGATAATACCCAGCCTGAAACATCATCTTCCGTATGCCGTCTAATGTAAAGAATCTAATATGGGTCTGGTCTAAAATTCCTGATTTGGTATAGTCCCATGATCCTCTCAATAGACTGTCAATAACACTATGATGCATAACATTCGGGATGCTTGCAATTATCTTTCCATTAAATTTCAGATGTTTTTTAACTCGTTCTAAAACACCCCAAGGATCGTGCAAGTGTTCTAAAACATCACCGAATATAATGTAGTCAAAATAATCTTCGGGATAGGACAAACTGTTTGATTCAATATCGTCATTCCGAACATCGGCTATCAGTGAAGCGATCTGGGCTGAAGCCTTGTTTAGTTCTATGCCGTATAACGAGCTATTTTTATAGATACTTTTAATTTTCAACAATGTTCCGCCACATGCACAACCGATTTCTAGAACTTTGATAGGATCCATTGGGTCATTGTCTATTACAGTGACAATATCGTTTCTAATAAACTGGGAATAATCAGGGTTAAACCCCCATTTTTCTTCGAATTTTTTTGCATTCTCTGCGAGTAAATGATTAAAGGACTTGGAATTACTACCAAAGGATACACTTCCATAATGATGAATAAATGTATCTTTACACAAGATTAGTTTGTATCCAGCAAGACGAATTCTTACGGATAGATCGTCATCCTCGTAATTTCCTGGTGTGAATCTTTCATCCAAAGTACCAACTTCTTTAATTACGCTTTTCTTAATTAGGTAACAGAA
This sequence comes from Paenibacillus ihbetae, assembly GCF_002741055.1. NCBI lineage: Bacteria > Bacillati > Bacillota > Bacilli > Caryophanales > Paenibacillaceae > Paenibacillus > Paenibacillus ihbetae. Next base: position 3,794,857 of record NZ_CP016809.1, on the reverse strand, counting down.
ACCTACTAGTTTCAGCCTCTCTTCCCACTTCGAAGAATCCAGGTTATTATATTCCCTTGAAAAAGAATGCATTTCTTCTAACGAATTATATGAAGTGGGAATAGATTGCGCATACGAGCTATTGTTGGTGACACAACTTACAGCACCTATCTTTTTGTCACTGTTAAGACAAGCAGTGAGATTATCCAGCCATTTTTCTGTTACAATCGTGTCATTATTCAATAATAGTATTGCCTCACCGGTAGCTATCTCTATCCCCTGGTTGCATCCCTTTGGAAAGCCAAGATTCTCTTTATTTAAAATCGAAATAATATCATCTTGGTCCATCAGCCATTGTTGCGTTCCATCAGTTGATAAATTATCGATGACAATTAGTTCATAAGTACCTGGGGTTGTAAACTGACGAATACTTTCAATACACTGAATCGTATAATCCAATTTATTGAAGGTGAGAATAATAATGCTCGTTTTCATTTTTAGACTCCTAAAGTTTTATAGTGATTTAGCGTATTCGGAAGTAGGTACCGCTCTTTTCATTAAATGAGCCATTTCCTCTGCCTTTGAAGCTTCGCCGTTCCGCAAATAAATCTCGTAACAATCTTCGAGAACATTAAATGTAATCCCTTGATTCAACGCCATTTGATAAAATTCGAGACTTTCCGCATCATTGTGTTCCTTCTTTAAACACTCTCCTATCCAAACCATGCCATCTCGGTCTAAATTTCTAAAGCAAGATTCTATCAATTGAAAGGCTACATCTGTAAAACCATGCTTGTATAAATGTCTTGCAAATCCGAACCGAAGATAATATTCGGGCATGGTTTCGACAAAATAATCTATTAACTCAAATTCTCGTAAAATTATTAATTTCTCAAACCAGTCGATAAATAAATCTTTAAGAGATTCGGCGCATTCAGACAAAGCAAACTTTTTTCTTTCGATTATTCGATCAATGATCTCCAAGCCTAGCTCATCGAATGAGTAAGATGCTTTGAATTTGTTAAAAGTCCTTTTTGAACCGAGCAATACTCCACATAGCAAGAGATCTGTCTCCTGTTCACTCTCGAAAGTATACTCATCGCTAATCCATAAATCTTCAGCCACTTGATATTGTCCGTCATAAAGATACATAATCACTTTAATGTTATTGTCAACGTTATGCTTATACATCTCACTGTAAGTAATCAATGCTGGATGTCTTAACTTGTATAGAACCCCTATCATTTCTTTCAAATCATCTATGGATTCAATTTCCCACATGCCAGAGATAAAAGAAATCATATCTTTGGAATTAAGTGTTTTTGTTATATCAATCATCAGCTTTACGGCAGGCATGTATTTTTTATTTATCTTCAGAGCCGATTTCAAATTACTAACGGCTTTATCAAGCTCCCCTCTCTCAAATTGAATAGAAGCTAGAGAAGTAAACGCCATATAACTCCCAACTCCGTAGAACGTCATTAACTCAGGGTTTCTAACCTCCCCCAGCTCCAAGCACTTTTTAAAACATTTAATAGCGTCATTTCTATACTTCAGCGCTTCGTAAATTTGTCCTTGGAGATAATAAAGGTCAGTGTAAGAGTTATACGCTTCTATGGCTTGAGAACAAATGATCAATGCATTTTCATATTGCTTTAATTCAATATGACACTGAATCATACTAGAGATTAATTTTGTAATATAGCTATACTCTATGCTTAGAGGGAAAGCTTTCTTATACATTTCTATAGCTTTTTCATACTCTCCCATCATTTTGTATTGCATTCCTAAATTAAACAATCCAAATCCTGTCTCATTCTCTTGTAATTCTGCTTGTAGAATATCTAAATTTCGTTTCTCTTTGTTTTTCTCAGCTATGACCTCCCTCAAATATCCATCATGGTGAATTGTAATATTAGAGTATTCTTGGCTATGACCTGCTGATTCTGAGATTAAAATCTGCTCATGTATCTTTCCTGTAAATCGAAAACCTATATGATTTCTGAATAACCTAATAACAGGATGTACAGTGCTTATTCCACCCCTTAGTACACTTTTTATATTCAGAAAGTACACGTCCTTTATTAGCTCATCAAAACAATGAGCACTGGTAGGATCAATATATTCATCTGCATCAAGAACTAAAATATATTCACCTGTCGCATGCTTTAAGGATTCATTTCTTGCTAGAGAGAAATCATTTTTCCATTCTGTAAAATGAACCTTAGCCCCGAAGGCTTGGGCGATCTGGGGTGTTTGGTCAGTGGACCCAGTATCAACAACAATTATTTCATTAGCAATTTCCTTCACACTATTAAGGCATCGCTCCAAAAAACGTTCCTCGTTCTTCACAATCATACAAAGACTTATAGATTTTCTAGTCATAATGCCTCCTTAGTTATTCAATGCTTCAAGCCGATTAATTGCATTAAGAAAACCTTCCTTTGCCGACTGTTCATAATGATTTATGGCCTTCCCTAAATCACCAATAACTTCCCAATAGACACCTAAGTTGTAATGTGCTTTGAAACTTCCGACCCCCCTAGATGTTTCATACTTCGTAGGGTCTGATTCTCCTAAAGCTAAACAATGGTTAAATACTGCAGGGATCATCGCTAAAGCATCAGGGTGGTTCATTGATGTCAGTGCTAAACCGTATATAAAATATAGATCGGTATAATCACTAAAAAACTCAATCCCCGATTCAATATATTTTGTTAAAAGATTAAAATTTCTCATATGATATAAACAATAGCATAAGGCTAACCATGCGTCTGAAGCATATGGAACCATCACTTTATTTGTTTTTTCGACATAATCCGTTACTTTTGATAAATATTCAAATGCCATTTCATATTGATGACCGACATAGTATGTCTTCCCGATTTGATACGAAATGTAAAGTCGATCCCCATCCTCATGTTTCATTTTAAACAAAAGCTTAAGATTTCTATCGATTTTATTTTTTTCTTGAATGTTCACATCCATGTAGCCAAAATGGAGCAAAGTAATGCCGGTATTTACACTCTGAGGAGTCCGACCTTTATATTGAAGCTGTTCATGAATTCTACCTTCATAGCGGTAGTCATGGTTATTAGGGAAAATTCTGTTTGCCTGACTAGTGGAATATTCATCTGTGTCGGTATAATTCTTGATCATCACTTTACCCGATAAACCGGTGCCGCTATTTATATAGTTTTTTAAATTTTCAAATCCTCCTTTGTCAAATCTCTCATCAGCATCCATCATGAAAATATAAGGTTTAGTTGCAGCTTCAATTGCCCGATTACGAGCTGCAGAAAAATTATCGCACCATTTAAATTGGATAACGTATGCCCCTAGACTCTCTGCGAGTTGAATTGATCGATCATTTGAACCTGTATCTACTACAATAATTTCAGTTATTATGTGTTGTAATGATTTTATAGCAGCTTCTAGTGAATGTTCTTCATCCCTAATAATCATGCACAATGATATCGGTAGGGTCATTTATTCTCATCTACTTTCTATGCTAAATACAATCAGGGTACCTTTAGGTACCCTGATTGCTAGTTTAATTATTGATATTGATAGGCTAAAACATTACTTGCCTTTCCATCAGGATTCGTGACCATCACGGTTACAGACTGTGAAGAGGCTACTGCAGGAACACGTATGCGTAACATCGTTGGATCCAAGTATGTCGCATCTAATGTAACCGTACCAATTGTTACTCTAGCTCCAGCCTTAAAGTTTGTTCCGTACAAGTACAACAAATTATTACCACTTATTGGGCCACCTGTAGCACTTAAAGAAGTAAGAGTAGGGACAATAACCGGTGGAGCATCATAAGTATAACTTGCAGTAGCTGATTGGTTATCCGGATTAGTCAACTTAAGCTCCACGGGTCCTGCGACAGTACCTGCAGGGACACGGAATCGAAGCATTCCTGGGTCCAAGTATGTGATAGCTAGAGGTGTGCCTCCCCAAGTAGCGGTAATTCCATCACGGAAGTTACTACCGTAGATGTAAGTCAACCCTCCACCAGCTAAAGGTCCATGATCTGGGCTTAATGAACTAATGGATGGCGCAGGAAGCGCTGGTGGGGCCTCATACAGATAAGAAGCCGATGCCGTTGAACCGCCAGAGGCACTAGTCAGAACGATCGGCACGATGCCAGGGGAAGCAGCGGCTGGAGTTCGGAAACGTAAAGTTGAAGTATCCAGCAATTCGTAATTAGTGATATTTCCATTAAATTGGAATGTTAGACCTGCTTTAAAATTCGTACCATAAATATACACTAATTGTCCACCAGCCAGTGGCCCTTTTGCCGGTGAGATGCTATTAATCGTAATTGGTGATTCTTTGTAGGTATAGGCACTAGTCAGTGTAGCTAATTGAGAATCTGGATTAATTACAGTGACATCAACCGTTCCCACGACGTTGGAAGCTGGAGCCATCACACGAATTTGTGTAGCATCCAGTAAGGTAACTTGTTTTGCTTCAGCAGAACCAAACCGAACTTTTACCCCAGCTTGATAATTCTGACCACGAATATATACATAATTATTTCCTTCAAGTGGGCCTTCAACGGGATCGATACCCGTAATTGTAGGGGCCGGAGGCTTTGGCGGCTCGGTAAAGGTAAATGCAGCCGCTGCAACAGCTTCTTGTAAATCCGGATTTACGATCTTAATATCTACAGTTTCTGCTGATGGCCAGACAGGGGCTCTGAAACGTAGCATATTGTCCGCCAATACAGTAACTGGAACCTCAATATCATTCAAATAAAGTTTCGCTCCGTATTGGTAATCAGTTCCGGTAATATAGACTAAAACTCCTCCTGAAGTAAGACTGGTATTCGGACTGATCTCATTAATTGTTGGTGGATTAACAACAGGTGCTTCATATGTGTAAGCATCGATTAATACTGACTCTCCACCATCCGGATTCACCACCTTCACATCGACCGCTTCAGCAACTGGCCATGAGGGCGTTCTGAATCTGAGTGTTGTATCCGATATAAAGCTAGCAACCACTTGGGTATTATCCAAATAAACTTTTACTCCGGAAACAAAGTTTGTCCCAGTGACTGTGATTAAATCTCCGCCGGTTGTAAGTCCTGTAGCTGGAGTGACACTCGTTACAGTTGGCTCAGGAGCTTTCGGAGGCTCTTCATAGGTGAATCCATTGAAAGAGACTACTTCCTGCTTATCTGAATTGATAACCTTGATATCTATGGATTCAGCAGCAGACCAAACTGGAGTCTTCACTCGTAATTCCTTATCAGAAAGATACGTGACAGGAACTTCCTTAGAATCAAAATACACCTTAGCTCCTGGATCGAAGTTTTCCCCACTAATCAAAACCAATGTACCACCCGAAATAAGACCTTTATTAGGCGTAACACTGTTTATGACTGGTCCAGGTAATGGCAAGTACTCAAAACCATCGGGAAAGATTGCTTCTTGACCATCTGGATTTACAAGCCTTACATCCACCAGTTCAGACAAAGCCCAAGACGGATTTCTGAACCTCAACTGTTTGTCAGAGATAAAGGTTACAGGGACTTCCACACTATCAAAATACAATTTGGCTCCATTTTGAATGTATTCCCCGGCCAAATTAATAAGATCATTCCCGCTAATTAGGCCAGAATTTGGAGACAACGAATTGATAATAGGTGCCGGAGGTTTTGGTGGTTCAAGATACGTAAACCCATCTGTTAAAGTAAATTCTTCCCCACTAAGATTTACTATTCTTACATCGACCTTACCGGGGGTAGTCCAAGCAGGTGTACGAAACTTAACCTCAGCATTAGAAACTAGTGTTATGGAGACTTCTCTATCATTAAAGAAAAGCCTAGCCCCTGGTTCTATATTCGTCCCCGTCAGTGAAACTAACTCATCACCCTGCAATTGTCCTTCATTTGGGGTAAGGCTTTCAATTGTAGGTTTAAGCGGCGCTATATAAGTATATCCATCGCTAAGTATACCACTTCGATTGTCTGGATTCTCAACAGTTATTGTTACAGGACCATCAATAGCCGATTTTGGAACTGTAACAGTCAGTTTGGTGCTACTGTTATAAACAACCTTCGGTGCGTATTGATCTCCAAACTTCACTTTAACACCATTCAAGAAATATTGGCCAGAGAGTGTGACTGTTCCCCCTCCCGACATAGGTCCACTAGATGGTGTTACCAAACTAACTATTGGATCAGCATAGTAGGTATACTTCGCTTTGGCTAATTGTCTGTCATCGTTTATAACGGTCAGATCGACAGTTCCCTGTTCCCCAGGCGGTGCTACTACGCGGAGCTCTGTTGGGCTCACAAATTCAACTTTCGAAGCTTGTATCGGTCCGAATTTTACAATAGCTGCAGGCCTAAAATTAGAACCTGTAATAATTACAGTTTCTCCCCCTTGTACAGGACCGTTATCCAATTCAACCCTTTCAATAACAGGTTTCGGATATGCAACTGTAAGATAAGTTGCAGGTAATGGTAGTTTTCTTTGAGTTCCTGTGTAGTCCTTATAAATAATAGAAGAATCTATTGTCGATGTAGGGAATGTACCTGTTGGTTGTCCTTCTTTATGCCGAATCTTATATGTAAATGAAAGAACATCTGTTTTTAACTCCAGGAAATTCCATGTCAATGTGTTACCACTGATCACAGGTTTTGGAATATTATTATCATATGAACCAGGCACAATTTCAAATTCAGGAGAAATAATATCCTTCACCACTACATCATATGCACTTGCCAGGCCGATCTCTTGAACGATCGCTTCGTATATTGCTTCGAGTCCCACAGATCCTAGCACGAAATGATGATGATGTGAAGTTGTAGCCATCTCTTTCAATAAGATATTAGGGCCACTGGTTTCTGGATTATCACTAGACAACAATAAGGCAATTGTATAGAATACAATTCCCTCTTCCTTTGCTAATGTTGCGTTTTCTAGTGCATACTCATAAGCTCTTCCAGTAGGCTGGGTAGCGTCGCCATCAGTCATCAGAACTATCACAGGTTGGGCGTCTGGTCGATGATTTGCAAGTAATTCTCTCGCATACTTGATTGCATCGCCGGTAGCTGTAGATCCGTTTGCTTTGAGGCCATTAATGTAATTTTTCACAGCGTTCGCATCGGTTGATAGTGGGAAAGTTCCAATACTCGTTTCCGAACTAAAATCAACTACACCAACTCGGTGTTTAGTCAAATCCATAAGGTCGACAAATTTCTTAGCTGATTGAATCGCTGCACTCATTTTATTCTCGGTACTCATACTGCCTGAGCGATCAATAATCAATATTACATCATTAGGCCGAATCACATTAACCGGTGGCGTGCCTGTAATATTTAAGGTTACTTCTGCCTCTTCAGGTGTTAAAATTGAAGAAGGGTTAACACTTTTTGTTACGGAGACATAGTTATCTGCTGCTTGAGAAGTGATTGGAAAGCCTCCGAAAAATAGTACAAGTACACACAAAAAAACGATTCCCTTTCTTACTCTAACCACTTACAGCCCTCCTTTGAGTTAATTACCGTTTCTTATCAATAAAATAGGAATCATATTGAGTAGCGGGATTCGAGTACTGGACAGAAGCAATCTTCTTTCTTTCAAAAATGTCCTTTTCCCGCATCAAAAGAGCCTTCTCGTTGTTCATTCGTTCAACCAATTGCTGATTTAGTTGATGAATTTTTTCAAGGAACGGTTTGATTTTTGAGTCCAACTTAATTTTCTGAAGATCAGAATATAGTTGTTCCAACTCCTCCTCATGCTCAAGGTAGGAATCAAACTGATCATCTCGAAGTATTTGAGAATAGATTTCCTCAATCGACAACAGTATTTCTTCAGCTGTAAGGCTCATAAGGTATTACCGCTTTTCACAATTTGTAACACCTGCTTCCATGTATCGAGCATCCCTTTTGCGAAATCCAGGACTTCATCAAGCAAATCTCCATCATGCTTAATGATAACTGTTGCTATACATTGAGCATAAAAGCTGTACAACTCATACAAGTCTTTAGAAAGATCGTATTTCATATCCAGCGTAGACATAAGCTCGAATAAGATATCTCTTCCTTTATGAAGTGGCTCAACACTATTAAACCATTCACCTTGTGTACCAAGCTGACGCGCTTTATACAAGGTTCTAACAAGTTCTTGATATAGTAAAAGAGTCAACTCACCTGGAGAAGCAGTCTCGACCTGAACTTTTAAATACTTATCTTGTATGCTTGTCTGCATTGCGAAGTCCTCACATTCCATTCACTGAATTTTATATTTTAATATTTTATAGGGAGCTAAGTTGAGAAGAAATCCATGACCCTTTATTATTTAAAGATTGCAACGCGGTTTCCATAGCCGTAAACTTTTTATAATACCGATTTTCTATCATAGTAATTCGATCTTGTAAAGTTATAGCTCTGGCATTTAATTGTTTTAACTGCTCTCCAAGTACGCTGTCATCAATGGACTCAGCAGAACCAAAACCAATTTTTTTGTTTATCTTACTAATTTGATTATTTATGGACTCATAAAGTCGTTCTGCAAATCCCATTCCCTCAAATCTCTTTTGAGGATCGGCTTTAGCTGATTCGCTAGGAAGTTTCATAAAAATGTTCTTTACTGCTTCCGGGTCCGAAGCTAATGCACTTTTTAGCTTCTCCTCGTCAATTTGTAGCTTTCCGTTCTGCTTAGGATCCATCATTACAGTAATACCAATCGAGCTCAGTAGCCTCTTATCGTCAGACCCATCTGATTTTTGGCCAACCGTGACTGGCTCTCGGAACGCCTTACGGAAATCGTCTAACGCCCCTTTTAAAATTGAATCGTTATATAGCGATCCTTGCCGAGCCTTCGATTCCCATTTCTCAATTTGGGAATCCTTCATTGCCTCCTTCTCTTCATCAAGAAGAGGCTGATAATTTTTATCAGGACGAGTAGAAGTGGCGCCCATAAACTTGTCAATAATATTATTATATTGATTAACAAACTCCTTGATATTTTCCACAGCGGTATTATTCGATTTAGTAACCATGATCGAAACAGCCTCGGAGGTGGGGGCCTTTAAAGTGAATGTTAGACCATTAAGAGTAAAATTATTAGTGGCACTCTCAAGATAATTATCTAGTCCATTTACATCGTTGTATTCAAATTTCGCATTTTTCCCTTCCGCCGACAAAGCAGATAATTTAAAGATCTCTTCTAATGCACCATCGTTATCATTAATTGAGATTTTAGATTCCGCCCCAGTCGTATCCGTTGTCAAAAAGATCCGTCTAGTATTTGCATCATAATTCGCTTTGACACCCGTCATATATGATTGCGCATTAATGTCGGAAATAATGGAAGAAATCGTTGATGTCCCTGAAGTAATATTAATTGGAGAGGATGTACCCTTAGGCCCCGTAATTTCGAAAGTCCCATTTACACCTACAACATCTTCCGGTTTCGTACCAATAGGGAGTGCCTGTCCTGTTATAGAGGCCGAGGTTGCGAGATTCAGTACTTTTATTGAGTTATATCCCGCTCCTGCACTATTTGATCCACTAACTTCTACAGCCGCTGGGTTACTAGAAGTTACTTGACTACTCTCAAATCCACTGCTCAATCTTAATTTTTCTGCAGCACTACGAAACGAGGAAAGGGCGGTATTCATACTTCTATAATCTTCCCTCTGCCATATTAAACTGGTTCTTTGTCGGGTAAGCTTTTGTAGCGGCAGTCGTTCAACATCCATTAGACTTTTGACAATACTATCAATATCCATTCCAGATCCAAGACCCGTGTATCTAATTGGATTATACAACGATGATATGTTACTCACTTACTATTCACTCCCTTCAACGTTTTTCATCAACAAAGATCCCTAGGCTCTGACATAAATTATAGACCAGATCAAGCATTTTCTCCGGCGGAATCTCCTTTATTACCTCATCTGTGTGGATATCAACTATTTTAACAACAATAGATTGTGTCTTTTCATGTATACTGACCTTTAGCTCTGTCCCATTCTCTTGTAACGCTTTGTTGTATTTCTCAACAAGCTGATTTAACTCCTGTCTATTTACGGAATCCAGTTCAACGTGAAACTCCAGTTGGTCGGATCCATTCTGTACAGGCATCTGGTTGTCCGTTCGTCTATAAGAAGAAATGGAAGCCCGGGTCTGTTCCCCAGAAATTTGCACACCAATTCCCTCCAGTTAATAAGAAAAACCGGCCGGAAAACCGGCCGGCCCTTCAAAAAATAGATTAACGAAGCAATTGCAATACACCTTGAGGCTGTTGGTTAGCTTGGGCGAGCATAGCAGTTGCAGCTTGTTGAAGAATGTTATTTTTGGTGAAGTTCGACATTTCTTTAGCCATATCAACATCGCGAATACGGGATTCAGCAGCCTGAAGGTTCTCAGCAGTAGTACCCAGGTTGTTGATTGTATGTTCCAAACGGTTTTGAACAGCACCGAGATCGGAACGAATTTGAGAAACAGTATTGATTGCAGTTTGAACTTTAGTCAGAGCAGTAGATGCTGTTGCGTTGGTAGGAGTAGTTGCCAACGAACCAAGCGCTGTCATATCCACACCTAAAGTAGCCGCATCTGCTTTTTGAAGAGCAACTGTAATTGTTTCTCCACTGTTAGCCCCAACTTGGAAAGTAAGATTACCAGTAACGTTAGCGGCAATCAGTTTCTTACCGTTAAATTGTGTTTGTGTAGCGATGCTGTCAATTTGAGCAGACAGTTGTGCAATCTCAGCATCAATCTTTTCTGCATCAGATGTGGTCAAGGTTTCGTTACCGCCTTGTACATATAGCTCAGCCATACGTTGCAACATTGCATGAGTTTCGTTCAAAGCACCTTCAGCTACTTGGATTAAGGAGATGCCATCCAGTGCATTTTTGTTTGCTTGCTCTAACCCACGAATTTGGTTACGCATTTTTTCGGAAATCGCCAGACCAGCAGCATCGTCAGCTGCACGGTTGATTCTGTAACCGGAAGACAATTTCTCCAGGGATTTACCTTGTTGTGTGTTGTTGAAAGTCAATTGGCGTTGCGTGTTGTAAGAGCTGATATTGTGGTTAATACGCATGATAAAACTCCTCCTTGGAATATGTTGGTGATTCGCATCCATGCTTCACCCTTTTGTGATCAAGACCATAGCATTCGGCCGTCACTGCTACGTCTTTGACCCACTACTATATTTATCGGCGTTTTAACCTTAATGTTTATAGCAGATTGATTTTTTTAATAGATTTTTTATTCCTTTTTTTGTGCTGCTACTTGATTTAAAATATCCTGAATGTCTGTATTAAACTCTATGGCGTGCTGATTCTGCTGTTTGATTGCCTCATAAATTTCTTCTCGATAAATCGCCACATTCGAAGGCGCCTCGATACCGATCCGGACCTGATCTCCGTTGATCTCAATAACGGAGAGGACGATATTATCATTAATCATGATTTTTTGCCCCTTATTTCGTGACAGGATTAACATCAGACCCTTCTCCTTTCTTCCCTCCCAACGGTTGTTTTGTTGTATAGTTTCCATGATCCAAAATGATCTGGGCAGCGATGTTTCTATCCCTGTTCAGTACAATCGGAGCTTTTAAGTTACAGGTAATATCCTCAGCAGAACGAGCCGTTACAATCGCCATCACCTGAACCTCTTCCACGCTTTGCACCCCCAAAACCTCAATCCAATGAGGATCAAGTTGAAATTCATATTCTTTAAAAAAGATAAACGGATCCGTAACGATAAACGTCAAATTTTCATCCTCAATGGATTGTAAAAATTCAAACGGATGCTGCTTATCTTCAGATTGAATGATCACGTACTTATCCAAGCCATTAAAGCCTAGTACAGGCCCTATAAAAGTTATTACTTGTTCTTCTGTAATATGGATAGGCCCAAATCTCTTTGTATTGACAATCATGCCCTTCCGATCCTCCCTTTCTAACAACAATAGCTATAATGACACCTGTCCATTATAGCTATTGTATACCTGTCGTTAGACAACTGCATCCAGCTGCTTGCCCGTCGCAGACATAAATATAAAATTTTGATGAACCAAATACGGATTGACCTTGCCAGGATAGTAATCAATGACCGGCTTGTAGATCTCGGGATTAAAAGTAACGCCGCCCGGCGTGTAATTTGTATGTACTTGGCCCGGTATAAAAGTGACATCCACATTGTCGTATCCCGGCTCCCCCGTAACCTCGACTCTAGGCCGCTCTCCAAATACGTTGTCCCTTGCAATCTCTGCAAATACGTTGCCGCCTTCATGAAAAGCCATCATCCGATCCCCGTTACGGGCAATATCTGCAATATTGTGCATGGAGATCTGAAGAGAAGATTGCGACACACGGTCCGTCATTTCCTCGAATCGGGCCTTGCCGAGTGCAGACCAAGCTCTTCTCGAATCAACTTCTAATACAGGACTAGTCCTCTCCATCTCAAGTTGACCGTGCCGCTGTCTCATGTTAAGTGATGGTCTTGCCTGCTCAATGCTTTGTTGACCTTTTGTTGTTTCAAGCCCTATTTGTGAATACCCTTGCTGAATTTGAATACGGGGGATATTCATTCATATTCCCCCTTATCTTAGGAAATCCATCAAGCTCGGACGAATGATCCGGGCAATTGTATCCAATGAAGCCTGATAAATGCTCTCCGATGTTTTCAGATCAATAATGACCTTTGAAATATCAGCGTCCTCCACCTTAGATTGAAGATCCATATAATTAATATTCAAATCGCCAAGCCTGCTGAGTGTAAATTCCAATCTATTCTGCTTGCCACCCATTTCAGCCTGTTTTGTAACGGTGGTCTCCAGGTTTTTTTGTAAAGCAGGAATTGCATTCTGAATACCTGTGGTATCATCCGCAAGTAAAGCTTGCTTCAAATTATTTACCACAACAAAAATGCCGGAGGCATCTCCATGTGCACCAAATACCTGCTCCCCAAGAGTGTTTACAGTAACAGTTATTCCAGCCCCTACCTGATATCGCACTTCACCAGTATCCAACTTGTACGCCGTCCCCACAGGATCGTCCGGAAAAGGCTTCTGGTCCGTCCGTTCTCCGTTAAATATATACTTCCCCTTAAATTGAGAGTTCCCTAATGAAACTAGCTGATGAAATAGTTGATCCACCTCGGCCGCAATATTCTCACGCGCATCCTTAGGAACCGTATCCGTTCCACCTTGAACGGCCAGCTCCGATAAACGCTGAATGATTTGCGTAACCTCGGTCATGACCGTGTCCCCATACTTCAGCCACGAGTCCGCATCTTCCGCGTTTTGCTCAAACTGCGTCGTCGCCGTAATTTGGCTGCGGTATTGCAGAGCGCTGGCAACGCCGACCGGATCGTCGGAAGGACGATTGATCCGGCGCTGGGTCATCATCTGCTCCTGGTATTTGTCCAGGCGTTTGTAGTTACCCTGCAGGCCGCTCATCATGGTGCTGGTCATCATGGATTGCGTAATCCGCATCATTCATTCCTCCTATCTGCCGACAATGCCGGTGCTGTTGATTAATTTATCCAGCATCTCGTCGATTGTCGTAACAACGCGCGCGGATGCGCTATAAGCATGCTGGAAGCGGATAAGATCGGACATTTCTTCATCGAGCGAGACACTGCTGATTGACATGCGGAGCGTGTCGGCGTGCTCTACAAGCAGCCCCCCGTTCTCCACCATTTTCTTAGCGTTACTGCTGTCCGTACCTAATTTGGAAATGACCGACTGCAAATATCCTTCAAAACTTGTTATATCCGTTACGCCGCCGTTATTGTTGTTCGGGTTAAAGCTGAATGTGCGTTCCGACAAGCCGGCAATCAATAAGGCCATGCCGCCATTCCCTTTTAGAACGACTTCGGCCGTACTGCCGTCCGGGTTTGTCTTCATCTCCGTACGTAGGGACGCTGCGATATTTTTCAAATCCGCCTGAATGGTGGTGCTTAATCTCATGTTCCCCGCAGTAATCGGTCCGCCGTCTGCCGATACGAAGAAATCTGTCCCTGCGGTTGCCGGTTCATTCAATGTATAACCCAGCTTATGCAACCCGTTTAGACCATCCACCGTATGCTTCGTGTCTTGGGCCAGCTTGCGCGGATTGGTTGGATCCATCACCGCATTCGGGATGGAGACGCCTGGAGGCAGAATCGTGCCTGCCGGAAGCGTTACTTCCACTTTACCGGTCGCGAGCGTATTTGCCATAATGTTAAGCTGGTTGATGTACGTTTCCACATGAACGTCGCGGGACGTCACGTAGCCGGCAATCTCACCGCCCGTTAACGCAGTGGCAATCGCTGCGGTCACCGGGGTAGACGCCATATCATCAACTACGACCTGGTTTCCGAACGTCACCTGATATACATCGCCCGTTTCGGTCACGCTGACATTACCGAGAACGGAGAGCTGATCGACCAGTAAGTCCCGCTTATCTCTCAGGTCATTCGCATTGTCGCCAAGACCCTCGATCCGTTTAATGCTTCGCGTCAGCTCCGCAATCTGATCGATATAATTGTTAGCTTCCTCCACCTTGGTGTCGATGCGGGAAGTCAAATTGTTGCGAAGCGTATCCAGCTGGGAGTATATGTGGTTAAACGTCTCCGTCAATGCGATCGCCTTCTGCTGAACGGCCATGCGGGCCGATAAATCCGTATCGCTCGGATTTTTGCTCAGCGTCTGCCATGCTGTCCAAAACTCCGCAACACTTGCGCTTAAACTGCTCTCCGAAGGTTCGTTGAATATCCCCTCGATATTCGAAAGCGTCTCCTGCTGAACGTTCCATGTTGACAAATTCGTATTTTGATTCCGATATTCAATATCCAGTAGATAATCGCGTACCCGCCGGATGCTCTCCGCTTCCACGCCCATGCCGAGCTGGCCCGCTGCCTGCGAGCGCTGCATTCCCGGGAAGGCAATCGGGCTAGATGCAACCAGACGCGTGGTCTGCCGGGAATAACCAGGGGTATTCGCATTCGTTACGTTATGGCCGGCCGTGTTAATCGCAGCCTGCTGGGCAATCAAGCCCCGTTTTCCGATTTCGAGCAAATGAAATGTTGATCTCATCGTACCTATTCCTTTCTTCTTATGCCCTGGTATCAAACATGCTTCGGCCTTTGCCTGCCGTACTCGGCTGGTTCGGATTCTGATATAGCATGTCATCTTCTGGACGGCTGACCAGCAGATTTAGGCTGTAGTCTATAAATGCAAGGGACTGTTCAATCAGTTCCCGGTTGATCTGATTCAATTCCTTAAGCTCCGTCAGCCTGTCCATTAATTGACGTTGCACATCCAGCAGCTCCGTCTTCTCCTCCGGGTTAAATACAAGACGAGTCATTTCAGTAACCGTCAGCTGAAGCTGGGAGCGGATGCCCTTCTCGCGCAAAAACTCCTCTGCAGCGCCTTGTCGCAGCGCTTCCGTTTCCGCCACCTGCTTCAGCAGGCGGTTCTCCCTGTTCATGACTGCTGCCAGGCGTTCCACATCGTTCGCTATAATGGCTTGCTTCTTATCATTCCCCGCCTCGATCAGCTGCCGGTGCAGCTCGTCCTGACGCTTCATATAATCGATAATGGATCTTGCACTCACTTGGATTCACCCGATTTATTGTAGGTTTGAAAATACGGGAGCAATTTATCTACAAGACGATCTGCCGGCACTTCATAGGTGCCGTTAGATACGGCTTCCTTCAAGCGCTGGATTTTCTCTGTGCGCTCCGGATCCTGTACCTTGCTTTGTGCGCTCAGTTCCATCGCCTCCGGTGAAATCGATACTTCGTCCTTCTTGCGTTTCTTCTTATCGATATGCTGCAACTCCCGAGATTCTATATTCCGTTGATACGAATTGACGCCGTTCACGCGTCCCGATTCGTTAATCTTCACGTTCAATCACCTCACTTAAAATAAAAAACCGATAAGCTTTACTAAGTTTATCGGTCCCAAATGGAGCATAGTTAATAGTTCAAAAGTTAGTATTTACGCAGTTTATCGACTGCGCGATAAGTCTCTTTCCCTTTGCCGGACCCGGGCTGATGATCCTGGTCGGCTTCAGCCGCTTGCCGAAGCTCCCGCGTCAGTCTTGTCCTGCAGGACTCGCACATATTGCTCTCACGAATCAGCGTGCCGCACACCTCGCACGGATAGGCCATGTTGGGCGCATTGGCAATCGATATCCGGCCTTCCCTGATAAACCGGGTAATCTGGCGGATCGAAACCTCTGTCGCCTCCGATACTTCATGGATCGTCGCGCCTTTCTGCTCCCGCAAAAAGGTAGCGCATTTCTCATATTCCTTCTCAATCTCTTTCAAGCATTCCGAACACATATCCCGAAAATTCAATGCATACAATCTGCCGCACCGAGGGCAATTCCCCAGATTCATGCTAAACGACCTCCATGCTTATCTAGAACCTTTAATACCCCTAGATTACATGATATCAGGCCTTACGTCTATCTTCCGGAGGTAGAAATCGCGAGTTTTCCCGATGCGCTTGATCTTATGCTCTTAGGACCGGGCCCAAGTTAAGCAATAAACTTCTATCGGCTGACCCAGGGCTTTTTCATGTTTTCGCAACGCCTCCGCGCAGGCATGGACCGTGCTCCCGGTAGTATAAATATCATCGATTAACAAAACGCGAAGCGAAAGCAGCGCATCATTGCTTCTGTCCAGGACCATGTTCATCCGCTTCTCCGCCGAAGCTGCTGCGAGAGCCCGAGCCATAAGCTCGATTGCAAGCGGGCCCGTAACGAATGCGTCCTCCATATCCCTCATTCGGTCCATTCGGGTTTTAAAGCTCTGTTTATCGGTATGCCTTTTCCGCTGAAGCAGGCGAAGATACGGCACCTTTATCTGCCGGGCAAGTCCCATTGCCATCGCCTCTGCCTGATTAAACCCCCGCTCCCGAAGCCGAACTTCGCTGACCGGAACCGACGTTACGGCATGGACCGTCCAGCGGTGCATCTGCCCGCCCCGCAGAGGACGAGCACGCCCCACAGGGCTGAGCTCCCGCTCCATAAGCGCATAAGCCCGGGCCAGCATCCCCGACAACAAACCGGCATACCGTTCATTTCCCCGATATTTGTACTGGGCCAGCCATTCGCGCATCAGCCCATTGTACATCACCGCACTCCGATTCATGGCAAAAGCCCGTCCGTTCGGCCCTGAACGGCTGCAATCGGGGCACCCGATCGCCCTGCCGCAGGCCAGACAGCGGGGACGGACAATCCAGGGAATCGCTCTTGCACAAGCGTCGCAAATGCCGGCGAACTCCCGGTTTAATGGAGCGCTTTTTCCGCAAGCAAAACAAGTCTCTGCAGCCGTGCCCAACAAACCGTGAGCCTTATCCAGAATCTGTTTGAGGGAATGCATAATCACATCGATCGTCTCCTTCCAAAAAAATCTTATGTAAGCTCTATCCGCAAGTAGCCCCCTTTACCCGCAATCCGGTTCATCTGCTTGATCTGGCGTACGGCTTGACTCTGGCTCCGGGTCCATTGGGGAGCGGCGAACACCACCCGTCCGGCGGGATCATCCTTTGATCGTCCTGCCCGTCCTGCCATTTGGATGAGCGCGGCCTCGTCAAACAGATCGCTGTTGGCATCCACAATGTAGACGTCGCTCTTCGGTACCGTTACGCCCCGCTCGAGAATCGTCGTCGTGACTAGCAGCCGAATCTCCCGGTGGCGAAAAGCCATGACCTTGTCTGCACGCGCGGGATCGACGGAAGACGTTCCTTCCATTGGCATATCCGGCATCGCTTGCTGCAGCAGCTCAAGGAAGGGGGCAATATGGCGAATCCGGGAGACGAACAGGAACACCTGCGCCCCGCGCGACAACGAAGCTCTCAAGCTGCGCACTAAGGGGACCGGCAGCCGACGCTGCTGCAAACAGCGGTGCACCGGAAAGATCTTCAGCTTGCGAGGAACCGGCAGCGGATGTCCATGGAATCGGGCCGGAACCTTGGCATGGGGCAACTGTCCCCTGGCAGCCTCCCTTTGGAGGGGAGCAGGAGGAGTCGCCGACAAGTAGATGTATTTGCCCTCTTTCTTGCAAGCATTCCGGGCGGCATAAGCCAGCATCGGATCGTTATGATAGGGAAAAGCATCGATCTCATCAATAACCACGAGATCGAATGCCTCCCGAAACCGTAACAGCTGATGCGTTGTTGCCAGAGTGATGCTTCCCCGTTTCCACCGCTCCGGGCTCCCGCCATACAGCGTAATGACCTGCTCGTCCGGAAAAGCCTTCGACAACCGCGGGGCCAGCTCCAGCACGACATCACGTCTGGGGGCCGCCACCAAGACACGCCCGCCCGCGTCCAATACGGCTTGCAGCAGCGGAAAGATCATCTCGGTCTTTCCGGCGCCGGTGACCGCCCAGATGAGAAACCGGGCGGGCCCCGCGGAGCCCCCTGCGGGCGGCTCCGCCAAGAACCGCAGCGCAGCGCCGGCGGCGGCGCTCTGCGCTGCGCTCAGCCCCCACCGGCCCAAGGCCGCGGTGGGGGAACCCCCGGCCGTGCCCCGCACGGCCGGCCCTGCTGCGCCATGCAGCAGCAGGGTGCAAGCGCGGCTGCGCCCCATCGCGAGGCAGGCCTCGCAATAGGCGCAAGCCGCCGAGCCGCACGCGGCGCATGCCGTGCGGCTTCGGGCCTCGCTGCCGCATCGCCGGCAGCGGGGGGCCATGGCCCGGCCGCGGCGGAGCCGGCCGGGCGGCACCCGCGGGGCGGGCTCCGCCAGCCCCGCTTCCATGCGCAGGCGGCCCAGCAGGACGCCGAGCTGGGCCGCGGAGCGCCAGCCGCCGGTGACCCCGGCGGCTTCCGCCAGAAGAGCCTCGACCTCGCCGGCAAGCAAGGCTCGGCCCTCGATGGCGCAGATGAGCTGCTCAGCCTGCCTCATCAGCCCCGCCCATTCCTCGCGGCCGCTTGGCGTCCAACCGGACAGCACCGCGCGCTCATCAAGCACGTGAACATCCTGCGTGACGGCCCTCCATCTGGCTTGATTCCGCTCAGGCTCCTCGCTGACGCAGCTTGCGATCTGCTTATCCACATAGCATTGCCACTCGCCCGCATCCCATTGATCCATTTCTTGAAGCGGTCTGAACGTATCCCGGATTGAGGCTGCCCACCCCAGCGGGATCGAAGAAGCAAGGATAACGATACGAGGCGGACGGCCGCTGAACCCTTTGCGCCCCTCTCCGTCTCCATACCACCATTGCAAGTCCACCCGCATATCCAGTGAGAGATAGCATCGCCATGTATCCGGCGTCCGGACGGCATATACGATCATCTGCATATCCACGAACCTCCATTAACCATTGCTAAAGTTGGAATCTGATACATTCAAACCACAACAAGCATCCATGCAGCAGAAAATTCGAGTCCTATTTGAGGTCGTAAATTCCATTCCACGCCTATTCCATCAAAGGAGACTCCTCTCCCTTTCTTCACTGTACCGAACGAGGTTCGCAGTAAGAGATGCCTGCCTTGAATTGGATGCGCACCATTCGCTGGCGCGTGGTCAGAGCATCAGCCGCCTGAATTTTCTCCACAACGCAAAAAAGCACCCTCCTTCCATCTGGAATCGGAGTGTGCTTCACGCCTCTTTTGTTCCTATTCTATTCCAAAGCATCTTGGGACGAGTCGGCATCTTCATCGTTCATCCTTGGACATAAGGAATCCGGATCGCCTCGAGCGGGTTGCGCAGATCGATCGTCATGATCGGGGGGGCCCCCGCCTCCCCATCGGTGTCATGTAAGGGCGAATTGCCGGAGCGCCAAGTTCCGTACACCAGCTCAATGCCGGACAAAGGCGTTAATCGTTCGACAATCCGTAACGTATCGTCATGCGACTGGTCATCAAGGACGGTGACGCGAATCCGCGTCCCGCTCATTAGAGCATATAATGAAAGGGCTCTCAAGTACCATTCCACCTGCCGCTCATGGTTGGACGTGATCAGCACGTAATGCATGCGCCGCTTAGGGTCTTTACTTTTTCTCCGAAGATGTCGGGCGTGAATAACATGAACCAGAAGGGCAGCGATGCCGTACACCGCAAGGATCCACAGCAAATGGGCAACCATGAGGCTCACCTCCTTCTCATATCCACAATATATGCCGATATGGAAGAGACGGTGACAGTTATGTAACGGGCAGCCCACACCGAAGCCTGCCGTGGCGGCTCAAAAGGCGTTCGCTTCCCACCGGAAAGGAATCCGCCCAGGCAGCCCTCCTAAGTTATTACTCGTCCATGCGCCCCATACGAGCGAACAATTATAGCGTTACCCAGCCATATTTAATGGAATTGATAACGGCTTGGGTACGGTCGTCGACCTCCATCTTCTGCAAAATGCTGCTGACGTGGTTTTTAACCGTTTTTTCGCTAATGAACAGATATTCCCCAATCATCTTGTTGCTCTTGCCTTCTGCCATCAGTCTCAGCACTTCCGCTTCGCGGCGTGTCAGCGGATTATTCTCCCCTGCCACAAACTTGACGCCGGCCTCGCGCGTACCGCTCTCTGCCATTGCGCCTGCCTCGTTCACGTAGGTCATGCGGCGGAGCTGGTGAATCAGTTTGCCTGTAACCTTCGGATGGATAAACGCATACCCTTCATGCACGGAACGAATGGCGTTAATCAGCGATTCCGCCTCCATATCCTTCAAGAGATACCCGTTTGCTCCTTTGCGAAGCGTCTCGAACACGTAGCTCTCGTCATCATGAATGGAAAGAATAATAACCTTGATCTCCGGGAACATTTCACGAAGCTTCTCGGTTGCCTGAACCCCGTTCTCGGTCGGCATATTAATGTCCATCAGTACGATATCCGGCTTCACCTCGTTGCAGAACTCCAGCACCTGAATGCCGTCTCCGCATTCGCCGATGACGTCGATGTCGTCCTCCATATTTAAAATGCGCTTGAGACCCTCCCTAAATAATTGGTGGTCATCCGCTAATAATACTTTAATCAGTGTATTCTCATTTTCTAAGTGTTCCATCCCATTACTCCTTTCCCTTTTCTACGTTCGTCGGGATATGAATGATGATCTTCGTCCCTTGATTCTCGGCTGATTCGATCTCCATTCTCCCTTCGAGCAGCTCAACCCTCTCCCGCATGCCAATTAACCCAAAGTGGTCCTTGCTCTTCTGTTCCAGCAAGTCGACATTGAATCCCAGGCCGTTGTCTTGTACGACAATCTTGACCAATTGAGCCTGGTACGTAATTTCCACCAATACATAAGTCGGGTAAGCATGTTTTGCAGCATTCGTAAGTGCTTCCTGCACCAAACGGTAGATGGCCGCCTCCATCGCAGAAGAGAGACGATGCTCTTTCCCCCGTGTTTCGAAGATCGTGCGGATTTTGGATTTCTCTTCATAATCATGCACATATTTACGCAGCGTGGGGATTAATCCTAGATCATCGAGTGCCATTGGACGCAGATTGAAAATAACCTTTCGCATTTCCTCCAGGCTTGAGCGAACCTGCCCCTTCAAATCTACTATTTCGTCCTGCACCATCTTAAATTCCTGCTTAGCTAGCATTCTTTCTACAATTTCCGTCCTAAGAACCAGATTGGCAAGCAACTGTGCAGGACCATCGTGGATTTCCCGGGATATCCGTTTGCGTTCTTCCTCCTGGGCCAGGATAATTTTCAGACCGATGACCTGCCGGTTCTTCGCAGATTCGATAATACGGGACACCTGCCCCAGCTCACCGGACAAGTACTCCAGCACCACGCCCATCTGGGATCCGATCGATTCGGCTCGCTCGACGGAATTCTCCACGTTGCGGACGCGCTTTTGCAGCTCATCCCGCCTTGCCTTCAAGTACATTTCCTTCTCCCGGTAGATCATGAGATCCAGCTGCAGCTGCGTCGCCTTCTCGTAAGCCTGCTTGATATCCTCTTCCTTATACCGGACAAAATCCCGGCTGACTTCCGTCAGCCGGATCCGGGAACGGCGATAATTCAGTTCGAGTTGGTCCACTTTTTCCAAGGTTTCCGTCGTTTCCTTCAAAGTCCGCTTTAGTTCCTGATTCAGAGACACGAGCTCCTGCCGAGACGCCTCCAAAATTTCGAACATCTGGTATTTGCTGTCCTCCATCACTTTGATGGCATTCTTTATGACACGGTCGATGGCATCGGCTTGATAATCCACGCACTCTACTCCATTTCTAACGTTTCATATACATATCATACCATATCATGATTCGATCGTAACGGTCTTCGTGTTCTTGTCCCATTTTACTTTAAGGCCTAATTGCTCGGAAACGAGACGAAGAGGGACTAAAGTCCTACCTCCTTGTACCATAGGTGCTACAGCAGCCGAGTGGCGCTTGCCGTTCAAAATAAATTCCTTCTTGCCGACGGTCAGCTCCAGCAGCATGCCGCCTCTCAATACGCCTACCCGCTGTGCGGATTGATTCCAGGTGGCTTGTCCGCCAAACGCGTCCAGCACATGCTTAATCGGAACATACGTCGTTCCGTTCTTCAGAATTGGGGCCGAATCAATCGCTACCTTGGATCCGTTAAGCACGAGAGATTTTTGCCCGATCGTCATGACCGCCTTGCCTGTCGGAAGACCTTCGTTGCCCGCCACAGCCGGCATCGTAAACCGTATATCATCAAAGGATACCGAGCCTGTCAGGGCGCGCTCATCCTGTCCCTCATCCACATTCACGACGTACATGCGCTTCAATTGGGCAGGGAATGCGATATTGTAACCGGTCAGGTCAATATTCAGCGTTTTCCAACCGGTCCAGTCGATCGCCTTGGCCAAATCAACATAGACGGTCTTGCCATTGTTGTCCTTCAGCTCAGCCCGGAGCCAGTTCAGGCTGCTATCTCCTTCCACGTCGATCGCCATGGACGTTGCTTGTGCCGGAATCGTTTTACCGGTTGTACCGTTGAACTCGGCATATGCATACATCTTCTGTCCAAGCCCGCCGGTCATATCATAGGTCAGCTTCAGCACCTTCGAGTCGGCGTGGCTTTCGCTTCCCTTCACGATGGATGCCGTACCGGTTACAGAAGGCACATTCGTTGTGAATTTGATCGGATAGCTTGCGTTTTCAAAGTTCTCCCAAGTGCTTTCCCCCGCCGCGGACAAAATAACAACCGTGCTGAAGCCGTCATATCTAGCAATTGCATACCCTACCTTGGTGTTGCTGTTTACGGAAGTAACGGTCAGGCGGCCGTCTTTGACGCTGCCCTTAAACCCGATGAATTCCCACTTCAGCGTACTGTTTGGAACCTCCAGGCTTTGCCCCGATCTCGTAACAGCCGTAACCGGAACAGATACGCTTGTTCCTGCCTTAAGCGGCGCACTGGATACCGCTGTCGTCAGCGCTGCCAGATCATCGGCTCCCAGCACGTTCACCTGCATCGCTGCCTTTGTGCCGCTGCTAACCGCAGTCAGTGTGGATGTTCCCGGCTTTACGGCCTTAATGCTCTGGCCGTTGATTGCGAGATTACCGTTGCTGGATTTCCAGGTCGGCTTGATCGATCCCGCATCAATCGGGTTGTAGTAGGTGTCGTAGCCCTTCAGTTCATATGACCCTGTCTGGCCGATCAGGAGCGTGCTGCTGCCGCTAACCTTTAAGCCTTTCAGGCTGCCTTTAGGAGCTGTGGAGAACACGCCTAGCGCGTTTACGACGCTACGCTGCGTGGTGCCGTATTCCGTAGGGAATGTGAGCTCCGTATTCATTTCCGCCAACGGGCGATTGACCATCGTCGTGGATCCGCCGCCATCCAGATTCATGCCCTTCCATACTCCGATTTTGCTCATGAAATCCTGGAGCTGCTGCAGGGTCATGCCTGTGCTGCCGTCATTGCGCTCGGTTGCGATCAGATACGCATAACGGCCATCCTTCGAGTAGCCTACAGCCGTCCGGGCACGGGTGCCGCCGAGATCGTTGACGTTGCGGGAGAACGAAGCGGCTTTGCCGTTATCCACCAGAATCGTATGACCGCCGATCATCATTTGGAGTGAGGAAGGATCCAGCTTCTGACCCGATTTTTTAGATACTAGGGTGTAATCCGCCGTCAGCTTCTGACCGACCTCCAGGTTATTCTTCACGAATTCGGCAGCTGCTCCGTGAGTACGAAGAACATAGCTGCCTTCCGGGACTGCTGTCGGCAAGCCTGCCATAACGGATATGTCCGTAATGACGCCGTCCGTTACCATAACCTCTGTTGGTGTCGTCGAGCTATTTAATGGACGGTCAATGGCCTTCCAGGCGCTAGTGTACAAATACGCTGCGTTCACATGACTGAAGGTCGATCCGGTACCCTCCGGGTTGTAAGCTGTTTTGTTAATGCCTGCGAGCGGGAACGTTGCTCCATTCTCAGCCGTGATGCTTCCTGAAAAAGCAAACTCATCCAAGATCGGCTTGCCATCCTTGGTGACGGCAAATGCATACATTCCCTTCAGCGCGGATGGAGAGGACATGAGATCGCCATTGGACACTTGAGGACCCATTGGAGCCCCTTCGCGATTCGTAATGAAGAAGTCGCCGTTAATCGCGGCAACCGCCCCATGCTCCTTGGCCATACCGCCTGTGCTCTGTCTTGTTGTAAACTGGTTCCCCTTGCCTGCCATCACATCCAGCTTCACATACGGGTTGTTTAAGTCGACACGGACGACATTGGCATGCGATTTCGCGCCGGTGCTGCTCGTATATTGATACTTCATCAATACAGCACCAGAGGTGATAATCTCTTCTCCAAGCTTCTTGACCGACGTCGTTGCCGCATAGGCGACGGAGGCTGGTGACAGCTTGTCTATCACAGGCAAACTGCCGCTAAGTACGGGGCTCACCCAGATGACCCCTGCCAACGTAACGATTAACCATTTTTTACCTACTGTTGTTTGGTTTGACTTCAGTGCTTTCCCCTGTCTTGCCATGTAATCGTAACTCTCCCATCTCTTTGTTCAACACATATGCCGAACATGTAAAGTCTCTAATTAATAGACTTCATTTTTGAGGAAAAGTTACGATTTTGTTATAAAAAAACGCTTGGGCGTATTCTACACCAACTCTTTCTGATTTCACAGGTGGATTTTTTGGCAGGATTGGCGCCCCTGTCCTATTCTACTATATATTCGTGCAAAAATGACAGTTTTGTCATATAACCCTTTCCTATTTTACCATAAATTAAGCCAAAAAAAGCTGATACCCTTAGCAGGCATCAGCTTTTTAAAAAGTTACTTTTTTGTAATAATCATTGTTTCAAATGATGATGCTTAGTTGGCTTGAGCTTGCTCCTTCAGAGCCTCAGCCTTGTCTACGCGCTCCCATGGCAGGTCGATATCGGTACGGCCAAAATGTCCGTAAGCCGCTGTTTGCTTGTAGATTGGGCGGCGAAGATCCAGCATGCGGATAATGCCAGCCGGACGCAGGTCAAAGTTATTGCGAACGAGCTCAACGAGCTTCTCTTCGCTGACTTTACCGGTGCCATAGGTATCTACGCTGATCGATACCGGATTTGCGACACCAATCGCGTAAGCAAGCTGAATTTCGCATTTGTCCGCCAGGCCGGCAGCAACGAGGTTTTTAGCCACGTAGCGGGCCGCGTAAGCCGCGGAACGGTCGACTTTTGTAGGATCCTTGCCGGAGAATGCACCGCCTCCATGACGAGCGTAGCCGCCGTAGGTGTCGACGATGATTTTACGTCCGGTCAGACCGGCATCCCCTTGAGGACCGCCGATAACAAAACGTCCCGTTGGGTTAATGAAATATTTAGTTTCCGTATCCAGCAGTTCGGCTGGAACGACCGGAAGAATGACGTGCTCTTTGATGTCCTTCTGGATTTGCTCCAGCGTAACTTCCTCTGCATGCTGCGTCGATACGACAATCGTGTCTACACGAACCGGCTTGTCGCCGTCATATTCAATCGTAACTTGCGTCTTGCCGTCTGGACGCAGGTAGCTAAGCGTACCGTCTTTACGTACCTCGGACAAGCGACGAGCGATGCGGTGAGACAATGCGATCGGCAGCGGCATGAGCTCAGGCGTCTCGTTAGTTGCAAAACCAAACATGAGGCCTTGGTCGCCGGCACCGATGTTCTCGGTTTCCTTATCCACTTGGGAAGGATCACGACTCTCCAGTGCAGCGTTTACTCCCTGTGCAATATCGGCCGATTGCTCATTCAGCGATGTCAGCACCGCGCATGTATTGGAATCAAAACCGTATTTTGCACGCGTGTACCCAATTTCCTTCACGGTGTTCCGTACGATGGATGGGATATCCACGTATTCTGATTTTGTACTAATTTCACCAATGACCAATACCAGACCTGTAGCAACGGAGACTTCGCAAGCCACGCGCGCATTCGGGTCGTTAGCCAAAAATGCATCGAGTACCGCATCGGAAATCTGGTCACAAATTTTATCCGGATGTCCTTCAGTTACGGACTCTGATGTAAATAAACGTCGCCCTGTTAAAGACATGAGATCAACCTCCCATATAAATAGTATGTGAATATTCAAGAGGTCCTACACAAAAAATGAACCTTTTCCGACAGGAAAAGGTTTGAAATGTACAATCCTCAACATGCATATTAACGTATTTGTTACCAGGTGTCAATCCAGTTATCCGCCTGTTTTCAAGGATTTTCTTGGATGTTTTCAAGGCGAGGCAAATACTTAAATGTTTCCTACAATCGCTGTTGGTTTCAGATGTCCTGATTGTACAAAACCTAATACAGTAGAATTCTAAAACCAAAGGCGACACCGGCTTATGCTTTCGATGTAGCTTTCCTTCAGAAAGCTCTCGACTTTTTCGGAATCATTTACTCCCTTGCCTTCATCAGTTTCTAGTGTAAATTATGAGACCATTTACAATCTGCCGAACAGGCTCTGCTCTGCATTTCGTACAAGACGTTTGGTAATTTCTCCACCAACGGATCCGTTCTCACGGGAAGTGAGATGACCCCAACCCGGACGGCGGCTTGATGAGCCGCCTCCAATTGCTCCAAGTTCTGAGCCGAATTCGGTATCGGCACCATTCGAGCTGCTGCCATATCCTACATTCAAACCAAACTCAGCGGCAATTTCATATTTCATCTGATTCAGCATTTGACGGCTTTCCGGAACGATCTGGCGATTACGATTGCTGCGTGGCATATTAAAACACCTCCTGTAAATGTGATTACAGAAGTATTATTTGTTTAATATATGGTACGCACACGTATTAAAGCTTGTCACTGCTGGCAATAATTATAGGAACGCGGTTATCCATAAAACGCTTGGCATTAGTGGATTGAACTTTTAATACCTGGCTTTATTTGATGGTATAGCCGCCACGCACCATGACAATGAGACCATTCTTTTGCCCTTCCTTCACCTGAATGCCACGGCCTTCACGCGGGAAGGAAAGCAGATGGTTCTTCGGCGCAGCTTGTCCATTGAGCAGGTCCTTACCATCTGTAAGATCGGCAACACCATTGGAGTCTTCCGTGTAGATTACGGCATTACCCGAACGCACAATAAATTCTGCACCAGCATCTGCAATCAGAATTTTACCAGGCTTCAAGGCAACGTTCTTTACTTCATCCGAGCCTTGGGAAGGTTGCGTTGGAGTGGTTGGGTTCGTTGGGGTAGTAGGGTTTGTTGGAGTCGTTGTCCCTCCACCACCATTTAGCGCTTTTTGGATTTGTTGATCCACGTAGCTCTTGGTCACGACCGGATCATCGGCTGTGCCGGGGGTGGTGCTGGCGCCGTTGGCGGGGGTGTTGAGGATTGATCCTATATATAGAGTAAAACCAAGAACAACAAATGTAATTAATATCTTAAATTTTCTCATAGTCCCTCCATGATCATTTCTATACAGAAAAAGCAAGGGGCTATATAAGCACCCTTGCTCCTTCTAAAGTGTTACTTATTTTACTGTACGAATCGCGTCAAATGCTTTAACAGCGTTACCAGCTACGTCTTGAACGTATCTAGCGTTTTCACGGATACCGATAGTGTACAATCCTTCTCCATTTTCAACAGTTGGATCAGTGATTACAACTTGCAGAGTGTCCGCGTCAACTTTCACGATTTCAAAGTACGCTTTTTGGTTAGCAGTATCAGATTTAACTGGAATGCTTGATGTAGCACCAGTCAAACGTGTTACTACAAAGTCTTGAGCAAGAAGATCTTCATTGATGTTACCTTTCAAAGCTTCTGTGAAGTCAACAGTTGCTGTGTAAGTAGCAGCTGTAACGTTAGTTTCCACTTTGAAAGTAGTTTGATCTTTTGCAAGTTTAACTTCTGGAGCAACTTTGTCAGCCAGAGTATAGGTAGTAGAACCTACAGTTACAGGAGCGCCAGCTTGCCCCAGTTTAATAGTACTTTGTGCAACCGTACGGAAGTCTGCTTCGTTAAATACAATGGTCAGACCTGCAGTAGTATAGATAGGATCAACCAATTCTACAGTAACGATGTTAGTGTTGTTTGCAGTAACATTTGCAACAGTAACCTCGTTACCGCCAACATAAGCTTTAACATCAGCAATTTGACCTACGAAGCTTTCAACTGCTTGGCTAACCTTCACTTCTACTTTCTTAGTGGAAACGAGCGCACCTGTGTGGCCGTCACCATAAGTTGCGGAAGCATTAAGCTTGTTATAATCACCTACAAGGATATCTCCTGTGGTAAAGTCCTCAAGGAAGTTACCTGCGAGGTCTTTAACGCCTTGAACGCGGATTGCAGTCCAAAGAGCGGAAGTTACATCGCGACCATTGATTTGTACTGGCAAGTCGATAACTACGCCTTTACCATTCTCGATCACGGAGATAACTGCGTTGCTAGGAAGTGCAGTTGCCTTACCATCGAAAGTGATTGTATAGTGTGCAGGATTAGTCAAAGATGCTACATCCATAGCTTCGCTGAAGTAAATTACTGCACGACGAGCTTCATTATCGATTTTGAAGGAAGCTCCTGCAAATTTAGGTGCACCTGTGTCACCTACTGTGAATGTAGTAGTGTAATCAAGAAGCACGTTTCCAAGAACCGTGTTATCTCTGATACCTTTAACTTCCAGCGTGTTAGTTCCTTCTGGCAATGCCGAGAAGAAGTTAACTTCCAGAACGTTGTTAGTGCCGGACTTCAGGTTAGCGCTGGATACTGGACGCACTTTACCGTCTTTGTCCTTAACTGTGATCAACGAAGTCCAGGATTGCGATGGAGCAATACCTTTGCTGAATGTGATCAACAATTGTTTGGAATTTGTTTGGTTAACACGAGCATCAACTACTTGCGGACGCTCTGTATCAACAGTAGCTGTAATTTGTTTGGAAGTTTCAGTGATTTGGTTACCGGAGTAATCCTTCACACCTTCAACATAGATGTTAGTTGCATAAGTAGGAAGTGCATTCGCAGCACTGAAGTATACTTCATATTTGTTAGCTGCAATTCTTACAACACTGTCCGGCTTAATTTTGGTTGCTCCACGCAAGTGGTAGATGTTTTCTTTGAGAACAGTATCACTGTCAACATCTTCGCTGAAAGTGAGCGTTAATTTCTCAAGAGTTCCAACTGCCTCAGCAATTGTTGGAGCTGTTTTGTCTTCAACTACTGTGAATTTATGTTCGGACTTCAAAGATTTGAAGTTATTGAAATCTGTAACACCTTCAACAGTCAGCGTGTGCTCACCTACAGGTAAATCAGACTTAATAATCAATTCACGTCCGTTATACTGGCTGCTGCCATAGAAGCCTTTACCATCCAGCAAGAAGCTGGCAGTGTAAGTTTGTTGTACCGGCTCGCTAAACACGATCTTAACCGCTTTAGTACCAAGACCAGTTACACTTACTACTTCTGGAAGAGCTACGTCAACTGGAGTGAATTCAATATTGGAAGCAGAAATCACTTTAGTTCCAGCTTTGATACCAGAAACGGTCAAGCTATATTTTTGTTGGTTGTTCAGCTTAGTTTTAACCGTCAACGTAACTGCATTTCTCGCATCATTCAGAACTGCAGATTCTACATCAACGCCGCCGCTCAGTTTGTAGTTGTCCTTGATTTGAGCAGTTGTTTTGTCAACTTCGCCATCAAAGGTAACTACTACTTCTTTAAGGTTGCTTGCTGCAACACCCTGCACTTTGGAAGCATCAGTTACAACCCACTTAACTGTTTCAGTGTAGTTGTAGTTGTTATGTGTGAATTTAACTTCAGTATCTTTGTTAGGTACAAGCGCAGTTTCAAGGTTTACTTTAACAACTTCGTTGTTAGCAAGAGTAAACTCAACAGTGCGGCCGTTGTCAGATACCTTGTAGGAAACTACTTTTGGTTTTTGTTGGGACAGGTAGATGTCATAAGCAACTTCAACCAGTTGAGCACGAGTAGCGTTCGCTTTAGGGTTAGCTTTAGCGTCTACCAGACCAGCGTTGATTGCTGCTTGAACATAACCTTTAGCCCAGTCAGAAGCGTTGTTGTTAGTTTCTGTTGGGATTTCAAGTTTTTGAGCAACAACGAGAACCTTCGCCATTTCTTGAACGGTGATTTTACCGTTGAAGTCGAAGATCATTTTCGTTGTGTTCTTACCTTGCATCAAACCAGCAGAGTAAACAGCTTCTACATAAGGAGCTGGCCATTTGCTAGCTTTGTAGTTCTTGTCTTTGAAGGAAGCTTTGCCTTGGATTGGCTCAAGACCCATGATGCCAACCAGAACTTTCGCGAACTCAGCGCGAGTCATTTCCTTCTCAAGACCAGCAGATCCGTCTGGGTAGCCAGAGAAGATCTTAGCTTCTTTAAGTACGTCATACTTTTGTTGCGTGTTAAGTGCGTCGTCACCGAATGCAACAGAAGCAAACATGGAGAATGCCATTGCTGTAGACAGTGCTACGGATAAAATTTTCTTCATAACCTTTTTTTCTCCTCCTTGAATCATCACTTGATTGTTTTCTTTAATTTGGTAGCTCTTGTCACTCATTAGCCCTGCACCTCCTTTCCCGAGTTGAGCATAAATCATAAATGATGTCTGTGACGAGATCACAGAATCTTGTTAACGAGAGAACACTACATACTAGAATAGATTCCTAATCCTACCTAGGTATTATACAACGAGTCCCCAGCACCGTAAAGAACAATTTTCTAATTTATAGACAAGTTTCTTCTTCAGGTTAAACTTGGTTGCCTCATTGGGTTCTACATTATAAACGTTTAATTTTCCGAAAAGTTGCGGGGGGTGCAAAGTTTTTTTTAAAATTTTTTTCGAAGTTTTTTTACTTCCTCTAACAACAAGGGTTTTCCATGTAACGACAACAAAAAAAGACGCCCTTAAGGCGTCTCTTGTTGAACTCTATCGAATCTTCATGGCAAGCTGGATAATTTTTGCGCGCATCTCCGGATCCTGATTCAATCTGCTGTACATCAAATCGATCTCCGCTTTATTCGAACGATAAGTCTTGTCGTGTTTAATGGTTGTATGGGACCACTCGATCAACGCATTCTCGGCTAAGGTCAGTTCATTGAAGGAATCATGAAAGCCGGTCTCTAGTACGAGCTCCTCCATAATTTCTTGCGTTATCTCATTATGAGCGGCACGAGCCAGCTCAATCTTCTTCTCCATTACTTTGGCTTTATCTTCAAACTTCGTCTTCGCCTTCATGTAGTCGAGCTGCGCTTTGGATAAAATCGGCTTCATAAATTCATCTTCACCCTCTAAAAATAGTATGTGCTTCCGCTATTGTAGCGTATTCCATATCAAATTACAAAAATTAGATTTTGGAAAACGCTGTCTGCTTCTTGAAAATAAAAGCTCCCGCCGCGAATTATTTTACGGCAGGAGCAGGTATGTTTCAACCTAACTTAAATTTTTAGGGAATAAGTCCGTACTTTTCTTCAATAATTCTACCGCGATTTTAGCCGCTTCGGCCCGGGTTAGATTTCCTTTTGGATTGAAGTTGTACAGAGGCTTCTTCTGTCCTTCAACCGTAAACGGACTGCCTTCCATAATCTTCGCTTTGGAAACGGCGACAACAGAAGGACGTGCATAGAAATCCACTCTGGCTGCATCAGCAAAGGACTTAGACAACGTGTCACCAAGCTTATTGTCATTCGTAGCAAGCTTCAATTGAAGTGCACGGGCGATCATGACGGCCGCTTGTTCTCGGGTCACTCGCTGCGTTGCACCGAAGAAGCCATCTCCAAGCCCTTGAATGATCCCGGCTCTTGCTGCGGTTTCAATATGCTCGTAGCTCCATGTTGTTGTGCTCGTTCCTGGTTGGATATCGATAAAGGTTGGCTGGTTATCATAGTTCAGCGGCAGATCCAATCCTTTAACCAGCAGCATCGCAAACTCGCCCCGTGTCGTTTGGTCATCCGCACCAAATTCACCAAAGCGGAGATTATTCATAATGCCTTTGGCATAAAGAGCGTTTAGGACATTTCGCGCCCAAGGATGGTTCGTGATGTCACTGTACCCAAGCCGCATCTTCATGACCTTGTAGTAACCAAAATGGTCAAACGACACGGTTATCGTATTATTTTTCGTATCCACAGCCCCACCGATGTTCTCCCATCTACCGTTATCCGTATAGCGGAAAACGGTAACCGTAGTGCCGGCTTCATCAACGATGTTTCCGTCGAAGGAAAGCGTCAATTCTCCTCGCTGGGACGGAACAATTTTACGATCCGGCGTAAATTCTGTGAAATTCCCTTCTATTGAGTACGGAGCGAGTCCGTTCGTACCCGGCTTATAGCCGTTTTGTCCCCGATCATTCTGTTCTCCAATTCCGCCATGAATCCAGTAAATATCGGATACAAGCGAGAAATTGCTGGTGTCTTCCGAAGAATTGAAACGCTGAACTAAATACTCAGGAATTTTAATGGTATTCGCTCCGCCTGGCGTACGGTCATCGTTCGTTACGTTAATAATGTTACCGTAATCGTTCCGACGTTCAACTACGCCGTCCTTAGGATCAGCAATGCCAAACAAAATTTTATTGTCCGGATAGAATTTGGTCACACCTGACCCCGATACATTTGCTGATTGAAGCACAGTTCCCTTAGGGAAGGAAAGCTGAAGCTTCTTATTGAATACCGAATATTTATTTGATACCTTTTCGGCCATAAACTGAGAATCCACTGTCACTGCGCCTGTGTAATACACATAGATCGATTCTTTAATCGTACCGCCCGGACGAGTAATTTGAATGTCGATCTTATTCGACTTGTTTGCTTTCAGCCCTACATAATCAAGTACAAACCGATTATCCATATCGGCACGTTTTACGGCAGGCTCTTTACCGACTAGAACTTCAGTCGCTCCCTCCGCTTCAATATCGAAACGAACGAAGTTTTTATTTACAACAATTTGATCACCTACAGTAGGCTGAGGAGACAGAATGCGATATGGAACTACTTCCCTCAAAATTTCTAACCGCTGCGTCGTCCGCGCCCCGGTTCCGTTGATGAGCTCCAAATTATACACATGGCTGCCCGGCTGCTCAAATGGAATATCCTGAATCCGAAGGATAAAGTCCGACTCATTGCCGGCAAAGCTGAACGTGTAATCCTTGCCATTGAAAGTAAAGGTCGACGAGGTAACATGGTCAACCCCAGCTCTGTCTTTAATATCTCTGTGGAAGAACAACTGTGATCCAAAGTAAATATTGAGATTAGAAGCACCATTACCTCTCAGAACCAAATCATACTTCTGCTGACTGGTTACATATTTGTCCGTGTTCCACACAAAGTCAGGCGTTACCGAAAAAATACGGTTCATTTTATCTTCAGGATAGTTAGCCGGATTGTCTCGATCAAATGGCTCGCGGACCGGTACGGACAGGGTTGGCATAAACTTGGTAATCGTCGAAATGTTCGTGTCAATAATATAAATTTTAAGTTCTTTACGAACTACCCGTTCATTACCGGCTGCATCCGTAGCCGTTCCGGTAAAGACAATCCGGTTTTCCCCATAAACGAGCGGACCCGCTGCATCAATTTTAAAGTTAAAATCGAACAACGCTTTTCCTTGGCTGATTGTCAACCATCCACCTGGATTATTTGGATCCGGATCCATATTAATTCCGTTGACGAATACTTGGGCACTCGATTTGAAGAATGTGCTGTTTACATTTTCAAAGCCGATATACTCCCCTTTTACGTTCAGTGTATGAGTCGTGCGGGAGTCGAAGGAATAGGTTTGTCCATCATGCAAGTTGGCAATATAAATATAGTTTTTGGACACATAAGAAATATCAGCCGTAAATACGGACGTTGAACCTGCATAGTTAAAGCCCACCTTCTGTTGTCCGTTCGAAAATCCGGTAATCCGGTATACTTCCTCATTAGCTGAAAGACCAGGAGGCTGCGGTGATACTCGCGTCAGCGAAATCGGCTTCGTGCCAAGCGGCAAATATTTAGCTTCGAGCTGTGTACTCGCTGGCTTGTCTGTCTTTACAACGATATAGAAGTCAGCTGTATCGGTCTGCGAACCGTTCAATGGAATTCGAGTCACTTTACTTATATCGTTTGTTCCGTTATACCCAGGAAGCAGATCGACCCCTGTGATAACAACTTCATTCGGGAGATATTTGTAATTCACATTATAAGTTGCAGAAAAAGTATCGTACGTTACCACAAGATTAACGGTCTGGGTCCCCGACGATATCGGGAAAGACTGGGTTCTGAACTTTGCCAAACGATAAGCCGGCGTCACGCCGTCCGGACCTGGAATGACCGTTTCGCTAATCACCGATGATACCGGCGTGATTGGTTGTCCAGCAACACTATACGTTGCGCTTCCCCCAAAGGCCGAGGAATGATACGGAACAAGAATCTCCACTTCCAGGTCTGCAGTCGTCCCAGCGCTCGTCAATGTCGGTGTCTTGTCCAGCGCTGGATATGGATTGCCGTCATGGATGATATCTATGCTGGTAAATGGCTTGGTCGTATCAAAAAAGTAAACGCTGCGATTAATCTTGATGGAATCCGATGCATTTTTGATAACCAGTTCAATCGTATTCAAGCCTGGTTTGAAGTTTAAAGCAGGCGTGAAAAATGTTCCATCATTCAGCAATGAAGAGATAAACGCCGTCCCGCCGTTAAGGGCTACCGTAACTTGCGTGGCATTCTTCGCGTTCCCCTGCAGGGTTCCAACCCCGTTCGCAACAACGACGTGGGTCCCTTCGTTCAGGTTGATCGGTGTAGGCCCCCCCATTAATTGCAGGCTCTCGATATACGGAACTTTGTCATAAAGAACGTAGAAAGTATCCGAACGCTCTACATTCCCTTGCATTCCTGAAAAAGTCACCTTGTTGAATCCTGAGAAGAGAGTCAAATTGCTGGCGGTAAACTTGTTCGTTGCATTCGGATCGGCAGTAACCGGTGCCGTGATCGTATTCGTGCTGTCTGTTACCCAACGTACTCCCCCGCCTGTAACCGGTTGGGAACTCAGCTGCTCGATTTTAACCGACAGTGTGTTATTGGATACATGGGAATACACCCCGGTTATGGTCAAAGCCGGATTGCTCGTCTTGTACACGTTATCCCGTGTAATCTGAGAAGCTCCCGGTTCGGTCGTCAATAAAGCCGTGCTTCTGAACTCAACGATATCCGGAATAAAGTAAGTTGCTGCAGACGGGGCTGCATAGGCAGGACGAGCCAAGCCTGCGGGCAGCAGGGTGACCAGCATCGCCGTCAGCATCAACCAGACAATCGATCGTTTTATACGCTGCATGTCAGTTCAATCTCTCCCTTGGTCATTTTATTCGTAACCTTGCTTCCTATATATATCGGTCCCATACATTCAATTTTTTAGAAAAAACACAAAAAAGCCTCACCCTTTTCGGGTGAGGCCTGCATGTCCAATCGTATGCAAAAAGAATTAGTATAAGTTCTTATTTGGAGCGGCTTTCGGGATTCGCCTTCATCCGCATGCGGTTGATCAGGCCCAGGATCGGCCGTTTGGTCTTGCCTACAAGCCCGATAACCTCTGCGCCGATCTGCATGAAGCACATCATGACGCAGATGACGACGAAGGTTACCCAGTTCGCCTCATACATCGCCGCCGAGGATTGAATGACGGCCAGTACGCCGAAGAACGCAGCAATCACATAAATGATCAGCACGGTCTGGCGGTGGCTGAATCCAAGCTCGCGCAGGCAATGATGCAAATGTCCTTTGTCCGGCGCGAAGATCGGCTTCTTCTGAATTTTGCGGCGCACGATCGCGAAGAACGTATCCGACAGCGGCACCCCGATAATAATCAGCGGCGTAATGAACGATACGATCGCAATCTGCTTGAAGCCGAGCAAGGACAGCATGGCCAAACTGAATCCAAGGAACAGTGAGCCGGTATCCCCCATGAAAATCTTGGCGGGATGGAAGTTAAAGAACAGGAATCCGATAATTCCGCCCAAGAGCAGCAGGCAGAGCAGGGCGACGGTCGTATTTCCCATCAGGAACGCCATGACAGAAATCGTCCCGATCGCAATGCCGGACACGCCCGCAGCAAGACCGTCGAGGCCGTCAATCAGGTTGATGGCATTGGTCACCCCGACAATCCAGAAGATGGTGAGCGGAATCGACACCCAGCTCTCGAGCGCCGAGTACCGGTCCTGAAACGGTATATTTACAAAATCCACAGTAATATTAAATCCGAACACGACAACGCAGGCCGCTGCAATCTGTGCCAGGAATTTGACTTTGGCCGACAGCTCAAACCGGTCGTCCAGGGCCCCGATCAGTACGATCATGGAACCGCCGATCAGAAAAGCCTTCATGAAGTTGGCATCCCGCGGCGAAAGGCTATCCGGCAAGAAAGGAAGCACTGCAATGAGTCCGAGCACAAAAGCCAGATAAATGCCAAGCCCGCCGAGACGGGGCATGATTCGAGTATGAACTTTACGGGCATTCGGTACGTCGACGGCACCGATCTTGACCGCGAATTTTTTCACCAGCGGCGTAAGAAGCAGAGCCAAAGCAAGCGCCACGATAAACCCGATGATGTATATCATTAACATGTAATCATTCGACCCCCAATATTGTCTACCGGTTGAATTATACTCCCTTCGGGTCCGAAATCCAATACCAATTTCCGGTGAAATCCCGGATATTCGCCATAGAAATAAGCGATTTAGCTTGTTTTCGTTACGTTTTCTCTCTCGCGCAGCACTTTCACTACGAATTTCGGCAGCGCAAGCATTCTTTTGTAACGGGAGGGCTCCTTCAGAAGCCGGTAGAACCACTCAAGGCGCAGCTTCTGAAATACCTTCGGAGCGCGCTTGAGCTTGCCGGATATGATATCGAAGGATCCGCCGACGCCCATAACGACAGGAACCTGCAGCGCCTGCTTATGCTTGGCGATCCAAGGCTCCTGGTTGTCCGCACCGCGAGCGACAAACAAAATGTCCGGCGAAGCGGCCCGGATCTCCTCGATCACGGCGGCATCCTCCTCAGGCCCAAAAAATCCGTCCCGATACCCGCATATAATTGCAGCCGGATATTGCATTTGTAACCGATTGGCGGCTTCCTGAATCACTTCTGCAGTTGTACCGAGCAGATAAAACTTCCATCTGTAGGTTTCCCCGACCCGGAGCAATTCATGTAACAGATCGAAGCCCGTAACACGTCCCTCCAGCGGGTCGCCCCCTACACCGGCAGCCCATACGATTCCGGTTCCGTCCGGAACGATGATCTCGGCGCTTTGCATCATGGCTTTATATTCGGGATTATTCTCTGCGGTCATGACCATAATCGGATTGGCTGTAATGACCTGATGCGGTTTCCCGGACTTTACGGCCTCCGTCAGATATTTCACGGTATCCTTCATGTCCATTTTGGAAAATGGAACCCCGAACACGGAAACGGTTGGAAAAGGTTTTGTCTGGTTCATGATCTAATCATCCTCTGTGGCGTAAATATTCGACGATGCGTCGGGCCGGCAGAGCGGCCTCCCGCTTCAACTCGGCGATGAGTGCTTCGTGTTCCGTCACCCAGGCACGGCCGCCGTCAAGCAGCTTTGCAATCTCGCTCTTCAGCCGATCCGGATCCAAGGCCTCGCTGCTTCCGACAGGCTCGCAGCCCAGCCGTTTCAAAAAATGGTCAATCTTCGGATCATAGGAGATGCCCAGCAGCGGCACACGCCGGTTCGCCGCATAGATCAAGCTGTGGAGACGCATGCCGAGCACCACATCGCATCGGCTGACCTCCCTCAGCATATCCTGGGGCTGCTGCTCCTCTACATAATAGCTGATCTCGGAGCCGTTCGACCTGACATCGCCGACCAGCTCGGCTATATATCGGGAGGCTTCCAGATCATCCGGCTTGTGGAACGGAAGGAAGCGAAGATGCACCTTTCGGCTCGCAGCCAATTTCTTCAGTCCGTCCGCGATGCTCTGAAGCTCCTTGAGCTCAGGGTGCCAACGGCGAACCGAAATTCCGATCGTCGGAAGATGGCCGTCACCCTGATCTACCTGACCAGCGACTGCTCCTGCACCGGACGCCGGCGGATCAGCCTCGAGCAGAGCAGCTTGTCCTTCATCCGCTGCGCTTCGCTCAGCTTGAGCGCCTTGCAGCGCAGCATCTTGGGCTCCAAGGCCATGCTCCTGCTTGTCCCCCGAAAGCGGCAGACCCATGACCGGATCGGGAACGACCTGGATCGCTTCCGCCGATATGCCCATCGTCTGAAGAAGCTCGCCCGACTGGGTATCGCGAACAGAAATATAAGAGCATTTGCGGAACACCGAACGGATCATCGGATGGAAAAGCTTTCGGTTGACCGGTCCGACGCCCTGTGCGTAGATGAACGTCGGTTTTCCCAGCCACTGGGCAATCTTCAAAATGCCAAGGTAGTAAGGAATCGTCTTCGGACTGGTCGCATCCTGCAGAAGACTGCCTCCCCCGCTGATCAAACCATCGCTCTCCTTGATCGCTTGCCTGACCTCGCCCAGCTTCATCCGGTGTACGGACTTCACGCCGTACGTCGCCTCGGTCCATTCGGGATCGATTGAGAGCACGACCGGGTTGATCGTCACGCCGGCAGCCTGCCCTTCCTGCTCGAGCGCGGTCAAAATCGACTTGAGCACGGCCTCGTCGCCGCTGTTTTTAAATCCGTAATATCCGGAAATGACTAACGTCTTAGAAGTAGTGGTGACCATCGTTTCCAGATCCTTTCTAGTATCTGCCACGCCGCAATCGCAATCAAACCGATGATCAGGCCGAGTCCGAGGCCGAGCACCACGCGAATCGCCGAAATATAGATCGGCGTATGAATGTGCGTAAACGTTCCGACCATCGACAGCTGCCCCATAACGCCAATAACGAGCAGGTAGACCGCATGGCGGTATTTAAAGGACAGGAAGACGCCAAGAACCATCATGGGATGGGCCAGCAAAAATTCCTTGTTCCGCGGGCGAACCCCAAACGTGTTCTCCAGGAACGAGCGGAAGGCCATTTCGATCGGAGAAACAGCGCCCGCGTTGCCGGTCCGGCTTAAGTAGTACATGCCCACGATTCCAACGATGCCGGCTGCGATCACCCATGTGAGCGTAATCGGTGCCTTAAGCAGCTTCTGAATCGAGCTGTACGTAGATCCGCCCCGGTATAACACGACATACACGGCGATCAAAGCGATCGGTGCCGCCGCCAGAAGGCTTACGCCGCGGAACTGATCCAGAACGAGCATATACGTTACATTGTTCAGCAGCGCAACCACGACCGGAACTGCAGCGAGCGATATGATCGTTGTTTTCACCAGCAAAACAATGGAATGCGACACTCTTCGACCTGCGCTCATGTCCGGAATGATCTTCTGCGTATCGTTGACCTTCCGAATGGCCAGTATGACCGCAACGGTCGGCGCACTGATGGCGGCAAACAAAGCGAGCGCCTGCTCGAGCAAGGTAGGCTTGAGGACGTACAGACCTGCGCTGCCAACCAAGCCAATCAAGAAAGCCGGTACCGTCAGGAAAGGGATGTAATACGAAATCATCAGCGTGATCAGGGCGATTGCGCCTATAACCGCTCCAAGCTTAAAGTAACGCTGCATGGAGGAGTCGGTGACTTTAAACGGCTCTGCAAGCCCCATCGTAAATCCGTTGTCTTCCATCTTCTGAATCGCTTGCCCCGTACCCGTCAATGCGTCGATCAAATTATCCATCGGATGGGTGATCGATGCTTTGGTCATGTCCCGGCTCGGCTCGGCATTCAAATAAAACATGCGGATATTCCGGTCCTTTGATGCGAGCGCAAACCGGTCCCCGATGGTTTCCGGGTCAAGATTAGCATCCCGCTCACTGAGGGAATAAATACGGGTGACGTTATAATCCGTCATATAAGCAAGCTGGGTAAATCCTTTTTGCGGACGCTTAATGTTCTCGATAGCAATGAGGCCGATATTATACTGATTCAGGAGTTTACCGAAGGCATCCAGACTCTTCTTATCGGCATTATCATTGAAGCCCTTGGCAGCATCGCCCTCGAACAAAATCCGCTTGACGCCGATATCGGAGAAATACGCCATCAGCTGCTCGACGTAAGCCTCGTCATACGGCAGGCTGTCGGATAGACGCGGCACTATGGTAAAGCCCTTGTCCCGCAGCATCGCAATCGTTATCGGATCCGGAGTCATCGGTTTAATGATTGCATTAGAGCGTGGCGTTTCAAGAACGAGACCGTCCACCGCATGTTCATTGTTCCATCCTCTCACCGGAATCCCCAGTCTCGAATAGGTCTCCTCAATGATCGGCTTAATCAGAACTGCGCTCTCCTCGCTATTAAACGCGATGTACGTAAAGTTCTCATTCGGCGAAATCGTCGTTCCGGTTAAATCCGCTGCTTGCTGCGCGTCATACACGGTAATTCGGCGGGATTTCACCAGCTCGTCCAGCGTGCTCTCGTAGAGAGCCATGCTCATAACGCCATTTTCCTTCAAACGATCCAGCTGCTCGGATATGAAATCCTCCGGCTTGGCTTGGTATACCGACACATCCAATAAATCACGGTAATCAAATACCAGCTCTACATTCTTGGATGTTGATTCTGTCTGCAGCCGGTCATAGCCAACCGGCAGCGACGCTGCAACGCCCAGAACAACCAGAATCCACAGCCACTTTCGGGCTGCCGTGTTCCAGCGTTTCCATTTCTGAACCACGAAAGTACCTCCTCATTGAACCTACAGGGTTAGCAAAGCGAAAAGCGATGCCTTAATCGACCGGCATACGCTCCATTCGCTTCGCTGTTATCCTAAGTTTGTCCATCTCTAAATTCGTTTTTTTTATCATTTAATCCATCAAGCGTCGACGCGGGCCATTACATGCTCAACCAGCGTTTGAATTTTCTGCTGCGCATCTGCAGCGGAAGCTCCGCGAACCGCGAAATACACCTTAATCTTCGGCTCGGTGCCCGATGGTCTCAAGCAGAACCAGGAGCCGTCCTCAAGCAAGTACTTGAGTACATTTTCTTTCGGCAGGCCGTCCAATCCGTTCGCGTAATCAAGCACCTGCTCGATCTTGATGCCGCCGATTTCCTGCGGAGGATTGTCTCGCCAATCCGACATTTTTGCCGCGATTTGCGCTACGCCATCCTTCCCTTTCAAGGTCCGGGACTCGAGCTTTTCCAGGAAATAACCGAATTGCTCGTACAGCTCCTGGAGGACATCATACAAGGTCTTTCCTTGTCCTTTATAGTAAGCGGCCGCTTCGCAAATCAGCATGGAGGCCAGCACCGCGTCTTTATCCCGGGCATAATTGCCTGCGAGGTAGCCGTAGCTTTCCTCATAGCCGAACAAGAACGTATGGCTGCCGGACTGCTCGAACTGCGTCATTTTCTCGCCGATATACTTAAAGCCCGTCAACGTATTCAGCACCGTTGCACCGTAATGCTCGGCAATGGCTGCGCCCATTTCGCTGGTCACGATCGTCTTGATAACCGCCCCGTTGTTCGGCAGCTTGCCTGCTTCCTTCAGCTGGCTCATCAGATAATGAATCATGATCGCACCGGACTGATTGCCGGTCAGCACGACATATTCTCCTTGACGGTTCTTGACTACGGCTCCCATACGGTCAGCATCGGGATCGGTACCGATCAGAATATCGGCGCCGACTTCCTCGCCAAGCTTCATGGCCAGCGTAAACGCTTCGCGCTCCTCCGGATTCGGAGATTTCACCGTGGAGAAATCGGCATCCGGCTGCTGCTGCTCAGGCACCACATAAATATGCTTGAATCCGATCGTCTCGAGGACCCGTTTAACCGGCTCATGCCCCGTGCCATGCAGCGGAGTAAACACGATTTTGAAATCATCGGCAAGCCGGGAGGCAATCGCTTCCCGATTAACGGAAACGGCAGCAACCGTATCGATGAAGGCTTGATCCTCAGCTTCGCCAAGCCATACGAGCAGTCCCTGCGCTTCCGCTTCCTCCCTCGAAAGCTTCTTCACGGCGGCAAAGGAATCCACCTGCTGGATCAGGGCGATGACCTTCTCCGCTTCATGCGGAACCAGCTGGCCTCCCTCCTGA
Source organism: Paenibacillus ihbetae (assembly GCF_002741055.1). Lineage (NCBI taxonomy): Bacteria > Bacillati > Bacillota > Bacilli > Caryophanales > Paenibacillaceae > Paenibacillus > Paenibacillus ihbetae. The sequence continues at coordinate 3,752,451 of NZ_CP016809.1, read as the reverse complement.
TTGTAAACCTTGTAGCCGTTATACTCCGGAGGATTATGGCTTGCCGTGATAACGATACCTGCCGAGGCACCCAAATGACGGACGCTGAACGATAATTGCGGCGTGGAGCGCAGCGACGGATACAACTTGGCTACAATGCCGTTACCGGCAAGCACCAGAGCGGCCTCGAGCGCAAACTCCCGCGAGAAATGCCTTGAATCATGAGCGATGACGACCGAAGGCTTCTCTTTCTGTTGACCATGGGTATCCAGAATATATTGCGCGAAGCCTTGCGTCGCGCGTCCTACCGTATATTTATTCATCCGATTGCTGCCGGCGCCGATCACGCCGCGAAGTCCGCCTGTGCCGAACTCCAGATCGCGGTAGAACCGCTCCTCCAGCTCACGGGTATCATTCTCCAGTGCACGGAGCTCCCGCTTTGTCTCTTCATCGACATAAGGGTCGTTTAACCAGCGCTGAACCGTGTCCTTCGTTCTCTGACTCATCTCTGACATGAAAAAATATCTCCCTTCAAGCAAGAATTGTCTGCAAGAGGCTGTTCAAAAAGTCGTCCTCTGATCAGAAAATGAACATAGAGGAGTCATGCTGGACTACCGACTTTTTGAATCCGCACTGCATGGGTTATTCCTTGTCCGCAAGCGCGAACATAATTTCCCCTTCGGCAACCACGCGTCCGTCGACCGTTGCTGTCGCTTTTCCTTTTCCGATCATGCCCTTCAGGCGAATGATTTCAACCTCCAATCGGAGCGTATCCCCCGGCACGACTTGACCGCGGAAACGGAAGCCGTCGATTCCCGCCAGAAAGCCCAGCTTACCGCGGTTGCTCTCCACGTTGAGAATAGCGACCGCACCGACCTGCGCCAACGCCTCCACAATAAGCACGCCCGGCATTACGGCATATTCGGGAAAATGGCCGACAAAGAACGGCTCGTTGATCGTGACGTTTTTAATACCGACCGCGCGCTTGCCGTCCTCGATCTCCACAATTTTATCAACAAGCAGAAACGGGGGGCGATGCGGAATAATCTCTTGAATCTGTTTAATATTCAACATTCTTCAAAATCCTCCTTATGTACGTACCCGCCAAGCACTGCATTTGAAAACGCAGGCCTCGGAATGATGGCTGTCTTTGACGCCATGATCATCGGCAGCGGGCATTAGGGTAAACCTTCATTCGTTGAAGTCTAAGGTGAGCTTTTCTTTTCATGGATGCATAAAAAAACGGGCTTGCGGAAAAAATGATGATATCCTTCACCACTGCAGAAGTGAAGGTTTCACATAAGGGGCTTTTTTCGCAGGAGGCTTTGTCGCTGCGGAGAAGGCCCTTTTTACTCATGTGCGAATTTCCGCAGATAAAGGACCTATTGCAAGTCCCATCCCATTATACCGTTTTACCCTAAAAAAAGAAAACTCCCGGATTGGGAGTTTCAGCTTATATTAACACATTATTTCCATGACCTGCTTCACCGGCTACGGTGCGAAAATCAGGTCAAATACATGCCTCCAAGTGTCCCATTTAAACACTTCGCTAAGCTCTTGCTTGCCCAGCACAACATAGCCGAATGTCATGCCGCCAAACAATGCCAATATGAGCAAAATCGGGATCATGATCCGTACGGCAATTTTCCACCCGGAAGTTTTGGAGCGCGGCTTCGCTGCTTCCTTACTTTTGGATTCCTTCTTGGTTTCACGTTTCGCCCCGCTTTTCGGTTCGCTCATGATGCCCACCTACCCTCGCATAGTGTTGGCAAGGTTCATCATAGTGTCGCTCGAGCTGAGTGCCCGCGAAGCCAGCTGATAAGCCCGCTGAACTTCCATCATTTTGGTCATTTCCTGTGTCAGGTCGACGTTGGACTGCTCTACATAGCCGGACAGGACCTTCGATCTTGCCGGATCAACCGGATTCCGCGGAGTCAGGTCGAATACGTCCCCTTCGGCAAGCCCATTACCGAGCACGAACTGATTATCCCCTATGGATACAAGTCCCTCGGGACGATTCAGCTCGACCAGCTTTAATGCAGCTGCAACCGAGCGGGTTCCACCCCTCTCCAGGATGATCTGCCCATTGTCATTGACTGCAACCTTGCCGTTAGCCGGCAGCGAAATCGGACGATTGGCAACGTCCAGCACCGGATAGCCCTGGGAATTCACCAGCAGCACATTCTCGGCGTTGTTCGGATCCGGAGAAACATCAAAAGCACCTTCCCGGGTATAGACGACCGTTTCGCCTGCCTGAACGGCAAACATGGCTTGTCCCTCAATCATCAGATCGAGCGGGTTGCCGGTTTCCCGCGGAGCCCCTTGATCCATGTTCATCTCGAGGGAGGATAACCGCATCCCGTAGCCAAGCGTATAGCCTAGCGGCGTCGCGCGCCCGGGCCGGTCAAAATCCTGATGATGCTGCTGTACCTGGGTTAGAACATCCTCGAAAGACGCCTCCCGCTTCTTATAGCCGACTGTATTTACGTTCGCCACATTGTCTGCAATCACATCCAGCCGCTGCTGGAGCGCATTCATCGAGACCATGGCACTAATCATGGAGTTGTTCATTCCTTACCTCCTGTAGGCTTGCCTAATCCTGACACGATAGCCGCGGTCTGACCATTGGAGTCATGGCCAATGCTAGACTCGGCCAATCTCGTTTACGGCCTTCTCCAGCGTCTTATCGTAATATTGCACGATCCGCTGATTCGTTTCATACGCCCGCAGCGCGGCATTCAATTCCACCATCGATTGCGTCGGGTCCACGTTAGAACCCTCGATGAAGCCTTGACGGATCTCTCCGTTATCCGCAGCCGTCATGAAACGGACCTCTCCGTCAGGATCGTTCATGCGAAACACGCCGTTTCCTTCCCGGATTAGGCCATGAGGCTCGCTTACAATGCTGATGCCGAGGTAGGTGCCTGTCCCATTGCCGTCCGCGTCTATGATTTGCCCTTGCTCATCCACTGTAAAGTTACGGGCCGAGCCTGTCAATACAATCGGTGTGTTATTGTTATCCAGCACTTGATAACCGGCCTCGCTCAGCAGGCTGCCATCCGGGCTGACCCGGAAGCTGCCGTTGCGGGTGTAGCGGATATCGCCATTCTCGTTCCGAACGGTGAAAAAGCCTTCCGGCCGGTAAATAACGTCCCCATTCTCGTCTACATATCGTCCCGAGGCATCGAAAGCAACATTTTCCCCCGTGGCCGGATTCTCGACGCTGAAGGATGACACCAGCGCAAAATCCGTGCTTTTCCCGGTCTCGCGCAAAGCTCCCTCGGTATATAAGGAGATGCTCTCCTCCGCATAGACACCGGTGTTGAACTTGCCGAGCTTCCGGCTCGTTTGGGAAGGATCGTTTCCGCCGATCATCGAGACGAGCACTTCCGGGAATGAGCGCTGCACGCTATTGACGGCCTTATAGCCAGTCGTGTTCAGGTTCGCAATATTCTGGGTTACGGTATTGTGGCGCTGCTCCTGGGTCATCATCCCCGAAGCTGCGGTATAAAGTCCTCTTAGCAATGAAGACACTTCCTTCCATATCATAGGGCAAGTCCGTAAAATGTTCCTGCAATCGCTGTTGCTCCCGAATTTCTAATCTTATCATTTCAACAAGGCTGAAACCCGGTCACCAAGGCGACCACTACCGTTTTTCCGGCTCATTCTACTCCTTGCAGTATCTCATACGTTTGTCCATGTATATTAATATCGGAAGGTTAGAACTTTTTCTTAACGACCTTGTCCAAATTATCCAGCATAATGCCCGTTCCCTTAACCACACAGTGCATCGGATCCTCCGCAACGAGAACCGGCACCCGCAGCTCTTCCGTGAGCAGCTCGTCCAATCCGTGAAGCAGTGCGCCCCCGCCTGTCAAAATGACGCCGCGGTCGATAATGTCAGCCGACAGCTCCGGCGGCGTGCGTTCCAATACGGACTTGGCAGCCAGCACGATCGAGGATACCGGATCCCATAGCGCTTCCTGGACCTCTTCGGAGGATACCGTTACCGTTAACGGGAGTCCCGATACCATGTCCCGCCCCCGGATGTCCATTTCTGCCTGCCGTCCCCCCGGACGAACGGTGCCGATCGCAACCTTGAGATCTTCCGCCGTACGTTCACCGATCAATAATTTATATTTATGCTTAATGTACTTCGTGATCGCTTCGTCGAACTTGTCCCCCGCGACTTTAATCGAAGAAGCGGTGACAACATCGCCCATGGACAGGACGGCCACATCTGTCGTGCCGCCCCCAATGTCCACAACCATGTTACCGCTAGGCTGAAAAATATCCATGCCAGCGCCGATGGCCGCTGCCTTCGGCTCTTCTTCCAGGAACACATCTCTGGCGCCGCTGCGCTCAGCCGCTTCCCGAATCGCCTTCTGCTCCACCGACGTAATATTCGTCGGCGCGCAGATCAGGATACGGGGCCGGCTGTGCCAGCTGCGCGCCCCTACGCGATCAATAAAGTACTTCAGCATCGTTTCCGTTATTTCGAAGTCGGCGATGACCCCGTCCCTCAGCGGGCGGATCGCCGTAATGTTGCCGGGAGTGCGTCCGACCATACGCCGAGCTTCCTCACCGACCGCAAGGACCCTCTTCATGTCGGTCTCAATCGTGACTACGGAAGGTTCGTCTAACACTACCCCCTTCCCCTTAACGTGTATTAGCACGTTTGCCGTCCCTAGATCGATTCCTATATCCTTGCTCAACATCATGAAAAGCCCCCAAAGTGTTATTTTATGGTAAAGAGTCCTCATTCACTGCCCCGATATTCAATCGACAATATCCAGCAATCCATGATAATTTACGGCAAGGCAGGTCCCATGATTCGATCCTATACCAGCATTTAACATATCATACTTTAGGGGAGGGATTCAACGTCATTCTAGCGACCTAAGCACTATTTCTCAGGATTTTGCCGTGGCCACCGGTTCACGATTGCTGCCGGTTTTTTTGTACTTGATCTTCGTGGCTTCCCCGCCTCTTAGATGGCGGATGGATTTGTGGTATTCGAGAATGTGCTTCACCTGATCCGCCAGATCCGGGTTAATTTCCGGCAGACGTTCGGTTAAGTCCTTATGCACCGTGCTTTTGGACACGCCAAATTCTTTGGCTATGGTTCGAACCGTATGCCTCGTTTCCACGATACAGCGTCCGATTTTAATGGTCCGCTCTTTGATGTAATCGTGCACGCTCCCGCCTCCCTACTGTGTGGATAGTTTGGTACATTATATGAGGGGCATGACGGGATATTCGCGGTTTCACGGGCTGACAAGCTTAAGCAGACCCATTTATTTTCTGGACATGCCGGGGCGCAGCCGTGCCAAAAGCACGAAAAGGCATGGCGCAGCAAGGGTTGGACTTGCCTCACGGCAGCTTGGAGCGTCGGCCGTGCACTGGTTAACTTGCCGCGGGAAGTTCAAGGCCGCATATGCCTTTCCCCGAAACTTATTCGTAAAAGAACCGACCAGTCGTTTATGCGTAACCGCGCATCTTCTCCCTTATGCTGTCGGCTATCTGTCTGGGAACCTGCAAGAAGATAAAAAAAGGACAGGATCAAGATCCTGTCCGGTGTCGAGCGCGGTGGGCGCCTTTAGCCTAATATCCAACTTATTTTTGCGGGAGCAGCTTCTCCGGGTTCACCAGCTTATCGCCTTCGTATACCTCGAAGTGCAGATGATTACCAAGGTCCTTCTCGAGCTCGTTGCGGCCGGCGGTAGCAATCGCATCGCCCTGCTTCACTTCAGCGCCCTCGGAAACCTTCACCTCATTCAAGCTTTGGTACACGGTTCTCGTGTCACCCGATGTAACTTCCACAACGTTGCCGTTCAGCGGATGGTTCTCCACGCGTGTCACTTTACCGGAAAGCGCGGCTCTGATTTCAAACGCTTGATCGTCGGCTGTGGCCAGATCAATCCCCAGGTTCGGGCTGAAGGTGTCGTTATATTGCACCATCGCCTCTTGATGCGTTTCCGGGGACTCCTCATCAAAGTAAGGCTTGACTACACTTACCGCAACGTCATCCGCTACAGGCCAGATCATCGATTGCGCATTTGCAGTTACTTCCACAGCTTCTCCGTCTTTACCTTCCGCAGCCGGCGTCTCCGAACCTACTACCGATTCAGATACGGTGCTGCTTTCCCCTTGTGGCTTCAGCGTTTTTTGGCTGGCGTCCTGGTAGACCCACACGAGGGTTAGTATAATTGCCGCTGCTGCTAAGTATGCTGCCGGGAACACCCACCGTTTGGATAATGCTTTCTTCCACGAAGACGACGTTGCCGACGAATCTCCCTGCACAGTTTTAGGAGCTTCTTCGTGGGGTTTAGTATTTTTGTTTTGTTCATTCATTTGCAATCACCTCAGTAACCTATTGTTACCGGGGGGAAATCTTTTATACGTTATCTCACTATTATTTTTTTAAGAGGTTGTTCAAAAAGTCTTCCTTTGATCATGAAGTGAATCAAGAAGCAGCTCGGCATCGAATCTTGAATTCGGCCGGTCCTATGCAGATGCTTCCGAAGCATGTTTCCTGCGGAAACATTTCAGGTGCTCACGTATCTAAAACGTACGCTCTGCTCCTCAGTCCCTGGCTTCCTTCAATCTTCTCGGTGCTGAAAATCCGACTTTATGAACTCTCTTTTAAAGAGAGAAGATTTGAAGTTTGGTCAAACGAAATCCCTGTATAGTAGTGCTTCAGAATATCCTGGGCCTTGTAGCCTTCCCGGGCCATCCCTTCAGCCCCGTACTGGCTCATGCCTACCCCATGCCCGTTGCCGTAGGTCGTAATCTCGATCTTTCCGTCTACCATCTTAAAGCTGAATTGGCTGGATTTCAGCCCAAGCTTCTCTCTCACTTCGCGTCCAGTAAACGTCTTGTCTCCGACCTTCAGTCTCTCGATCCGATGCCCCTCCGTATATGAAAGAATCTTTATGATCGGTGCACCGCTCCCCTGCCCGCCTGCCGATACCGGGATTGCGCCATCCGCAAGCCCTAGCTTATCTATGAACTCCGCTCGGTTCATGGTCACAATCGTTTTATACTTGGGTGAAATCTTGATATCCCACGGGCTCTCAACGCTTCGCAGATAGGGAATCTCATTCTTCCAATAATCCTCTGAATTTTCCGTGAATCCGTTGCTTGTCGAGAAAAAAGAAGCCGTAATCGGCTTTCCCTGGTAGGTCATAACCATTCCCTTCGTTTCGTCCACGGCCCGCTTGAGCTTTGACAGCTCCGCTTCCTTCCCTGCTTGCTTCCATTCCTTCTCCAGCTGATCCTGGGACAGGTAGGCCTGGTGGCTAATGGTGTCCGTCACCACGGCCTTCGGGTCCGGCACGCCGCTGCGGTCGCCGGACAACAGCCGCTGCACGATATAGGTCCGTGCAGCGATCGCCTGCGCCTTGAGTGCCTCCGGCTGGAACTCCGCCGGCATTTCGGCGGCGAGCACGCCGACGAGGTAGGTTTCCAGCGGGAGCTCCTCCACGGTGTCCGTCCGCGTTAAATAGACGGACACCATCGGTTCTTCCGCCGCCTGCGGCTCGGCGGAAGGTGCGGGCGCCGGGCCCGGCGGGAGCGGCTCCTGCTGGCCGTTGCCCGGGGCAACGACCAGCAGCGGCAGCGCAAGCGCCAGGGCCAGCAGCCCGGCTATGGCCCAGACGGCAGGGTGCACGCGCACCCGCCGTCTTCCGGCCGCCGGGCGGCGCCGCGCGGCATAGCCGCGGCGCCACAGCCCCCGGGGCCGCGAACGGAACGTGCGGCCCCCGCGGGGGGCGCGGCCTTCCGCCGCCGGCGCGGAGCGTGGCGGCCCGGCCGCGGGCTGCGGGCCATGCGGCATAGCCGCCGGCCCGCCGGGGTCCGGCGCAGCGCCATGCGGCGCGCGTACGCCAGCGGGGCTGCCGGGCGGCGGCGTCTGCGCCGCCCGAAGGGCCTGGCCGGACTTGCCGGAGGCGTCCGGCCCGGACACGGGGCCGCGGTTCCCGCGCGGCCCCTGTACCCTCGGCTCGGGCGGTTCCGCCCCGAGCCGGCCGTGGCCTCCCTGGGCCTGCGGCTCAGGGGCTTCCGGGAACTCCCACTTCAATACCGGTGCGGCGGCACCTTCGGTAAACTCACGATACGGATGGACATCATCCTCATTCGCTTGTACCGCTCGACCTGACGCTTGCTCCTTATCTGAAAGATGGACATTCATCCGATACTTGGAATCTTTCATCTGCGTTTCCCTCCTGACATCGCTCTTCCAGCATTCGTTTCTACCTTTCGTACGTTCTACTTTATCTGTATGAGACGAAAGGAATTGCTAGAACTGTTCTGAGAGAAATGGAGGGCGACCTGATTGGGTGAGTAAGCTGTTGATTTTTGCTCCCATCCCAAGCCATTCCTAGATAATCCTTGCGCGTTAACTGCAGCTGCGATCACTACCAAGCGTCTTTCCCGGTTTGCCGGACTTTTGGCGGACAAAACAAAAATGGCCTTGCCCCTAAAGGCAAAGCCATTTGTTACCCCATATTAAATTCATGAGTCTTGAATTCGAGAGTCTTCACAAAACGAAGTGATTACGCCCAAGTAGGCTGCACGTTAAACAGCTTGCTGTCTTCCGCATCGTCCGCAGGCTTCATCGAAGCCTTCTCGGTGACCGGCTCCTCTGTGGAAATTCTCCAGATGTCTGCGCCAAGGCCCGACAGCTTCTCGGCCAAATTGACATACCCGCGGTCGATATGCTGAACGCCGCCGACCTCTGTCGTCCCTTCCGATACCAGACCGGCCAGGATCAGAGCAGCTCCCGCACGCAAATCCGTAGCGGTCACCTTGGCTCCCTTCAGCTTAGCTCCGCCGGTCACGATCGCTGAGCGTCCCTCAACCTTGATCTCCGCATTCATCAGCTGGAACTCATCCACATGCATGAAGCGGTTCTCAAATACGGTCTCCGTTACAACACTTGTACCTTCCGACACCAGCAGAAGCGCCATCATCTGGGACTGCATATCCGTTGGGAAGCCAGGATAAGGCAGCGTCTTAACGTCTACCGATTTCAGCGGTTTGTCCGCAATAACGCGAATCCCGTTCTCATCCGGCAGGATCGTAACGCCCATCTCCTCCATTTTGGAGATCACAGGCCCCAAATGATCCGCAATTGCTCCCTCGACGTACACATCTCCTCCGGTAATCGCAGCGGCCACCATAAACGTGCCTGCCTCAATCCGGTCCGGTATAACATGATGCTTCACGCCGTGCAGCTGTTCGACTCCCTCGATCCGGATAATCCCGGTTCCGGCACCGCGAACTTTGGCGCCCATGGCATTCAAGTAATTCGCCAAATCGACAATTTCCGGCTCTTTCGCCGCATTTTCGATAACCGTGACACCTTCGGCCAAGGTCGCGGCCATCATAATATTTTCCGTTGCCCCTACGCTAGCGACGTCCAGATATATCTTCGCGCCGCGAAGCTTGCCGTTGCTCTTTGCTTCGATATATCCTTGTCCGAGGCTGATCTCTGCCCCGAGTGCTTCAAATCCTTTTAAATGCTGATCGATCGGTCTTGTGCCAATCGCGCAGCCCCCCGGAAGAGAAATCCGGGTTTGTCCGCAGCGTGCAAGCAAAGGTCCCATGACCAAAAAAGACGCCCGCATCTTCCGCACCCACTCATACGGTGCTTCACATGTCGTTATGTGCTCTGCATTCACACGAATGACTTCATCCTGATATGTAATGCCTGCACCAAGCGACTCCAATACTTTACTGATTGTAATTACATCGTCAAGAGGAGGAGCGTCAATAATAACACTTTCCCCAACTTCCCCTAGTAGAGAGGCAGCGATGATCGGAAGAACTGAATTTTTTGCTCCGCTGACTTTGACGCTTCCGGTCAGTCTTTTGCCACCGCGGACGATAAATTTGCTCATCATGGTTTCCCTCCGCGTCCATAATATTCCTCAAGCATATTTGTAGAGGTTGTTCAAAAAATCGTCTTTTGATCACGAAGTGAAACAAGAAGCAACTCGGCATCGAATCTTGAAAAGCCGACTTTTTGAACTCGCACTTGAAGTGCATTTCCTTGCTAATTACCTAAATTTCATCTTATCATTGTTATTTTCCGCTAAACAAGCGATCTTTGAACTATTTATGACATCTGATACGGCGTTTAGTCCAGGAACTGAAAACTCATGATGCACTCCAAGACACATCTGTTATCCGCAGTATGGACCTATCGAAAGGTACCACGACTGACATACAATTGTCAATGTGTAACCATTGCCGGGAGAACAAGATAGTCCGGAAGTCATATCGTCCGCCCGATCAAATCCTTAACCTCAGTGTTCACATAATAAAATGTGTTTATTCGACATCTTCTTCAAGCAACCTAACAGAGATATAACCATTCGTACAACCATTCAAACAGGGGGAGATATTTACAAATACCCAACCTTATGTACGGTTCAAAAATTCGTCCCCTAAGCTTGATGATGATACGCGGTTCACTCTCGCTTTAAAGCATATATCGGATCATTTGACTCCATGTAATATAGTCAATTAGAAATTCAGCAACAAAGCGTCCTAGTACGATGGCTAGCAGCAGATGCAGCAGCTTCCCCTGCGGTCCCTTCGGATGTCGGACGACCAAATCCAGTTTCAGATGTTGTAACGCCCACCACGACAACGCAATGCAAGCCAGGGAAACGACAATGGATAATAATCCGTTAACCCCTACAGCACCGGAAATTGAATTGGATAAATCCTGATCCATATTCCCTCCTCCATTCTTCAATTATCTGCCGTTAAGGCTCGACTCTTCTATAATACTTTGCCCGGACCGAAGAATCCAGCACTTTCTATCCGACATTTCCTCGGAAATAATAAAGATTGTCGACAAGAGCCCTAAATGTTCGGTCCAATGCGGTTAGCTGAAGCCGCAATCCTGTTTAACGTTTCTATCACAAACATTCACCGTACAATCGTAATGAATGGATTTGGTATCTTTTACGTTTTGTACTCGCCAACTTATCCTCTAATACTCAATAATCGTCTAAATCCTAAACTTTTGTATGATCCCTTACATTTGAACTCATTATCCATTTCTGACCAATTCATTTTCCGTATATTGGAATAATTCAACAAAATTATTTCCTACTTAATAGGTAAATATCGGATGACGACAGCAGTCGCATGCTCAAAACACGTTGCTGCTTTCACTCAAGTGCTTGCAGCCTAGGGATGTTTAAACGATCCATTACTTTCAGTTCATCGTTTTACCTTGTGCGCATTATGGAAATCTGTCCCCGTCGTTTTTTTATGATAAAAGCCTTTGATCTGATTCATTGGTCACATGATTTCAAGTATATAAAAAAGAACCTCAATTCGAGGTTCCCATAGAAATTACGGCTGTTTATTTCTTCAATTATACTGCCGTAGCAATATGAATCGATCCGAAAGCAGGCACTGTTCCCGTCAGAAGCGCAGCCACCAGCAAGTTGTCTACTGTGAGACTAAGGCTGTTAAATCCCGGAATGACATACGTGGTTACCGGTTCATTGACGCGGGTAATGACGAGCGCCACCGCCCCTTCAGAAAAGTTGTTGACGGTTATGGTGGCTGGATCGCCACCTGTCAGGTTCTCGTAATAGGATTTACCGACATTCGGCGCCAGATTGAATATTTGTTCCGGAAGCAATATAGCCATTGGAGTTCCCCCCTCTCCTATTGGATGCTACAGTTTATGCTGCGAATCTAGCAAAAGTTATGGATATTCGGTGCCTTATACCAGCATATTTTCATAGATTCATAACTTTAGCTGCTGGTTGAACTGTAGCAGCCTTAGCTGAGCATCTGGGTTTGAACCTTTGGTAGCTTCTCTGCTCTTTTTGCACAAAATAAAAAAGACAGCCTGCTGCAATAGCATTGCAGCCAAGCTGTCTTTACGTTTAGCCTTGGGTTACCTTAATCCGGTTCATCGCTCTTTGCAGAGCGAGCTCTGCGCGGCGATGGTCGATTTCGTCCTGTCTTCCTTTGGCGTTCAAGCGGGCTTGCGCGCGCTCTTTCGCGGCTTCTGCACGCTCCCGATCGATTTCACTCGCTCGCTCGGCGCTTTCAGCCAGGATGACAACCTTATCTTTGCGGACTTCGACGAACCCGCCTTGTACCGCAAACGGGGTGCGTTCATTGCCGATCTTCACATAGACGGGAGCTATCTGAAGAGGCGTTACGAAAGGAATATGCCCAGGCAAAATGCCCAGCTCCCCTTCTACCCCGCGCACCGTAACACTGTTCACTTGCTCGGAATAAACGACGCGGTCCGGTGTTACGATTTCCAACAAAAAGGTGCTCACTTCCATCCCTCCTCACCGTTATCCGCGAATCACTCCATATCAGGCTGCATGGCTGCAGCCCGATATGGTCAGATACACCCGCGAAGGTGTCCGGCTTACAGTGTTTTCGCTTTTTCAACTGCCTCTTCAATCGTGCCTACGAACAGGAAGGCAGCTTCAGGAAGGTGATCGTGCTTGCCCTCCAGGATTTCTTTGAAGCTGCGAATGGTTTCCTTAACCGGCACGTATTTACCCGGCATGCCGTTGAATTGCTCCGCAACGTGGAACGGCTGGGACAGGAAGCGCTGTACGCGACGTGCACGGGCAACGATCGCTTTATCTTCCTCACTCAGCTCATCCATACCGAGGATGGCAATGATATCTTGAAGCTCGTTGTAGCGGGCAAGAATTTGCTTAACGCCTTGAGCGACATTGTAATGCTCTTCGCCTACGACTTCCGGAGTCAGAATCCGGGAGCTGGATGCGAGCGGATCCACCGCCGGATAGATACCCATCTCGGAGATTTTACGCTCCAGGTTCGTCGTAGCATCCAAGTGAGCAAACGTTGTTGCAGGAGCCGGGTCGGTGTAGTCATCCGCCGGTACGTAAATCGCCTGGATGGACGTTACCGATCCTTTCTTCGTCGATGTGATCCGCTCTTGCAGACGGCCCATTTCGGTTGCCAGCGTTGGCTGGTAACCTACCGCGGACGGCATCCGTCCAAGGAGGGCGGATACTTCGGAACCTGCTTGCGTGAAGCGGAAAATGTTATCGATGAACAGAAGCACGTCCTTGCCTTCCTGATCACGGAAATATTCTGCCATCGTCAGACCGGTCAAGGCTACGCGCAGACGGGCGCCCGGCGGCTCGTTCATCTGACCGAATACCATGGCGGTTTTGCTGATAACGCCGGAATCGCTCATCTCATGATACAGGTCGTTACCTTCACGGGTACGCTCACCAACACCTGCGAATACGGAGATACCGCCGTGCTCTTGCGCGATGTTATTGATCAGTTCCTGGATGGCAACCGTTTTACCTACACCCGCACCACCGAACAGACCGATCTTACCGCCCTTCTGATATGGAGCCAGCAGGTCGATAACTTTAATACCGGTTTCCAGCATTTCCGCTTGCGTCGAAAGCTCGTCGTAAGCAGGAGCTTCGCGGTGAATTGGATTGTTAACCTCGGAAACAACGTCTCCCGCATTGTCGATTGGCTCGCCAAGCACGTTAAATACACGGCCAAGCGTTGGGGCACCAACAGGTACCGTGATCGGAGCACCCAGGTCGACCGCTTCGATCCCGCGTACCAGTCCGTCTGTGGAGGACATTGCGATACAACGTACCAGATTGTCGCCCAGATGGTTAGCTACTTCCAGAGTCAGGTTTATAGAACGGCCGCCTTCCAGTGTGCCTTCAATTTTGATGGCGTTAAAGATCTCGGGAAGATGACCGCGCTCGAATTCAATGTCAACAACAGCGCCTTGAATGCTGACAACGCGTCCTTTTTTCATTGTTTGATTTTCCCTCCTACACACTCACTATAGCAAGTGCTCTTCTTAAACCGCATATTTCATGATCGATAGATTCCGATAAAATATCAATGCTATTACTGCTGCGCGTTTGCACCAGCGACAATCTCCGAGATTTCCTGCGTAATCGCTGCCTGACGGGCACGGTTGTACGTCAGGGTAAGCTCCGAGATCAGCTTGCTCGCATTCTTCGTAGCCGCACCCATTGCCGTCATCTTCGCGCCAAGCTCACTTGCTTTCGCATTTAACATCGCGCTGAAAATGAGGGTTTCGGCATATTTCGGAAGAAGCACTTCAAGCACGCGCTCCGGTGATGGCTCGTATTCATAGCTCGCAACCGAGACGCCGCCGCCGATGTTCTCCATCGGGAGAAGCTGATCGACCTGCGGATCCTGCGTCAACGCATTAACGAAGCGGTTATAGCATACGAACAGCTCATCGATCTTGCCGTTCTCGTATTGGCCGACAGCCGCATTCGCAATCGCTTTGATATCGCCGAAGGTCGGGCTGTCCGACAATTCGGTCAGCTCTTCCACAACCGGCATTTCTCTGCGGCGGAAGTAGTCGCGTCCTTTGCGTCCGATGACGAAAATGCAGTATTCGTCCTTGGACTGGTGACGCTCCGCAATGAAATTAGACACCTTACGCAAAATGTTGGAGTTCGACGCACCGGCAAGACCGCGGTCGGACGTAATAACGAGGTAACCGGTTTTCTTCACCTCGCGTTTCTCCAGCATCGGGTGGCTGATTCCTTGGGTGCCGGCGGCAATGCTGCCAACCACTTCTTTCAGCTTATCCGAGTACGGAAGTGCGGCGGTTGCTTTCTCCTGGGCTCTTCTGAGCTTGGCGGCGGCAACCATCTCCATCGCTTTGGTGATCTGCTTCGTGTTTTGGATACTTTTGATTTGCCGTTTAATATCACGTAATCCTCTTGCCATGATTTCACCACCTCAAAACTTTGGCAGAGCCAAAGTTACTTCGTAAGCATAAACCTAGCTTTGGCGAAGCCAAAGCTAACTTCGAAAGCATAAGCTTAACTTTGGCGGAGCCAAAGTTACTTCGTAAGCATAAACCTAGCTTCGGCGAAGCCAAAGCTAACTTCGTAAGCGTAAACTTAACTTTGGCTGAAACCAAAGTTGCTTGTTAATCCAGCTCGCTTTGGCTTTAGCCAAAGTTACATTCCATATGATGAAAGAGGATACCGGACTTGCCGCCCGGTTCCCCTCCTTATGCCATACCCAAAAGCTTAAACCGAAGCGGCAAAGCCCTTCTTGAATTGATCGATCGCTGCTTTCAGCGCGTTCTCGTTGTCTGCTGTCAGGTCTTTCGTATCCGTAATGGACTTGAGGATTTCCGGCTTGTTGCTCTCAATAAACGCCAGGAATTCCTTCTCGAAACGGCGGACATCCGCTACTTCGATGTCATCCAGATATCCTTTAACAGCGGTGTACAGGCTGACAACCTGCTGCTCAACGGACAGCGGCTGGTTGACACCTTGCTTCAGGATTTCCATCAGCTTGGAACCGCGGTTCAGACGAGCGAGCGTCGATTTGTCCAGATCGGATCCGAACTGGGAGAACGCTTGAAGCTCACGGTATTGGGCAAGGTCGAGTTTCATACCGCCCGCAACCTTCTTCATCGCTTTAATTTGTGCGGAGCTACCAACCCGGGATACGGAGATACCTACGTTGATCGCCGGACGCTGACCCGCATAGAACAGGTCGGACTCCAGGAAGATCTGTCCGTCGGTGATCGAAATCACGTTGGTTGGGATATATGCGGATACGTCGGAAGCTTGCGTCTCGATGAACGGCAGTGCGGTCAAGGAACCGCCTCCGAGCTCGTCGTTCAGCTTCGCGGCACGCTCCAGCAAACGGGAGTGCAGATAGAATACGTCACCCGGATACGCCTCGCGGCCCGGAGGACGACGGAGAAGCAAGGACAGCTCACGATAAGCTGCTGCTTGTTTCGACAAGTCATCATAGATAATAAGGGCATGCTCGCCTTTGAACATGAAATATTCGCCCATCGCGCAGCCCGCATAAGGAGCGATATACTGCAGCGGAGCAGGCTCGGATGCGGAAGCGGTCACGATAATCGTGTATTCCAGCGCGCCGTGGCGGCGGAGCGTTTCCACAACCTGTGCAACGGTCGATTGCTTTTGACCGATCGCAACATAAATACATTTAACGCCGCTGCCTTTTTGGTTCAGAATCGTATCGATCGCAACGGTTGTTTTACCTGTTTGACGGTCACCGATGATCAGCTCGCGCTGTCCGCGGCCGATCGGTACCATCGCGTCAATCGCTTTAATACCGGTTTGAAGCGGCTCATGTACCGATTTCCGGTCGATAACGCCCGGCGCGTTGCTTTCTACCGGACGGAATGCTGCAGCTTCAATCGGTCCTTTGCCGTCAAGCGGCTGGCCGAGCGGGTTTACAACGCGTCCAAGCAGCGCTTCACCGACAGGAACCTCCATGATCCGTCCTGTACGCTTAACCTGATCGCCTTCCTTGATCTCGGAGTAAGGTCCAAGGATAACGACACCGACGTTGCTCTCCTCGAGGTTGAGCGCAAGACCGGATACGCCGTTTTGGAACTCGAGCAGCTCCCCGGACATTGCATTCTCCAGGCCATATACGCGAGCAATACCGTCACTAACTTGAATAACCGTACCTACTTCGGAGACCGTGATATCGGATTTGTATTCTTCGATTTGACTTTTGATTAAAGTACTAATTTCTTCAGGTCTGATACTCAACGTTTTCACCCCTATCTACTATGCTCGTCTATTAAAAGACTTTTCGAGACGCTCCAGCTTGCCGGCAAGGCTTCCGTCATACAGCTTGTCGCCGATTACGACTTTCAAGCCGCCGAGCAGGCTTTCGTCTACCACATTGGTCACCCGGATATTCTGCTGAGCCAGCTGTCCGAATTCCGTGGCTACTTGTTCTTTTTCCTGATCGCTAAGCGGGTAGGTAGAATAGACTGTGGCATCCGCCATTCCCAGGCTGGCACCCTGAATCTTCACATAGCTGTTCAGAAGCTCGGCGAACATTTCCGTACGCCCTCTTTCAAGAAGCAGCTCGATGGTATTCAGCACAGGCTGCGAAACCTTTCCTGCTAACGCCCGATTCAAAACGTCCATTTTTACGGACAGCGGAATATTCGGCGTGGAGATGAACTTCTGAATGTCCGCGTCTCCTTCGATCGCCGATACGACGGCGCGCAATTCCGCTTCCACTTCCAGACCCTTCTGCTGCTGAGCCGCCACGTCGAACAGCGCCCGCGCATACCGCTTGGCTGCTACTGTATTTTGGCTCATGGTCTGCCTCCTACCTCTTTAAGGTATTGGTCAACCAGTTCTTCCTGTGCTTTATCGTTCTTGACTTCCCGTTCAATCAGCTTGGATGCAATCTTGACGGAAACGCTGCCCAGCTCGCTGCGGAGCTCTTCGACAGCCTTCTTCTTCTCGTTCTCGATATCCCGGACCGCTTCGGATTTGAGACGAACCGCCTCTTCCTTGGCTTGCTCCAGAATTTGCTCAGCCTGCTTGTTGCTCGTTTGTCTGGAACGCTCGATAATTTCGTGAGCGTCTTGACGCGCTTGCTCCAGTGCCTTCTTCTGCTCTTCTACGTAAGCAGCCGCCTGCTGGCGGGTCTGTGCCGCTTCGTTCATCTGGCTCATAACCAGCTCACGACGCTGCTCCATGATGCCGAACAATTTGCTGAACGCAAATTTTTGAAGCAAAAAGTAAAGAATAATAAACGAAATGATCGTGATTACGATATTTTCCCATAGAATGTTCATTGAGGTCACTCCTTTCCATCAACACGAAGTGCGGTGCCTAACAAAACGAAGGCGCGGATGGCATCGGCCCTCCCCGCCAAACCGTTGTATTGTTATTAAGAAAACATGATCAAGAACGCGATTACGGTAGCCGCCAAAGGAATAACCTCGACGATACCAACACCGATAAACATCGTCGTTTGCAATTGACCGCGTGCTTCCGGCTGACGAGCGATAGACTCAACTGTTCTGCTTACGATCATACCGTTACCCAAACCTGCGCCAAGAGCGCCAAGACCTACTGCAATAGCTGCTGCCAAAAATTCCATTGTTAAATATCCTCCTTAAAATTGGTTCATAATAGAGTGGTAGTGCTATAAATATATCTCTTTCGAAAAACACCGCTGTCACGGCGGATTCGTCCGAGTGAATCAATGCTCTTCATGAATCGTTGTTTGCGAAATGTACACCATGGTCAAGATTGTAAAGATAAACGCTTGCAATGCTCCGATGAAGATACTGAAGCCTTGCCATGCGGCCATGAACGGAATACCGAAGAATCCGGTTTTCAGAATGACCGTGATCAGAACTTCCCCTGCGAAAATGTTCGCGTACAGCCGGATTGCGAGAGCGATCGGCTTCGCCAGGTTCTCAATGATGTTAAGCGGCAGGAAGATCGGGAATGGTTCGATATAGTGCTTCAGGTAATGCTTGCGGTTCAGCTTCAAGCCGAGGTAGTTCATGAGCACAAACACGACAATCGCAAGACCCGCCGTAACGGAAATGTCCGCTGTCGGAGACTTCCACCACAAGACGTGGGCGTAGTGTCCGTGTTCAAGACCGATCGTAGCCTCAATCGGTATACCGAAGACTTCGAAGTTTTCCGGCAAATCGGTGATAATCGAGAACGGCAAGCCGAGCAGGTTCGCTACGAAGATGAATAGAATCAGAGTCAGGCCCAGCGATATGTACGCCTTCCCCTTCTTCAGATCCATAGCGCTTGCTACGACACCCTGCACAAATTCCACTACCCATTCCATGAAGTTCTGCAGTTTGGAAGGGTTTTCGACAGATAGATTCCGAACGGCCAGACGCACAAGCACAAAGACGATGATCCCTGTAACCAGCAGCATCATGACAGCGGATAGATCCAGACGGAATCCACCTAAATCAATAATCGGTGATTCATGCATAGAATTATTTTCACCCCTTTCCAAGTTAGCGCTGATCAATGATTGTTTCTCAAACTGAATACAATGCTGACAGGAATGGTCAACAATTGGGGGATGAACAGACCGGCGATAGCGCCGCCGAGCGATACCTGTTCGAGCTTCGCCGCGAAGACAACGATCAGAAAACCGATGCATAGTCTCGTGATAAAGCCGAAGTTGTATCTTTTCGGTTCAGGATTGACAGCCAATTGTGCCAGCTGCTGCACTTTCATGGAAAGGAAGCGAACATTAAACAATCCCGCCGCCATCCCCATGATCATCCCCACGATGACGGGGCGATATTCCGGGTAAAGAGCCCATCCCAGAAACAAGGCAGACAATAAGAGCAATGATACTCTAAAAACAGCGTTCACAATGGAAGTCAGATCATTCACTTTGTGCCCCCAGAAATCTTTTAATGAGAAGAGCAATATTCAAAATCCCTATAAAGAGCCCTAAAACGGTTCCAATCGCCAACCAGTATCTGGGCCCGTCCAGCCATTCGGCCAGCCACCTGCCTGTCAAAAAACCGATTACGATATACACGGCCAGTAATCCTCCGGCCCCGCTGATATACAGCGCTATCAACCAAGGGTGGTCTTGACTATTCGGATTTTTCATATAAACCTCTAATCCCAACTCATTTTACTGAATATGACAAGACTTTGTCAATGAATCGATTTTTTGATTTTCCGTGTAAAATCGGGCGTTTTGGGCTGCCTAAACTGCGCAAAACGCCGCGGTAACCGTACAGTTCAACTGTATGCTGTCCCCTTGCGAATCAGAATGCGGCAAACTATGCCTTTGTGAACATTCTGTGAAATTCTTCAGGGCGTTCTTTGAGGATGCCAAAATGGTGCAAAATCGCATTGACAATCCGCTGGGAGGCTTGTCCATCGCCATATGGATTGGCCGCCTTGCTCATCTTCTCATACAGCGCGTCATCCGTCAGAAGAGCCTTAATCCGACTATATACCTTTTCTTCTTCAGTTCCTACCAGCTCCAGCGTTCCGGCCTCAATGCCCTCCGGACGCTCGGTCGTATCCCGGAGCACCAGCGTCGGTACGCCGAAGGAAGGCGCCTCCTCCTGCATGCCGCCGGAATCGGTAATGATGAGGTGCGTATGCGCATAGAAATTGTTCATGTCCACTACATCCAGCGGTTCAATCAGCTTGATGCGCGGATGGTCGCCCAGAATCCGGTGAGCCGGCTCTTTCACCGCAGGACTCGGATGAACCGGATAGACGATCGCAATATCCTCGAACTCATTGGCAATGCGCTTCACAGCCTCGAAAATCTGACGATGCGGCTCCCCGTGGGATTCCCGGCGGTGTGCCGTCATCAGAATCAGACGCTTGCCTTCGGCCCAGTCCAGCACCGGATGCGTATAATCGTCCCGTACCGTGTATTGGAACACGTCCGTAGCCGTATTGCCGGTTACGTAAATGCGCGACTCCGGCTTGTTCTCTCTGCGGAGATTGTCCGCGGACCATTCGGTCGGCGCGAAATGGACATCCGCCAACACGCCGGTCAGCTGCCGGTTCATCTCCTCCGGATACGGAGACAGCTTGTTCCATGTCCGAAGGCCGGCTTCGACGTGGCCGACCTGGATCTGCTGCAGGAAGGCCGCATAGCTCGCCAGGAACGTCGTCAGCGTGTCGCCGTGCACGAGCACGATATCCGGCTTAGCCTCGCGCAGCACCGGTTCAAGGCCTTCCAGAACGCGAACGGTGATTTCATTTAATGTCTGGCGCTCCTTCATGACATCCAGGTCATAGTCCGGAACAATCTTGAACACCTCGAGCACCTGATCGAGCATCTGCCGGTGCTGTGCCGTAACGCACACCACGGATTCGATATGCTCTGGGTGACGCTGCAGCTCCAAAATGAGCGGCGCCATCTTGATCGCTTCAGGGCGCACCCCGAATATGGTCATCACTTTCACTTTAGACATGGCTGATATTACCTCTCCTTATCATCCTTGCTTCCGATCCCGCCGGCACCCTGGTCAGGCAAGCCGGTTAGCGGACAGTCAGCGGATTCTATTATTTCGTCCCGTAGAGCCGGTCTCCCGCATCGCCCAGTCCAGGTACGATGTAACCATGGTCGTTAAGCCCCTCGTCCAATGCCGCAACATAAATATCCACATCCGGGTGCGCTTCCTGAACCGCCTTAACGCCTTCCGGTGCGGCTACGAGATTCATCATTTTAATCTGGGTGCAGCCCCGCTTCTTCAAGACATCGATCGCGGCAATCGCGGAGCCTCCCGTGGCGAGCATCGGGTCGATCACGATCAATTCCCTCTCGGTCACGTCGGTCGGCAGCTTCGTGTAGTACTCCACAGGCTGCAGCGTCTCCGGATCCCGGAACAAGCCGACGTGCCCGACCTTTGCTGCCGGCAGAAGCTTCACCACCCCGTCCAGCATGCCTAAACCGGCACGCAGAATCGGCACCAGCCCGAGCATGCGGCCCGAGATGACCTTACCTTCGGT
The DNA here is from genome assembly GCF_002741055.1 of Paenibacillus ihbetae. Taxonomy (NCBI): domain Bacteria; kingdom Bacillati; phylum Bacillota; class Bacilli; order Caryophanales; family Paenibacillaceae; genus Paenibacillus; species Paenibacillus ihbetae. The sequence goes on along the minus strand of NZ_CP016809.1, from coordinate 3,731,143 downwards.
TTCGGCGACCGGGGTTTGGACGGAAATCGTTTCAAGCGGTACCTCCCGCGTGATTTCATAAGCCATTAATGTCGCGACCTCATCTACTAGCTCGCGAAAATCTTTTGTGTTAGTCCGCATATCGCGAATAAATGTTAGTTTGTGTTGAATCAACGGGTGATCACAAATCACCAATTTTCCCATGTCAGGTCCCTCCGGTTGGATACAAATATGTTTTCAATATGGGCGTATAATATGGTAAGCTCCATAAATCCTGTCTATTATATCATTCCCTCCGGCCATTTGACACCCGCATAGGTCATGTTTCTTTCGACTCGAAGGGCGTGTTAAAGCTCCTCGCCACCCACGCTATATACGATTCCCATTATTTCCAACAAAGATGCTCCCTCCATGGAATCCAACGACCTGCTCCAGCAGCCGCAAACCCTCCATGTGCAAAAAAAGGGTATTCCTGCAGGTTCAATAAACCTGAGGAATACCCACCTCGTCGATCCTGATTAGTACTTGAGGTCCGGATACAGCGGATACTGCTCCGTCAGCTCGGCAACCATACGGCCTGCTTTCTCGAGCGTCGCCTCATCCTTCGGCGCCTTCAGCGTCATCGCAATGATCTTCGCGATGGTGACCATGGCCTTCTCATCCATGCCGCGCGACGTAACCGCCGGCGTACCAATCCGAATGCCGCTGGTAACGAACGGGCTGGTCGGGTCGAACGGAATCGCATTTTTATTGACGGTGATGCCGATCGAATCCAGTACCTTCTCCGCATCCTTGCCGGTGATGTCCAGATTGCGCGTATCCACCAGCATCAGATGGTTATCCGTTCCGCCGGAAACGATGTTCAGGCCTTCCTCAATCAGCGTGTCGGCCAGCACCTTCGCATTGTTCACGACATTTTGAGCATAGGTCTTGAAGGACGGATCCAGCGCTTCGCCGAGAGCAACAGCCTTCGATGCGATGACATGCATCAGCGGTCCGCCCTGCGATCCCGGGAATACTGCCTTGTCAATCGCTTGCGCCCAAGCCTTTTTGCACAGGATCATGCCGCCGCGCGGTCCGCGGAGCGTCTTATGCGTCGTTGTGGTAACGAAATGCGCGTACGGAACCGGATTCGGGTGAAGACCAGCCGCAACAAGTCCTGCGATATGAGCCATGTCGACCATAAACAGCGCGCCGACATCGTTCGCGATCGCGGCCAGCTTCTCGAAATCAATGATGCGCGGATAGGCGCTGGCACCGGCAACGATCAGACGAGGGCGATGCTTGAACGCCGCTTTGCGGACTTCATCATAATCAATGAGGAACGTGTCTTCTTGAACGCCATAAGCGACGAAATTGTACAGCAGGCCGGAGGCATTGACCGGGCTTCCGTGCGTCAGGTGACCGCCATGGGCAAGGTTCATGCCAAGAACGGTATCGCCGGGCTTGAGCGCTGCGAGATACACCGCCATATTCGCCTGCGCGCCGGAGTGCGGCTGCACGTTGGCATGATCGGCGCCAAACAATTCCTTCGCCCGGTCGCGTGCGATATCCTCGACGATGTCCACACGCTCGCATCCGCCGTAGTAGCGTTTGCCAGGGTAGCCTTCCGCATATTTATTGGTGAGGACGGTGCCCATCGCTTCCATGACCGCTTCGCTGACAATGTTCTCCGATGCAATCAGCTCGATATTGCTGCGCTGGCGCTTCAGCTCCAGCTCCATCGCCTCAAGTACAGCAGGATCGTTCTTACGCAAATGTTCCATCATTATTTATATCCTCCTATGATCCAAAATCTTGCTTAAAATATTTTGTTTCCATATTACATAAGGCCAACGATCGAGCAGGGATGCGGGGCAAGTGCGTGAATTTTTTTCACAATCGCTGCTGCTCCCGGATTTTCTTCATCCTTGGAATGGGATCCAAGGCAGAATCGTTAACAAAGGCACACACGATCATGGAGTCGAAATCATTTCACTCTCCTGCCGGCATTTCCCTCTTCGTTAGTCCTACAAACAAGCAAACCAGATGTCGAGCCTCATTCCAAACGAATCAATTGCATGATCCGGAATCCGCATCCGGCACCTGACGATAAACGGCCCGCTCTCCGCCGATCAGCTTGGGCCGGGTATATGCGGCCGTAACCCGCGCCTCCCCGATGTACCGTTCGCTCGGCCTAAAAGGAACCGCGACGCTGCGAAGATGCATGCCGATCAGCGTCTCGCCGATGTCGATGCCCGCATGCGCCTGAATGGATTCCGCCAGGCAAGGCTGCTTCATGCTGCGGTAGGCGCTGGCTGCCATGGAGCCGCCGGCTCCCGGAATCGGCACAGCCGCCACTTCCGTCAAGTCAAGCCGCTCAAGCAGCTCGCGCTCGACGACCAGCGCTCGGTTCAGATGCTCGCAGCATTGGAAGGCCAGCGAGAATCCGTACTCCGCCTGAACCTCGGCAATGCCTTGAAGCAGCTGCTGCGCCGTCTCCAGCGCGCCGCCTGTTCCGATCCGCTTGCCTGCAACCTCGCTCGTGCTCACGCCGACGACCAGCACCTTGCCCGGTCCAAGCTTCGCCGTCTCGGCAAGCTCGCGGACGATGCGGGCGGTCTGCTCGTTTAAGGAAATGTTGGAAGCATCGCTCATGCCACAGTCCTCCCTTAATAGTCTCAACGTCGCTTCATGCCCTAAGTCCAGCGCCTTTCCGGAGAGAAACGTCCTATCCGTTCTTGAGGTAGCGTTCCTCGATCGCCTTGATCTTGTTGACGCGGCCGACATGACGCTCGCCGTGGCTAAACTCGGTTGTCAGCCAAGCATGGACGATTTCCGCGGCAAGGCCGGGGCCGACTACGCGTTCGCCGAGCGCGATCACATTGCTGTCGTTATGCTCGCGCGTTGCTTTGGCCGAGAACACATCATGCGTCAAGGCGCACCGGATTCCCGGCACCTTGTTCGCCGCAATGCTCATGCCGATGCCGGTCCCGCAGATCAGAATGCCGCGATCGGCTTCGCCGGACACGACCTTCTCGCATACCGGCAGCGCATAGTCCGGATAGTCGACGGAATCGGAGCAGCCGCAGCCGAGATCCTCCACCTCATGTCCAAGGCCGCGAATAACCTCCATGATTTCCTCTTTCAGGCGAATGCCCGCATGATCCGTGCCTAGTGCAATTTTCATCGATGAAACCCCCTCATATGTTCGCTTTCGCGTGATTAGCTTGTTTCATTATAACCCAAATATCCCGCAAAAGACGAAAAAAGAGCAGTCGGCGCACACGTAGTGCTCCAATGCTCTTTGCCCAGGCGACCGGCCGTATACTCCGGTGCTCCACCGTGGTTTCATCCACTTCGTCGCCAGTTACACCGGATCTATTGTTGTTTCCCCTACATCTTAAATCAATCGCCGAGGAAAGGCAAGCGGCTTTTTTTGCATCGCCTGCCTGCCGCGCCTTACCTTCCTATGTGTCCCGATGCTCAGGTCATCTGCTGTTCTCCCGCAGGTGCTTGGCGAATTCCCCGCAAAGCGATTATGCCAAACCGCCCGCATTCAGCTTGTCCAACAAACGAAACAATGCCGTCCGAATCTCGGCTGCGGTCGCTTCATACTCTTCCTTCGTGCCGCCGAACGGATCCGAGATATCAAAGCTCGGAATGCGCTGGCGAAGCTCGATCAGCCGTTCACGGTCCCTGTCGCTGACTTCTTGACCGAGGGATCGGGCCAGCTCAATCGATGCGTATAGACTGTCCTGCTCCTGCAGATCCGACAGTACCTTGCTGTCATCCTCAACATATTCCTTTAATGTATGCATTTTGTCAGCAGCGTGAGGAAACTGCCGAATGGCATATTGCTTATGCGATTGGGTCAGGGTCAGGACAAGATCGGCCCATTCCACGAGCTCCGAGGTGAGCGGCTTGGATACGAGCTCGTCCCGGATATCCTGATCCCGAAGCACGGATTCCGCATGATGGGATACCGGCATGCCTTCTATCGCCGATACGCCGGCGGATCGCACCTCCACCGGAATGCCCCGCTGCTTGGCCAGCTTGCGCAGCATCCCCTCGGCCATCGGACTGCGGCAGGTATTTCCGGTGCAGACAAACAGTATTTTTTTCACAGTCTTAAGGCTCCTCCCGTCAGTATTAGGTCCATACGGATATTGTATCAAATCCCATCACAAATTTCGCCAATTCGGTATTACTCGGAAAATGATTCCTTATAAGGTTGCGAGCCTTCCGATCAACAAGCCCCTGCATCCATCCCATATTCCATATCCGATTCGCCTTAACGGCCGTCCGTATTAAACAATAAACATCACGCCGAACACAACCAGAATAAGTCCTCCGAGCATCTCGCCGTACTCGCCCAGCTTGCTGCTGACCTGACGGCCCAGCATCAAACCGAGAATCGACATCAAGCCGCCGACAACGCCGAAGGTTACAACGATCAGCGTCACATCATGCACGAACATGCCAAGCGACAATCCGACCGAGAACGAATCAATGCTGACGCTAAGCGAGAACAACAGCATGCCCAGCAGCGCGGACGGATGGACGAGCCTGCCCTCGCCCCCGCGAAAGGCGTTGTGAATCATATGGCCCCCGAGCAGGACCAGCAGCCCGCCGGCGGCAAGCCCGGTAACCTGTCCCAGCAATAATCCGACATAACGGCCGGCAGACAGCCCCAGCAGGGGCATCAGCATATGAAACAGGCCGATCAGAAAGCTCATGCCCAGCATATGACGATAGCGCAGCCCGCCTCGCAAACCGACTCCGATGCCAAGCGAAAATGCATCTAGCCCAAGTGCAACCGCCATGAGCAGAATCGCCGCAAGCTGTCCCGATTGGACAGACGCCTCCAACATGCCCATTCCCCCAAGTCCCATGGTCTTGTACACCTTATGCGGACAAGGGATAAATGATGCCTAATCGGCCATCAAAAAAAGGCTGCGGTTAATGATCCACGTCGATCACACGATGCCCCGCCGCCTTCAGCAGCCGGTTCATCACCGCGGCGCCGAGGCCCTCTTCAGGACAGGCTTCCGCCAGAATGAAGGTGGCGCCGGCCTCGTCGAACCGGCGCAGGCCGGCGTACAGCCGGCGGGCCGCTTCCTCCGGCGCGGCCTGGCGGCCGAGCGGCACGGCCACGTCCGCGCGGTAGCGACCGATGTGCTCGTCGAACGACAGCACACCGGTCACCTCGCCGCGGCGGGCGGCGGCCTCAAGCTCGGCCGCGATGCGGGCCGCTACCGCGTCGGCGTCGCGGCCCTGCACCACGCACATCGCGCCCTTCGGCGCGTAGTGCGTGTACTTCATGCCCGGCGAGCGGGGCGCCGGGCTCTCCGCCTCCCCGGCGGCGCTTGTTAGCGCCGGGTCGAGGCGCACGCTTGCCGCTACCGCGGCAAGCTGCTCGGCCGTGACGCCGCCCGGGCGGAGCACCGTCACGGCACCGTCCTCGCCGGCTTGCACAACCGTCGACTCGACGCCGACCCCGGCAGGGCCGCCGTCAAGCACGCCGTCGATCGCGCCGGCCAAATCCTCCAGCACATGGCCCGCGAGCGTAGGGCTCGGCCGGCCGGAGCGGTTCGCGCTCGGCGCGGCCAGCGGGCATCCGGCTGCGCGGATCAGGGCGAGCGCAGCGGGGTGGTCGGGCATGCGAACCGCGACCGTGTCCAGCCCTGCCGTCACCCGGGGCGACACGGCACCCGGCTTCACAGGCAGCACCAGCGACAGCGGTCCCGGCCAGAACGCCTTCATCAGGGCACGCTCGGTATCGTTTATCCGAAGCGCCAGGTCATCCAGCTGAGACAAATCCGAAATATGCACGATCAGCGGGTTGTCCGACGGCCTTCCCTTCGCCGCAAATATGCGCTCAACCGCCTCCGTGCTGCCCGCATCGGCGCCTAGCCCGTAAACCGTTTCCGTCGGGAAGGCGACAAGCCCCCCGCCTGCCAGCACACGGCCCGCTTCATGCAAGGCCTGCTCCTCCTCCGGGGTGCGGCTTCCGGATTCCATCGATTCACTGTCGATACGCCACACCTTCGTCGGTCGGGACTGCGCATCGACATGCTCTCCGTGATGTTCCATTTGGCGGCTGTCCTCGCGGCCGCTTGCAGTATGTTCCATTTCCTATCCCAAGCTTTCTGTTTATGAAATATATTAACCATCATGCACGCGCTTTGTTGAAGCCCATCCGGGAACGGCTTTACAAGCTTGTCCAACGGCTTCCGTTTCCATTGCCTTGCCTGCCGGTATTGAAGACTTCGCACGCATCGATCGATCCGCAACGAAGCATTCATCCCGAATATAAAAATATCGTCACGTCTATCGAAGTCCTTCAAGAAGACAGACGCATACCGCAGCAGTTTGGCGCAATATCAAGCAGCAGATCCCCCAGAAGCTTACACGCTCCGATATTTAAAAAAAGCGCTTCGATTCTTTAGTCCGGGTCCCGGGTCACCACCCGGGCAGCCGGCCGTTCTAAAGAGAAAGCACTCTTCTATATAAAAGTGTATCACACTCGCCTCGGATTGAAAATCGATCGCCTGCATGTCCTTCTATCGCTCTTACCTAATATCATTGCGATACATCCGCTAGATTATCCAAATAATCCTGCTACCCAATTCCAAATGCCGATGAACATATCCCATAAGAAAAACCGAACTTCGGGCTCGGAATCGCCCGCATTGACTGGCTCATCCGGCTGACTATTACCCGCTTGCGCCGAGACGGTCTGGACTCCGGCATCCGCCGGCTGTGCCGCCGCATCTCCGCTGCCCCCGTCGATGAAGCACAGCGGCGGGAACAACACGCACCACCAGTTCTGTCCCTGTCCCTCGCCAAGCGTGATGCGCACCGCATCATAATCGCCTGCCGGATAGACCGTGCCGCCGTACAGCTTCGTTGGAAATGGTACGACTCCGAGTTCCACATTGTAGCTGTAGGTGATTCCCCGTTTTCTCAGCTCCTCGCCGACCAGCTGCCGAATTTCCGGCAGATGCCGGGTCGTCAGCACCTTGGCTTCCTCCAGGCTCTGCGGGTTGTCGAGTTCCTGGACCCACAGCTGCATCTGCTCCACGACCGCATCGCGGATTTCCCGCTTCACGAGCTGATCGGAGGGGCTGTCGGAATTGGCCAAGATGCGCAGCCGGATCGATTCCTGAGGAATCGGTCCCCCCACAACGGAAGCATCAATACGCTGGCCTTCCCACACGGTAATGACCATAAACATACAGGATAAGAGCAAAATCATTTTTTTCACGATAATACGGAGGGTTTCGCTATAATGGTTCATCTTGGACAACCGCCTCTCTATCAACCGATAATCTATGATGCTATCAGTATGTCCGGCCTCCGAAGATCTAAACGTGAATCTAGCAATTTATTTTAAAAGATAATAGAATCGCCTCGGGTGGTAGGGTCTTCAAACCGCATCTCCTGTCGTCACTCCAATTGGTTACTGCCCTGCCATGGGTCTGTCCGGACCGAGGTTTCAGCCATAACAAAAAAGAGATGCTACCCTCGGAGGACAACATCTCTTCATAAATGTATTTGCACATTTCAGCTTCTTCTGCTTCAAGATAGGCCATTTCGGACAATCCGTTTCGCACCACTGCACAATGAACAGGGCTTACGCCTGTTTCGCCACCGTCGACCGGTGCGCATGGGGATCCGGCATATCCTCGTCGATCTCCCGGCCGTGCAGCTTCACGCTCATGGCAACCCCGAGGCTCGCCATGCTGATTACGAGCGATGTTCCCCCGTAACTGATAAACGGCAATGTAATCCCTGTCAGCGGCATGAGGCCGATAAACATCCCGATATTCTCAAAGATTTGGTATAAGAACATGGACACGATCCCTATGATGAGAAACGGACCGGCACGTTCACGCGACTCCAGCGATATTAGAATCATCCGATGGATCAGAATGAAATAGAGCAGGAGCAGCACGGAAGAGCCGATAAACCCGTATTCTTCCGCAATCTGCACGAAGATGGAGTCGGAATAGGTATACGGTACCCGTCCCGATTGCACCGAGGTCCCCTGCATAAAGCCTTCCCCGGTCATGCCGCCGGAAGCGATCGCCAGCTTGGCATTGTGGGTGTGATAGCCGGCCCCGGCGTTGTCCGTCGTCTCGGGCATCAGCCATGGGTCGATCCGGTCGAGCCAGTGCGAGCGGCTCCCTTCCTTCATGAAGGCCGTAATTTCGTCATGGTAATGAATGTAAGCCTGGATTCCGCCGAAAGCAGTGCCGGCAACGAGCACCAGACCGATCAGCGCATGCGATAATTTGACATTACCAATCCACAGCAGCCCCATCAAAATGATGACGTAGCTGAGCGCATTCCCCAAGTCGTTGATGCCCATGACGAGCACGAAGGGAATAAACGCCAGGAAGCCGACCGGAATGACATCGCGGATAAAGGAAAGCTGCGATTTATTTTTCTTCACCAATATAAAGGTCAGGAAGATGATCAGCACCAACTTAAACATTTCCGCGGGCTGCAGGCTCGTAAATCCCAGATTGATCCAACCCTTCGAGCCGTTAAGCGTTGCCCCGAAAAACATAACGTACACAAGCAGCAGTAGGCCGCCGATATAAATGTACGTTGCGTGTTTAATGAGAACGCGGTAATCCAACAGGCTCATACCGAAGAAAGCGATAAAGCCCGCAATGTAGAAGATGAGCATCTTAATATGGTACCCGTCCCAATCAGCCGATCCGATGGTTACGCTGTATAAGGAAGTAACGCTGATGATCATCAGCATGACAAGGACGGTTACGACAACAAAGTCTATCTTTTTAAATTTCTGAAGCATGCCTTTGATCCCCCTGTGCCGGAGCGAAACCGCTCCGATGTGCCTTACCGGCCATATAACGATCTGCCCGGATAAAAAGTTTGGGCTCTCCCGGCCCATACCTGGCGCATTAGCCATCGCCCCAACAGCCTTTCAAGGATGCGGGCGGACGATAAGACAGAATACGAACCTTATGAGCACGAACGGATCATGAGCATGAGAAGCCTGCACGGGAAGCGGCGGATTTCCGCAAGTAAACCCATGATCATCATATATTGTAAAAGAATTTCCCTCCGAACACAATTTAACGGGCAATTCCCAAAACATGCCTGTCGATTCCCGCCAAATCCGGGATCGTTATGATCTCGTCCCAATGTCCGGCGGCCCGCAGCAAATCCGCCACGTCCTGCGCCTGGCCCATGCCCAGCTCGAAGGCGATCAGTCTCGGCGGTGCGGCTAGCAGCGGGAGCTGATCCATCATTACGCGGTACGGATAGAGGCCGTCCGGCCCGCCGTCCAGTGCGGTTCGCGGCTCATGATCCCTCACCTCGGGCTGAAGGCCGGCAATGTTGCTGGCCGGGATGTACGGCGGATTGGAGACAATCATATCAGGTCCCAAGCCGGCGAACGGCTCGAGCAGATTGCCCTGCCTGAACTCCACGCCGGCCCCGAGCCGGGCCGCATTACGCCGTGCAACGTCCAGCGCCTGCGGCGAAATGTCGCTCGCCAGCATGCGCAGCCCTTTCGCCTCCAGTGCCAGCGTTACGGCGATGGCGCCGCTGCCGGTGCCGATGTCGACGGCGGTCAGCTTTTCACCAGGCTGCAGCGTTAGCTGGTTTCCATACTTCAGCACGGCCTCAACGAGCAGCTCCGTTTCGGGACGCGGTATCAGAACGGCCGGCGTCACCTCGAACGGTCGCCCGTAGAACTCCTGCTCCCCGATGATGTATTGCGCCGGGACGCCCTCGGCCTTCCGGTTGATGACGGCCTCGAAGTCGCTGCGCCGTTCCTCGGGAAAGGCGTCGCCGAGGGCCACGTAATACGCCGTGCCGGTCAGTCCCAGCACATGCTCCAGCAGCAGCTGTGCATTTCGCTGCGGCTCCATGATCCCGAGCCCGTCTAAAAAAGAAGAAGCCTCCAGAAAGGCTTCCCGTATGCTGCGCTCCGGCGTCAATGTAAATTCGTTTCGCTCCAAAGCGTTATACTCCTTTATCCATCATTTCCGCTTGCTCTGCGATGGTCAGGGCGGAAATGATCTCCTCGATTTCGCCGTTCATCACCTGATCCAGCTTATGCACGGTAAGCCCGATCCGATGGTCGGTCACCCGGCTTTGCGGGAAATTGTACGTGCGGATCCGCTCGCTTCGATCCCCGGTGCCGACCTTGCTCTTGCGCTCGCCGGCGTACTTCGCTTCCTCTTCCTGGCGCATCATGTCGTAGATGCGCGCGCGAAGCACCTGCAGCGCCTTCTCCTTGTTGGAGTTCTGGGACTTGCCGTCCTGACACGTAGCCACGATGCCGGTCGGGATATGCGTTACGCGAACCGCCGATTTCGTGGTGTTAACGGACTGACCGCCCGCACCGCTGGAGCAGAACGTATCCACGCGGATATCCTTATCCAAAATCTCGATATCGACTTCCTCGGCTTCCGGCATGACCGCCACTGTTGAAGTGGAGGTATGGATACGACCTCCGGATTCCGTTGCCGGAATACGCTGCACCCGGTGCGCGCCGCTCTCGAATTTCATTTTGCTGTAAGCACCGCGGCCGTTGATCATGAAGATGACCTCTTTGAAACCGCCGAGGTCGTTCATGTTCACGTCCATCAGCTCAACCTTCCAGCCCTGGGAATCGGCATAACGGGTGTACATCCGGTACAGATCGGACGCGAAGAGCGCCGCCTCGTCTCCGCCGGCTGCGCCGCGAATCTCGACGATAACGTTCTTGTCGTCGTTCGGGTCCTTCGGCAGCAGCAGAATCCGGATTTTCTCCTCCAGCTCCTGTTGGCGGGCGGAGAGCTCCTCGATTTCCATTTTAACCATTTCGCGCATTTCGTCGTCGAGCTTCTCACCCTGCATGGTTTTTGCAGCTTCAAGCTCTTCCATTACATTTTTATATTCAACATAAGCCTCATAAGCAGGCTGCAGATCGGATTGTTCTTTGGAATAATCCCTTAGCTTCTTGGAGTCATTCGCGACATCCGGATCGCACAGCAGCTCGCTCAGCTTCTCGTAACGGTCCGCCAGGGATTGCAATCGGTCTAACAAGGAATTCACCTCTCTTACGTAATATTCCTGATTCTAGCGCCTATCGCTCCCTCGAATATGCGAAGCGTAAACGACTGTTTATTATAGCATGAAACGCCCTATTTGACTAGAAGGGCATACGCACGGGAAACGCAGGAAACGTTCCCTGCACTACATGAAACATCCGCTTGGCAAAAAGACCATGATCCCATGCATCAGCTAAGCATGGAGCCATGGTCTTTGTATCATAATATGCTACACGTTGAAGCGGAAGTGCATGACATCGCCGTCATTGACGACATAGTCCTTCCCTTCAAGGCGGAGCTGTCCGCGCTCCTTCGCGCCGTTCATCGACCCTGCGGCAACAAGATCGTCATAGGATACGACCTCGGCCCGGATAAAGCCGCGCTCGAAATCGCTGTGGATGACGCCGGCCGCCTGAGGGGCCTTCGTGCCTTTGCGGATCGTCCATGCGCGCACCTCCTGCACGCCTGCGGTAAAGTAGGTGTACAGGCCGAGCAGGCTGTATGCCGCTTTAATGAGGCGGTTCAGGCCGGATTCCTCCAGGCCCAGCTCTTCGAGGAACATGGCCTTGTCTTCGCCTTCAAGCTCGGCGATTTCGGCTTCCACCTTGGCGCTGATCGGAACGACGGCAGCATTCTCGGCAGCCGCGAACTCGCGGACCTGCTGAACGTACGGATTGCTGTCCGCGTCAGTCACGCCATCCTCGCTTACGTTGGCCGCATACAGCACCGGCTTGAGCGTCAGCAGATGCAGATCGCGGACGATCAGCTTCTCCTCATCGGACAGCTCGACGCTGCGTGCCGGCTGATCGTTGTACAGGGCTTCCTTCAGACGCTCCAGCAGCTCTACTTCCTGGGCGTACTGTTTGTTGCCGCCCTTCATGTTCTTCTTCGTACGCTCGATCCGCTTCTCGACGCTGTCCAGATCCGCCAGGATCAGCTCCAGGTTGATGGTCTGGATGTCGCTGACCGGATTGACCTTGCCGTCTACGTGGGTGATATTCTCATCCTCGAAGCATCGAACGACGTGCACGATCGCATCGACCTCGCGAATATGGGCCAGGAACTTGTTTCCGAGCCCCTCCCCTTTGCTCGCACCGCGAACCAGTCCCGCGATATCGACGAATTCGAATGCCGTCGGTACGGTTTTATTCGGCTGCACCAGCTCAGTCAGCTTATCAAGGCGCTCATCCGGCACCTCAACGACGCCGACGTTCGGGTCAATCGTACAGAACGGGTAGTTCGCCGATTCGGCGCCCGCCTGCGTTATCGCATTAAACAATGTGGATTTGCCGACGTTCGGCAAACCGACGATCCCTGCTTTTAAAGCCATTTATATGACAACTCCTTATCAGGTTACTATCACTGGTATGCATTTTATTTCAGAGGATTACGGCAGCTTGTGCCTCCTTAACCCCCGGGTCCAAAACAATCTTATTAATTATAGCAGATACCCGATAGAGTTCAACACGTATTGCCGCATCTATTCCCTCGTGTACCATAACGTTTCCTGCATGGCGATCAGTCCTGTCGTTATCGACCTTGCTTTGCGGTCGTTAGAGCTTTCAGTACAGACCAGACCTTGCTTGTCGTTACAAACCTTGCTTGCGGATCAAGCGAGGCGTTGACCTTAACGCCGTTATATCCGCAGCCCCGATTACCAGCATCGCGGTTCGAAGCTCCAGCTCCGCCTGAGCGAGGCGCCGGTCCAGCGCTTCCTCGGAATCGACGGCCGGCCCGAGCAATCCCCGCCCAAAGCCCGCCAGATCAGCGCCCAGTGCAATCGCTTTGGCGGCATCCACGCCGCTGTTTAATCCGCCGCTGCCGATCATCGGCATATCCGGAACAGCTTCCCGCACCTCGACAATACATTCCGCCGTCGGATTGCCCCAGTCGGCAAAGGCCTCCGCTGCGGCTCGTCGTACCGGATCGCTTGCCCGGAATTTCTCGACCTGGCTCCAGGAGGTGCCGCCGGCTCCCGCCACATCAATGAAGGCAACACCGAGCTCCTTCAGCATCCGGGCCGTCTCCCCGTCAATGCCCCAGCCGACTTCTTTCACCCCGACAGGAACCTCGAGCCTGCTGCACAGCTCTTCCATCTTGGAGGCGAGCCCGCCAAATCGCGTGTTTCCTTCCGGCTGGAACACTTCCTGCAGGGCATTGAGATGCAGCACCAGCATATCGGCGCCTGCAATGTCGACCGCCCGGCGGCAATCATCCGTTCCGAAGCCGTAATTGAGCTGAACCGCCCCGAGGTTCGCGATGATCGGTACGCTCGGCGCCCTCTCTCTTACGCGGAAGGTCGGGGCAAGCTCTTCCTTCTCCACCGCTGCCCGGATGGAGCCGACGCCAAGCGCCCAGCCCCTGCGCTCTGCCGCTTCGGCAAGCCGCATATTAATCTCGCCGGTTGTCCGGCTCCCGCCCGTCATGGAGCTGATGAGAAACGGCGTCCGTGTTGGAATGCCGAGAAAGGAGGTGTCTAGGCTGATGTCCTCGAAGTTCACCTCAGGCAGTGCGCAATGCCGGAAGCGGTAGCGCTCAAAGCCTGAAGTAATGCCGACGGAGCCGACCTCTTCCTCCAGGCACAGCCGCACATGCTCAATCTTCCGCTCGCCGGTGGGGACATCCGGAAGCAGCCGGCCGCCGGATGACTCCAAGCCGTCTGACCGATTACAAATTGCGGCAGGCTCCATCGTTCCGGCCCTTATTTTTTTCCATGCATTCATTTCCATAGCACCTCCTGTTTAAAAATTTTTGTGATCGATATTATGGCGGCTGTAGGCTTGTCGAACCGATGGGTGCTCAGCCAGACCGATAAATCCGGACCGGACGAAATGCCTGTCCATCGTGCGCCGCATCTGTCCGGCTTATTCGCGAATCTTCACGTAATAACGGGCTCCGCCCATGTTATCCATATATTTCTCTTAAACGGCTGTTACACATCAGCCCAAATATTCCCTTGCACCCGAGCAACGCTACAGCAGCGGCGACATCAGCCGCGCCGCGGATTCGAGCAGCCGGGTCATGATGCGCTTCTTCCTCGTGCGGCTTCGGTCATACAGCACCGCGTGCTCCAGATCCTGCTCAAAATCGGCTACCAGCTGATTGACGCTGTCCGTATGCACGAGAAGCGCGTTCACTTCAAAATTCAGGTGAAAGCTGCGCATGTCCATATTCGCCGTTCCGATTGTGGCAACCTCTCCATCCACAATGAGCAGCTTGGAATGCATAAAGCCCTTCTCGTATTCGAATACCCGCACCCCCGCATCCAGCAAAGCCGGGAAATAGGAATGCGAGGCCAGAAACGGCAGCCACTTGTCCGGTTTCGACGGAAACAGGATCCGGACGTCAAGGCCGGACAAAGCCGCGACCCTCAGCGCCGTCAAAATATCTTCGTCCGGGATAAAATAAGGCGTCGCAAGCCATACGGAACGACGTGCCGATGCGATCATGGAGAAGAAGATATGCTTGAGCGCCCGGCGCTCATTATCCGGTCCGCTGGCAATAATCTGCACGGCTCCGGAGGAGTGATCGACGAGATCCGGGGAGAAATACACCTGGTCTGTAGGCTGCTCTCCGGTCATATATTCCCAGTCCTGCAGGAACACAATTTGCAGTGTCCTGACGGCCTCGCCCCGGACCAGCATATGCGTGTCCCGCCAAAACCCGAAAACCTTGCTGCGGCTCAAATACTCGTCCCCGACATTCAAGCCGCCGATGAAGCCGACGGTACCGTCGATGACAACGATCTTCCGGTGATTGCGGTAATTGACCCGGCTCGTGAAGAATATCGCCTTCGGGCTGCCGAATACGGCTACCTTAATCCCCGCAGCTTTCATCTCCTCCAGGAAAGCGGGCGGCAGCTGCAGGCTGCCTACCGCATCGACCATGAACCGGACAGCAACCCCTTCCCTGGCCTTTCGCACCAGAATGTCCCGAATTTGGGTCCCGATGTCGTCAGGACGATAAATGTAATATTCCATATGAATATGATGCTTGGCCAGCTCCAGCTCGCGAAGCAGTGCCGCGAACGTCTCCTCTCCGTTCGTGAGCACCTTGGTATCCGAAGAGAACGAAACCGGCGCACGCCCGAGGCGGGTGGACAGCTGCAGGAGCTGCTGGTGTTCCCTTTTAAAACGGGAGATATCTTGGTTGCTGCGCCGAAGCACTTCGCTGGTATAGGCCAAGCCGTCCTTTTGCGCCTTCTTGTCATATTTTCTGCGTTTAAAATAGTTCTGTCCGAACAGAAAATAAAAAACTAGCCCTACGATCGGTACTAGTGCAAGCAGTAGAATCCAGGCCATTGTACTGGTCGGATGCCGGTTCTCCATGAAAATCATGAACCCGATCGAGACGACGGTCAGGGTCGAAAATATCCCGATGATAGTTCCTGTCGTCTTGCCGAAATAATCGATGCCAAAATAATAAAACGCGAATAATAACGCGGTAATCAGTACGGCCTGTATTCCCTTTCTCATATCCTTCTACCCCTTGCTTCATCGCTTCATCTCTCTTTTGTATGTACGATGCTGGTCAACCCATATTCTACATGATAAGTCTCGGGAACTAAAGCATGAACTAAAAAGCCCCGGCCCTCGTTAGGCCCAATAAAAAGACTATTGACAGAAGCAGCCCCGTTTGCTAAAAATATAACTAACGACCGTTAGTTAGGAGGATTGCGATGAGTGCCGCTGAGATAAAACAGTCCGCTCTGGCCCGCTTCGCCCAAGACGGCTATGAAGGAGCCTCGCTTAAACATATTGCCGATGATTGCGGAATAAAGAAGCCATCGATCTATGCTCATTTTTCCAGTAAAGAGGACCTGTTCCTGCAGGTGCTGGCCGATGTGTTCGAGCGGCAGAAGCAGCGGATCGAAGACTATTTCGAGGAGCACGCCTCCCTTCCGCTTGAAGCGCAGCTGAAAGGATTTGTGGTGGATTGGCAGCAGATTTACGAACGGGATGCGGAGAGAAAGTTTTTCCTGAGAATGGTTTTTTTCCCGCCAAGCGCTCTGTATGACGATGTCATGAATCTCGTCTATCCGTTCCTGGATGAGCAGGAACAGAAGCTGTCGAGGCTTCTAGCCGCCGGCTGTCCGGTACAAGGACGGATCATTCGGCACCCTAGGCAGGCCGCCATTGCCTACCTTACCTTGCTCGACGGCATTGCCGTCGAGATGCTGTACGGCGGGGAAGCCCGCACCACTCGGCGGCTTGAAGCCGCATGGCCCGTGTATTGGTCCGGCGTGTCGAGAGAAAGATAACGATAATTTCCGATCAAACAACGGCCTGACGCTCGGGCACGTAGAGTCACAGTCCATAAAAGTTAGCGTTCGCGCAAAAGGAGCACTTAGTCTTCTTAGTCAAGAAAAGGAGAGGAATCATCATGAATCGAAATTGGGTTTTTGTACTTTTGGCCGGCTTGGTCGAAATATTGTGGGTCATCGGCTTAAAGCACGCTTCAAATACGTGGGAATGGCTAGGAACCGCTCTGGCGATTGTCGCCAGTTTCTTTTTGATCATTGAGTCCGCTAAACGGCTCCCTGTGGGGACGGTGTATGCGGTTTTTACCGGAATCGGCACGGCTGGAACGGTCGGCACTGAAATGCTGCTGTTCGGCGAACCTTTTAAGCTGATTAAGGTGCTGCTGATCGGAGTGCTGCTGGCCGGAGTCATCGGACTAAAGCTGGTCACCACTGACAATGCCGAGCAAAACGGGGAGGTGAGCCGATAATGGCCTGGATCGCGCTTATTTGTGCAGGATTGCTTGAAATCGGCGGGGTGATCGGCATTAAGGGAGTGTCTCAGCGGAAGGGCTGGATCTATCTGCTGCTGATGTTCGCTTCGTTTGCAATCAGCTTCTCCCTGCTGTCGTTTGCCATGGAGAGCATTCCCATGGGTACGGCCTACGCCATCTGGACCGGAATCGGGACGGTCGGCAGCACCGTCACGGGCATGGTACTGTTCGGCGAGCCGAAGGAATGGCGGCGTATCCTGTTCATCGCCATGATTCTGTGCTCTGCCGTCGGATTGAAGCTGATCACTTAAGCTACTTCCTTATTCGTAAATGTACGGTGGTTGCATGGGTTAGCCATTGATGCTTGCGAGCGGATGTAGCTTTTATGCGGCTGAAACAAGTCCCTTTTGAGTACTTATGATGCGGATATAGCCCCATGTGGCGGAAACAAGTCCCTTTTTGGTACTTGTGGCGAATATAGCCCCATGCGGCGGAAACAAGTCCCTTTTGAGTACTTGTGATGCGGATATAGCCCCATGTGGCGGAAGCAAGTCCCTTTTGCAGCACCAGTAGAACATCTTTCAAAAGAACGGCCTTTCACGAAAGTTGAAACGGCCGTTCTTTTTCCTTTATAATCGGAAATGACCGCGAGGTCAATAACGGAACTCTTAAGTTCCCAAGCGAGGTGAAATCAGGCTTGGCTGATAAAACGGCAGATAAAAGGCAGCAAATTCTCATCACTGCGATGCAGCTGTTTTCCGCGAAGGGCGCCTCGGAAACCTCCATGCAGGAGATCGCCGAAGTATGCGGGATGTCGAAAGGCAGCCTATATTTACATTTCAAATCCAAAGAGGAATTGGAAAAGAGCATCTACGAGCATATCATCGGCCGAATTAAGGATGAGATTCTGCGAGTGGATAACGATCCGCTCCTCGAACCGAGGGAACAGCTGCGCAAGCAGGCCGAGGTGCTGCTCATCCATTTCATGGAGATTCGCGAATTTCTGCTGAAGCAATTCCACGATCAGACGGTGCCGGGAAAGCCGCCGTTTGACAAGGATAACGCCCAGCAGGAAATTGTGCAGGCATTGCAGTGGTTTAACCATAAACTTCAAGTCATCTACGGGCCGGAAGCCGCGCCCTATACCATGGAGATCGCCATGCTCATGGGCGGTATACTGGGCACCTACATCCGGTTCCTGTTCATGCCGGACTTCCACCTGAATGTGGGACAAACGGCCGAACATCTTATTCAGCTGATGGACGACGTGATGGCAAGCATGCTTCGCCGGCGGCCGAAACCCCTTATTCCGTTGGAGGTCGTTCTGGGTCAGAAGGATCTGTGTCAGGTCGACCTGCGGTCGCCGCGTCACCCGCTTATCGTGATCAAGGCGATGAAGAATGAAATGAAGCAGCTGAAGCTGGATCACGAACTCCGGCAAGATACCCTGGAGTCCCTCGGGATTATGGAGAAGGAACTGATTACCCTCCAGCCGAGCCGGGCGGTACTGAAGGGAATGCTAAGAAACCTTGAAGGAATTGAAGGTCTGGAAGACTTATATGAAGAGCTGAGGAATACCATCACGACCGTACTGGAAACCTACTTAACACCTGGCGGAATGACATAGGAAGATTCGTTTGGTCAAAGCTAGAGACATAAGTTATGGAGAGGGGAGAAACCCGACGCATGAAAGGAATTATTAATTTTTCGCTGCGGAACAAATTTGCCATCTGGCTGTTAACCATCATCGTAACCTTCGCCGGACTATACAGCGGGGTGACGATGAAACAGGAAACGATCCCGGATATTAACGTGCCGTTCCTTAGCGTAACCGCTGTTTACCCGGGCGCCGCACCCGAGGGTGTCGTAGAAGAAGTCACCAAGCCGCTGGAGACGCGCCTCCGGAATATCGACGGCGTAAAGACCGTCACTTCCACCTCTATGGAGAATGCGGCAAACGTCATGGTCGAATTCGATTACGGAACCGACCTCGACAATGCTACAGCGGCCGTTCGCGAAGCCATCCAAGAGGTTCAGCTGCCGGATGAGGCCCAGAAGCCGACCATCTCGAAATTCAGCATGAGCTCGATGCCGGTGGTCTCGCTGAGCATTTCGAACAGCAATAACATGAAGCTCGACGAATTGACCCGCATTACCGAGAATGACATCGTGCCTGCTCTCGAGGATCTGGACGGCGTAGCTTCCATCCAGGTTGCCGGCCAATACGTCAATGAAGTCCAGCTGAACTTCAAGCAGGACGAAATGGATAAGCTTGGCCTCACGGAGGATACCGTGAAGCAGATCGTCCAGGCTTCCTCGCTGTACGTTCCGCTCGGCATGTTCGAGATGGATAAATCGCAAAAAGCCGTTGCGATCGACGGCGGGATCATTACCATTGATGATCTGAAGAACTT
This sequence comes from Paenibacillus ihbetae, assembly GCF_002741055.1. NCBI lineage: Bacteria > Bacillati > Bacillota > Bacilli > Caryophanales > Paenibacillaceae > Paenibacillus > Paenibacillus ihbetae. The sequence goes on along the minus strand of NZ_CP016809.1, from coordinate 3,711,957 downwards.
GGCGATCCCCGTTATTCCAGGCGGTGCAGGTGCGCAAGCCGGCGCGGGAGCAGGGGCTCCGAACGCAGGCGGCGCTGGTCAGTCGGGAGCTGCTGCCGGTCAAGGGGCCGGAGCAGGGACAGGCGCCCAAGGAGCTCCACAGAACAGCACGGATGCCCAGGCAGCAACGCAGACAGGCGCAGGCGACCAAGCAGCCGCAGGCGCTCAAGGTCAGGGACAAGGCGCCGCAGGTGCCCAAGGTCAGAGCCAGGGTGCCGCAGGCGCTCAGGGTCAGGGTGCTCCAGGCGGGCAAACCGGCGCTCCTGCCGGCATTCCAACCGTGAAGCTGAGCGAAATTGCCGATATTAACGTCATCGGCACCTCGGAATCGATCTCCCGCACCAACGGGAAGGAATCGATCGGCATTCAGATCGTCAAGTCCAATGATGCCAACACCGTTGACGTGGTCAACCTGGTGAAGGATAAGGCCGAAGAACTGGGCAAATTGTATCCGGACATGGATCTGACCATCATGCTCGACCAAGGCAAGCCGATTGAAGACTCTGTGCATACGATGCTCTTCAAAGCGTTGTACGGGGCATTGTTCGCGGTCCTGATCATTATGCTCTTCCTTCGCAATATCCGTTCGACGATTATTTCGATCATCTCGATCCCGCTGTCCCTGCTGATTGCGATTCTGTGTTTGCAGCAGATGGATATCACCCTGAATATGATGTCCCTTGGCGCGATGACCGTTGCCATCGGACGGGTTGTAGACGACTCGATCGTTGTTATTGAAAACATATACCGGCGCATGTCGCTTTCCACCGAGAAGCTTTCTGGCAGGGAGCTCATCAGCGCCGCCACCCGCGAAATGTTCGTGCCGATTATGTCCTCGACCATCGTAACGATCGCGGTATTCCTGCCGCTGACGTTGGTCAGCGGTATGGTAGGCGAACTGTTCATGCCATTTGCATTGACGATGGTATTCGCGCTGCTGGCTTCTCTCGTCGTTGCGATCACGCTCGTGCCGGCCATGGCCCACAGCCTGTTCCGCAAGGGGCTGAAGAACAAGCATGACCATGCGGAGAAGCCGGGCGCGATCGCCAAAGGCTATCGCTCCATTCTGAGATGGTCCTTGAATCATAAGGCCATTACATTCCTAATGGCGATCATCCTGCTGGTCGGCAGCCTGTTCCTTACGAAATTCCTGGGCGTCAGCTTCATTCCGGAGCAGGAAGACAAATACGTAATGGTGACGTATTCCCCTGAGCCGGGCGTTCTGCTCGAGGATGTCGAGCAGCGCGCGCTGAAAGCCGAGAAGCTGATCATGGATCAGCCGGGCGTTGAGAAAATGCAGTATTCCATCGGCGGCAGCAATCCGCTTGGCATGGGCTCCGCCAATTCGGGATTGTTCTATATTATGTATGAATCGGATACCAAGAACTTTGAGGATGTCAAAACAGCCCTGATTGAAGATTTGACGAAGGCCGTTCCGGAAGGAACCTGGGCCAATATGGACATGGCCGGCGGCTTTGGCGGCAACCAGCTGACGGTGAACGTGTTCGGCGATTCCCTGGATCAGATCAAGCCGGTGGCCGATCAGATTGTAGAGCTCGCCAATAAGGACACCGCGACTTTCGATAATGCAGAGACGAGCTTGTCCGAAGCGTTTGAGCAGTACACGCTCGTCGCCGATCAAGAGAAGCTGAGCTCGCTCGGGCTCACTGCCGGACAGCTGGCCATGAAGCTCAGCCCTGTTCGCGAGCGTCCGGTGCTGACTGAGGTAAACATTGAGGACAAAACCTACAATGTCTATATCGAAGCCGACACCACCACTTACAAGAGCATCAAGGAGATTGAGGACGAAACCGTAACCTCCCCGCTTGGTATCGAAGTACCGATCAAGGACGTTGCCAAAGTGGAGAAAGGGACGACTCCGGACACAATCACACGCATCGACGGTAAAATGGTTGTGACTGTAACGGCCGACATTTTGACCAATGACGTAGGAACTGCATCCAGCAGCCTGGAAGCTGAGGTCGATAAGCTGGAAATTCCGGACGGCGTCTCCGTACAATTCGGCGGAGTCACGGAACAGATCAATGAAACGTTCGGGCAGCTGGGACTCGCCATGCTGGCCGCGATCGCCATCGTGTATTTCGTTCTCGTCGTCACGTTCGGGGGCGCGCTCGCTCCGTTCGCGATTCTGTTCTCGCTGCCGTTCATCGTCATCGGGGCGATTATCGGCTTGCTGGTGACCGGCGAAACGCTGAACGTATCCTCGCTGATGGGCGTGCTGATGCTGATCGGTATCGTCGTTACCAACGCGATCGTTCTGATTGACCGCGTGATTCACAAAGAGCGCGAAGGCCTCAGCACTCGCGAAGCGCTGCTCGAGGCAGGGGTGACCCGTCTTCGTCCAATCCTGATGACCGCACTCGCGACCATCGGCGCTCTGCTCCCGCTCGTGTTCGGATGGGAGAACAGCGCAGGGATTATCTCGCGGGGACTTGGCATCACGGTGATCGGCGGCCTGATCAGCTCCACGCTGCTGACGCTTGTCGTCGTGCCGATCGTGTATGAGTTCCTGATGAAATTCCGCAAGAAACAAACAGCCGAATAAACGGCTCGCCTATAACAATAAGGGCATCATTCAGGTCTGCGAAGACTTGAATGATGCCCTTTTGTTCATTCTATAGCATGTTTTGGGACGTCCATGCGGCCATTCAGACCTTCACGTCATCCTTCATATCCGCTCGTTAATGTACAAGCTCCCCCTCACGGGATTGCCTCCACACCTTCAGCATCCGTAAGTCCTGCTTAAGAAATTCCTCCAGCAAGCGGAACAACGCCCGATAAAGCGGGCTATCGGTAGAAGTCCTCATATCCTCGCAGAGCGAGGGCACCCATGCCAGCAAATGCTCCTCCAAAAATTGTTCCTGGGCGGCCATCAATTTCAGCAAACCGTCCTCGCCATAACAATTGTTCAGCATCCGGTCGTGAAGCACTGTCATGAATTCCAGCTCAATCGCCAAATGATCGTCGGCCTCTCCATGCAGTTTGTTAAAAGCAACGCCGACCGTCTCATAACACTCGGCAACGTCCCGAACGCAGCCGCTCTTCGTATACTGCGATTCGGACAGCGGGCGCTGCTTGTTCCGCTCGAGCAAACGGCGGTATTCCGTGCCTTCATACTCGCAGATCTTAACCAGCTCCTCAGGTGATCGGCCGCATAAATAATTCACCAGGTCGGCTCCCCCTTGGGTGCCTTCCGCCGCTTTGCCGATCCCGCTTCCGCGGCTCCATTCCGCAATCATAGACAAGCTGGGCGAATTGCCCATAAAATCGATCAAAAGCTCATAAACCGTCCCCCGGTTTTCCAGCCACCGGTGACAGACGTCAGGTACCTCCAAAGTTTGAACAGGTGATATCGCCATTTCGAACCTCCTAATGGTAACCTCTCTTGTTGGATGTGATATCCATGACAGTATAGCTTAGATGATTGTCTATTGAAAGTGATTTGAAATCATTTCCGAAAGTTTCGGAAAATTAAGGAAGCTTTCGGAAAATGAGAATGCCGCGACTTCCTGCTTCCAAGGGGAGAAAGCGGTTATCTGCGCCTTCATTATAACCGGCAACCGTAAACGCTTTCTGTGAGACGGATCACAGGCTCTTGAAATCGGCTCCTGGCTTGTCCCATGAAAAACAGGGCTTACCCTCATTGACTCCTGTTCGGGGAATGGCTACAATGTGACCATGTCATGCAACTAAAGGTACGTGTTCAAAAAGTCGGTTTTTCAGCACCGAGGCTTATCCTTCCGAAGTGCGTTTTTTCAAAACGCTTTAGGTTAGATGAAGCTAGGGAGTGAGGAGTGGAGCTAAACGTTTTCGTAGAAAACGACTTCGGAAGCATCTGCTTAGTTTAGGTACGTGAGCACCTGAAATGTTTCCGCGGGAAACATGCTTCGGAAGCATTGACTTAGGCCCGGCTGAATTCAAGATTCGATGCCGCGTTACTTCTTGACTCACTTCGTGATCAAAAGACGACTTTTTGAACAACCTCTAAAGGGGGATTTCAATGATTGAGCCGCTGACAGACTCCTTCGGTCGGATCCATGATTATATCCGCATCTCGGTCACCGATCGATGCAATCTGCGTTGTGTCTATTGTATGCCGGAGGAAGGAATGGAATTCCAGCCCCACGATCAGATTATGAGTTATGAAGAAATTGCAGCTGTCTTGCGCGTGCTGGCCCCCATGGGTGTGTCTAAGGTTCGCTTGACCGGCGGCGAGCCGCTGGTGCGAAAAGATCTGGAAGCCTTAGTCCATATGATTGCGAGCATTGATGGAATTAAAGATATATCTCTTACTACAAACGGATTGCTGCTGCCATCCAAAGCCAAGCTTCTGAAGGAAGCGGGACTGACCCGCATCAACATTAGTCTGGATTCGCTCCAGGAGGAGCGCTACGCCCGAATTACGCGCGGCGGCAGTGTGCATAAGGTGCTGAAGGGCATCGAGGCCGCTTATGAAGCCGGACTCGACCCGATCAAATTGAACATGGTCCTGATGAAGGGCTTCAACGAGGATGAAATCCGCGACTTTATCGCCATGACGCTGGACCGCCCGCTGCATGTCCGGTTTATTGAATACATGCCGATCGGCCATGCCTCGGAGGAATGGCGGGACTCCTACCTGCCGCTTAGCCGGGTCAAGGAGGTGTGCAGCGAGGCGGGCTGGGAGGTTCGGGAGGAGAAGGGTCCTTCCGGCAACGGCCCGTCCCGCAATATGAAGGTGGCCGGCGCCGTCGGCACCTTCGGCCTGATTCATCCCGTCAGCGACCATTTCTGCGATTCATGCAACCGGCTCAGACTGACCGCGGACGGCAACATCAAGGCCTGCCTGTACTGGTCCGACGAATTCAATGTCCGCCGGGTCATCGATGATCCGGTCGCGGTGGCGGACCTGTTCCGCAAGGCCCTCGGCGCCAAGCCCCTCAACCACGAGATGGCGCTCGCGCTTGAGAAAAAAACGCAAAGCCACACCCCGACCGTACGGCGCATGTCGCAAATCGGGGGCTAATATCGTACGTTAAATTTATCGACGATGACTGCCTCACGATGCTCGATGCTCAGCGTGGAACGATCGGACGGCGAGCCAATGACACGTCAAAGCTTTCAACATTTGCAAAAAGCCCGGCTGATATCCAATCAGCCGGGCTTTCTTTGATTCCTCTGACCTGCGCTTTCTTTGATTCCCCTGACCTGCACTTTCCTTGATTCCCCTGACCTGCGCTTTCTTTGATTCCCCTGATTTGCGCTGCCGCCTTCGGATCCATGTACAGACTACTCGTTGATCCAGCACCAGGTTCATTTTCCCTATTCCTCTTTTCCCTCTCCCCCTTCTTTTTCCCCTTCCTTTTTTCGGAACCGGCTCATTCGCTTCTTTTAATTCTCTGCACGGCTAATTCTCTGCATCCATACGGCAAGCCTCCACATAATCCTCCGGGCGGTTCATGTTGAATACGGCTTTGCGCGGGGAGCATCCCATCAAGGCTTCCAGCTGATCCTCCGGCACAAGCAGGGCATCCAGCTCTTCGATCCAATCCGTCATGCGCAGCCGCCCTTCCTGCAGTCTTCGCTCGAGACCGGCCGCCGTTTCCTTCCGATACAAAGCCAGCAGCGGATGCATTCTCCCCTGGATGACCGGAATAACCGCTTCCTGCCCGGCTGACGCAGAGTCCCCATGGCCATGCCCAGATTCAGCGAGACGCAGCAGCGCACCTAACAATGCCGGGCTGATGAACGGCATGTCACATGCTGCGACTATATTCCATGTGCGGTCGGACGCCGTCAGGGCAGCATGAATCCCTGCCATCGGCCCTTGTCCGGGATACCGGTCCGGCACGCATTCCACACCGAGGTTTCGAAACGAATCCGGATCGTTGACCGACAGGAGGATTCGCCCGCACACTTGTTCCAGGCACCGAACGGTTCGCTCAATCAGGCTTTCCCCGTTCAGGGACAACAGCGCTTTGTTCGCCCCCATCCGGCGGGAAGCCCCGCCTGCAAGAATAATTCCTGCCACCTGCCCGGACAGGCTGCTGCGGCTCCACTCCCTCATCTCCATCATGTTCAGCCCCCTTTCTCAAATTCAAGCTGACTATATAAGCCTCTAATTGGCAATTAAGTTAATTAAGGTTAATCTAACAAAAGATGGTTTGTATCCCTTTTCAATGCGTGATACATTGGAGAAGGTAGCGGTGTGGTTATGCCGCAAACATAATGCATTCGGTTTGAAAGGAATGACCTGCTTGCGGAATATGGATAAAGATCAACCTTCTCTAACATCGCTCAAGCTGTTCAACTTCTTCATTTACGGAACGATGGTCATTTTCACCGGTTTCTTTCAGCTGTATTTGCAAGATATCGGCATGAGCAAAATCGAGATCGGCAGTCTGATGGCCATAGCTCCCTTCGTCTCGATCTTCGCCAACCCCTTCTGGGGGTACTGGGGCGACCGGACAGCGAACATCAAGCGCGTGCTTCTGATTATGATGACCGGCACGCTGCTTCTGGTTCATTTTGTCTTCCAAGCGAATACGTATGCCATGATTTATATGGCCATGATTCTGTTTTATTTTTTCCAGACCCCGATGTTCTCGCAGACCAATACGCTAATATTGACCTATATCGACGGAACCCGGCACAAGTTCGGCTCTTTCCGGCTATGGGGCTCGCTCGGCTGGGCCCTGACCGCGATCGCAGCCGGCCCTGTCATTGATCAGCTTGGCTCCGGTCGTATTTCCATCGTCTTCTCGATTATGCTGTTCGTGGCGGCCATCTTCATTTTCACGCTTCCCGGCGTGCAGAAGACAACCGGGTCTGCTACAGTAACGCTGAAGGGATTAAGCCAGCTGTTCTTGAATTCGTATTTTGTGTGGTTTATCGTCTTGGGCATCTTGGTATCCATCCCGAATACGGCCAACAATACGTTCATGTCGCTGTATATTTTGGAGCTCGGCGGGACTACGCAGACGGTGGGGCTGGCCATCTTCTTCTCTTCGGTTTTTGAAGTGGTCATCTTCCTTGTCCTGGACCGGTTCTTGAAACGGAAGATCCATGTGCTGGTCGGCTGCCTGGCGGTCGTAAGCCTGCTCTTCGCCCTTCGCTGGCTTCTGATGGCTGAAGCGAGCAGCCCGGTTCATGTAGCCTTGATCCAGCTGCTTCACTGCGTTACCTTCGGCGGCTACTTCTATGTCGGCGTCCAGCTTACGATGCTGTTCGTCCCAAAGCCGTACCGCGCATCCGGACAAGCGATTTATACCTTAAGCTGGAGCGGGATTTCCGGCGTCGTCGGCGGTCTCGCCGGCGGCTGGATGTTTCAAAACTTCGGCGCCCAGACGATGTACCGTACCGGCATGATGCTCGCGATCATCGGCGTCATCGGCTTCGGCTGGATGTGGTACAATCTGCACAAGCACGGGTACCAGCCTCGGCAGCCCGATGAGCAGCTGGACGAGGCGGAGGAGGAATATTCCGTCGTCTGACCCGCATGCGCGCATGGACAAGACTTTCCCTTTGTATGGGATGTAACCTGGAATAGTGGCAGTATATGACAAGACTCGAAGACGCCGCACGGCGGAATCTTCGAATCTTGTTAGTTTAACATGCCGGCTGCAACCGGTCTGCATCCCCGTTCCCTGAAATGCTTAGCTTTTCGGGAGCTGGAACGAGCTCTTCAGCGAGACGACCCGGTTGAATACCGGACGTCCAGGCTGCGAATATTTCGTATCGACATTGAAGTAGCCATGACGGAAGAACTGGAATTTATCCTGCGGCTTGGCATCCTTCATATTCGGCTCCACAAACCCGTGCACGATCTGAAGTGAATTCGGGTTAATATCGTCAAGGAAGGATTTCTCCGCAGCAGCTTCCGTGCTGTCCTCCGTTTCACCGATGGCCTCCTGCGTCAGTTCCGGCTCGGCTTCATCCTCTTCGTCCTTGAACAGCGGCTCATACAGGCGGAATTCGGCAGGCACGGCCTGGCTCGCTTCAACCCAATGGATCGTCCCTTTGACTTTACGGCCGGTAAAGCCGGTGCCGCTCTTCGTCTCCGGATCATAGGTGCAGTGTATTTCGATGACCTTCCCGTTCTCGTCCTTGATGACGTCGTTGCATTTGATGAAGTAAGCATGCTTCAGACGGACCTCGTTGCCCGGGAACAGACGAAAATACTTGCTCGGAGGATTCTCCATGAAGTCCTCCTGTTCGATGTAAATCTCACGGGAGAACGGAATTTGGCGGGAGCCCATCTCCGGATTTTCCGAGTTGTTCTCCGCCTCCAGCCATTCCACCTGACCTTCCGGGTAATTGGTGATCACGACCTTGAGCGGATCCAGCACCGCCATCGTCCGCGGCGCCTTCAGCTTCAGATCCTCCCGGATGAAGTGCTCCAGCATTTGACGGTCCACCGTGCCGTACGCCTTGGAGATCCCGGTCTCATAGACGAAGCTCCGAATCGCCTCCGGCGTGTAGCCGAGCCGGCGAAGCCCGGAGATAGTCGGCATACGCGGATCGTCCCAGCCGTCCACATACTGCTCGTCCACCAGCTGCTTCAGCTTGCGCTTGCTCGTTACGGTCTGGGCAACGTTCAGGCGTCCGAACTCATATTGGCGCGGCGTGCACTCCATCTCGCACTCGGCGACCACCCAATCATAGAACGGGCGCTGATCCTCAAATTCCAGCGAGCACAAGGAATGGGTGACTCCTTCAATCGCATCCTCAATCGGATGGGCGAATGCATACATCGGGTAGATGCACCACTTGTCGCCGGTATTGTGATGATGCGCGTGGGATATGCGGTAAATGACCGGGTCGCGCAGATTGATGTTCGGCGAGGCCATGTCGATCTTGGCGCGCAGCACCCGCTCGCCGTTGCCGAATTCGCCCTGGCGCATCCGTTCGAACAGCTCCAGATTTTCTTCCACGCTGCGGTCGCGGTAAGGACTGTTTTGGCCCGGCTCCGTAAGCGTGCCGCGGGTCTTCCGGATTTGTTCGGCGGTTTGATCGTCCACGTATGCCTTCCCTTTCTTAATGAGCAGCACCGCGCGATTGTACATTTCCTCGAAATAGTCCGATGCAAAGCGCAGCTCCTCCCATTCGAAGCCGAGCCATTTTACATCCTCCTTAATGGAGTTGACGTACTCGATGTCTTCCTTCACCGGATTCGTGTCGTCGAATCGGAGATGGGTCCGTCCGCCGAACTCGTCGGCCAGCGTAAAATTAATCCAGATCGCCTTGGCATGTCCGATATGCAGGTAACCGTTCGGCTCCGGCGGGAAGCGGGTGACGATCTCCTTCACCTTGCCGGACTTCAGATCTTCGGCGATGATATTTTTTATGAAGTTGGAGGGGGTGCCCCGGTGGTTCTCCACGTTGATCAACCTTTCGTCCTGTAATTTCCGTCTATCTCCTGTATAAACGTGTTTCCCTTAAATATACCTGTAATAGCCCGATTGTTCAAGGAACGCGGGCGCTTCCAGGGGATAAGCAGGCCTTTCAAATTAGCCGGATATATTCGCTTGGAGCCCTTATCGCTCCTGCTGCCCAGGGGATGTGAAGCTTCGCTGGGCAAGCCAGCAAAAAGCGGGCAATCCGCGAGTAAGCCAGCGCTTCTGCCGCGGCACTACATATGCTTTGACGGGTGCGGCTTGAATGAGGTAGCATGGATACAAAAACAGCCGACAGGAGGCATTCCTTCATGAGACCGATCAAGCTTGCCAAGGAACAGCGCGATCTGCTGGTCGAAGAAGTCCGCCATTATTTCGAAACCGAGCGCGGCGAAACGATCGGCCATCTTGCCGCGGAAGGCATCTTGGACTATTTTGCGGCAACCCTGGGACCTCACATTTACAATCAGGCTCTCAGCGATTGCAGGCAAGTCGTAAATGAGCGGATGATTTCGCTGGAAGAGGACATTTACGCGCTGGAAAAAAACACGAACACGAAGCGAACCCGCTAAAGCTGCGGGGCAGGATCAACACAAAAGAGGGAGATGCGAGATGTTTGGATATGCGCTTGACGAGCATGTCGAGCTGCGTCCGCTTGCGATCGAGCATGCGCGGGCGCTGTTCGAAATCACGGACCGTTCACGGGACCGGCTGCGGAAGTGGCTTCCGTGGGTGGATTCCGTACAGGAGGTTAACGACACCGTCAATTACATAAAGGGAGCGATGAAGCAGGCTGCGGAAAACGGCGGCTTCTCCGCCGGCATCTGGGTGAGAGAAGAGCTGGCGGGAACGATCTCCTTCCATGAGATCGATTGGAACAACCGCTCCGTCGGCCTCGGCTACTGGCTTGATCAGCAATTCACCGGGCAAGGGCTGATGACGAGCGCTTGCCGGGCTTTCACGGACCATGCGCTCATGCGGATGGGGCTGAACCGGGTGGAGATTCGCTGCGCAACCGCCAACCACCGCAGCCGGGCCATCCCGGAGCGGCTCGGATTCGTCCTGGAGGGCGTGATCCGCGAGGCGGAGAAGCTGCCCCAGGGCTACGTCAACCATGCCGTCTACGGCATGATTCAGAGCGAATGGAAGCGGCTAGGCTAGATTGAGGACTTTACCGAACGGGGACAGGACGCAGCATCCAGACATACGGCGAATCGCCGGGGTCAGGATGGAGGCGCCCGTCCCTTTTTCCTTTTTAAAGAATAGCTTGGGAACCTATCGAGCGGAACCTCGCGGACCGGCCCTCCCTTAAGAGTGTGGTCGGCAAGCTATAGGCGTAACCGCCAACGGACGAAGCTTTCCCTGCGTTCGTTAGGGATCCTTAATTCATTTTCTCCAGCCACTTCGCGAACTGCCCCTTCAAGCTTGCAGCCAGCTCCTCCAGCTCCAGCATCCGGCTTAGCGCCTCCTCATCCTTGCGGCCTTCCTTCATCACGCGCAGCACTTCCCGCACCGTTACACCGGAGCTGCGGCGATCCAGCGGAATCACTGGGGAATCCGCGCTGACCTCGCCTTCCTCCAGGACGCGGAAATAAAACCCGCTGTAGCCCGTATTAAGCACCCTGGCCGGCATATCCTTCACCCCATGCTTGTGCGACAGCTTGAAGCACGGATATCTGGGCTGGCTGACCTGCAGGACTGCACCGCCAATCCGAAACACATCGCCGATGCATACCTGGTCCTCCAGGAGGCCTTGCAGCGTTAAATTTTCCCCGAATGAGGCATACGGCATATCCTTGCCCAGGGATCTCTGCCAATATGGATAGTGCTCGTAAGGGTAAGCGCACACCGCCTTGTCCGGACCTCCGTGATTCACGAGATCGGCCTGACCGTCCCCTTCAAAATTCACATTGCTTAAAAACACCGGTCCTTGCACGGGCTGCTTATGGATTCCGGTCGTCAGAGCCTTGCCCTCATAGTCCACCGTGACCGGCTTCCCAACATTCAGCGAAACGATTCCCAACGTCATGGCAACTCTACCTCCGTCTAACTGATCTTTTCATCATACTATATGAGGTTGTTCAAAAAGTCATCATTGGATCACGAAGCACACGAAGACGCCTGCTGACACAGTAGGCGCGGCGCTTAACCTTCGAGGAGGTCCTGTACGCGTAACGCATGCCGTCTATGACGCTGCATAAGGCCTGTATGCATACGTCTATGGCCATGCACAAGGCTGCCCGGACACAGCAAACGGCCCGGCAATAACTGCCGGACCGTTCATTCCATAATCGCGGCCCATCGCCGGACCAAGATTGTGAGCATTCCTGATATTTTATAAAAAGCAGCACATCCATATATCATCCACATATCGGCCATCCACATAAAATTCCCGGACCAGCCTTCCCTCTTCCCGGAAGCCGCAAGCGCGGTAGAAGGATAAGGCTGCAGGATTCGAGGACAGCACCCGGAGCCTCAGCTTGGCAATCCCCTCTCCGCCCGCCAGCTCCTTGGCCGCCTCGATCAGCTGCAGACCGATGCCTTGGCGCTGATAGGACGGATGAACCGCAATATTCAGCTCCATCACATGGCGATGGCTCTCCATCCCGCTGGGAGAACGAAAGCCGACATAACCGCACAATATATCATCGCAAGCCGCCACCAGCTGGCTTCCTGGAGGGCAATGCAGCAAAAACTGCTCCCTCGAGGTCCAATGCAGCGGCTCGGGGGCCGTATTCCTGTTCCATATCAGATGGTCCAGCTCCATCAGCTGAGCGGCGTCCTTCATCTCCGACAAGCGGATGGTGACGATTTCCTGACTGGCTTTCACCCTAGCATCCCCTCACTTTAAACAGCGCGTACCCCTTTATTATAACAGGCGGGGGCAACCACTGCAGGGTGAGGCTCGATATGCAGCAGCCTATCCTATAGCGTTCGATCCGGCCGAGGGAGCAATGGCAGCGGGGACCCTATGTCCAAGCAGAACCGGAAGCCCCTACACACGGTATCTCATTGTATTCATCTATAACAACGGGTAAATTTCTGTCCAAACTGCATCCATAATCTCCTGCATTCGGTCTTCCTGGCTATTCACCGCGATGACCGCATCTTTGCCAGGGATAACGATGCATAGCTGGCCGGAAGCCCCATCTGCACGGTAGGCATCATGAGTGCACATCCAAAATTGACAGCCATACCCCTGGGCCCAATCGGGATTGCCCTTCGTATCGATCTGTTTGGTGGATACGAATCGGATCCACGCTTCAGGCACAATCTGTTGTCCTTCCCACAATCCACGCTGCAGCAGAAGTTGACCAAATACGCTGAGTTCCTCATTGCTGATAAATAAGCCCGCACAACCCAGCGTCACACCCAACGGGGATGACTCCCAATGAACATTTTCTATACCCAAGGGCTCAAACAGGCGCGGAGTCAGATAGTCCCTTACCGTTTCGCCTGTCGCCGCCTGGAGCATAGCCGAGATCATGAACGTATCTCCACTGCTGTATGTAAAAGTCTCGCCCGGCGTCCGGTCAAGCGGTAACGACATATAGTACTTAGCCCAATCCTTCTCTTTCAAAGATGCTCTTTCGTTTGCCCATAAGGGCGGCGAATCATGGCCCGAAGACATTCGAAGCAAATTGTACAGTGTGATGTTGCCGGGATCAAGAGACGGCTCCAGCGTGTCGACCATCGAAGAATGACGCTGAAAAAATTCACCCAGCCGGCTGTTCAGCGCAAGCTTGCCTTCCTCAATGGCCAGGCCAACGGCCATACAAGTAAAAGATTTGCTGATGGAATGCTGAACACGCCGTTTGTCCTCCGTCAAATCGTACTTTCCCCACAGCCGGCCGTTTTGGCGAACCCGCGCTGAATGCACCTGCAATCCTCTCTCTGCGATGTAATCAATAAAGCCAGTTAATGAATGATTAGACATGGATTTACCTCCTATCCACTTAAGTCTCGTTAGACTGCAGCCCCTGAAAAGGTTTTTGGCATGATTCATGCTCTCACCCCAGAATAACATGTTTCAAACCTAACATGTTGCACCTCAATAGAAACGTTTCAACAATGGATGGTTTTTTTACCAATACATCATTACAGGAATCCATAGTATTCTCAACTTATTGAAAGCGTTTTCTATAGGCGAAAATACACCGAAATAGGGTGAAAATATAGATATTAGTCCTTGATCGCAACATTTTCCACGGAAAATCATATTTTTAAAAACGATATTGACAAAGATTTGATGTCGAATTATGATGTTATCGAAACGATTCGATAAATCGCTTACATAAAATAACGGTGTTTTTGAATCACATCGGTAACGGAACTGACAGGTGTTTCGGCAGTCCCGCTTGGATTTTGTGGATCATCGGGATGCATAGATCCCACCGCCTACCTGCCTAGATCATTCACATTTGAAAGGGGTTACTTATGGCGCATATTACGATAGAGACCGGCTCCCCCACTTTATGCATGACGACAAGCATCCATGTCGTGTCGCCCGTGGAATCAGGCAAAGCACCGGATTACACACTCTATCTTCTTCATGGAGCAGGCGATAACGCGAGCACTTGGCAGCGCCTGACTACCGTTGAGCAATACGCACATCAATACAACTGCACCGTCATTATGCCGGAGGCAAACCGAAGCTACTATACAGACATGACGTATGGCCTTAACTATTTTTATTACGTTACCCAGGAGCTCCCGAAGTTTTGCAGCCGATTGTTCCAGCTGAATGAGGACCCGGCCCGTACCTTTATCGCCGGCTTGTCCATGGGCGGATATGGAGCCCTTAAATGTGCGTTGACTTATCCGGGACAATACGCAAAAGCCGTTTCGTTATCTGGTGTAACCGATATTCGGCAGAGGATTCACGATATGGACATGCCTGCCGGTATGGTCAAGGAAATGCAGGCCGTATTTGGTCCGGAGCTTGACATCAAGCCGGATCAGGATCTGTATAAGCTCGCGGAAGCGGCACTTTCGCAGACCGGAAAGCTGCCCCCGATCCTCTGCTGCTGCGGAACGGAGGATCCCTTTATCAAGATGAACCGCGAATTTGCCGCATACCTGAGACAAAGCGGTTTCGACTTCCGCTACGTGGAAGGACCCGGGGCGCATGAATGGCGGTTCTGGGAGCAGCATCTGGAAACGGCATTTGATTTTCTTTGTAACGACAAGACTCAAGAAGAGTGAGGAGATGCGACTTGAAACCTGCAGCCTTAGGGCCCACCAAGAAACCGAACGGACGCTCAAAATTCAAGAAGCTTGCGTCTGAAATCAAAAAAAACCGAATGACCTACACCCTGCTGATTCCCGGGCTTGTCTGGCTGATCATCTTCGCCTACATGCCGATGGGCGGCCTGTCCCTCGCATTCAAGGACTACAAGGCCAATCTCGGAATCCTGGGCAGCCCGTGGGTCGGATTCGAGAACTTTAAGTATGTATTCCGGGACCCGACCTTTATCGATGCCGTCTGGCGTACGCTCTACATTAACATTATCAAGCTGGTGGTCACGTTTCCGGTTCCGATCATTCTCGCGCTGATCCTGAACGAGCTGCGGATGCATCGGATGAAAAAGGCCTTCCAGACGGTGCTGACCTTCCCGCACTTCCTGTCCTGGATTATCGTCTCCGGTATTGTCATCAACGTGCTGGCTTATGACGGCCTGGTGAACAGCACCCTTGCGATACTCGGTCTGCCGACCATCAACTTCCTGGGTTCGGAAAGCAACTTCATTCCGATGATCCTGCTCACGGATATCTGGAAATCGGCCGGCTGGGGAGCGATCGTCTACCTCGCCGCCATATCCGGTATCGATCAAGACCAATATGAATCGGCTCAAATCGACGGAGCTACACGGATGCAGCAGATGTTCCGCATTACGCTGCCTAATATTATGCCCACCGTGACGATCATGTTCATCCTTTCGGTAGGCGGACTGATGTCCTCCGGCTTCGATCAAATATTTAACCTGGCGAATGCCGCGACCAAGAACGTATCGGAAGTGCTGGACGTCTACATTTACCGGATTACGTTCCAGTCGTCAACGGACTTCTCGTTCTCTACGGCGGTCAGCTTGTTCCGGTCTCTCGTCAACATGGCGCTTCTGCTTATTGCGGACAGAGTAGCCAAAAAAATGGGCGGAGACGGTTTATTCCGTTAAGAAAGGAGTCGAAAAGAAATGAGCACTATTGATACAAGCCCCAAGAGGACGAAGATACGCAAGAACAAGAAGACGATGACCCTTCTGGATTATATTTTGCTGGCCGTTCTTCTCGTACTGGCTCTGCTGATCGTGATTCCGTTCTGGAATGTCATTATGATCTCGTTCTCCACGCCAAAAGAATACGCCGATAACCCGCTCATGATGCTGCCTGCTAATCCAACGCTGGAAAATTACAAAGCGCTGTTCGCCGACGGAAGCATCCTGACCGGCTACTGGAACACCTTCAAGCTCCTGATTATCGGCTTGCCGCTCAGTCTGTTCTTAACCATTACGATGGCTTATGCGCTCAGCCGGAACAAGTTTCCGGGCAAAAAGCTGATCTTTATGCTGGTCCTGTTCACCATGATCTTCAACGGCGGGATTGTTCCGCTCTATCTCATCATGAAGGCGCTGCACCTGACCGGAACGCTCTGGTCCGTTATTCTCGCAGGCAGCTTCAGCGCCTTCAACATGATTCTGATGATGAACTACTTCCAGGGGCTCCCGGAATCCTTGATGGAATCCGCCCGGCTTGATGGGGCCGGAGAATGGAAAATCCTCTTCTCCGTCGTCCTGCCGCTGGCCGCCCCGATTATTGCGACCATTACGCTGTTCTACGGCGTAGCCATTTGGAACAGCTGGTATGACGCCATGATCTTCCTGCGAAAGGCGGATCAGCTCCCGCTCCAGAACGTGCTGCGAACGATCATCGTCGAATCGCAGACCAACGCCTCCAACGCTTCAAGCGTGGATGCCGCCGGGAAGTCCAACTTCTCGACCGGTATGAAAATGGCAGCGGTATTTGTCAGTATGGTACCGATTATGTGCTTCTTCCCGATGCTTCAAAAGCATTTTGCCAAAGGGGTATTAACAGGGGCTATCAAGACCTGATTAATGCATAGATTCAGCCAAAAATTTAATCATTCATGGGGGTAAAACATGAAAACGAACAAACGGCTGTCGGCTAAATCCATTCTGTTGCTGCTGCTGAGCATGAGCCTTGTGCTTGTGACCGCATGCTCGAAGGGAGATTCTTCAAGCAGTGGAGAAAGCGGTAAAGACGAGAACGGGAACTACAAGGATAAGCTGAAAATTTCCGTAGCAAGCACCGTTACGGTCAAGGACGGCGATATGGACAACGAGTTCCACAAGTACTGGATGGACAAGTACAACATCGAGTGGGATTACAACTTTGTCGAGTGGGATTCCTGGGGCGAGAAGCTCCGTCTGTGGATCAACTCGGGCGATTTGCCTGATGTGGCTGTCTGGGATTATGTTCACGGCGATGCGATGAACTACATTGATCAAGGTCTCTTGTACAAGTTCCCTGATGACTGGAAGGAACGCTGGCCGAACGTTGCGAAGGCATACAGCCTGACCGGACTTGGCGATAAGCTGGAAGAGCTGACTGGCGGAACTTACATTCTGCCAAGACCGGTATACTTCGAGAACAAGCCGGCTGATCCGCTCACGAACCAGATTGGCGTTATCGCTATTCGCAAGGACTGGGCAGAGGCTGTCAATTTTGAACTCAAGGATGCTTACACAACAAGCGAACTCATGGAGTACGCCCGTCTGGTGAAAGAGAAGGATCCGGGCAAAGTAGGATCCAAGCTCGTTCCGATCTCCTACAAGCCTGATGATGTCCTGACGAACATCATGATGCCGAACAGCGCACATTCCCGTGTGGAATCGGCGTTCTATAAAGGTGAAGACGGCAAATACAAGTGGGGTCCGGCAGATCCGGAGACACTTACCGGCCTGAAGCTGGTTCAGGAAGCATACAAGGAAGGCCTTCTGAATCCTGAATTCTATACCTGGAAGAGCAGTGAAGCCAGCAACAACTTCCGTGTGAACGGAACGGCTGCTGTCATGAGTCTCGGCGGACTGGCTTCCTACCGTCAAGACGTGGATAAAGACATGAAGAAGAACCTGAATCTGAACAGCGATGATGTTGTTCATACCGCTATCGTCCTTGGCGAAGACGGCAAGTACCGCAATCTGGAGCAGGTTAACTTCTGGTCCGCCCTGATCTTCTCGCCGGATATCAGCAAAGAGAAATTCGAGCGTGTTATGGACCTTGTTGACTTCTCCGTCACAGAAGAAGGACAAATGATTCTGAACATGGGCTTTGAAGGAACCGACTGGAAATACGGGGAGAACAAAGAATTGATCAGCCTCCTTCCCGAAGGAACGAGCGTCGGCGACAAATATCCTGGACGCTTTGAAGGTCTTTACCTGCTTGGCGACGATTTCAGCATGATCAACCCTGCAATTAAGCAAGAATACCGTGATACGGCAGTCAAGCACTACCAGAACAAAGCGAAGCTCGGCAAGGAAGGCGGCGCACTCGCTCTGTACGATTGGGATGTCCAGCTGTATGATTCCAAGGCTAAAAACCAGGCAACCTTCAATTACGCTGAAGAATACACCAACCTGATTCTCCAAGACGGGGATTTGGAAACGAATTGGAAAAAGTGGGTTGAGAGCAAGCAATCTCTTGTGCAACCTGTCTTGGATGAACTCAATAACTTAAAAAAGTAAAACAAACAGCTTCAAACTAGAGTTGGCCTGAGGCATTCGCCAGCGGTACAAGTCCTTTGAACCCGGTGTGCAGGATTTCAAATGCAGCCGGGTTCTTGACTTCTGCCCTGCTCATTCTTCTGAATGAGGAGTTTGCACAACTACATGCCCGTCCATGTTTTGTGCATGCTCCTGAGAAAGGAGATAGAGACATCAGTCAACCCGTTCTCATTCTATTTATTCTCGTAGATATAAAGAAGTGGAGGGAAATACATGGACCAGAAGCAGTTAACCGACCTTTTAACGAAGATGACGCTAGAAGAAAAGATAGCACAGTTGCTGCAGCTTACATCTAATCTCCATGAAGGCACGGAAGATCAGGGCCAAATTACAGGGCCCATGGAGGAAATGGGGCTCACCACCGACATGGTGCGTGCCAGCGGTTCGGTTCTCGGTCTGTCAGGAGCCGCTTCGATCATAGCATTACAACAGAATTATATGAAGAACAGCCGTCTCGGGATTCCGCTCTTGTTTATGGCAGATGTGGTACACGGGTTTAAGACCATCTTTCCGATCCCGCTTGCCATCGGCTGTTCCTGGGATCTCGAGCTTGCCGAGAAAAGTGCAGAAATTGCCGCACGGGAGTCCGCCGTCTCCGGCATCCATGTCACGTTCGCTCCAATGGTTGACCTGGTACGCGATCCACGCTGGGGACGAGTCATGGAAACAACGGGCGAAGACCCGTATTTGAACGGCTTGTTCGCCAGAGCTTTTGTGCGCGGGTACCAGGGAAGCGCGCTGGCGGAGGATAACGAACGCCTGGCCGCCTGCGTCAAGCACTTTGCCGCGTACGGGGCTGCGGAGGGTGGCCGTGATTACAACACGGTGGACATGTCCGAGAGACAACTGCGCGAATATTATCTCCCTGCTTATAAGGCCGCGCTGGATGAAGGCTGCGAAATGGTGATGGCCTCTTTCAATACCGTTGATGGCATTCCTGCCTCCGGCAATGAGAAGCTGATGCGCGGTATTTTGCGTGGTGAGTGGGGATTTGACGGGATTCTCATATCCGACTGGGCATCCATTCGGGAAATGATCGCCCACGGGGCCGCAGAGGATGACCGTGAAGCTGCCTACCGGGCGATGCGCGCAGGCGTCGATATCGAAATGATGACCCCTTGCTACGTCCATCATCTTCCGAATTTGATCAAGAGCGGGCTCATCGATGAATCGCTGATCGATGAGGCCGTCATGCGTATTCTGCAATTGAAAAACAAGCTGGGATTGTTCGAGAATCCGTTCCGGGGAGCGGATCCGGAACGGGAGCGCGAGCTGCTCTTCTGTGACGAGCATCGCCAGGCAGCTTACGATCTGGCGGTGAAGTCCAGCGTCCTGCTAAAAAATAACGGTGTTCTTCCACTTCAACCTGATTCCAATGTCGCTTTGATCGGCCCTTTTGCAGACCAGGAGGACATCCTCGGATGGTGGTCCTGCGTCGGAGCCAAGGAAGATGCCGTAAAGCTGGGCACGGCCATGAAAGAACGCATCAGCGGCAAGCTGACCATCACTGCCGGATGCAATTTTGACTCGATGGACGCAAAGCAGCTGGAGTTGGCACTGGACGCTGCCCGTGAAGCGGATGTCATCGTTCTGGCACTCGGCGAACAATCCGAGATGAGCGGTGAAGGCGGTTCGCGCACGGATATTACGCTGCCGAAAGCGCAGCTCGAGCTGGTTCGACATCTGAAGCAGTTAAACAAGCCTATTGCTGCTGTCATCTTTAACGGCCGTCCACTGGATCTGCAAGGTATTTTCGATAAAGCGGATGCCGTGCTTGAAGCTTGGTTCCCAGGCAGCGAAGGCGGTGCAGCCATAGCCGATCTGCTGATCGGCCATATGAATCCGTCCGGAAGGCTCACCATGTCCTTCCCGCAGTCCGTAGGTCAAATTCCGGTTTATTACAACGCCTTCAATACTGGCCGCCCTATGGACCCTTCCAAAACCGGTGAACGCTATGTATCTAAATATATCGACAGTCCTAATGAGCCTCTGCTTCCGTTCGGCTACGGCCTGTCTTATACGACCTTTGAATACGGTGAGCTTCAACTGTCCAGTAGCGAGATTACAGCGGATCAGCATCTTACGGCGCGGATTCAGGTGACCAACACCGGTACTAGAACGGGTGTCGAAACGGTCCAGCTGTATATTCGGGATATGACAGGCGAAGTCGTTCGGCCACTGCGCGAGCTGAAAGGATTCCAACAGCTGGAGCTTCAACCGGGCGAAAGCTCAATCGCCGAATTCACCATTAGCGAAGATATGCTCCGTTACCATCACAGTGATCTCAGCTTTACTAGTGATCCGGGCAGCTTCCAACTGTTTGTCGGTCCCAATAGCCGGGATTGCCTGCAGGCTTCCTTTAAGCTTGTATAAATCTATTACTATATCGATTATTTAAACTACATCACAACTGCCTTGGCATAGCCGCCGGACATGGCGGTTACTGCCAGGATAGGAGGAGTGACCTACTTATGACAACTATTACACAAGATCTGATTCACATTCAGGCGGGCGACCTTTGCTTTAGCTTCTGGCAAAGCGGTGACTTATATAAAGCCGTAAGCGGAAATACCATGATCAATCAGCTGATCTCCAGTCCGCTGGACGGCTCCATGAACAATATCTATTTGCGAATTCACAATGAAGCGGGCATAACCAGTTATCCACTGCTCGGCATTCATTCCTCCAGTAAAGTAAGCACGGGAAAAGGAATGATCGTCTGGGAGGGGACAGCGGAAGATGTGGAATACGAGGTTTCGTTCGTACTCCAGCCGGAGGGAATCTGGTTCTGGGATGTTCAGACCCGTGGGCAAGGCCAAGTCATTGACATCATCTACGGACAGGATGCAGGAATTGCTGACATTGGAGCGGTTCGCAGCAATGAAGCTTATCTATCCCAATATATTGATCACCGCGTCTTTGAGCACAGTGAACAGGGATATGTGGTATGTTCCCGCCAAAACCAACCCCAAGGCGGTGCCTTCCCTTATCTCCAGCAAGGTTCTCTCACGGGAGCTTCAGCATATTCAACGGATGGCTTCCAATTCTTCGGACTGTCGTACAAGGAAACGAACACGCCGGTCTGCCTGAGTCAGGAGAAACTGGCCTGTGAAGTGTACCAATATGAATTTGCCTATACCGGGCTTCAATCTAAGCAAAAGACATTAAACGGCGAAGAGCATTTTGTGTTTTATGGCCTCTTTAAGGGAAATCACCCTGCTGCAGTTGAGGAGCTTGAGTATTTGACGGAGGTTCAGCAAGCTTGGCAGTCCTATGAGAATCAGACTTCCAAGCATAAGCTCGAGCCCCTCCCTGCCACTCGTCTTAAACCGTATATCGGCAAACCGCTGCAAGCGCTCGAGTTGTCCGAAGAAGAAATCAATGCGCGTTTTCCAATAGGCAGCAGACATCAGGAGGAGCGCAATCAGGGTAACCTGCTGGCTTTCTTCACGGATACCTATGAACATATTGTCTTGAAGCAAAAAGAAATGCTCGTTGAACGCCCGCATGGGCATATTCTGTTGAGCGGCGACAACCTGAAGCTCGGTGCTGAAGTGATGGCAACTACCTCTTTCATGTACGGCATCTTCAACTCCCATGTCGTGGTTGGCAACACGAATATGAATAAAATGATGAGCAATTCCCGCAGCGCACTCAATGTGCCAAAAACGTCGGGCCAGCGGATTTATGTAGAAAAGGACGGAACGTATCATCTGCTGACGATGCCGTCTATGTTCGAAATCGGCTTTAACTATGCTCGCTGGTACTATAAAACGGAAGACGACATGCTGATCATTACGAACTATACGGTGCTGGATGCCCCCGAAGTGCGGCTGCATGTCCGATCGGAGAATGGAATCCCGTATAATTATTTAGTCACGAATCATGTGACGATGAACGTTAATGAGTACGAAACTCCGGTACACATGACAGAAGAAGCCGGAGTGCTGACGTTCCACTCCGATACGAATCCTGTATCGGCCAAAGCTTATCCGGAATTGCAATACCGCCTTTGGGTTGACGGTGCGAAGGTAACGGTTGGAGATGAAACGACGATGGCTGACGGTGTGGCACCGGGCTCCTCTTCCTTGGTAACCCTCCGTCTGGATCGCACTAGCGATTGGACGCTTACGATCCAAGGCCTGCTGGAGGGCAAGACCATTACAGACCGGCCTCGCAGCGTATCCCAAGAAATCATTCGTTACCGCGAATACTATCGCCGAGTCATGAATGGCTTCCATCTCTCGCGTCCCGGAGATGATGCAGATAAATTATTCAAATTAAACGCACTAGCCTGGTGGTATACGCATAATATGTTCGTCCACTACTCGTCTCCTCATGGCTTGGAGCAGTACGGAGGCGCAGCCTGGGGAACGCGCGATGTCTGTCAGGGACCTGTCGAATATTTCATGGCTACACAGAAATATGAGCAGGTGAGAGATATTCTAAAAATGGTATACTGTCATCAATATGAGGATAGCGGAAACTGGCCGCAGTGGTTTATGTTTGACCGATACTTCGCCATACAGCAGGAAGAGAGCCACGGTGACATCATTGTATGGCCGCTGAAAGTATTGAGCGACTATTTAACGGTCACACAGGATTACAGCATCCTGGATGAACAAGTTCCTTATACTTTGAAGCATTCTTTCCAGTTCACGGAGAAAAAAGCGTCTATTCTGGAGCATGCCAAAAAAGAAATTGAATATATACGCAATCATTTTCTGCATGATACCCATCTATCCTCCTACGGAGACGGTGACTGGGACGATACCCTTCAGCCTGCCAACGCGCAGCTTAAGCAGTTTATGGTCAGCAGCTGGACTGTAGCCCTGACTTATCAAACGATGAAGCAGCTCTCTACAGCTCTGCAATCGTTTGATCAAGAACTGGCAGGCACAATATCTGATATTGCAGCGAATATCGGGCAGGATTTCAAGAGGTACATGCTGAACAATGATGTTATACCTGGATTCCTCTACCTCGAGGATCCCGAACAACCTAAGCTTATGTTACACCCTGAGGATCAGGACACCGGTATACAGTACCGGCTGCTTCCTATGACCCGCAGCATGATTGCCGAACTTCTCGAACCCGAGCAAGCGCGTTCCCATTACGAGCTTATTCAGAGCACATTGCTGTTCCCGGACGGCGTGCGTCTGATGAACCGTCCAGCCTCTTATAAAGGAGGCGTAAGCACGCATTTCAAGCGGGCGGAACAGGCTTCCAATTTCGGACGCGAGGTAGGCTTACAATATGTCCATGCCCATATCCGTTACATCGAAGCGATGGCGAAGCTTGGACATGGAGAGGATGTTTGGAAAGGGCTTGAAACGATTAACCCTGTCGGTATCCAAGAGGTGGTACCGAATGCGGCAATTCGCCAGAGCAATGCTTATTTCAGCAGCTCTGACGGCAAGTTCAATACCCGCTACGAGGCTCAAGAGCATTTTGATGACTTGCGCAGCGGAAAAGTAGAGGTCAAGGGCGGCTGGCGGATTTATTCCAGTGGACCGGGAATCTACATGAACCAGTTAATTTCAAACGCCCTCGGCATCCGTCAGGATCGCGGCGACCTGGTATTGGATCCGGTTATACCTGCCAGCATGGACGGACTCCATTTCGACTATGAATTCGCCGGTACCAAGGTAACCTTTGTCTACCACGTTACGGGCAACAGCATCAGCCGCGTTGTGATGAACGGGACCGAGCTGACAGCTGAGCGTATCAATAACCCTTACCGAGAAGGCGGTCTGCGCGTTTCCATACAGCAATTCGAACAGATGATTCAGGGACGGAACAGAGTCGAAATCTTCATGTAGTCTGCAATCCCGCCAGGGATTGGTTTATGCGAAGGAGCGAGCAAAATTGGTAAGTATTAAGGATATCGCAAAAAAAGCCGGTGTTTCGATATCGACCGTATCTTATGCCCTCAACGGCAGCAGTAAAGTGACGGATGAGACGAGCTCTCGAATTTTGGCCATCGCTCAGGAACTGAACTATATACCGAATGCGGCAGCCAGAACGCTTAAAAAGCGAGAGTCCAAAATCATAGGCGTCTTTCTGACCGATTTCAAAGGAGATGTGTACGGAGATCTTCTGGACGGCATGAAGGAAGTCGCCAACGCGCAAGGCTATGATCTGATTGTATGCAGCGGCAAGCAGTCCCACCGAATGCTTCCCGAGCGGATGATTGACGGCGCCATTATTCTTGATCAGGCCTTCGAAAGCGAAGAGCTGCTGGAATATGCGGATCGCAATCACAAAATCGTTGTCTTAGACCGCGAGCTCGATCACAAAAACATCAATCAGGTGCTTCTGGACAATAAAGCAGGCGCTACGCTCGCTATGGAATTTCTGATCGAACGTGGACACCAGAAGATCTATATCGTTACCGGTCCGCCGGGATCCTTCGACTCCATGCAAAGAATGAAGGCCGTTAAACAGGCCCAGGACCGGGTAGATCATATCGAGTGGATCGAGATCGAGGGAGATTTCAAAAAGAGCGGCGGTGAAAAAGCGGCTAAACAAATCATGGCGGAATATAAGCATCCGGTAGCCGTGTTCTGCCTAAATGATGAGATGGCGATCGGACTTTACAACCAGATAACCGAAACTTCTTCTCTGATCATTGGCGAGCAGATTCATCTGATCGGCTTTGATAATATCGAGCTGACCCGCTATATGCAGCCGCGCTTGGCAACGATTGATTACTCCAAACGCAAGTGGGGGGCCCTTGCAGCCGAACAGCTGATCAAGCTGATCGCTGGGGATACCGTTGAGAATGAACGCATCTACGTCACCCTGGTCGAAGGCGAATCGGTTGGATACGCCGTAAAAGAATTTAACAGTACTGATCTAAATGCCTCAAAGAGGGGTGTCCCCGTAAAATTTGGAACCCCCTCAGAATAAAGCAGGATGGTGTTCAAAAAAAATGAAGGAGCTAAGCGATTTATTCTCGCTTAGCTCCTTGTCTTTTGGCGTCGACGGAGGCATGGACGACTTGAAATTCAGCAGACCACCCGGCCTGCTCTACAACATTCGGCTTGCTTGAAGCACTCCCTTATAGCGGCAGGGTTTCCTTCGGAACGCCCCGCTTCCCAGTTACCTGTAAACGGCCGTCATCACCCAGAATGACGCTGCGGCTGATGCGGGCATGGACAACAAACGAGGCAAATGACAGCACCGCCGTGGCTGCCGCCAGCCAAGCCACCGGCGTCAATCCGCCGCCGTCATACATCGTGCCCATCGCATACGGACCGAGCACCCGCCCGGCCGCGCCCATTCCTCCGGCTACGCCGATGTAGAACGGAGCCGCCCGTCCGGCCCGCTCTGCTATGAATGCCGGAATCGCCGGCGAGATCAGCATTTCGCCCAGGGTCGCTAGCACCATCGCCAGCACCATGCCTGGATAGCTGTGCATCGCGACGATAACCAGGTAGGCCGACAAATAAAATAACGCGCTGACAGCCATCTGGTTGCTCTCCGTCCGGGCGAACCAGCGCTTAATCAGCTTGGTTACGGGCTGTGCCGCAAAGATCAGGATGCCGTTAAGCGTCCACAGATAGCCGTAAGCGGTCTTGGACATCCCTTCCGAAATGATGAAGGGCGACACGCCCGTGTTCCAGATGGAGTTGCCGAACCAGAGAAACAGCGAGCCAAGCCCCATATAAAGGTAAATGCGCGTGTGCCCGAGAAGCGCCCATGTCCCTGGCCCTGCAGCGAGGGGCGCCTTCAGCTTCGGGTGCCGGTCTTCCTGTGGTACGGCGCTGCCGTCCAGCTTGGTCAGATAGGACAAGAAGAAGATCGCGAAGCCGAGCGAGGTCACGCCGTTCAGCACAAAGCTCAAATGATACGAAATTTCCGCCAGAAATCCGCTCATGGCCGTGCCCAGGGCAACGCCGATATTGTTGGCTACATAGATCACGTTAAACAGCTCGCCGCGCCGATCGGCAAACCGGAATCCGATAAATGCCTGGATCGCCGGCATCGATACGGCATTGCAAAAGCCGATGAAGCCCATCATCGCCACGAACAAGCCCCATAAGCCGTTAATGAACGGCAGGGTGAACAAACCCAGCGCATTCAGGAGGAGGGAGCCCACGATAAGCCGTTTCACGCCGACCTTGTGATACAGGCCCCCGCCAACCAGCTGGCCGGCGATTCCTCCAAGCGATTGAATCAGGATGACGAAGCCTGCATCCTGCATGCTCCGTCCCAATTCGTCGAACACGTACATCGTGGTGAGCGGCCACATAAGCGAGCCGCCGGCCGAGGCCACGAGACTTGCCACAAGAAAACCTTTTACTTCCTTAGGGTACTGCTCCAACCATTTCATCGTCTTAATCTCCCAGCAGCCTCGCAAGCAGTATTCAGCAGCTAATGCCGCTATCATAATCCAAATAAAAAAGCCCTTGGCGGGCTTGAATAGGTATCACTCGCAGGGCAATGGGCAGGATGCCTCTCCCGCTTCTGCTGCAGCTTACATAACCTGTAACTTTGTGCTTGCCCAATCTCTAGTATCGCCGAAAGCCATGTGAGTTCGCAAGCACATTTAGTGACGCTTTAATCCAGCAGCGAATCAGGACCGCTTCAGCGGCCCTGCTGCTCCGTACTTCCGCTCATCGCTCCGCTGCTCCAGTCTCCGTATCGCGGGAATCCGGATTTGCACCGAGGTTCCGATGCCGACCCGGCTAAAGATGCTTACGCCATATTCGGGGCCGTAATGCAGCTTCACCCGCTCGTCGATATTCCGAATGCCGCAGCCGACATGGCTGTGATCCCCCGGATCAAAGATCTCGCGGATGCGTTCCGGCTTCATGCCCAGGCCATCGTCGATGACCCGGTAAAGGATCGTGCCCTCCTCCTTCTTCACCAGCACGCGGATATGGATCCGGTCTCCGCTCCAGGCATGCTTCAACGTATTTTCGATGAAGGGCTGTAGAATGAGCTTCACCGTCTCGTAAGGCCAGATGTCCGGATCGATGTCGAAGGAAACCTCCATCCGCCGGCCGTATTTCACCTTCTGGATATCCAGATAAGCCGAAGCTTGTTCGATCTCCGCGGCAATCGGGATCATCGTTCGGCCGGAATTCAGCGTCAACCGGTAAAACTGCGCCAGCTGGACCACCATCTGCTGAAGCTTCTCCGTCTCGCCGAACTTGGCCAGCTGATTGATGGACGACAGCGTGTTATACAAGAAATGCGGATTGATCTGCGCCTGCAGCATCTCAAGCTCCGCCTCCTTCTTCTGAAGCTGAGTAAGATACACCTTATTGATAAGCGCCTCGATATCTTCCCCCATGGCGTTGAGCGCATCGGCGATCTGCGGAAATTCTCCCCGTCCCCGGTATTTGATCCGCTTGCTCAGGTTTCCTTCCCGGAAAGCGTTCAGTACGGATACGATCTTCGTAATTCGAATGGACAGATACCGGGACATGAGAAATCCCGTCAGGGCGAACAAAATGACGCACGCCAGACAGATGAGAATAAAGACGGTGCGTACGCGCTTGGCCTCCTGCTCGATAATGTGAAGCGGGACCTCCGCAACGAGTCTCCAGGACTGCTGGGGAAGCTGTTCCTCCAGGATCAGAGCATTGCTCTTGGCGTCTGCCGCCGATATCGGGTCCATACCTGCCTTAAGACGACCGCCTTGACCGCCCTCCACCCGTCCCCTGGAGGAATAGAGGACGTTCCCGGAGGCATCGATCACCGTCAGCGTGCTGCCTTCTCCCAGCTTCTTATAGTTTACGCTTTCGAACAGCTCGGACAGGCGGACGCTGAACCGCATGATTCCCACTTCCTTGATCTCAAGCAGGTTTCCCATATCCACGATCCGCCGGATCAGCGAAATTCTGCCGTCGGTTTGATCCTCCTCGACCTGCCGCCACAGCATGGTTTTGTTGTAGCTCTCCTCGGGAAGCTCTGCATACCAGCGCTTGTTATATATACGATCCATGTGATAGACATTGTATGTTTGTTCGGTGTAGTCTTCACGGCCTCCCCACAGCCGGTATATTTCGTCCAGGCTCTTATTATGGAAGTACACGGACAGTCTTAGATTCAGTCCGATCGCTTTGGATGCGCTTTCCAGTTTCGGGATGATGACCTTGTTCATCCGGACATAATTGTCCATCCGCTCGTCCATCCGTTTCACGCTTTGGATCAGGCTCGAGTCATTGTATAAAGTCGCCGAGGTTTGAACGATATCATCGACCTTGTAAGCCACGTTGTCCCGGATCTGCGCCAGCGTACCCTGAATATTCTTCCGGGTTTGCTTCCGCATGCTCTCGTCGTACATCGTCTGGGATATATAAAAGTTCGCGGAAACCAAAAGGATAATAAACGCCATATACGACAGCATCAGCTTGTAACCGATCGGTATGTATCCCGGACCGTTGCCTGTTCTTTGACCGGGTTGAAGGAACCGGCAGATCATTCGCTTTCTCGCTTTCGGTATTCCAGCGGCGTGATGCCGAATTTCTCCTTAAACTGCCTGCTGAAATAAGGAAGATACCGATACCCCACCTGGTCGGCCACTTCATAGATTTTCATGCCGGGCTGCTTTAACAGCTCGCAGGCCTTCTCCATCCGGAGCTGCACCAGCAGCTCATTGAACGTATGGCCCGATTTTTCCTTGATTAAATACCCGATATGGCTCGGGGAAAAGGAAAAGTGCTGGGCGATATCACGGATGGTGATATTTTCGCTCATATGCTCCTTGATGAAGCTGATCACGCTCCGGGTGAACTTGCCGTCCTTGCTGTTTGATTTCTCATACAGCTTCTCCGATATTTCAAACATGCGCCGAACCAGCCACCCCCGGATATCGCTCACCGTCTCAAACTGCATCAGAATATCCAGATGTTGCATCTCCATGCCGAGCAATTCGAATAAATCCTCATCTTTGCTGCTTAAATATTGATCAAGCTTCCATACAATATAGCTGGACATATTGTGAACGGTAAACCGGGAGCGCAGTCTCTTGACCGAGTCAAACCATTTATCGAGCTCATCGCAAATCCGGACCAGCTCGTAATCCTCCATCGCGGCCAGCAGGCTCTGCATCCGTTCATCCAGCATCCGGGCATCCAGCATGGCCGGCTCGGTCCGGACATCCTCATACTTGATCACCGTGCCCTTCCCCAGAAACATTTTGCCTTCCACCGCCTCCACGGCCTGCCGGTGCGATGCCTGAAGATCATCCGGCCCTTTAGCGGTTCCGCCGATTCCAGCAGTAACGGTTGCAGGCAATTGCCGCCGAATCCGGTCAACCAAATCCCGTACCGCAGCGTCAGCCTGGGCTTCCTCCATCAGCAGCGCGATCCGATGGGAAGACAGCTTGCACCACGTGACGAGCCCGAGGGCCATCATGCTGTCCTGCACCTGCTGCAAAAACTTGCGGGTCGTCTCCCGCTGCGAGGACACTCCCCCCGCCTGCTCCCACGGCAAATTATCCAGCTCGATGACCGCCACCCGCATCGGCCAATTCATCCGGTCAAACCCGTACGATACCATCTGTTTGGCCAGCGCTTCGCCGTCTTCGCTGTCCCCCCGTTCCAGCAGGCGTATCAGAATGTCGCTTTTGACAATCGGGATCATTTCCTGATAAGCCGTTTCCACTTCGCGCTGCTTGATCTCTTCATCGAGGTCCCGCTTTGCTTTCAATAAGGAGGATACAAGCTCGCTATCGTTCATCGGCTTCAGTACATAGCTGTATGCCTTGAGGGATAACGCCTGCTGAACATAACTGAACTCCTGATAGCCGCTGACGAAGATGATCCGGATGTTCGGCTTGCGTTCAAGCGCGATTCGGGCCAGCTCAAGCCCCGACATATAAGGCATATTTACGTCACTGACAAGAATGTCGATGTCTTCCCTCTCAATGATGTCGCAGGCCGACAAGGCGTTGTTCACGCTTCCCCTTACGACCATATTCAGGTCGGACCAAGGGATAAACCTCCTCATTCCCTCCAAGTCAAGCTCTTCATCATCTACCAGCAGAACTTTATACATGCAATCCCCCCTGTTCGAAATCGATCACAAAAGTCGGCCGCGGCCGCTTCTTCGGAGCTGCTGGGCTTTCCTGCCCGCTCCTTGTTCTTCCGTTCATCCTCTCTGCCTGTAAATTCCGTCATGCTTGACGCTGTCCTGCCGGAACTTGCAATTACGTCTATCTAAAGCAACGTTTTTTGAAGGTTCCTCCATGTAAACGGAGATATCCCAAAGAATCCACCTGCGGATTCTTTGGGACGTTGGAATAAGATTGAATATGTGTAGTAAGAAAAGATTATTTCTGCATTTTGGCGAGGTTTTCTTGCCATTTGACCGTACGCCATTCCAGGAGTCTGTCATACCCCAGATCCATCAAGTCTTTATTGCCCTGGTCGAGGATCTTGTCGACTTCCTCATCGCTTGCAGCCATGGACGACTTGGCATAGATCTCAAGGAACAATTCATCCACCGAAGTTCGGATAATGCCCTCCTCGGAATCGGTCGGAGGATTCAGTCCGGTAAACTCGGTCACGTTCAATTGAGTCGGCCAAGTGATGGTCTGCTGATAACGTGCGACCCAATCCTGCTCCTCAACCGGAAGACTCTCCATGTACTTCCACTTAGCTGGGTCGATATAGCTGGTATTGCCTACGAACATCACTTTGTCGTTCTTCGTTTGAATCTCCGCCACTTCTTTCGGATCATAGTTCTCCGTGAAGTTCGGCTTGCCTTCTTCATCAAATCCCTTCCAGTTCTTCCCTTCCGGACCGAAGAACTGCACATTCATGCCTTCAGGTCCGGTATACCAATCGAGGAATGCAAAAATGGCTTCAGGGTCTTCGGCAGCGGTCGTGATATAAGCGGCGTTCCAGCCGAAGCTGGTATACGTGCCCGGGTAAATTTTGTTCTTATCCAAGCCTTCCTTCCGGATCGGCCAAATCATGAAATAGCCGGCATCCGGATCCGTCTTGGTTAATTCCTTATGCGCTTCGCTGGCGAAGAGCGTAGGATTCGCCGAAGCATAGACGGCTACTCTCCCGGTCATGACCTTCTCCTTAACCTGATCCTCCGTCTGGTTGAACGCATCCTGGGAAATCAGCTTTTCCCGGTACAGCTTGGAAATATATTTCTGGGCTTCGCGGAATACCGGATCGGTAAGCAGCGATGTCAGCTTGCCGTCTTTCGGGACCGCCAGCAGATTCGCGTTCAGGTTCGTGTAGCTCGCTCCCTCTCCAAACGCGGTGTACAGCACGCCCAGACCTTGTCGTTCCTGGGCACGATGCGGCTCGAACGGAACCACCTGGTCTCCGTACTTTTCTTTTACTTTGACCAGATAGCTGTAAAGATCGTCGGTTGTTTCCAGTTTGGGCGAACCGAGCTCCTCATAGATTTTCTTGTTCACGGCGTATCCCGCATTTCCGAAAGGACGGGAGGAATACCAGTTCGGAAAGCGGTACAGCTTGCCGTCTGCCGAACGGAGCAGGTTCAAATCGTCTCCCATCCATGTCTTCAGGTTCGTGTACTTATCCAGATAATCATCATAAGGAACGAGCTTGCCGGCCTTCTCGAGCCGGTCCATATCCGGATGGTCCCGGTCCGTCCAGATCATGTCAGGCAGATCATCAGAGGCCATCATGGCGCTCAGCTTTTGCGTGTGGGCTCCGGCAGCTTTGATCATGTCGATCTTGACCTGCTTTTCCTCGCTGAGATATTTACCGATCGGCGTGCTTTCCCATTTAGGGAAATCGGTATCCTGGTAATGGGCGTATGCGCTGAACTGAAGCGGCTTCTCCCCCAGCACCCACTTATCTTCTGTATTTTCTTTAGACGGTTCTTTCGGCTGTTCATTCGTCTTCGGTGGATTGTTCGTTGGCGGCGGCGATCCTTCGTTGGACTTGGTGCATCCCGCCATGACGGTAACGAGCACCAGCAGCGCCGATGCCATGACCAGGAGCGGCTTTTTCATCTTGCTCATTCTCTTAACCCCTCTCATTCTCGAATTATATATGTTCAAAGCTGTTCGCCTTAAACCGGTGTCGGCATTACCCTTTCAGCGAGCCTACGAGCACGCCTTTCACAAAATACTTTTGCACGAAAGGGTACACGAGGATAATCGGAGCGGTAACCACGATCATCATTGCCATCGTCAGCGATTTCGAGCTGGTGTTCTTGGAGCTTTCGATCAATGCAAGCGCGCTGCTGTCGATAGCCGAGCTTTGCGCGGTTTTGATATTGGCGTTTAGGGTCTCCCGCAATATCGTCTGAATCGGCAGCAAATCCTCGTTGGTGATGTAGATGCTTGGCAGGAACCAGTCGTTCCAGTGACCGACCGCCGTGAGCAGTGCCAAGGTCGCGATGACCGGCCCCGAGAGCGGAAGGACGATTCTGAAAAAGGTCCCCCAATTGCTGCACCCGTCCATATGCGCCGATTCCTCCAGGCCGACCGGCAGCCCCTTAAAGAACGTGCGGAAGATGATCATATTCCAGACGCTCACCATAGAAGGAATGATAAACACCAGGAACGTATCCATCAGGCCGAGGGACCGGATCAGGAGATAGGTCGGGATCAAGCCTCCGCTAAAATACAGGGTGAATATAAAGAACGTCATGTAAAAGCTCCTGCCATACAAATAAGAGCGGGTCATGCCGTACGCCACGATGGACGTCATCAGAATCGAGGTGGCGGTTCCGACGACCGTCCGGGCGATCGAGATCATGAATCCGTTGATCAGACGGTCATCCTGCAGGATGACCTGATAATTCTCCAGCGTGAATTGACGCGGCCAGAACGTGATTCCTCCTTTGGAGGTATCCACGCCGACATTGAAGGAGATCGCCACCGCGTTCCAGAACGGATAGAGCGCTGAGAAGGCCAGTAAACCAAGCAGAACGTATATGACGGCAAGCATGACCTTGTCTCCGAAGCTGATTCTTTTTAACATGCTGTACCTCCTAAGGCTTGTGGATCTTACCACAGACTGTTGCCGGATCGCCGGGCCAAGTAGTTGGCAATGGTCAAGAGCGTGACGCTGACGATGGCCTTGAATAGCCCGATGGCGACGGCATAGGAATAACGGTGTGTGCCTAGCCCCACGCGATAGACGTACGTATCGATGACATCGGACACCGGCCTAAGTACCGGATTCGTTGCGAGAAGCAGGATATCCTCAAATCCCGCATTGACCAGATTGCCAATGGCCAGAATCATGAAAATGATGACGACCGGCATGATGCAAGGCAGCGTAATTTTGAAAATTTGCTTGAATTTGCTTGCGCCGTCGATATCGGCTGCTTCATACAGTGCCGGATCGATCCCTGCGATGGCGGCCATAAACACAATGGAGTTAAACCCGATCTCCTTCCACACATTCGCCGAGATGAGAATCGACCAGAAATATTCCTTCATGCCGAGGAAGTTAATCGGCTCGCTGATCAGTCCTGCGCCCTTCAGAAGCATGTTGACGCTTCCGTTCTCAGTGGACAGCATCGACATCGTCAGGCCGGCCACGATGACCCAAGAGAGAAAATGAGGCAAGTAGGTAAGTGTCTGAACCGTTCGTTTAAAGAACATATGGCGGACTTCGTTCAGCATCAGCGCCAGCAAGATCGGGGCCGGAAAGCCGATAAAGAACTTGAGCAGACTGATGACCAGGGTATTGCGGATCAGCCGCTCGAACTCCGGCGCGTTGAAGAAGGCTTCGAAATGCTTGAAACCGACCCATGGATTCTCCCAAATTCTCGAACCCGTAAACAGGTCGTAATCCATAAATCCGGTAATCACCCCGTACATCGGCAAATACGAGAAGATGAAGACGAGGATGACTCCGGGAATGACCATAAGCTGGACTTCCCATTGTTTCACGAAGCGCCGCAAGAAGCTGGAGCTGTGGATGCGGGGCTCCGGGGCAACCGGGACCTGCCGCTGTTTCGGTGCAGATTGGGACATGTTGTTCCTCCCGCTTGAAAAATATAGTCAAGGCGCATGCGAACATCCTTGACACGTTAACGCCAGCCTAAGGGCTGCGGTCTTTCGGACTTAAGGACATTCTAACCTTGGCAATGGGGCGAAACT
This sequence comes from Paenibacillus ihbetae, assembly GCF_002741055.1. NCBI lineage: Bacteria > Bacillati > Bacillota > Bacilli > Caryophanales > Paenibacillaceae > Paenibacillus > Paenibacillus ihbetae. Next base: position 3,677,656 of record NZ_CP016809.1, on the reverse strand, counting down.
ATATAACAAACCCGCGATTTTTTATACTTCTGACGGATGATCGATAGGGACGCCGCTTGAAAAAGTATAAAGTCTGCCCGTTCACTGCATAAAAAAAGATGCCGCCTAATGATAGACGGCATCTTGATCTTATCAATTCCTCTTTTCATATCGGTTGAAATGGATCGTTTCGGGGCATTGTACATCAGATCCGAGCAAGCATTGCGCCCTGGCACATTACGTTCAGCTCCGTACAGCTTACGCATCGCGCCTAGTCCCATATCGGGGAGAGGTATCCCCCCGGCTTATGAGCGCTTGACCTCGACAACGGTCGAGAAGAAGGTTGCCCCCTCACCCATGTCTGCCAGCCTGTCCGGCGTAAGGGCATTGGCCCGCTGCTTTCGGCCCTCGCCTTCCCACCAGAGGCCTTGGCTGACTACGGTGCCCGGCAGCATCTTATCCACCACTTTGGCGCGAGCCTCATAGGTTCCGCGATCATTGAACACGATAACCGGATCGCCGTCGGCAATCCCCCGCTGCTCCGCATCCTCGGGATGGATTTGGAGCGTCGGCTCCTTCTCCATCTTCTGATGCTTCTCGACATTTGCGAAGGTTGAGTTCAAGAAATTGTGGTTCGGCGGGGAAATGAACATCAGCGGATACCGGTTCCCCCTTCCGCGCCGCACCCCGTCATAGCCTTCCTTCAGCGGCACATAGGTCGGCAGCGGCGGAAGTCCGGCTTCCGCCAGCCTGGCCGAGTACAGCTCGATCCGTCCCGAAGGGGTTGGAAGCCGATCCAGAAAGCTCTCGAGCGGCGTCATGTCCAACTTGACATGACGCTCTGCCTTCAGCCTGTCCAGGGTCACTCCGTTCAGATACGGATTATCGGGATAATCGAGCGCCCGGGCAATCATCTCTTCTTCCGACTCGCGGAAGGCTTCTTCCTCAAAGCCCATCGCCCGTCCGAGCAAGGAGAACAGCTCAACATTGCTCTTGCTCTCCCCCTGCGCCGGGATAACCGGCTCTTGGAGCTGTACGTATTGGTGCCAGTAGGAAGCGTACAGGTCCGTGCTTTCAAAGGAGGAGGTGGCCGGCAGTACGATATCCGCGTACTTGGCCGTGTCCGTCATGAATAGATCATGAACGACCGTGAACAGATCCTCCCGCGCAAACCCCTCCCTCACGCGCTCCGTATCCGGGGCGACGACCAGCGGGTTGCTGCAGTATACGAATACCGAGCGGATCGGATTCTCGGTCATGGCCAGCGCTTCTCCGATCCGGTTCATATTAATCGTGCGCGCACTCGGGTTCGGCCGCAAATCCGGCCGTTCCAGAGCCTCGCTGTTCATGCTGTTGTAGCCCCCGTTTGATTTGGCCGCCCCGCCGCCCCGCTTGAGCCACTGCCCGGTCAGCGCCGGCAGGGCTGCGATGCTGCGCACCGTCATGCCGCCGTTATCATGATGCTGCAGACCGTTGCCGATGTGAATGTAAGACACGCCGGCACGGCCGTACAGCTCGGCCAGCTTCTCCACATCCTCGGCCGGAATGCCCGTTACCGAAGATACGTATTCCGGCGTATACGTCTTCACATGCTCCCGCAGCTCCTCATGACCGATCGTATAACGCTCCATGAACGCTTCATCCGCCAGCCCGTCGCGGAACAGGACGTGCATGATCCCGACGGCAAGCGCGGCATCCGTGCCGGGATGCAGCGGGATGAACCAGTCCGCCCATTGGCCGGTCTGATTTTTGTGAACATCGATGACGACGACCTTCGCGCCCCGCTTTCGCGCTTTTTCAGCCAGCACCACCTGGTGCATATTCGTGCTGACGATATTCCCGCCCCAGACGATGATGACATCGGCGTTCACCGTATCTTCGGGGACCGTTCCCCCGTTGAAGCCCATGACCGATTTCCAGCCTTCGTTTCCGGCCGAATTGCAGATGGACTGCTTCAGCTTGCTGGCGCCCAGCCTGTTGAAGAAACGGCGGTCCATGCCGTCTACGCTCAAGATGCCCATATTGCCGTAGAAGCTGTAGGGCAGGATGCTTTCAGGGCCATCCGATTCAATCAGCGCCTTGTACCGGTCCGTGATTTCCCGGATCGCCTCGTCCCAGCTGATCCGCTCAAATAATCCGGCCCCTTTAGGGCCTGTCCGGCGCAGCGGATACAGCACACGCTCCGGATGGTAGACCCGGTGAGCCATGTTGCGGACTTTATTGCAGATCGCGCCTTGCGTGATCGGATGGTCGGGGTTGCCCGTAACCTTTACGATTTTGCCGTTCTCTTTATGCAGCAGCAGGCTGCAAGTATCCGGACAATCCAACGGGCAAACCGCCGGAAATACGCCATATTCCTGATGAATCACTTTGTCCTCTCCCCCTTGTGCTTCAGCCTCAATCATATCCCCTTATCTTAAAAAAAATCAGCCCCATCGTAAAGTCATACATTTTTTTCTAAAGATGTGATTCAGCGCTCGACCTCCCGGGTATATTTCTATCGAGAGCAAGGATGAGAAACCCAGACCCTTTCTCCTCCTCGCCATATCATGGACCACTCCCAAAAAATTCGCCATGCTTGTATCTCCTCCCCCGAGATACGGCATGGCGAATTTACGTTACGGCCGGCTCAAGATGCGGCCGCGAATGCTCTCTTCGGCTTGCTTCTTCGATAGGAGCATCCTCTTTTATCTGCACGCCTACCTTCTTCCCCTCACCGCGTTTTCTGCTTTCCCTACCGCGCTTTCAGTTTCCAAATCTTCGCATACAGTGATTTATTGCGTAAATCCGCAAAATAATGATCCCGCGAAAGTCCGTATCCCATGTAATCGCTTACGTCCCATCCATTTGGCTCCCTTCTGCCGAAAATAGCGGCAAAAGGCCGTTTTACAATCGAATCCCGCAGGCGTAATATACTATTCAGATTTCAAATCCAATATGAATCTCACAGTTGATTCGCCGAATTTCCAGGAAGGAAAACGGGGGAACCGAAGCGTATGCCTGCCGAAGCGGCAGCCATACTATGGGGTGAATCCTGAATAGCCGCGGCATGTCCCGAGCGGCATCAGGTAGGGCGACTCTCGCGCCCGAATCCGACAGCTAACCTCGTAGGCGTTAATGGGAGGGTTGTGAACTTGTGCAAAAAAACACAGGCTCTAACCTGTGTTTTTTCTATGCCAAAAATCGAAAATTCGAAACGGAGATGCATCCCATGACCGGCTCTTGACCATTCACCCAAGCTCATAATTTTACGCTTTTCTGGGGGATAAACGACCCAAAAACCAAATCGAATCGGTGGTGAACACGATGTTATCTTCCATCAAGCGCTTCCTCATCGGAAGACCGCTCAAGTCCAATGAATTAGGCGATCAGAAGCTGAATAAAACGAAGGCCCTGGCGATTTTGTCGTCTGATGCCTTGTCATCCGTCGCCTACGGCCCCGAGCAAATTCTGCTGGTGCTGATGACCGTCGGCGCCGCGGCCTATTGGTATTCTATCCCGATCGCCATCGGCGTGCTCGTCCTATTGCTGGCATTGATCCTATCCTATAGACAGATCATATTCTCCTATCCGCAGGGCGGCGGAGCCTATGTCGTGTCGAAACGAAATCTGGGCATGTATCCCGGCCTCGTTGCCGGAGGCTCCTTGCTCGTCGACTATATCCTAACGGTGGCGGTCAGCGTATCGGCCGGTACGGATGCGATTACGTCGGCTTTTCCCGAGCTGCGTCCCTATAATGTCGGGATCGCCGTACTGTTCGTCCTGTTTCTTACCGTGCTGAACTTGCGGGGCGTGACGGAATCCGCCTCGATCCTGGCCTATCCGGTCTACCTGTTCGTGCTGGCCTTGTTTATTCTGATTGGCGTCGGTCTCTACGATATCGCAACCGGCCACGCTTCGCCGGAGCTGCACACCAAGATCGGCACGCCCGTCGCCGGACTGAGCCTGTTTCTGCTCCTGCGGGCGTTCGCTTCAGGCAGCTCCGCGCTCACCGGGGTTGAAGCCATATCCAACGCCATTCCGAACTTCAAGGAGCCTGCGCCGAACAACGCCGCCAAAACCCTGGCCGCGATGGGCTCCCTGCTCGCCCTGTTATTTTCGGGAATCGTCTTCCTGGCCTATTATTACGGGGTCAGTCCCAGCGAAGAGGTGACGGTTGTCTCCCAAATCGCCGAGCATACCTTCGGCCGGAACGCGCTGTATTATTTCATCCAGGGGACCACGGCGTTAATTCTGATCCTGGCGGCCAACACGGGGTATTCGGCATTTCCTCTGCTGGCCGTCAACCTGGCGAAGGATAAGTTCATCCCGCGGATGTTCACGGTCCGGGGGGACCGCTTGGGGTATTCCAACGGCATCATTATCCTCGGTCTTCTGTCCATCGTGCTGATCCTGGCCTTCGAGGGCAAGACCGAGCATCTGATCCCGTTGTACGCCGTCGGCGTATTCATTCCGTTTACCTTGTCGCAGACGGGGATGATGGTGAAGTGGCTTCGCGAGAAGCCTCCAGGCTGGCTCCCCAAGCTGGTCATTAACACGACGGGAGCCGTTATCAGCTTTGCGGTAACGTTGATCTTTTTCCTCACGAAATTCGCCCAGGTGTGGTCGGTGCTCCTGTTTCTGCCGCTCATCATCTGGATCTTCACCCGGATTCGGAATCACTATGAAGCGGTCGCCGATCAGCTCCGGATTACGACCTGCGAGCCGGCAAAGCCGATCGAGGGCAACATTATTATCGTACCGGTAGCCGGCATTACGCATGTGGTGGAGAACTCGCTCAATTATGCCAAATCGCTGTCCGCCGACCAGATTATCGCCGTTTACGTGAACTTCGAACGAGAAGACCAGATTGCCTTCGAGGAAAAATGGAAGAAGTGGCAGCCGGACGTCCGGCTGGTGACGCTGCATTCGCCATATCGCAGCATCATCTCGCCGCTGACCAAATTCATCGACATGGTACAGCGCAAGGCCAGCGAGTCGGACTACCAGGTGACGGTCGTCATTCCACAGTTCATTCCGAAGAAGGGGTGGCACAACTTCCTGCACAACCAGTCCAGCCTGCTCATTCGCGCTCATCTGCTGTACCGGCGGGATGTTATTCTTACGACGGTTCCTTATCATCTGAAGAAATAGCTGCAGCCCGGCCCCCCATGGGGGGGACGGGCTTTTTTCTGCCTCTGCGCCCGGTTTTGCATCCCGCATCCGATCACAGGCGGCTGATGCTGTTTCTTCTGAGTTAAAGCGAAAGGGAGCGGGTATTTAACCGGAGGGAGGCGTACTCGCATGGCCCGCCGGCCCCTTCACTGTTGGCGTTTTTTCGGGACAGGCAGCCTAAGGCTTTCAAAGCATCTTATTTTTATTTATAATGTCGGAATGGATGGGTCATGCATCGGGGAAATCTATCTAAATAAACATCTAGGAGACTCCATTTATGAGCTTGAAACACAATCTGCTTCGCAAGAAGCCGATTCCGTCTTTGACAGGCGGAGAAGTGCGTTCCGCATTGAAAAAACAGCTTGGCGTCATGGACTTGATCGTCCTTGGCGTCGGTTCTATCGTGGGGACGGGAATTTTCGTATTAACCGGCGTGACGGCCGCCACCCATGCCGGTCCGGGACTGATCCTGTCATTCCTGCTGGCAGGTCTCGTATGCGCCTTCTGCGCACTGTGCTATGCCGAATTCGCATCTACCGTGCCGGTGGCCGGCAGCGCTTATACGTACAGCTACTCCGCGTTCGGGGAAGGACTCGCTTGGCTGATGGGCTGGGATTTGCTTCTGGAATACGGCTTCGCAAGCGCCCTCGTATCCAGCAGCTGGTCGGGGTATGTGCAGAGCATTCTGTCCGGTTTCAATATCCATCTTCCTGTCGCCATTACTAGTGCTTTCAACCCGGCGAAAGGCACGTATGTGGATGTGCCGGCGATCGTCATCGCCCTGTTGATTACATGGATCGTATCCCGGGGAGCGAAGGAATCGACCCGGCTCAACACCATCATGGTATATCTGAAGATAGCCGTCATCGTTCTGTTCATCGGTGTCGGAGTTTTCTACGTGAAGCCGGACAACTGGACGCCGTTCCTTCCGTTCGGCATCGAAGGGGTCATGACGGGGGCGGCCATCGCCTTCCTCGCATATATCGGCTTCGACGTCATCGCCACAGCTGCGGAGGAAGTGAAGCAGCCTCAGAAAAGCCTGCCAGTCGCCATATTAGGCTCACTGCTGATCGTTGCCGTCCTATACATTGCCGTTACGGCGGTATTAACCGGCCTTGTACCGTATCATCTCTTGAACGTGAAGGACCCTGTCGCCTTCGCGCTGCTGTATATTGAGCAGGACTGGATGTCCTACTTCATCTCGCTCGGAGCCCTCGCCGGCCTGACCACCGTCCTCATGGGGGTATTGTTCGGTCAATCCCGGCTGCTCTACGCGCTCGGTCGGGACGGCTTGCTCCCGAAACGGATGAGCTCGGTCAATCCGAAGACGAAGTCGCCCGTATTCAGCACTTGGGTATCCGGCATCTGCATCGCGGCGCTGTCGGGCTTCGTTCCCCTCGGAAACCTGGCGGACCTGGCCAGCATCGGCACGCTGTTCGCCTTTATTACCGTTTCGCTCGGCATCATTGTCCTGCGCAAGACGCACCCTAACCTGAAGCGGACTTTTCGCGTGCCGCTGGTTCCATGGCTGCCCTTAATTGCCACGCTCAGCTGCTTGTACCTGCTCACGACGCTGCAGCGGATCACCTGGATCGGGTTCATCGTCTGGATCGGGCTCGGCATCATCATCTATGCCGTGTATGGGTACAGGCACAGCTCGCTGCGCCAAGACGCAGCGCCTGACGAATCCTGACTACGGGTGAACGTCTTGCGTTACCATAGATTAACCAGCCTTGACCTCATCACGTAACGAGGAGAAGGGGCCGTCCCGGAAGGTCATTGACCTGGGACAGCCCCTTCTCTTTTCTTATAGGTTAAGTGTTGAGAGCTGAGCGCTCTAGGATTCCATCGCGCCCTTAGCGGCAGCCGTCGACCCGCCAGGCATGCCTTCCACCGGCGCCTTGGCCGCGGGAAGCTTCATGCTGACAAGCGAGGACACCAGGAATACGGCTCCTGCCGTGAAATATACCGTCACGATCGACGATGCCGCCATGTACCAGCCCGTCAGTCCCGAGCCGATCAGCAGCATGCCGGTAAAGACCGGCGTCATGACGCCATTGAGTCGCCCGATATATTGCTCATCAACCTGCCGCATCATCAGCGCCATCAAGACGGTTTGCGCCAGCGCCATCAGTACGCCGGTAACAAAACGCATGGCACCGGTCAGGAGCGGCCACTTGGACAGTACCTCGATGCATGTGGACACCCCAAGGAAGGCAAGGCCAGCAAACAGAAGATACGAGCCTTTCACCCGCCCGGCGATGACGGCAGCAATAATCCCCCCGATCAGCATCCCTGCACCCTCAAGTGCCGTAAACCACTGCACACTGGTCATATCCAGCATCAAACGCTCGGTGATGACAAAGATATCGAGCGGCTGGACAAACCCTGCCCCGAGCGCCAGAAGAATATAAACCACCAAAAGCACCTTCAGCCATCCGGTACGGCCGATGTAGCGAAAGCCCTCCTTCAGTTCTTCTGTGAAAGAGCTTGCAGATTCGGTCTTATCCGCTGCTTCATCCACATGCGAGGGGAGGAATGCCAATACGGCGGCAGAGCCGGCAAATATGACAAGCAGACCAATCAGTGACGCTTCGAGGCCGAAGGCCTGATAGATCGTCGTCCCGATCATCGGCCCTAGAATAATGAACAGCGACATGAGCGTCTGGGACAGCGCCGTCGCAGAAGAGACATGCTCATCCGGCAGGCAGCGCTTGATAATTTTGAACGAGGACGGCTGGGAAAACTGGGAGACGACGGCCGAGATGAGCGTCACCGCGAAGGCTGCCTGCCAATATCCTGCAAATACGACGAACAGGATGAGCAGCACGGATATGAAGCTCAGGATGTCCCCCCAAATCATCGTGCGCTTCGGCCGCCAGCGGTCGGCTAGTACGCCGCCGACAATCGAGACCAGGAAGATCGGCGCATATTCAATAACGGTCAGCAGCGATATGGCTACCGGGTTATGATGGCTTTTCTCCATAATAAAGTAGAGCAGCGCCATGTTGCGGATCCAGATGCCGATGTTCTGCAGGACATCCGAAATCGTAAGCAGTACAAATGCTTTGTTGCGAAATAGGTGTTTCATTTCCCATGCCTCCTCATAAAACCGACTAGTCAGTTTATTTATTCTTAAAAGAATAACGTCTTTCGACGTACTCTCAAAGTAGACAGACCGTGTTAGCGGTCGTTTTTCTGCTGGATCAGAGCAGCGATCCTATTGAAGATGTTTATGCTCCATGATCTTCAAAAGCCGTGCCTGCCGTCCCGCATGTTCTGTGCTCTACCAAATGAGGCTCGATGATCCGGGTCAGTCTTCGGCCCGGCCGGCCAACACCCCTTGCAGAAAAATACTGACGCCCTTCCGGTACAGAACGCGCAATTCCTCCTGTGACCGTTCGAAGAAGGTAGTCGACAAGCCGTCCAGCAGCGATCCGAATATGACGGATACTTCCTCGATATCGTCCGGGGAGATGATTCCTTGATCTGCCCCCTCCTCCAGGATTTCACGGTACAGCACCCGCGGCCCTTGCAGGATCGTCAGCAATTTGCCCAGCAGCGTGTTGTCATTCGGCTGATTGATGTAAAATTCCTCGGCAACCTTCGTGAGCGGATTCTGAAAATCATCGACCATATGATCAGCGATCCCGTACAGCTTCTCTTCAAAGCTTCCGTAATTCGCCTTCTTCTCATGCCATGCGTCCATCCATTCCTGATTCTGTTTGGCAAGAAGCTGGATAAAGAGGTCCTCCTTGCTGTCAAAATGGTAGTAGATGCTGCCCTTGCTGGCACCGGTGAATTTGACCAATTCGTCCATGGACGTTGCCGCATATCCCCGCTGGATGAATAGAATCTTCGCCTTATCCAAAATAAGGTCCCGCTTCCGCTGAGCTTTCTCTGTTGCCATCAAATATGCACTCCTACAAAAAACCGACTATACGGTTTAATTTTCTCCATCATACCCCAACCCTTCCCCAATGTAAAGGAATGGCCTGAAACACAAGAACAGGAGGGCATTTCGACTTATCGAAAACCCTCCCGTCCACATGCTGCCGACATTGTGGATATGATCAATCGGATTAGAGATTCCAGACAGCTCTGTCCATCTTCATCGGATCCCCGAAGCTCAGCTGCAGACCCTTGGCATCTTTGGCTACCTCATAGGAAATCTCCCCCTTGAGCTCCTCTCCGGGAGCTAAGGTTCCATCGAGCGTCTGCACGTCTGAGGAGATCGCAGGCGTATAATGCACCTCCTGGTCATCCGTCAGCGCAAAGGAAAGGGCAGATGAAATGACCACCGGCTCGGCTCCGTTATTTTTAACCGTTAGATCGACCACCTTGAACGTATTGCCGTCCTGGGGCTTTTTATAATCGTCTCCTTCCGATTCCCGCAGCCCGTTCAGCGTGATCACGACTCCGTGATAGTCAATCGTATCCCCGACAACGCCCGTTTCGCCGACACTTAGCGTCTTGCCGCCATCCGGCGGGGCCGTCGGATCCTCCTGGGGCTTGGCTGGCGGGTCTTCAGCAGACCCGGAGGCTTTGCCCGAATCGGCGCCTCCGCTTACGGCAGGGGGCTGTTCCGCCGGCGAAGCTGCCTGATCATTCGAGCAGGCTCCAATAAGCAGCATCGTCAGTATTGCAGCCGAAATCTTTATCATCATCGGATTCATCCTCATTCGTATTACCTCCTACAGCTTCATGTGTTGATCAAATTCTTTCTTTAATGCTGAACTTATTGGATTCGCCATGCACCCGCAAAATCCTGCACAAACACGAAAAAGACCCCCTAAAAGGGGATCTTCAAAGGAATAAATCAGACGTGCGCAGGCGTTTCGGTTTGGATTTCAGGGAGGGCCTGCAATCCGGCCGTGTTCAAGAAGTTCCACGGCTTATTGTAATGCGGCTGGAAGAAGAAGTCGATAAACGCCAGCTGGTCAATCGTCATCCGATTCTGGATGCATACCGACAGCGTATTGATGGACTGGGTCAAGTCGGCCTCGGAAATCACTTGGGCACCGATCACGCGGCGGGTTTCCGCTTCATACACGACCTTCAATGTGACCGATTCGGACGTCGGCATAAATTCCGGACGGTAATGATCGGTGATCGTAACGGCTTCGACCTGGAGCCCCTCATCCTTAGCGGCTCCTTCCGTCAGCCCTGTGGACGCGATGTTATGCTCATAAATTTTGAGACCCGAGGTGCCTTGCGTCCCCATATAAGGCGTGGTGTGCTTCACCAGATTGCGGGCAACCAGCGTACCCATGCGCACGGCGTTCGTCGCCAGCGGAATGTACATCATTTTTCCTGTCGGATTATAGAGCACCGAGCAGCAATCGCCCGCGGCGTACACATCCGGCTTGCTGGTCTGCATGTACGAGTCCACGACGATGGCCCCGTTATCGAGCATGTCGACCTGCCCTTTAAACAGCTCCGTGTTCGGGCGGAAGCCGATGCAGAGAATGACCAGATCTGTTTGGATTTCACCCTTGTCGGTAATCACCTTGGTCACTTTGCCCCCTTCTCCTTGGAAGGAGGTTACCGTCTGACCGAGTGCCAGCTCAATCCCTTTTTCCCGGAAAGAATTCTCGATCTTATCACTGAATTCCGGGTCCAAATATTTGTTCAGAATGCGGTCCGCGCTGTCGATCAGCGTAACCTGCTTACCGTTCTGCTGGAAGGCCTCGACCAGCTCGACGCCGATATACCCGGCACCTACGACGGTAATATGCTTCGCGTGACGCGCTTTTTCGATAATCGTATTGGAATGGCGGTAGTTCTTCGAAAGCAGGATATTATCAAGATCAATGCCCTCGAGTTTCGGAACGATCGGCCAGGAGCCGGTCGTAATGATCAGCTTGTCGTACGTATCGTCGAAGGTTTCGGACGTAGCCAAATTGCGGACCTTAAGCGTCTTGCGGCCGGTATCAACCGATACGATCTCGTGGCGCATCTTGGTGTCGACGCCCAGCTCTTTGAGCTTCTCCGGCGAGGAGTAGAATAATCCATCCGGATCTTTCACAACGCCTCCGACGTACAGCGCAATGCCGCAGGATAAAAAGGAAATATTGTCATTGCGTTCATAAACGGTAATCTGTGCATCCGGATACAGCTTGGCGGTATTTACAATGGCGGACGTTCCTGCATGGGTACAACCAATAACGGCGACTTTCATGGTTTTTCCTCCTCCAAAATGAAGCTTGTATTTGTTTAAGATGATCTGTTTGGCATGGAATCATGCTTGGTAACCGTTGACGCCATTCTGATCCGATGCCCGGTTACGATTGTGAAACATTTCACTTTAACTATGATTTCATTATAATGTGATTTAATTCACATTTCAATAGGCTTTGGGAATAGCCACACATTGTTCACATTTTCACAATCTTATCGTGACCCATTCCATTGACTTTTATCATGATGCAAAAGGCTGGTACTTATCCTGATTCTGTTGCAGCATAAAAGGGAATGAATTCGCTGGGTGCGGAACATACTATTTCGGTCGGCTTGGCCAGGATCGAAACGGCGAATCATGAGCTGAGGCGTTCAAATCGGCCCGCACAGCAAAAAGCAGGACTGCAGTGACCGGATCGTCCAGCTAGCCCCCGGCACTTACAGCCCTACTCTTCAGCATTGAACAAAACTCTCTAAATCATTCATCCAGCAGCGATTCAATCGCGCTTTTCATCGATTCAGCGGTTTCCCGCGGCTCAAACCGGTGCACGATTTCGCCCTCGCGGCTCACAAGAAACTTGGTGAAGTTCCAGGCAATCTCTCCGTTTCCTTCATGACCTGGCTTCTGGGACTTCAAATATTGAAACAGCGGATGCGCCCCTTCCCCATTCACATCAATCTTTGCGAATATCTTGAACGTTACGCCGTAATTCAACTGGCAGAACGCTTCCGCTTCCTCGCTTGTACCCGGCTCCTGTGCTCCGAATTGGTTGCAAGGAAAGCCCAGCACCTCCAGGCCTTTGGATTTATACTGCTCATATAGCTCCTGAAGCTCCCCGTACTGCGGTGTCAGCCCGCATTGACTGGCCGTGTTCGCAACCAGCAGCACGCTGCCCTTATAAGCCTCAAGCGAAACGGTTTTGCCTTGTGTATCGACGGCTTGATAATCATAGATTGACATCATTCATTCCCTCCTCTATCGTGCTGCCCTGTTCGGATAACGCTGATCGGGCGTGCACCATCTACTCCTCATCATACCTGATATCGTGGGGTGAATCCAAATTTCCATACCTCGGACTGATACCCAAATGAAAGCATTTGTATTATGATATTTTTATTGGGCAGGCGAGGAATACCTACAGCCTGTTTTGCCGTACAGCTCATCCGTTTCGTCCCTTCCCCCTTGCGGGTAATGGATAGAGTGGATGTGCCCGGCTGCAGCGTACAGCTGCCATTTCACATGTAAGCGAGGAAGTAGCATGAAATTATACCCGGAAATGTTCGTATCCCCTTGGCATCTCATTGTCGTCTTCTTTGCCCTGATTGCTGGGGTGGGACTCATGATTGGCAAGTACGACCGGAAAACCGTATTGCGCAGTACCGGCCTCTCGGCATTGGTATTTTATTTTATCGTGACGATTCCCGTGGGGCTGATTACGCAGGATTCCTTGTATAAGCAAGAAACGATGCAGACGAAGCTCGACCAAAGATTCGAAGAACTGAAGGAGAAATCCAGCCTGTCGAGCGTTCAGGATCATATCATCGTTTATGTCGGGGCTTACGGAGGCAAGGAGGACACGGATATTCTCGTCTATGCCGGCAATTACCACAGCAGCGAAACGTTCACCGGGGATATTAAGGTCACCGTGTATGATATGAACGAAGAAGAGGTCTTTACCGAAACCTACGAGCAAGTAACGCTTGCGCCCGGGGAGAAAAGGAAGCTCGACTCGACATATACAAGTCAGCCGATGAATACCTACCAATTTCAATACGAAGCGCAGCCCTAGGGCTGCGCTTCTTTACTTGCTTATCACATATTGGTCCGTGCGAACGACAGCTGCTTAATTCACTTTGCGCGGTACATCCGTTTTATTGGCAAGCGTACGGCCCAGCCTAGCTGCTCGATTCCCATTACAGCTGCTGGCCCTTTGACCAATCGATCTCCGGTTCAGGGGGGTGGCCGGCTGGTCTGTACGGTTCAGGCGCCGGCGGCAAATTCCTGGCATCGCGGTTCTTCCGCAATCGGCGGAGCCCAAGATAGACCAGCCCATATAGCGGCAGAAGCATGAAGGACAATGCTATCAGACTTCCTGACATAATATAGGTGGGGTCAGTCTCAACATCGGAGAAGTCCACAAAAAAGAACGTAAACAGCGAAACCAAGGAAAAGATAAGGATCTGCGGCCATCTCATCCACTTCACGAGGAGAAAGAACAGAATGCTGCCGCAGCCGAGCAGCGAAATCGAATAGGCGTAATTGTTCGGGTCAATTGAGCCGTTATCCGATAATCTTACCAGCCAATAGCCGATAGCGAATTGAACCGGGAATACGAGCCAAGCCAGCTTCCCGACCCCGCGAAAGGCGGATTTCCTTTTTCTCAGCTCCTCCTCGTATTCCAGCCGCTTCATCTCATGCTCAAGCTCTTCCAGCTCGGCTTCCGTATACTCGCGCTGCTGCTCCTCTTCGATTAACTCCTCCATATACGGACGGAAGTCACGTTCGATATTCCCGTCAAATTCCGCTGCCTTCAAATCTTCATCGCTCCGCAGCTGCTGCGGCACCGAGGCATCCCTGAAATCATGGATGACGAGCGAGGTAAGGTACAGCGGTATATTTCTTTGGCCCACGGCCTCCAGCCAGCGGTTCGCGTCCATCGGATCCAGGAACGGAACGGCGATGGCCCGCTCCCTCATCCCGCTTCGGGCAATCAGGTACAGGACCGGCATCAATTCGAACATCGGGCTTCTTTCCATCATTTTGGTTTTCTTATAAGCATAGCTGTATTGCAGCACGTAACGGCCATAGTACATCTCCGTCACATCGGTCAGGGAGACACTCCCTTGCTCCGATTCTCCCGTAGCCGGATCCCACAGCTCGTATTCAACGCGATCCTCATACAGCGCGAATCGGTCCAGATGCGTATTGGCCCACACCTGCTTCCTCAGACTTCTCAACAATTTGACGAACATGATGATTCCGACAGGCACGGCTAGCAAGCTAAGCCAGGTCCAGACGGAAGGCCAGCGAAGCAGAAGCATAACCGGGCCGACGATCAGGGCGAGGCCGATCAGTAGGCCGATCGTATACGCCTCAAATGTCAGCACCCAGTAAAAGGGCTGCATCTTGGGCTTTTTCTGCTCATGAATCAAGAGGGACATGCAGGCAACTCCTTTGTCTTCAACGTTTGACTTATATAAGATATGGAACGGGATGTGGACCGATTGCGTGTCATGCCCCTGCTCCCTTACCATACTGAATTCTTCATCCTATATAATCATCCCTATGTATCAATACTCCAACCTTTATAATACGGCAAAATCCTTCCCAAGAGGAGATGAATTTAGACCCTATTTCAGGCAGCTTCATTTCTATAAAACCGGACAAAAACCAACGAAAATCAAAAAAGCCCTCCCCGGCAGCACCCGCCGGAGAAGACATACTGACGCGCTTTGAACACGACCTGCGCCTTAACGCTTTGAAAACGACCTGTTCCTTAACGTTTCTGGGCCAGCTTGACGAGGAGATGAGCCAGCTTGTGCTGCTCCTCGGGCGTGCCCACCTTCCACAATTCCTGAAGAAGCTTCTCCTCCGAATTTCTCGGCTCTTCGTTTGCAGCCAGATAGCCGGCCACCTTCTCCGCCGCCTGGGCAAGCTGCTCCTCATTCAATCCGATGCTCTCGGCCAGCTGGATTCGCTTGTTCAAGTAGGCTTGAAACGAATCGAAATCCGCCAGAATCCGCTCCTTCTCCTTATCGTCAATCCGATCCATTGCGTCATCGACCTTACTTACGTCGAGCTCACCGTTTTTGTTCACGACATGATTATGTTCAGACATGATAACGCCTCCTTGTGATGGATTAGGTAACGATCAGTTATTAACCGCAAGGTCTGCAAATGAACCACCGGATGGCGTTAACGGCCGCGGCGTCCTCCGTTCCGGCCGCTTCCTCCCCGACTGCCGGAACCGCGGCTGCCGCCCTGGTTGGCCTGGCCCCGGGCCGGACTGCCGCTGCGGCCGCCGGATCTTGCCGATCCCCGGCCGGCACCGCCTTGGCCTTTGCTCTGCCCGCGGCCGCGGTCATCGGCAGCTACCAATCTTCCTCGGCCGCCACCGCGTCCGGCGCTTTCTTCCCTGCGGGGCTGCTCCGCCCTCCCCTTGGCTTGGGAACGGCTCCGGCCATCGGCGCTGCCGCCTCTTGCGCTGCGGTCCGATTGACCGCGGCGTGCCGATCCCGTTCCGCCCTCTCTTCGTCCGCCGCCTTGGCCGCGCTCGCGGTCAGACTCGAGCGAAGAGACATGTCTAGCTTTTCTCGGACGGCCGGACTCCATACCCGGGTTGTCTCCGCGATCCTCCTGGATATTCCCCTCGTATGCGTCATAGCGCACCCGCTTCAAGCGAAGCGAAATGCCCTCCTCGATCCGCGCCAGGTCCGAACGGTCCTTGGCCGCCATAAAGGTCACTGCCATTCCGCTGCCTCCCGCGCGTCCGGTCCGGCCGATCCGGTGGATGTAACTTTCAACATCATGGGGCATATCGTAGTTAAATACATGCGTAACCCCCTCCACATCGAGCCCCCGGGCGGCCACGTCCGTGGCGACCAAGAGCTGAAGCTTGGCTTCCCGAAACCGTTTCATGACCGCTTCGCGCTTGGCCTGGGACAGGTCGCCGTGGAGCTCGTCCGATTCGTATCCGGCAGAGAGCAGGGCTTCGTTAAGAGCCGATGCCCGCCGCTTGGTACGGCAGAAGATGATGGCAAGAAACGGCCGGTACCGCTCGATCATGGCCCGGAGGGCGTCCTGCTTGGAGCGGTCGGTACACTCGACAACCACCTGCTTGATCTGCTCCAGCGGAATAGGAGATGCCCCTTTAATCACAATATCTTCAGGTTTATTCATATAACGAGCCGCAAGCTGCTTTACCCCGGCAGGCATCGTGGCCGAGAAGAGCATCGTCTGGCGGCGGTATGGAAGGGCATCGATCAGCGCCTCCACTTCGGCCAAAAAGCCCATATGCAGCATTTGATCCGCTTCATCGAGCACGAGCATTTTGACTCCGCCGAGCTCCAGCGTGCCGCGGCGCAGATGATCCAGCAGCCTTCCCGGCGTGCCGATAATCAAATGACGGCCGCCTTCCAGCTTGCGCAGCTGCTTCTCGACATCCTGGCCGCCGTACACGGCCAATATTTTAATCCCGTCCGGTTCCCCTGCGGTCAGCTTCCGGGCTTCCTCCGTGATCTGGAGGGCCAGCTCCCGGGTTGGGGCGATAATGAGCGCTTGCGGAAAAGGCCGATTCGGATCGATATGCTGCAAAATCGGGAGCATGAAGGCCAGCGTTTTGCCGGTTCCGGTCCGCGCCCGGGCAATGACATCCTTCCCTTCCAGCAGCAGCGGAATCGTCTCCTGCTGTACCGGCGTCGGTACCGCGATTCCCTGCTCCTTCAGTTTTCTCACTCTCTGCTCGTCAATGCCCAGCTGTTGAAAGTTCGGCAAACGTTCCACCTCATTTAAGTATTTTTCGCTATTGAAATCGTATTAAGAAACTGACAAATGATCCTGTCTTTGGTAATGTCAATATTAGAAGATTCATCCCACCACGGCAAGGAGGTGTCCCGAATGAACCCGCTCCAGCTCATAGTCACTGTAATCGTTCTGCTGATCCTGTTCACCTTGATTAACATGATGATGAATTATGTTTCAAGACGGGACGGGGAGCCGCCCGTGCCTCTTAAGAGGAAGCTGTGGCTTGTACCGCTTCTCGCTGCCTTTATCATTGTGCCGATCGAGCTGTTCTCCGTCCTGTACGCACTGCTGTTCCAGGTGACCGATTCTGCGGGACAGATGCTTGCCTATAACGGCGGCGGCGTGCTGCTAAGCCTGCCCCTGCTGCTCCTGATCGGGTTTCTGATCTTTGAAGGCCTCGTGCACCCGATCATGATTACCCTGCTGCGACTATGGCTGCGGCGGGACGCTTCCGTATACGTTAAGCAGACCGTCACTATAATCACCGATTCGATCCTGGTTTACGCACTTGCTTCGGTCATTCCCGCCATTCCGGTCGGCGGCTGGCTCCATGCAATCATCATCGCCGTATTCTACCATTTCATCGAATGGGTCCTGATCGGCGTTCAGGCCTGGATCCAGCAGCGTAAACGGGCCAAGGCAGCGGCTCCCGGCTAAACAGCCTTGGTAAGCGCCCACGGCTAGAAACGCCCCGATTTGAAGATCGAATACAGCAGCCATGCCACCATGAGGAGCGCCACGATGAATCCGACCTCGATCACCGGAAAATTCCACAGCATCATGGGCTCCCGGCTCAAGGAGGAACCGATGATGAGTCCTACCATAATAATGCTGAAGGCCAGCAAAACGATGCTGAAGGAGAGCCGGTTGCTGATCTGATCCAGCTTCCGCATCAGCTGCTGCAGCTCCGGCACGCTGATTTCCACCCGGAGCTTCCCTTTGCTGATCAGGGCGGACAGCTGCCTGGCCTGTCCCGGCAAGTCCAGGAGGCTTTCTGCAAGCCCCGCCAGCCCGTCCAGCACCTTCCTTCCAATCCTGCGCGAATTATAGCGCTCCTTCAGCAGCTTCCGTCCGAAAGGCTCCGCCATGTCGATGATGCTGATTTCGGGATCCAGCATTTCGATGACTCCTTCCAGCGTAAGCAGCGATTTGCCGAGCAGCGTCAAATCCGGCGGGAGCATAATCCGGTGACGCTGGGCAACGGTGAACAGGTCGGTAAGCGCCTTACCTAACCGCACTTGAGAGAACGGCACGTCATAATATTCGCTCCGCAGCCGGTCCATATCCGACCGCAAGGCGTCCATATCGCAATCCTCGGGTATGAGTCCCATCTTGGAAATCGCGCGGATCATTCCTTCCGAATTTCGGCGCATCAATGCAATGATCAGCCCCGACAGATGATCCCTCATGTCCTCGCTCAACTGCCCGACCAGTCCAAAATCCAAGAAGACGAGCTTTCCGTCCTCGGCGACAAGCAGATTGCCCGGATGGGGATCCGCATGGAAAAAGCCCTCGATAAAAATCTGTTGAAGCATGCCGTCGATCAGATGCTCCGCAATTTCCTTCAGGTCATAACCCTTGGCGGCCAGCTCCTGCCGACGGCTGAGCGTAATGCCCTCCGCGAACTCCATCATCAGCACTTTCGAGGACGTATATTCCCAATAAATCCGCGGGATACGGATATACTCATGGTCATTCAGCCTGGACGAGATTTTCTCGGCGTTCCGTGCCTCATGACTATAATCCAGCTCCGCCATCATCGCCCTGGCGAATTCGTCCACAATCCGGTCCACCCGGTACTGCTTCACCCAATCCCAGTGGCGCTCGGCAATCGAGATCATATCGCGCAGGATTTCCAGATCGCGTCCGATCATCCGGGCTACGCCCGGCCGCTGCACCTTGATCGCCACACGCTCACCGCTCTTCAAACGGCCGGCATGCACCTGCCCGATCGAAGCAGCGGCAAGCGGCTTCTCCTCAAATTCCTGCAATACTTCATGTATCGGCATGCCCCATTCCTGCTCGATCAGCTCCCGCGCGCTGGCGGAAGAGAACGGAGGAACCCGCTCCTGCAGCTTGACCAATTCCTGGATAATATGGTCAGGCAGCAGATCCGATCTTGTGCTCGCTAATTGGCCCAGCTTCACGAATGCCGGTCCTAGATCCTCCAGCACCCTCCGAATCCGTTCCCCGAGGGTAATGGTCTCCGGCTGTTCCCTGGAGCTCCAGCGGACGGGCATCGACAGGACATGGAACAGTCCCATCTCCTCCACCATATAGCCAAAGCCATGGCGCATTAGCGCCATGGCGATTTCCCGGTAGCGTCCGGCATGCCTCAATCGGACCGCCATCTAATCCTGCTGCGGCCCTTCCAATTCCACGATTTTCTTCTCAAGGACAGCGATGCGCTGTTCCAGGCTAGCGACATCGGTTCCTTTCGGCACGTCCAGTTCGGACAGTACGCGCTGCACCTGTTCATAAATATACGTCTTGATCTGGGACTGCTCTTCCTCGCCGCGTTCAATGAGGCGATTCACCAGCGCTTTGGATTCGGTGGGCGCCAGCTCCCCCCGCTTGACCAGATCATCCACGATTTTCTCGACTTTTTCTTTGCTGACAACGGTAAGGCCCAATCCTAACGAGATTGCTTTCTTAAAAAGATCACTCATGATTCTATCCCTCCCGATCTTGTCTGGTTCCATTATAACCGTTCGCGCTGGTAAAAACATCTATCCGCAGGCTTCAGCACCCATGTCTCGAGGGCAATCACAGCTTATATGTCGGAATATTGCCAATTCCTTATGTACTTAGAATTACCCGGATCCGGCCGTAAATATGAGGGCAGTGATGGCGATCTCTAACGCTTCATAGGTTAAGAAAAGAAAACAGACCGAAGGGCATTGCCCCGCGGTCTTCAATCTTTTAACAGCATCACTTGAGCTTAATCGTCATAACGATCATCGTCATCGTCGTCGTGATCATCATCGTAACGGTCGTCGTCGTGATCATCGTCATGATCGTCATTTTGATCATCATCGTCGTGATCGTACTCGGACTTTACGATTTTCCCGCTCAGGGCGTTGACCTCGACTTCCATGCTGCCTTTGGAGGTCTTCACTTCAACGTCATAGATCCAGCGGTTATCGTCCTCATCCAGATCGACATCAGTCACCGTGCCGCCTCCTGCATGCTTCAATGCAGCTGCAGCGGCCTTCCCTGCCCCGATCAAGCCGCTGGGATAACGATCGCGGTCATCCTCGTAATCATCATCCCGATCGTAGTCGTCATGGTATTCGAAAGTCCGCTTCCCAAGCGACTTCCCGGTTGCTGCATCAATCCACAGCTTGGTGCCCCGGTCGCTTTGTTGGATGTACACCTTATAAGCGAGCCGTCCTTTATAGTGTACCAGATCAATATCTTTTACCGTTCCCTTGGCGACAGCCAGAGCAAGCTGCTCCGCCTTCTCGACACTGATCAGCTGTTTGCCCGTTTGCGCTGCAGTCGCAGCACCGGTGCTTGCGCTTCCGTTCGAGCCGGCAGCCTGCACGGCGTTATATCCGTATACGCCGCTTGCCGCTATAGCCACAGACAGTGCACCGGCCCAAAGTATTCTTTTTCTCGTCTTGTTCGTTCCCATCGTTATTACCTCCTCATGCTTATCAGTCGTTCTCTTTACAATTTCACTATAACGCCCCAACATGAGAGCATTCAGAGAGAAAGATTAGAAAACGATGATAAAAGCTTCCGGACTACGACGAACAAATGATGAAGGTTGTGCAGAAGCAGGAGGCTGTGCGGAATGCCATCTAATGTTCACGATGTGAAAATCAAGAAGCAGCTCGGCATCGAATCTTGATTACGTCTCGTTCCCTCAATCATCCCATGTGACGGTCATAATCTTGCCGGTAATGGCATGAACCTGAATGGTGGCTTCCCGCCCGTCGCTCTTCTCGATTTCGACCAGATAATAGCGAACGCCGTCATCTTCGCGGTATTCGATATCCTCGATCGTCCCGGGAACCTTGGCGAGCGACACCTTCTCCGCGTGCTCCCTCGTGATCATCCGCATCGGCGGATTCTCCGGCTCGGTGCCTTCGCCATCGTCAGGGTCTTTCGGGGTTCCGCCGGATCCCTCCCCGTTCGGTTCCGCTGCTGGAGGGTTATTGCCCTGACCCTGCCCTTCGCTCGGACCCTGCCCTTCGCTCGGATCCTTCCCGCCGTTATCCGGCGCAGGAGGTTCGGGCTGCTGTCCGGTCGGATCCTGATTACCAGGCACGCCCTCGCCCTTCCCCCTTTCCAGCTGTTTGATCGACACAATGGTTCCCTCGCGGG
This sequence comes from Paenibacillus ihbetae, assembly GCF_002741055.1. Classification (NCBI taxonomy): domain Bacteria; kingdom Bacillati; phylum Bacillota; class Bacilli; order Caryophanales; family Paenibacillaceae; genus Paenibacillus; species Paenibacillus ihbetae. Next base: position 3,656,487 of record NZ_CP016809.1, on the reverse strand, counting down.
CATCCACAGCCAAATCATACTTGCCGAGATCGGATACCAGCTGAACCCGGTACACGTCGCCGTCCAATTCAGTATCCGTTATCGTCCCCGAATAGAGCAAATTCACTTTACTTATGATTTCATCCTCGCTCATACGCTCCGACGATGCGCTGAACGGCTTCCACAGCAGCGTACCTGCCACAACGACCACGACCAGCAGAACACCGCCCGTCAGCATCCCCATTTGTTTTCGCATCCCAATCACCTCGGGTACATTCTGTTTAATTAACGCAAGTATACCGCAGCAAGGTTAGAAATCGATGAGAAACAAGAGGACGTTTTAACCTTAACTTCGGGCCTCGGGAGGCTGCAGCCGAATCGTCGCGGTGGTCCCGACTCCCGGCAGGCTTTCAAGCTCCAGCTCGGCGCCGATGGCCTCCGCAATCTCTTTCGCCAGCGACAAGCCGAGCCCTGCTCCGCCGGTTTTCCTGCCGCGAGCTTCATCGACCCGGTAGAAACGGTCAAACACATGCTCCAGATCTTCCTTCGATATCCCGATTCCCCGGTCAATAACCCGAATGTATACCCCAGGCGGCTTTCGTCCGACTTCGATGACGATCGACTCATCGCTGTACTTGCGGGCATTATCAAGGAGGATGAACAGCAGCTGCTTCAGCCTGCGGCTGTCCGTCCAGGCGTGCACCTCGCCTTCAGCGCGGACGTCAACCTTCCGGCTGTAGGCGTCCCGGATCGCACGTGCCGATCCGCTTGCCAGATCGGAGAGCTCCACCGATTCCAGCTCGATCTTCCATGAATCCTGATTCTTCGCCAGCAGCAGCAGCTGCTCGGTCATCTCCTTCATTCGGATCGCTTCCGAATGGATCGCTTCCACCGACTCCTGAAACAGCTCCGGCCGCTCAAGTCCTCTGCGCTTCAGCAGGCTGGCATAGCTCTCGATAATCGTAAGCGGGGTCTTCAGCTCGTGCGAGGCGTTGGATACGAACTGCTCCTGCTTCTCGTGATTGCTCTCGAGCAGCGTGATCATATCATTGAATGCCGCTCCCATCTCCGTCAGCTCGTTTTTCGGCTGCTCCTTAAGCTCGATCCGGCGGAACCGTCCGCTCTCGCGGATATCCTTCATCGTGCGGGTGAGCGCCGTTATCGGCTGCATAATCAAGCGGCCCAGCACGCGGGTCGACACGACGATCGGAATCAGGCCGATGGCCGTGACGGCCACGAGCACGACACGAAGCGCCTTCAGAATATCCATCGTCAGAGCAAGCGTGCGCGCAAGCTGAATATTGTTGACCGAGCCGTCCGGCCAAATGACCGGGATCGAGGCGAATGCGTACGTTTCCCCTTGGATCGTGATCAGCCGCACCTGCTCCCTTGTATCATACGGCTCATCAAGGCCGTCCAGCTCCACGCCTGGCGCCGTCGTCAACCGCTCGGGGCTGCTGTTATCGGGCATGACCACCTTGATCCCTGCGCCAGCCGGAACATAGCTGCGCTGCAAGTCGGCGAGCGGGACGGATTTCGCGGCCTCCACCATATTTCCAGCAATCTGCACGGCTTCGGCCTTCGTCTGCTTAAGCTGGCTATCCACCGTCATCCGGCTGAATACAAAGTAAACCAAAATATTCATGACAATCAGAATGACCGCCATAAGTACCGATGAATACAGATGAATTCGGCTGCTCAGCTTCATGGGCTGTCCTTCAGCACATATCCGACGCCGCGGACGGTATGAATCAGATCGGGCAGGCCGTCAAGATCGATTTTCTTCCGCACATAACGTATGTACACATCGACGACATTCGTATCGCCGTAATAATCGTATCCCCATACCGCCGCCAGAATTTGCTCACGGTTCAGCACCTGCCGTTGATTTTTGAGCAGGTAAACGAGCAGGTCGAATTCACGGGGCGTCAGCTCAATCTTCGTTCCGGCCCTGACCACCTCGCGCGTTCCTTCATGGAGCTTAAGATCTCCCGCCGAAAGCCATTCTTCCCCCGGGTCATTACCGTTCTGGCGACTCCCCTGAAGGCGGAGCGCGGCCCGAATTCTGGCGAGGAGCTCCTCGATCTGAAACGGCTTCGTGATATAATCATTAGCTCCCAGATCAAGACCCGACACCTTATCCTCGACCGAGCTCTTGGCGGTGAGCAGCAGCACCGCCGTATGCGTATCCTGGCTCCGGATGCGCCGCAGCAGCTCGATGCCGCTCATGCCCGGCAGCATGACGTCTAACAGAATCAGATCGAAGGACCCGCTTCGGTATACGCTCAGCGCATCAAGCCCGTTATCCGCTTTGGCAACCTCGTAGCCCTCGCTCTCCAGCTCAATTTCCAGCAGACGGGATATTTTAGCTTCATCCTCGACGATTAAAATTTTCCCGTTGTTCATCCAATCCCTCCTACAGGCATGCTCCGTATGTTCTAGCCCGGAACGCGCGCCGCCCATTTGGCAGCCTGCGTGATAAGCCTCCGAAGCTGCGGCTGAAGGAAGCTAGGCTCATGGTGGCCCGGCATGATAAAGACCACACGGCCGATGCCGTACGTATGGCACCAGGCTGCCGGCCACTGCTGACCTTCATACTCGTAGTGCAGCAGCACCGTTTTTTCCGTAAACGGGCTAAAGGTGAAGCGGTAAGGCTCCTCATCCAATACAAACGGCTCCACGCCTTCCGTGATATCATGACCGGTCTCGGCGGGAACGAAGTACAGCTTATCCATCGGCGGATGGCCGTCAAACCGCGCTCCGATGAGCTGAGCCAGCTCATACCGGTTAGCCAGCGTGATCCCGTTATGAATGACAAGCAGGCCGCCGCCGCCGCTGACGTAAGACAGCAGGCCCGCCGTCTGCCGGGGAGATACGCGCTCATCCCACAAGTCGCTGTAGGCTATGCACAGCTCATAAGGGTACAGATTGCTCTCATGGAGCATTTTATGATTTTCGGTGCACTGCACCGTGAACATATCGTTTAAAAGATGTGTCACTTGTTTATCGATCCCTTGGAGCGGGTGAAACTTGGGGTGGGTGTAGCTGCCTAGCAGCAGTGCTTTTCTTTTATCCATGGGGCATCCTCCTATTTACTACTTACAATATTACACATGATGGTCCATTACATGCACAAGCCTTACGCTCAATCCGGAAGACACGCCCGTCTCCCTCCCCTATCATGCCATTAATTCGCCGATTGGGCAAAAAATCGACCGAGCTCGACCATCATGCTGCCCATGCGCTCATCCTCGGGGACTAGCAGGCGCGCGATTCCTTCCTCGCGCAGCCCCTGTGCCGTAACCTTGCCGACGGCAACGGCGATCACCGGTCCCCGGAATGCCTCCAGCACCGCCTCGAGCTTGCCGTGATCTCTTGCGAAATCGGCCAGGAACCGGAATTGCGGCGCACTGGTGAACGCGACGGCATCCACCTTGCCCTGAATAATTTCGTCAACGAGCAGCGAGATGTCTTCCTCCCGCGGCGGAATATGCTTATACGGCAAGATCGTCTCCACCTGAGCGCCCCGGCTCTCCAGCCATTCCACGAGCTTAGGGGCAGATTCGCCATGCAGCTGGAGAACGATACGCTTATCTGCCAGATCAAACGGCTCCAGCGCCCGAATGAGTCCGGAGGTGCTGCCGTCATCATCCCTCACGATAGGTGTAAGCCCTCTTTTTTTCAACGCGTTCACTGTTTTGTAGCCTCTTGCCGCAATGGTTGTTTGCGTAAGCGTTGCATTCAACCGGTCCAAAACGCCCATCTGCTCCGCCATATCATAGATGGCTTCAAGGCCGATGCCCGTCGTAAAAATGGCCCACGGCGGAGCGGGCTCTTTAAGCCAATTCTCAATCGACTCACGCAGTACCTCATCATCCAAAAAAACCGTCCCCTGTGCCGGACGAATCAGCGGGGTTCCCCCCATGTTCTCCACCAGCTTAGCCATTTCCGCCGCTTTGCGGGGGCCGGCCAGGGCCACAACCCGATCTTTCATATGCTGTGCCATTATTTTTTGCCTCGCTCTCCTAGAGTGTGCAGGTTCTGCCATTTGACTCCAGTATAATGGCCCGCTCCCGAGAGTGAAAGTCACTTTGGTCTTAAACTTGAGCCGCAGTCCTCATAAAAAAAGCAGCAAAGGGAATTCATCTCCTTCGCTGCTTGAATGTTCATCTCGAAGTGCTGCAATTCAGCCCGCTCCTATTAAGCTGCTAAACCTTGAAACGCCGAACCAGCTCTTGAAGCTCCTCCGCCTGCCGGCTCAAATCCGTCGCCGACGCGCTCACCTCTTCCATCGAGGCAAGCTGCTCCTCGGAAGCGGCAGATATGGATTGCGTCCGGCCGGACGTCTGCTCCGAAATATCCCGGATGGCATCGATAGCGGTTCTCGTTTCGTTCGCGTCGTCCGCCAGCTGACGAGCCGTTTCGGCGGTTTCGCTGACCTGACCGGTCACCTTGTGGACCGCCTTCTTAATACGGGAGAAGGAGCGTCCGGTCAGGTCAGCCGCGCCGACGCCTTCGGAAACGTTCTCCTGGGCCGATGCCATTACTGCATTCGTCCGTTCCACCTCTTGCAGGATGGCGGCGATGAGCTCGGCAATATGCTGCGCCGATGCCTCCGAGCGATGCGCCAGGCTGCGAATTTCCGCGGCCACGACGGCAAATCCTCTGCCGTGTTCTCCCGCCCTCGATGCTTCAATGGAGGCATTAAGGGCCAGCAGGCTGGTCTGTTTGGCAATCTCGCCAATCGTCCCGACGATGCCGCGAATTTGCTCCGACCGCTCGGACAGCTGGCTGATGACGCCGCCGAGCTCCTCCATCGAATGGTTGATGTCCTGCATCGTAGCCGCAGCCGTGATCACGGCCGTATTCCCTTCCTGGGCCAGCTCTTCCGTCTGATTCATGGCCCCTCTCATAACCTCAAGGAGAGCGGCAATGGAATCGGCATGCTGGGTTACTTGATTCATCCGCTTTACGATTTCCTCGACGGCGAAGAGCTGGCTCTCGCTGCCTGCCGCCACCTCCTGAATCGAGGAGGTCACATGCTGGACGGCCGCTGTGTTTTGCATCGCGTTAGCCGACAGCTCCTCCGACGAGGCGGATACATTCTCCGACATCCCCATAACGCCATGCACCATTTCGCGCAGATTATCCACCATAGCCTGGAAATGATCGGCCAATTCTCCGATTTCGTCCCGCTTGAATCCGCTCATTCGATAAGTCAAATCTCCGTCGCTGATCACTTCGGTCGCCTTGCTCAGCTTGCGGATCGGCTTCAGCACCGAGCGGATATTCCATATGGCCAGCGCAAACGCGCCAAGAAGCGACAACGCCATCACCAATACCATCGTATTCCGGATGCCGCGAACGGAATCTTCCACCTCCGAGAAATACATCGTTCCGGCAATCTTCCATCCGGTCCGTTCGTTGGTAATGTAATTCAGTTGTTTATCCTCGCCGTTATGCTCGTAATGGAATTGTCCTTCCGTCCCCTCATACAGGCGGGAGATCCAAGCCTCTTGTGCCAATGCATCCGTCCCGGCCGCGTATTCCGGGTGGAATAAATAGTGCTGCTTCTGATCCAGCACCATGGTATAGCCTTCGCGTCCAACCTTGACCTCAACCAGATCGCGGATCTGGGTTAAGTTCAGATCAATGCCGACCACGCCGGATCCGTCCGGGAGCATCTGCGCAATCGTCACAACGATCATCGATCCGGCCTGTGACGCATACGGCGTCGTAATGATCGGTTCACCCTTGGCGTTGACGGCCAGCTTATACCACTCGGTCTGTCTCGGGTCATACCCTTCAGGAAGCTTGTCCGTAGAGGCTTTCAGAATGCCGCCCCGGGCTGTCCCGGCAAAAATATCGACCGTTTCGGGGTGCAGCCCCAGATATTGCCGCAGCACGGCCGCGAGTCCCGTTTCGCTGCCGGATGCCAGCTCCTGATCGACCGCTGCCCCTTTGATCTTGCCGCTGAAATAGCTTAAGTCATGAATTTTATTTTCGATCGTCTGGTTGATGACATCATTGGCCGTCTCCACGCTCCGCGATGCACTCCGTAAAATTTCCTCCTCTACAGTATTGCTGGCGTCGCGATACGTAATATAACCAATCGCAAAGCTTGGAACGAGCAGCACCGCAAGAAACGTGATGATCATGTTTCGCCGAAGCCGGTTGGTTTTCTTTGTCTTCATATTGGTTCCTATCCTTTCAATCCGCAGGGAGGACACTCCCTCGTCACTAAAATCTTCCCTTCAACTTATCGGCATCAGGTAAAGGAATCGTTATATCCCTCATGTGGTAATTGTTTACAATTGCGCCGGGAGGACCAGTGTTGGACCAGTGTCCTTCCGTGAAGAGCGGGTTACGGACAAGCGAAGCGACGAATGGATGACTCCAGGAAATCGAGATAACAGCTAGGCGGAATACGATTCATGGATAAAGCATCTCCCCACCACCCAAGACAGGAGGAAGCCCACGGCAAGCTCCGAAACGACACGAGACAGGTATCCCTATAAAAAAGATGACTAAAAAAGAGGTGCCCCAAAAGATCTCAGGATCTTCTGGACACCTCTCTATATGTGATGGCTTCACGGCCTGCACAGCGGAAGAAGCAGGCCGTTAGGCTCTGGCTCTTTTACGGACAATCGACCAAGAAGTTATTCCGTCTTGCCTTCCTTCGTTAATAACGCCGCTTATACCATCTCCGGCTTGTTCCCGGCCGGAATGAAGCCGCTCAGATCAACGCCGAGTCCCTCAGCCAGTCTGGCTCCATATTCGGCGTCTGCACGGTAGAAGTTGCATACGGCACGCAGCTGGATATCCTGCTTCACCTGGCTCAAATCCGCAATCAGGTTGCGGAGCAGGTTGTCCTTCTGCTGCTGGGTAAAGGAGCGATACAGCTCTCCGGCTTGGGTGAAGTCGTCCGTCTTCTCGATACGCTGGCGAACGACATGACCGCTAAGCGGCGCTTCGCTCTCCTGAACGGATCGATCCTCAACCGGTCCGGTCGTATAGCTGTTCGGCTCATAGTTGACCGGAGACGGATCCTGCTTGACGTTCATCAGACCGTCGCGCTGGTGGTTGCGGACCGGTGCATATGGACAATTGATCGGAATTTGGAGGTAGTTGGGACCAAGCCGGTGACGCTGCGTATCCGGATAGGAGAACAGGCGTCCTTGAAGGAGCTTATCCTCCGAAGGCTCAATGCCGGGAACCAGCGCGCTTGGCGAGAAAGCGGCCTGCTCAACTTCCGCGAAGAAATTTTGCGGGTTGCGGTTCAAGGTCATGGTGCCTACCGTAATGAACGGAAAGCGGTCCTCCGGCCATACCTTCGTTGCATCGAGGGGATCGAAGGGCAAATCGTCCATCTCTTCCGGAGACATCAACTGCACCATCAGACGCCACTTCGGAAAGTCGCCTTGCTCGATATGCTCGCGCAGATCCCGCGTTGCATGGTTGAAATCCTTGCCCTGCACTTCAACCAGCTCATCGGCATCCAGGGTGCGTACCCCTTGCTGCGATTCCCATTTATATTTCACATAAGTGACTTTGCCTTCGCTGTTGACCCATTTAAATGCATGCACGCTGAATCCGTCCAGCTCGCGGTAGTTGGCCGGCGTTCCATGATCGGAGAACACCCAGGTCATCATATGCGTCGATTCCGGGGACAGCGTCATGAAATCCCAGTACCGTCCGGGCTCTTGGATGTTGCTGTCCGGAGCCGGCTTCAGGGAGTGAACCATATCAGGGAATTTGATGGCATCCCGAATAAAGAAGACGGGGATATGATTACCAACGATATCGTAGTTGCCTTCCTCCGTGTAGAACTTCACGGCGAAGCCGCGCGGGTCCCGTGCCGTTTCCGGGGAACCCGTTCCATGAATGACGGTGGAGAATCGAACGAAGACCGGCGTCTCCTGTCCGATCTCCTGCAGGAAGGCCGCTTTGGTATACGGCTTCATGTCATTCTCCACGACGAAGATGCCATGCGCCCCTGCTCCACGGGCGTGAACGACGCGCTCCGGTATCCGTTCACGGTCAAAGTGCGCGATCTTTTCAATCAGATGATAATCCTCCAGCAGCGTAGGACCGCGGCGGCCGGCCGTCTTCGAATTCTGATTGTCTCCTACAGGAGCTCCTTGGTTCGTTGTCAATCTATCCATGCGGAAAACCTCCATCATTTCGATAATTGATTTTAGACTGAATCTAAATCTATGAAATGATTGTATCATCCCGGAATTTGTCCGGTCATGAGTGTCGCATGAGCCTTCGATGAGCGTTACATGATTGACCAATGAGCTTTTATGTTCGTTCGATGAAGTTCTTATGAACGGCCCGTGAACAGAAAAAAAAGGAGGAGGTTAGTCCGCCAGGCGGTAACCTACTCCACGAACCGTCGCGATATAGCGCGGTGCTCCTGCATTGTCGCTCAGCTTCTTGCGCAAGCTCTTGATATGGACGTCCACTACATTGCTGCCGCCCATAAAATCCGTATCCCAGATCTTGCTCATTAACTCCTCTCGGGTGCAGACGGCTCCCTTGCTGTCCATTAGCAGCAGAAGCAGCATGTATTCCGTCTTGGTGAGATGAATCGGAGCTTGCCCGCGGTGAACCGTCATTTTATCCCGATCAATGGTCAGATCCTTATATACGAGACCTTTAGCTTCCTCATCGGCGGAAGGAGCCGGGACGGGGGCGAACAGGCGGATCGTCCGCTGCACTTGGTACATCATCGTATCCTTCGAGCGAGCCGGCCAAACCATGAGCTCCTCGTTCATCAGACTAGTACCGGCATTGCTCATGAGCTCCTCGCCAACAAGGTATAGCACCGGGATCGAGGGATGCTCCGGCAGCAGCAGCTCTCGTTCTTTGCTGAAGGCAGCCATGTCTCTGCAGCCGGTCATGTCGGCAATGATCAATCCGGTGTTCAGAGCCGTCTGCAGGCGCGGCTCCCACTTCCGGAACATCATCACCTCGAAGCAGTTCTCCGTCAGCGTCATGAACATTTCATGAACCCGACCAGGCGAACGGCTTAACAGCGCCGCCCGCATCGTCGTAGGACAAGCATCGCCGATCGGCATTCCCGCTCCCGGATGCTGGTACAAGCTCGTCGTCTTCCAGTCCGGAAACGAATATACGGTCGCCATCTCCATTATTTCTTCCGTTTGGTTTGACATTCTGGACACACCCCCCCGAATACAACGTGAGCATGATGGATCACGTAGCTGGTTTCGCCCGCTACGGTGTCCGCCCAATCCTTAGGCACCTCCGTCATGACCTCGTCGACTTTGCCGCACACTTCACAAATGATATGCTGATGCTCATCCGTCCGGGCATCGTACCGGCTTGCGCTTTCGCCAAGCTTCAGCTCCCGGATCAGCTGCTTATCCGTCAAATAGCGCAAGGAGTTATAGACGGTCCCGTACGCAAGGTTATATCCTTTCTCCACCAGGCGGTTCATGATCTCCGCGGCCGTCGGATGGTCATGCGACTCCCGCAGCACATCATATACCGCTTGGCGCTGTGTGGTTAGATTTAATGATTTCAAGGTATTCACCCTTTTAATTTATTTTTAGATCAAGTATAAATCTTATTCCGGTCAAGGTCAACCTTACAGGGATACTCAATTGCTGGTAATCTTTATGTTTTCTTAAGATTCCATTTACAATTCCTTTAGCTCGCGCGGCTAGACTGATTAATATCATTTGTTTCGGTTACATATTCCCGCTAAAAAGGAGACGATCCATCCGTCATGGCAACGGTATCCAAACCACGTTTCTCTTCTTCAAGGCAGCGCACCGACAGCCCTTTGCCGTATCGTTCCCCGCGTCGGTCGAAGCCGGCCGGAAGACGCAAGGGACAAGCCGGGTGGGCTCTGTGGTTCCTTGGCCTTTGCGTCAGCCTGCTCTTCTTTTACATCGTGAAGGTCTTCATTCCTCCCGCGATCGAAGCTCGTTCGGCTATTCTCATCCATGCCGAAACCGGAAGAGTGCTGTACGCGCAGCGGGCCGATCTGCCGCTCCCTCCTGCAAGCATGGCCAAGATGATGACCGAGCTTATGGTCATGGACGCCGTCTCTTCAGGACGGCATGATTGGAACGAGACGGTACCCGTCAGCCGTTATGCCGAAAAAGCTCCCGGCTCCCAAATCGGCATGAAGGCCGGGGAGACCTACACGCTTAGAGAAATGTTCGAAGCGCTGATTATTCACTCGGCCAATGATGCGGCCATCGCCATCTCCGAGCATCTAGCCGGAAGCGAGCGCGAATTCGTCGATAACATGAACCGCCGCGCGAAGGAGATCGGCCTGTCCGGCCGGACCGTATTTGCCAATGCATCCGGTCTTCCCGCCAAAGATTTGAGGGGCTTTCCCGAAGCGGCCTCCGCAGGCGAGACGGTCATGACGGCAAGGGATGCGGGCATGCTCGCCAGGTGGCTGCTTCAGAACTATCCCGACGTCGTCGAAGTGGCGAGTAAACGCGACCTTTCGATTCCCCAGAAGGGAGTCTCGCTGCACACGACCAATCTCATGCTCCCCGGCGAGCCGTTTGCCTATAACGGAAGCGACGGCTTTAAGACAGGGTATACCCGCTCCGCCGGCTATTGCTTTACCGGAACCGCGGCCCGGAACGGAGTCCGGCTTATCTCCGTCGTTCTTGGGACCGGCCATGCCGAGCAAAGATTTACGGAGACCCAAAAGCTGATGGATTACGGATTCAGACGGCAAAACGCAATATTAGGCCTTTTTTCCATTCATATTTAGGGTAAACTGTTGCTAGAAGATACAACGCCCCACCCGATACCTGCCTTAGAGGCAGCGACCCTATCGGGCCGGATGGGAACATCCCGGGACGAGTCGGAGAATGCAATCGTTATCTTAGAGATCCACATATGAGACTGATGAATCGGATATTCGCCGTGAAAAGCCGTCCCGCAAAGCCGTATCTAATGTAGATTTACTGGAGGATTCAAACGTGAGAAGAGTATTAATCGTTGACGATGACAAGGAAATATCGGGATTGATCTCGATCTACCTGGAGAATGAAGGATACCGGGTCATTCAAGCGCATGACGGGGAAGAAGCGCTGCTTGAGCTCAAGCTGCATCAGGGATCGGTGGATCTCGTCATCCTGGATGTCATGATGCCTAGATTGAACGGGATCGAGACCTGCCGCAAAATCAGGGAGACCTCGTCCATCCCGATTCTGATGCTGAGCGCCAAGAGTGAGGATATGGACAAAATATTGGGCCTGATGACCGGGGCTGACGATTATATGATCAAGCCCTTCAATCCGCTGGAGCTGACCACACGCGTGAAAAGCTTGATCCGTCGCTCCACCCAGTACAACACGGGGCTGGCCCAGCCGGACGCCGACCGCCTGCAAATCGACGGCCTGGATATCAACCGCACGACCCATGAGGTCAAAGCGAACGGCCGGCCGGTCACCCTGACCGCAAGGGAGTTCGACATTCTGTACCTGCTCGCCCGTCAGCCGGGAAGAATCTTCAGCGCCGAAGATATTTTCCAGCAGGTGTGGAAGGAGAAGTATTATGTCTCCAACAATACCGTCATGGTCCATATCAGCAACCTGCGGGACAAGCTGGAGAAAGAGCTCGGCTACAAGCTCATCCAGACCGTATGGGGCGTAGGGTACAAAATCCATGCATAAGCTTCAGTGGAAAATCATCACCCTGTTCTTTGTGAGCGGGGCTTTGACGCTGTCCATCCTGTTCGGCTTTCAAAAAATCATGCAGGTGATCGGACGGGAATACTGGAGGGAGCCCTGGGTAACCACACTGTTCAACATCAGCCGCCGGCTGGAGAACATGTTCGGCTTTCCCGTCGCTGCCACGATCATTGGAATCGTCATCTTTATTGTTGTCGTGCTGCTGATGAGCCAAAGCACCATTCGGCAGATCAATCAATTGATGCAGGGCACGGAGCGGCTGGCGCGCGGGGAGCTTGATCAGGAGATCAAGGTAAGCTCCGGGGACGAGCTTGGCCAGATGGCCCTCCAGATCAACCAGATGGCCAAGCAGCTCAAGCTCTCCTTGGAGGAAGAACGGATGGCTGTCCAGTCCAAGAACGAGCTGATCAGCAATGTGTCCCATGACCTCCGCACGCCGCTGACCTCGATCATCGGCTATTTGCGGTTAGTCAACGAAGACCGCTACAAGGACGAGGTCGAGCTCCGCTACTATACCGATATCGCCTATAGCAAGTCTTTGCGGCTCGGCAGGCTGGTCAACGACCTGTTTGAATACACACGGATCGGCTATTCGCCATTAAATCGTACCGATATTAATCTGGTGGAACTGCTGGGTCAGCTGGCCGTCGACTTTTCGCTAACCGGGCAGACCTCGAAAGAAGGCGTGCAAGTACAGTTCATGCCTACCGAGGAGAAAATCAGCCTGTCCGCCGACGGCGACAAGCTGATGCGAATCTTCGAGAACCTGCTGTCGAATGCGGTGCGCCACGGCAAAGATGCCGGGAGGATCGACTTGAAAGCGTTCAGGGACGGAAGGAGCGCCATCGTTCAGGTGATCAATTACGGCCCGCCTATTCCGCAGCATGCCCTCCCCCACCTGTTTGAACGGTTTTACCGGGCGGATGAATCCCGTACGGACCAGACCGGAGGCTCCGGCCTGGGGCTCGCCATCGTGAAATCGATCGTGGAAGCCCACGAGGGGAGCATCGAGGTGACCAGCAATTCGGATCAGACCCTATTCGAAGTGCGCCTTCCTCTAAACGGGAGCTGAACGTCACAAAATTTGGATTTTGTTCGACATAATAATCTATTTTCCGATAAAATAGGGATGACTGTCCTTATCGCCCTGGGCGCCTTTGTTCAGGGTTACGTGAAAGGAATGACTCCCTGACATGATCAACATCCTGTTTACCAACTTCTGCATTCTCGTAACTTTTCTATATGTATCGGGCCTGCTGTCCAGGCAATACGTAACGGGTTTCGATTCGCCTTCCCGCTCCGTTAAGCTCTGCGGCGGGGTGCTCTTTGGCATCTACGGGATCATCCTGATGTATTACTCATTCCCCATCGATCCGAGATTTTTCGCCGATTTGCGACATCTGGCCATCATCGTGATCGCCAGCTATCTCGGATGGCTTCCGTCCCTGGTTGCCGGATTGTTAATGGCCGTCGGGCGAGTGCTGCTCTTTGGCATGACCGGTTACTCCGCTGCAGCGGGCGCAGGCATGCTGGTGATCGGTATGGTCTGCGGGCTCATCTCCTTAGCCCGATGGGACCGCTTGACCAAAATGATGACTATGTCCATCGCGAGCATGCTCGTGCTGTTCTTCGTCATCTCGTCGAACATTCCCGATCGCGATAAAGTGTTCAGCGTCTTCACCCAGCACCTGATTATCTCCTTGCTGGCCACGCTGGTTATCTACATGCTGACCGAGTACATACATACATCCAATAAGCTGTTTCTTCAATTGAAAAAATACGCCGAGACCGATTATTTGACCAGCCTGAACAATCTTCGCCAATTCGAGCAGCTGCTCTCCGAGCGCTTTCTGGAAGCCCAGCATTTCAGCGAACGCCTGGGGGTGCTCATGATCGATATCGATCACTTCAAAAAAATAAACGACACCTACGGCCATGCGGCCGGAGATGCCGTTTTGCAGCAGCTGAGCAAGGTGCTGAAGGATAACTCCCGCTCGTTCGACGAGGTATCCCGCAACGGCGGGGAGGAGTTCTCGGTTCTCGTCCCGGAAGCCACCATCACCGAGACGACGGCCCTGGCCGAACGGATCCGGGCCGCGGTGGAGCGCCACGCCTTCACGCTCGATGATGGAACGAAGCTGCATATCACGATATCGGTCGGCGTTGCGGTCCATCCGGACACGATTCGCTCCAGGGAAGCCCGCCAGCTGATGGAGCAGGCAGATCAAGAGCTGTACCGGGCCAAAAACAACGGGCGGAACCGCGTGTGTTCCGCCCCCGAAATCCATGACTATATGCTGGGTTAAGCGTTATTCAGGATATCCTCGATCGCCGACAGCGTATCCGGCGTCAGCTTGATGCCGGATGCCTTGACGTTCTCCTCCACCTGCTCGGGACGGCTTGCGCCGACGAGCGCGCTGGATACGTTGTCCTGGCGCAAAATCCACGCGAGAGCCAGCTGACCGACGGTGATGCCGAGCTCGTCCGCAATACGTCCAAGCGACTGCACCTTCCGGATACGGTCTTCGCTGATTTTGAGGCGATCCGCTCCCAGCTTGGAAGCCCGGCTCTCCTCAGGCACATCCTGCTTAGTGTTGTACTTCCCCGTAAGTACCCCTTGAGCCAACGGGGAATAAACGACCTGGCCGATGCCTTTCTTCTCGCCGAGCGGAATGATCTCTCCCTCGATCTTGCGCTCGAACATGTTGTACAGCGGCTGGTTCACCACAATCCGGTCCAGCAGGTAACGGTCGGCGATCGCCAGAGCGGCTTCCATCTGGGCGGCCGTCCACATGCTGACCCCGACATAAAGCACCTTCCCTTGCCGAACGAGATCATCGAGCGCCCGCAGTGTTTCTTCAAGCGGCGTCTCCTCGTGAAAACGGTGGCAGTAATAAATATCAACGTAATCGGTGCCAAGCCGCTTCAGGCTTGCATGGCACTGCTCCATAATGTGCTTGCGGGATAACCCCTGATCATTGGGCCCGTCGCCCATTTTGCCGAATACCTTCGTTGCCAGCACATAGGATTCGCGCGGGAATGCCCGCAGCGTCTCGCCTACGACGACTTCGGCCGCTCCTTGCGCGTACACATTTGCCGTATCAAAAAAGTTCACGCCGAGTCCGTAAGCGGTCTGAATCGACTTCACCGCATTATCCCGCTCTACATACCCTCCGTACGTGAGCCAGCTTCCAAGACTGATTTCGCTTACCTTCAGTCCGCTTCCGCCCAATCTTCGAAATTCCATATTCAAGCCTCCTCTTCTACAGAGATTGATGCCTACAACCGTATTGTACCATTTTCCGGTACGCCAGAGGGAGAGAATCCCTGCTTACCGTTTGTAGCCGGTGGACTTGATTGTCATTCTGACATGAACGTTGAATTTGGCCCGCGGGTAAATTTCAGCCCACTTCTCCATTTCGGTATCGTTGTTCCAGTGGGTACCTCCGTATCGCAGCCCGAAGCCCAAGGGGTCCAGCCCCGTCTTCTGGATCTTCTCCAGCAGCTTGGTAATCGACTCCTTCAGGTCCTTGTTGAATTCCTTCTCAATTTTGCGGAGTCCTGCAGGGGTCATCGGTGCCTTATCCTCCTTCTCCTCCAGGATGGCTGTGATGTTGACCTTGTAATCGATGGTCTCGGCACCCTCTTGGGATTCGTTGATTTTGTAGCGGGCCCGGGTCCGGTCCGTGTTCACCTCAAACAATTCCCCTTCGATTTTAATTCCAAAGTTGGTGCTTAAGTGCCGTTGGTCCAGCAAATTATACAGCCTCGTCTCATCCCGCGTCAGGATCGTCTTCACCCGGCTCTTGTCCATTAAGGCAACCTTGTCAATGTTCAAAATCTCCTTCCCGGTCGCTTCAATGACCGGCATGACGGGGTCCTCCCCGAACTCTGTCATCCGCCTGCTTAAATCAAAGGAATACGTTTTGGCAATAAAGGGAGACTGCGTTCCATCCTCGCTGAGCGCCAGGAAAATCGCGTTTCCGGCAATCCGCTCCGTAGCGGGCTGTACCTTCAAGACCTCCTCAGCCGTCGGAATGGCAACGGCCGGATACATCAGAAGCTGCATATCCCGCCTTCGGACGGTCCAGTCCTGGATTTTGCCGATATCCTGCCGGGCATACGCCTCCCCGTACAAGACCCCTTTGCAATGACCGAAGTCCAGCTCCTTATCCACCTTGGACTTCGCCTCCCGGATCGCCTCCGCGATGCTGGTGGATTCCTGCGTAATCAGCACGGTTTTGACGTCCCCCGATTTCGGATCACCTGTAGGGATCGCAATCTTGAAGCTGAACCGGTTCATGTCCGGATTCGTCTCCGAGACGTCGATGCCGATCGCCACGACGAAGAGCCGAAGATCGATATCCCGAAATTCGCACCCGCCGAGCATCATAATCGAACCGCAGATAAGCAGCGTAAACCACCTTTTCAGGGATCTCACGCCCTCCTCCTCCTTCCTCTTCTCATTGCGGCATAGATCAACAGGATGACAAGCAGGATTTCACCCGCAAACCGGACGTCCAGGAACACAATCGCCATATCATTCAGCGTATACTGGTTGATGACCGTGGCCAGCACGAAAATAATGACCGCGAAAAGGGCCAAAACCCACCACTCCGCCTTCCGTTTCTTAGGCAGCAGCGAGGGCTTCTCGCCTTCCAGCTTGAACCCTCCCAGAACCAGTTCTTTCCCTACATGCCAGTGGATGATCGAGTTCATCAGGGACAGCATCATATAGACAACAAAGAACACGTAGATCATCCGCTCAATGATAAAGTACCGGATTCGCATCGCATCCACCGTCGAAAAAGCGGGATACACATGCTCGCCTGCCCCGTTGGCTCCCAGAATCCCGAGCGGCGCAAAGAGCGATATGAACAGGGACACGATGCTTACCAGGATAATCGAGAACATGTGCTTCATTTTGAATCGGCGGAAGATCCGGTTGAAGACCACCATATTAATGTAACCGGTATAGATATAGGTCGCTGCGGCTATGGTGCGGTAATTCGGCATATTCCAGGCATAGGTAATAATTTGCCTTACGGAATCCCAGCTGAAATAAGGATTGCTGAAGACCCGCCAGGCCATATAGGCAATCAGCGGCATCGCTATGTACAGCACCATTTCCAGCGCATAGAGCAGCGATTCCGAATCCAGCCTTGCGCTTAGACCGACAACGACGAGAAATCCGGTCAGAACGATATAAGGCGATACGTCCGGACTGATATAGCGTGACGTGATATCCATGAAGCTGATCAGCGTGATGACGCTGGAGAAGTACCATGCCAGTCCGTACAAGATTAACAAAAATCCCGAAATCCAAACCGGAAAGACCGAATGGAAGATTTCCGGCAGGCCTTCTCCCGGAAATCTTTGAAGCAGCTTGGAGAAGACATACATTAGAAGTGAACCGACCGGTACGGCGATTAACATCGACATCAACACTCCGCCGAACCGGTCCTGGATCAGGATGCGGGGCACATAGTTGATCAGGTTGATCGAAGCGTTGAGCAGAAAGAGATAGTAAAAGTATTTGTTCCTAACCACTCTGCTGATCTCCCTTCCTTCTCCACTCGATCGCGAACATCTTCAAATAAGGCTTACCGAACGAGCGCAGACTCGTCAGGTACATGATCAGGGAGACGATGCCAAGGACGATCCCGACCAGGCCGAAGAAGGTGGATAGGACAATGAACACGTATTTCGTGACGCGGATTCCCATGCTCATCATCGTGATCGGGATGACGAAATTCGTAATAGCCACCGCCGCAACGAGAATAATCATGACGTTGCTGACCAGGCCGGCTTCCGTTGCGGCCGTCCCCAGGATGAGACCGCCTACCGTCGTGGCCGACTGGCTGACCGCTTTCGGAAGGCGGACGCTCGCCTCGACGAGAAACTCCATCGCCAGCAGCATGAAGATGACCTCGAAGGAAGAGGGATAGGGTACCGTAGCCCGGCTCCCGGCAATCAACAGCGTAATTTGCATCTTCAAAATTTCCGGATTATAGGACGTGAAGGCCACGTACAGACTTGGCATCATGACCGTAATGAACAGGGCAATATACCGGATGGCC
The DNA here is from genome assembly GCF_002741055.1 of Paenibacillus ihbetae. Lineage (NCBI taxonomy): Bacteria > Bacillati > Bacillota > Bacilli > Caryophanales > Paenibacillaceae > Paenibacillus > Paenibacillus ihbetae. The sequence continues at coordinate 3,638,738 of NZ_CP016809.1, read as the reverse complement.
TTCAGGAACCAGCCGATGGGCGGCAGCTGGATCTTGTCATCCATCGCCGTGAAGAAATCATTAAAGATGGCCGGGAGCACTAAGACATACCCGGTCGAATCCATAAGCACGCATACCTTCCCCTGCGAAATGTTCAGCACGGCCCGGTCCGGACGCTCGGTCAGCATCAGCGTCGGAAACAGCCGTAATTTCGGATGCATCGTATGCCGCTCGATCTCGGAAGCAGACTGAATGATATCCGTCTTGAGCTCGGACAGACGCTTCTTCAGCTCCTCTAGCACCGAGTGATCTACTTTCGTCTCGTCATACATAATGATGAGCCGGGTCTGGGAGATCCGGCCGACCGTCATGAACTCCGTCTTCAGGTCTGTTGTCTGATACCGATGACGGATCATGTTCAAGTTGACCTCGATATTTTCCGTAAAGGAATCGTCCGGCCCCTGCATCACATTCTCCGTGCTTGCCGGTTGGATGGCCCCCGCGTTGACCAGCACGGCATCAAGCAGCAGCACCCGGTCGCGGATGAAGATCGCAACGCAGCCTCTAAGCATATTGCGGAGCAGCTCCTGCTTATCCTTAGGCTCCAGGCTTGACGGGAACGACCGGATAAATCGCTCGAACAGCTCCATGGAGTCCAGCTCATAGAATCGGTTGATCAAATTTTCATTAACCAGAATAGGGTCGCACATACTCTTAAGGTAGATGAGATGCGCATGCCCTTCTTCATTCTTCAGCTCCCGCTGCTCAACGTCCCCGATATTCTTCAACTGCTCCTGCAGGCATTTCCTTGCTTCTTCGGCGTGCAGCTTTTGGTCGGTGGCCATGATCGATCCCTCCTTTATCATTGACAAGCAAACCGTTCATGTCCTTCTATTTTCTGTACAAATGTCCCAAATTATTAACAATCAACCAGAAAAGTTTGCGGCACTAATCCAAGCTTCGGGAGAGCGCCCTTTATTCAACCCGCTCTCCTCGTTTCTAATTGGTCGAATGTGGTAATAATGGGGACAGGCGTATTGGAGAAACAGCATCTGAATTTATAGAGAGACTAAAGGAGGAATCAAGATGAACCCATCGGGCACATCGTATCATCAATTGCCCCGGTATCCCGAGTCGCTGTGGAGAGCAACGACGGAGCTCCCTTCCTTTCCGCGGCTCGCGGAGGATATTGAAACGGACGTCGCGGTAGTCGGCGCAGGCATAACGGGCATAACGACCGCCTATTTGCTGGCAAAGGCCGGGAAGGCTGTCGTGCTTCTTGAGGCAGGGAAAATATTCAACGGAACGACCGGTTATACGACCGCGAAGGTTACGGCTCAGCACGGACAGATTTACCATGAGCTGATCCAGCACTTTGGAGAGGAGCAAGCGCGCCTCTATTATGAAGCGAACCGGGAAGCCATTGAATTTATAAGGGATATCGTTGGCGGAGAGGAAGATAAGTTCGGTCTGAAGCTGGAGGATGCCTACATCTATACAGAGCAGGATGGCAAAACGCTCGAGAAGCTGGAGCAGGAATACCGGGCTTACGAGAAGCTGGACATTCCAGGAGAGTGGACAGATCGCCTTCCATTGCCGATTCAGGTAACCGGGGCCGTGAAAATGCCGGGGCAATACCGATTCCACCCCTTGCACTACGTGAAGCATCTGACCGAGAAGTTTCTGGAGCTTGGCGGGCGTATTTATGAAAATACGACCATCGGAGGAAAGGTGGAGACCGATGGTCCGCTGTCGCTCCAGACCAAACGGGGCAACCACCGCATTACGTGTAACTACGCGGTGTCCGCCTCTCATTTCCCTTTTCATGACGGCAAGGGCCTCTATTTCTCCAGGCTTCACGTTGAACGGTCCTATGCCATTGCCGTTAAGCCGGAGACCGCATATCCGGGCGGCATGTATTTAAGCGTGGACAATCCGACCCGTTCCCTGCGATCCGCATCGTACGAGGGCGAAGAGCTCGTTATCGTCGGCGGAGAGAATCATGCGACAGGCCGGAGCATCTGTACCCATCAGCATTATGAGAACCTGGAGGTGTTCGCAGGAAATCTGCTGGGGGCAATCTCCATCCCTTACCGATGGTCCGCGCAGGATTTGATTACGTTGGATAAAGTCCCGTACATCGGACCGATCACATCGGACCAGGATCGAATCCTGGTAGCAACGGGATACCGGAAATGGGGCATGACGACAAGCACGCTGGCGGCCCACATCATCAGCGATCACATCCTGGAGACCGGTAACCGGTATGCCGAATTGTTCAGCCCGTCCCGGTTTAAGGCGGATCCGGCCATCAAAACCTTCATCGTTCAAAACGCGACCGTAGCGAAGGATCTGGTGTCCGGCAAAATGGATATGTCCGATGCGGACATGTCCGAGCTTCGGAACGGAGAAGGCGCCGTCGTCCGTCATAACGGACAGCGCGCCGGCGCGTATAAGAATGAAGAGGGCCAGCTGTTTTTGGTGGACACCACCTGCACGCATATGGGCTGCGAAGTTGAGTGGAACGAAGGCGAGCGTTCCTGGGACTGTCCTTGTCACGGTTCCAGATACAGCTATAACGGCGAGGTGCTGGAGGGGCCGGCGACGGAGCCGCTCAAGCAGCTGGACCCGGAGAGCTGACCCATAACGCGGAACCAGGTGAATAAGGCGGGTTCAACGCTTGGTTAAATACGTCATTTGCAATTAGTGGAGCAAATGGCTGTCTGTCCATGTGCTGCGTTCTGTTTTTCTCGTTCAAAAGCATGCAAAAAAGGCACCCCTTGCGGGTGCCTTCATGTATGGGTACAGCGTTGACGTCCGGCATGAATCGGCCGACGGTTCAGCATGAATCAAGCAATAATTGTTTCCGGTTCTTCCCGGTATGCCTCGAGCGATTGATCCACGATCATCTTCACCAGTGACGGATCCATATCGCTTATCCAGGGCATCGCAAGATTCCAGGCATTCTCCTCGATTTGCCGCAGGATCCGCATATATTCCTGTTCATCAACCGATGAATCCAGCAGATCGCACAGCTCGGATAACTGGTCGTCCATCGAATGACCCAGCTCATGCGCGAAGACGACGGCATAATAAGCGTACACCTGTTCAAGCGATCCGAACAACTGCAGGCACTGCTGGCGAATGACCTCCGTATACATGGTCACGCTGTGATTGCCTATGGCATATTTTCCGCCGACTAACCGGCCCCCCGGGAAATAGCCATCCAGCTGTACGGTAACGCTGCTGCCCGACCGACGTAGAAGCTCTTGCGTAATTCGGTTCAGTTCAGACTTATTCAATAATGATCATGGCTCCCTTAAAAAGTATAAACATCATTATAAAAGAACATTATGAAAATGCAACAAGAAATATGCTGTTCAGCTTGCTGTGACGGGCTTTTTTGCCGACTCTGCGGTTTATCGAATCATCCCGCTTCGGGCTGATCGCTGAACTGGCTGTTGTACAGATCCGCATAAAAGCCGCCTTGCGAAAGAAGCTCGTCATGCGTCCCCTGCTCGATGATGCTGCCCTTGTTCATCACCAGAATGAGGTCCGCATCCCGGATCGTCGACAGCCGGTGTGCGATAACGAAGCTGGTCCGATTCTTCATCAGCTCCTTCATCGCCTTCTGGATATACAGCTCCGTCCGCGTATCGACGCTGCTTGTCGCCTCATCCAGAATCAGAATGGCCGGATTGGCAAGAATGGCCCGCGCAATCGTCAGAAGCTGCTTCTGTCCTTGCGATATGTTGGATGCCTCCTCGTTCAGCACCGTGTCGTACCCGTCCGGCAGCGTCCGGATAAAGTGATCCGCATGCGCGGCTTCCGCTGCCCGTATGATCTCTTCTTCGGTCGCGCCTTCGCGTCCGTATCCGATATTATCCCGGATCGTGCCGTTAAAGAGCCATGTGTCCTGAAGCACCATGCCGAACAAGCTTCTCAAATCGCTTCGCTTCATGGAGGCAATATCCTTGCCGTCGATCGTAATGCGGCCGCCGTTAACCTCATAGAAGCGCATCAGCAGATTGATCAGCGTTGTCTTCCCGGCGCCCGTCGGGCCGACAATGGCAACGGTCTGCCCCTGCCGGACGTCCACGTTCATATCCTCGATAAGCAGCTGATCCTCCTTGTACCCGAAGCTGACATGCTCGAAGGACACGTCGCCGCGAGGATGGCGGAGCACCGCCGGTGCGGATGCTTCGGCCACTTCCTCCTCTTCGTCCAGCACCTCGAATACACGCTCTGCCGAAGCAATCGTCGATTGAATGACATTTGCGATATTCGCCAGCTGCGTAATCGGCTGCGTAAACTGGCGCGAGTATTGGATGAACGCCTGAATGTCCCCGATCTCGATCGCCCGGCGGGTAACGAGCACCCCGCCGACAACGCTCACGATCACGTAGCCGATGTTCCCGACAAACCCCATCAGCGGCATGATCGTGCCTGAGATGAACTGCGCGCGCCATCCGGCCTCGTACAGCTTGTCGTTGACCTCATCAAACTGCTCCACCGACTGGCGCTCCCGGCCGAATGCCTTCACCACCTTGTGCCCGGTATACATCTCTTCGACATGACCGTTCAGCTGCCCCAGATGCTTCTGCTGGGCCACAAAATGCTTCTGCGACCGCTTGGCTACCATCATCGTCACGATCACGCTCAGCGGCAGCGTCAGAATGACGACGAGAGTCAGCAGCGGACTGATGGTAAGCATCATCACGATCACCCCGAGCAGCGTGACGGCCGATGTAATCATCTGCGTCAAGCTCTGCTGCAGCGTGCCGGCAATGTTGTCCATATCGTTGGTTACCCGGCTGAGCGTCTCCCCGTGGGTACGGGCATCAAAATATTTCAGCGGCAATCGGCCGAGCTTATCGTATACCGCCTTCCGCAAATCGTACACCGTTCTCTGTGCTACGCCAGCCATCACATACTGCTGGATGTAGGCGAACAGAGAGCTGAGGAGATACAGCCCGGCCAGCCACAGCAGGATGCGCTGGATCGCAGCGAAGTCAATGCCCGCTCCCGGCACGCCTTGCCTTTTCGCCAGGAAGCCTTCAAACAGGATCGTGGTCGCATCGCCCAGAATCTTCGGGCTTACGATGCCAAAGATCGTGCTCAGCATCGCCGCAGCCAGAACGATCAGCAGCTTGCCGGTGTGCGGCTTCAGATAGGTCGTCAGTCTCCGGAAGGTTCCCTTGAAGTCCTTGGCTTTCTCCGCAGGCATGCCCGGGCCGTGGGGGCCGCCAAAGGGACCGCCGCCAGGACCTCTTGGATGTCCTCCGCGCTTCTTCTCGCTCATGCGATCTCCTCCTCTGAAAGCTGGGAAGTGACGATCTCGCGGTACACTTCGCTCGTATTCATGAGCTCCTCATGGGTGCCCATGCCCGCGATCCGCCCTTCATCCAGCACAATAATCCGATCGGCATCCATGACCGTGCTGACTCGCTGAGCGACGATCAGGACGGTAGCTTCGCCGGTCTCCTCCCTTAATGCTGCACGGAGCCTCGCATCGGTCTTGAAGTCCAGCGCCGAGAAGCTGTCGTCGAAGATATAGATTTCCGGCCGCCGTACCAGGGCCCGGGCGATCGAAAGACGCTGCTTCTGTCCGCCGGACACATTGCTGCCTCCCTGCGAAATCTCGGCATCATAAGCGCCTTCCATCGCTTCGATGAAGTCCGCGGCCTGAGCGACCTTCGCCGCATGCCGGATCTCCTCGTCCGTCGCATCCTCCTTGCCGTAGCGGATATTGTCCGCGATGCTGCCCGTGAACAGGAGCGCCTTCTGCGGAACGAATCCGATCCGCTGGCGCAGCTCTTCCTGGCGCATCTCCCGGATATCGGTTCCATTCACGAGAATCCGCCCTGAAGTGACGTCATAGAAACGAGGGATCAGGCTGATCAAGGTGGATTTGCCGGATCCGGTTCCGCCGATAATGGCGGTTACTTCACCCGGTCCCGTGCGGAAGGAGAGATTCGATACCGCCGGCTCCTCCGCTCCAGGATAGAAGAACGTAACATCCTGGAACTCGACAGCGGCCTTCTGAAGTCCCGGCTTTCCAGGCTCTTTCGGATCATGAATGTCCGGCTGCATATGGAGCACTTCGTTGATCCGGACGGCCGACGCCTGCGCGCGCGGAATCATGACGAACATGACCGACAGCATAATGAGCGAGAACATGATCATCATGGCATATTGAAGAAACGCCATCAGATCGCCCACCTTCATATGGGCATCGTCGATGCGATGCGCCCCGAACCAGACGATGGCGATCGTCGCAAAGTTCATGACCAGCATCATGACCGGCATCATCGCCCCCATGATTTTGTTCACCTTGATCGAGGTCGCCGTCAAATCCTCATTCGCATCGTTGAAGCGCACGGTTTCATGTGCGGCACGGTTGAAGGAACGGATGACCCGGATCCCCGTCAGATTTTCCCGCACCACGCGGCTCAGCGTATCGATCTTGACCTGAATCGCTTTAAAGAGCGGAATTCCCTGCTTCGCAATAAGGAAGATCGCCAGTGCGAGAATCGGCAGCACAGCGAGGAGAACGGTGGTCAGGCCCGGATCCCTCGAAATGGCCATGACGATGCCCCCGATGCACATCATCGGCGCAATCGCCATCATGCGAAGGATCATGATCGTCACCTGCTGGACTTGAGTAATATCATTCGTCGTACGGGTGATCAGCGACGCGGTCCCGATTTTGTCAAACTCCTGGAGCGTAAAATTCTCAACATGCGAGAAGACGCGGCCCCGTACGATACGTCCGAACCCTGAAGCCGCTTTGGACGCCAAATAACTGGCCACGATCGCGCAGACCATTCCTCCCGAGGCGACCAGAAGCATAACGCCTCCCACCCGCCAAATATAAGGGACATTGCCAAGAGTGATGCCTTTGTCTACAATGTCCGCCATCAAGGTCGGCAGATACAGATCCGATAAGCATTGAAAGAATGTAAACAATAGGACCAGCAGAACCGCTGTCCGGTACGGTCTCATATAACGAAACAGCTTAAGCAAAGCGAACCACCCCCTGATAGAGACTTATGTTTCCTTCGATCGTTGTTGCTCCTGGTACTGGTATACCTTCATGAGGAGGTCGGCGAGTTTAACGCTGTCCTCTTCGCCCAGATAGTCGACCAGGCCGTTAAAGCTTCTTGCGACGTCTTCATACACCTGTTGGACGACCCGGATCCCCTCCGCAGTCAGCTTCACGCGGACAGCCCGGCGATCGTGCTCATCCATGACCCGCTCGACCAGCCCTTTCCCCTCCAGGCCGTTGATGAACTGCGTGATGGTCGGAGAGGTGACATTCATCATGCCGCTGATCTCCGACACCTTCATGCCGGGCCCGCCCAGCCTGTTAAAATGCATAAGACCCATCAGCACACGGACTTCACCCGGCGTATAGCCCGAAATCATATGCCGATCCCACTCCTGCTTGTGAAACAGACGAATGCTGTGCAGAAGCCTTCCGGCAATACTGTCGTCTGGCAGTCTCCCTGCGTAGCAGCCCTCCGGCGCACCCGGGTCTTTCCCGGCTTGGTGATGCTTATGTAAATCTGGATGAGATTCCTGTGACATCGTCCACCTCCTGCGCATATAAAACCGTAACCATCCGGCCGGGTTGGCCGGGCGGTTACAATCCAAGCATGCAATGAATTAGTTAGTTAACCTATTAATTAGGTAACCTAAATATAATCCTTGGCGAGGACCGATGTCAAATTCATCTCAAATTCCGGGAAGGCCCGCGTTACTCATCCATCAGCTCGAAATACGATCCGGCATGTGCATTACGGCTCCTGGCCGCATGCTTCCCGCCGGGCTTCTTGCCCTGCTTCTTCTGGCGCCTTGTGCTGGCCTGTTCCTTGCGGGCCTGATGGGCCAGTTCCCTCTCGGTTTTTCTGTAATTAGCATACCGCTCGGCATCCAGGGTCCCGGCCTGGAGGGCCTCCTGCACCGCGCATCCATCCTCCTTCTCATGCCGGCAGTCGTGGAATCTGCACTGCGCCGCGAGCGAGGAGATGTCTGCGAATGCAGCCTCCCAGCCATCCTCCGATTCCCACAGCTGCAGCTCCCTCATGCCCGGCGTATCGACCATGATCGCACCGCCCGGCAGCACGAACAGCTCCCGATGCGTCGTCGTGTGGCGCCCTCTGGCATCTTCTTCACGCACGCCCTGGACCCGCTGAATGTCTTGGCCGGACAGCCAGTTCAGCAAGGTTGATTTTCCGGCGCCCGACGAGCCCGTTACGGCCACCGTGGTGCCCGGGTTCAAATAGCTCTGCAGCTGCTCCTTTCCCTGATCCAGCAGCGAGCTGACGGCATGAACCGGCACCCCCGGAGCCGCAGCTTCGACGAGGGCGGCATGCGATTCAGGAGAATCGCATAAATCCGCCTTGGTTAACAGCACGACCGGCTGGGCTCCGCTCTCCCACACGGCGATCAAGTAGCGCTCGATTTTGCGGATATTAAAATCCTTGTTAAGCGCATTGACGATAAATACGGTGTCGATGTTGGCGGCAATGACCTGTTCGTCCGGCACACTCCCCGCCTCCCTGCGGGAAAACGCCGACTTGCGCGGAAGCAGCTGGTGGATCACCGCCCGCGGTTCGCCCTGCAAGGGCTCCACCATAACCCAATCGCCGACAGCCGGGAAATCGCTCTTGCTGGCTGCCTCATATTCATATTTTCCCGTTACGGCGGCCGTCATCTCTCCATCTGGCGTGACGATCCGGTATTGCTTCGAAAATTGGGCGACGATGCGCGCAGGCACCAGGCGTTTGTCCCGCTGGATCGATTGGAGCGCTTCCTGCGCCGCCCGGTCCCAATCCTCATTCCATCCAAAGCCGTTTAAATGATTCATATCTTGGTTTGTCAAAGTGGTTGTTTTCTCCTTATCTGCTTTTAGTTTTGGTTTAACTGAACAACAAAAAAAACCGCAGAATCGTATTCTGCGGTTCGTTATTGGATACAGCTTAAGCAAGACGCACCCCGCCAAAAATGGAGCAAAAAAGCCCATTAGCGGCGATGTGACGCTAGACCTATGCCTATACCAAAAAAGACCCGCAGAATACCGATCACGGTCTCCTGCGGGTCTTGATCTTACGCGAATCATGCATGGAGCCATCCTTAAAGCTTAGGCCCCGTGCCTATTCAACTTATCGATAACCCGTTCGAGGAGACCAACGCCAACAATTTGTCATCATTCACATACTTCATCATGGTCATCAGCCTCCTTGTGCTCCTAAATATATCCGTATTATAGATTCCGCCGAAGCGGCTGTCAACTTTTTCCTGATCGCGATCGGGCAGCGCCGGTTAAATCCGCTTAAAATGCCGCCATTCCTCTGGCAGCAGCATGCTGTACTGCCGGTTAAGGAACCGGTCATCGACCAGCGTCAGCGTGCCGGTGTCATGCTCGGAGCGGATCAAGCGGCCTCCGGCCTGCAGCACTTTATTCATGCCGGGGTATACATAAGCATAGTCATAGCCCCTTTTGCCGGTGCGGTCGAAGTAATCCTTGATAATATCATTCTCGAAGGACAGCTGCGGCAGCCCTACGCCTACAACCACAACGCTGGAAAGCCGCTCTCCCTTCAGGTCAATGCCTTCCGAGAAAATGCCGCCCATCACCGCGAAGCCGATCAGCGGCTCCGAAGCATCGGCCTGAAAGGCCCCGAGGAAGCTCTCCCGCTCCTCCTCACTCATGCCATGGCCCTGAAGGAGCGTTCGCAATCCGGGATTGCTCTCGGCAAATGCCTTGTGAATCTCCTGCATATAGGGATAGGACGGCAGAAAGATCAGCGTGTTGACCGGCTTCTCCCGGACCAGCCCGCTCAGCATGCGCACGATCGCGTCCTTGCTCTGCTCGCGGTCCTTGTACCGGGTCGATAGCGGCATGATCCTTACATCCAGCTGCTCCCGGGAAAAAGGCGACGGAATGGACAGGCTGTAATCCTCCTCTTCCGCCCCCAGCATGTCCCGATAATAACCGAGGGGCATCAGCGTCGCGGAGAAAAAGACGGCCGAGCGGTAGTTCTTGCCCGCCTTCTGCAGCAAATCGGACGGATCCAAGCAGAACAGCTTCAGATACACCTCGCTTTGGCTGATCTCGGCATAGGTGACAAAGCGGTCGTCATAGAGCTTGGAGATCCGCAAATATCCCTGTGCGGCAAAATAGCACTCCAAAAGCGCATCCGCCTCTTCGCCGCTCTTCCCGGTCATCAGCTCCCCCTCGGCCTGCAGAACGAAATCCTCCAGCAGCTCGTCCATCATTTCCGGCTGCTGCGAGCCGACGAACCGCTCCTCCTCCCCGCTGACCTTGCGAATGACGATAAACCGGTTATTTACCCGCTTCGCGGCATGGTAGAGTCCCGGATTACTTTCTTTATATGCCCGCTGTATTTCTAGAAAAGCCGATTTGTACAGCTCAGCCGAGAACATCCCGCGCGCCCGGTCCACCAGATTATGCGCTTCGTCGATCAGAAGAACGCTGCGCTTCTTCACTTCCTCTGGCATCCGTTTAAAGGATACCCTCGGATCAAAGACATAGTTATAGTCGCAGATCACGACATCGGCCGCATACGAGGCATCCAGGGAAAATTCGAACGGGCAGACCTGATGCTTCCGCGCATAGGTCTCAATGACCGATCGGGTGATCAGCGTTTCGTTGCCCAGCAGGTCCAGAAGCGCAGCATTGATCCGGTCATAGTAGCCTTCCGAGAAGATGCAGCCCTCTTGGCCGCAGCCTTCGGCCTCGCTGAAGCAGATTTTATCCTTGGCGGTCAGCGTAACGGCATGCGTATGCAGTCCCTGACGCTCCATCAGAGCCATGGCCTCCTCCGCTGCCGTACGGGTAATCGTCTTCGCCGTCAAATAAAAGATGCGCGACAGCAGGCCCTCGCCGATCGCCTTAATCGACGGGAACAAGGTCGAGATCGTCTTGCCAATGCCGGTCGGCGCTTTGGCAAACAGCCGCCGGCCCTCTTCAATGGTTTTATAGACCGAGCCCGCCAGCTTGCGCTGTCCCTCCCGGTAAGCCGGAAACGGAAACGACAGGCTCTTGATGCTTCGGTCCCGCCGCTCCGCATGATCCCGGAGCAGACGGGCGTAAGGGGCGTAGGCTGCTATCACTTCTTCGACGAAAATCTCCAGCTCATGGATGCTGAAGCTGCGTTCAAACTGCTTTCGCTCGCCGCTCGGCACCTGGAAGTAAGTCAGTCTGACCTCCATCGCTTCGATATCCTGCTGCTTGGCATACATATAGGCGTACATTTTGGCCTGCGCCCAGTGTACGGGATAGCTGTCCTCCTCGATTTGGGACAGGTCTCCCGAGGTCGACTTGATCTCATCAATCATGATACGATCGCCCTTCCGGATCAATCCGTCGCATCGCCCCTCTACGACAAAGAGCAGCTCTTCATATGTAATTTCGGCCTCCAGCTGGACCTCCTTCTGGTCGTTCTCTCCGTATTCGCGCTGAACCTGCTGGTGCGCCCTCGTACCTTCCGTGAGGGATGCAGCGCTGCGGAACCCCGAAACGATGCTGCCGCTGCGAAATACATACTCCACCAGCGGCCTAACCGATATTTGGATCGTATGCGGCATGTCGGTCTCCTTCGCCCCCATCGTATTTAGTGCCGTTATTATACCAAACATCCGTTCCTCACGGGTAGCAGGAAGCATCGCTTAAGGACGGCCAACCGAATGGAAACCGATGTGTGGCGAATGCGGCAAGTACGTTGTAAAGCCCTCGTTTCCGTTTAACTCGCTAAACTCCAAGCGTGCGGCGCTCGCGTCACATAACGGCAGCCAACCTTATCCCCGCCCATTGCGCTCATGCCAAAAAGCGCAGTCCCCTCCAAGGAAGGGACTGCGCGCAATAAAAAAACCGGATCGGCTATGCATCCAATATTTTTCTTGAATTACGGAGCTTTCTTCTGCATCTGGTCCAGGCTTTTAAACTCGTACCCGCGGCTGCGGGCTTCATCGATAATCCGGCCGAGCGCCTCCGTGTTATCTTTGGAAATCGAGTGCAGCAGAATGACAGCCCCCGGATGCAGCTGCGCCGTCACCTTATCAAAGGCGTATTGGGCACCCCGCTGGGATTTCACATCCCAATCCATATAGGCGAGCGACCAGAACACGTTGGTATATCCGAGCTGCTTGCTGACCGCAAGGGAGCGCTCGTCAAAAATGCCGCGCGGCGTGCGCAAATACTTCATCTCCTGCTGGCCGGTAATGCGGGCCACTTCCTTCTTCACCCGCTCCAGCTCCTCCGTCAGCTTCTCCGCGGATAGGGTGGTCACGTCCGGATGATTCCAGGAGTGGTTGCCGATAATATGCCCTTCCGCCGCCATCCGTTTCAGCAAATCCTCCTGCGTCTTTACATAATGACCGGTAACAAAGAAGGTAGCGGGCACCTTCTTTTCCTTGAGCGTATCGAGAATGCGAGCGGTATAGCCGTTCTCGTACCCGTTATCAAACGTAAGGTACAATTCCTTCTGGCTGGCATCGCCCATAAAGATAGCATCGTATTTTTGCAGCAGCTCTTTAAAGCCTTCTTGATCAATCGAAGGAAGCTGACCGTTCACGCTTCTCTTAAAGCCAAAATGAAACGGGCCGCTGCCGGCCGCCGCTGCCGGAACTGCCAGGGTCGCTGCCAGAAGCACGGCAAAGGCTATTCCAAACAGCCATGCCGGCCGAAGAGCATTACGCATCTTCATTCCTGTTCTCTCCTTCTTGAATGTGGTGTTGGGTTCCTAATCCCCCATGGCAAGGCATGCTAAGGGGTTATACACCCTACTATCCCACAAACCGGAGCAAACTATGTGCCCGTTCAGCGGCATGCAACCAGTCTTCCAGCCCGCTGTCTCGCCGGACGGTCCTCGAAGATACTAGACGACCTCCACCGTGCAGCCTTTACGATGACTCTCTATGGCATATTCGATCATCCGGATCACATCCCGCGCCTCCTCCGGCCGCACCGGCAGAGGACCGCCCTCGAGAATCGCCTCCGCCAAGCCCTGATAAAATGCCTGATACCGCCCGGGCAGCGTCTCGATCTCGCCTTGAACCGCCAGGCCGCTCAGCTCCGTTGCCAGCTCGCCGTACATATCCGGCTGATCCTCTCCCCAGCCGGCATCGCCCGGCCGCATGCCTTGCTTTAATTGACCTTCCTGGGGGTCCATTCCGTATTTCAGGAAGCTTCCCTTATCGCCGTGCAGCTCAAATTTCGGCCCGGCTTGCCTGACCAGGGAACCGGCATGCAGGATGACCCGATGGGATGCGTAGCCCAGCACCAGATGGAAATAATCAGGCGCTTGGGAGCCCTCGCGCTCCTGCCGAAGATCCGCCCACAGCGTCCGGGGCTTGCCGAACAGGAAGAGCGCTTGATCAATCAAATGAGAGCCCAGATCATACAGGATCCCGGAGCCGGGCAGCGCCTGCTCTCTCCAGCGGTCCAGCTGCGGATCGGGGCGGTAACGGCTGAACTGCGATTGAAAGATCGTCAGCTTGCCGAGCGCCCCGGTCTCAAGGAGATTGCGGACGGTTAAGAAGTCATTGTCCCAGCGCCGGTTATGATATACCGTCAGCAGCACGCTTCTTTCAGCCGCCAGCGCAATCAGCTCGTCCGCTTCCTCCGAGGTTACGGTAAACGGCTTTTCCACCACCACATGCTTCCCCGCTTCAATCGCAAGCTTGGCGTATTCATAATGCGTTGTATTCGGACTCGTGATGATGACGACCTGAACCTCCGGATCCGCCAGCAGCTCATCCACGCTGTCGACCACTTCGGTATCCGGCAAGTCCCGATGCACCTTGTCAGGATCCGACGATACGACGGTCCGTACATTAAAATCCGGCACGCTTCGAAGAATCGGTGCATGAAACACCGAGCCGGACAACCCATAACCGATGATTCCCGTCTGTATTGCCATATCGCATAGGCCCCCTTTTCATTAGTACTAGGTTCTAATTCGAGATTTGCCGGGTTGATTCCTTGCAGCTCTCCTAATTTCCACGAAAAACCAGGGGCCATATCGCGTTAAAAAGCCGCCCTCCACGATTCCTCGCAGGAAGACGGCTTCTTGTGCTTGCTCGCTCTCGTATAATTAACCCAATCGTAACGATAAGCCTATCCGCTTAGTAAGGATCCGCCTCGTGACCCATGCGCTCGGCATCCTCCACCGCTTGATCCCGCGCGCTTTCTCCTGTGCCCGCCTTCTTCTTGGCGTCCAAGCCTTCCCTAACCCGACGGCCGTAATCCTCGTCGGCGTTCGTAAAGTACTCCACCATTTTGTCCTGAATGCGGACGTCGCATTGAATCAGCGCATTAACCAGGTTGCTGATCAGATCATCGCGCTCCCAATCCTCGAACGCTCTATACGTATCGCCCGCCTGCTTGAAGTCGAGCGTCCGGTCCAGCTTCTCGCGGACCAGGCTGGCATCGTAATGCGGCTGATGCGGCTTAGCCGTCTGCGACGCTTCCTTCAAGCCGTCCGTCATCGACGGTTCGTAGTCAACATGAGGGCTTTGTCCCGGCGCCTTATCAACGAAATACGACATTTGCCCGCCGCGCTGGTTGGTCGCCACCCGTTTCTTCGGCGCATTAATCGGCAGCTGGAGGTAGTTCGTTCCTACCCGGTACCGCTGCGTGTCCGAATACGAGAAGGTCCGTCCTTGAAGAAGCTTGTCGTCGGAGAAGTCGAGACCGTCGACGAGCACGCCCGTTCCGAATGCCGCTTGCTCCACTTCGTTATAATAGTTTTCCGGATTGCGGTTCAGCACCATTTTGCCGACCTTCAGGAACGGGAACTGATCCTGCGGCCACAGCTTGGTCGGGTCGAGCGGATCGAATTCCAGCTCCGGATGCTCGTCGTCGCTCATGATCTGGACGCACAGCTCCCACTCCGGATAATCCCCGCGTTCAATCGCCTCATACAGATCCTGCGTCGCATGGCTGTCGTTCACAGCCTGGATTTTATTCGCTTCCTCTTGCGTCAAATTTTTGATTCCCTGCTTGAGGGGCTCCCAGTGATATTTCACCAGCACGGCCTTGCCCTCGGCGTTCACCCATTTGTATGTATTGACGCCGGAACCCTGCATTTGCCGGTAGTTCGCCGGGATTCCCCACGGGGAATAGACAAAGGTGATCATGTGCGTGGCTTCCGGCGAGCGGGAGACGAAATCGAACATCCCTACCGGTCCCGGAACGTTCGATACCGGATCCGGTCTGAACGCGTGCACCATGTCCGGAAACTTGAGCGGGTCGCGAATGAAAAATATTTTCAAATTGTTGCCGACCAGATCCCAGTTGCCTTCCTCCGTATAAAACTTGACGGCAAAGCCGCGCGGATCTCTAAGCGTCTCCGGGGAACCGGCACCGTGGATAACGGTCGAGAATCGGACAAACACCGGCGTGCGCTTTCCCTCCACCTGGAAGAGCTTCGCGCGCGTATACTTGGATACCGGCTCGTCACCCACCTTGCCATAGGCCTCGAAATACCCGTGCGCCCCAGCTCCTCGGGCATGGACGACCCGCTCGGGAATTTTCTCCCGGTCGAAATGCGTGATTTTCTCCAAAAAATGATAGTTCTCCAGCGTCATCGGTCCGCGATTGCCGACGGTTCTTACGTTCTGGTTATCCGAGATCGGATGCCCCTGCCGGTTCGTCAGCGTGTCCTCGCGCTCGGTTTCCCCGCGGTTCTGGTCGTAGCTGCGGCGCCCGTCTTCAACCTGTTTTCCTGCTCCAAACTCTTGATCACTCACGGATTTCATTCCTCCTTGGATATATCGCTCCTTACTATGGATATTATGTCCAAGGACTGAAAATGTATGAAAGGATCGAAAGGTTTACTAGCTTGGCTGATACGCCCGCTACCGGCCTCTCCAATTCCTGGGGATATATGGAACGCATCGGCAAATAACCCGGATGCTACTCCTGCTCACCCAGCAACCCGCGGGTAAATGCAATCCACTCCCGCACCGCAAAGGACAGATATCGATCCTTCCGCCAGATCATGCCGAGCTGCCACGGAATCGAAGGATTGTCCAGGGGAAGAATGGAGACGCGCGAGGAATCGATCTCCTTGCAAATCGTTTCGGGCAGCAGCGCGATCCCCAAATTCGCCGCCACCATCCCGCTGATCAGGTCCCACTGCGAGCTTTCATATACGACGCGCGGCTCGAATCCGGCCTCCACGCATTCGCGGATAATCCGGTCGTGCAGCGTGAAATCCTCCCGGAACAGAACGAACGGCTCCTCTGCAAGCTCCTTCAAGTTCACGCTGTCCCTGCCGGCAAGCCGGTGGGACGGGTGCACGAGCAAATTCAGCTTCTCCTTAACAAAGGAATAATAATGAAACACCTCTTCGTTCACCGGAAGTACCGCCACGCCGATATCCGTCTGACCGCTCTCCACGTCGGCCTCGACCTTCTTCGCCCCGTCTTCGATCAGCTGAATCGTAATTTTCGGATAGCTCTTGTGGAACTGGCCGATCACTTCAGGGAAAAAGCTTGATCCGACCATCGGCGGCAGACCGATCCGCAGATGCCCGCGCCGAAGATTCATCAGATCCTCCAGCTCCGCGGACACGCGTTGAAAAGCCTCTACCATCTGCTGGGCCTGCTGGTACATGATATGCCCGGCATCCGTCAGCTCAATCCGCTTCCCTGCCCGGTGGAACAGCGTGACCCCCCACTCATCCTCCATATTCCGGATCGTCTTGCTGATGGTCGGCTGCGTGATGTAAAGCTTCTCCGCCGCCTTGGTAAAGCTCTGGTTTCTTGCAACCTCAAGAAAATACTGCAGCTGACGTATATCCATTCGCGTATTCCCTCCCCGACAGTATGTATAGATAAATGGAATAGTTGGCATTCGATATATGCATTTTACCTATGAAAGCAATCGCTGTAAAATTTCATTAAAACATGAAAACAAGGAGGAGGCCGGTCATGAAAAACATCATCAAGGGAAGCTTGCAAGTGGCCGGTTTCATGCTGCTGTCGACACTGATGAGTCAGCTTGCCGAACTGGCCCATATTCCGATACCAGGAAGCATTCTCGGCATCGCCGTCGTCTTCATTCTCCTCGAAACGGGCGTCCTGAAGCTGGAGTGGATCGAGCTTGGCGCCAATTGGCTGCTTGCCGAGCTCCTGCTCTTCTTCATTCCGGCCGCAGTCGGGGTCATGAATTACTTCACCGTGCTCGAAGCCGACGGATTCCGGATTCTGGCCGTCGTCCTGCTCAGCACCGTGCTCGTCATGGCAGGCTCGGGACTGACGGCAACCTTAATTTCTTCAAGAAAGGAGCGTAAATCATCATGAATACCCTGCTATCCGTGCTGACGGGATTGCTGCTGACGATCGGCATTTATGCCGGAGCCAAGCGGCTGTATCGCCGCGTGCCAAAGGTCTATCTGTCCCCGCTCCTTATTACTCCGCTGCTTATTATCGTGATTTTGACCCAGTCGGGCATATCCTATGATGCATATAATGAAGGTGCGAAGTGGATCAGCAAGCTGCTGGAGCCGGCAACCGTCGCGTTTGCCGTCCCGCTGTACAAAAACTTCCAAACCCTCAAGCGCCATGCGGCTGAGATTATTTGCGGCGTTGCAGCCGGTTCGGTGCTTGCGATGGTCTCCTCCGGCATGCTGGCCAAATGGATGCATCTGAGCAGCCCGCTTGCCACAAGCCTGATTCCGCGCTCGATCACGACGCCCATCGCCATGAATGTGTCCGAGGTCATCGGCGGCTTGCCCAGCATGACGGCCGTCTTCGTCATCATGACCGGCATTCTCGGCTCCATGGTCGGGCCCTCGATCATGCGGATCTTCCGGATTCGGGGAGAGATCGCACGCGGAATTTTGTTCGGGACCGCGGCACATGGGACCGGGACCTCGAAGGCGTTCGAATTCAGCTCGCTGTCCGGAACCATTTCCAGCATCTCCATGATCATGGCGGCGCTGTTTACCCTCGGGGCCGCGCCGATGCTGATGGCATTTTTACACTAGAAGAGCTTTCCTTCGCTAAAATCGGCCTTTGGCCGGTTTTTTCATTGTTTAATTTCGGTTGTTATGCGAAGAATATGGACTTACTTTAACTCTTTGACAACCTCCCTCGAAGAGGTCATAATAAATTCTGTTCATAACTTTTGTAAAATTTATGGGTTAATTATTTGTTAAAGCAGCTGTCGGTAGCCGCCTTTAACCCTGCTCTTAGCCGCTGCGGCATCGTATAAGCGGCACGAAGAACGCGCTTTGTACGGACTGGTCGGAGAGAGCGGCATCAACATCGTAAAATCTGCATGTGCGACATGAAAGGAAGGCGATACAGGTGTTTTCCATCTCACGGTTTCGTTTAACGGTTACGAAGCCATTTATATTTTTCTCCGTCATTATGCTGCTCAAGAGCTACTTGGCTTGGGTCGTCATATTTGACGACGTGCTTCCGTGGAGGCCTCTGATAACGGAGATCCCCTTTATCTGGCTCGTGTTCAGCTTGATCGAGTGGTTTGCCTCCAAGCGCAAGCTGGCTGTCTACATGGGCGTCAACCTGTTGTTGACCGCCATTTTCTTCGCGGCCATCATGTATTATAAATATTACGGCGTTATCGTCACTTATCATGCACTGGAGCAGGTGAACCAAGTCACCGCGGTGAGCAACAGCGTATTTTCGCTCATGGATCCGTACTACCTCCTGATCTTCACCGACATCATCGTATTGTTCGTCCTCCTCTGGCGGAGCGACCGCGTCAAGAACTGGAAAATCCGGCACACCAAGAAGGAGAAGCGGAAATTTGCACCCATTATGTTCGTGCTGTCCCTGATGCTCTGCCTCTTCCAGATTATGCCGAACCGTGCGAGCATGAACGAAATCGTGAAGGCGCAGGAGATGGGTATACTGAACTATGAAGCGTACACCATTTTCCAGCAGGAGAATAAAAAGCTCGAGGATGCCAAGTCGATTACACAGGCACGGATCAACGAGCTAAAGGGTATTCAGCCCGCCGAGCAGCCGGTATTGTCCGGCGCAGCCAAGGGCAAGAACCTGATCATCATTCAAATGGAATCCTTCCAGAATTTTCTGATCGATCTGAAGATTGACGGCAAGGAAATTACGCCGAACATGAATAAGCTCGCCCGGGAGAGCCTGTACTTCCCGAACTTCTTCCAGAACGTCGGCCAGGGCAACACCTCGGATGCGGAGTTTGTTGTCAATACGTCCTTCTAT
This sequence comes from Paenibacillus ihbetae, assembly GCF_002741055.1. NCBI lineage: Bacteria > Bacillati > Bacillota > Bacilli > Caryophanales > Paenibacillaceae > Paenibacillus > Paenibacillus ihbetae. Next base: position 3,619,517 of record NZ_CP016809.1, on the reverse strand, counting down.
ATTCCACCACGGGGAGCGGCGACGCAGCATTATGCGGACCGGGTTCTTCCAAGCCTGCCGAGACTGATGCAGAGCCAAGGCTACGATACGGCAACCTTCCATACGAATGTGGTGGAATTCTGGAACCGCGGCGAGCTGTACAAGGCGCTTGGATTTAACCGCTATTACGATAAAGCCTTCTTCGGGGAAGATGACAAGCTGTTCTTCGGCGCATCGGATGACGCGCTGTATACCAAAACGGCCGCCGAGCTGAAGAAGATGCACGAGACCGGCAAGCCGTTCTATACCCAGGTTATATCGATGTCGGCCCACCATCCGTTTACCATTCCGGAGGAGAAATACCGGATGACGCTGCCGGAGCGGTATGAAGGCACCTTCGTCGGCGACTATATCCGTGCGCAAAACTATGCGGATGACGCCCTCGGCAAATTCATCGAGCAGCTGAAGAAGGACGGCATATGGGACGACAGCCTGGTTGTCGTCTACGGCGACCATCTCGGTCTGCCGATTTATTCCTTGGACAACAAGGATAAAGAGCTCATGCAGGAGATCTACGGCCGGGAGTATACTTCTGCCGATATGATCAACATCCCGCTTATGATCCACGGCAAAGGTCTGGAGCCGGCCGTGAAGGAGCAAGTGGGCGGGCAGATCGATCTGCTGCCGACCATTGCGAACCTGCTTGGCGCTCCGCTCGATGACCAGCTTCACTTCGGTCAGGACCTGCTGAACCATGCGGACAGCAATCTGCTGCCGGAGCGGTACTATCTGCCTTCCGGGACGTTCATCAACAATACGACCATGTATATCCCGGGGATCGGCTTCGAGGACGGCACCAAGCATCCGCTGCCGCATCAGGATGCTTCGTCTACGCAGGCTTCGCGGGAAGAGTTCGAGCGCGCCCTGCAGCTCCTCCATCTGTCCGACAGCTATATCAGACAGCTTCCGCTTCACAAATAAACAGCAAGGATGCAAGGACTTCACCTGATTTTCGGGTGGGGTCCTTTTTTTGTCCCCGACAGATGCCGCCAGGCCACTCCTGAAGCGGACTCTCATCAGCTCAATGAACGGACATTTGACATAGTGGCACAATTTTTCTTATGATGTATAACAATATACCTTGTTTTAAATACGATGATCGTGGTGAAATTACGTACAACAACGAGATTCATTGAATCATATGAACGCATTTCAGCCATATATTGGTTAGAGCAAATCGATTACGAATTGTAGGAGTGACGATCCGACTTGGACCCCATACGAAGGATAAACAGAATTATATGTTCCGCTCTTGGCTTCATGCTGCTCTCTTACGTTACGCCCGCGCTCGGCGAGGATCTGTCTGATTCCGTTGTTGCCCAGCAAGGGATGGAGGCGCCCGAAGGAGCATATCCAGCCCCGGCCCCCGTGCCCAAAAGCCCGGACCCCGTCCGGCTGATGCTGGAGCTGCCGCCCCATGAGTCTCTGCTTTCCTTGAATGACGTTATATGCTCCACTGAAACCGATATGTTCCTGATCCTCAAGCACATGATGCTCGAACCTTTGAAGTTCCGGTCGAATTATGTTGACAGCTATGTATAGTTGACACAGGTTATTTAAAAACTAATTCAGATCAGAAAGAAAAAGGATGTGTTTTGTTTGGATGACAATATTGGCCTAAATATATTTCTTGTTGTTTTATTAATTGCTGCTACAGCTTTCTTCGTTATGACGGAATTTGCCATCATCAGGCTTCGTCCCAGCCGGGTCGACCAATTGGTCATGGAAGGGCGTAAAGGTGCACTCGCGGTTAAGAAGGTGACGTCCAACCTTGACGGGTACCTGTCGGCGTGTCAGCTCGGGATTACGATCACCGCGCTCGGTCTCGGTTGGCTCGGGGAGCCGACCATCGAGAAGATCCTGCATCCGGTATTCGATAATTTCGCGATTCCGGCCGCCATATCTTCGTTGATCTCGTTCCTGCTCGCGTTCATTATCATGACATATATTCACGTCGTGATCGGCGAGCTTGCGCCGAAGACCATCGCGATCAATAAAGCCGAAGCTGTTACGTTCTTGTGCGCAACGCCGATTATCTGGTTTAACCGCATCATGTATCCGTTCATCTGGCTTCTGAACGGCTCGGCGAATAAAATCGTCCGCCTGTTCGGCATGCACCCTGCGAGCGAGCATGAAGAGGCTCACTCCGAGGAAGAGCTGCGCATGATTCTAAGCGACAGCTATGAAAGCGGCAAGATCAACCAGGCCGAATACGGCTATGTTAGCCGGATCTTCGCCTTCGATGATATGCTCGCGAAGGAAATCATGGTGCCCCGCACCGATATGATCTGCCTCTATGTTGATAAGCCGCTGGCTGCGAACCTGCAGATCATCAAGCGTGAGCAGTATACCCGTTTCCCGGTCGTCCGGGGAGATAAGGACCAGATTGTCGGTACGATTAACACCAAGCAGTTCTTCCTGGAGTTCGACGATAATTCGAACATGGACCTGACCAAGCTGATTCATCCGGCGATGACGGTATCCGAAGCGATTCCGATCAAAAAGCTGCTGCGGAAGATGCAGCTGGAAGGCACGCATATGGCTATCCTGATCGATGAATACGGCGGCACGTCCGGCATGATCACCATCGAGGACATTCTGGAAGAGATCGTCGGTGAAATCCGCGACGAATTCGACGAGGATGAAGAACGCGAGCTCATCCAGCCCGAGCCGAACCGCATTATCGCGGACGGCAAGGTGCCGATCAACCGGATCAATGATCTGCTGCACACCGACCTGTCCACGGACGATCTCGACACGATCGGCGGCTGGCTGTACGGACACAACTCGGAGCTGTCCAAGGGCGACATCTGGACCTACGAGAACTTGACCTTCACCGTCTTGGAGAAGAAGACGCATCGCTATACGAAGCTTCAAATCGTAAAAGAGGTTGCCGAGGAATCGATGCAGGAAGCATCGGCGGCTTTGGCCGGAGAACGTGAATCCTAATCGTGTATCCTAGGCATCGACGATAGATATCCAACCGCTGTACAGGCCCAAGTGGCCGGTACGGCGGTTTTTTCTATTTGTGCACGCAATACGAGATCCTGGGTCCAGCTGCCATACGGCAGCCCACATAAAATAAGCCATTAGACTGGCCCTGGAAATCGAAAGAACGAAAGCCTAAGTCCTGGACTGTCGCTATTTATTACCGGTACTCAGCACGGTGAAGAGCTCAGCCGAAATATAATATGCTGCACCTTGAAATAAAGATTGTCCATTTTACTGCTTTAATAAGTTACTTCAACGCTGTAATATAGAAAATAACATTTCTCAATTACGGGAGGCGGCATATCATGAATCGTCAAATTGCCATAATCGGGAGCAGCGGCGGCAATCTGTACAATTTGGGCGGCAAGGAGCCCCGCAAACTGCTGGACGAAATCCTGGTGCAGATGGAGAGCGCGGGGCTGTCGTGCGGAGCGCTGCAGTTCATTGCCGCCGGGGTTTCTATGGATGCTGCGAAGGAGACCACACCTGCGGCGCTCTACAGCTGGAGCTCTTCGCAGGGAGCACCTGTCATAATCGCTGAGGGCACTCTGCAGCAGGTCAATCAAGCTGCAGAACGGCTGGATCGGGAAATTGCCGAGCAGATTGAGCTCGGAGAGATAGACGGAATCATTGTCATGAGCGCTGACCCGGAAGGCAGCAACCGCCATGCGGTGGAAGCCTGCGCCAAATACAAGCTGCCGGTGACCGGAACCGGCGGCACCTCGATGGCAATGATTCAGGCGAAAGGCGTCCACGTGATTGCCGCTTCCGGCACGACGGGAACGACGAACCGGACCCGTGCCGTTACGTTCGTCACTTCGCTCAGCAAGCATTGGCGGATTCCGTACCGCCCGGTGATCGGCACAGCCCAGGTATCTTCCTCTTCCGGTTCGGGAGGCAGCGCATCGCCCTGGCGCAGAATTAATATTCGCGGCATGATGATGGCATCGCTCCCCGGCTTTATCGGGATGGCATTGGTGCTGGCTGTGAGTAAAATCCCCGGCTTGTCGGCATTATCCGAGGTATTCGACCTGATGATCAAAGCGCTGCCGGTCATTCTTGCCGCTATCGCAGCCAAGCAGGTGTCGGAACTGGACGAGGTATCGATCGTGGCCGGTATCGTGGCCGGCATCCTGTCCGTAGAGGGAGGCATCATCGGGGGCATCATCGGGGGGATCGGCGCCGGGATCATCGTCCATTACCTGTTCCGTAAATGCGTGGAATGGCGCTTCCCCGCCACAACGGTCAATATCGTCGCCGGAGGCATATCCGGCCTTATTGCCGGGCTGATCGTCTACTTCCTCATTGCGCCGATTGCGCTCAGCGCGGGTGAAGGCATCCGCACGCTGATCGAAACGCTCGTCTCCTGGAGCCCGGTCATGGCGGGTCTGATTGCCGGCCTGCTTATCTGGCCTGCCATCATCGGCGGCGTATACCATGCCGCCATCCTCCCTATTGTTCTGCTGGAAATGGAGACGACGAGCAACAGCTTCCTGGGTGCCGTCGATATGGTGGGCCTGGTCATGGTATCGGCAGGAATCACGCTGGCCAACATGATCGCTCCCCGCGACAAGGGAGAAGCGGCAGTTGCGGCCCCGGGATTCGCCATGAATATGGGCTTCGGCACATTCGTTGAAGCCGCGTATCCCTTCATGTTCTCCAGCAAGCTGGTCTTTGCAGGCGCGATTGCTTCAGCCGGTCTCGGCGGCATGCTCGTCGGACTGTTCGGCGTTCGGGGAACGGCCTACGTGCCTTCCTTTGTCGGTCCGATCACATCCAACAACACGTTCGGCTTCCTGATCTCGATGCTGGCAAGCCTGCTCTGCTCCTTCTTGATCACCTTCTTCGTGAACAAGATGTCCGTCTACCGGAGCACCAAGGGAACGATCGGCATGTAATGTAATCGGCAAGCGAGGCGTTACGGTGCTTTGGGCTTAGAATAACGGTAATACTCTTATAAAGAACGGCCTGGGGTCATCCTCGTGGCCGTTCTTTATTTGATATGGAGGTTTTTTTTCGTCGATTTATGCCGCATCTTGGAATCACTCTACCAACACTGGTAAAATAGTAGATACGGCCTTCAACATTCAGACGATTCTACCTTGCCATGGGGCAACTCTAAGCGCCTGCAACAGTTCCTTAACCGGTTCCGTGCAGACGCTCGGATTAGAAAGAGGGGATAATTGACACAATGACGATGATCGGTATTGATCTTGGGACGACAAACAGCCTTGCGGCTTATTGGGCCGAGGACCGGGCGGCAATCATCCCGAACGTGCTCGACGAGCATCTGACGCCTTCGGTCGTAAGCGTTGACGATAATGGGGAGATCCTGGTCGGCCGGGTTGCGCAGGAGCGGCTTATCACGCATCCGCATGCGACAGCAGCGACGTTCAAGCGATTTATGGGGACGGAAAAAACCTATGTGCTCGGCCCTCACACCTTCACGCCGGAAGAGCTCTCATCCTTTATCATCAAAGCGCTGAAGGCCGATGCCGAGGCTTATTTGGGCGAGCCGGTGACGGAGGCCGTCATCAGCGTTCCTGCCTACTTCAACGACACCCAGCGCAAGGCAACGAAGACGGCCGCGGAATTGGCCGGTCTCAAGGTGGAGCGGCTCATCAGCGAGCCGACGGCCGCGGCAGTTGCCTATGGATTGCATCAGGAGAGCCCCGAAACGAAATTTCTCGTATTCGACCTGGGCGGCGGCACATTCGATGTGTCCATACTCGAATTGTTCGAGGGCATTATGGATGTGAAATCCATTGCCGGCGATAACTTTCTGGGGGGCGAAGATTTTACGGAGCTCCTCTTTACGCACTTTTTACATACGCATAGCTTGAATGCCGAGGAGCTCAACGCCAAAACGAAATCGCTGGTCTATAAGCAGGCCGAAATGTGCAAGCGGGCCCTTGGTCAGGAGAACGAAGCCAAGATGACCGTCCCTGCCGAAACCGGCAGCTTGGAGCTGCGCATAAGCCGGACGGAGTTCGAGAAGCTGGCCCAGCCGCTTCTGCTCCGCCTGCGCCAGCCGATCGAGCGTGCGCTGCGGGATGCCTCCCTTACACCTTCCGAATTGGACGCCATCATTCTTATCGGCGGCGCTACGCGCATGCCGCTGATTCGCAGCGTCATCGGCCGGATGTTCGGACGGATGCCTTACAGCAACATCCATCCCGATGAAACGGTGGCGATCGGCGCGGCGATCCAAACGGCGCTGAAGCAGCGCAACCAGGCGCTTGAAGAGATGATTTTAACGGATGTGTGCCCTTACACGCTCGGTACCAGCGTTGTGCGGGAGATGGGAGGCGGCCAATATTCAACCGGACATTTCCTCCCGATCATTGAACGGAACACGCCGATACCGGTCAGCCGGGTCGAGCGCCTCTACACGATTTCCGATAATCAGCGGCAAATGACCGTCGACGTGTATCAAGGGGAGAGCCGGCGCGTGGAGAACAACATCAAGCTCGGCGAGCTCCGGATCAAAATTCCGCCGGCCCCGGCGGGGGAGCAGAGCATCGACGTGCGCTACACGTACGACATCAACGGCATTTTGGAGGTCGAGGTGATCAGCGTCGCAACCGGCGAGAAAAAGAGAGCGGTCATCGAAAGCAACGCCGGCTCCATGACCAAGGAGCAGATCGAAGCCCGGCTTGCCGAGCTGAAGGATATCAAGATCCATCCCCGGGATCGTACGGAGAACCGGCTGCTGATCGCAAGAGGCGAGCGGCTGTACGAGGAATCGCTGGGCGACCGCCGAGAGATGATTGCCCGGCTGATCCAGCAGTTCGAGATGCAGCTGCAGACGCAAAACGAGCAAGTGGTTAAACAGGCCGCCGAAGCGCTTAAGGAGCAGCTGGATCAGATCGAAAGGTGGATGGATTTAACATGAGTGTATGGGACATTTTAGGAATCGAGGCAACCAGCGATATAACAGCCATCAAAAGAGCCTATGCGAAAAAGCTGAGACTCCACCACCCGGAGGATGACCCTGAAGGCTACCAGCGCTTGCGCGAGGCTTATGATTCCGCGTTGAAAATGGCGCCTTACGTTGAGCCGGAGGAAGAAGAGCCTTTGGATTTTGCGGAGCCCGCCGCTTACGAAGGCGGCCAGACGGCGGAATCCGGCGGCGAGCTTGGGCTGGGGACGGACGAAGGCGATTACCCGGCATCTAAACCATCTTCGGTGTCCGGTTATTATGGAGAACCGCTTCACCACGCCCGCGAGCCGATTCCGCAGGACCCGATTGAGCAGTTCATCGATGAGATCGACGAAATTTATGACAATTTCCAGGCGCGCATTGATCCCGAGGCTTGGGAGGACGCGCTTAACCGGGACATCGTGTGGGATGTGGAGCGGAGCGGGGAACTGCAGTACGCACTGATGGACTTTCTGGAGGATCATCGCCATCTCCCTCGCCCGGTATGGCAGCGGCTTGACGACATGTTTCACTTCACGGAGAACAAGGAAGACCTGCTGGAGGAGTACCCCGATTCGCTCATCGAATATATCATGAGCCAAATTAACGGTACGTCCGAGCTGCGGTACGAGTGCTTTAAGGAGAATCCCGCCGAGGATATTGATATCGAGCAGTATCTTGACCTGAGGGAACAGGGGCAATACATGATAAAGGAAGGCGAGCTGGAAGAAGCCCTCGACTATTTGGCCCACGCCAGCGAGATGTACCCTCATGATCCCGACCTTCAGCTTATGCTCGGTAAATGCCATGCGCGGACCGGCAATCTGACCGCCGCGGACGAATGCTTCGGTCAAGCCATCCGGCTGGCGCCTGAGGAGCTTGATGGATATTGGCACCGGGCCCAGATCCGGTTCGAGCAGGCTGATTATTCGTCCGCATTGAGCGACCTCGAGAAGGTGCTGGACCAAGAGCCGGAAAATACCGATGCGCTCAGCCTGAAAGGACGCTGTTATATAGGACTTGAGGAGTTAGATCAGGCACGGGATATCTTGAAACAGTCCAATCAGCTCGAGAATCCCCATATCCACTCGTATATCTACCTGTGTATGGCGTCTAACAAGCATAAATACGGCCAGAGACACATCACAGCCGCTGACCGGTGGCGGTCATGGAGAAGCAATCTGTTATTCGATACGCTCATGGTGCTCCGCTTAAGCTGGCTCTACATTCTGGTCTATCTAGCTTTGCAAGTAGTCTTCGACCTGCACCCGGTATATACTTGGCTGCTGATTGCCGTCATCCTGTGGAACACCTGGAAGGCCATCAAAGTGCATTGGGTACTTGCAACCTAGAAAGGAGGCATTCGCATAATGAAAGGATTCAGCCGCAAGCACAAGAAACGAATCGAGCTCTATCTCCGCTGCTTGTCCAGCGTTTGTATCGATAGCATGCTGGGTTATTATTATATTCCTTATGAATTTCACCCCTCGGAGCGTTGGCTGCGAAAAGGCGTGATGAAAAGAGCGCTGGCCGACTGGAAGATCACGGACGCGGCCTCTCTTAGAGAGCGTATCGATTTTTTGCTAAACGACGGCCACTGCCAGGAATACCTGGACGTTCATAACCGTTTGTCCGCCCTGACCCTCAAGGCACGCGAGCGTTATCTCGAGGACGCCAAAGACGACCCCGATTACAAAAAAATGGCCGTTGTCGGCAAATGGATGGGGATGCTGCCATCAGCCGATATCGCCGCTTTAGGCGGGGGCTGGGCCATCCTTCTTAGCCGGATTGGGCGGATCTACCGCTTCCTGAGCGAAGAGGAGGCCTGGGAGATCAAACAAAAGGCAGCGGCCCTCCTGCAGCAGCATTACCGAAGCTGGGACGAATATCTTACCGCTTTTGCGGCCGGCACGCATTTTATAAAAGAGGATATCGCAATGAAGCACTCCCACCATGTTATAAGCAGGGCCAGCAACATACTCGGGGGCAGCAAGCTTGCCTACAATAAAGTGCCTTGGGATCTAAGCCTGCTGCCGGACAAGTCCGCTTCGGGCAGCATGTCAGCTTCGGTCTGATTGACCTGGGACCGGGCTCGAGTTCATAAGGTCCGGAGGTCCACCCCCTTCTGTCATATGAAAAAGCCAGGCGAACCCTGCGAGGTTTTCTGCCTGGCTTTTTCAGTTCTAAGACTTGCGGAGCTCGATGTCCGATATCCCCTTGACCTGCGATATGTCGAATTCCCTGAACTGATACGTCGGCGACGCATCACGCAAAGTGCCATTCCCCTTCTGGAGCTTCGCTGCATTGGCAGGCGTGTTCAGTTTTGCCGGATAATACTCGATCTGAAGATCGGTCTTGCCCGGAACCGTAACCCCGGGCAGCTGCTTGACCAGCTCCAGGATGCGCTCCTTCTCTTGGTCCAGGCTGCCCTCCGCAACATCGGCAAACACAACGATGTCTACACTCTGGCTAACCGGCCCGCTGCTGCAGGAATCCAGCTTGTCGTATTCCCGCACCACCTGCTTCATATTGCAGCTTACCCAGGCCTGAACGAAAGCGCCGTCCGGGTACAGCCGGTCGATGACCGGCTCCGCTTTGTCACGAAGCTGCGCTCCCCATACACGATTAAGGTACGTTTCACCGGATGGGACCGGCGGGCTGCCGTCAGTGCTGTCCAGCGTGAATTCCAGCTCGGGAGCTCCTTCGGGAATCGCCTTAAGATTATAGGACCCGACGGCCCATGTATAATCGATCTTGGTGACCTTGAACGGTTCGCCGTACTTTTGCTCCAAATATTGCTCGGCGGCTTCCCGGACCGCCTGCTTCTCCGCAGCCGACTTGGTAAACGGGGCTATTCCCGCCGTGTAACCGGCATACACGGATCCGGCAAGCAAGAGGAAGCCGATCACCGTGCGCACGGCGATGGCGCCTGGAGAAGACAGCTGCCGCTGCCGTTTCTGCTCCAGCCATGGTTTTTTCGGCGACCGGTAGGTAAAATAAATAATCGTGATCACGATGCCCGCAATATGCAGCGCAAGCGCGGCCGGCAGCGCCAAAAAGCCGAGGAAGCCGAGCGTCAGCAGCAGAAAATAAAGTACAACTCCCTGCAGCGCCATAAGCAGCGCCCCGATCATGATCAGCATCGGGGTCCCGATATAAAACAAGCCGAGACCAGTTAAGATCACGGAAAGCGCCACCGCGGTCAGCTGATGTTTTTTCACTCGTCATCCGTCCTTTTTAAGGTAAAATTCTGCTCCATCCATCCGTTGACACTTCATTATAACAGTAACAGCCGTTCCTCTGTAGAGAAACAAAAACCCATCCACCTCACGGGTGCATGGGTTTATTGGCCTTCAGCATCAGCATCCTGCCTATTCCTTCGGATGGATCATCTCTTCCGGCCGCACGATCCGGTCGAATTCCTCGGCGGTCAGCAGCCCGCTCGCCAGCGCCGCTTCCCGAAGGGTCGTGCCCTCTTGATGCGCGCGTTTAGCGATCGCGGCCGCATTCTCGTAGCCAATATGCGGATTCAACGCCGTTACCAGCATGAGCGAACGCTCCATATTGCCGCGGATGACATCGAGATTCGCTTCGATGCCGACCGCGCAGTTCCGGTCGAACGAATCCATCGCATCCGACAGCAGGCGTGCGGATTGCAGGAAATTATAAATGATCACCGGCTTGAATACGTTCAGCTCGAAATTGCCCTGGCTTGCCGCGAACCCGATCGTTGCATCGTTCCCCATCACCTGGCATACCACCATGGTAAGCGCCTCGCTCTGGGTCGGATTCACTTTGCCCGGCATGATCGAGCTTCCCGGCTCGTTGGCCGGTATCGTCAGCTCCCCGATGCCGGAGCGGGGCCCGCTCGCCAGCCAGCGCACGTCATTGGCGATCTTCATCAGATCGGCAGCCAGCGCCTTGAGCGCTCCGTGTGCAAAGACCACTTCGTCATGGCTTGTCAGCGAGTGGAACTTATTGCTGGCGGAGGTGTAGCTTTTGCCGATTTGCAGGCTGATTTCCGCCGCGGTCATCTCGCCGAATTTCGGATGGGCATTGATGCCCGTGCCGACGGCCGTGCCGCCGATCGCCAGCTCCCGCAGCGGCTCGATCGAGGAAGCGATCATAAGCTCGCATTTCTCCAGCATCCGATGCCAGCCGCTGATTTCCTGCCCCAGCGTAAGCGGCGTGGCATCCTGAAGATGCGTGCGGCCGATTTTAATGAGATCCTTGTACTCCTCGCTCTTCTCTTTCAGCGTCTTCTTGAGCCGTTGAAGCGACGGCAGCACGCTGTCCTCCATTGCGATAACGGCAGCCATATGCATCGCCGTCGGGAAGGTGTCGTTGGAGCTTTGGGATTTATTCACGTCATCGTTGGGGTGAATGCGCTGGTCGCTACCCTTTTCCTGAAGCAGCTGGTTCCCCCGGTTCGCGATAACTTCATTCACGTTCATATTGGACTGCGTGCCGCTGCCTGTCTGCCAAACGACAAGGGGAAAATGCTCATCATGCTTGCCTTCAATGATTTCATCGGCTGCGACGGTAATGGCCCAGACCTTGTCTTCATTCAGCTTGCCAAGCTTGCCGTTGACAATCGCGGCGCTCTTCTTCAACACGGCGAACGCCCGGATAATCTCCTTCGGCATCGTTTCCGTGCCGATCCGGAAATTCTCGGAGCTGCGCTGCGTTTGGGCGGCCCAGAGCTTATCGGCAGGCACCTTCACCTCACCTAGCGTATCCTTCTCAATACGGTATTCCATCTTGTCTTCCTCCTTTGGCATCCTTGATTTCAGCATTAAACGCTTTATAGAGGTTGTTCAAAAAGTAGTCTTTTGATCACGAAGTGAATCAAGAAGTAACTCGGCATCGAATCTTGAATTCAGCCGGGCCTAAGCAGATGCTTCCGAAGCATGTTTCCTGCGGAAACATTTTAGTGCTCACGTACCCAAAACAGCAGATGCTTTCGAAGGCGTTTTCTGCGAAAACGTGTAGCTCCACTCCTGACGTCCATAGCTTCATCCAACCTAAAGCGTTTTGAAAAAACGCACTTCGGAAGGATAAGCCTCGGTGCTGAAAAACCGACTTTTTGAACTCCTATTTATATTCCATCTCCCCTATTATGGCACAGTCTGGCGCTGGAGAAAAATGCCGCGGTATGGAGAAGCGAAATGAAAGCACGGAGAAGGATGGCAGACGGCTTGGTGAAGCGGAATGAAGACGAAGCAGGATTTCAAACGGCTTCGAAAAATACACGATTACTGGCGATTCACGCCAGCCATTCGAACCAGCGCCCATGACCGTCGGCTCTAAGAATGGTCTGTTCGCTCGATATGCCGCCGACAATCAAGTCAGCATGGAGATCGCCATCCCACATATTGTTGTACACATGGACGATGTCGCGGTGTTTGCCGATATCGTTCAGATGATGGAGCAGCCGATGTTTGTTATCCTCGGGAATCTGGTTGGCTACATGCGTATGAAAAACGCATACAGCGGCCTCTTCGGGAATGTCCCGCACCAGGCCGGGCAGCAGCTCCGTCCCGTCCCCTTCTACGAACCGAATGTCGGACCGGCTCTTCAGAAGAGCTGCGGCTTGCTCGAGCATCGATACCCGGCCGGGATTGCCCGGCCAGATCAGCGCCCGCAGCCACAATATATCCTCCGCGCTGTGCACGTCGTTCACGTGAAGATCGATCCCCATCCGGTAGACGACCGGGGGACTGGAAGAGAGCAGAAACGGAGCCTTATCGCCCCTGATCCCGGCTTCGATGCGAACGGCGGAGTGCTTGTTGCCGTATACCTCCTGGCCGCCGTAAGCGTAGCCATACTGATCCCACAGCAGCTGCAGTCCGGCGCTGCACCCCAGCTCCACAAGGGCGAGCGGCTTTTGCACCTTGGCGTACACGGAGCAGAACACCGGATAAAGATACGCACAGCGCCGGACCTCGTTCGTCTGCACCCGCTTGCTTCGTAGGATCTCTATAATCCCTTCCCTATGCTCCAGCACAAATGTCCGAAAATGCGGATAGCTTGCCTCCATTTCCTTCGGCTCCTCCGCGAGCCCCGGATAGTAGGCGCTAAGCGCTGCCCCCTTGCCCTTCAGCAGCAAGTACTGAACCGCGCCGAACAGCAGATTGGGCACCGGCTGTCCGGGCGAAGCCTGCGCAGCTATCGCCAAAACCTCCGCGTCGCCGGCGATCTGCCGCGCCAAATGCGCGTACAGATCGCTGGATCCCGGAAACTCCTTATCGGCAAAATGCCGAAACACCCTCACTAGCCGCTCCTGATCCATATGTCACTCTCCTAACGAAAAAATGTATAGACCGGTCTAAGACCATGTTACATCTTTCCAGCCGTGCTTTGGATTGCGATCTTTTATCGGTCCGATAAGAGAAACAATGGAATGGTTCAGGCATATTCCTATTCCGATTATGCGCCCGGGCGGTCAAGCCGATACAACCCGCGATACCTTGGGCAGCGCTCCATCAGCTCCTCGTGCGTTCCGCGCATGACAACTCTCCCTTGCTCCAAGAACAGGATCTCATCCATCCGCTCGACACCGACGAGATGATGGGTCACCCAGATCAGCGTCCGGTCCTGAAGGCTGGAAAAGATGGTAGAGAGCAGCTCGCGCTCCGTTCTGGGATCCAGTCCAACCGTCGGTTCATCAAGGATAACGACCGGACGCTTCTGCAGCAGTATGCGGGCAAGGGCTACACGCTGGCGCTCTCCTCCGGAGAAACGCTGCCCCGCTTCCTGCATGCGGGTATGAAGTCCGTCCGGGAGGGAGTCGACCAGCGGGGTAAGCCGGGCCATCGCAGCAGCCTGCAGGATCTCCGCTTCCGTGGCATCCGGTCGCCCGAGCCGGATATTGTTTGCCAGTGTCGTATCGAACAGATGCGGGCTCTGATTGAGGACGGAAATCACGGACGAGATATCGTCGCCAAAGCGGGCCGCATCCATGCCGCCGATCGTAACCGTGCCCGACGAGGGTGCCAGGACGCCCTGGATAAGCTGCAGCAAGGTCGATTTGCCGGCGCCTGAGCGTCCAATGACCGCCACCTTGGCCCCGGCGGGTACGTCGAGGGAGATGTCCCGGAGCGCCTGTGTACCGTTGTCAAAAGAGCATGATGCAGTTGCACCTGCCCAACGTGCCGGATGTACCGGATCTTTTGAATGTGCTGCATCTGTTGAGTGGATCGCATCTGTTGAGTGAATCGCATTCGTTAAGTGTGTCTCATCTGTTGAGTGTGCTGTCTCTGCTGTTTGATGTGCTGCTGTTTGATGTACTGCTGTTTGATGTACTGCTGGTGAATTTGCTGCAGACGCATCTGGTGAAAGTGTTGCATCGGTCGCATTTGTTGCATATTGAAACGAGACCGAATCCACCTTTATATGCGCGCCGCTTCGAATGACGGCATCCATTTCGCCCCGGGTCAGCGACGGCTGCACCGGGTATCCAATCTCAGCAGAGTCTTCGCCATGCCCGACGGCCTTCAATCGCTGAACGGATTGACCATACGACGGAATCCGCTCCACCGCCTCAGACACCGGCAGAAAAGCATCCATCAGCGGAAACACCGCGAGCACCATTGCCGCGATCAGCGTAACGTCCAGTGCGCCGGCCGCATGCTGCTTGCCCGACCAAAACACCACCGTGACCACGGTGACCGCAACGATCGTCTGCCCGATGAAGCCGCGCAGCCGCGCCCACCGCTTCAGCGCCCGGTCAATCCGGTCCACCTCGGCTTCATCCTCCTCGTAGCCCGTCAGAAACTGCTGCTGCCGGCCGCTGACATACCATTCATGCATGCCAAGCACCGCATCGGTCAGCTTCTGATACAGCCGGTTCCTCGCCTGCTTCATCTCCCGGTTCTTCCGCTTCGTCAGCAGCAGGGAAATAAGCGGGAGCACGAATACCAGTACGGCCACATAAATAGCGAGCAGAAGAGCGAACACCGGATCGAATAGCCCAGCTGCCGCAATTAAGCCGGCATAGAGGACCAGTGCCACGAACGACGGAAACACCGTGCGGATGTAGACGTCCTGCAAATACTCGATGTCATCGGAGAGCACGCCGAGCAGATCGCCGGTCCGGTAGCGGGAAGACAACCGGAGCGCCTGAGGCTCCAGAATCCGGTACAGCCGGAGCCGCATCCGGGACAGGATACGGAGAATCGTATCATGCCCTACAAGTCGTTCCGCATAATGCAGGACGGCCCGTCCGATCCCGAATGTACGGACGCCCACCGTCGGCACATACACCATCAGAATATTCTCCGGACGGAGCGCGGACTTCGAGATCAGGTACCCGGACGTAAGCATCAGCATGCAGGCAAACAGAACGGTAAGCACGCCGAGCACGGCAATGAGCAGAAAGCGCCAGAAATTTGCCGTCACATAAGGCCGAAACCACGATTCCTGCTTCATCCGATTCCCTCCATCTGCGATGTAATCAAGCCGTAATACACGCCCTTCAACTGTATTAACTCCTCATGGGTTCCCGTTTCCGCCACGCGCCCCCGGTGGAGCACGATCATAAAATCCATATCCCGCATCCAGTGCAGTCTGTGCGTCGCTAGAAATACCCACCTGTCCCGAAATAGGGACAGCATCGTTTCTTTCAGCTCATATTCCGTCTCAATGTCAAGATGAGCCGTCGGCTCATCCAGCAGCAGCACCTGCCTGCCGCCGAGCAGCGCTCTCGCCAAGGCGACGCGCTGGGCCTGCCCGCCGCTTAAAGCCCGCCCTCCGGCTCCGATCATTTCATGGAGTCCTTTCGGCAGCGTGCGGACAAGATCAATCAGTCCCGCCGCCTCGACAGCGGCCAGAACGTCCGCGTCGGAAGCATCCGGCGCATAGAACCGCACATTGTCCTGAAGCGTGCTGCTGAACAAATACGGATGCTGCGGCATATACGTCACCCCGCTTCGCCATGTCTCGCGGTTCCCTTCCTCCAGCTTCACGCCGTTCAGCCTGATCTCGCCTGCAGTAGGAGCCGCAAAGCCGCCGAGCAGATCGATGAGCGTGGATTTGCCGGCCCCGCTCTCTCCGACGATCCCGATCCTGCCCTTGCCCGGAATCCGGAAGCTGACGTCCTCCAGAGAGGCCGGCCCCTGCGACTCATGCCGCAAGCCCACACCGCGCAGCTCCAGCATGCTGTGATCATCCCATCGAAATACAGCCGGCGAGCTTCCGCGGTTTATCGAATTATCCTTAATTTGAAGTATCGGGGCTGGGAAAGCCGCTCCGACTTTACGTGCCGTATCCGTTCTCGCCGCATGCAGTGCATCGGCTGTCATCGCCATTGTTGTATTGGTCGTTGCGGCGATTGCTGCGTCGGTTGTCGCTGCGATTGCCGCGTCGGTTGTCGCTGCGACTGCCGCGTCGGTTGTCGCCGCGATTGCCGTGTCGGTTGTCATCGACACCGCTGCTTCAGCATCGTCAGCTGCATCCGCTGTGCGTATGCAACCAGCTCCGCCGGCACCCACACCCGAATCGGCCACAGCGGCTTCGCAGGCGCCATCCGCCCCCCCATTCGGAGCAGCCTCCGACACTGACGGCTTCCACTTCCCCTCAGCCCGCGACGCCCGAATGATCGACTGCATCGCTTCCCCCGCCTGCTTGCCGTCCAGCGTGGCGTGGAAATCGGCGCCGACCATACGCACCGGAAGAAAATACTCCGGTGCCAGAATAAGAACGAGCAGCGCCGGCAGCAGCTCGATGCTGCCGTTTATGAGCCGCAGACCAAGGTTAACCGCAACGGAGGCCACGGACAGCATCGTGAAGAAGTCCAGCGCGAAGGAGGACAGAAAGGCCACGCGCAAGGTGCGCATGGTCGCTTTCCGGTAATCTTCGCTGACCTGCTGAATGCTGGCGCTGTGCCTGCGGCTCTGACCTAGAAATTTCAGCGTCATCAACCCCCGGAGCGAGTCGACGAAATGATTGGACAGCAACCGGTAAGAATCCAGCTGCCGTTCGGTCTGCTTCCTCGCAGCGAGGCCGACGAGAATGAGGAAGGCAATCAGAATCGGCATGGTGACGAGCAGAATAATGCCCGAAATCCGGTCGGTCATGAATACGTACAGCCATACCAGCGCAGGCGTTATGCCCGCGCCCATCAACCGGGGGATGGTCAGCTCCGCATATTTGCGGAACTTGCCGATGCCCTCCAGCACAAGCGTAACCACATTACCCGTTCCTTCCGCCCTAACAAGCGCCGAGCCTTTTTGAAAAAGAACACCGAGCAGCTCCTTTCGAAGGCTTGCGCCGGTCTGCTCCGCAAAGCGCTGCGCAAGCCCTTGCTGGACGGCTCCGACCCCGTGCCGCAGCAGAAAAGCAAGAAGGAACAGGGCAATGGTTCCCCCCTGCTCCTGCAGCGAGGCCCCCGCGAACAGCGCGGAAACCGTCTCTGCAAGCCATTTGGCCTGCAGGAGGATGGCCATGCTCTGTGCCAGGGTACATCCAGCGACCAGGAGAAACGTCGTCTTGGCGCCACGGTAACCCAGCAGATCTTTTCCCATCAGTATTCCAGATGCTCCTTCTCATGTACCCGTTTGTGGAAAACGAAGTAACTCCAGATTTGATAACCCAAGACGAAAGGCAGCAGCGTGACGGCCACGATGGTCATCACCTTCAGCGAATACGGGCCGGAAGCCGCGTTATAGATCGTCAGATCGAACGACTGGCTGATGGAGCTGATCATGACCCGAGGGAACAATCCCGCAAACACGGAGGTTACCGTAAGGGCAATCACGGCCCCGGTCATCCCGAACGCCCACCCGTCCCGCTTCAGGCTCATGAAATAGCCGCCGAGCAGAAAGGCCAGCAGCGCCAGCCCCAGCAGGACGGCGATCAGGCCGCCCCGCCGCTCGAACACGTCCGTCATGAAATACGTCATGACGCCGAACGCCGCGAACAGTCCCGCGACCGGAAGCAGCAGCTTCCGTGCCATGGAGCGTGCGCGCTCCTGCAAATCCGACGTCGTGCGGAGCGTCGTGAACATCAAGCCGTGCAGCAGGCACAGCAGCGTCATCGTCAGCCCGCCGACCACCGTATAGGCGTTGACGATATCGAAGAAGCCGGCGTGCATTTCCATTGCTTCATTGATCGGCAGCCCCTGGATCAGGCAGGCAAATACGACGCCGAGCAGGAACGGAGGCAGCACGCTGCCTGTGAATATGGCGCCGTCCCATACTTTTTTCCAGCGGGTATTCTCAACCTTCCCCCGGAACTCAAAGGCTACTCCGCGGCCGATCAAGGCCAGCAGGAGGAAGACGAGCGGAATGTAGAAGCCGCTGAACAAGGTCGCATACCAGTTCGGAAACGCCGCGAACATCGCGCCGCCCGCCGTCAGCAGCCATACCTCGTTCGCGTCCCAGAACGGGCCGATGGAATTGATGAGCACCCGGCGCTCCGTGTCGCTTTTGGCCAGAAGCTGCGTGGACATCCCAACGCCGAAATCAAAGCCCTCGAGAAAAAAGAACCCGATGAACAATACGGCAACCAGCACAAACCATACTTCATTAAGAGACAGCATTGTAGCCCTCCTTGTTAAACGGATCGCTTGCGTGGCGGTGATCCGCTTCCTCCGCATACGGTCCTTTCTTGATCACCTTCACGAACAGATACGCCATGACAGCCGCCAGCACCGCGTAAATCGCCGTAAACACAATCAGCGAGAACAGGATCGACCCGGCGCTGACATTCGGCGAAATGCTGTTCTCCGTCGTAATGAGCCCGAACACCGTCCACGGCTGGCGCCCGATCTCCGTCATAATCCAGCCCGAGCTGTTCGCAATGATCGGCAGGGAGATGCCAAACAGCATCATGCTCAGGAACCACTTCCCGGCCTGCTCGACCTTTTTGCGCAGCATCAGCCACGCACCGTACAGACCAAGCAGGATCATGGCCGTTCCGGCTGCCACCATAATCCGGAAGCTCCAGAAGGTCGTGCGCACCGGAGGAATATAATCGCCCGGACCGTACTCCTGCTCATACTGGGACTGCAGCTCTTTCATACCGGTCACTTCGCCGCTAAATTTGCTGTAAGACAGGAAGCTGAGCAAATACGGGATTTTGAATTCCGCCGAGTTCTCCTGCTTTTCCGGATCGATCGACGCAAAGACCGTCCACGGTGCCGGATCCTCGCTTGTTTCCCACAGGCCTTCGGCGGCAGCCATCTTCATCGGCTGGGTCTGCACGAGGTACTGCGCCTGCTGGTGGCCGAACACCGCAACCAGAATGGAGGTAAGCAGGCCGACCACGATCGCAAGGTTGAACGATTTTTTGAAAAAATCCACGTCCTGCTTCTTCATCAGCTTATACGCGCTCACCCCGGCCACGAGGAACGCGCCGGTAGCCAGCGCCCCGAAAATCGTATGCGGGAATTCCACCAGCAGCTGACCGTTCGTGATCAGCGCGAAGAAATCGTTCATCTCCGCCCGTCCGTTGTTGATCTCGAATCCGACCGGACGCTGCATGAACGAGTTGGCGGCCAGAATCCAGAACGCCGACATCAAGGTGCCGAAGGACACCAGCCATATGCTCAGCAGATGGACTTTCTTCGAAAGCCGGTCCCAACCGAAAATCCACAGGCCGATGAACGTCGATTCGAGAAAAAAAGCCAGCAGGGCTTCGATCGCCAGCGGCGCGCCAAACACGTCCCCGACAAACCGCGAATAATCGGACCAGTTCATGCCGAACTGGAATTCTTGCAGAATCCCCGTCACGACGCCGACCGCAAAGTTAATGAGAAACAGCTTGCCCCAGAATTTGGCCATCCGTTTATACACGTCCTGGCCTTTGACGACGTACATCGTCTCCATGACGGCGATCAGAAACGCCAACCCGATGGAGATCGGTACGAAAATAAAGTGAAAAATGGTTGTCGATGCGAACTGTATTCGCGCCAGCATCACCGGATCCATAACATACCCCTTCCTTTAGCTCACGTCATCATTTTAAATTTGATTCTTTTGGTATTGTCGCAGACTGGAGCAGGAAGGATTGTGATAAACATCACAATATCGAGGCCAAAAACGGATAAAAAGTTATAAATTTGTGACAAAAATCACGAAGTCCCGAACCTAAAAAGGACAGGCCGCCATCCCTGGCGAGCCTGCCCCTTGTATGCTATACCGCATGCCTCTCAGGCGCGCGGCGTACCTGATCATGCTGTACGACCCTCGTCGTTATTGCTCGTACGGTGCCGGCATGCAAATCATTGCATTAGCTTGTACAATTTATTGAACCGGACCTATCTCGGTTTCGATCAGCTTAAACTCCGTGACGTCGGCAATCCCGCGGTTCGTGATGCGGATTTCCGGAATGACCGGGAGCGCAATGAGGGAGAAGGTCATGAACGGCGCGTTAATGAAGCAGCCGAGCTCCCTCCAGGCATCCTCCAGCGCCGCCACTTCCTCGGCCACGACTTCCACCGGGCGGTCAGCCAGGAGGCCTGCGATCGGCATAGCCACCTTCGCCAGCACCTTCCCGTCCCGGACGACGATCATGCCGCCGCCGCAAGCCGCCAGCTCATTGGCGGCAAAGGCCATATCGTCCACATTCGTGCCCATCACCAGCAGGTTGTGGCTGTCATGGGCCACGGTCGAGGCGACCGCACCCGCCTTCAGACCAAAGCCGCTAGCGAACCCGAGCGAGATTTGCCCGGTTCCGCGGTGACGCTCGATGCAGGCAAGCTGCACAACGTCCTGCTCCAGATCCGGCCGGATGATTCCGTCCACCACCGGGAGAACCGCCGTCATTTTTGCCGTGCGGGCACTGTTCTCAATGACGCGTACGACATTGACTTCCGTTCGCGCCGCCGAGTCGGTTTTGCTGCGGAGCAGGAAATCCTCCGGAGCGAGGGCCCGGGCAAGACGCACCGATTGATAAGCCTTCTCCGGGTATTGGTAGGACGGAAACTCCACCACAAGGCGGCCGTTCTCCGCAACGACCTCGCCATCGGCAATGACGACCGACGGAACCATGCGGTTCAAATCGTCAATGAGCAGGATGTCCGCCGATTTTCCCGGGGAGAGGCTGCCGAGGTCCAGCTCCATTCCGAAATAGCGAGCCACGTTGATCGTTCCCAGTTGAATCGCGGTTACGGGGTCAACCCCTTCTTCCATCGCCCGCCGTACGATATGGTTCATGTGGCCGAGACGGACCAGTGTCTGCGGATATACATCGTCGGTAATGAGCGACATATTGTCCGTACGCACCTTGTCCTCGGTCACCACCTTGATGACTTCCTTGATGTCCTGCCAGGCCGATCCCTCGCGAATCATCAGATGCATCCCGAGCCGAACCTTCTCCAGCGCCTGCTCCCGCGTCACCGTCTCGTGGTCGGAGCTGACCCCTGTAGCCAAATAAGCTTGAAGCATCCGGTCATCCTCCGCCGGAAAATGTCCGGTTACCGTCTTGCCAGCACGCAGCGTAGCTTCAATCTCTCCGATCATCGTCGGATCGCCGTGCACGACGCCTGGGAAGTTCATCACTTCACCGAGGCCTGCCGTGCCCGGCCAGGTCAGCCCCTCTTCGATATCGGATACGCCAAGCTGGGCGCCGCCATCCTCCAAATCGAATGTTGCGGGAACACAGGAAGGAATGGTCGTGAACACCTTCAGCGGCAGCTGTTGACCCTCTTCATGCATCCAGCGCACGCCTTCCATACCGAATACGTTGGCAATCTCGTGCGGGTCCATATAGATTCCGGTCGTTCCGCTTACGATGGCTGCCTTGGCAAATTCGGTCACCGTCAGCATCGTGGATTCGACATGCATATGGCCATCAAGCAGTCCCGGCGTAATATACCGCCCTTTGGCATCAATCACCTTCGTGCCCTCGCCGATGGTATGATCCGCATTGCCGATATAGGCAATGCGCCCGGCTGCAACGGCCACGTCCATATTTGCTTGAAGCTCGCCCGTAAATACGTTGACCAGCGTGCCGTTCTTGATCACCAGCTCGGCTGGCGACTGCCCTAGAGCAACCTGTCCCAGCTGCCGGCTGACCTCGTATCGTTTATATCTTCTGCTTGAACTCATGATGATTGCACGCTCCCCTTTTTTTGCTGATTGGATATTTCTGCGCAGTGAGTTTGATGATGCCCTTCATCGCGGTTTTTCACGCATGGAGGGAGGGGCCCATGGTTTAGATCAATACGATCCCCCTGCGCTGCCGGAACGCAAAACAACCCGGACAGCGTACCTGCCCGGGATGCCTAAAGATTGAATTCATCAAGATGAGGAAGTCCCTTGCTTATCTGCTGCGCTCGCGCGATATTGCCGCTGATTCCGGATTAGACCTTCCGCCGGGCCCACTCGGACGAATACGTGAAACGCCATGCGTACCCGGGTACCGCCATGCCTCGCGATTCCCTTCAAAGCTCGGGCTGTCCTATTCTCATCTTTTATGTAGTCAAGTCATTTACGGTAACCTGGTAGAGACGCCTGGGCCCTATTCCCCGGCATATACATCAAGATTTGCTGCTAAGACCTTTACCCTATTCAATTCTACTCATTTGTTGTTAGAATTATAATCCTCCTGTCCAAGAAGTCAAGTGACAGGAAGGAACCGGCCTCTTTAGGAAATACCAGGATGCCGCCAATATCATGGCGGCAAGCCAGGAGCCTATGTACCGAACGAAGCACCCCTGTATTACAGGCTGACTTCGGTTGGAGCCTTTGTTACCTTTTTGGCGTACAGCATCATCAGCGGAATGCTGACGGCAAACGCCCCCGCAACAAGCAGGAACGGAATACGGGGATCGATGCCATAAGCCCAGCCTCCGATCACGCCGGACGGCGTAATCACGATCAGGATAAGCACCTGGAGCAGCGCGAATATTTTGGCCCGGTTATCGTCATCAATGGCATTCGCAACCGCCGTTTCAAGATACGGATAAGTCATCACCGTTCCAACCGCCGCGATGATCGTGCTTACGCTCAGCACCACAAGGTCGCCCTCCGGGGCGATGACGAGAACCACGTTCGCCAGCACCGAAATGATGAATCCCCAGACCATCGTGCGGTTCACTTTGGACTCGCTGATCCGCGGCATGATCCATCTCATGAACATCAGCATGATGATGGAGGAGAATGCCGGAAAGACGGAAATCAATCCGCTGCCCAGATGCAAATATTCCACCATAAAAATAGAGACATAGGTCGTCTTTACGGTCATCTGAAAGTTAAACAGAATATAAACGCCGAAGATGATCAGCAGAAGCGGGCTTTTCAGCATGCCCTTCATGACGGATATATAGTCAACCATGCCCTCGCGCAGACTCATGGACTTTGTCTCCCTCATCTTGCGGTAGCCGATCTCCGTCTCCCGGGTCGCATAGTGTCTGCCGATGAATTGAATCGTCATCAGGATACAGGCCAGCACGAACATGATCCGCACCCCCGGCACCAGGGAGAAGTAATGCACCAGCAATCCCCCGATCGGAGCAAACAAGCCTCCGACGACGCTGATCAGCTGAAGCAGCGTGAACACATAGGTCCGCTCCTTGGGGGCCGTGTCTTCAACAAGCAGGCAATAGAATGCCGTATGCGGCACTTTTTGAAACCCGTTGACGATAGCCGCGATGACAAAGAACCAGAAGTTTTGCGAGACGGCCCATAGCAGCGTAGCAATACTCCAGCTGAGCACGTCGAAGTAGAGCAGCGCACGCTTGCGGCCCATCCGGTCCGTAAGATATCCGCTAAGAAACGAGGATAGCACTTGAACGAACAGGCCGATCGAGGTGATCCAGCCGATTCCCGTCTCGGTTACGCCAAGCTGATACATAAAGATGGAGCTGTACGTCGCAAACATGCTGTAGGGAATCAGGAACAGCGGTTCATAGACGAGACAGCCCCTGGCATTACCGGTTAATTGCCGAACAGAAGTTGAGCCCATGGATGTCCTCCGGTCGATAGATAGTAGGCAAATGAAATCATTTTCCAGGTTATTATAGCGTACCAAGGATCGTTGCGGGCGGTTTTTTTTGCAGCTGCCCGGCCGAGAGACCGCAGCCTAAAGCATTCGGGCGTGCAGGACTATAGAGCTCGTTCTTTACCGGAGCCCGCTATCATTTCTCGCTCGAATCCTTGCCGGGCAACGGACGGCTCACCGTCTCCCTGCCCAGCCTCGGGCAGCAGTACGGTGATCGTCGTGCCCCGACCCAGCTCGGACCAGATGCCTACCTTGCCTGCATGGGCCTCCACGATGGCCTTCGCAATGCTCATCCCGAGACCCGAGCCGTCCACGCTTTCCTCCGTGTTCGTTCCGCGGTAATACCGCTCGAACAGGTTAGCCTTCGTCTCCTCGTCCATGCCGATGCCTTGATCCGCGACAATGATTGCGGCACCGCCAGGCCGGCTCTCGACCCGCACCTCGATCTTGACCCCTTCCGGATTATGCTTGACCGCATTGATAATCAGGTTATCCATGAGGCGCTGCAGCCACTTCGCATTACCGTTTACGAGCAGCGGCGTTTCCCCGCCAATATAGGTAAAGGTCGCTTCATTCAGCGTGGCATCGTTCACGTATTTCAGCACACAGCGGCGGACCAGCTCATTCAGATCAAGCGGGATCAGCTCCTGCGGGCGGATCGTGCTCTTGAGGCGGAACACGAGCGAGAAATCGTCGATCAGTTCCAGCATATAATCTCCTTTTTCCCGGATGACGGTGCCCATCTCCCGCAGCTCCTCCGCACTCCAATCATTCGGAGCGCTTTCCAGCATGTAACCGTAGCCCTGAATGGAGGAGAGCGGGGTGCGCAGATCATGCGATATCCCCGACATCCATTCCTCCCGGTTCCGTTCCAGACGTTCGCGTTCCCGTTCAGCCTCTGCCAGCTGCTCGGCCATCCGGTAAAAGGAATGGATTACTTCCTTGTACAGCTTATATCGCATGCGAAGCTTGCCGTTCTTGCGGAAGACCCGTTTGCGGTCTTTCGGCGTCAGCACCTCTTCATAAGCTCCGCTGCCCATTCGCTCGAACCAGCCGGTGAAGAGCAGCAGCGGGCGGCTGTATCGGTAACCGTGCCAGATCGCAATGGCGAGCGAGAGAAGCAGCACGCTCAGCATCGCCCACAGGGCGATGCGAATCAGCTCGGTCATCATCGGCCGTTTCCCCAGCGCTTCATCCTGCGGGGTATGGTAGATCCAGGTATTGCCGCTGATCTTGTCCCGATATACGGCAATATGCGTCGAATAAGTACCCGGCTGCTCCTGCATGGCGATGATCTCCAGCGGGTGGTACTCGGACTTGTCCCCTGCGCCTTCCCCGAGCGACTGGACGATGCGGCCTTCCCCGTCAATGATATGGAGGTAGCCGCCTGCGCCGCCAAGCTTCCCTTGCAGCTCCCTTTCAAATTCAGGGTCGATAAGCCCGTTCTTCTCATAAGCGGCCACCCAGTCCAGAAGCTGGTCCGAGCCCTCATCAACCCGCCCCGCCAGGAACAAGAGCGGTTCTTCGTAGAACAGGTCCATCTGCCAGTCCATCGTATAATTGCCGAGCCTCCGCTCTTCCTTAATGGCCAGCAGCGTGCTGACGGAGTACTGGCTTGGAACATCCGAAGGCGTATTCGTGGAATGGATGACGTTCCCTTCCATGTCGACGACCTGAAGCCACATGCCCCTCTCCTGCAGCAGCACCTTCCAGTGCTCCTCCAGCTGAACGCTTCCCTTCTCCGTAATCGTCTCCCCGACGATGCTGTCCAGCACCCCTGCCGGGAAATTCCGCTTAATCTCCTCGTTGCTGATATGGCTGATAAGGATAAACATCAGCACGATAATAAAACAGAACATGAACGCCGAGAATGCAATCAATTGATAGGTAAAATGAAAGGCAAGCCTTCTTCGCAGTCTCATCGGCCGCTCTCCTTGACGAGTTTATAGCCGAGTCCCCGAACCGTAAGCAGATACTGCGGGTTGCTCGGATCCTCCTCGATCCGCTCCCGGATGCGCCGGATATGCACCATCACGGTATTGTCCTCGCCCATGCCGTCAATGCCCCATACCGCTTCGTACAGCTGGGATTTGGAGAAGACGACGCCGGGATGCTTGCAAAAATACAGCAGCAGCTGGAACACCTGCGCCGGACACGGCACCGGTTCCCCGAGGACCATCAGCTCGCCGGCAGCCTCATCCACCTTAAACCGGCCGAAATCCCAGGAGCTTCGAATGACGGCCGGACCGGCCGCCGCATTCGTTCCGATGCCGCCGCGCCGCAGCCGCGCTTTGATCCGGGCCGCAATCTCCAGCGGATTAAACGGCTTGGTCACATAATCGTCCCCGCCCATGGCAAAGCCGGTGAGCACGTCAAGATCCGAAGCCTTGGCCGTCAGAAACAGAATGTGCGGACTACCGTAGGCGCGCAGCTGAGGACACAGATCAAAGCCCGTGCCGTCGGGCAGCATGACGTCCAGCAGCACGAAGTCGGCACCGTGCGCAGCGATTTCATGAAGCGCCTTCTTGCAGCTGGCGGCCGTGTATATCCGGTTGAAGCCTTCTTTGCGCAGCACCATCTGGAGCATTTTCACGATCGAAGGCTCATCATCAACTATTAAAATTCGTGTATTGTCCATAATTCTCACCCGTACATTATGCTAGCACAGCAACCTTAACAGGAGTTAAACAATTGCCGCAGGCGTTAAGAAAAAGTTAGGTTGCCGTTTCCTTTATATTCAAGTGCAATGGCTATACTTATGGCTAAGAGGTGATGATGTGTGAGTACACATAAACGTTCAACGGCCGTGGACGCGATTCGCGGGTTAAGCCTGGCGGGCATTCTGATGGCCAATATGCTTATTTTTCAATACGGCATGTTCGGAAAGGATGAGCTGCATTTCTTCCAGCCCTCCGCGCTGGATACGATCAGCCACAATATCCTGAAGGTATTCGTGGAAGGCAGCTTCATGCCGATCTTTACCTTCCTGTTCGGCTACAGCATGGTGATGATGAGGGAGAGCCTTACAGCCAAAGGCCTGAAATACGGACGCAGCTTCTCCCGCCGCTCGGTGCTGCTGATCGGGCTCGGCCTGCTGCACTCGACCTTTATTTGGGAAGGCGACATTCTATTGTTCTATGGGGGAATCGGCTTCTTTCTGCTCCTGTTCGTGAAACGCAAGGCGAGGACGCTGCTCATCTGGGGAATTATTCTGCTGGCCCTCATGACGGCCCTTGGATACGGCTCCATGGAACCGACCCCGGAGGACGCCTCCCGAATGGAAGCCTATGTGACCAAATCAATCGAGGTGTACGGCAGCGGCAGCTTTGGTGAAATCATGGATTTTCGGTCGAACGAGGAGATGCCGATCAACCTGCCGGATTGGCTGATGCTCCTTGTGGTCCTGATCGCTCCGCTTATGAGCGCCCCGATGTTCCTGTTCGGCATGGCGGCGGCCAAACGGCGACGCTTCCTTCATCCGTCCATGGAAATCCGGCTGTATATCCGGTGGGCGCTGCTCATTCCCGTCGGCCTTGCGCTGAAGACCGCCGGCGTAATGCTGGGAACGACGCATGAATGGAACGGCATCTTCATGATGCTTGGCGGCCCGCTGCTGGCTCTGGGGTATATTTACTTGTTTGCTTCGCTATACGCCTTCTCATCAAGGCAATCGGTCGTGATCCGGGCATTCGAGGCGGTAGGCCGCATGTCGCTGACCAACTATTTGACGCAGAGCGTCGTCTGCGTGTTCATCTTCTACGGATTCGGACTCGGCTTGTTCGGCAAGCTCGGCGTGCTGCAAGGGGCGCTGTTGGCGATCGGCATCTATGCGGTGCTCGCAGTAGGCAGTCTGCTGTGGCTGAAGCGGTTCCGCAGCGGTCCCGTGGAGAGGCTGCTCCGGATCGGCACCTATTGGTCCTGGAGCGGGCGGCCCAAGACCAAGACTGGACCGGTTCCGGCAGCTCCGGCCGCCGATGCGCCGGGCGAGGGGCCGGCGGCAACGTAAGCATCAGGGGTACAAGAGGCAGCCCGCTCGCCTCGCCTCGCCTGCACCGGCTCTCCAAGATGAAATCGGTCCGTCCGTTCCTGTATAATGGACATACGTTAGAGGAACAGGATGAATGAAAAAGGAGGATGCGGCATGCTGGTTGTGACCAACTCGATTAAAGTGAAGCCCGGCCACGGCAAGGAGATCGCACAGCGATTTGCTGAGGCCAAAGGAGTTCAAGAAATTGAAGGATTCGTGCGGATGGAGGTATGGCATGAAGCCAAGGAAGGCGCTGAGGCCGAGGAACTGAAGGTTTCTACCGTTTGGGAGGATGAGGAAGCATTCAAGCGCTGGACGTCCAGCGAATCGTTCCGCCAATCCCACGGTCAGGGCCGTAACGAGAATATACTCGGCGCTTCCCTCAATAAATACGAGCTGCTGATCAGCCATACCAAGTAAGGCAGCGAAAAACGGAAGGCACGTGAAATTGGTTTAAAAACAGCTCGGCGTACGTCTCCAAGAATGTGCGCCGGGCGACAGATTGTGCAAAGCACAATTAGGATCCAGCCAAAGGCATACCAGGGAAGCTTCCCCTTTGCCTGTCGGCTGGATTCTTATTTTTATAGGGACTCTCACACCAGCCCGTTTCCGGCGCAATAAATCGCCAAATACAATGACGTCCGAATGGTTATATTAAGCAGGACACGCTTGTTATCTCACATTTTGATGCAAAGGAGCCGAACCACCAATGGAAAGCACCCATGATTTCGTAGAAAAAATGAACGAGAATGCGGAGAAAGCCCGCCGCAACAAAAACAACGGCAAGGGGACGCCAAGCGACAAGCTCCCGACCAAACAGCACGGAACAAAAAAATAGAGCCGGCCTCGTCCGCGATCCCCTCAAGATCGCGGATGAACCGTCTCCACCGATACCCGTCCCGTCTGTCCACCGGTTGCTCGCTACAGGCTTGCGGAAGCCTGCTTCAGCAGGGATGAAAGCGCCTGCCAATCCACATCCTGCCCCTGGGCGACCTTCATCGTTTTCCGCTCCGGCGGGCCATCGAACGTATCCTCCGACCATGCCAATCCATCCGCGTTAAAAATCGTAAAGCTCACCGCGCTTTTGGCAACGCTGATCACCGCCGCATATTTTCCGTTTTTCAAGAAATGCGGCTTTTTGTACTGCATCCGCTCCTGAACGTCCGGGATCGTCTCGTGCACAAGCTCCCTGAGCTTCACGCTCAGCTCGATCTTCCAGGCATCGCTCAATGCTTCGATGTAATCGGACACTTCTTGGTTTAGGTTCATGTTTTACAGCTCCCTCTATGTCATTGGATAATGGGTTCACGCGGTAATCAGTAATGCTGCGACGGCATGTCTCCTAAGCGCATGCGGTCATGTCAAAACGCCACACACGCTACCGGCAAGCTTTATGCTCGCTCACTAGGTACGACCGGTATCTTGGACATCCACGTTCTTATGCCTCAGCCCTGCTTCACCAGCTGCCATGTCATGCCGAAGCGGTCCACGAGCTCGCCGTAGTAGAAATTCCCCCATGGCTGAAGGGCAAACGGATATTTCTCCACGCCTCCGGCGCTCAGATTACGGTAAGCGGTGCGTGCAGCCTCCTCGTCATCAAACGATAGCGATAGTCCCATATTGGCGCTCGGCTCCGCATCTTGAAAAGCATCCGTCATGATTAACGTGTTCCCTCCCGCCAGCGTCATCGACAGGTGCATTACCTTATCCTTGCTCGATTCCGGCGTGCCCGGGGCATCTCCAAAGGTAGACAGTGCATGGATTTCTCCTCCAACCGCTTCGATATAGAACGCGGCCTGTGCTCTCGCGTCACCGGAAATAATAAATGGAATCAATTGTGCTTGCATATTCTTCATCCTCTTTTCATTCGTTTTTTTGTTTTTCTACTTAAGTGACGAACGGCCATCGCCCAAATCGACATCCATCTGTAAATTTTCCAAAAAATTTTTTTCGTCTGCGGGAAAGCCCTATTATACGCCGCCTGACGCGCATTCCGCGGCACGGCTAAGCAATAACTGCTTCTCCCGCTGGTTATCGGTCAACGAAGCGGCTCGCTTGAATTCCTGGCATGCCTCATCCAGCCGCCCCAGCTTGAACAGCAGATCTCCCCTGACGCTGGGCAGCAGGTGATACTCTTTCAAAGACGGCTCGGCTTGTAAAATGTCCACGATCTCAAGCCCGATCTCCGGCCCGAACGCCATGGAAAGCGCGACCGCCCGGTTCAATTCCACAATCGGGGATGGGGAAACCTGAGCGAGCGCCTCATACAAGGCTGAGATCCGGATCCAGTCGGTATCCTCGGCCTTCGACGCACCCGCATGGCAGGCGGAGATCGCGGCCTGGATCGCATACGGGCCGGTCATGCCGCCCAGCTGCTCCACCCGCTCCAGCGCGGCAAACCCACGCCGAATAAGCAGGTAGTCCCACAATCCCCGGTTCTGATCCATGAGCAGAACCGGCTCGCCGCGATGGTCCACCCGGGCCTTGAAGCGGGATGCCTGGAACTCCATTAACGCCACCAAGCCGTGGACCTCCGGCTCCGCCGGCGCAATCTCGGCCAGAATTCGTCCGATGCGAAGCGCCTCCTGGCACAGCAGCGGACGAATCCACTGGCTGCCCGATGTCGCTGCATATCCTTCGTTGAACATTAAATAGATGACCTCAAGCACCGACGAAAGCCGCGGTTTTAGCTCCGGGCCTTGCGGAATTTCAAACGCCACCCGGGTCGCGGACAGCGTACGCTTGGCACGGACGATCCGCTGCGCGACGGTTGCCTCGGAAGTCAGGTATGCATGCGCAATCTCGGCCGTCGTGAGCCCTCCGAGAAGGCGCAGGGTCAGGGCGACCCGCGCCTCCGGCGAGAGGACCGGGTGGCACGTCATGAAGATCAGCCGCAGCAGATCATCCCCCACCTCGCCGGCTTCCGGCACATCCGGCTCGGAATCGGCCCACGGCTCCTGCTCCCGGCCAATCAGCTCATACTTCCGATCGCGCAGCTTATTCCGGCGAAGCATGTCCAGCGCTTTGCGCTTGGCCACCGTCATCAGCCAGCCGCCCGGGTTCTCCGGCATTCCCGTCTCCGGCCACCGTTCCAGCGCGGCCACGAGCGCGTCCTGCGCCAGGTCCTCCGCCAGTCCGATATCGCGCACCATTCGAGTCAAATGGGCAATGATGCGGGAGGATTCAATTCTCCAAATGGCATCAATCGTACGATGAGTATCCATTATCCATGGCTCCCTCTATCGCTTCTGCCGCTCGATATGCTCTCGCATCTCATATTGCTGGGCCTGGGATTCCGGATCCTCCGTCAATTCGGTCGGCTCGAACACCTGCCGAAGCTCAATCTGCCCCGAGCCGTATCCGTGGGGGTCCGGCATGCGCATCGCCCACTCGATCGCCTCTTCCCGCGATTTCACTTCGATCAGCGTATAGCCGGCGATCAGCTCCTTGGCCTCGGTGAAGGGCCCGTCCGTAACCTTCGGTTTCCCGCCAGGCTCCGGGTACGAGATCCGGATCGCGCCTGAGCTTGGATGCAGGCCGTCCGCCGCGAGCAGCACGCCGGCGCGGGCCAGCTCCATGTTATACCTCATCATGGCGTCAAGCTGCTCCTTGCTCGGCAGCACACCCGCCTCGGAATCCTCGGTTGCTTTTACAATCATCATAAATCTCATGGAAAGTTCCCTCCTGTTATCAAATAGGACCTCGAAATCCGGCCTTTACTAGTTCAACGAACAAGCAACCGGAAATTCGACATCGCAGAAATATTTTTTAAAAAAAAATGAACTACCCACCTTTTTCGTGAACAAACGGAGGAATCCTGTTATAAAATAGGCAGCCGGAGAGATTTATTGTCGGCGGCATTGTAACGTAAAAAGGGCCTCCCATTGGAGACCCCTTTTGCCATATCAGAAAATATCCATGCTCAAATACCGTTCGCCCGTATCCGGGGCGATACAGACGACCCGCTTGCCTTCGCCCAGCCGCTCGGCAACACGCATTGCCGCGAATACCGAGGCGCCGGAGGACGGCCCCACAAGGATCCCTTCTTTGCGGGCCAAGTCCCTGGCAGTCTGCAGAGCATCCTCGTCCGCAATCTGAATAATTTCATTATAAATCCCTGTATTCAAAATCTTCGGCACGAACCCGGGACTTGTGCCCACCAGCTTATGCCGTCCCGGCTGCCCGCCGGAAAGCACGGGCGACCCCTTGGGCTCCACGACCGCAATATGCAGGTCCGGCAGATGCCTCCGCAGCTCCTCGCCGGTGCCCGTTACCGTTCCGCCCGTACCCGCGGTAGCGACAAACGCATCAAGCCAACCTTGGGTCTGCTGCAGGATTTCCGGCGCAGTCGTGACGCGATGAATATCCGGATTGGCTGCATTCTCAAACTGCTGCGGAATAAAGCTCCCGGGAATCTGCTCCCGCAGCTCAAGAGCCTTCGCGATCGAACCCGGCATGCGCTCGCTGCTCGGCGTCAGGACAACCTCGGCCCCGTATGCCTTTAGCAAATTGATCCGTTCCTTGGACATATTATCCGGCATCACCAGGATGGCGCGATATCCCTTGGCAGCGGCGATCATGGCAAGCCCGATACCGGTATTTCCGCTGGTCGGCTCGATGATGGTGCCGCCCGGCTTAAGCAGGCCCTTCGTTTCCGCCGTTTGAATCAAATTGTATGCGGCCCGGTCCTTCACGCTGCCGGACGGATTGAATTTCTCCAGCTTGACATAGATCTCGGCAGCTCCTGGCGGAGCGAGACGCTGAAGCCTTACCATCGGCGTCTCCCCGATCATATCGGCAACGCTGTCAAAAATATTAGCCATAATGCTTCATACTCCTTATAGAGGTTAACCTAAAATGATCTTCCGGCTGTGGCCGTCATCCATTTATCTAACAAAGGAAATAAACTTACTCGGATTATAGGGGAGTTTTCTTCTGCTTGTCAATGAAGCCGCCTGCCGAGAACGTCCGTACGGGACAGCCGCCAAGCCCGCTTTATGGTATGCTGTTGATGTGAAAATACGGAAACGAACGGTAACGAATCGAAGATGGTAATACAGCCATTGTTCATTAGAGGAGGCGCAAGAAAGCGTGAATACCCCGCTGTCACTGCAATACCAACCGATCCTGCTGCTTGATCGGACCAACGATTTGAATTCAGATGATGTGCTGCTCCATTTTGCATTGGATGAGCTGTTATGCCGGCAGGCTGGAGGCGGCGGTCCTGCCGTGTGTCATTTGTGGCGTCACCCGGGGGCGTTTGTCCTGGGCGCTCGGGACAGCCGTCTTCCGCAAGCGCCGGAAGGGGAAGCCTGGCTCCGGTCCCTCGGCTACGATACCGCCGTCCGCCACTCCGGCGGTGCAGCCGTGCCGCTGGACCCCGGCGTCGTCAATGTATCCCTGATTGTTCCCTTTCAATCGGCCGGCCCGGCACCGGACTTTCATCAGGATTTCGAGCTGATGGTTGCACTGATCCGCCAGGCGCTTCAAGGCACGGAACGGCAAGTGGACACCGGCGAAATCGCAGGCGCCTTCTGCCCGGGGACCTTCGACTTAAGCATCGGCGGGCTTAAATTTTGCGGCATCGCCCAGCGGCGGCAGCGCAAGGCCTTCATCGTCCAGGCTTTCGTTATTGCGGAGGGCTCGGGCAGCGAGCGTGCCCGGCTCGTGCGTGCCTTTTACGATATCGCAGCCGCAGGCGCCGACCCGAAGCTGTACCCGGTCGTGGAGGATACCAGCACCGCCAGTCTGGAGCAGCTGACGGGGATCGGCACGGGCGAAGGCGCCGTACAGCGTTTTGTCGACGATGTGCGGGAGGTGATCCGCAGCTGGCAGGCGGATCAGGATTTAAGCGAAGCCGCCGTCTCATTCGCCATGCCGGAAGCCGAGAGCATCCGCGCAATGGCCGAGCAGATGCGGCAGCGGTATCAGCGAACGGAATAGCACGCTCATTTTTTTCATGCCGCACCCGATATTACTTCTATTTTACAAATCCCCCATGAGCGATGATATGGACTTAACATTTCCAGCTTACACTTGTCCTATCGAACATTTAATCATGAGGGGTGGATTAGTTTGAGTAAAACGATGGACCGCAAAACCTTCCTTTCTTATCTGGGCACCGGCGCAACCGCGCTTGCAGCTGCTTCCGCCGGCTTAGGCGTTCTGGAGGGCAAAGCTTCCGCGATGTCGGGGACAGCCAATCATCTGTTCGGATTCAAAACAAACCGCGTCAGCGGATATTTCGATCCGATCGAGCCGACCAAAGCCGACGAGCTCGTCCTGCCGAGAAATTTCAAATACGACGTCATTGCCGCATTCGACGACGTGATCAATCCGGCCGGCGAAAAATTCGGCTCCGGCTGCGATTACAACGCCTTTTTCCCGATCAACGGGTCCAACGTCCGCGGTTTGCTGGTCAACAACCATGAATATTCCACCATCTTCTCGATCGGCCCGGTGAAAGACGGCAAAATGACGGCCGAACAAATCGAGAAAAACTTGTATTATCAAGGCATGTCGGTGATCGAGGTGTACCGCGACGAGAAGGGGGTATGGAAGATGGACACATCCTCCAAGCATGCCCGCCGCATTAACGGTTTCACCAAATTCGACATTACCGGCCCGGCGCGCGGCATTCCGGCGCTGAAGGGTGCAACGACGGCAACCGGCACGTTCGCCAACTGCTCCGGAGGCGTAACCCTGTGGAATACGGTGCTGTCCTGCGAAGAGAATTTCGAGGAAACCGCAAGCATCTCGGGGTTGCCGGAAACCCATTACGGCTGGGTCGTCGAGGTCGATCCTTTCGATAAATCCTTCCTTAAAAAGCATACGGCGCTCGGAAGATTCAACCATGAGAATACGGCAATGGGTCTTGCGAAAGACGGCCGGATCGTAGTCTACATGGGCGATGACAAGAAGGATGCCTGCGTTTATAAATTCATCAGCAACGGCAAATACGACAAGAGCAAGGGACGCGCCAACTCCGCCCTGCTGGAGGACGGCACGCTCTACGTAGCCAACCTGAAATCCGGCAAATGGCAGCCAGTCACGCTGGAAGAGGTGCTGAAGGCGGCAGCCGATGCACCGGAGGTTAAAGGCAAGTTCAAGTCCCAAGGCGATGTCGTTACGTACTGCCAGGAAGCCGCCCGCCTCGTTGGCGGAACGCCGACGGACCGCCCGGAGGATATCGAAATTTCGCCGTTCGACAACACCGTCTTCGTCTGCCATACGAACAATGACAATCACGGCAATATCCATGGCCATATCACGCGGATCTTCGAAGCCGGGAACGATCTGGCAGCCCTCGAGTTCGATTTTGAAATCTTCGCGGCAGGCGGCCGCCAATCGGGCTTCAGCTCCCCGGACAACCTGGCGTTCGATTCCAACGGCGATCTGTGGGTCGTGACGGATATCTCCAGCAGCAGCCAAAATAAAGGCGTGCATAAATCCTTCATGAATAACGGACTGTTCGTTATTCCAACGAGCGGACCGGATCAAGGCAAAGCGCTGCAGTTCGCCTCCGGCCCGGTGGAATGCGAGCTGACGGGCCCGTTCTTCTCGCCGGACGAGCAGACGCTCTTCTTGTCCGTACAGCATCCGGGCGAGAACACGCAGGATCTGAGCAAGCCGACCAGCACCTGGCCGCACCGCTCGGGCGAGAACATGGCGCGCTGTGCAGTAGTCGCCATCAGCGGCTTCAAGCTGGACTAATCTTAACTACAGATAGGAGCGATAGTCATGCCGTTTGGCAATATCGGGATCGGTGGCTTAATCTTGATTTTAATTATCGCCTTGATCATCTTCGGGCCTTCCAAGCTACCTGAGCTGGGACGGGCATTCGGCAGAACCCTGAGCGAATTCAAAGGCGCAACCCGGGGCTTGGTGAACGGGGATGATGAGAATGAGGACGGGAAGAAAGACGATGCTCCTAAAGCGGCTGCTGCAGCGGGCAAGCAAGGCAGCTAACCCGAACGACCAGAGCGCGATCGAGCATCTCGAGGAAATGCGGAGGCGCCTGATCCGCACCCTGATCGCGTTCCTCGTGGCGATGGTGGCCGCCTTCATCTACGTCGAGGAGATTTACCGCTGGCTGGTTCGGGATATGGACGAGAAGCTTGTGCTTCTCGGTCCTTCCGAGGTCATGTGGGTCTATATGATCATCGCCGGCGTCGTTGCGCTGGCCGTCACGCTTCCGGTTGCGGCCTATCAGGTCTGGAAGTTCGTGCAGCCTGCACTGCCGGATGGCGCCCAGCGCTCCGCGCTGCTCCTCATCCCGGTCATCAGCGTGCTGTTCATTGTCGGGCTCGTCTTCGGCTACTTCGTGCTGTTTCCCATGGTGCTGCAGTTTATGCAGCGGATGGCGGAAGGCCAGTTTGAGACGATGTACACGGCTCAGCGGTATTTCACCTTCATGATCCATATGACCGTCCCGTTCGGAATCCTGTTCGAAATGCCGGCCATTGTCGTATTTCTTACCAAGCTTGGCGTCGTGAATCCGCTGCGGCTGGCCAAGATGCGCAAGGCAGCCTACTTTCTGCTCTGCATCGTAGCCGTTACGATCACACCGCCGGATATCATGTCTGACCTGATCGTGATCGTCCCGCTGTTTCTGCTGTATGAGATCAGCGTATCGATCTCCAAAGTCGTTTACCGCAAGCAGCTGCAACTATCTCCTGCAAGCGGAGGCACATCCTGATCCTTCAGTTCCCCCTTGAAGGATGATACCCATGGAATCCGCGAATCTGCTCTCTTACCTACAAGTAAGCGGCAGACTCGCGGTTTTTTTTCGTACCCGGTCCGTCCCAAACAAGTTGATTACCCCCTTTCTCTGCAGCTTCTGGAAAGAATCCATCAAAACTTTTAAATGATGCATTGATTTATGAGGCAAGTTCTCCTAGTATTTTTAATAGATCATTTAACGGCTCGGCAATCCGGCAATTGCTTCGCTGTCTTTATGATAGCGCTATCACGGTGCTATTAAATAACGGGAGGCCTGCAATATGAAATGGAATCACTTCAAGTCCAAGCTTTTGGTTAAGTATACACTCTCATATATATCCATTTTCCTGATCCCTCTTGTTATTTTGACCGTCATCATTTATCACAACGCCGTTAAGACCTTACGCTCGGAAATTGAGCAGACCAATGTCAATCAGCTGACCCAGGCCAAGACCGTCATCGACGAGCGCATGAAGGAGCTGCAGGATATCGCGTTCCGCATCGCCTACGACGAACAGCTGACGCGTTATTGGACGCATCATCCATATTACAGCCGGGAATCGATTGGCGCCCTGGTCAAATATAAAGCCACCAGCTCGATTATCGATGAGCTGTTCCTGTTCTTTCGCGGGGATAATAACATCTACTCTTCCCAGGGTCTGGAGAACCTCGACGTGTTCACCGGACGCTACAAATTCAACACCTGGAACAAAGAGGATTTGGTCCGGGATTTGAATACCGTACGCCTCCCGACGATGCGCCCGGCGGAGCAGGTTATCCAGGGCACCCGAGGGCAGAAATCCATGCTGGCCTATCTTGTGCCGATCGCGCCGAACAATACCCCTGCCCATGGAACCGTCATGTATTTGATCCACGAATCCAATTTGACGGGCTTGATCGATTCCATCTTGACCGATTACCATGGCATGACCTATATATTCGATAATAACGGCCAGGTGCTGGCCGCCAACCATCACGGTGATACCATCACGAAGAACGACGTAAAGGCGCTGTTCCAATTGGAGCCCGGTACGCACAGCCTGTCCCTGAACGGAGAGACCCATTCGGTGGTCTCCGTCAAATCGGATGACGGCTGGACGTATGTTACGGCGATGCCCAGCAGCCAGTTTTTCAGCCGTATCGTCCACATTCGCACCTTTGTTGTATTGGTGTTCTCGTTCGTTGTCATCATGGGTACCGTCCTTGCAATTTTGCTTGCCCGCAGGCAGTATCACCCGATCTCCGATCTGATGGAGTTCGTGCGCTTGAGAAATGTCCGCAGCCTCTCCGAGCCCTCCTCCCAGACCAACGAGCTGGACTGGATCAAGAAGACGCTGCATGACTACAGCCAGCGCGTCGACCTTCAGGAGCCTTACGCGCGCAACCATATTCTGCTGATGCTGCTGAAGCACGGACATACCGGGGAATTGCCGTCCGACCTGAAGGAGCAGCTCGGCATCCGCTTCAACCGCTCCCATTATTTCGTCGTTACGATGGGCTGGGAGACGCATGCCCTGCCCGAAGCGGATCCTTCCGGCGGCTGGCTGCTGATGCAGCTGATGAACGAGGTCGAGCTGCCGGAGCTGACCGCCCATGCGTACGGCGTGGAGCTGCCGCAGCCTGACCGGCTGGCGCTCATCGTCGGTTTCGATGCCGATACCGGGCATGAGGCCAGCCTGAACGCCATCATGGAATCGATCGTGGAGGCGTTCCGGTCGATGGTTACGGAGCACGCCGGCAGTCCGCCTGTCATCGGGACAGGCAACCGGTACAGCCATCCGGAGCAGCTGAACCAGTCCTATATCGAGGCATCCACCGCATTTGAGGCATCCATGCTTCACGGCCAGGGCAGCACCACCTTCTTCCACGCGCTCTCCGGAGCGAAGGATTCCTCCTCCTTCTGGGTGCCGAAGGACGTGCTGCTGAAGCTTGATCAGAGCTTGAAGCAGGGCAGCTATGACGTGGCAGCCCGGATGATCTCCACCGCGCTGGACAGCCTGAAGGAGGAAATGCCGTCGGTGCCGCTGCTGCGCTGCATCTGCTTCGATATTTTGAACACGCTGCTGAAGACGGCCTCGGAGCTCGGCATGCACCATGTCGTGAACGAGCTTCCAAGAATCACATCGTACGACTCTCTGGAGGACTTGGAGAAGAAGCTCGCCGGTCTTGCCGCCGACATCTGTACCCACGTCGAGGCGAAGAGCGAGACGGAAGAGAGCTCCCTGATGGACGAAATCGTAAGCTATATCAACGCGAACTATTCCGATTATGACCTTAGCCTGGGAACGATCTCGTCGAAATTCTCGATCTCCTCGTCCTATTTCAGCCGCTCCTTCAAGGAGAAGGTCGGGATGAATTTCACTCAATATATTTGGCAAAAACGGATGGACGAAGTAATTCGGCAGCTGCTCCATACATCCGATCCGTTGAAGGACATCATTTCGCGGGTCGGCTACCTGGATACGCCGAACTTCATCCGCAAATTCAAGAAGGAAACCGGCTATACGCCGGGACAATACCGCAAAATGCACAGCCAGAACGGAAGCGCCGACTCCTCGGACGATGAGGATGAGGATTACGTCGGGTAGCCGATGGCAACCTGCATGCATTGCATCGCTATATGCAAAACCTCCCCTAAAAGCTCGCAAGCTTAGGGGAGGTTTTGTTTGTTCGTGCTCTTAGGATTGAACAGCTATCCAGGCAGGCTCTGAACGTGCACCATGTGCCATTTAGGGCGTGCTGTCATTTCTGAGTAATCCGGATCCTTCTTTACCAGCCTATTGATTATTGATCGGAAACAGGGCCGATTATTAGCTTCCCAGGCCTTGATGCATCGCATCCAGCAAGCGTCCGGTCTTGTCGCAGCCGTATTCCCAGAACATGATGCCCGCCAGGCCTTCATCCCGGACATAGCCGCATTTGCGGCCGATCGACTCCTCATCGTCGTAGGAAATCAGACACGAGCCGTTAAATAAAAACGGCGCGCACGCCTCGTCGTCCCAGTACCGGACATAGCCGTTCTTGTCGATGTAATCGGCGGCAATCTCGGCGTAGCCTGGCCCGTAGCCGCCCGTGGTACCGGCCATCTGGTGCAGCCCCCGGTTGCGGTCCGGAACCTCGCGCCACATCCGGGAATAGAACGCTGCCCCGATCACGATTTTCTCCTTCGGCACGCCGGCGCGCACGAACAGGTTCACGGAAGCATCGACGCTGATCCGGAACAGATCGCCGGACGGCGCATACAGATTCGTATGATGCCCGGTGAGAATCTGAAAGCCGCCGCGCATGTCATATGTCATCAGCTGGACGAAATCCAGGTACTGTTGAACCTGGTCCATCTCAGTGCCATCCACATAATATTGGTCGGCTCCCGCCGCGATCGTCAGCAGATAATGGCGGCCATCGCGCTCGCCCTTGGCATCCAGCGCTTCGCGGATCGCCTTCAGCAGCAGCGTGAAATTCCGCTTATCATCCGGGCTCGAAGCAATGCCGGCTTCGCCGTAGCAAGGATATTCCCAATCAAGATCAATCCCGTCAAACGGATGCGATTCCAGCACTCGGACGGCCGAAGCCGCCATGCGGCTTCTTCCTTCTTCGGTGGAGGCCGCTTCGGAGAATCCCCCTGCGCTCCAGCCGCCGACGGACAGGAGCACCGTAAGGCTGGGATGATCCCGCTTCATGGCATGCAGAACCTCCGCGTTCTTCAAATGCTCCGTCGTAATTTCATCATTCCGAACATGGCCGAAAGCCACGTTCAGATGGGTCAGCTTCAATAAATCCTCCCGCTTCATTTCCGGAAGAACGGCATCAACGGCATAGCCTGCCACAATATATTGCTTCATGTTCCTTCGCCCTCCAGCTCTCCATTTTAAGAGGTTATTCCCGATAGTATGCGCAGCGCTTCCTTGCCCGTGCCGATCTTATACCCCGATGCCGTATACCGGATCTGGTCCTGACTGTCCAGCACGAACAGATGCGGAAATCCGGCTTCGCGGGCCGGCGATTTCGAGATGAAATCAGGCAGGGCCGAGTAGCTGTCGTCCCGCGCAAACACCGTGCGCTGCGGCAGCTTCGGATAGCTGGCAGGATCGAACGAAGCGCTCCATTCCTTCTCTCCGATCACCAGGACAATCGGGACGTTGAGCTGATCGAGCGACTCCGCCAGCTCGCTCAATTCACGGAGCAGATGCTTCGTCGGCTCCCGCTCCGGCTCAAGCCAAGCGGCGATCGCGCCTTCGCTACCCAGCAGATCACCCAGAAGCACAGCCTTTCCATCAAGCAGGGTGAGCCCATGCTCGCGCGTGAGCGTGCCCAGCACCGGGATTTCTTCCCGGGTGTCACGGAACGTCAGGGATACCGCCGCGGTCCCGTCTGCACGGACGGTAAAATAAGTAAAGCGCACTCGAACCGTGCCGTCCTTGAGACGAACGCCGGTCGTTAAGCGGTAGACCCCTGCCTCGACCTCAAACGGATCATCATACACGTTGGACATGCCGTATGGATAAATCAGCGTCTTATACACGCCGTTCGCAAGGCGGGCGAGCGAAAAGTTCTCGCCGTAGGACGCGGACGGCGCATCCTGCCCGGCATTCGAATCCTTCAGCAGGCGCAAGCGTCCCCAACCGCCGGCATCCTGATTCACCTCACGATCGGCGCTTCCGGCAGCGTCCGGCTGCAGTGAAGCCTCTTCCCAGGCGCCGTTATACCAATACTGCGGCTTCTGCTCGCTTGGGTGCAGCCGCGCCGGGATGCCCAAGCTGCGGCAGACGGCGACGAAAAGAATGTCCAGCGACTCCGAATCGCCCTTCCGCAATCGGAAAGTGCCTGCCGGGTTGCCTTTCCCCTTCAGATTAGGAAGGTCCTCCCACAGCTCGAAGCCATCCGCAAGGCGGTCTGCAAGCTTCGCCGGCGTTTCTCGGAAGGCTGCGATCTCTTCAGGAGTAAAAGCCCCCTTGAACAAACGGCGATACGGAACAAGCATTTCAAACGATACGCGCGGACAGAGAATGTATGGGACGAACAGTTCCTCCGCCCAGCTCCCTTGATGCTCCATCGCACCGGTCAGATGATCGTTCAGCGTAGGCCGGAAGGTATCGATCAAGTCCTTCTCGTTCAGAGATTCCAAGAGCCGCAGCGGCCACTGGCCAAACTCGCCTGACTGCTCCTCAAGGAAAGCGGCAATCTCTCTGCTGTTGCCCCGGGCTTTATGCAGAACGTCCCACACCCGCTCCGGCGGCAGCCCGAGTCCGCGGGCGATGCTCTCCGCCTCTTCGGCTTTCAGGAAGGTATCCTCGTATTCGGTCCGGATCCTCGTCCCTTCCTCCAAGCGGCGGTTATGGCGTTCCTGCTCCTCCTCGGACGGCTGTTCATCGGCATCTCCCTGAGCTTCGGGAGGGGGAACCATATCGAAATCAACGGTACCGACCGGCTGCGCGGCTTCGGCGACCACGATTTGCACCTGCTCTCCGTCCCCGGCGCCCAGCTTATGCTCGCCCCAAGCGCCGTCTTTCACGACACGGATCAGCACGTCGCCATAGCCCGTCTTGAACGAAGCTTCACCCTGCTCATCGGTCGGCAGAATCGCAATCGGATACAGCTCCGCCATGTTATACAGCTCGAAACGCACCTCGGCGCCGGCCACCGGTGCCCCGTTGTTATCCTTGACTTTGACATGGATCGTGCGTGTTCTTGCATAATTCTCGAGCAGATTGATTTCGGTGAACCACTTATCGGCCAGCGTAATATCCTCCGGTCCCGGGTAATCGGCGAAAATCCGGGTGTTAATCAGCATCGCCCGCCGTGCGGGCGGACTGAACCAGCCTTGATTCAGGCGGGCTTCCGGCTCGCATGCGCCGATGTAATACCACTGCCCGTCGGCCCATGCCTCCACCCAGGCATGATTGCTGTCGCAGTGGGCCCAGCGCGGCGTATATACCTGACGGGCCGGAATGCCGATGCTGCGCAGGGCGGCTACCGCGAGCGTGGATTCCTCGCCGCAGCGTCCGCGCGCGTTCCGGATCATCGTCAGCGGCGATATCGTCCGCAGGTCGCTCCCGATATAGGTTGCCTTCTCATGGCACCAGTAATTGGTCTCGAGAATGGCATCCTTCATCGATAACCGCGAAGTCCGCTCTGCCAGCGCATCATACAGAATGCCGCGGGAATCCTCGATATTTTCCGTGTTGACGCGGTAAGGCAGCACGAAGTGCAGGAATAGATGATCCGGCACTCGATTTCCCCAAGGCACCTGCTTTCGGATCGCCAGCGTTCGGCGCACATGGCTGAGGAACAGCTCCCCGTCGTAATCGGCCATGTCGTTCACCGGCATGTAGGCGTATAGATACTTCAGAGCCCACGTTTCCTCCTCGGTCAGCTCTTGGTCAAATATGCCGAACAGCTCCCGCTTTCTGGCCTCTCCCAGGATCAGCTTCTCTTTGAATTTCGCCTCGATGGTCTCCCGCATATCGGAATCCAATGAAAAAACGGAGGTTTGAATGGTCATATCGGCTTTCACTCCTTCCACAGCTTCCCGTCTTCCCGTATACAGATC
The DNA here is from genome assembly GCF_002741055.1 of Paenibacillus ihbetae. NCBI lineage: Bacteria > Bacillati > Bacillota > Bacilli > Caryophanales > Paenibacillaceae > Paenibacillus > Paenibacillus ihbetae. The sequence goes on along the minus strand of NZ_CP016809.1, from coordinate 3,576,323 downwards.
ACGGCGCTGCCGTCCGAGGACGGTGCGCTGATCTGGAACAGGCCGCGGGTCGTTTCGATGACGGGCTCGATGCTCCATGAATCCTCGCCCATCAGCAGCTTCAAATCCTTTGTGAATTCGCCATGCGCTTCGTAATAATTGCGCTCGCGGTAATAGAGCTTGCGCAGCTCCCACTTGATCCACTCGTCTTCCGGCAATTCAAAGCCCGAGCCCGCTTCGCCGTCCGCGAAGACGACGTAGCCCCACAGCTCCGGATAATGCATATTGATGATGCCCATCGGCGACCAGACCCAGTTGTCCTCCGGGTATGGCTTGCCTGTCTCCGGATTCAGCACCTTGCGGTATTCGCCGTCCTGTACCTCTGTCCGCCATTCCACGCGGGAGAAGTTGACGCGCCAGAATTCGCCCGGCACCGGCGGACGCCCCTCCTTCGCGCATTCCCGCAGACTGCTCCAAGGCATCGCCACTTCCACGCTCCACTTCCGGTTATCCGCCCCGGGACGGTTCAGCTCTCCGTCGATATGCACGGCGGTCTTCAGCCCGGCGATATCCCAGCCGTTGACCGGAGGCCCGCCGTCCCGGTACGGCTTGATCAGCAGCAGATCCCATACCGTATTCAGCGCATTGATCTCGAACTCGTAATATTGATGACTATCCCCGTCCGGATCGATAAAAATCTCAAAATCATTGTCGTAAAAGATCACCGAGTCCCGCTCGGTCAGCGTTGCCCAGATCTGATCCTCGATCAGCTCCGCTGCGAAGTAGAAATACTCGTCATCCCACAGCATTTTGACCCGGGTCCGCTTTTCGGGCTTCGGCCTAAGATCCCCCTCGATATCCACGAAATCCTCGGTCCATTCCGCCGCGTCCCAGAACAGCTTATCGATCCGTCCATCCAGCTCAAGGGGCTCCTTCGCACGACGGCATACGTAATGTTTCGGAGCATATTTGATCTGCGGCTCCGGCACTCCGCTTCGGTTCATTTCATTCCCTCCGTTTGAACCGGGAGGAGGCGCCGGCTGCATAACCCGCGCCCTCCCGGCGATTGTTTAGTTATGGGTGACAACGGCTCCGGAGCCGCCGTACATCTCCAGCTCTTCGTCAAACTCAAGTTTCAGCACCGTTACCTGTTCATGCGCATCTTCCGGAGTCATATGGATCCAGGTCGTTCCCGGAATGTTGAACCATGGCACCCCGCCATGAATTTCATGGGTCAGCTCCTTGCCCGAATGCAGCACCGTAATCCTCTTGATCGGGTTGCAAAGACCTTTCAGGCATACATTCTCCTTCGGATCGTCATAGACGAACAGGTACAGCGTCTTGCGGTCCTTCGAAATGGTGCTTCCCCCCAGATAATAACGGGTCATGATGCCTTCCCCGGTTCCGAATACGGCTTCTTCATGCGTCCGGATCCAGTCGCCCAGTCCGAGCAGGATGTCCTCCTGCCGCTTGTCGATCGTGCCGTCTTCCCTCGGTCCGATATCGAGCAGCATATTGCCGCCCATCGAGATGCAGTCGCAGAACATCCGAATGATCTGATTCAGCGATTTGTACTTGTGATCGGTCGGCACGTAGCCCCAGGATGTATTGATGGTCGTGCAGAATTCCCACGGCCCCTCCGGCCTCGTGATCGGAATGCCCTGCTCCGGCGTCTTGTAATCGCCGTGCCCCTGAAGTCTTGAATTGATGATCAGATCCGGATTAAAGGACTTTAAGTAATCCTTGAATGCCGGCAGGTTCCACTGCTCGGCGCTGCGCTCCCAGTCCCCGTCGAACCACAGCAGGTCCACCTTCCCGTAATTCGTCAGGATCTCGCGCAGCTGCTGATTGTTAAATTCGAGGAACTTCCGCCATCTCTCCTCATCCTGAACGCCGTCCACCGGGCTTGAGAACCGGTTGACGCTCCCGAGGTCTTCCGGCACGCGGCCTCCTTCATACACGGTCGGATAATCCGGATGCGACCAGTCGATCAGCGAAAAATACATCCCGAGCCGGAGCCCCCGCTTCTTCACCGCTTCAGCATATTCCTTGATAATATCCCGCTTCGCAGGCGTCCGCTTGACCACATTCAAGTCGCTGTACTGCGTATCCCACAATGCAACGCCGTCATGATGCTTTGTCGTCAGCACCGCATATTTCGCGCCGGATTTCTCGATCAGATCCGCCCAGGCATCGGCATCGAATTTCGATGCCGTAAAGCCGTCAAGCTGTTTCATATACTCCTCATAGCTGATCCTTCCGTTATAGAAGGACCAGGATTCGGAGACCCCGTCCACCGCATAGATGCCGTAGTGGATAAAGATCCCCAGCTTCGCCTCCTCAAACCATGGCTGCATATCGTCCGCACCTTTCCCCGATGTACTTGTAGCTTCCCTTCGCCGCCTTCCGAGCTGCCGGCCTATCCCTTAACGGATCCGGAACACATGAGCGATCGGCGCCGTTCCATGCAGCTCCCGCTCCGGCAGCCGTACCGCAATTCCGTTCTCCGTACGGCGGTAATCCAGCATCTCCTGGCCGCCGATCAGGTCGATACGGCTCGGATCTGTCTGAAGCGGAAGATGCACTTCCCCGGCAACCTCCTCCTGCTCGTCCTTGTACAGATAGAAGGCGTACGTTGTGTCCCCTTTTCGGGTGAAATGGACGTTCTGGACGGAATACGGCTCGCAGGTCCGCGTGCCATAGATGGCATCGCCGTATACCTTCAGCCATTCGCCCATGCCCTTCATCCGCGAGATCGCCGTCTCCGGCAGCCTTCCGTCCGGCTGCGGCCCGATATTGAGCGCGAGGTTGCCGCCCTTGGCCACGATCTCCACAAGCAGATGGATCAGCTGGCGCACCGATTTATAACGGTCCTCATACCGGAAGGAGAACGATGTTCCCATCGTGATGCAGCTCTCCCAAGGAACGTGCAGGGCACGCTCAGGCAGCGTCTGCTCCGGCGTAATGAGATTTTCGTAAGGTCCGCCGACCGTCCGGTCCGCCGACAGAAGCCACGGCTGAATCTCGCGCGCTTTCTCCACGACCTCGCCCAGCCGAATGTTCTGATCCCGATAATCATTCACCCAGCCGGCGTCAAGCCACAGCACGTCAATCCGTCCATACCTTGTCATGAGCTCCATGATTTGCTGATGCGTGAACTGAACGAATTGCTCCCATAACCAAGGGTATTCCTTCGGGTTATAGCTAGGCCCCCGCGACGTGAAGCTGCCGGCTTCCATGCCGGGCGCCCAGTAGTAAGGCGTATGCCAATCGGCTTTGGAGAAGTAGGCGGAGATGCCAAGCCCCCTTGCCCGGAACGCATCGAACAGATTCTTGGTAATATCGGCGTATTTATGCCGATGGAACGGACAATCCGGGCCCGTGATCCGATAGTCGGTCGTATGGGTATCCCACATGCAGAAGCCGTCATGATGCTTCGTCGTAAAATTCAAATACTTGAAGCCGTTATCAGCGGCCAGGTCCGCCCACAGGTCCGGCTGGAAGCGCAGCGGATTGAACGTTTTATTCAAGTCAAAATACTGCCGCTTAAGCTCCTCCGCGTCGATGTCCCAGTCAATTCCGTCACGCGACCATTCCGCATCCTTATCGCTCAGCGCCCAGGATTCAACGAGCCCCAGCTGGGAATAAGGGCCCCAGTGCATCATGAGCCCAAGCTTCTGGTCCTTAAACCATTCAAGACGCTCCAGCAGCAGCGGATCCTCCGGCTTGACCCATTTGTCTTCACTGCTGTAATTGTGGACGCCTGCCTCCACGACCGGCTGCTCTTCTTCGATCAGCTTGTTCTCCGACATGTTAATACCTCCGAGTAGGTTGATTGTTCGTCACCGGGCGATTCGCTTCGGGCGGTCCGCAAGCCGCTCGCCGGTTTCGCTTCATTTTTCTTTTGTCCGTTTAAAAATAAGAGCCAACCCCCGGTCTAGAAGCCTGGACCGGGATATGTTGGCCTTTTGTTGTTCTTGTTATAGATCTGTATTATTTATTGGTGTTCCAGCGGTCGTAAGCGCCTTGGTACAGCTCGACGATGCGGTCGCCGCCCATCTTCTTGACTTGGGCTACATACTTATCCCAATTTTCAAGCGGCTCTTGGCCCGTGATGAACTTCGCTTCCATCTGTTTAACGTAAGTGTCCAGATCGGACATCAACGCCGTAGCCTCGCTTTGCTCCTCATTGGTCAAATACACGTTAGGGAATGGAGCTTTGCCGATCGGCACCAGCTTCTCTTGGTTTTGCTGATCGATCCACTCATCAAATTCGGTACGCAGCCCTTTCGCCACTTCAGGATCGTTGATGCCCGGCGTCAGAATGCCGTAGTTTGGCGTGATTTTACCGCGGTATTCCTCACGGTCGCCGCCATCCGGAACCGGAAGCCATTCTTTCACGCGGTTCTCTTTATCCTTGAACTTCCAGAGCACGCCTTCAGGTCCTTGATTGAACAGCGTCGAACCTTCATAGCTGTAGAGGTAGTCGATCCAGCGCATAGTCGCCTCAGGTGCAGGGTTCTTGCTGGAAATGGCGAACGTGCCGCGTGCCGACATGCCCGGATGCTTGCCGTATACCGGAGATCCTTCGATTTCGCTCTTCACCGGCGTCATGAGCGGATGCTCGGTGCTAGGCTCGCCACCCAGGGTGAAGTACGGATGATAGTCGTTGAATAATGCGAGCTGATTGTTTTCGCCTTTGGCTTTCTTCTGGTCTGCCGTTTGGGAGAAGGTTTCGTGATCCAGCAGCTCTTCCTTCCACAGACGGTTCATGAATGTCAGGTAGCCCTTATAGCCTTCTTCTTGGAAAGGATAATGCACCTTTCCTTCCTTGTCGGCATAGATGCCTTCGTTGTACATACCCCAGAAGCCGAAGAAGTACATCCGCAGGTCATCCAGCTTGACGGAAGTCAGCGGAATCTCGTCCTTCTTGCCGTTGCCGTTCGGATCCTCTTCCTTCACGCGCTTCAGGAACGTATACAGCTCTTCGGTTGTTTTCGGCTCGCTGACGTTGAGCGCTTTTAGGAACTTGCCGTTATACCACATCGGTCCGCGGTACCATACCGCTGCGGTATCGATAAACGGCAGTGCATACATATGGCCGTCCGGCGTCGTAAACGATTTGCGCACATCCGGATGCGCATCCAGAACCTTCTTGATGTTCGGGGCATAGCCTTCATCAATGTATTTTTCTAGCGGAATCAGGATGCCTTGACTGCCGTAAGTAACTTGCTCAGCCGGCTTCAAATCCGCAGCGTAAAACATATCCGGGAGATCACCGCTTGCAAACACCAGGTTCTTCTTCGTCTCAAAGCTGTCGATCGGCGAGAGCTGATACTCCAGCTTGATGTTCGTCAATTTCTCCATCTCTTGCAGGACAGGCATCGTCTTCCAGTCCGCCACCCCGGCGTCCTGGGACATGACCGTCAGCGTAATCGGCTCATCGACGATCGGGAAGCCTTCCTTCTTGACCTCCGTGCTGCTGGACGTTCCGGAAGGTGCGGCAGAACCGCCGTCTCCCTTTGGCGAACCGCAGGCTGCAAGCATGGCTGCCGACAAGGTAAGACAGAGTAAAACGGATGATGCCTTACGAAGCTTCTTCATAACAACAACTCCCCTTTTTTTGGTGTAGATTATGGTTTAAGATCAGCCCTTTACAGAACCAATCATAACACCCTGCACAAAGTAACGCTGAAGGAATGGATAGATGACAATAACTGGCACCGTTGCGACGATGATGACGGCGTATTTGACCAGTGCGGCGATTTCGGCCTTCGAGTTCATGGCGGCAGCCGATGAAATGTCGATGGCTCCTCCGCCTTGGGCCGCCATCTCCTGCAGAACCAGAATCTGTCGCAGGAAGAGCTGCAGCGGATACTTCGCCGCATCGTTCAGATAGATCATGGCGCTGAAATAGCTGTTCCAGTGCCCGACGCCATAGAAGAGCGCCATGACGGCGATAATCGGCATCGACAGCGGCAGCACGATTTTGATGAACAACCGGAAATTCGTACATCCGTCGATATGAGCGGCTTCCTGCAGCTCCTTCGGAATGGTCGACTGGAAGAACGTCCGTGCAACGATAATGTTCCAGATCGAAGCGGCTCCCGGCAGAATGAGCGCCCACATGCTGTTGACCATGCCGAGATCCTTGACGAGCAGGTAGCTCGGTACGAGGCCCCCGCCGAAAAACATCGTGACCAGGAACATCGCCATGAAGAATCCACGGCCTACAAAGTCGCTCCGGCTTAGCGCGTAAGCGGCCGGCAGCGTGACAAACAGGTTGACCGCCGTTCCGATCACGGTATAGATAATGGTGTTCTTGTAGCCGATCCAGATATTCTGGTTCTCGAACACCCGAGCATAGCCCTCGAAGGTAATTCCTTTAGGGAACAGCCACATTTCGCCCGAGGCGACGGCCTTCGGATCGCTGATCGATGCGCTGACGATATACAGCAGCGGGTACAGAACAATGACTAGCGCGATCGTTAAGTACAGATAGTTGCAGAATAGAAACAGTTTATCTCCGTTGCTTTCTTTAACTCCGGATGCCATGCGTAATTCCTCCTTCTACCACAGACTGTTTTCGCTGGTGCGCCGCGCAATTTGGTTGACCGTGAGCAGCAGAATCGCATTGACCACGGAGTTGAACAAGCCGACTGCCGTTGAGAAGCTGTACTGCGCATCCACCAAACCGGAGCGATAAACGAAGGTCGAGATGACATCGGACGACTCCATATTAAGCGGGTTCTGGAGAAGCAGGATTTTCTCGAAGCCGACGCCCAGAATGCTTCCCATATTCAAAATCAGCAATATCGTAATGGTCGGAACGATCGCCGGAAGATTGATATGCAAAATCCGTTTGAACCGGCTGGCACCGTCGACGACGGCGGCTTCATGCAGCTGCGGGTCCACGCCCGACAAGGCTGCCAGGTAGATGATCGTTCCCCAGCCCGTGCTCTGCCAAACCCCGGACAGCACGTACACCGTCTTAAACCAGGCAGGGTCGGTCAAAAATTGGGGCGGCGTAAATCCGAGAAACTCCACCAGATTGACAATCATGCCCGTCGATGGCGTCAAGAAGGTAATAATCATACCGGACATGACGACCACCGAAATAAAATGCGGTGCATAAGTTACCGTCTGTACCGTCCGTTTGAAGAACGAGTCCCTTACCTCATTAAAGGCAAGCGCCAGGATGATCGGCAGCGGGAATCCTATCGCAAGCTCGTACAAGCTGATGCTCAGCGTGTTCCAGAGCAGGTCCCAGAAATAATAAGAATTAAAGAAGCGAACGAAGTGGTCGAATCCGACCCACGGGCTTCCCGTTATCCCTAATGTCGGGATGAAGTTTTTAAAGGCGATTTGTATCCCGTACATCGGCCCGTAATGGAATATCAGAAAGTACAGAAATGCGGGGGCGATAAACAGGTACAGCTCCCAGTTTCGGACCATCCTCCTCCATAAGGTATTTTTCTTGCGGCTTGCCGTTGTGTTAACCGATATGCTCTGCGACAGGGCGGTGTGGCCATCTTGCTGCATCGGTTTCTCCCTCCTCTTCTAATGGAAATCCGGTCAATTTAAGAGGCTGTTCAAAAAGCCGCCTTCTGATCTCGTAGCCAATCAAGGTGCTGATAGACCGACTTTTTGAACGCTCGCTTTAAGGATAAGCACCCCTGTTCAAATGTAAGGAAAGAGGTTCCTTGAGCACACTTCCTCATCTGCGGATTGCCGCACCGGAAAATGTTAACGCTTACATCCCAAGTGTATGAACTGCGGACCGATCCGTAAATATGTCATTTTCAATGGTCATTGTAAGCGGCTACAATCGTTGATCCTACGCGGTTTTGGGCGTTTTTGCGCAGCTTGTCATTGTCATTTCGGCCAAGGAAAACATGTTGATTTTGACCGCAGCCAACGCTTTGGCAAACTGTGCAAACGATTCGCGCCGTCTTGACAGATGCTGGATAGGAACGCTAAGCTTCAAAAAAACAGCCGTATCGCAAATCTCACATATTTTATTGAAACGAGGTTGAAGCTCATGACGGAATCCCCTTGGATTTTTGCCGGATATGCGGGACGCAGGGTTCTCTCCGAGGTTACGGCAGAGGACGCGCTGCGGCTCACCCATCTGAACGTAGCATTTGCCCACATCCGGGAAGGCGCCATTTCGTACCCCCATCCGGAGACTGCCGATGAAATCCGCCGGCTGAAATCGGTTAACCCCAAGCTTCAGGTTCTGCTGTCGGTCGGCGGCTGGGGCTCCAGCGGCTTCTCCGAGGCAGCCGCCTCGCCGGAAGCAAGGGCGCGCCTTTGCGAATCCGCTAATGAAATTTTGGAGAATTATCCTTTTGACGGAATCGACCTGGACTGGGAGTATCCCTGCTATTCGGTTGCCGGCACCTCCGCTTCGCCTGACGACAAGCGGAATTTCACGCTGCTGCTTCAGGCGCTCAGAGAGTCTCTGGACCGGTTCGGGCAGGAGAAGCACCGCCGCTATATGCTGACCATTGCCGCAGGAGCCGATCAATATTATATAGATGGAACCGAGATCGACCTCATCCACCCCTTTCTGGATTTCATACAGCTGATGACCTACGACATGCGCGGCGGCTTCCAGACATACACCGGGCACCATGCGAATCTGTATACGTCCACCGGCGATCTGTTCCGGATCAGTGCGGACGCCTCGGTGCGATTATTCACAGCGGCGGGGGTGCCGCGCGGGAAAATCGTCATCGGAGCTGCCTTCTATTCGAGAGGATGGAACAACGTGCCGAACGTAAACAACGGATATCTCCAGGTCGCTCCGACCGCAGGCGGTTACGGTCCGACTTATACGCAGCTCGCCGCTCATTATTTGAACAATCCCGCCTTCACACGGCATTGGGACGACGAGGCGAAAGCCCCTTACCTGTTCGACGGCAGCAGCTTCATCAGCTACGATGATCCCGAGTCGTTAACGCATAAATGCCATTACGTAAAGGAGCAGCGGCTTGCAGGGATCATGTTCTGGGAATACAGCTGCGATGCGACACGCAGCCTGCTGGATGCGATGCATAAGGCGCTCCTTCTGGAATGATCGACCTCGCTCTAGCCTCCTTTCTCTTTTAATCGAATCTTCTTCGGTTTCGGCCTGCTTTCTCTTTTGACGGAGAGGCAGGCTGTTTTTCGTTTGTGGGATTAACAGCAGCAAATCGATCGTTAATGTAATATTATTTAACACGTTGTTGTCATCCGCTCAAGCCTGTGTTTGCTGCTTGTTTTCATTCTAGGGGACCCTCTTTTTTTCGTAAATATGTCGTTTTTAATCGGGGTGAAATTCGGGAACACCTTGATATGACTGGACATTGTCTGTATGATATGTTGATTTTGTCCTGTGAATCCGCAAGGTTCACATGATCGCTCATACATAAAAAAGCCGCTTCGACAAAACGAAGCAGCTTGTTTACAAACCGTTTTATATCATCTATATTACATGGATATGTTATATAAATTAACCTATTTAGCTGTTCTTCGATCATCATTGGTAACGTCACCGAAGAATCGGATCGAGTACAGCGCACACAGTCCCACAATCGTGTAAACGATCCGCGAACCTGCAGAGCTCTGCCCGCCGAACAATGCGGCGACCAGATCGTATTGAAACAAGCCAACCAGCAGCCAATTGATGCCGCCAATGATCAGCAGCAAGAGCGCAATGGTATTCCACGTTTTCATCGTTTTCCCCCCTTATATGATCCGAATGTTGATGAACTTCTTGAATCGCGTGCTATATAAGATGAACGATTGAACGGGATATCGGGCAATTGGGCTGTAATTTTCCTGCAAATCGCTGCTGCTCCGATCTCATTCTTTGGTTCATTCTATATAGTTCTAGTAGTTTTAGTATCCAGTCTTAACCTTTTCTTGGCATTGTAATCATCTATGTGCAAAAAAACATCCTCCGTAAAGGAGGATCAGGCTGTCGAGAAAGTCTCGACAGCTATTTTCTTGTGAATTTAATTCAACACGACACCGCGTTAATGTTGTATAATAATAGTAAATAAACCGTTCGGAAGGGTGTTACATATGTTGCGTTCGAATCGAGAAAAACAGCAGACTTACGAATTTGTTTCGATTGAAGAATTGGTTCCTCAAGATCATCTGCTCCGTAAAGTGGACAAGTATATCGATTTCTCTTTCATCGACGAAAAGGTTCGTCCGCTTTACTGTGCGGATACTGGGCGGCCTGCTATCGACCCTGTCGTGTTATTTAAGATGATTTTCCTCGGTTATTTTTATGGCATCCGTTCCGAACGCCAACTCGAACGTGAAATTCAAACCAACCTTGCTTACCGCTGGTTTTTGGGGTTAGGTTTAACCGACAAAGTGCCGGACCACTCTACGATTAGCTGGAATCGTCGCACGCGCTTTAAAGACACCGAGATTTTTCAGGAGATCTTCGATGAGATTGTGCTTCAAGCTATCCAGCACCGTATGGTGGGCGGACGTGTCTTAGTTACCGACTCAACCCACGTCAAAGCGAATGCGAACAAGCATAAATACACAAAAGAACAGGTTTTGCAAAACACTCGTGATTATGTGAGTGAACTTAATGCGGCCGTAGAGGCTGACCGGAATGCACATGGAAAAAAGCGCTAAAGCCAAGAGAGGACGTGATCGAGGAAAAGGAAGTTAAAGTGAGCACGACAGATCCCGAAAGCGGTTATATGATTCGTGATGGGAAACCGGAAGGATTCTTCTATTTAGACCACCGTACCGTGGACCTGAAATATAATATGATTACGGATGTCCATGTCACCGCCGGAAATGTCCATGATTCTGTACCATATTTGTCCCGTTTGGATCGTCAACAAGAACGATTTGGTTTTAAAGTCGAAGCCGTTGCTCTGGACTCCGGGTACTTGACTTCACCCATCTGCAAAGGGCTGCAAAGCCGAAACATCTTTGCCGTTATTGCTCACCGAAGATTTCACCCGACCCAGGGTTTATTCCCTAAATGGAAGTTCACGTATGATGCGGAGCGCAATCTTTATGTTTGCCCTGCAAAGCACGAATTACCGTACAAGACGACCAACCGTGAGGGATACCGACAGTACGCTTCGGATCCACAGCACTGCAAGAACTGCCCGTTATTAAATGAATGCACGCGGTCTCGCAACCACCGAAAGGTGGTAACTCGTCATGTCTGGGAGGACAGCAAAGAGTGGGTGCGAGGCAACCGGTTGAGTCGATCCGGGAAATATCTCTACCGAAAACGAAAAGAAACGATTGAGCGAAGCTTCGCGGATGCCAAAGAGCTCCATGGGTTTCGCTATTGCCGTTTGCGCGGGCTGCAAAACGTCAGGGAACAGGCCCTGATGACAGCAGCTGTACAGAACATGAAGAAGATGGCGATCCACCTGGATCGCCTGGAAAAACGGGGGTAATCTCCCCGTTTTCACTTTTGAAGTGACCACTTGAAATTGAGAAACCCTGCACTTTAGAAAAAAGTACAGGGTTTCTCGACAATCTGATCCTCCGTAAAGGAGGATGCTGCGACGTCTGGATTTTGCTGCGCTCGGTTCCAACCGCTCCCGGTACCATATCTGCACAATCTAAACCGTTTCGCTCTTTATTATGCTGATTGAAAAAGCCGCGCTTTGGATTTTGAAAAATCCTCATGAAGGGGTTCATTTCAGCATGCGATATAAATTGAGCGGACCGTACCTGCGGCACTTTATTTGGCCATCCCCTCCTTGCTCCTAAGCAGCTCAAGAAATACTTCCACGGCTTTCGTATGGTAGGGCGTTTTCTGTAAAATGAGGGAGAAGCGGCGAATCACGGGCCGTCCGTCCGGCTTCAGCATATGGAGGGTGCCGAGCTGGAGCTCCTTGCGCACGACAAATCGTGACAGCAGCGTAACGCCTAAGCCAGCCTCAACCGATTCCTTGATCAGCTGTGTGCTGCCGAATTCAACCACATGCCGGGGATGAAAGCCGCTTGCAGCGAACATTCGCTCCGTCGCCTCGCGGGTGCCCGAGCCCTGCTCGCGCACGATCCACGTCTCCGTTTGAAGCTCTGCCAGCGGGATTTCAGACAGCTGTTCATAGCGCTGGCCCCGCGGAACGACAATGACCATTTCATCCTCGGCGAACGCCTCAATTTGCAGCCGCTCGTCCTGATAATCCCCCTCAACGATACCGATATCCGCCTCGTGCCGCAGAATCATTCCCGCCACTTCGGCCGTGTTTCCGATGGTGATGGTTGGACGGATTAACGGATACTGCTGCCTTAAGGAAGCGATCATGCGCGGGAGCAAATACTCGCCGAAGGTGTAGCTGGATCCGATCGACAAATCGCCGCTTGCCCGATGCATTACATCATCCACCAGGGCATTCATGCGTGTATATAACCCCAGAATCTCCTTCGCGTGATGATATACGATCTCTCCCGCTTTATTCAGTCGGACATATTTATTGCTCCGATCCAGCAGCCGCGTCCCTAATGAGCGCTCCAATGCCCGAATATATTGACTTACCGCAGGCTGCGTCATTAACAGCTCCTCCGCTGCCCGAGTGAAGTTCCCTTTCTCAACGACGGTTACAAAAACCTCTAGCGCCTGATCCATCCCCCGCCCTCTCCCTCTCTTTGCATTCATTATGTTGCACAGCTCAAATCCTATCATAATTAAATACTTATCATTACTATTATTATGATTTATTTTTCTTATTTAATAAAGTGGGATACGATAGGTTCAGACCAACCGAACAAACCGGAGGTTATGACTTATGGCTGAACCCGTGCATTCCCAATCGCAAGCCGCCGTCCCTGCCGCGCTGCCGAAGAAGCCGTCGATGACGGCTGTCATCGGCGGTATCGCATTTACGCTGGCGATCGCCCTCATCGGCCTGGCGCTCGCCAGCCTTCCAGGCCTTCGCTATCTTGGCCAACTGGCTTGGGCGATTCTGATTGCCGCCGTGTACCGCCAGATGCGCGGTTATCCGGAGGCGCTGCGCCCCGGGATCCAGTTCACGGCCAAGCGGCTTCTTCGTCTGGCCATTATCTTGTATGGGCTGAAGCTGAATATCGGCATCGTATGGCATCAAGGCCTTGGGCTCATGCTGAGGGATGTCATCAGCGTTGTGTTTGCCATCGCCGTGACACTGCTCATCGCCAAGCGGCTTAAAGCGGATATGTCCCTGTCCCTGCTGCTGGGGATTGGAACAGGCGTATGCGGGGCGGCTGCCATTGCAGCCGTATCGCCGATCGTGCAAGCCAAGGAGAAGGATACCGCGCTGGGAGCAGGGATGATTGCATTTGTCGGCACGATTGCTGCCATCCTCTATACCTTGATACAGCCGTTACTGCCCTTAACCGCCACCCAGTTCGGCATCTGGTCGGGCATAAGTCTTCACGAAATCGCTCATGTAGCGCTTGCGGGAGCTTCCGCGGGCGAGGAGGCCTTGACGCTCGCCCTGCTCGCCAAGCTTGGCCGCGTATTCCTGCTTCTGCCCTTGAGCGCCCTCCTGATGCTCTGGATGAAGCGGACGCGCCCGAATGAAAGCCGGGCCAAACCGGAGTTTCCCTGGTTTCTCATCGGCTTTATGGCAGCAAGCATGCTGGGCAGCTGGGAATATACCGGACAGCCGATGATTCCCCTTCCGCTCAAGGATGCGTTGTCGCAAATCGCCTCCTTTCTGCTGGCGATGGCGATGGTAGGCCTTGGATTGAATGTTCATGTCAAGGATGTACGCAGAGCCTGGAGACCGCTGCTGGCCATGGCCATAACGACGACCCTGTTGGTCCTGCTGACTTATATGTTGGTCTAAATCCACGGCTCACGCTGCCTGAGACGACTTTTTCTTACCGCGTGTTTTTCTTACCGCGTGCCTCTCCCCGCGCGCGGTGTAATGATGACTGCTGCACGATGATCGGCGTCGACGCTCTGACGTCAAGCCATGGAGCATGTCGGCGCAAGCGGGCGGAATCCGCAGGCTATGCCGCCGGAATTGTCAGGTACACCAGCCTTACGAATAGGCTGGGGTCAAGGCCGTAAATCCTTGACCCATGAACGTGCTGACCCGTTATGATCGGGGCAGCACGTTTTTATATACGTAAATTCGTCGTTGTGTCTCGCCGTTCCGCTCGTCTGTTCCATGCCATATTCGGGAACAATTGAACTGTGTTTAACACGGTATGCTCCCCGGGTATGGTTATGGATATGGATAGCTATACCCTGTATGACATAAACGCAAGCCATCTTTACAGAGGAGATGAACGCACGAATGCAGCGAAATCATACCATGATGCAATTTTTCGAATGGCATGTCGCCCCCGACGGCTCGCATTGGAAACGTCTGAAGGAAGCGGCGCCCGAGCTCAGCAAGGCGGGAGTCGATACGGTATGGATTCCACCGGTGACCAAAGCGCTGTCGGCGGAAGATAACGGCTACGGTGCGTATGATCTGTACGATCTGGGGGAGTTTGATCAAAAGGGCACCGTACGTACGAAATACGGCACGAAGCAGGAATTGATCGATGCCATCGCGGCCTGCCACAAGCACGGGATCGCCGTCTATGTGGATCTCGTGATGAACCATAAGGCCGGAGCGGACGAAACCGAGCGATTCCATGTGGTCCAGGTCGATGAAATGGACCGGACCAAGGAAATATCGAAGCCCTTCGAGATTGAGGGTTGGACCAAATTTACGTTCCCCGGCCGGGGCGGCAAGTACTCCTCTTTCCAGTGGAATTTTCATCATTTCAACGGGACCGACTACGATGCGAGTAGAAAGCGTGCCGGCATATACCGCATTCTTGGCGAGAACAAATCATGGAACGAGAAGGTGGACCATGAATTCGGCAACTATGACTATCTGATGTTCGCCAATATCGATTACAGCCATCCCGAGGTTCGCAAAGAGATGATCAAATGGGGCCAGTGGCTCGTCGATACCCTGCAATGCAGCGGCTTCCGGCTGGATGCGATCAAGCATATCAACCATGATTTCATCAAGGAGTTTGCAACGGCCATGAAGAAGAAACGGGGAGACGACTTCTACATCGTCGGGGAGTTTTGGAACCCGGAGCTTCAGGCATGCCGGAGCTACCTCGACCGGGTAGATTACAAGATCGATCTGTTTGACGTATCGCTTCACTATAAGCTTCATGCTGCGGCCAAAGCCGGGCGGTCCTTCGACCTGCGGACGATCTTCGACGATACGCTGGTGCAATCCCATCCTATGAATGCCGTTACGTTCGTCGACAATCATGACTCCCAGCCCCACGAATCACTGGAATCCTGGGTGGAGGACTGGTTCAAGCAGAGCGCTTATGCCTTGATCCTGCTTCGGAAGGACGGCTATCCCGTCGTCTTCTACGGGGATTATTACGGCATCGGCGGGGAGCATTCACTTCCGGGCAAGAAGGAAGCCATCGACCCGCTCCTGTATGCCCGGGCTCACCTCGCGTACGGAGAGCAGGATGATTATTTCGACCATCCCAACACGATCGGCTGGGTTCGAAGAGGGCTGCCGGAAGTTAAAAACTCCGGATGTGCGGTCGTTATGGCAAACGGGGATCCCGGCGAAAAACGCATGTATGTCGGAACCCACCGCGCCGGCGAAGAGTGGATGGATCTGACAGGCAACCGGGATGAGCGTGTTACGATCGGGACCGACGGCTTTGGCGTCTTTCCTGTACACGGCGGCAGCGTATCGGTATGGGCACGGAATGGGGACCGCCAAAATTCGCTGGGCTCCTAACGCAGACTCCCCACGATTGTTCGGATGATGCATTAACAAAAAAACCGGAAGCATCGAATTCGCATATCGCCATGCATCGGTTGCAGGCATTTAAGCGAATCATGATCGACTTCCGGTTTTTTTTGCGTAATTGAAGCTAGGCCAGCACGTTTTTTTAGCCTCTCACCTGGAAACGGCGGCGCAGGCCTTCTGCGAGCAGATTGAATGTCACAATGGCAATCATCATTGCACACGCAGGATAGAATACATATTCAAACTTGCCGAGGAATATATCCGTGCGGTGTCTGGCCAGAATGGTCGCCCAGTTCAGCCCTGTCTCAACGAATTCCATCGTATAATAATCGACTTCCTTCCACTCATGCCCCAGAAAAATATTCACAATCGCAAGCTGGCCGAGAAGGAGCAAGACCTTACCCATGTCCAGACAGAAATTGACGACCATCTCGGGAAACATGATGGGAACGTAATAGTTCTTTGTCAGCGTTCTGGTACGCAGCCCCAGTGCGGAGCTCGCTTCCATGTACGGCTCCCTGGACAATTTATAAGCCTGCTCCTGTACGGTGACGGCAACACGTCCGACCTCCACGCTAGCCAGGATCAGGATAGCCCAGGCCAGCCGGTACTGGGCAAACAGGAGGAACGGAAGCGCAAGCAGCAGCGCCGATGCGAATACCGGCGGCATATAGGAGAACAGCTGGTTCCAAAACGTGATCAGCCGGTGGCAAAACCCTGTTTTCTTTCGGGCCATGATCCCCAGCGGAACCGCGATGATGTACCTGACGGCCGCAATGGCCAGGACAAACAGGATCGTTTCCTTCGCGCCGACAACCAATCGGCTTAGATTGTCGACCCCTTCCTTGTCCGTGCCGAGCAGGTTTTTGGACGATGGCTTAAAGGCAGGCAGCACGAGCTTCTCTTCACCGTTCTTCATGACCCACCGGGATCGCTCTTTGCTCAAATCCGCGTCGATAAACGGAAGATGGGGGCCGACGAACGCTACAAACACCAAGAAAGCAAGCAACGTGCCTCCGAGCCATAAAGGGATATTTCTCAAGTCCGGCTACCTCCATTCATTTCTTTATCTAGGATCGAAATATTTGCGGGCTGAATGACTAATCCATTGCACGACCAGGAAGATCAGCATGAAGAAAAAGGCGATCCCGATAATGACGCCCGGTTCATATTCGGGGCCCGTACCCGTGTAGGGGTTGAAATCCAGCGCCTGGAACAGCCTCCAGGCTGCGCCCGGGTAGTTCCGGTAATACTCGACCACCAGCAAATTCGATAGAATGAATACGAGCAGGCCCGGAAGATGCGTCAAGATCGCCGCGATGCCGTTGCGGAGCATGTGCTTGTACACTACGGCCCTGTCGCTGAGCCCCTTGGCCTTTGCCAACAGGATGTACATCTTTCCTTCCTGGGCAAGAAGCGAAGCGGAGGTCACTCTGGCGATAAAGAAGATGGGGTAGATCGAGACCAGAAGCGCGGGCAGCGCGAACGCCTCCCAGCCTTCCACGGCAAAATAGCGGACGGCCGGTACATGCTTGACCAGAAACCACTGCACAAACAGCATGAGGAAGAAATCAGGTATGGACTGGAACAGCCATGTTGTCCAATGGCCGAGCACATTGAATTTCGTCTTGGACAGCTTGTAGTCTGCAATCCCTTTCAAAATCCCGACGACAAACCCGATTAAAAGCGCCGAGATTATGACCAGCAGGCTCATGCCGACGGCGACCAATGCTGCAGCCTCTGCCGTCTGACCCTTATATCGCGACGGTCCGAGGCTTCCGTGCTCGATGAGCTGGCGGAAGAAATCGCCTATATATGTAAGGTACCGGTTCATGTCGAATGAGGGATCCGCTACAACCTTATGACCATCCAGTGAAATATTGATGTCTCGGGGAATCAGGACGATCAGGACAATGAAGCTAAAGGCCAGCAGGCTGATGATCGTCGATTTGAGCATTTGCGTTTTCAAATTCATATCGGCCTCCTAAGTGTCCTCGTAATACGGAAAATCCTTCATATGCTTAATTGGTTATTCTACTACTACCATAATTCTCCTAGTTTAGTCCAGTAAAAAATTACATATTTTTACTCTCTTATATGTTCATAGGCTTGCGATGGACGTGTATTGCCTGCGGCAATGCTGCACGATGATCAGCGCCGACGTCCGACGGCAGGCCTTAACGCCATAACGCGACCGGTCAACGGCCGAGAAGTTGCAATGCTTCCCGATAGCATATAATCTGGTTGCATAACCCAAGTGCGATGAAGGAGGTTTACAGGATGACCATTTATGATTACGAGGTAACGACAATCACCGGCGAACGCGAGAAGCTCGAGAAATATCGCGGCCACGTGCTGTTAATCGTAAATACTGCGACCAAATGCGGATTCGCCCCTCAATTCAGCGGGCTGGAGAAGCTGCATCAAACGTACCGCGACCAGGGACTGGCCGTGCTCGGCTTCCCCAGCAGCCAGTTTATGAACCAGGAGCTCGAGGACAATGCCTCGATCGAGGAAGCGTGCAAATTGAATCACGGGGTGACCTTTCCCCTCTTCGCCAAGATCGACGTAAACGGCACCGATGCCCATCCCCTGTATAAGCATCTGACCCAAGAAGCGCCAGGCGTGCTCGGCAGTAAAGCCATCAAATGGAACTTCACCAAATTCCTTGTGGACCGGGAGGGGAAGGTAGTCAAGCGGTTCGCCCCGGCCGATACGCCCGAGAAGATCGAAGAGCATATCAAAAAGCTTTTACAGGCATAGCTTGGGGAACACGCGGGAAAATTGCAGCAGACCTCCTGAATTTCCGCCGGAACCGTTGAAAGTTATCCCTTTCAATGGTTGAAAAAAAAGACGCCTCCCGAAGGGCAGAATATTGCCTCTTCGGGTGACGCCCTATTGCTATAGGATCTACTGTTCCATTAACCGTTTCCGCAGGCGCTCCATGGCTTGTCGTCCGAGCGTCGACGCTGATCATCGTGCAGCACTCATCATTACACCGCGCGCCGGGCTCGGGGTCTGCCAGTCGAATCCGGCATTTACACCAGGCTTGCTTCTTCCCGGATCCACACGGCCATCTCGTTCTCCCCTCGATTCCCCCACAGATAATACGGAATTGCCTTTAATGTCGCGGATTTCGCCTGCCGCGGCGCTGCCCGGTACAATTCTCCATTCCAGGACTCCGCCTCTTCCCGCCAGCCGGCTCCCTCGATGACCACGGCGCCTCCCGGCAAATCCGGATCGAATCGCGAATTTAACTTCGGATCAGCCGCCAGGGTAACGGCCGAGATTGGCGCGCCATTATCGACGCTCTCCCAACAGTATACAAGCGGTCCCCGCTGAATGGCCGCTTTGCCGGCATTTGCACGAACCAGCGGATGGGCTCTTACCTGAAGAATATCAAGCGAGAGCGCAAGCTCCAGCGTATCGCCCGAAGCCCAGGTTCGGGTTATGTAAGCATAGCCCTCCCGGATCAAGCCTGCCGTCTCCTCTCCGTTCACGCGGATCACGGCTTGGCCGCGGCACCACCCCGGGATGCGCAGAGCCAGCGTCCACTCCGCCGCCTGCTGCGGTTCAACGGTAAAAGTAACGTTCCCGCTCCACGGCAGCTCGCTGGTCTGCTTGACCTTTACGGTGTTACTGCGAAGGGACACCGCTGTCTCGCCGCCGATGTAAAGATGGGCAAACAACGTATCCTCATTCGAGGTATACACGTACTCGCCGAGTGAAGTCAGCAGCCTTGCCACATTCGGCGGACAGCAGGCGCATGCGAACCAGCCCGGCCGGACCGGCTTCACGTGATGCTTGCCCGGATTATGACGGCAGGCATCCGGCCACACCTCCAGCGGATTAACGTAGAAGAAATGGGTGCCGTCCTGCGCCATGCTGCCGATTACCGTGTTGTACAGCGCCCGCTCCATCACGTCCGCATACTCGGATTTCGGCGACAACTCCAGCATCCGCCGGGCGAAGAAGATCAGGCCAATCGAAGCACAGGTCTCCGCATAGACAGTATCGTTCGGAAGATCGTAATCGATCGTAAACGCCTCGCCGTGGTGGGTCGAGCCGATCCCGCCGGTAATGTACATTTGTTTATGGACAATGTTATCCCACAGATTCTCGCATGCCTTCATCAGTGATGCATCTCCGGTGCGGGCGGCCAAATCGGCCATCGCAGTATACATATAGACGGCACGCACCGAGTGGCCCACCGCTACCTTCTGCTCCCTGACCGGCAGGTGACTCTGATGATAAGGGAGATGGGGAGCTCCGGATACCGAAGCATAGAAGGAGCTTTTTCCGCGCCGTTCCCACTCTTGGTGGAAAAAATGCGGCTCCCGTCCCCGCTCGTCGATAAAGTATTGGGCTAGCCGCAAATACTTCTCCTCATGGGTAGCCTCATATAATTTCACAAGCGCCAGCTCAATCTCCTGGTGACCGTCAAAGCCATGGATTTTGCCCTCTTCCGGTCCGAATACCGTATCGATATAATCGGCGAACCGGCAGGCCACATCCAGCAGCTTCCGTTTGCCGGTTGCACGGTAGTGGGCCACCGCAGCTTCGATCAGATGCCCGGCGCAGTACAGCTCATGGCAGTCCGTCAGGTTGGTCCAGCGTTTAGTTGGCTCTTTTACCGTAAAATACGTATTCAAATAGCCGTCCGGCTGCTGGGCATCGGCAATCAGGTCAATCAGCTCGTCCACCTGCTGCTCCAGCTTCGGATCAGGGTGAATGGCCAGGGAATAAGCCGCAGCCTCCAGCCATTTCGCCACATCGCTGTCTTGAAATACCATGCCTTTATATTCGCCCTGCTCCCTGCCGGCCGCGATACGGAAGTTGGCAACCGCGTGACTCGGCTCCACTCCCGGAATCCGGTCATGAAGCGCCTCGTATTGATAAGGGATGACCACTTCCCTTACCAGCCGGATATAGCGGGACCAGAAGGGATCGTTCAGCTTAACCTGTTGAAGCGGCACCGCAGCGGATCGTTCGGTCACAACTCTCATCGGATAATCACTCCTTAGGATCGTATTGTTGCCTCGACACCTCCCATTCTACGTTTTATGATAGGATGAAAGCGATAAAGGATATGACCCAGTTTTTTATACGATTTCACACAACGATCGAGGTGATCAAGCTGGCCGATTCGAATATGCTATCCCTTCCTTCCCTGCCCCCGCCCTACTACCTTGAATCCGGGTCAACCTTGTATGCCGCAGGGGATCAGCACCCCAACCGGAGAAATCTCGGCGTATATGATCTCATCCTCGTGCGAAGCGGCTGCCTGTACCTCGGCGAGGAGGAGCAGCAGTGGGAGCTGCGCGCGGGAGATCTGGTCATCCTGCTGCCGGATGCGTATCACTATGCGGTGCAGGCATGCAGGGAGGAGACCTTTTTTTACTGGCTGCATTTTCAAGCGACTCCGGACAGCCCCTCGCATCCGGGCAGCATTTCAGACCGCATACATCTGCCGAAGCTGGCTGCCGTTCCCTACCCGGATCAAGCCTATCAGCTGTTCGAATCGCTCCATCTCCTGGCAACGGAGCCGCGTTCTATTGCCTTTTGGCGGGAACAGTCGCTGTTTATCGAGCTCATGCAGATGCTGGACCAGTCAAGGGCCGGGCAGGAGCAATCCCGTGCACGCAAGGTGGCCGAACAAATCGAATCGTTCATCAAAATGCATTACCGGGAACCGATCAGCAACGGCCGTTTATCCGAAAGTCTGCATTTTCACTACAATTACCTGACGCGGTGCATGAAGGAATCCCATGGCGTGACGCCTTCCGAATACTTGCTGCAGTATCGCCTGGATCAAGCGAAGAGGCTGCTGCTGACCACCCGATGGTCCGTGTCCCGCATCGCCGAGCATGTCGGCTTCCAGTACCCCCCTTATTTCACGCGCCGGTTCTCGGCACGCTTCGGCGTATCGCCGCTGCAGTTCCGAAAGCAGTATACTGAATAGGAGTGGGCACTATAAATCACACTAAAAAAAACCGCCCGGGTGTGTGCTTAGCCTGGGCGGTTCTGCGGCAATCGGATCATATGAAGGCTCCTATGGAAAGGCAAAGCCTGGACTAAAATGCCTGCATCGTATGTCAGCACATTCGGCGGCTTCGAGGCAGTGAAGAGTGCACTTAAGCAGGTCCTGGGTTCGTTCAAGCTTGTCGCATGATTAAGATTCGGCCGGGAGATTCAGCTGCCACGAGACGCCGAACTTGTCTACGATCCAGCCGAATTTGCGGCTGAAGCCGTAATTACCCAGCGGCATTAACGGTCCTCCCCCGTCCAGCAGTTGGTGATACAGCCGCTCGATCTCCTCGTCTGAATCGCAGGTCAGGTAGATGGAGAACGCAGGTGTGAACGTAAAATCATGCTTCACGTTGCTGTCGATGCACATGAAGGGCTGCCCCTTCAAGGTGAAGACGGCGTGCATGACGCTCCCTTCTTCTCCCGGCTGTCCGGGACCGTACCGGGTGATGCTCGTAATCTCCGAATCTTCAATCAAGGACGTATAGTACGTCATCGCTTCTTCCGCATCCCCTTGAAACATCAAAAACGGCGTCGCCTTGTTCATCGTTCATACCCCTCTCCTTATGGAATGGAAAACGTCGGTTGAAACAGCATTGCAATCTTGCAAGCAGTCCGCTTGAGCTTTCTCTGAGTACCGTCTTAAGAACCCAAAAGCCCGCTGAGCATGCGCCGAAGCTCCTCATAGCTGGTCGCCACATGACGGGGCTCATGCTCCGATTCAGGCTCAACCCCGCGGTGATTAAACCATATGACATGCCAGCCGGCCGCCAGGGCGCCGACCACGTCATTGCGCCAGGAATCTCCGATATAATAACAGTGTTCCGGCACGGTTCCCGTCCGCTCATTCACATGACGGAAGATCCGGGCATCCGGCTTGTCCCACCCGACCGCCCCGGATACGAATATGCGCTCCTGCGGGATCAGATCCCCCAGCTTCATGGCCGTAATTTTGTTCATCTGATGATCTGCCGGCCCGTTCGTAATTAACCCTACAAGATGCCCGGCATCCTTCAATGCCTGAAGCAGCTCGCGAGCGCCATCAAACATGGTAATCTCATATTGCCGTCCAAGATACGCCCGCTGAACCGCATCGGCTTCCTCGCGGGTCAGCTGTATCCCGAACTCCGCCAAGGCCAGCTGAAAGCGGCGGGTTCTCATATCCCCAACCGCGTCCCCGTAAGCCGCCGTACCGGCCCCTCCAAGCTCTTCGGACAACCGGTCGCTGTAATACCGCATCCGGTGGTAGGCCTTCTCATAAGGGAAGGACTCCCGGGGCTGTACAATCGCCTGCAGCGCATCCCGAAACGGTGCCAAATGGTCGTATAACGTATCATCTACATCAAAGAAAATCCCTTTCCGTTCTGATTGCCCAGTCATGTTCATCCCTCTTCCTATCATCGGGTCGCTTGTCTCTATCGGGATCATGCATCCACATCAATATGGTGTGCTTGCCGGTAAAATCATCTGTGACCGGTTCCCTGCCACCCTGCTTCTAATTCCTCTATTGTACATGCTGGACCTCCTGTCACACCACCCCACCCGGGCCGCCAGCTGCTTAAGGCCATGTCCCCCGCCGTTAATGATATTTCCCCGTTTGCCAACAACGTGACCCCTCTCTCCGCTCCATATGTAAATATGTTCCTCCGCTATGATAAGATAGTTGCAGACATATGAGCAGCCAGTTCCATCGAAGAACGAAAAAGGAGATGAATCGCTTATGACCAAGGACTTGACCGCGGGATGGCAAGGGGACTCTGTTCCCGAAGGCAACCGTGTCAGCAACGTGGAGCGCTTTAGCGGCTTCGAAGACACGTATGACCGGCACCGCCCGGAAGCCCCCGAAGAGGTCGTTACCCTACTCACCGGATATCTGACCCGCAGACCTTCGCTTGTCGTCGATCTGGGCTGCGGAACCGGGTTGTCGTCTTTTGTATGGAAGGACGCCGCAGACCGGATTATCGGCGTTGAACCTAACGATGATATGCGGGGAAAAGCTCTCGCCAAATTGCATTCCCTCACGGAGCAAGGCGCTAATGGTCACGCCCATTCGGGTGCCATCACCTTCGTCTCCGGCTATTCGAACCAACTGGCGCTGCCGGATGGGGCTGCGGACATCATTACCTGCTCCCAGTCCTTTCACTGGATGGAGCCTGCCAGTACGCTGAAGGAGGCCGCACGCGTGCTGCGCGAGGAGGGCGTATTCGCCGCCTATGACTGTGACTGGCCGCCCAGCCTCACTTGGAGAATCGAGCAGGCTTATCATGAGCTGATCCAGCTGGCCGATGACATCATCGGCCGCCGCGTCAATCCGGACGACCAAGCTTACAAAGGGAATAAAAACGAGCATTTGAAGCATATCCGGGAGAGCGGACTGTTCCGGTTTTCGAAGGAAATCGTATTCCACCATGTCGAGCCGTTCACCGCAGACCGTTACACCGGACTTGCCGTCAGCCAAGGCGCCATCCAAACCGTCTTCAAGCTAAATCAGCCCGAGCTTCACGAGAAGATCGCATCATTCCAAGCGATGGTTAAGGAGTATTTTCAGGAACGAATCCTTCCGCTCATGCTCAGCTACCGCATGCGGATCGGCATTAAATAGCCTGGGCAGCAGAACAGCAGCAGGGGCAGCCTCCTCTCGAACGATGGGGCTGCCCTGCTGCTGTTACATGTCTCGTCGTCCAAGCGACGATGATCATCGTGCAGCAGTCATCATTACACCGCGCACCGGGAGGGGCACACGGTTGCTAGGCTAACGCGAACGGGATGCCATTCCAAGCCGGTCAACCGGTCAACCGGCCAGGATCATCTCCGGTTCATCGCCTGCATCAGGCGGATGATATTCTCCGCGGTTCTCTCCACATTCCGCCTTCCGCCTGCCAGCGCCTCCTCCAATGTGGAGGCGCCGGGCATAATCCCGAATATCGCATCAATTCCCAGGTCGTACAGGATCTCCGCTCCGTCGCCGACCCGGCCGGCCAGCGCCACCACCGGCTTGCCGTGCCGTTTCGCGACCTTGGCAACGCCGAGCGGCGCTTTGCCGTACTGCGTCTGGGAATCCATCGCGCCTTCTCCGGTCCATACCATATCGGCCTGTCGGATTCTGTCCTCCAATCCGGTGAAATCGACGACCATTTCGATCCCCTTCCTTAGGTTCCCGTTCAGGAAAGCCATCAACCCTCCACCCAGTCCGCCCGCAGCCCCGGCACCCGGTACGTCCGCAATATCCTTGCCGAGCTCCTGCTTGATCTTCTCGGCATAATGGCGAAGATTACGATCCAAAAGCCGGATCATATCCGGGTTGGCCCCTTTCTGAGGCCCGAATACGCTGGAGGCCCCCGTTTCTCCGCAGAGCGGGTTCGTCACGTCGCAAGCAACCTCCACCTGCACATTCCGAAGACGCGAATCGAAGGCGGACAAGTCAATCCGCGCAAGGCGTCCCAGCTCCCCGCCGCCATAGGCAAGCTCCCTGTCCTCCGTATCGAGCAGTCTGCCGCCCAGCGCCTGCACGACTCCGGCTCCCCCGTCATTCGTAGCACTGCCGCCGATGCCGATCAGCAGCTTGCGGATGCCGTGATCCAGGCAGGCTCTGATGAGCTCTCCCGTCCCGTAGGTCGTCGCCGCCAGCGGATTCCGTTCCCCCGGCGGCACGAGATGAATTCCGCTGGCACTGGCCATTTCGAGAATACCGGTGCTGCCGTCGCCGGAAATCCCGTACGAGGCCATCACCGGATGCCCCATCGGACCTGTCACCCTTCGGGTATAAACCGTTCCGCCTGTCGCATCCACGAGGGACTGCATCGTTCCTTCTCCGCCATCCGCCATAGGCACATGAATGCAGGTGACATCCGGACTTCCCTTCTTGATGCCGCGTTCCATCGCTTCACACACTTCCTTGGCTGTCAAACTCTCCTTGAAGGAGTCTGGCGCCAGCACAATGACATAGTCCCGTTTCACGTTATCCCCTGCCAATCCTCGTAATTTCAGGTCTCTTTGCCGCTTCAGGCGTCTTTTGATTGTTCCGGTCATGAATCCCCTTAGCCCTTTTCAACCGGCTTCCCGCGTTCGGATCTCGTCCGGGGCGACATGAGCGATTGTCTGCATGACCTCGAACTGTCCCCTCGAGCTGGTTCTGCGTGCCAGCAGCGTGCCGAGGATGCCGCCGGCGAACCCGATCGGAATCGAGACGATTCCCGGATGCTTCAGCGGAAATACCGCCTCGGCCCGGATCCAGCCCGTAACCGGGTCCATGACGTTCGGGCCGATCGCGATGAGCGCAAGGGACGAGATCAACCCGCAGGTAATGCTCGCCATTGCGCCGAAGGCGTTAAAGCCGCGCCAGAATAGGGTGAACAGCAGCACGGGCAAGTTCGCCGAAGCCGCAACCGCGAAGGCAAACGAAACAAGGAAGGCGACATTCAGCTTCTGCGCTCCGAGCGCGAGCACAATGGAAGCCGCGCCGACCACGATCGCAGACAGCTTGGCCACCTTCATCTGCTGCGCCTCGCTCGCCTGCCTGCTGCGAAAAATGCTGCTGTACACATCATGGGCAAAGGCCGACGAGGCGGTGAGCACGAGACCGGAAATCACGGCCAAAATCGTGGCGAACGCGACCGCCGATACGAATGCCATGAGAAACTCGCCCCCGAGGGCGCTGGCCAGCAGCGGAATCGCCAGCTCCACACGCTCCGACAGCGCGGACCAATCCACGAAGGCGGCCGCCCCGAAGCCCAGGAATACCGTCATTACATAGAAAATGCTGATCGTCACGGTCGCCGTCTTCACCGACAGCCGCACCGCGCGCGGATCCCTAACCGTATAAAAGCGGGCAATGATGTGCGGAAGTCCGGCCGTACCCAACACGAGCGCCATGTTGAATGAGATCATGTCCAGCGGGTGGTCGAACATGTTCCCCGGCTTCAGGAACTGTTCCTTAAGCGGTGTTCCATGCTCCATGGAAGCGAACAGCCCCAATAAATCCCAATCAAACCGTGACAGCACGATAAGGCTGATCATTAACGTGCTGCTCACCAGCAGAATAGACTTCACGATCTGGACCCAGGAGGTCGCGAGCATGCCGCCGAAGGTAACATATACGGTCATCAGGCCGCCGACAAGCACGATGGCCCAGGAGGTTTCCAGGCCAAACAGCAAATGGACAAGCCAGCCTGCTCCGACCAGCTGGGCGATCATATAAAAGACCGTAATCATCAGGTTATTGAGCGCGATCAATCCGCGCAGCCGTCTCTCTCTGAACCGGACCGCAACCGCATCCGCCATCGTATACCGGCCCAAATTATGAAGCGGCTCGGCGATGAGGTATTGCACAATCACATAGGAGGCCAGAAATCCGATCGAATAGAAAAATCCGTCAAAGCCGTACACCGCAATCGAGCCCGCGATGCCAAGAAAGGACGCGGCGCTGATATAGTCGCCCGAGATGGCCAGCCCGTTCTGGAGGCCGTTCAGCCGGTTGCCTGCCGCATAGAAATCGTTCGTGCTGGTTGTCCTTCCCGCAGCGTAATATGTCATCATTAATGTCCCGATGACGATCGCCAGAAAAAAAACGATGCCGGATATGTTCACGTACCAGGCCTCCTTATCCATATACGCATAAGCTCCTTAACTATCATTTTACGATAAGATGACAGAAAAAGGGTGATCTTCCTGCTGAAATGCAGATGGAAGACCACCCTTTTGAAGCTGAGCCATATCGCTAAATCCGGCGCTGCTTATGCGCCCGTATTCGCCTTCACCAGCACTTCGGCATACTTCGCATCATCCTTGGAGGAGGATAGGAATGTGCCGACATAGGCGGCCAGGAATCCGAGCGGAATGGAGATAATCCCCGGATTGCTCATCGGGAAGATCGGCTCCCCGATCAGGATGGCCTTGCCCGCCGGATCCCATATGTTCGGGCTGAGCGCGACGAGGATAACCGTGCTGATCAGACCGGTCAGCATGCCGGTGATCGCACCGGCCGTATTGAATCTTTTCCAGAATACCGTGAACAGGATAACCGGCAGGTTCGCGCTGGCCGCGACCGCAAAAGCAAGCGAGACGAGGAACGCGACGTTCATCTTCTGCGCAAACAGGGCCAGCAGGATCGAGACGACGGATACGCCGATCGAGGCATAACGCGCCATCTTGAGCTGCTCCTTCTCCGATGCGCTTCCGCGGCGCAGGATTTGCCCGTAGAAGTCGTGGGCGAACGCCGATGCCGCCGACAGCACGAGGCCGGTTACGACCGCGAGGATCGTAGCGAAGGCAACGGCCGAGATGAGGGCGAACAAGAAGTCGCCGCCGATGACCTTGGCCAGCAGCGGGGCGGCCATGTTGCCCGCATTGTCGACT
This sequence comes from Paenibacillus ihbetae, assembly GCF_002741055.1. Classification (NCBI taxonomy): domain Bacteria; kingdom Bacillati; phylum Bacillota; class Bacilli; order Caryophanales; family Paenibacillaceae; genus Paenibacillus; species Paenibacillus ihbetae. Next base: position 3,548,202 of record NZ_CP016809.1, on the reverse strand, counting down.
GCGGTAATATCGGACGCTCCGACGAAGGCAGCAGCACCGAAGCCGAGGAAAATCGTCATCACATAGAAGATGCCGATGATCCATGTGGCGTAGACGACGGAGCTGCGAGCCGTCTTCGCGTCTCTGACGGTGAAGAAACGAATCAAAATATGCGGAAGTCCGGCCGTGCCGAGCACGAGCGCCAGGTTCAGCGACAGCGTTTCTAGCGGGATTTTGTACTTGTTGCCGGGACTCAGGAAGGCCTCCTTGAGAGGAGTGGCCGTCTTCATATGCTCGAACATATTCGTCAGGCTGAAGTCGAATTTCGCAAATACGATGATCGAGATGATGAAGGTTCCTGCCATCAGCAGCACTGCTTTGGAAATCTGTACCCAGCTGGTGGCGTGCATGCCGCCGAACACGACATAGATGGTCATCAGCACGCCGACGATCAGCACGGACGTTACGTAGTCCAGGCCGAGCAGCAGCTTAATCAGCGCCCCCGCGCCGACCAGCTGCGCAATCATATAGAAGATGGAGATCGAGATCGTGTTCAGCGCAGCGACGCCGCGTACCTTTTTATCCGCAAAGCGGGCGGCGATCATATCCGCTACGGTATACTTGCCCAGATTCCGAAGCGGTTCGGCCACAAGGTACAACACGACCAGGTAAGCGACCAGGAAGCCGATACTATAGAAGAAGCCGTCGAAGCCGACCAGCGCGATCGAGCCGGCGATGCCGAGGAAGGATGCCGCCGACATGTAGTCCCCGGCGATGGCCGTGCCGTTCTGCCAGCCCTTGAGTCCTCCTCCCGCCGTGTAGAAATCGCTCGTATTGGTCGTCTTTTTGGCAGCGAAATACGTAATGACAAGCGTCAGCAGCACAATACCGCAAAACAAAGCAATCGCCATATGCCTATGCCCCCATATCCTTTTTGATCTCATCGGCAATTCGGTCGAACTGCGAAGCCTTGCGGGAGTATAGGATGCACAAGACCCAAGTCATGATGAACTGCGCGAACGCAAACACCCAGGCCCACGTGATCGGTCCTACGGCCGGACGATTCAGCACGTCGGTGTATGACGTAAGAATCGGCAATGCGAAATAAAACAGCAGGAAAAATACCGTCATCGGGACAATGAATCGTTTCTTGCGGGAGAGCAGCGTTTTGAATTTGTCCGAGTGCCATACTTCCGTATAGCCTTTTTCCTTCGCTTCCATTACTTTCCCCTCCATCCATGGCGGAAATTCGGATTAACCTGCGCCTTTTCAATTGTAAGCGCTTTAAATCGATTATATACGGCAGCCGCGGCTCCTACTACCGCTCCTGCGCAAAGCGTCGGATGAGCTGCGCGAAACGCCGAATTTGCCGTCTGGAAAGTGCCGTTTACTACCGTTTCCAACCTGAAATTCAGGCGTTAGCCGATACCGGGGGGAAATGGCTCAGCGGATCGAACACGTATTCAGCTGACGCCAAGGGGAAGCATTTAACGTATCAGATGCATTCTACCGACGCAGGGGGTAGAGACTTCATCGAGTGTGTGCTGCCGACGCAGGGGGTAGCGACTGCATCGAGCGCGTGCTGCCGACGCATCGAGAAGCGAACTCTGCATCGAGCGTGTGCTGTCGACGCCCAGAGAAGCGAGTTTGCATCGAAATGCATTCTGCCCTACGCAGGGGAAGCAAAACGCTTCATGAAGCCGGGGTCGCTGAAGGTCTACACCTTTCGCAGCAGGCGGAATAAATCCTTGGCCGCCTCTCTGGATAACGGGATCACCGTCCGCGTCTCGTCCTTCATGACAATGTTATAAGCCCCGTTCGTCCAGGGCGACAGCTCGGCAATGCGGTTCACGTTCACCAGATAGCTCCGGTGCGGCCGGAAGAACGAATAACCGGCCAGTCGCTCTTCCAGCTCCTGCAAGGTCTGCTTGCTCATGATCCGCTGTCCTTCCGCCGTGTGAATGGCGACGATCCGCTCTTCCCTAACGGCGTAAAGAATCGCCTCGGGATCGACCAGCACATGCTTGTCGCCGTCGTCCAGAAGCAGCAATCCGCTCATTTTGCCGGCCTTGGCTTCCGGCGGCTGCAGCCCCCCGGGCCGTGCATGGACGGCTGCAGGCACAGTCGCGCCTGACAGTCCCTGATTTCCGGCATACCTGGCGCGGATCCGCTCGAGCGATTCCTTAAAGCGGATATGACTGTATGGCTTCAGCAAATAATCGATCGCATTCAAGCCGAATGCCTCAACGGCATATTCGTCATAAGCGGTCGTGAACACGATGAGCGGCGAGTGCGGCGAGGCTTTGAGCATCCGCGCAGCCTGCAGGCCTTCCAGCTCCGGCATATGGACATCAAGGAATACGACATCGGGCTGCCACCGGGCAGCGAGCTCCAGCAGCTCCCTTCCGCTCGACGCATAAGGCAGCATCTCGATATCCGGCTCCTGCTCGAGCAAATAGGCCAGCTCTTCTCTTGCCAGCCGTTCATCTTCGGCGATCATCACTTTAATTCGCTTCACGGTAACGACTCCCTTCCGGTATGCTGCAGGGGATGCGGAACGATATGCGCAATCCGCCCTCCGCCCTATTTTCGATGATAAGCCTGGCTTCCCGGCCGTACATTCCCATTAGCCTCTGATTGATATTGTAAATGCCGATTCCCGTCCCGCCGCTCTCGTGAAGAGGCCGTTCTCCGAGATGATCAAGCAAGCCCGGCGATATGCCTGACCCGTTGTCCTCCAGCAGGACGACGGCCATATCCCCGTCGCGCCTGAGCGTCAGCCTAATGAGACCGCCGCTTGCCGTATGGCGCAGGCCGTGCTTGATGCTGTTCTCGACCAGCATTTGCAGCGTGGCGGGCGGTATTTGCAGCTCCTCGAGTCCCGGTTCTATCTCGAAATGAAACGTGAACTGGTCCTCGAACCGGATCTGAATAATGTCCAGGTAGGCACGCAAGAGCTCCATTTCCTCGCGGACCGTCGCTCTACGCGAGGCCATTAGCTTGGCATTCAGACGCATGAACGCGCCCAGCTGCATCGTCGCATGCCTCGCCAGCTGCGGGTCCGACCGAATCAGGGAGTGAATCGCATTCAGCGTATTATACAGAAAATGCGGGTGGATCTGGGCTTGGAGCAGCTTCAGCTCCGCCTCTTTCATGAGCTTGGCCATATTCTCGTGGGAGGTGGCGCCAAGCTGATAAGAGATCAGCTGGCCCAGCCCCCGGGCCATCGCCAGCTCGACCCGCCCGATATCCTGTGGCCGCTTGAAGTACAGCTGGATGACGCCGACAATCTGGCTGCCTTCCAGCATCGGGACGAGGATCGCGGCGCCGAGCGACGGATGCTGCGGCTGGATATCCTCGGCATGATCCACTACATGGAGCTCGCCGGTTGCGATCACATTTTTCGCCATAGAGGAGCTGATCTCTTCTCCTGGCTCAATGGTCCGGCTGGCCGCCCCCGCATGGGCAAGGAGCCGCTCGGTGTCGGTGACCGCGACGGCGGTCGTTGTCTTGAGCTCCCTTAGCAGCAGATCGGCCACCGCCTGTGCCGTCCGGTACGTCAATCCTTGCTTCAGATGAGGAAGGGCTGCTTCGGCGATGTGAAGCGCCTTCTCCGTCTCGTACGCCGCGGCCCGTTCCTCTTCGGCAAGCGCCACCCGCAGCATCGTCGTGAACACGGCGATCGAGATGCTGTTCGTCAGCACCATCGGCAGACCGATCAGATTTACGAGCTCGATCGCCTTTAAGGAATCTTCAGCACAGATCAGGATGACACCCATGAACAGCACCTCGGCAAACATGCCGACAAACAGCGCCTTCGCCGGGGAGACCACCCGCTCCTGCGCGAAGAAGCGGGCGACGCCGCCGGCAAGCACGCCGATCAGCGGTGCCGTAATGGCACCTGCCAGTCCTGTATAGCCGCCCATATAGAGAAGATGCGCTCCCGCCAGAAGACCTCCGCCGAAGCCGACTCGGGGACCGCCCATCAATCCTCCGATCACAACGCCGACCAGGGCGGCATGGGCCAGCGCCTGATCCTTCGTCAGGGGCATCAGCCAAAAGGAGGTGCTGATGCCCTCCTCCTCTACGACCACCCCGGCATACGTGCCTAGAATGCCGAAGAGCCCGAAGAGGCAGGAGTAAAACACGCTTTGAACGCCCGATATCCCCTTCCGATCGAGTAATTGGCGGAACAGCGGAATTCGGGTCAATATAAAGGCAAGGATGAGCAGCATGCCCATCCGTTCGAACAGATGGAGCGCAAGCTCCTGCATAGGAACCTCCCTCTTCCCGCGTAAAATACGGCTTATGCTTCAGCTGCTTAGCTTCATTTTGATGTCTGGTTATGGTTACATGATTGGTTACGGTTATGAATGAATTCGATTCCATTCCCACGCGAATGCGTTTTCAATTGATGCATGATGATTATAAGGCACAGGTTGCAGAGAAGACAATAAAAAGGAATATATGAAGCGAATGGCAAAATGATAAAGGGCTGCTCTTGTCTGGTGAAAGGCAAAACAAATGCAAGATAAGGGGGAAGTGAAATGAAGAAAAGATACTTACTAAAGTGGATTATAATAACTACCGTACTTGTACTGATTTCAAACCTGCTCCAATTTGTTGTATCCAACCGAGTTGGTGGGGACAAACTGCCTGTAACTTCTCAACCGATCCACGACAATAACAATAGCTACAATATATTTACGGATTATTCGAGTCGTATTCAAAGCACGTATAGATTGTTATTGGAGCTAGAAAATGATAAGTATAGTAAAACAAATGATGCCTTCTTATTATCACAGGGATTTTTAATAGGAAACAGTACTGATTACTATTCAAATTTAGAAGTGTTAATCCAAGGTTTGGACAGCAATGAGTATAATCATGAGCTTCATAACATTGTTGAAACGAATAAAAATTTGCAGACGATGATCTATAAATTAAACAGATATTTCTTTACTCAACGGGATAACGCAAAGCTCCCTGATAATTGGGAAAAGATAAAAGAATTACTCGCAAAAATAAGCACTCAATTAACTTCAGAATCTACAAAAGATGTGAGTCTGTATAATATTACGAGCTATCCTAAGGAATTTGTTGCCCAATCAGAATACGCGACTGCACTTTCAAATTTAAACAAAGATATCTTTGAGGTTAAGGATTTAATTGATAATTAGGATTCCCCCCCCCCAAAAAAAGCAGCTATGGACCACGTCCTCGTTAACATGTGCGATAAAGCTTGAAATCCATTGTGAGATCCCTGGGGATCGAACATTCTATCTTTTTAAACTGGACTAGGCAATATGAGCATCACGGTGAAATAAATGGTTGATTTGGGTACGAGTTCAATTCATTCCACGTTGGCCGGCAAAAATCCGCTGCGTGATCACGCAAAAAATTCGGCGTGCTTCCCCCTCGGAATCGTTGGGGAATACGGATTTCCTCCTCATCTAAGCCCTCTATAATAAGGAACATAAACAGCCATTGAATTGGTATCCTTATGTGGAGGGTTATTCTTATGCCTAAAATGCCGTCAACGTTCTATCAGAAAATCATTCATTTCTTCAATTTGTCTGATCCTGATTATGTCCGTTTCGTACGCTCATATGAAGCCAAGACGAAGAAGCAAATCGCGTTCTATCTGTTTCTTGGCCTTCTCCCCGGTCTGATCGCGTACTTATTCACCTTTCCGTTGCGTGAGCCGCTAATGAAGTGGACGGGTCTATCCTCTGTTTATGTACAGTTTATTGCTCTCGTCGTGATGTCGATCGGATGGCATATGCTCTTTCCTTTTTTGATGCTCCGCTTCAAAGACGGGCTGTCGTTCAAACAGTCCCTTGTTTACCTTGGTTTTGGAAAATTCGATCTGAAGGGAATACTGACCGTTCTGCCCCTCTTGACTGCGCTGTTCACAATACTTTCGCTGCCTTACATGAGATATGTGTATACACCGCTGTTTGAGTGGTTGAACGGGTTTTCTGCGCTTCATATGGGAGAATGGCATATTTTCAACCAGGGATATTACGATTTCCCGTTACCGCTGCTTCTGGTCGGCCTTGTCGGCAATTTCATCGGGGAAGAAATTTATTTCCGTGGCTATCTGCTGCGTAAAGTGGGACGCTTAAAGTTTGACTGGCTGTGGATCTCCTTCATTTTCTATTTCTACCACATGTGGCAGGCTCCCATCAACTGGGCCCTCTTGCCTCTGGCAATCGTTACTCCGTTCGAAATTTTGGTCAAGCTGCGGAAAAATATTTATGTAGCCATCCTGTTCCATCTGTTCACCAACTTTTTGTGGGGAGCCATTACACTCTATCTGGTAGGGGTGTGACGCAGGCAAACCTGTTTGTCGTTCAACCACAGCCAAAAAGATAGTACAATGGCAGCAAGGGGGTTGCAGCTTGTCGACTATTCTGCGGAAGTACAACTGGGTCGTATACGGAACGGCCTTTTTATACCTTGTTGCAGCGGCCTATATCCATGTCGCTACGCTCCAAAATCCATATACCGGTTTATTGTTCCGCGAAGATCGTGGCGCATGGATCGTATCATCCGTCGATCATGCAGGCCATGCAGCGCAATGGGGCGTTCGTATCGGCGATCAGCTCGTCGCGGTGGATGGCAAAGCACCCATTGATATGATCGAGCTCGGCAGCCAGTCATACTTGAAGCAATCGGGGACGCTTCTGTTCGTGCGTGATGGACTGGACACGATTGAAATGCGTAATAGCGCAAAATCATCAGACGTGTACAAGGGGTTGTTCACCGGTTGCGCGGAGCTGGCGCTGCTTGCCATCGGACTGGTGGCTTACCGGAAAAAGCCCGAGTCACATATGGTCCGTCGATTTTATGCGCTGAATGTATCCATGGCAGCGACACTGCTGTCCGTATACTCGACGGAGACCACGCTGACCGGATGGATTATGCCGATGGTGGCGAGCTGGTTGCCTTACCTGTTGTTGGCTTTTTTCATCTCCTTCGTATTCCGATCTGTTCCCCGGTGGATCAGCCTGGTGCTGGCCTTATACCGGGTAATGGCCGCATTGTTCTCCGTGTATGCCCTGGTCATCTTCTCACTGGGCGTTATTCCAGGTTGGACCCGGAGCGTCATCCATATGGGGCTGTTCGCAACATTTCTAGCTATTTTCGCTATTGCGGCTGCCTATTGGAAAGCGATGGACCGAGCCGAGAAAAACAGCCTGCTCACGTTTGCGGCCGCGCTGGCCTTCAGTCTCTTGCCCTATTTGTTCCTGTGTGCGCTGCCCGATCTGCTGTGGGGTGAATTTATGACGCCCCCGGATACGGCATTGACCGGCCTCGTGATCCTCCCGGCTTCCGTATTATCGCTATTGGCACGACAGAAGCTGGTCGACATGCGCTTCTATCTTCCACGACTGGCCATACACAGCTTGTATATCGGGCTGATGCTCATTTTGATCGCTGCTCTCATTCGCAGCAGCGCTTCCAAAACAACGCTTGTGCTATGCGGCGCATTCCTTATCCTTGTGCTGATGCACCAGATGAGCATCAACAGCATCAAGCGACAACGGGAGCGGCGTGAAGACCGGCTTGACCGACAACGGCTGGAGATGTCAATCCGGCTGGCAGAACACCGCAATAGCCGCGACCTGCTGCGTATGCCTGCAGAGCTTGTCCATAGCGTAACGGAAATAGAGGGGTTGTGCTTTGTCTGGAATCGTGATACTGAAGCCGTCATCTACGGAACGGGGCGGTTTGCGGAAATCACGGAATTCGCCGATGCAGGCAAGCCAATTCCGCGGGAAGCACTGTTAGGACACGGTTTCGAACAGGTGCTGGACCTTGTTGTCCAACCCGGCGAACCGATCATAGGCTATTTGGGATTAGGCGCGAAAAAAAACCGAACCGTTTTCACCTCGGAGGAGCTCGGGTTAATCGATAAGGTGAGGCGGGAAACCGTTCGTTTGCTGACGAACACTGCCCTGCTTGATGAGCTGCGTCAAGCACGCGGCACATTGACCGGGGATCAATCCGAATACCGTCTAGTGGAAGCGCAAGAAGCGAAGCAGGTTCGAACGTCATACTATTTGCATGACCATGTTTTGCAAAACCTTATTTTTCTCTCCCGCGATCTGGAAGAGTTGCATGATACGCTACAATGCAGCAAGCAGCACACCGCAATCTGGTTGAAATGTCTCTACGATACACAGCGCGACATCCGCCTGCTCTGTGATGATTTGTATCCACATATCGTCGATCAAGCGGGACTGGGTGACGCTCTGCGCTGGCTGATGCGTACGATTAAAGAGAATGGCGGGCCGACGACTAATCTCGTGAATGGGCTGCCGGAAACGCTATCTCCGTTATACAAGATCACATTGTTTCGTATTGTGCGGGAGCTTGCAAACAATGCGTTAAAACACGCCAAGGCGGACAATCTGACTATACGTTTATGGGAAACCCATGACGCGGTCCACTGTCAAATCAAAGATGACGGCATCGGAATAGATCCGGTTGCTGCAGGCGGGCGCGGATTCGGGCTCGCCACGATCGGAAGCCAGGTTGCACAATTCAAGGGTGATATCGATATTAACTCGGCAACCGGGCGCGGGACAAACGTCCACGTTTGGCTGCCGAAGCAGGAAGGGAGTTCAGAGCATGGAGCAGCCCATCAAGGTGGTACTGCTGGATGACCATCCACTAGTCATGGAGGGGTTGAAAAATCGACTTGAGCGGGAATCAGATATTCGTGTAGCCGGAACATTCAATGACCCTCGCGAACTATTGTCTCAAATCGCATTGCTGCATCCGGATGTCGTCGTTATGGATATCTCGATGCCCGGCATGAACGGATTCGAGGTGCTGGAGGAGCTAAAACGGACTTATGGCATTTCAGTCAAGCTGATCGTATTATCGGGATACGAGTACGACGAATATGTACATAAAGCTTTTGAGATCGGCGTGCATGCTTATTTGTCCAAGCAAGCGACCTACCCGCAAATCATGAATGCCATTCGGCAGAGCCTGCTCGGTCACCGGTTGGTATCGGAGCGGATGACTGCTCTCCCCAGAACCGACCAGTTGACACCGACGGAACGGGAGGTGTTAAAGCACATCGCTCTAGAGAAAACAAACAAGGAAATTGCAACGGCGTTGTTGATGAGTCAACGGACGGTTGAATACCACATGACGGCCATTAACCGGAAACTCGGTGTCAAGACGAGGATTGGTGCGGTTTCTAAAGGCTATGAGCTGGGTTTGCTGGAGCGATTGCATGATGGGGATAAGTGAACATTCCGATGGTGTATTACGCCAGCGCTTATACTTGAAGCATTTCATAACCCAGCTTAACGCGTAACGGACCATTTTCGGATCACCTGGTTGATGACCTCCGAGAGCAGCAACCCGAGCGCGATCGCGCCCGAGATCATAAAGGCCTGCGCCCCCAGCTGCACGGCCTGATCGAACTGGTTCTCCGCCACATGCCGGAGGGCATTGTAAGCAACCCCGCCCGGAACGAGCGGAATGATGCCCGATACGCTGAAGACGATGATGGGGGTCTTGTACTTCTTCGCAAAAAAGTGGCTGATCATCGTGACGCAGAAGGCCGCCACCACCGTGGCCGTCACCGGCTTGACCGCCATATCCTGGAGCAAAATATAGAGCAGCCAGCCCACCATTCCGGCAAAGCCGCATTGCAGCAGCGCTTTCCGCGGCGCGTTGAAGATCATGCCGAAGGCGGCGGAAGCGATAAAGCTCGTCACGAGCTGCTGGATATAAAAGCCGACCATAGTCACCCTCCTCTACCATATGCATTTTGTCTTAACCACCGGTACGGTATATCCCGTCCCCGCTAGAATGAAAGGGTGAAAGCTACACCTGCTCCGATGGCAAAAGACGTAACGAAGGCCTCCGCCCCCTTGGACAAGCCCGAAATCAGGTGACCAGCCATCAGATCACGAATCGCATTCGTGATGAGCAGCCCGGGCACAAGCGGCATGACCGAGCTGATGATGATCGTATCCAGCTCCTGCCCGATCCCGAGATTGACCAGCCACACCGAGACGATGCCAATGACCAGCGCGCCCGAAAACTCCGCAAAGAACCGGACCGGAATCACCTGGTGCATCACCACAAAGCATGTAAAACCAAGCCCGCCGGCCACCGCAGCCGGAAGGAAATCGGCCCAAATGCCGCGGAACATGATCAAGAAGCAGCCGCTGGCGACGGCCGAGAGCAGGATCAGCAGCCAGTTGGGATAGATGGGCGGTTCTTGCTCAATCTGCTGGAGAGCCTGATAAGCTTCTTCAATCGTCAATTGACCCAGGCTTACTCTTCTCGACACGCTGTTTACCTTTTCAATCTTGTCCAAATTCGTGGTCCGGTCGGAAATCCGGATCAAGCGCGTAATGTGCTGCGGTTCCTCCACGGAAAATATGATGCCCGTCGGCGTCATGTAGCTGTGGCTGTTCGTAACGCCGAACGAGGCGGCGATCCGCATCATGGTATCCTCCACCCGGTACGTCTCCGCTCCGCTTTGCAGCATGATTTTTCCTGCCAATAGACAGACCTTGATGATGTCATGCTCCCGCTTCAATGATTCGTTCAATCCCAATCCTCCTGATGACAGCTTCCGATTCAACACGGTATGCCCCTATTATAGTATCATTGCCTCGATAAAGCATAGGATATGCTTTAAAGCAGCGCCGCGGACAACAGACAAGCTTCCACAGGGAGTGCCTGGGGCAGTGTTCGTCCCAACCTCGCACCATGGTCTGCTAACCGGGGACTCCCCCGGGTGACCTCTAAAAAGAAGTCTTCCCCAGATCATGACTTGACAAAAGATTCCATCCTCCATATAATCACCTTAACTGAATATCCAACGTTGGATATTTGATTCTGGATGATCCCCTATTTGGCTCTTACATTACAAGGAGTCTCAATTCATTCGAAAGAAGTGACCGCTATGACCAATTTGATTCTGCTCTCATTCCTCCGCCAGCGTCCCATGCATGGGTATGAGATCCAGCAGCTCATTCAGAGCAGCCGCATGGACTTGTGGACGAATATTTTGTCCGGCTCGATCTATTACGCGCTGAATAAAATGGAGCAGGACGGCCTCATTGTGGCTGCTGCGGAGGAGCGAACCGGCGCCCGGCTTCGTAAAATATACAGCATTACGGACGAAGGGGAAAAGCTGTTCCAGCAGATGATCCGCGAAACGCTCACCCTGCCCCCCCATTCCGTCAAATCGGACTTCTCCCTCGGCCTCATCTGGATCGAGAGCATTCCGAAGCCGGAGGCGCTGGAGCTGCTGGAGCAAAATTTGCGGCAGGTCGAGGAATCTCTCGCCCAGTGGCGTTCAGGCAAGGAGATCAAGGGACAATACGGGCTCTCGAAGATCGCTATGGCCACCTTCGATAATGCCATCTCGCTGCTCGAGCAGGATGCCGCCTTTCTCCGAAATATTATGGACTTATTGCAGGAATAAGTGCCTTAGGATAGCTGCAGTTCAGACTGCGGCTTTCATTTAAGGCATATATCCAATATTGGATAAATAACATTGGTTATTAAAAGGAGGATGTATATGATGCATGCGAAAACCTTGATCGAAGCGTCGGGATTAACGAAAAGCTACGGCACCCGCCCCGTCGTAGACGGCGTGGATCTGGCAATCCGGGAAGGGGAGGTGCTGGCCATCATCGGGCCGAACGGCGCAGGAAAGTCTACGACGCTGGATCTGGTGCTTCAGCTCCGCCGTCCGGATGCCGGACGCGTGCGGTACTGGACGCAGGAGCCCGCGAGACATATCGGGCTGCAGCTGCAATCTACCCCGTTCTTTCCCGGCTTCACCGCGCTCGAGAACCTGCGGATGTTCGCCGCCTTCTACGGCCTGCGACTGCCGGACTCGGAGCTGATGCGCCACCTGAGCCGCTGCGGTCTTGAGGAGGCCGCGAGAACCGATGCGCTCCGGCTCTCCGGGGGCCAGCAGAAACGGCTCGCGATCGCCATGGCCCTGGTGCACGGGCCGAAGCTGATCGTGCTGGATGAGCCGACGGCAGCGCTTGATCCCCGGGCACGCCGGGACATTCGGGAGCTCATTCGCTCGCTGGCCGATTCCGGTGCATCCATCGTCTTCACGTCCCATGACATGGAGGAGGTGCATAAACTGGCGGGCCGGCTGATGCTCATCAGCGGCGGAAGGGTCCGGGCCTCCGGCACTCCGGAGGAGCTGCTGGACCGTTACCAGGTCGATAGCCTGGAGGAGCTATACATCCGGCTGACGGATGCGGATCCACAAGCAACGTGACGAACCTGGCAAGAGCGGGAACGTTTCACGCTCCTCTCTCCTATCGATCTTCGCGCCATAATGAAAACCAAAAAGGAGGAACTTCTATGCTTACCATCATGAATACCATGCTGCGGGCACTCTTCCGCGATACCCATACCCTTGTCTGGAACATTGTCTTTCCCATTGCAATGCTGGCGGGGCTAGGGCTTTATTTTAACGACGAAGCTTATTCATACCGCCTGCTGAGCGGTGTGCTCACCACCAACATCCTGTTCGGAGCAACGATGGTTACGGCCTTTAACGTGATGGCTCAGCGCAACCGGGGCGTCTACAAGCTGCTGCGCGCCACCCCGTTCCGTACGGCCTCGTTCGTAGCTGCGATGACAGGCTCCCGCACCGTGCTGTCCCTCCTGGTCAGTGCATGCGTAACCTTGATGAGCGTTGTGCTCCTTGGAGTGGAGCTGAATCTGCTCAGCCTGGCCCTGATGCTGACCGTCCTGCTGGCCGGTACCGTGTGCTTTACCGCGCTCGGCTTTCTGGCCGCTAATCTGTCGAAAGACGAAGGCAACGTCAACATGATCTCCAACCTGATGAGCTTTCCGATGCTGTTCACCAGCGAGGCTTTCTACTCCCTGGACCATGCTCCGCAATGGGTCGTAACCATCGGTCATCTGCAGCCGTTTCACTATTTGGTGGAAGCCATGGGCATCGCCGTTCATCCTCAGGGCGACGCTTCCGACCTCTGGCTGCCGCTCGCCATCCTGACCGGATTTACGATACTGTGCCTAGTGGCGGCCGTCCTGACCTTTCGCTGGGACGCCGATCAGTCTCCCTTCTGGAAGAAGCGGCAGGCCGGACAGCAGGCGGCATCGATGTAATTTTTCGGCGTGCCGCCTCTTGTATAAAAGGCGCCTCTTGCGGTATACTGTACAACAATATCAGCATCAGGCCGATGAAGAGCATCCAACTCGGAGGCGTTTTCGCCAAGGGAACCGGGCAGCCGAGCAATTATAAGGCGCACCGAACCGTCCCCTAAGTTAACCGGGCCCGCCCGTTACCGCGGAATCAAGAGGATTGAACGAGAGCCCGCAGCTTTTTACGCGCAGGCACGGTTCAATCAATTTGGGTGGCACCGCGAGCGCATAAGCGTCCCTCGTCCCATATGGACTAGGACGCTTTTTTTATTTTTCAATATGAAAAGGAGCGCGGTTAACTATGATGGACATGAAATGGATTCGGCACAGCCAAGAAGCACAGGAGGAATTGCAGCGGGTAGCGGACCAGAAGGGGATCGCCCTGTCGGTGGAAGATCTGCTCAAGCTGGATGACAAGCGGCGGGCGCTGCTGCTGTCGGTGGATGAGCTGCGTCAGCAGCGGAACGCGCGATCGGAGGAGATCAGCCTCTTGATGCGGAAGGGCAGCAGGGAAGCAGCCGAGCAAACGAAGCGGCTGGTCAAAGCGATCAACGAGCGGCTGAGCGTTCAGGAGGCACAATTCCGCGAGGTTGAGGCTATGTATCAGGAGCTCCTCCTGCTCATCCCCAATATCGTCTCGCCGGATACGCCGGTCGGGACTTCGGACCAGGACAACGTGGGGGTAAGGCGTGTCGGCGAGCCTCCTGCATTTGATTTTGACTATAAAGACCATGTCGCGCTTGGAGAGCTCCACGGCATGATCGACATCCCTCGCGGGGTGAAAACCGCCGGCACCCGGAGCTACTACCTGACGGGCACGGGCGCCTTGCTTCATCGAGCGGTGCAGCAGCTTGCGATCGATATGCTTGTTGAAAAGGGCTTTACCCTGATGGATGTGCCGCTGACCGTACGGACGGAAGCAATGCAAAACACCGCCTTCTTCCCGCTCGGCCAGGATCAGGCATTCCGGGTTGCCGAGGAAGACAAATGGCTGGTCGGCACCTCGGAGGTCCCGCTGGTATCGTACTACAGCGGCGAAGTCGTCGACGTATCGCAGCCGATCCGCCTGGCTGCCGCATCGATGTGCTTCCGCAGCGAGGTCGGCTCGGGCGGCCGGGACGTCTACGGTCTTTATCGCGTGCATCAGTTCGCGAAGGTTGAGCAGGTCGTATTGTGCGAGGCAAACGTGGAGACGTCGGAACGCCTTCTTCAAGAGATCACGGCCAATGCCGAGGAGCTGCTGGGCAAGCTGGAGCTCCCGTACCGGGTCGTTGCCGTCTGCACCGGCGACATGTCGCAGAAGACGTATAAGCAGTACGACATCGAGACATGGATGCCAAGCCGCGGAGCCTATGGCGAGACCCATTCGTCGTCGAACCTGCTCGACTTCCAGGCCCGGCGCTCGAACATCCGTTACCGGGATGCGGAAGGCAAGCTTCGCCACTGCCATACCTTGAACAATACGGCCGTCGCCTCGCCCCGCATTCTCATCCCGCTGCTGGAGAACCACCAGCAGAAGGACGGCTCGATCCGTATTCCGAAGGCGCTGCAGCCTTATATGAACGGGCTCGAGCGAATTGATCCTCCGGCTGCTTTCGGTCCGCAGGAGTAAATATATTCCAGCGAGGTATAAAGCAAATTCCGCTCCATCGCCTAAGGGAATCGTAATGAGGCATAAAAGGTGCCCCATAAGATCACCAGATCTTGCGGGGCACGAACACGTTAGGAAGACCAAGTCGTTCATGCTTCTGGTGCGGGAAGTAAAAAAACAACCAAGTCCAGTCAGGGCTTGGTTGTCATCAATTCTGTATGGCCTTGCGAAGCTAATAAGACCGACAGGTCCAGTGTTTATGCTTTCTATGAGGTCTGCATGGAATATGCCTACACGGGATTTCTTTACAACCCTTATATGGGATATGGCATTTCTTTACCTTTGGTTTATAAATGACGGTATAGTAAGTCACTATGCCCTTAACTTTCTTATAACATTTTTTATATGGATGAATCGGTGGGCAGCACTCATGCGATTTCTTTGTCTTTTTCATTGGGGGGGGGACCACCTCCTGGTTATGTTAGGCTTCGGTACAATATATGTGCATTTGCTGATGTCCGGCCTCTACAAATGCCTATTTCTAATAGAAAGGGCGCTTGCCGTAAGCGGAACTTGCCGGATCCGTCTTACTTGGACTCACAGGAAACCGGAACAAAAAACACCCAGCCTTGCCAAGCGGCAAGATTATGGGTGTTTTGCAATTCCAATATCTTTTTTGCTGCTATACGTTCGACGATTATTTCATAATGCTACCATTCAGACCTGCCCATCATCGAAAATATAGCGCTGAATTGCCTTGGCGACGCCGTCCCGGGCATTCATGTCCGTCTGCCCATCGGCAACTGCCTTCAGCGCCTCATCCGCGTTTCCCATGGCAATGCCAAGCCCGGCAGCCCGAATCAGGCGGTAATCGTTCATGTTGTCACCGATAGCCATCACTTCGCGCATATCGATACCAAGTCTGCTGCAAATCGTCCGCACGCCTGATTCCTTCGATATGCCGCGAGGGGAAATCTCCACATTAACGGCTGCCGAGCGGGAAATTTCAATCGTATCGATCTCGGAGGCGAGCTCCCGCAGCTTCGAAATGACCGACAGATCAGGATGATGCATGCCGAATTTCATCCATCGCCGCTCAAACATTTCCTCCGTCCAGTTTTTGCGGCTCGTGAGGCTTTCTACGCTGTATCCCCAGAAATGGGCGTCCGCCTCCAGCGCCAGCCGGTGCAGCCGTCGAATTTCTTCCGGCTTCAAAAAATGCCGCTCGCACAGCTGCTCCCTTCCCGTCCATAGCTCGGCTCCGTTCAGCAGCACCATTGGGCCATTCAATTCAAGACTGTTCCACAGGTCCATGACGGTCTGCATCCCCCGTCCGGTTGAGAAAATCACCAGGACGCCGGAATCGACCGCCTTTTGAATCCAATACCGGGTCGTATCCGTCACGATGCCTTCTTCATTCAACGTGGTGCCGTCCAGATCAAGTGCCAGCATTTTGTAATTTGCCATAGGCCATTCCCCTTGCTCTCCTGGATAATTTAAAGATCCTCTTTCTTAATCGATGTAATGATGTAATATAAGAAGTTCGTTAACGTCCCTGGCAATCCTTTATATTTTTAGTTTCAGGTTTGAGAAAAATCGGCATCCCTCGATCAATCGGAATGCCCGAATCGCATTATCAATAGCTTCGGAGCCTCGTCGGCTCCTGTTTTGCAATCCGCTAACCCGGCAGGCAGTTCCTTGCATATTTTTCTTATCAATTAACTAGGTATATAATGATGGTTATATAGGGAATCCGGTGACTGGGTATACCATACTTATCCGCAGTCATCCTCGGTGCCCTATCGTCAGGAAGCCAGGATGACCGTCTCTATATAATCTTGCCGTGCTCTGCACGAAGAAGGAGGCTACCATATGTCTGAATCCGATCTTCATCATACAGAATCAAAAACGGTGGGCGATATTCCGATCTCGATCCTGGATCTCGCTCCGATTACCGCTGGCAGCACTGCGGCACAGTCACTCAAAAATACGCTCGACCTTGCCCAGCACGCCGAGCGGTGGGGCTACAACCGCTACTGGCTGGCCGAGCACCATAACATGCCGGGCATCGCCAGCTCCGCGACCTCCGTCGTTATCGGCCACGTGGCCGGCGGAACGAACACCATTCGCGTCGGTTCTGGCGGCATTATGCTGCCGAACCATGCGCCGCTGGTCATCGCCGAGCAGTTCGGCACGCTCGAATCACTCTACCCGGGCCGGATCGATCTTGGGCTCGGCCGGGCGCCGGGCTCGGATCAGCTCACCTCGCGGGCGCTGCGGCGCGGTCCCGGCAGCGACGGACAGGATTTCCCGGATCGCCTCGGCGAGCTGCGAACCTATTTCAAGCCCATCTCCGGCTCGTCCATGCGCGTCCGGGCAATCCCGGGCGAAGGGCTCGACATCCCGATCTGGCTGCTGGGCTCCAGCGGCTTCAGCGCCCAGCTGGCGGGGCAGCTCGGGCTTCCGTTCTCCTTCGCGAGCCACTTCGCGCCGGATTATCTCATGCCGGCGCTGGATCTGTACCGCTCCACCTTCCGCCCGTCGGAGGAGCTTAGCAAACCTTACGCGATGATCGGCGTGAACGTCATCTGCGCCGATACCGACGAGGAAGCCCAGCGGCTGGCGACATCGCCCTATCAGCAGTTCCTGAACATCATCCGGGGCCGCACCGGCCAGCTCAGCCCGCCGGTCGACAGCATGGATGATCTGTGGAACCTGCAGGAGCAGGCGATCGTGAAGCGGCAGCTCAGCTTCTCCGCCATCGGCAGCCCGGATACCGTCCGCGCGCAGCTGGAAGAGTTCCAGCGCATGACGCAAGCGGATGAAATGATTGTAGCCGCCGCGATCTATGATCACAAGGCGCGGCTCCGGTCCTACGAGCTGTTGGCAGAGGCCGTCGGCCTGAATCAGCGCTAAGCGAATCATTCCGCAGCGATAAGACCTACCCAGACGTTGCAAACGCGGGTAGGTCTTTTTTTAATGCGCTCGGAATTGCACACTAGCACGCAAGAAGCATGACAGAAGCACATCCGACTATACCGAGCCCGTACTCCGGAGACGCAAGGGAAAGCCCGCACGGATATAAGCCAAAAAAAGGCCAGCCACGCCGCTGAATCCGGCTTGACTGGCCTTGCTTATTGAAATGCTGTGTTACAGCGTCAACCCGCCGTCGATCGTCACGAGCGAGCCCGTCATATAACTGGACCCCGGCGAAGCCATAAACGCAACCACGTTCGCGATTTCGTCGGCCTCTGCCGGACGGCCCATCCGCATGTTGGAGATCTCTTCGGGCACATAGCCGCCCTCCTGGAAGGACTTGGCCACCGCCGCAGTCAGCGGTGTCTGAACGCCGCCCGGACAGATCGCGTTCACGCGAATGCCTTTCTTCACGTATTCGAGCGCCGCGGACTTCGTCAAGCCGACGACCGCATGCTTGCTCGCCGAATAAGCGCCCGCGCTGTGCTCACTGCGGATGCCCGCCGTGGACGCGGTATTCAGAATATGCCCGCTGCCCTGCTCTTTCATGACCTTCAGCACGTATTTCATGCCGAGGAAGCAGCCCTTCACATTGACGGACATTTGACGATCGAATTCGCTCTCCTCGATATCGTCGAGCATCGAGAACTTCTGCACGATCCCGGCATTGTTGAAGAAGAAATCAATTCGGCCGTATGTCTCCATCGCCTTGTTTACGTAGTTCTGTACATCCTCGCTCTTGGACACGTCGGCCTGCACGAAAATGCCGTCTCCGCCTTGTTCCTTAATCATACGGAGCGTTTCTTCCCCAGCCTCCTTGTTGAAATCAACCAGGACGACGGCTGCGCCGTTCTCCGCCAGCTTCAAGCTGCTCGCTCTCCCGATTCCGCTGGCCGCGCCGGTGATGACTGCAATCTGTTGATGATCGGACATGGAACAACACTCCCTTAATGGATATAAATGAACGCTATATATCAAGGACCAATATTCAATGATCTACAAAAGTCTTCTTAAAATTCCTGGGTACCCGCTGTATCTGACAGTGATCCATTCGTCATATCCGATCATGCGCTGACCGAATAGAAGAGATCCCCGGTTACTTCGCGTAGTATCCACCGTCGATCGGGAGCTCGATGCCCGTAATGTAAGAGGATTCGTCCGAAGCCAGGAACAAGGCGCCATTCGCGATATCCTCCGGTTTGCCGAGGCGTGGAAGCGGCGTCTGCGATTGGAACCACTGCATCATCTGCTCGTTCTTGAACAGATCGACCGTCATCGGGGTTTCGATGTAACCCGGATGGATCGAGTTGCAGCGGATGTTATGTTTCGCAAAATCGACGGCCGTTGCCTTGGTCAGCATGCGAACGGCGCCTTTGCTTGCGGTGTAAGGTCCCGCGCCGCTGCCGCCCGTCAGGCCGGCAATGGAGGAAATGTTGATGATGGAGCCGCCTCCCGCTTCGATCATGCGCGGAATGACGTATTTTTGGCCGAGGAAAATGCTTGTCACGTTAATCGACATCGTCTTCTCCCAGCCTTCAACCGTCAGGTCCATGAACGGCGTTGCGTTCGAGATACCGGCATTGTTAACCAAAATATCAATCTTGCCGAACTTCTTCACGGTTTCATCCACGACGCGGATCCAGTCTTCCTCCGAAGCGACATTTTGCTTAAAGCCGATGGCTTCACCGCCGCTGGCTTGGATCTCGGCCACAACCTCCTGGATTTTATCCTCCTGCAGGTCGGTGATCGCTACCTTCGCGCCCTCTTTCGCAAACAACAGGGCATCCGCCTTACCCATACCGCCGGCCGCACCTGTGATGATCGCTACTTTATTATCCAGTCTTCCCATATTGGATGACCTCCTGGTTTTTTATTTGCCGTCCCTGTTTCCGGACGGGTTAATCTTGAGCTGGAAATGGTCGATCATCTTCGCATAAGCGGAGATCAGCAAATCCAACTCCTCTTCGGTATAATCCGACCACAGTCCTTCGTTCAGCTCCCGGTATTTCTCCACCATGCGGGCTTCCATCTCGCGGCCCCGCTCGGTGATCCTCAGATAAACCTGCCGCCGGTCAGCTTCGGACGTGACCCGTTCAATAAGCCCCTTGCTCACCAGCTTGTTGCTGAGATTGGTGACGGAAGGCAAAGTCACGTTCAGCACGCTTGCAAAATAGGAGCTCGTCTGATCACCTTCATTAGCCAGCGTCTGCAGCACATAATATTGGGGTCCTGTCAGATCGCTGTCGAGTATTTGGGCATAGCCGGCCACCAGGGTCATCATCTGGCGGGACACCATGTGGGACAACTGCTCCTTCTTATCCAGCCTGGATCACCCCATTCAGTAGAAGTTGAAATATATATCACAATATTAAGTAGTTAAAAGCTTTTAACAATTAAATTGTATACCCTTCCATTCTGTTCGTCAACTGTCCCACCGTTGTAGCTTGCTCCGAATTGATTATGTTCCTGTACCTATAACAAAAAAAGACACCACCATACAGTGATGTCTCCTGGAATCATGCCTCATCAATATGATCTAACCGGCCGTCTCCATTCGGGCACTTGCAGTAAGCTCCCGCAGCTTCTCCAGCGTGATCCGGTCCACGAATCTTGAAAATTTCTCTTTCTTCTTGCCCTGCTCCTGAAAAATCGCGATCAAGCTACGGATAATCGGAACAAGCTCCTCGGCTTCCAGGCCGGCATGCAGCTGCTGGGCCAGCAGAGCCTTCAGCCCCCTCGGCTCTCCGCCGACATACATATCGTATTTATCCCGCATTTTGATGACGGCGATGTCTTTCAGCAGCGGTTCGCTCGTACCGAGCGCGCAGCCAGCATATCCGATCCTGAGCGGCGAGGGTACCGGATGCCCGGCAATCGCTTCATCAAGGGCCCGGGCTACGTCCAGGCCCGCTTCCTCTGCCCCCCTGCAGAAATGGCAGGCGATCAGACTTTTGGTGACGAATCCGGCAGGGTGAACCTGGAGTCCGGCTGCCCTTAACAGGCGCTGAGCCTCTTCCATCTGTTCCTCCTCCATCTCGATATACAGCTGTTTGAAGCCTGTCATTTCGATACGGGCATCCTCGCCGACGACGCTGCCCAGGACCGCCAGCTGTTCGGGACGGAACATCGTTCCGCCCACCTCAAACCCTGGCGTTACGGCAAACTTCCGCATACTCATGTGAACACTCCCATTTTGTTCAATTGATCGTATGGTCCCCACAAACGCTATCTTTCTTCAAAGCCTTCGATGTCGGGGTTATACTTTCATGCGCTGCAAACGGAGGGCATTGAGTACAACCGATACCGAGCTAAGCGCCATTGCCGCCCCGGCGACCCAAGGGGCCAGCAGGCCGATCGCGGCAATCGGAATGCCCAGCGAATTGTAGCCGAGCGCCCAGAACAGGTTTTGCCGGATATTGCTCATCGTTTTGCGGCTCATATAAATGGCGTCCGGAATGCTGTTCAGATCGCCCTTCATAAGGGTGACGTCCGCCGCCTCCATCGCGACGTCGGTTCCCGTACCGATCGCCATGCCGATATCGGCTACCGCCAAAGCCGGAGCGTCGTTGATGCCGTCACCAACCATGGCGACTTTCTTGCCCTGCTGCTGAAGCTTCTTCACTTCATCGGCTTTGCCTTCCGGCAGGACTTCGGCCAGGACATGATCGATGCCGACCTGCTTCGCAATCGCCTGCGCGGTTCGCTCATTGTCGCCGGTCATCATAACCACTTCAATGCCCATTTCTTTCAACCTTGCAACGGCTTCTCGGGACGTTTCCTTAATCGTATCCGCGACGGCGACGAGTCCGGCATATTTGCCGTCGATCGCTGCCAGCATCGCGGTCTTGCCCTCGGTCTCCAGCTCCGACATCCGGGGGAGGACCGATTCCACCGGGATCTGATGCTTCGCCATCAGCTTGCGCGTTCCGACCAGCACCTCATGGCCGTCCACGCTTGCATAGATACCGTACCCCGGAATCGCTTCGAACTCCTGAGCTGCCGGGAGCGCAATCCCTTTTGCTTCAATTCCGGCTACGATCGCTTCTGCCAGCGGATGCTCCGAGCTCTTCTCGGCAGCGCCGACCAGGCGCAGGAATGCTTCCTCTTCAAAATCATGCGCTTGAACATCGGTCAGCTCCGGTTTGCCCTTGGTTACCGTTCCGGTTTTATCCAGTACGATCGTATCCATCTTATGCGTCGCTTCCAGATGCTCCCCGCCCTTGAACAGTACGCCAAGCTCTGCCGCACGGCCCGATCCGGCCATAATGGAGGTCGGTGTGGCTAAGCCTAGAGCACACGGGCAAGCGATGACGAGGATCGCAATCGCGATTTCAAGCGCATTCGCAAAGTTGCCTGGTGTCACCCAGAAGTACCATATGAGAAAAGCTGCAATTGCAATACCGACCACGATCGGTACGAAAATGCCGGAGATGACGTCGGCCACCCGCTGAATCGGCGCCTTGGACCCTTGAGCTTCCTCAACCACCTTGATAATTTGGGCGAGAGCGGTCTCTTTGCCCACCTTGGAGGCCTCGAACTTCAGACGTCCGTTTTTGTTAATCGTAGCTCCGATGACCGTATCCCCGGCCTTCTTCTCAACCGGAATGCTCTCCCCGGTCAGCATGGACTCATCGACCGCCGACATGCCTTCGATCACCCGGCCGTCGACCGGAATCTTCTCTCCCGGCTTAACGACGACGATATCTCCAACCATGACCTGCTCAACCGGTACGGTCGTTTCCTGACCGTCACGGATGACGACGGCCGTTTTGGCCTGCAGCCCCATCAGCGTCTTGATCGCTTCCGAGGTTCTGCCCTTGGCCAGGGATTCAAACAGCTTCCCGAGAATGACGAGCGTGATCAAAACGGCACTCGTTTCATAATACATCGCCGGGCCGTGATGCACGCTTCCGCCCGCTGCGGCCCAGTCAATCGTCAGGTACAAGCTGTAGAAGTACGCAGCCGATGTACCGAGAGCTACGAGAACGTCCATGTTGGCGCTCTTGTTGCGAAGGGCTTTATATGCCCCTACATAGAACTGCTTGCCGATATAGAACTGAACCGGGGTAGCAAGCGCGAGCTGGAACCATGGATTCATAAAGAGCTCCGGCATCCAGATCCATGAAGTAAAGGAGAAATGGGTGACCATCGCCCACAGCAGCGGCAGAGACAGGATGGCCGATAGGATTAGCTTGCGCTTTTGCTTGGCGATGGCTTCCTTGCGGTGGCTCTCCTGATCCGGCGCCTCCTGCTTGGATATGGCCTGATACCCCAGCTTTTCTACACGCTGCTGAATGTCGCTGATCGATACTTCCGCAGGGTTAAACTCCACCCGGGCCGTCTCCAGGGCAAAGTTGACGTTAGCCTGGCTTACCCCCGGCATCTTGCCGACCACCTTCTCGATCTTCGATGCGCAAGCTGCACAGTACATGCCAACCAGCTGAAAATCAACCGTTTCCTTCGCCGTGCCATAGCCGAGCTTCTGGATCTTCTCCTCCATCTCCTTGACCGAAACGACCGCCGGATCATAGGTTACGGAGGCCTTCTCCAGCGCAAAGTTTACGTTGGCGTCTTGGACGCCTTCCATTTTGCTCAGCCCCTTCTCAATCCGGTTCGCGCATGCCGCACATGTCATGCCGGTCAACTGCAGCGATGCCTTCTTCTGCTCTTGAACTGCTCCTGTTCCCATCGTCTTACACCCCTCTTCCGTCGTCTTCAGCCCTTAGGCTACGGTGTACCCCTGTTCTTCGATCAATTCCTTGATATCTTCCAAGCTGAACTTGCCGGCATCATAGTTCACCGATACGGTGCCCACCTTCAAATCCACGCTTCCGGAAATCCCTTGCTCCTTCAGTGCGCCCTCGATCGAATTTACGCAGTGCATGCAGGACATGCCTTCGACTTTCAACGTTACCTGTTCCATTCTTCATCGCTCCTTAAATGGTTTATTTAAAATGCTTCGGCCTTTCCTTATTCCATCATTCGCTGTCGGCCGGTTATGACGCGTTGTTTTGTGTTTCTGGTGTTAGTATACCCCCCTACCCTATATTTAGTCAACCATGAATTTCTCTTTTTTTCAAAATTGCCGCTTCGCGCCCATAAAATCAGGCTTTTCGCCCCTATAGGAGAATAATAACGGGCTTGTCCCTTTTTATATCTAACATCCTCGAATGCATCTTTTTTTATTCCGACGCGCTCTAAGGCTGGAGCAACTTTACGCAAGAGTTAATGCACTAGGCAATAACGGCGCCTCTGCAGCGCCTCCTAAATATAGAGCCTGCCGCCGGAGATCGGGCAGCAGGCTCTTGGTTCGTTTGTATGCTGAAGCTGCGCATTCGATTTACGAAGGCCAGCTTTTTTCACTAGGGTTCAGCAGGTCAGCAAACACATGCCGCACACGTTGCCTTTGTAAACAAGCTTTCGCTTATTTCATCAGCTTGTTCATCGTGGTCAGCAATTCGGTAATGACGTCATCGTCGCCTTCCTGCAGGCGCTCGACCACGCAGCTCTTCATATGATGCTCCAGCAGCAGCCTGCCTACGCCGTTCAATGCCGATTGAATGGAGGAGATCTGGTTCAATACGTCATCACAATACGTATCCTTCTCAATCAAGCCCTTCACTCCGCGAATTTGCCCCTCAATCCGGTTCAATCGGCTAATGAGGTTGTTCTTCGTTTTCTCGGAATGATGGCTTTTCCGCTCACTCGTTACCGCACAGGCTTCATGCGTATGGCTTTCGGTTGTCATCCCATTCCCCTCCTTCATCATGACCATGGATCATTGCAATCTATTCATATCCATAGTATATCATATAGCCCCCCACCCTATAAAGCCCGAGAATCCGCAAGCCCTTTTGCGAAGGAGACACGCCAATTTGGAGACGTCTTTATGTAATCTACCCCTATCATATAACAAAACCTGTGCTTGGTTCATTACGTTATTGTTATAAACCGTCTCTATAATCTTAGTTTATGAAGGCCGGCATCCGTTCATACAGGCTTATGAGTCAAATCTGCTTCTAAACCTACTTTGTGATCAATGACAACTGGTGGAGGAGTGTGGACAGCCGCAGCTTCGGTCCGGTTCCCGCAAACAGAATCATTGGCAAGGTAGTTGGTGTATCGAGAGATTACGACCGTGACGGAATACAATAAATAAAAAAACACGTGCCACGATCGCCATGTGCTTTATACGCCCGCTCCTTCTCCTAGCATCCGAAGTCTTAGGTGCAGCTAGCTGGGCCTAGATTTCTTTATTAAAGGCTGCGCCATTACAGATATGGACCCTGTCATCACGGACGACGAAGCCGATATCCATGCCAGCGAGGAGATTGAGAGCAAGGGGGTCAAGGTTCTTATCGCGGGCAATGACACCCCGAATACAGACACCACTGCACAGATGAACCTGGACCGCACGAAAAAAGAGTAGATCCTCCTTCGCACCGGGTGATCTACCCCCTCTTCTTGGCGGAACCGCTCGCGTAAGAGCGGTTCCTTCTTTATTATAAGGCGGGACCTCCTGCGACAGTCCGAGTTGGAGCCTTCCATCCTCTATACTTTTTAATGGACGCTGTGCCTTTCCTAACCCATCCATACCATTGTATAGATAAGGAAGCTCCCCCTGCTCCACCCATTCCTTTAAAAGATAGTACGCCCCTTCTCATCCGGCACGCCGGACTTGCGGAAGAAATACGTGTTGATGACATCCCGCCAGTGCTTGGCATGCTCTGCCTGTTCGGCCAGCCTCGCGGCCACCTGGGCATGCTGCGCCGGATCGATTCGCCCCTCGAGAGATGCCCATTCCGCTAGGAGCTCTGCCGCTGCATCCGCACCTTCAAAATGGGTGTCATAAATATGCTGAATCACCGTTTTCCCCGACTTCAGGCGGTGCGAGTACGGCACATGGTGGAAGAACAGCAGCAGCTCGTCGGGACAGTCCTCCAGCGTCTCGTACCTGCGCGCATTCGGCTCGAAATACTGGGCCGTATAACCCGTCCCCGTCGCAGCCGTACGGTCGACCCCGATGCCGTCCCGGTCCGCAAAATGGTATGTCCCCCACCTGGAATACTCGTATCCGTCCACGTCCGGCCCGTAATGGGTATGCGGCGTCACCATCCAGCCGACCCCGAGCGGGGACGTATAGCTTTCATAGATCGGCCAAGATTTCATCAGCATGCCGCAGACAGTCTTTATAACGGCCTCGTCGTTGCCGAAGGTCTGCCGGGTCCATTCCTCCGCAATCTCCTCCGAGGTCAGATCAGGATTCCAGATCAGCCGTCCGTAGCCGTACAGATTGGCCTGTGCCAGCGTATGTCCCGTCCAGTTCTCGTCATCTCCGATGTTGGATACGGCCGCAATCCCGCTTAGCTTCATGCTGTGAAGCGAACCGGACACGATCCGTTTCACATACGAGCCCTGCCCGTCCGCGTGCGTATCAAAGTCCAGCACGTCCTTCCACTGCGGAACGAGATAGCAGACATGGCGCTGCTGCCCGGTATATTCCTGCGTCACCTGGAATTCCAG
Organism: Paenibacillus ihbetae; assembly: GCF_002741055.1. Taxonomy (NCBI): domain Bacteria; kingdom Bacillati; phylum Bacillota; class Bacilli; order Caryophanales; family Paenibacillaceae; genus Paenibacillus; species Paenibacillus ihbetae. Next base: position 3,521,945 of record NZ_CP016809.1, on the reverse strand, counting down.
CACCTGGTTCGTATGCTTCATGCTGCCGAACAGCGGGGATACCGGCTCCCGGACCTGAAAATCCATCGGCCCGTTCTTAATCTGCAGCAGCACATTGTCCATGAACCGGCCGTCAAGCGGCGTGAAATGATCGTAAGCCGCCTTGGCACGGTCCGTACTCCGATCCCGCCAATCCTGCATGCAGTTATAGACGAAGCAGCGCCAGATCACGATTCCGCCATGGGGCTCCAACGCTTCGGCAAGCATATTGGCGCCGTCAGCATGGTCGCGCCCGTAAGCGAACGGCCCCGGCCGGTGTTCCGAATCGGCCTTCACCAGGAATCCGCCGAAGTCCGGAATATGGCTGTAAATCTCATCCGCGGCAGCCCTCCACCACCGCCGTACGTCTTCATTCAGCGGATCGGAAGTGCCAACGCCGCCGATATGAAGCGGGGCCGCAAAGTTAATGCTCAAATACAGCGTGATGCCGTACTTGCGAAAAACACTTGCGATTTGGGCCACTTGAGGCAAATATTCCCGGGTGATGAACCGCGTTTCAATCTCATGCACGTTCACATTGTTGATCGAAATTGCATTGATGCCGACGGAAGACAGCAGCCTTGCATAGTCCTTGACGCGCGTAAGATCCTCCGTGAAGCGCCCATCCCGGTAAAAGATCGAACGCCCCGCGTAGCCCCGCTCGATCGAGCCGTCCGCATTATCCCATTGATTGATCATCCGGAGCCGGTTAACCGGCTCCTCGGTCACGTTCCATGCCGTTAACGGCTCGTGTGCGGCGACAAGCCGCAGCAAATGAAATACGCCGTACAGCAAACCTTTCTCCGAGCCGCCGATCAGGATCACTCGCTCCTGCAGACTATCCCCCAGATACTGAAGGCGGAAGCCTTCAGGTCCCAGCTTTCCGGGAGCGCTGTTGTCCCCTTCCTCCAGGTCCTGCACGTTATCGGCGGCAGGCTGCACCCGCAGCTGAAGGCCGCGGGATATCCCTTCGTTCGATGCCAGTTGAGGCATCTCGTTGCCCAGCAACAATAGCTCCGGCTCGATGTCCAGCAGGGATCGGCATCCGCTGCGAAGCTCCTCAATGGCCGAATCCAGAAGCTCGGATCGCCTTCCCTCCAAGGAGATCGTGCCGAGAACCCGGCGGTAAGCCTCCCGAAGCTCCGCATCCTGAACTGGCGAGTATTGAAGCCAGGCCCGATATAATGTACTGTTCATATATTTGTTCCTCCTTCGTCCTGCCTCTGCGATGCCGTCATTAGCAAACGCTTAGGATATTGTTGTATTGAAGCAGAGATTCTCAATGGATTTGAAAATAGCGCTCGGCGTTGCGATAGCAAATATCCTGGATAATGCCTCCGATATAATCATAGTCCGCCGGCAGCTCCCCTTCCTTGATCCAGTCCCCGAACAGGCGGCAAAGGACGCGCCGGAAATATTCATGCCTCGGGAACGACATGAAGCTGCGCGAATCCGTCAGCATGCCGACGAAGGTGCTGATCAGGCCCATGGAAGACAATGCGGTCAGCTGCTTCAGCATGCCTTCCTTCTGATCATGGAACCACCAGGCGGAGCCGAGCTGAAGCTTCCCTTCGACGCCGGCCGATTGAAAATTGCCGATCGTGGTGGCAATCATCTCGTAATGGGAGGAGTACAGGCTGTACACGATAGTCTTGGGGAGCCGGCCATCCTTGTCAAGCTCGCTCAAAAATCCGTTAAGACTCGCCGCCAGATGAAAGTCCAGGATGGAATCATACCCGCTGTCCTTCCCGAGCTTAGCCAGCATGCGGGCGTTATTGTTCCGGGATGCTCCGATATGAAGCTGCATGGCCCATCCCAAGTCATGATACATCACAGCAAGCCGAAGCAGCGTATAAGTTCGGTACTTCGCCTCCTCCTGTTGTGAGATCGGGTCCCCTGCCATGGCCTTGGCATAAATGGCCGCTGCCTCTTGTTCGCTGGCAGGCTTATACGGAAACGCTCCGAAGCCGTGATCGGACAGCCGGCAGCCGTGATCATGGAAGTACTGGATCCGCAGCTTAAGTGCTTCGAGCAATTCTTCATAGGTATCTACCGCATGATTCACCGCCTCCCCGAGCTGCCGGATATATCCTGCGAAATCGGCATGCGTCAGGTCAAGGACCCGATCCGGACGAAAAGCCGGCGCCACGACCGCGTTAATCTCCGGATTGCGCTGAATACGGCGATGAAACTCCAAGGTGTCGGCCGGATCGTCCGTCGTGCACGCGACCTTAACCTTGAAGCGGGCAAGGATGCCTCCGGCCGTAAGGGAAGGGTCCCTCAGCTTCTCGTTGCACGCATGCCATATTTTCATTGCGTTATCCCCGGACAGACGCTCCTGAATACCGAAATATCTCGCCAGCTCCAGATGGGTCCAATGATAGAGCGGATTGCCGACCAGCTTAGGAACGCAGCGCGCCCAAGCCGCGAACTTCTCCTCGGGCGGCGCGCTGCCCGTAATCAGCTCCTCCTCCACACCGAGCCAGCGCATGGCCCTCCATTTATAGTGGTCTCCTTCAAGCCAAACTTCCGCCAGATTTCCGAATTGACGGTTGTCCGCGATGTCTTTCGGGCTTAAATGATTGTGATAGTCGTACAGCGGCATGCTCTCCGCATAATCATAGTACAGCTTTCTGGCGCTATTGCTGTTAAGCAGCAGATTATCGATATCCAAACGGCTCATCCTCCCGATCCCTCCGTTCAAAATTTTCGTTTTCCGTTCCATACTACCATACTTGTATGGTAGTATGGAATATATAAAGCCTGGCGGTTCCGAAGGATGTTTCCGGCAGGCGATGATGAGCCGCTTGAATTCGCCATCCATGCCTTGCGCTTCTCTTATAAAGGGCGGCGGGCAAGCCAGGCTCAAGCGTTTATCATTGATTATTTTATTCTACAACCACATTCGTAAAGGCGGTGCAGCAATGCGTATGGTATTTCGGTGGTTCGGCGAAGGCAACGACACGGTCTCGCTGGATCATATCAGGCAAATTCCCGGCGTAGAAGGAATCGTCTGGTCGCTCCATGATATTCCGGCCGGCGAGGAATGGCCGATGGAGCGGATTGAAGAAGTTCGGGATCAGGCAAGCGCGTTCGGACTTCATATTGACGTTGTGGAAAGCGTAAATGTGCATGAGGATATCAAGCTCGGCCTCCCGTCACGCGATCGTTACATCGCCAATTACATCCGTACGATTGAAAAATTGGGCCAGGTCGGCGTCAAAGTCATCTGCTACAATTTCATGCCGATCTTTGATTGGGCGCGAACCGATATGTTTAAAGCAGCGCCCGACGGATCGACGGCACTCTTCTTCGAAAAATCCAAAATTCACGGCATCGACCCGATGGAGCTTGTAAGAACGATCACGCAGAACAGCTCCCTTACCATGCCGGGGTGGGAGCCGGAGCGATTGGCTCACCTGACCTCTTTGTTCGAGGCTTATCGCGGGGTAACGGAGGAGGACCTCTGGAGCAATCTGGAGTATTTCCTGAACGCGGTCGTTCCGGTCGCCGAAGCCAACGGCATTCGAATGGCCATTCATCCCGACGATCCGCCTTGGTCCATTTTTGGCCTGCCCCGGATTATCACCAGCCAGGAGAACCTTCGCAAATTCTTGAGCCTGTACGACAGTCCTGCGAACAGCCTCACCTTGTGCAGCGGCTCGCTCGGCGCGAATCCGGATAACGATATCGTCTCGATGATCCATGAATTCCATGACCGGATTCCGTTCGCGCATATTCGCAATGTCCGTGTCTTTGAAAATGGCGACTTTATCGAGACCTCCCATCGGACGCAGGACGGGACGGTCGATATTGCCGGCATCGTCCAGGCCTATCATGAAACCGGATTTACCGGTTATGCCAGACCCGACCACGGACGGCATATTTGGGGCGAGCAATGCCGGCCGGGCTACGGGCTGTATGACCGGGCGCTGGGCATTATGTATTTGTGGGGGCTGTGGGATGCATACACCAGGAAGAGCCAGGATCAAGCCTCCAAATTGAAGGAGGTTGTCCAATGAGCGGATTCATGAACGGTATGCCGGAATCAACCGGATCCGCTCAAGGCGCGGTCGGATCTGCACGCCAAGAGCGCATCGCCCTTCCCATCCACCCATCCATCCATGGCAAAACCGCGGTTATTACCGGCGGATCCGGAGTATTATGCCGAGCCATGGCGCTTGAGCTTGGGCGTCAGGGGGCGAAGGTCGCCGTCTTGAACCGTACGTTGGAGAAGGGTCAGCAGGTTGCTGACGAGATCACCGCGGCAGGCGGAACGGCGATTGCGGTCTCCTGTGACGTAACGGATACCGAAAGCGTACGCCAGGCGGAAAGGGCTGTACGCGAAGCATTCGGCGCTTGCGATATTCTGATTAACGGAGCCGGCGGCAACCGGAGGGATGCCAATACGACGAATGAAACCTTCCGCCCCGAAGATCAGGGTGAACCCGATGTCACCACCTTCTTTGGGCTCAGCGTGCCCGGCTTCCGCAGCGTCTTCGACTTGAACTTCATCGGTACGCTGATTCCGACGCAGATCTTCGCGGAGGGCATGATCGGGCGGCCGGGAGCGGTGGTGCTGAATATTTCGTCCATGAGCGCGCCAAGCCCGATGACGAAGGTCCCCGCCTATAGCGCCGCCAAAGCCGCTATCAACAATTTCACCCAATGGCTCGCGGTCCATCTGGCGGATGCCGGTATCCGGGTGAACGCGATTGCGCCGGGCTTTTTCCTGACCGAGCAGAACCGCAGTTTGCTGACGAACAGCGACGGATCGCTGACCGAGCGTTCTCATAAGATTATTTCCCATACGCCCATGAGGCGGTTCGGGGTACCGGAGGATCTGCTTGGCACGCTGCTATGGCTTGTGGACGATCAGGCTTCGGGCTTCGTCACGGGAACGGTTATCCCGGTGGACGGCGGCTTTATGGCTTATTCCGGCGTATGATACAAAAACGCAGCCCTAGGAGGGCTGCGTTTTTGTGCTTGATGCGTGGTATTATTCAAATCTGCCTTTCGGATCGAGCAACTCTGATGCTCATAGAATTACAGAACCGCTTCCGGCTTGAAGAATGCCGGCAAATACGTCTTGTTCGCTTCCAGCATCTCATCCAGCAGCTTCTTCGCTACGGTGACGGAAGGCACGAGCGGATGATGCACCAGCGCCTGCAATGCGATGCCGCGATCGCCGGTGATGGCGGCTTCAATCGTCAACTGCTCATACACCTTCACCGCATGCATCAGGCCCTTCACATGGGAAGGAACCTTTTGCGGAGCCAGCGGAATCGGGCCCTGACCGGTTACGACACAGTTGACCTCGATGCTTGCGTCCGCCGGCAAGAAATCGTAAATGTTCCCGTTGGCTACGTTCAGCGTCTGAATATCATGGCGGTCATTATAAATCGATGTCATCAGATTGACCGCCGCTTCGGAATAGTAAGCTCCGCCCCGCTGCTCCAGCTGCTTCGGCTTCTCTGCCAGGTTCTCATCCTTATAGAGCTCGAACAGCTCCTCCTCCACCCGGCTGACGACATCCGCACGGGTGCCATCCTTCTCCAGCGATGACAGCATGTCTGCGAACATCGTATCCGTCATATAGAAGTACTTCAGATAATAGGTTGGGATGGCTTGGAGCGAACGAATAAAATCCGCATCCCAGCCGAAGGTCGGCACGTTTTTGGCCGTGTAGGATTTGCCGCCGTCCAGGAGCTCCGGCATCTTCTCCTCCCCGTTCACGATCGCGGAGGTTACCCAGTGCAAGTGGTTGATGCCGACGAATTCGGCCAGCACCTCTTTTTCCGATACGCCATACTCTTTCGCGAGGAATTTTTGGAAGTTGATCGGCGAATTGCACAGGCCGACGGTTTTTACCTTGCTGTGCTTGAGCACAGCCTCGGTCACGATCCCGGCCGGGTTCGTGAAGTTCAGCATCCACGCATTCGGCGCCAGCTCCTCGATGTCCCGGCAGATGTCCAGAATGACCGGAACCGTACGCAGCGCTTTCATCATCCCTCCCGGACCGGTCGTCTCCTGACCGATAACGCCGTTCATAATCGGGATATGCTCATCCAGCTTACGGGCGGCCAGCAAGCCGACACGCATCTGGGTCGTAACGAAATCCGCGCCTTCAATCGCCTGCCGGCGGTCCAGCGTCAAATGAACCTCGATGGGAAGACCAGCCTGCTGCACCATGCGCTTGGCCAAATTCCCTACGATCTCGAGCTTATGCTTGCCTTCTTCAATATCCACGAACCACAATTCGCGAATCGGCATTTGCTCGTAGTTGCGGATAAAGCCTTCCACAATCTCCGGTGTATAGGAGGAGCCTCCCCCGATTACCGCTATTTTCAATCCTGCTGCCATATGAATCCCTCCAAGGTAAATATCAGATCAAATTGCAACGTATTTCGGGGCCTCCGGTCCAATTGTCATACTCAGGCTCACGATACAGCGGTTTCTTCAAACGTGAATGCCTTGAGCTTGGCCTCGGTCTCCGAATCTATGGTCCGCCCGTCCGCATCCATCGCACAGAGCAGCGCTCCGGCTACCGGATCGGATGTCAGCCTTACGCACCGGGCGTACGGCGCCCGGACGGCCACAACCCGTTCTATCGCATCCGTCAGGATCGAGCTGTTCGGACGGTTGAGCACACTCCCGATATACACAATATCGAATGCCTCATCGGACATGCCCAGCCGCCGGACAAGCGTACAAACGGCATTGCCCAGTTCCTCGCCTTCGGTCTGAAGAATTCGGGTCGCGATTTCGTCGCCGGCTTCAGCCGCTTTGAACAAAGTCTTGACCAATGTCGGCGGAACAGAAATCCGTCCGTAGAGAACATCCTCGTACATCGGCTCAACCGAGGCGTACCCCAGCTGCTCCAGCACGAGCGAAGTCAGCATCGTGGCCGGCCCCCGCTCATCCCAAGCGCGAATCACCGCCCGGAAGGCCAGCGTTGCAAAACCGGATCCGCCGGCGTAGCCGTCGCCGTAGAGGAATCCGAAGCCGCCGTATTGCAGCTCCGCCCCCTCGCGGTTCCGGGCTGCGCTGTTAAAGCCGGTGCCGCAGATCAATGCCGCTCCATAAGGCCGGCTCGTTCCGGCACGCATGCCGATGATCGTATCGCAGGCGATATCATGCCGCGGGTAACCCATAGCCCCGATCATCGGGCGCAGGATTTCGTAGTCGGCTTCCCGATCCGCACCGGCCAAGCCGAAATACGCGTAGCGGATGTCGTCCTTGGATACGCCGGCCTCCCGAAGAGCGCTGCCGCAGGCCTCTTCGATATTGCGTGCCGCCTGCTCCCGGTTAATCTGGTGATTCCCGTTCCCGGACGCCCCCTTACCGACAATGTTGCCTTGATCGTCGCAGATGACGGCATGGGTTTTGCTCCCGCCGGCATCCACTCCCAGATACAAACTCATGGACTTTCACTCCTAGACGCCGAGCCATTCGGCGTTATGTGATGGTATATATTTAAGATACCGCTTCCATAAACGCATCTTCTACTGTTATACACCCGAGGAGTGATACGATCTTACTGTTTCTCTGCCTTACTGTTTCTCTGCACTGTGCGATAAACGAGGAAGAGAGCTGCCGACAGAGGCACGCTCCCGGATATCGCTGGGCGATGCGCCAATATGCTGCTTGAACAGCCGGTTGAAGTTGGAGAGATTACGGAATCCGCAGCTCTGCGCGATCTCGATAATCTTCGCATCCGTTGTTTCCAGTAGATGCACCGCGTGGGTTAAGCGAAGCTGAATCAGGTAATGATGCGGGGATGTGCCGACAGCCTGCTGGAACAGCGCGCTGAACCGGGAAGGGCTTAGATGCGTCATATCCGACAGCTCCTTCAAGGTCCACCCGTAATCCAGGTGAAGCTCCATCGTCCGAAGCACTTCCTTCAAGGCATACATGCCCCTTCCCTTAATCGGCCGGTCCTCCGCAAGCGGTGCCGACAGATGCCGGTTCGCCAGGCTCAGAAAACGAATGAGGTCCGAGCGGATCAGACTCATATAGGAGGTGCCTTGCGCTCTGTGCTCCTCCATCATGCTTGTAAGCAGCCGGGCCATCTCCGGGCGAACCGGAGATTCCCGGTCTACCATGCCCAAGGAGCGGAACGGGTTCATCAGTTCGGGATCGAATTTCAAATCCAGCGAAAGCAGCGAAGGATCGAACATAATGACGTCCATGATCAGATTGTCCGTCTCATAGGCGCGGTGGAGCGCGTTACTATTGATGAATACGATGTCTCCTTCTTGAAACGACAGCTTCATCCCGTTGATCAAAATAAAGCCCGTGCCGCTTCGGATATGATTAAGCTCCAGCGCATGGTGCCAATGCAGCCGCTGTGCGCCGACAAATATGCCGCGTGTCGTCGATGCGGTAAAAGGAAAAGCGGCATTCGAAAAATCAATGGCGTCCGGAACGACGCCCTGCGGACGTTCCACCATGCATGCACCTCCAGCGAATCGTAATCGTCATATTGCTCAAAAATCACGGCGAATCCTTATCGTTATCCATATCGTATCATGCGCGCTGGGCAAACGAAAACAGGCAGCGCTTCAAGCAGCGCTGCCCTCTGTTCATATTTGAATTATAACTCCCGCTGATACTAACGTGCCTATCCGATCCTCGTTGAGACATTCCGCTCCAATAGCGCAAGCTGTCCGGGCAGCCGCACCACCTCGCCCACCAGGATGAGCGCAGGGTTCCCCAGCTTCACCGCCTTTGCCAGCTCATGCATATTCTCGAGCGTGCATAGGAAGGTGCGCTGGCGGCTCGTCGTCCCCTGCTCAATGAGCGCGACCGGCGTCGATCCTGCTTTGCCGTGCAGCAGCAGCTGCTCCCGTATATACGGCAGCTGGCTGACGCCCATATAGATTGCCAGCGTATCCACCCCGTGCGCCAGCAAATCCCACCGGACGGGCGAGCCGTCCTCATGGCAGCGGCTGCCCGTTACGCAGGCGAAGGAAGCGGCCAGGCCGCGGTGGGTCAGGGGGATCGAGGCTGACGCCGCAGCTCCGACGGCGGACGTAATTCCCGGAACAACCTCATAAGGGATGCCGGCCGCCGCCAGCGCCAGCGCCTCTTCCCCGCCTCGTCCGAAGACGAAGGGATCCCCGCCCTTCAGCCTCACCACCCGCTTCCCTTGCATCGCATAGGCGACAAGACGCCGGTTGATATCTTCCTGAGATGCCGCATGCCGCCCCGGCGCCTTGCCGCAATAGATGCGCTCGGCTTCACCCGGCGCCTCTTTCAGCAGCTCCTCATTGACGAGCCGGTCATACAGAATGACCTCTGCCTGCCGGATCCGCTTCATTGCCTTTACCGTAATCAATTCCGGGTCTCCCGGTCCCGCTCCGACGATACTGACCATCCCCAACGCCCGCACGGCCTGCACCTCCTGCCTCTGTATTTGTTATATCGTTCGTTTGGCTTGCTTACATCACGATATAAATCGATCCGTTCGTACCGTCAATTTCCGTCCGGTACGTTGTTACGCAGCCATCGTCGGGCTCATAGACGCGGCCGCTGGCCAGATCGATCTTCCAGTCATGCAGCGGGCAGTGCACCGCCGTTCCGCATACCATGCCTTCCGACAGCTTCCCGCCTTTATGGGGACAGCGGTTCTCGACGGCCTTGACGCTGCCGTCGCTCAGCCTGAATACCGCGATCTCCGTACCCTCGATCCGGAAGGTACGCGCCCCCTTCGCATCGATTTCCGCCAAATTTGCCACCCGAATTTTGCTCATGAGTTTCTCGCCCCCAAACCTTCACCGGCTCCCGCTTCCGTCAATGGCACGAAGTTCTTGCGCAGCTCCGGATTCTCTATAATTTCTTTCCAAGGATCGGTGGTGTAGCTGAGCGTCTCCTCGATCCGGGATACGAGCGCAAGCCGCTCCTCCCGGCTCTCCAGCGCCGCCTTCACCTCATCCAGGCCGATCCGCTCAATCCAGACGGAGGTGCGCTCGTTCCAGTTCGCTGTCTCGCGGTAATACTGGAGATAAGCGCCGGTCCATTCCATCACTTCCTCCTCGGTTTTTACCGTGCACAGCAGCTCCGATTCCCGAACCTTAACGCCGCCGTTGCCGCCGACGTAGATCTCCCAGCCGCCGTCGATCGCCACGACGCCCAGGTCCTTAATGGTGGCTTCGGCGCAGTTACGAGGACAGCCGGACACGGCAAGCTTTACTTTAGCCGGCGTATTGAGCCGCTCGAAGGCCTTCTCCATCTGGATCCCCATGCCGATGGAATCCTGGGTGCCGAAGCGGCAGAACGTCGAGCCCACGCAGGTCTTCACGGTACGGAGCGCCTTGCCGTAAGCATGCCCGGAAGGCATATCGAGCTCCTCCCAAATCTTCGGCAGGTCTTCCTTTTTTACGCCCAGCAGATCGAGCCGCTGCCCGCCCGTAAATTTGACCATGGGCACATCGTACTTCTCGGCGACGGCTGCAATCCGTTTCAGATCCGCCGGCGACGTTACTCCGCCATATACCCGCGGAACGACGGAATACGTGCCGTCTTTCTGGATATTGGCGTGAAACCGCTCGTTCGTAAACCGGGACTCCTTCTCGTCCTTGTATTCGGACGGCCACAGCATCCCCAAATAGTAGTTGAGCGCCGGGCGGCATTTCGAGCACCCTTCCGGCTCATTCCAGCCCAGGACGTTCATCACTTCCTTCACGCTGACCAAGTGCATCTCCTTGATCTTTTCGACAATTTCATCGCGGTCCATCGTCGTGCAGCCGCAAATGCCTTCCTTCACCGGCTCGCCGGCCCCTTCTCCGCCGTAAATCGACAGCAGTCCTTCAACTTCCGGCCTGCAGCCGCCGCAGGAGCCGGACGCCTTGGTGCAGGCCTTGATCTTGCCCACCGTGCTGCACCCGTCCGCAATCGCCTCCATGATTCTCCCCTTCGTCACGCCGTTGCAGCCGCATATAATCTCGTCGGCGGAATACGCCTCGAGCCTGGCCAGCGGCGATGCGGCGGCTTGCCCGGCCGGGTAGCCAAGCAGCAATTCCTTCTCGCGTCCGGTGACGGATTCCCCGCTCTTGATCAAGGAAAACAGCGAGGTCCCATCCGATGTGTCCCCGAACAGAACGGCACCGATCATGCGCTCTCCCTTCATGACGATCTTCTTGTACACCCCCTCGATATCATCCTGATACCGGAGGGAACGCGTATCCGGGGCATCGTTGAACATACCGGCGGAAAATACGTCGACACCCGACACCTTCAGCTTCGTGGACGTTACGGAGCCTGCGTAACCGGAGGTTTCAACGCCGGCCAAATGCTTGGCAAGCACGGCCCCCTGCTCATACAGCGGGGCAACCAGTCCATAAGCGATCCCTCGGTGCTCGGCACACTCTCCAACCGCATAGATGCCGGGAACGCTCGTCTCCAGGAAATCATTTACGACGATGCCGCGGTTCACCTGCAGCCCGACCGACTTGGCGAGCTCCACGTTAGGCAGGATCCCGACCGCCATAACGATCAGATCCGCCTGAAGCCGGCTCCCATCCGAAAATTCCAATCCGTCTGCACGTCGTTTGCCGGTAATGGCCGCCGTCTGCTTCTCCAGAAGGAAGCTCATCCCCTGGGCTTCCAGCTCGCGCTGCAGCATTTCTGAAGCCGGCGGATCCAGCTGACGTTCCATCAAATATTTGTTCAGATGAACGACCGTCACGTCCATGCCCAGATTCAGCAATCCCCTTGCCGCCTCGAGTCCGAGCAGCCCGCCGCCGATAACGGCGGCCTTCTTGTATTTCTTCGAAGCCTCAATCATCATTTCGCAGTCATGGATATCCCGGAAGCCGATTACGCCTTCCTTGCGCACGCCCGGCAGCGGAAGCATGAACGGATTCGAGCCGGTTGCGATAATCAGCTTGTCGTAATCGGCAACGACGCCGGATTCCGATACGACCTTGCGGTTTATGGTATCGATCGATGCGACGGCGTCCCCCGTAAAAAGCCGAATGCCGTTGTCCGCATACCAGTCCCGGTCATTGATAATGATGTCCTTCATATCCGTGCCGCCGGCCAGCACTTTCGACAGCATAATCCGGTTATAATTCGGATGAGGCTCTTTGCCGAACACCGTCATGTCATAAGCCCCCGGCGCTAGCTTCAATACATGCTCAATCGTTCGTACGCCCGCCATCCCGTTACCGACCAGCACCAATTTCTCAGGTTTGTTCATCACGATTTCCTCTCCTCTTCGGGTATGTTCAGGTTTTCGCTTAACAACATAAAAAGCCTGACCGCCGCAATCGCAAGAGATCCATTCATCTCTCTTGTCGTTTGAGGCGAAGTCAGGCTTCGTTGCCGCTTCGAACGGATACACCGTTGTATCCGTGACTTACGATTTGGTTTTATTGCCCTTAACTATATATGACGCCTCTCCTTATGTCAACATTCATAACACTATAAATCGCCACAAAATAATTTTATCATACAATGTGTAAAGTTTTATCACGCAAATGATTAAACCAGAAAAATGTCCGTTATATCAGCTTTTATCCGAACTATAACAGGAATCCATCGACCACAAAACGTAAATTTTCCGAACGATTCACGAAGATTTCCTCTTTATGAAAAATTGAAAATACGTTATCATCATAAAAACACCTCATTTTCAATCACAAAACTCCGTTTGTTCCATGCACAAACTCACTGTTTATGTAATATTTTATAACATAGTTGATAGACATATGTTTATAAGTTTTCCTATAGGAGGGATTCCTTTAGATGCGCCGCTTACTCCTTATCCACGAACACGTCGCCCATGCTTCCAAACCGAATCAGGCTTCCGCCGAGGCCAGCGCCGTTGCTGAGGAGAACCTGTGCGAGAGCGGCTATCATGTATATACGGCCTGTTCAGCTGCGGATCTCCCTCGCTGCATCCACGAAATCGATGCGGCTGTCGTCCATCTGCCGATTGCCAGGATCGCCGGATGGCAAAGGAATCTGGAAAAATTGAAACCCGTCCCCTTGCTCTGGTGGTGCAGCCCTTACTCGGGCACATCCTCGGCCGATTATTGCCAAGACGACGCTCCGATCGACGGGATCCTCACCCCCTCCATGAGCCCATCCGAGCTTCATTGGGCCCTCCATGTCGGGACCAAGCAATTTCTCGACCGGCAGCAGTGGCACACCGAACGGCAGCAGCTTCGCTCCAAGCTGGAGGAACGGAAATGGATCGATATGGCCAAGGGAATCCTGAGCGATATCAACCGGGTCTCCGAGGCGGAAGCCTACGATATGCTCCGGCGCAAAGCCATGAACGAACGAAAACGAATTGTGGATGTCGCCACCTCCATCGTCAAGGCGCACCAGCAGCTCAAAGCATGATTCCAAGAATGGAGGTTGATGATGAATGACGATGATCAAGTTGCTGAAGGAAGTCGGACGGGGAAAACGAGGCTCTCGGGATTTGAATTATAACGAGGCCGTCTCCGCTGCCGAATGGATTCTCGAAGACAAGGCCACCCCGGCCCAAATCGGCGCCTTCTTTATGGCCGAACGAATGAAGATGGAAAGCGTCGAGGAATTGGAGGCCTTCATCAAGACCCTGCGTGACCGATCCTTCCGTAAAGCGGTCCATGCCGGACTCGATTGCGCAGGACCTTATGACGGCAGAAAAACATCCTTCTACGCCTCGTTTCCGACCGCCTTTCTGCTCGCAGCCGCCGGGCTGCCGGTTACGCTGCACGGCAGCGCCTCACTGCCCCCGAAATGGGGGGTTACGGTAAACGACCTATTGCTATGCAAAGGGGCTGATCCCGCAAGCATTTCGCGCGAGCAATCCATACTAGCCGCCGAGCTCACAGGCGTGCTGTTCGTGGATGCCGAGCAGTGGTGTCCTCCCCTGCGCTCTATCCGCCCGATCCGCGAGGAGATCGGCATGCGCACGATCCTCAACACCGCCGAGAAGCTGATCGACTTCTCGCACTCGCCCTACCTCGTGTATGGTGTCTTTCACAACACCGTCTTCGACCGGATGGCACAGCTGCTCCAAAATCTCCGTTACCGCAAGGCATTGATCGTGCAAGGCGCAGAAGGCTCGGAGGATCTGCACATCCATCGGGCAACCCGCGTGCAGCTGGTGCATCAAGGGCATTCCGAGCTTCATCTGATCGACCCCGAGCTGTTCGGCCTTGAGGCTCAGCTTCCGGAAATCGAATGGACCGCGGAAGAGCAGCTGCGGGTAACCGAGGAGGTTTTGCAGGGGAAGGGGCACATCGCGTTCACGAACCAAGTCCTCCTTAACGCTGCGGTAAGACTTCATCTCTGCGAGCGCGCCGCTTCCGTAGAAGAAGGACTGTACACTCTCAAATCCCTGCTCGATAACAGGCTGGCATGGTACGTCTACGACCGGTGGCTGCGTGCGCTGCTGGAGCATCCGGCGCAGGGCTCCGTCTCTTCAATCCGATAACAAAACAATCAGCCTGAACCCATCGGTTCCGCATAGGGACTGGCCCACTCATACCCCTATTGGAGGATAACTAAAAAGGACTGCAGCCAGGCCAATATCATCCGTAGGCCATATAGCTGCAGTCCTTAGGCTGCTGTATAAAAATGCCGTTCCTGTTTTAGGAATGCTTCGCCGCATCCGCCAGCGGCAGCTCGATCACCCAACCGAACGGATCTTCCAGAATACCGCGCTGAATGCCGGTAATCGCGTCATAAACCCGGCTCGACAGCTCCCCGGTTACGCCTTGACCGATCACCAGCTTCTCATCCTGCCATTCCAAAGACCCGATCGGTGAGATCACCGCGGCCGTGCCGGTGCCAAACGCCTCAACCAGCGTTCCGCTGCGGTGCGCCTCAATGATTTCATCGATGGAAATGGCCCGCTCCTCTACAGGAATGCCCCAATGCTGGAGCAGCTGGATGACCGAGCTCCGGGTCACTCCGTCCAGGATGCTGCCGTTCAGCGCCGGCGTAACGACCGTATCGCCCAGCTTGAAGAATACGTTCATGCTGCCGACTTCCTCGATGTACTTCCGATGCACGCCGTCCAGCCAAAGCACTTGGGAATACCCCTTCGCGGTAGCTTCATCCTGCGCTTTCAAGCCTGCCGCATAGTTGCCTGCGGTCTTGGCATTGCCTACGCCTCCCACAACGGCACGAACGTATTTCGGCTCTACATAAATGCCGACCGGATTGATGCCCTCCGCATAGTACGAGCCGACCACCGACAGAATGATCATGAATTTGTATTGCAGAGATGGAGCCACGCCCAGCACCGGCTCGGTCGCGATAACGAACGGCCGGATATACAGCGAAGTGCCCGGCTCGGAAGGAATCCAGTCCCGATCGACGAGAACGATCTGCTTCAGCGCCTCCAGCACCAGCTCCTCGTCCAGATCCGGAATGCTGAGTCGGCGGTTGGACAAGTTGAGACGCTCGATATTTTTGTTAGGACGGAACATCAGAATCCGGCGATCCTCGGTCAGATAAGCCTTCAAGCCTTCAAATACCGTCTGCCCGTAATGGAACACCTTAGCCGCAGGATCCAGCTGAATCGGCTGATACGGAACGATCCGCGGATCATGCCACCCTTGTTCCGCATCGTAATCCAATATAAACATATGGTCGGTAAAGACCGTGCCGAAAGCCTGGTTGTGATGGGCCGGCTTCGGTTTTGGGGACGACGTCAATTCAACGGGTATCGTGTAAGTCATTGTTTATACATCTCCTTATCTGCAAGCGTTATTAGTTGAATCATATCAATCGATACCCTATATTAAAAGTATCTGATTTATAGGGATATCATACCTTTTAAGTATAGAGAGGGGGCAACCTGAATCCATGGATATTCGCCAGCTCCGCTATTTCCTGACGATTGCCCGGGAGGGCCAGATCACCCGCGCTGCTAAACAGCTGAATATGGAGCAGCCGCCCTTAAGCCGGCAGCTGAAGCTGATGGAGGAGGAGCTTGGCGTCACGCTGTTCGAGCGAAGCGGCAAGCAGCTTCGACTGACCCATGCCGGCGAGCTCCTGCAGCAGCGAGCCGACTCGCTGCTGAATCAGTTCAATGAGACGCTGACGGAGGTAAAGGAACTTCATGCCGGCATCCGCGGCATGCTGTCCATCGGTGCGGTCGTCTCCTGCATCTCGCTGCTGCCGCAGCGCATCCACTCCTTCCGCCAAAAATACCCCGAAGTCACCTTCAAAATCCGGGAAGGCGACCATTCCCTTCTGGCCGACCAGCTGGACCAGCGCCATATCGAGCTTGCGGTCACCCGCCTCCCGTTCGAATCGCGCTTCGGGCCGGAACGTTACGCCGTGCTCCCCCTGCCCTCCGACCCGTTCGTCGCCGTCCTCCCCGGCAGCTGGGAAAGCGGGCCGACGCCAGGGCAAATCTCGATGCGCGAGCTGGCCGAGCATCCATTCCTGTCGCTAAAGACCGACCAGACCAAAGGCATGCATGAGCGGGTCATCCAGGAGTTCAACCGCAGCGGCCATCCGCCGCGTGTCATATGCGAATGCTCCAGCGTCGCGATCATCGTGGCACTGGTCGCCGAAGGAATCGGGGCCACGATTTTGCCGGCATCAGTCATGTCCTCCTTCGCCATCCCCAACATCCGGACGCTGACCATACCGAGCGCCGATTTCCAATCCG
The DNA here is from genome assembly GCF_002741055.1 of Paenibacillus ihbetae. Lineage (NCBI taxonomy): Bacteria > Bacillati > Bacillota > Bacilli > Caryophanales > Paenibacillaceae > Paenibacillus > Paenibacillus ihbetae. The sequence continues at coordinate 3,505,297 of NZ_CP016809.1, read as the reverse complement.
ATGTCGGTATCGTATGGCTCAAAGATCATGTGCTGTCCAATCGGGCCCGACATTTTCTGAACACTTTTATAGAATAACATTATTGGAGGCGTATCGTCTCCTCCAGGTTTATCCGGCGCCGCGCCCATGGTCCGCAGCCTAGACACGGCCTCGGGTCTTTCCATACATCCTTCATGCCCGGATGTTCCACGAATGCGGCAGACAAGCAAGACAGCGTTGGCATTCTTTACAATTCTTCTCGTTATTCACCGCCGGAGAACGCCAATTCCGCAATCGTTCCGCAGCTTGTAAAACCGATATTGCGTAGAAGCCAGCGCTCCCGAACTTCCGCCGAAACGACGTCCTGCATCCACAGCCAGGCATTCCCCCGGGCAGACCTCGCAAAGATCATACGGCCATCGGACGACTTAAAGCTTGGCATCTCTGGCGCGGCTCCGATCAAATGGAGCAGATTATACGGAACCTCGTCCGCTTTGAAAGCCTCCCCTTCCAGCGCCTCATCCATGGGCACCAGCCTCCCCAGCATCATACTCCACCCTCTCCTCTCATTTCCCGGGCCGATAAACGACAAAAAGACTCCATCCCTATAGGGACGGAGCCTAGCTCCGCGTTACCACCCTGATTCGTACCGGCGCTTTCCGGCACGCACTCTTCGCCATCATCGATCCATGATGCCCCGGAATAACGACAGGGGACTCCCGGATCAGCCTCACGTCATCGACGATCGACTGATCTGCTCCGAGGTGATGGCCGTGCATCGCCGCTTCAGCTGCTTCGCACCAACCAGCAGCTCTCTGATTCGAAGCATCCATAGGATGCCGGCGTCCTCTTCAGCGCATTTGCTTGAAAATTTTATTCAGTTTAATCCGCTTGCGATTAGCTGTCAAGTCCGAAATTCATCCACCAACGGGCAGCCAGGTACAAATTCCGTCCTACTTGTTGGTGAACCGAAATACCAGCATTTCTCCCTTTTCCGGATGGACGCCATCCAGTTCGGAGTATTTTCCGCCTGTGTAGGTATTCAGCGTCTTGCGCCAAAAAATCTGGGTGCTCATATTCCGTTCCGTCGGGTTGGTCTGAAGCTCCCATGCGCCTTGGAACTGATCGAACACAAGCTCAGCCGCCCGCCGCGCTACACCTTGTCTTCGATAAGTCCGAAGCACAAAAAAGTCGCTTAAGTAATATTGAATATTTGCCGACGGAACCTGCGGCGGCGTAGAAACCAACGCGAAACCGGCCGCAACGTCATCCACCGTGATCAAATATGGAAAAAGAACCGACGGCTGTTCCCACCACACGTCGAGCAGCTTGCTCTGCTCGCTCAAGGTCGGCACATCCCCCTTCTCAAACACTCCATATCGGTTAGGATGGATCCCCCATATTTCAGCGATGTCATGCAAGTACAGCGGATAGAGGTTATGCAGAATAAATGACTGTTCTTTCGGGCATAAACGCACTTCAATATTCAAGATCAATCCCCTCCCTAATCCATCAATTCGTGTGGGCTACAATGCTGGTAAGTATGTTTAGAATAACATATTTCCCAGACCAAAATATCGACAAGTATGTAAATTCCGCAACCCATGCCATATACGGCCGTGGATCGCTCTCCGCCAGTCAATGCCGCTTCATGATCATTATATGACGAACAGCCTTTCCAAATATTTCTTGATTAGCCTGTAAATATCCTGCACGCATCCGGCAGCGATTTCAATGGTGGATCCTTAGGATCACTTCCCCGCCAGGATTATCGTTGCTTTTCCCAGTTAAAGAACCTTACCCTTTAAGGTTGTCATAAAATCAGAGGATTATGAGCACTTCCTAATAGCTTCCGCAAAAACCAGTGAATAAAAAAAGAGCCAACCGAATTTTCCATCGACTGGCTCTTGGGCTCAAGCGATTCCCTCCGGCATCCCGGATAGGCAGGGATCGTTGCATAAATGATGTTGCGTATTAGGTCAGCCCCAGCATGTTGCGGGCCATCGCGAGCACTTCTTCCTGTTCCGTCAGCAAAGCAAATTGTCCGACAGCCACCGGATACGCCGCATATTGCTCTACGATATGATCATACATCCGCGGCCATACCTTCCCGCCGGCCTGCTCGTATCGCTCCAGCAGCAGCTTCAGGTTTTCCTCGCCGTGTACGGCATAGTACAGAATGAAATCCTTGCCCGGATTCGTCACTTCAGCCTCCGTCCAATCCAAAAGCCCGGTGACTTGGACCTGACTGCCGATCAAAATATGCGGAGGATGGAGGTCGCCATGAATAAGCGACGAGTGGCCCGGCCAATAGGAGTCATCCCCGATCCATTTCTGCCAGCGCTCCCACAGCGCCGCGGATACTCCAAGGCGGCTGCGCACCTCCTCCATATTCCTAGCCATCTCTTCCCGGGCTTCCTGCGGACTCTTCACCCGAAGGCCGGCTACCCGGGCATCCTCGTGATCAATGCCGTGGAGTGCTGCCAGCGCCCCCGCCAGCGAAGCGATGAATCGCTCGCCCGGCTGCACGGGATCCATGTTCCACGCATAACCCTCCCCGCCGACGGATGCGGCGGGCTGACCGCTAAGCAGCGGATAAGCGATAAGCTCGGGCGTGTAGATCCGCCAATCCGGTACAGCAACCGGCAGACGAGGCTGAATCAGTTTAAGCACCCGCGCCTCATTATCCGCCCGTTCGAGCACATCCTCTCGCCGCGGCTTACGCAGCACCCAAGATACACCCTCGGCATCCTGGGCAATGCCGACCAGAAAATCCATTCCCGATTCATTCATTTCAATACCGTCAGGGCTCAATTGCACGCCGTGCTCCCCCGCGATCGTCACCATCTCCCGGATAACCTCGGAATAATCCTGAGAATGAGCTGTTGTCATATAAAAACGCCTCCTTGTTATCGTTATCAACATGCAAGCATCTTGAGTCAAAAACAACAAAAAGCACAGGCAAATCATCGCCTGTGCTCAGGTAATCGAAAACGGGGCGCTTGCTTCCGCCACGAGCCCTCTATGTCCGAGTGCACGAAAATAACCCAATCCGAAAGACAGCAAATGGCACACCAAGTCAGCACCGCCTGCTTCGGATGGAATAATCTATTCGACACTCATGACCATGGGTTACGTAAAATTGGCAGACCCATCCCGATTACCCTGCTTGAGCAGCAGGTCACTTCCACGCGTATTCCATTAGCCGCGAAAAGATCTCAATCGGGAAAAATCCAACACACGTAACCCTCCGTTCATTCTAAGTTGCATTCAGAGTAACAGATGGGAGCGGGTAAATGCAAGGGATATTTTTAGGTTTAATCATTCTTTCCCTTTCGTATTGATTTCAAGATAGCCGTATCTCTAGAAGAAGCGCCGCCTTCGTTACATAGGGGGCGACTGATCGACGGATACATATGGGGCTGACGGATTTCCGGAGCCCCATCCAGCCGGCTGCCGCCGTCACGGTTAGCTGGCCTTATGCGAGGAATTCAGCTCGACAACCGGCGGAACGACAGGCTTTTTTTGCGTCAGATACAGTGCAAGTCCCGTAAACAGGAATCCGCCGGCGATGTTGCCAAGCGTCACGGGGATTTGATTCCAGAGCCACCAATCCCCCAGCTTGACGCCCGCTCCCATCAGCATCCCGGTCGGAATGACAAACAAATTGACGACCGCATGCTCAAAGCCTTGGCCGAAGAATATGACAATCGGCAGCCACATCGCGGCAATCTTGCCGCCCGTGGTCTGGGAGACATTAGCCATGACGGCCCCCAGGCACACCATCCAGTTGCACAGCACCGCCTTTATAAACACCGTTCCCATCCCCGCCCAGCCAAGCGAAGCATAACCAACCGTTTTCGCTTCAGCAGCGCTCCTTATAAGATCAATAACGCCGCCCTCTTGTACATGTCCGAATTGCGTTACCGCGGCGTAATAGAGCAGGCCATAGCATGCCGAGCCGATGAGATGCCCGACAAATACCCACGCCCAGCTGGCCAGCATCCGCGAGACCGTTGTTTTCCTCTCCATAACCGCGAGCGGAATGAGGGCAAAGTTACCCGTAACCAGCTCCAGCCCTAGCAGCACAATAATGACGAATCCGGCAGGAAACAACAAGGCACCCGCCATGCCGATCCCCGTCTGGGCCGTCGCCGTAAAGGCCAGCGTCGTGGCACATCCAAGCAAGGCTCCGCCCAACAATCCCCGCAGCAGCATTTGGGCAACGGTCAGCTGCGATTTGGTCGTCCCCGCTTGAATCATGGCCTCTACTACTTGATCCGGCTTTACATATGACATGGTATATCCCTCCTTCTAGATGTATCGAAACCGCCGCGTAACGGGATGAAAGAAGAACGATCGACAGAGCAAACCGCATTCATTACCACTTTTTATATGGCAGGAACTTTCCGTTTAACGTCACGACCACCCGGTCTCCCTTCGGATCCTCCACACGCTGTATATCCATTTCATAATCGATCGCAGACATGATGCCGTCCCCGAATTTCTCGTGAATCAAGTCCTTGATCGCCGGTCCGTACACCAGCAAAATTTCATAGAAGCGATAAATGAGCGGGTCCGTAGGAGGCATGGGCACCGTCGTTCCCCGGTATGGAATAACAGTTAATGCCGCAACCGCTTCCGGATCCAGTCCAAGCAGATCCCCGACCTTGGCACTTTCTTCATTCGTCAGCGTTCCCTGTCCGAGCAGCGCCGTTGCCGTCCAGGCCTCCGAACGGTCGATTACGCTTGCGATATCGATCCACTTTAATCCCAATTTGCGCTTGGCCTCCATGATTCGTCCTGTGACCTCGGCTCTCTCCATGCATCATCTCTCCTTTGTAAAAGATAATCTTACGCAACTGACCAGTAGAAAACAATTATTATGTCATATTTTCGAACATATATCATGAGATTCTGGTGTGATTATACAAGAGTCATCGATTTTAAGTCAATATAATTAACATAATTCATTGGTAAATATTAACGAATTTCATTAAAACACCTAATTGATGTTATGTTTTATAACATTATAAGATCAAAAAAAGACACCCTTCTCAGGGCGCCCTCCATCATTGTTACCAATTTGTTTGCAAAAGAATACCGTTTTGAATCAGACCTCAACCTGCGCATGTTCTTTACAGAACGCGGCGAGCTCCTCCTCTTCTTCCGGCTCCATATCAAAATCAAGATACCGATCGGTCGTTCGCTCGTAGAAGTCATATTTTACGATTCGCGAATTCTCCCCGTCTTTGAGGAATATCACCCGCAAATAAACTCCCTGTTCGGAATAAAGCTCGTCCTCCTCCGGCACGTCCAGATCGCATACAAACTCATATCGCTGCCCAGCCAGGATCCCGAACGGATCTTGAATCAACTCTACGCTGTATTCCTTAATCGTCAGCATAAACCTCACCCTTTCTGTCACATTTCTACATTATAAACCAAGGAAGACCTTGTCACACCTTCAGGTAGGTCCTTGTTCCGGAGGACAAATGGATCAATTTCCGGTTCTCTATGCATCTATCTCTTACACCTGATCCTGCAAGTGTTCTACCATCAAGAAGAAGTCGTTCTGACGACTAAAAAAGGAGTTGACGCAAATTGCCGACCAAGGACCATCTGACGATTACCGTGGAGAAAGGCAATCACCGGTATTCTCTAACCTCTCCGCTTGGCGGGATCGAACGGTTTACCGTTGTCGTGAATGATCAATTCACTAATGCGCCGAACACGACGCAAATTGCGAGCGGGGCGGGCAAAAGCAGCGCTGCCGGGAACAACGCCGCGATCCGCTCTCCGTTTACGTACCAGCAAGAAAGCGTCGGCGCGGGCGGCATCGCCAAAAACCTCGGCCTGAAAAACTCGCTTCATCACGGCGCTAAACCGGATGGAAAGATTCCCAAGTCCAAGAAGCATCAGAAAGAAGTTGTATTCGTTATTAATAAGCAGGTGGTCAGGCTGCCGAGATCAGGCCGTGACAGCTCAGCCACCCAAATCGCAAGCGGTGCAGGAGCCTTCAGCACAGGCGGCACCAATTCAGCAATCGAAAGCCGGGGCACCCGGCAGCAGCAAGCCGTCGGCGGCGGGAGCGGCAGCAAGGCGATAAATCGGGATGCTCGCCGTAAAAAGATTCGATCCAAGTACCGCTCTCATCACGGATAGCGAAGCATATAGCCTTCTGCGCATCAACTAAGGAGGGACCCCCTGATCAGGGTCCCTCTCGTGTCATATCAAAGGGAAAGCTGCAGCCGCTGTCACGGGTTATTCCTTTTCCCCTTGGCCAGTCCGTTCCTTGCCCTTCGCGGTGGTAGCGAAAGATCTCGTCATCGTCTTGATCTGCTCCACCTTCCGATAACGGAGGGCCGACCAATCCTCGTCGATGGCAATCTGCCGCACCGGCTCATAGCCTTCATCCGCCAAAATGCCGGCGATGCTGTCCCGGCTGCAATCCGAGTTCTTGTAGGTCTTGGACGTCTTCTTCGGATAGCAGAGCCAGAGCAAGCCGTTATCCGTTACGGCACTCGCCGCAATCTTGGCCAGCTCCCGAAGCTGCTCGTTGCTTGCTCCGAACGCCTGAACGAAATCATAGGGCGCCTGCACCGGCTCCGTATAAACCTCCCCTTGCAGCGAGCGGACAACCTCCTGATAGGCCTCCGGCGCGTTCAAGATCAACACGGGTTGACCCAGGTCTTTATATTGCAGCTTTTTCACAACCGGATGGGTTTCCAGCATATTCGTTCATTCCTTTCACTTGATGTCATAGCAAGGCAATCGAGGTTCTCCAACAAGAAAAAAGCATATCCCGCTTAAGGCTATGCTTTCCCCGCAGCTCTTAAGGCAGCAGCCTCCGGTTGCCCGGTTAATGCGCCTTCTTGATCTGCTTGCTCCGCAATTGGCCGCAGGCGGCATCGATATCCGTGCCGTGCTCCAGCCGTACGCTGACGCTGATGCCCTGTTTCTTCAACGTATCGTAAAACGCGGTGATCGTCTCCTTGGAGCTCCGCTGATACTGACTGTGCTCATCGACCGGGTTGTACGGGATGAGGTTAACGTTCGCCAGGCTGCGACGCTCGCCAACCAGCTCCGCAAGCTCAAGCGCATGCTCCCGCTGATCATTGACATCCTTCAGCAGAATGTACTCGAGCGTAATGCGGCGCTTTGTTTTTTCCAAATAATAATCGATGGCCTCCATCAGCTTCTCGATCGGGATGGCCTTGTTGATCTTCATAATCCTTGTGCGCAGCTCATTGTTCGGCGCATGCAGGGAGATCGCCAGATTCGTATTCAGGTCGCTGTCCGCAAACTCGATGATTTTCCCGGCAAGCCCGCTGGTGGATACCGTGATATGCCGCGGTCCGATAGCAAGTCCCTTATGGTCCTTGATCACCCGGATAAAGTTCGCCATGTTGTCGTAGTTATCGAACGGCTCGCCGATTCCCATCACGACCAGGTGGCTGACCCGCTCATCTTGGTCTCGGCGGTCCAGATGAAGCTGAACCTGCATTACCTGCTCGACGATTTCCGCAGCCGTCAGATCCCGGCTCTTCTTCAGAAGGCCGCTGGCGCAGAAGCTGCAGCCAATGTTACAGCCAACTTGGGTTGTTACGCAGACGGACAACCCGAATTTATGGCGCATGAGCACCGTCTCGATCAGGTTGCCGTCAGCCAGCCTGAACAGAAACTTGACCGTCCCGTCCATCGACTCCTGTTTCGTATGCTCCTCCAGCGTCACAATCGCAAAGCGCTCCTCCAGCAGCTCAAGGCATGAAGGATGCACATCGGTCATCTCCGAAAATGCCGTAACCCGTGATCGGTACAGCCATTCCCATACCCGGGTCGCCCGGGACTTCTTATGACCCCGCTGGCCGAGCCAATCGACCAGCTGGTCTAATGTCAATCCATAAATGGATGGTTTATTCATGATGGATGTCCTCTTTCTATATAACTGCATTTATTATAAGGCATTGCCAAAATCTAAAGAGCTGTGGACCACGATCGTCCACTCTGTATTGTCCCAAAATTTCAGAGCGAACACAAGGGGAGTTATAGGCAATTCACGCTTCTTATCCGCAAATCTGGATTAATGACGTTGAAGTCCCAAGAGGACCCGAGCTATACGCCCCCTAAGGCGGAGCTGCTGCTGCGACTGCTTAGGAACGGATAAGGATCATAACGAAAAACCAAACACACCTCCCATGAAACCACCGGATCTTTTCCGTACATTTCATAAGAGGTGTGTTTTTGACTATTATCGTGTATCAGAGGGGCGTCTCGGGTTCATGCTTCTCCTGTTCCCGAATCTGCGAGCCGTCGCTCAGCGTAATCCAAGTGTCGAACTGCCGTTGTCCTTCATGCAGGCGAATAACCCTCGCACCACGGAGCATGCCTTCCCGGCCGTAGGTGCCATAACCAGTAGCTCTGCCGTAACAAAGACGGATGCCGAAGAGCTCGCCCCAGTAATCGTTAATATGATCATGTCCAGCGAACGTCCCCATCACATCGCCCCGCTCCAGCATGGCCGCGAACAGACCGGTGTTCAGCTGCGGGCAGCATACCGCCTCAAACTTGTTGCCATAACACGTCCGGCGTTCCCACACATCCTTGTATTCCGGAAGCGGGATGTGGAAGAAGGCCAATGCCGGCATGGATTCGCCGCCACGCTTCACGCCGTATGCGGCGGACGCCATCTCATACCAGCGGATCTGATCGCGCCGGATCCAATCATACCCTTCGACGGCCGGATGCTTTGACATCTCGCCCGAATCGAAAAAATACAGCACGGCTTCAGCCGTATCTCCCCTCTTTCCGTATATAGGAAGTGTATAGTTGCCGACGCCGCTAATTTCCGGCGGCCCGGGCTCCGCGCAGCAGCCGGGAATATCCCTGGCAGCCTTCAATAATTCCTCCCGCGTAATATCGCCTTCCGTATCATGATTGCCGAATACGAATGCCCAGCGAATCCCCCGAGATGCCACCGCGAATACGGCATCCTTGAAAGCCTGAACGGGGTCCAGGCAGCTTGCGGAGCTATCCTCTGTCTCCCCCGTATAGATAATATCTCCAGTAAACACAACGAGATCGGGCTGTTCCAGGTCCAGCACCGTCTCCATGCACTGCCGGCTCGCCAAGTCTTGCGCATCGCCATTCCTCCAGTGAATGTCGGTAAACTGTACGATCTTAAACGTCTGATCTTCTTTAAAGCGGAGTATGGACTTCATCTTGCAGCCTCCCTTAATTTTCGGTTTGTGGTTTCGTTATTGTTTTTTGTTGTTTTATGTGTATCTTAGAGGGAGTTTGAGGATTTCGTCAATGATTTTTGTTGACATAATGCGGCAATAGCCATAATAATTAGTTGAAATCAACAACACTGGTCAATATCAGTCATAAATATGTGAGGTGAATCCATAATGTCCGTAACCTTTGAAGACCGGCGGCAAAAAATCCTGCATCAATTGGAGCTTGAAGGCAAAGTCAAGGTTCATGCCCTCGCGATGCAGCTGGATGTATCCGCCGAAACGGTCCGCAGGGATTTGGACCGCTTGGAGAAAGAAGGCAGGCTCCGCAAAGTTTACGGCGGTGCCGTCAAATCGCGCTCCGGGCAGATCGAACCGTCCTTCCTAAGCCGCTCGCAAACACATACGGAAGAAAAGGCCGCGATCGGCAAGCTGGCAGCTTCCCTCGTTAAAGACGGGGAGACGATTCTGCTGGATAACGGAACGACCACGATCGAAGTGATGCGTTATCTTCAGGACCGCGCGCATGTCACGGTGATCACGCACTCGGTGCCTATTCTCAATCTGGCGATGGAAATTTTTCAGGGGAAAATTATTTTTATCGGCGGGAATATGGACCGGACCAAGCAGGCCGCAACCGGCCCGCTTACCGAAATGCTGCTGGAACAGTTCAAAGTGAATAAGGCATTCATCTCCGTTGGGGGCATCTCGTTAACCGACGGCATTACCGATTATGATCTGGATGAAGCCTACATCTCTCAGAAAATGCTGGAGCGTGCGGAGGAAGGCATCGTTCTCGCCGATCATTCAAAGCTCGGGGTCACCACGTTCTCGAAGCTCGCGGGACTGGAGGATATCTCCATGATTATCACGGATCCCGGCTGCCCGCAGGAATGGGTGGATAATCTCGCTGCACGCGGCATCGAAGTTCTTACCGGGCCGATCTGATGGAGCTTCTGGCCCTGCTTCTGGTACTGTCGTCCGGTCTGACGCATGCGCTCTGGAATCTGTTTACGAAACGAAGCATTCATAAATCGGTATTTCTCTGGTGCATCCACTCGGTAACCTTGATCATTCTGATGCCCTATTTCTTGATCGAGATGTCGCAGCTCACGCTGAGCCCGAAAGTGTACGGCTTCATTCTGCTGTCCATGACCATACAAGGAGGCTATATCCTCCTGCTCTCCAAGGCTTACACGCATGGGGATATGTCCCAGGTCTATCCGTTCATGCGGGGGCTCGGCGCCATGCTGACTTCACTATGCAGCCTGGTCCTATTCCATGAGCAGATAAGCAGAGCCGGCGTAATTGGGTTATCCGTCATTATTATCTCTTTATTCGCCTTATCCGGAATCCGGGCCGGCTCACGTCGCAACGTGAATGTTAAAGCGCTTGGTTACGCCTGCCTGGTGGGGCTGTGCATTTCGGGCTATACGCTCACGGACAAGGCGATTCTGGATGCCGGAGTTTCCCCCGTGCTGTTAATCCAGTTATCGAATATCAGTTATTTCGTCGCGCTAATCATCCCTGTCCTGCGATCCGGGCAACTTCAGCGGGAATGGTCCGTCAACTGGCGCACCATACTGCTCGGCTCTGTTCTCGCGCCAGGCTCATACCTGTTATTTCTGTTCGCCATGAGGCTCACGCCGCTTGCCCATATTGCGCCGATCCGCGAGATCAGCACCGTATTCGGCACGATATTCGGCATTCTCGTCCTCCGGGAACAACAAGGCTCGCGCCGCATCGTGACGTCTGCACTGATTACATTAGGCATCATCACTATCGCTGTCTGGGGATAGCTCTCCAGCGTCCGCCGACAAGTCCTATCAACGATGTTGTGACCTGCGTCCAACACGACCATGGTATCTATTATCAAAATGTACGGATTATGTATATCAAGGAGGCGCCACCTATGGCACAAAGAGTCGTCATTCTTGGAATCGACGGGGCGGGCGGATTCATCCGCCAAGCAGACGCCCCTCATCTCCATGCGCTTCTGCAAAGCGGAGCCTACACCTATGAGGCCCGGACCGTGTATCCCAGCATTAGCGCAGAGTGCTGGGGCTCGCTCCTATACGGCTTGAGCCCGGATCGTCACGGGTTTAACAACGACAAAGCAATCCATCTGCAGACCCCTGCCGACTTCCCCTACGCCTCGCTCTTCAAGCTGGCCCGCCGGAAGTGGCCGGATGCGCCGTTATCCTCGTTCAGCTGCTGGGAGCCGATCAACAGGGGGATCATCGAAAATAACCTGGGCGTCCATATGGAATCCATGCCGGACCCTGAGCTGGCGGAAGCCATCGCCGCATATATTCATCGGCATCCCGATTTCAAGCTGATGTTTATCCAGCTTGACCATCCGGACGCCGCCGGCCATCAACACGGCTTCGGCACGTCCGGTCAACTCGCCCAAATTGCCGTTACGGATCAATACGCTCATCGAATCTTGGGAGCATTGCGCGAAGAAGGACTGCTAGAGGATACCTGGGTCATTACCGTGACCGATCACGGCGGGGGCGGCGCCCATTCGCATGATCACGGCAGCGACCATGCGATGGATATGACCATCACGTGGGGTATTACGGGCCCTGCCGTGAACGCCGGTCCCATCCAAACGCCGGTCGGCATTATGGATACGGCTGCCGTTACGGCGCATGTGCTGGATTTGCCTGCACAAGATTACTGGGAGGGAACCATTCCCGAAGGATTGTTTTTATCAAATTTATGATTCGACCAAGCCTATATTAAAAAAGGTAAACAGATCTGAAGCCGGCGATTACTCGCCGGCTTCTTCGTGAAAATCGATCTCTTCCATTCGTCGAATTGCCGCAAACCATCGCAGAACGTCGTTATGATGATCAATAATCTGCTGAGCGGTCAGGGCTGAATTATTCCAAGTGCTGTGGGCGTCGCTCGCCAGGGTGACACGGTAGCCCATGCTAACAGCCCTCCTGCAAGTCGTATCCACGCACAGATCGGTCTGCATTCCGGCAAGCACGAGATGCTCGATCCCGCGACGCTTCAATTCGTCCTCCAGCGTCGTATGATAGAATGAGTCCGGCTTGGTCTTGTGAATGATCGTATCCATCGTTGCAGGCGCAATATCCGCATGAATCTTCCATGCCTCCGACCCTTTCTCCAAACCTTCATCGCTATGTTGTATGTAGAACACGGGGGCATTGTCCTTCCGGGCCTTCGCTATAAGCTGCTTGATGTTTGCCAGCAGCCGCTCCCCCTCATATACCGGATCCCCTTCGTCAAACATCGCATTCTGAACGTCAATGACCAACAAAGCCGTTTGTCCCAATCCCATCAGCCTCCCTGCTCCTAATTGCAATCTTAATTCAATATAGAACATACATTCTCGTTTTACAATATATAAAAGTAGTTTTTGGAAAAATTTTAAATATGGAATAGAGGCCCGCTAACCGGGCATACTTAGCAATCTTGAAAAGTAACCCAGGATTACCCACATCTCCCAATTTGATATAACAACAAATGAAACAAATTACCATATGGAAAGCTAATCCCTCGCAGCTGCCATCCTAAACAGAATAGGCATACCTCTGATAAAATCTAATGTTTACACTTACAAAGGACTCTCCAGGTCGACATACCAACCCAAATGTTGTAATATTAACCTGTAGATTTTTTTATCAGATCCCGCCTATATGATATATCAAATGACAAGGGGATATTGTGGAACAATGGAACAGATTCCGCTTTACCAGCAAATCGCGAATGCCTTGCGAACGAAGATTGAATCCGGAGAGCTTCAGAGCGGGGATCAACTGCCAACCGAAGCTGAAATCTCAAAAACTTATAACGTAAGCCGCATTACATCCAAGCGGGCGCTGAGCGAGCTCGAGAATGAGAGGCTGATCTACCGGATCCAAGGCAAGGGCAGCTTTGTCAGCTCCTCTCCCCCTCCCCGGCAATCTTCCGGCGGAAGCAGCAAGGACGTTCTGCTGATCCTGCCGTTTGCCCATAATCCCGGGCTCGGCGATTACGAGAAAGGGATTAATGAATATCTGGCTGCGACGGATTACACGCTCAACATCCAGTCGAATACGATTGTCGGACAGCGGAAGCTGCTGCAAAGCGCCCTGCAATCCTCCCATTCGGGCCTGATCCTCTACCCCGTCAACAGCGTGTCGGATCTGGGAATATTGTATCAGTATCATCTTTCCGGCTATCCGCTCGTCACGATGGATAAATGTATCCAGGGGATCCCGTTCCTCTCCGTGGTGGCCGATAACTTCGATGGCGGCTACCAGGCAGCCCGGCATCTGATCGACAACCATCACACAAGAGTCGCTTTTGTTTCATCCCAGAAGATCGAGGACTCATCGTCGCTCCGGGAGCGTTATTTCGGCTACTTGAAGGCGCTTTTCGACGCAGGCCTGACCGATCCCGACGTATATGATCTGACCAAGCTGGTTTTGGCGCATGTCAATCCTGCATCGAAGGAATATTTCATCCAACTCCTCGAGACCGTCATGGAGCACGGCATTACCGGCATCGTGGCCGAGAATGACCTCATGGCCATCGAAATCATTCAAGCTGCCAAAGAACAGGGACTGTCCGTCCCGGACCATGTCTCCATCGTAGGCTTTGACGATATTCAGCTTGCCGGTCTGATCGAGCCGAAGCTGACCACCATCTCGCAGGATTTCGAGCGGATGGGATACCTTGCCGCCGAAAGCCTGATCGGGCTTATTGAGCAGCAGCCCCGGTTTCAAGCCAAGGAGAACGTTGTGGTCCCGGTTCGGCTCGTCAAACGACAGACCGTAAAGAGGCTGTAACCAAGATCTATTTTTAATTGATAAAAAAAGGAGACGTTCATATGCTGCATTACATCGATACAAGGCAGGGCTCCAACAGCCGATATCCATATTCCAACGGAAACACGCTTCCCTATACAGGCGTGCCTTTCGGCATGAACCATTTCGTTGTGCAGACCCACAATGAAGGCAGCTGGTTCTTTAATCCGCATGACCGCATCTTCCAAGGCATTCGGCTGACGCATCAGCCAAGTCCTTGGATGGGCGATTTCACCCACTTTCTGATGACGCCGATCGCCGATGACAAAATCAAAGGCTCAGTTTTCACCTGTCAGAGCTCTTACCGTCCGGAGGAGGCCGTATTCAAGCCGCACTATCTACGGGTAAAGCAGCAGCGCTACAACATTACGACCGAGCTGGTTCCGACCTGTTACGGAGCTGCGATGCGCGTAAGATACAATTCCAAGCAACAGGCCGGATTGGTGCTGAACGTGAGCAATAAGAGCGTGTTCCGTCTGGATGCCGCGGAGCGCAGGCTCACCGGATACGTCAGCAATTTTGCCGACTGCCACGACAAGGATTTCCGGATGTATGTGGCCATGAGCTTCAGCAAAGATGTGGACCTCTCCGCGTCCGGTTATTATGACGCAGAAGGTGCCTTCAATCCCGAAGTCTCGCTGGGCGGCATCGATCAACATGCCGTCATTCGATTTAAGGACTGCGAGCGGGAGGTGTTGGAGGTGAAGCTGGCAACCTCGTTTATCAGCATCGAACAGGCCGAGCTTAACCTTCAGCGTGAAGTAACCGGCACCCTGGATGAGCTGAAGGACCGCGCTGCCGAGGCATGGAATCATTACCTGGGCAAAATCCAGGTCACGCATTCGAACGAAGAATACCTGCGCACATTCTATACCTGTCTGTACCGCATGTTCCTGTTCCCGCAGAAGTTCTATGAACTGGACGCCGACCTGCAGCCGGTCCATTACGATACGACAGCTAAAGCGGTCAAAAAAGGGATTTTGTACACGAATAACGGATTTTGGGATACATACAAAACGGTATATCCGCTGTACTCCATCATTGCTCCGAAAGAGTATGAGGAAATGCTCGAGGGCTTCCTGAATTCCTACCGCGAGGCCGGATTTCTGCCGAAGTGGCTCTCTCCGGACGAGCGCGGCCTGATGCCGGGAACGCTGATCGATGCCGTGATCGCAGATGCTGCCGCCAAAGGAATCGGCATGCACCTGATGCCTGAGCTGCTGCAGGCCATGCTGAAGGCAGCCACGACGCAGAGCGGGCAGAATTGCTACGGGCGCCAAGGGACACTGGATTACCTCCAATACGGGTATGTGCCAAGCAGCTACCACGAAAGCGTAAACCATACCCTGGATTACGCCTATAGCGATTACTGCATCAGCCGTGTTGCCGACGTGCTCGGCGAGGAGAGCACTGCCAAGCAATACCGGCAGAGCGCGTTGAATTACCGGAACATTTTCGACCCCGTCACTGGTTTTATGCGGGCGAAGGATAAGAACGGACAATTCCGCCAAGAATTCGACGACACCGCTTGGGGGCGGGACTATGCCGAAGGCAGCGCCTGGCAGAACAGCTTCGCCGTGTTCCAGGATTTCGAAGGCCTGATTCAAGCGTACGGTTCAAAAGAACGCTTCTTCGACAAAATCACCGAATTATGCAACAAAGCGCCGGATTTCGACGTGCTCGGATACGGCTTTGAAATCCATGAGATGAGTGAGATGGCCGCGATCGATTACGGGCAGCTGGCAATCTCCAATCAGCCGAGCTTCCATATTCCGTATTTATTCAATTATGTCGGGCAGCCGGCCTCGTCCCAAGTGGTTCTAAAGCAGCTGATGCGCAACCTGTTCAACAGCGGCTATGACGGCTTCCCGGGGGATGAAGACAACGGCAGCATGTCGGGGTGGTACGTATTCAGCTCGATGGGCTTCTATCCGGTTTGCCCTGGAAGCAATGAATATGTGCTCGGCATTCCGCTGTTCGACAGCGTCACCATTGAGCTGCCGAACGGCAAGCTGATGCGCATAAATACCGATAACAACAACCCGCAATCCAATTTCGTTTCGAAAGTGGCGCTCGGGGGCGAGGAATACACCAAGCTGTTTATAACGCATGAGGATATCTTGGCAGGAAAGACCCTGGATTTCCGGCTTGGTTTGGCGCCGAGCTACCGTTCCTATACACCGGAGGAGCTTCCGTTCTCCTTATCCAAGCAAGAAAGCTGAAAGGTTCGCTTGTAATTGATGCAAGGGACATTCGCAAGGCCGGATTCATGGCCTTCGGGTGTCCTTTTTTTCGTATGGGCTCTACTCTCTGAAAATGAAAAAAACGGAATGCTACGTGCCGTCTCGGGTAACAATACACTTGATCTTCATTTATGACGATAATCAGAGGAATTACGGGGGTGATATTTGTTGTGGTCGACGGTTTTATACTACATTCCAAAATGGACTGTTTTTGCTCAAGCCTTTCTGCTCTTGATAATCCCTCTCCTGCTCATACCCATGTTCAAGATGATCCGAAAATCCTTAACCTCCAGCTTTTCTTTGAAGCCGGACAAGCATTCTCCTCCTAAAACGGAAAGTCCGCTAAAAAATATGCGCTTGACCGGAAAATACGATACAGATCTAACAGCGATCCGTAACGTTATCGGAAATCAAGCGGATGTTCGATTTCGTGAGATTACGATTCGTGGAACGAAGGTCAGAGCCGCGCTCCTGTTCGTCGAAGGATTAACGGACATTAATCTGGTCGATATGCAGCTGCTTAAACCGCTAATGCATCATGGCATACCGGAAGAACATCGAATAGCCATTCTTCATTCAAGCAGCGCGCTGAAAGACTATTTAACCGAGCAGGTGGTGACGGTCAGCGAAGTACAAGTTGTGACCGAGACGGAGAGGTTCGTGGAATCGGTCCTGTTCGGAAAAACCGGGCTGGTGGTTGAAGGAATGCAGGGCGCATTCCTCATCGGAGCCGCAAAAGGAAAAAGCCGGAGCATTGAGGACCCGATCTCGGAGGCGCTTCTGCGCGGTCCCCGTGTCGGCTTTACCGAGCGCCTCGGAGATAATACGGGTCTGCTCCGGCTCCACGGACAAAACGAGAGTCTCGTCCTGACGAAGTTCGAAGTGGGGAACCGTGTAAAGAAGGACCTGGTTTTGGCCTACATGAGGGACATTGCCGATCCAAAGCTGGTTGAAGAAGTATCCTCCCGGATTCAGAAGATCGAAATCGATGATCCTATGGAGTCGGGATATATTGAGCAGCTCATTGAAGATAACGTGCTTAGTCCGTTTCAGCAGGTGCAGAACACCGAAAGACCGGACAGGGTGATTGCCGGATTGCTGGAAGGGAGAGCTGCCATTCTGCTTGATGGTACTCCATTTGCTCTCATCCTCCCGGTTACCTTCAGCATGCTGCTCCAATCGCCGGAGGATTACTATGATCGATGGCTGCCGGGCACTTTTATACGTGTGCTGCGGTTTCTGGCTGCTATGCTCGCCCTGCTGGCCCCGGCGCTCTATATTTCTTTCATTTCGTATCACCCCGGCTTGATTCCGACCAAGCTTGCGCTTTCCATTACCGAGACAAGGCAAGGGGTACCGTTTCCCTCGATCATTGAGGCGCTTATCATGGAGGTCTCGATTGAAATCTTACGTGAAGCGGGGATCCGGCTCCCGAAGCCGATCGGACCTGCGATGGGCATCGTCGGCGGTCTGATCATCGGCGATGCGGCCGTCAACGCGGGCATCGTCAGCCCGTTCCTGGTGATCGTCGTTGCCGTTACCGCAATCTCGTCCTTTACCATTCCGGTATACAGCGCCGGGATTACCCTGCGCATTCTTCGTTTCACCGGGATGTTCAGCGCCGCGGTGCTGGGACTGTTCGGCGTCGTCTTGTTCTTCCTGCTGATTTGCAGCCATCTGGTACGTCTAAAGAGCTTTGGCGTCCCTTATGTAAGTCCTATGACACCCTATAAGTTAAGCGAGTGGAAGGACTTTATGATAAGAGCTCCGCTCAAAATGATGAAGAAGCGGCCTTCTATGTTAAAACCGAATGACAGCGATCGCAGAAACTGAAGACTATCCATGCAGTGAAAAGAGGTTAGAACGATGAGCAGCTCCAATCCGATTTCCAAAGAGAATATCTCCACTTCACAGGCAGCTGTAATGGTGATCAACTATATGCTTGGAGCCGGTATTCTTACCCTTCCCAGAACAACCGTAGACGCGGTTCGAACCCCGGACGCATGGATCTCGATCATCGTGTCCGGACTTATCGTTATGGCAGCAGGCTGGATCGTAGTATTGCTGTGCAAAAGGTTTCAAGGGAAGACATGGTTTCAGTTCGTACCGGAAATTACGGGGAAATGGATTGCATTCATCTTGAGCCTGCTGGTCATCGGATATTTCATTGTCATATCCGCTTTTGAGATTAGGATTTTGGCCGAGGTGACGGGATTATTTCTGCTGGAGGATACACCCATGTGGGCAATCGTCCTGCCTTTCATGTGGATCGGCCTGTATTTGACGCTTGGCGGCATCAACTGCATTGCCCGTCTCTATGAAATCATTTTGCCGATTACGCTAGTGTTTCTGGTTCTCGCCCTCATGCTGAGCAGCACGATATTCGAGATGGACAACCTGAGGCCGGTGCTTGGCTCCGGCCCTATGCCTGTATTACGGGGGATCAAGCCTACGCTTCTGTCCTTTACAGGTTATGAGATTATGCTTATCGCCACGGCATTCATGAAATTCCCCAAAAAAGCCACCAGAGCGGTGATTGCCGGCATTTCGGTACCGGTCGTGATCTATACCTTTACCGTCGTTATGGTCATCGGAGGAATGTCAATTGACGGCGTAAAGACGAGAACCTGGCCGACATTGGACCTGATGCGCAGCTTTGAAGTGCAGGGCTTGATTTTTGAAAGGTTCGAATCCCTCCTGCTCGTCATCTGGATTATGCAGATTTTCTCTACCTATACCGTTACGCTATATGCGGCATCCCTGGGATGGTCGCAAGTATTTAACAAAAAGTTCCGTCCCTTTGTGTTTGCATTGCTTCCTGTCATCTTCCTCATCGCGATGATTCCTAAAGACGTGACGGAAGCCTTCAAGCTCGGCGATACGGTCGGATATGCCTCCGTCTTTCTGTTCGGAGTTATCCCGCTGATATTGCTGCTCGTCAGCTTAGTCCGGAAGAAAGGAGCGACATCGAAATGAACAGACGGGTCCGCCAATGGCTGAGTATCGCTGCTGCCATGCTGCTCGTCCTTAATACCGGATGCTGGAGCAGCCAGGAAATTGAAGACTTGAGCATTGTTGTGGGACTTGGGCTGGATGTCGCCAGCGAATCCCGATTCGAACGCGATATCGCTACGCAAGGAGGGTCATACCCTAAGAGGAATGTGCTAACCGCAACGGTACAGATTGTTCCACCTATCTCAGGTCGTGGCCAGAGGCAGGGCCAAGGCGGCTCAGGCGGGTCGCAAGGGTCCAGCTCGGCCTATTTAAACGAGAAGCTGACGGGGGATTCCTTGATTCAAATTTTTCGCCAGTTCTCGGTTCGGAGAGACCGCCCGCTGATCGGAGACCATCTCAAGGTAATCGTCGTTGCATCCGAATTGGCAAAAAAGTACAGCCTGGAGCAAATCTTCGATTTCATCCTGCGCGATAACGCCATACGTCCCAGCTGTCTTGTCGTGGTAAGCCACCGGGCCGCAATCGAGGCATTGAGCTCGACCGAGCCCGGGGAAGTCCCCGCCTTCTATCTGACGGGACTCGTCGATAACCGGAGCCGGTCCAACAAAATTCTTCCTCCGGTGACCTTGATCAAGCTGGACAGCACCATGCAGTCGGGCACCAGCTTTCTGCTGCAAAATGTGGTTACATCGCAAGGGGAACACAAGTTTTCGGGGGCTGCCATTATTAAAGGCAGCTCCAAGAAGTGGATCGGGGAATTAACCCAGTTCGACGTGGAAGGCTTGTCCTGGATCAGAGGGGAAGCCCGGGGCGGAGCGCTTAAGGCCTACGCGCCAGGCGGGTATACGGTATCCTATGAAATAGAGGATTCCAGCAGCAAGATCATTCCCAGGGTTAAGGATGGCGAGGTTTCCTTTCATATTAAGATGGAATCGGAGGGGCGATTAATTGAGGACTGGAGTTTTCCGGAGATCCCCTCCACCGAGGCCTATCTTAAAGAGATGGAGAAGGTGTTCGAGAAGCAAGCCTCCAAGCAAATCGACCAGGTGCTCCATAAGATGCAGCATGTTTACCATGCGGACGTTGGAGGATTCGGTGAGCAGCTTCGAATTAAGCACCCAAAGCTGTGGAAGAAGATCAAGGATCAGTGGGATGATACCTTTAGCCGCATCCCGATCACCTATGAGTTCAAGATCAAGATAACGGATGCCGGATCATCCACGGATTGAAAATGCAGGGCGCGGAGCTGACAAGCTCGCGCCCATTTACGTTTCCGACATAGCCAATACGCAGAATATGCCTAGCACGATGTCCCTGCAAATGTTGCTGCAATTGTGATGCAGATATCCAGACACCACTTATATGAGGAACATCGCAACCGCTGTTGTGACCGCAAGACCGATCAGCACAGGCTTCAGATTGCGTCTGGCCAGCTCGAACGGGCTGACGCCGCAAATCGCTGCCGCCGGAATCAGCGCCCAAGGAATCAGCGTGCCGCCTCCAACCCAGATGGCAGCCACCTGGCCGAGCGCAGTCAGCGTCTCGGCGCCGGAGCCGATGGCAGCGGCGAACAGCTGGGCAACCGAGCCGGCCAGCGAGATCCCGGAGAAGCCGGAGCCGTCAAGACCGGTGATGATACCGGTAATCGTTAAGGTGACCGCTCCCGCCGCACCATTGAGCGGCACCACATGGGCAAGGGCAACCCCCAGGTCGTTCACGATGCCGTGCGAGGCAGATGGCAGAACGGATCCGAACAGCTCCGCAAACGCTGCATCGCCCAGGTAGAAGAAAGCTGCGATCGGAATCACGGGACCGAATACCTTGAAGCCGAACGTAAGACCCTCGATTAAATATGAGGTGACTTTCTCAAGTCCCCGGTTACGATGAGCGACCAGGGTAATGGCACCAAGAATGAGGACGGCCGTGCCGCCAACGAGGGCGGTTGCATCCCCTCCCTGCAGCTTCAGGAAGAACATCGCCGCAACATCGGCAGCGAACAGCAGCAGAATCGCAATCGCCAGCCATTTCTTCATCCCCGGCGATATAGCCGCTGTATCATGCTCCTCATCCGAATGGGTCGTGAGCGCATCTCCCGTGCTTTTAATCGTGACGAGACCGTCCCGCCAAGTGCCGTTTCTCAAATCCCTTCGCATCATCCAAAACGCGGTAACGGTTGTCACGGCTCCCATCACGATTACAAGCGGCACGCTGGCGGCCATGACACTGGCTACAGGCAGCCCTGCCGCATCGGCCGTGAGCTTCGGTGCTCCCTGGATAATATAGTCGCCTGATAGCGCAATACCATGACCGAACAGATTCATGGCTACCGCAGCCCCGAGGGCTGGAAGTCCGACCCGGATTGCCACCGGCAGCAGAACGGCGCCGATTAACGCCACGGCAGGCGAAGGCCAGAAGAAGAAGGAGGTGATCATCATAATGAGACCGATCCCCCAATAGGCCATCGCCGGCGTGCGGAGAAAGCGCGTTAACGGTGCCACCATCGTCTCGTTAATCCCGGTTTTGATCAGCACCCTGCTCATTGCCACGATAATGGATATAATCATGATCGTGCCCATCAGCTCTTTCGTTGCATAAATGAACGAATCGAACACGCCCGAGACCGAGCCGCTAAGCGTCTCCGTCGCCAGCAAGCCGAGCGCAAAGATGCCGGTCACGCAAGTCAGCGTTGTGTCTCGGCGCCGGATCAGCAGCGTCAAGATCAGCACGATGAACGCCAGGTACACCCAGTGAATCGCGGTCAGTTGAATTCCCATATGCCGTCACGCCCTTTCCAGGCAGTTGGTTAATTTGTGACTACATCTTATGCATGGGCCTGGGCAAGGGTTCAGGGACCCGTACGACCGGACGTTACGAAATCTGCACGATGCGTATGGTATATTGAATGCGGGCGGTTTTTTGCGTGAAAAGGAGTTGAATCGATGTACACCATTCTGATCGTGGAAGACGATGAACGCATCGCGGATAAATTAAGATCGGCCATCTCCAAATATGATTACAACGTACGCATCATTGATGATTTCAGCCGAGTCACGGACATTTTTGCGGATACGAAGCCGGATCTGGTGCTGCTGGATGTTAATCTGCCGAAATACGACGGGTTCTACTGGTGCCGGCAAATCCGTACCCAATCCCACTGTCCGATTATTTTCATCTCGGCACGCGACAGCGGCATGGATCAAATCATGGCGCTGGAAAACGGGGCTGACGACTACATTACGAAGCCGTTCGACATGGAGCTGGTGCTGGCCAAAATCCGCAGCCACCTGCGCCGTGCGGTCGGCGCCTATGCCGCTGGCCAAGAGGAGGAGCATACCATCGAAGGCGCCGGTCTCATCCTGTATCCTGAGCGATTCGTGGTGGTCTATGGAGACCGGTCAGCCGAGCTTACCCAGAAGGAAGCGGCCCTGCTGACGATGCTGATGGAGAAGGAAGGCCGCGTGGTCAGCCGTGAACGGCTGCTGGATCTGATGTGGGAGGGTCAGCATTTCATTGATGACAATACGTTAAATGTTTATATCACGCGGGTTCGCCGGAAGCTTCGCGAGCTGGACGCCGGTGACCTCATCGAGACCGTTCGGGGAGCAGGCTACCGGTTTACGCCCGGCAGGGAGCCCTTATGAGACTGTTTCTGCGGGAGCATCTCCCGCTCATTCTGTTCTTTACCGTACAAATGCTGCTTGTCCCCCTTCTGTACTGGCTCGCCGGGGAGGGCAGGCCCTTTGCCATCGTGCTGTACGGGATCCTGCTGAGCAGCGTCGTGCTGCTCGCTTATCTTGCGTACCGCTATCTTTCCCACCGCACGATGTATCGGGAGCTTTCTTCCGGGGACCTTTCCGAGGAGTTCTCCAACCCTCCCTTGGGTGAAGCGCCCCTGCCGGAAGCGATGCATGAGCGGATCAGCCATTATGAACGTTTATATCGCGAGCAGCTGTACCGGCATCAAAGCCAGACAGACCAGCATCTCGCCTTCATGAACCGCTGGGTGCATCAAATGAAGACCCCGCTGTCCGTCATTCAGCTTACCCTCGATGAAGTCGGTGAAACACCTGCCGAGCATATACGGGAAGAGCTCGAACGGATACGCAAAGGCCTGGAAATGGTGCTGTACACCGCCCGTCTGGACCGGTTCGAGCAGGATTTCGCGGTAGAGGCCATCAGACTCCGCAACACGGTAAGCGAATCGGTCGTCGAGAATCGCAAGCTGTTCATACGCAAAGGCATTTCGCCGGTGTTCCATATCGATGATCAGACTTCCGTCTATACGGATGCCAAATGGTTCAGGTTCATGCTGGGTCAGATTCTGACGAATGCCGTGAACTACTCGGGCAGCCCCGGCAAGAAGATTCATTTGACAGCCGAAGCGTCAGGAGCATTCGTTAAGCTGCACATACGCGATGAAGGGATCGGCATCGCACCGGAGGATATCAACCGGGTGTTCCACCCCTACTTCACCGGTGAGCGCGGCCGGCAATACCATGAATCCACCGGCATGGGTCTTTATCTAGTTCGTGAAATCGCCCATAAGCTTGATCATTCCGTAGAACTGGAATCCACGCTCGGTGAAGGAACCACCGTCACCTTGACGCTGCGCCGAGCCGAAAACCAAGACACATCACGAGCCTAGATGTGTCTTTTTTGTGTGACGGCGGCCTTTTTTCCAACCATGATCCCATGCATCCGAACAAAAATACGAACATAACCTTATGGCAGATGTAAGCTCCGTTTCACCTAAATCCATAGCAGGGCCAGGGCAGTATGCGATAGAGTTAGGTTACACTAATCAGGGAACCGAAAGGAGCTTACGGGTTTATGGCTATTCTTGAAGTCACAGCATTAAACAAAGTATATACGGGCAAAGTGGCGACACAAGCCCTTACCGATATTCACCTCACCATCGAAGAAGGGGAATTCGTCGGCATCATGGGCCCTTCGGGCAGCGGCAAAACCACGCTGCTCAACATGGTATCCACCATCGATCGGCCAAGCTCCGGCGAGGTCAAAATCGGGGAGAAGAATCCGTACACCATGAAAAAAGGCGAGCTTGCCCACTTCCGCCGGAGACAGCTCGGCTTCGTATTCCAGGATTTCAATCTGCTTGATACGTTAACGGTTGCCGAGAATATCGTGCTTCCGCTGACGCTGGACCGCCGTCCGCTCAAGGACATGGAGAAGCTGCTGCAGCAAACCGCTTCGCGGCTTGGCATCCGCGAGATTCTCAATAAACGCGTATACGAGATTTCAGGGGGCCAAAGGCAGCGTACCGCGATTGCCAGAGCGATTATCGGCTCGCCTCTGCTGCTCCTTGCGGATGAGCCGACAGGAGCACTCGACTCGAACTCCTCGCGGATTGTGATGGAGTCGCTCGCCGAGATCAATGAACGGGACCGTACCACATTGATGCTGGTGACGCACGATCCTTTGGCCGCAAGCTATTGCAATCGCATCGTCTTTATTAAGGACGGCAAGCTTGCCGCCGAAATTCACCGCGGCGAGAACCGGCAGTCCTTTTTCCAAAAAATCATCGATACGCTATCGTTCTGGGGAGGGAATACAAGTGAACTTTCCTCAATTCGCGTTTAACAACGTCCGGCGGAATGCACGTCAGTATTTTGCCTATCTCTTAAGCAGCTCGTTCATGGTCATGATCTTCTTTACCTATGCGGTATTCATCTATCATCCGGCCATCGAGAATTCGCCTATGGGCGCCATGACGCGTACGGGCATGACGATTGCCACCGTAATCGTGTATGTGTTTGCCTTCTTGTTCGTGCTGTATTCGATCAGCGTCTTTCTGAAGTCGCGGAACCGGGAGTTCGGTATTCTTACGATCCTCGGGGCCGAAGCCAAGCAGATCAATTGGCTGATCTTTCTGGAGAACACGCTCATTGGCGCTATCGCCATTGTAACGGGCATTGCCAGCGGAATGCTGTTATCGAAGGTGTTCTTGCTCATCAGCACTAAAGTAATTGATATGGACGAGCTGCCCTTCTATTGGCCGGTCAAAGCGATTCTGCTGACCGCCGGTGCGTTCGCCGCCCTGTTTCTCGTCATTTCGCTCTTCACCTTGCTGTTTATCCGGAAGAACCAAGTTTTGGAGCTTCTCAAAGGCACCAGCAAACCGAAGACCGAACCGAAAGCCAATATGTTCCTGGCCCTCTTGGGCCTGATCCTGCTGACCATCGGCTTTACCGTCCTTCGCGTCAAGGAGCTAGATCCTATAGGACTGATGATTGCTGCGGTTACCGGCATCATGGGCACTTATTTCTTCTACTCCCAGCTATCCGTCTGGGTCGTTCGCATGCTGCAGCGAAATCGCAGGACCACTTGGAGAGGGACGAACCTGCTATGGATATCCGAAATGAGTTACAAGATCAAGGACAATGCCCGCATGCTGTTTCTGGTCACGGTCGTCGTGGCTCTGGCTTCCATGAGCACCGGCTTCGTGCTGGCCATGCAGCAATCGATACGATCGGTATATTTGGATAACCCGTATGCGCTTAGTTACAGCTACAGCTATATCGCCGACGAGTCGAAAACGCAGAAAGAACTGGCCCTGATTGAAAATCTTCTGCAGGCAGAAGGGCTGGAGTATAAACGGGCGGAGGTCGAAACCATCTACTATCACGTATCAGCGAATGGGGAGAACTCCTTACACATCATGCCGCAATCCCAATACGACCGTTTGGCTGCCATCATAAAGACCAAGCCGTCCGGAACGCTCGGCCAGAATGAAGCCTTATTGACGGAAACCCCGAATGCAGCGAAGAAGAGTAAGGGGAAGCTAACGGAAGCGGATATCGATTTATCCGGTCAGCCCTACTCTTTCAGTTTGGAGAACCGCACAGACCGGATTGCGGCTTTTGTATATAGCGGCAGATTGCTGGTCGTTACGGACACTGTATTTGAAGAGCTGCGGGGCGGAAATCAAGAATATGAAATCAGCGTGAATCACACGTATCCGTTTATTCTTCCCGATTCCCCAGGGCTCCCCCAGAAGGACGATCCTGAAACCAAGCTCGGCCTGAAGCTGTCGGAATGGAACGGAAGTGCAATCAGTGAAGGTTATATAGAATCCAGAGCGGAGAACTATTATGTCAATAAACAAGGATTTTCGTTATTCAGCTTTATCGGGGTGTTTGTCGCCTTGATCTTCTCGATCTCATCCGCGAGCTTCCTGTATTTCAAATTGCACACGGAGCTTTCGGCTGACCAAGCGATGTACCGTTCCCTGTCCAAGATCGGACTCAGCGCCCGGGAGATGAACATCTCCGCAACGATTCAGATTGCCGTGCTGTTCCTTATCCCGATCCTGGTTGCAGCCGTGCAGTCCTTGGTTGTGCTCGGTCCGGTTCTTGCATACCTGGATTCTCCTTATGTAAGAGGTCCTGTATTGGCGGCTTCATCGGCATTCCTGGCTGCCCAGTCGATCTATTTCCTGATCGCCCGAGCCCGTTACATCAAGTCTGTGAATAGGATGATGGTGTAACTCAATGGCTACAGTAAAAAATGAGACCGTGATGAAACGCCAGCCTGCCACTGGAACGGGACGATTGCACGTTTTAGACCAGTTAAGGGGTTTTGCGCTGCTTGGTCTGCCGTTTGTTAATGTATTGGCGCTTTGGCTGATCGCCACGCCGGAGACCGCGGCGGATGTTTGGCTGCAGCGCTAGCTTAACTTTTTCGTGGAGGCCCGATTCTACACCATCTTCACATTCCTGTTCGGCCTGGGGTTCTTCTTGTTCCTATCCCGAAGCGCTGTAGCAGGAGGAAAGCCAAGGCTCTGGCTGTATATCCGCCGGTTGGTGATTTTGCTGCTGATCGGCTTCATACATCAACAGTATCAATCGGGGGAGGCCCTATTTCATTATGCGATTGTCGGTCTGCTTCTGCTTCCCCTCTATTGGGCGCCAAGGAGAGTTAATCTTGGCATTGGAGCGGTCGGGTTTACAGTTGCGGCCGTCATGGGAATCAAGCTGCTCACCATCCCGTTTCTGATCCTGTTGGGGCTAGCCGCGGGCCAATTCCGATTACACGAAGCGATCAGCAAGGGTGTACGATTGAGTAA
Source organism: Paenibacillus ihbetae (assembly GCF_002741055.1). Classification (NCBI taxonomy): domain Bacteria; kingdom Bacillati; phylum Bacillota; class Bacilli; order Caryophanales; family Paenibacillaceae; genus Paenibacillus; species Paenibacillus ihbetae. The sequence goes on along the minus strand of NZ_CP016809.1, from coordinate 3,477,975 downwards.
GCTGCGCCTGGTTTGGCTGCTTTCATTGATCGGAACCGTCATCGCGATTGGAGCCATGTGGGTGACAGCGCCTCCCGGGCCGATGCCCCCGTTTCTATTTACGCTGGAAGGCGAATCGCCATCACACGCCATGGAAGCAGCCTTCACGCTGGCACACATCGGGGTAGTGACGGGCCCTATCGTATCCTTATTTTATCTAAGCTCGCTCTTAATGCTTGGGCATACCCGCATAGGTGCCAAGATGCTGCGGCCCTTACAGGCATACGGCCGGATGGCGCTTACCAATTACATTGGCCAAACGGTCTTTTTGGTAGGAATTCAGCGCATGATCTGGAACGTATCCCCGAGCACGTATGTCGTCTCCTCGCTCGTTTCCCTAGGGATTGTGGTCTTCCAGATCAACATCAGCAACCTGTGGATGCGTTGGTTCCAATACGGACCTCTGGAATGGTTGTGGCGGTGCGGGACCTATTGGACCCTCGTGCCGATTCGCAAAAAAACAGGAAACCCGCAGGCCTGAGGCCTATAGGTCTCCTGTTTTTTTTTGTAGATGCCGCCGGGTGATCATGTAAATCCCGAAAAGTATCGTCCATATAAACACAGGGCCTGCGGTGACCGGGTAGATGATCACACTTAATTTCGGAAGCAGCAGTGCCGCAGGTATTCCAATCGCTCCCCACACTCCTGCCGCTATGCCAATCCATGCCAAGACGGGCTTCATATTGCCTTCAGCGAGCAATGCTAGGCCAAGCAGGCTTACTCCGATCCAGGCCAGCATCATGGCAAAGTCGCCTGCCATAATGCCGAAAGCAAATAATCCCACACCCAAGGCGGCTGTCCCAGGGTCTTGTACCGAACCCCACTCCTTGGCCAGGACCGGAAGAACGGTTAACTCCATCGCAAGTACGAGCACCCATATCGTGATCGCCGCAATGAACAAGCGGGAAGCCAGCATCGCAGCCGGGCTTCTGCCGGCCACGGCCTCCCCGAGCGACAGTCCTCCCAGCCACAATAATATGGCCGCCAGCATCAGGCTGTGATCCCACTGCCAATAGGTCAGCATGTCCGGAATCATCGATATGACATGATGCCCCGTCCACGGATCCGTAGCCGGCGGGTGCATCAGCGTAGCTGTAACAAACAACGCTCCTCCCAATAAAATGCTGATTCCCGCATACCGGCTGCCCTGTGATGTATTCTTCCATTTGCTCATGAGGGGTTCCCTCCCTGCTTCTTCGTCTACCTATCCTTATACTTCCCGCTCTGCGTTGAAACTAGAAGTTTAAGATTTTGTCGCGGACATTCAATCAGATATGCCTGATTCCACTGAAACCGGGCCATTTACGTCCGCTGAATAGCGGGATATGATATCTTTATCCACACGGTTAAAAAACCTACATCGCAAGGAGGCGGCATATTGGATGATGAAGATCAGCGCTTTTGCCAAGGTCAGCGGACTGTCCATCAAAGCACTGCGCTATTATGACGAGCTGGGCCTGCTCAAGCCGGCCCACGTGGATGAACAAAGCGGATACCGTTATTACGCCGAGGAGCAGCTTCTGACCGTCAAGCGGATTGCCGCCTACAAAGATCAGGGGTTTACATTGGAACAGCTCAGGCCGTTTTTGGAAGACAATATAAGAGCCGATGCCGTTAGAGACAGGCTTTCCGAGAAAATGAAGGAGCTTCAGGAGACGGTGCAAAGTCTCCAGCTGCAGCTGGATGAGGTCAATAGCAGAATGTCCCGCCTGGAGCACATCGGGACGGGGAATCCCGCGGAATCCTTCCGAACCCGGAAGGTCCCGTCTCAGCGCGTTGCTTCGATTCGTGACCAAATCCCTCGCAGCCAGCTATGCCTCCTGCTCGATGAAATTACGAAATATGCCGCTCTTCAAGGCGAAGAGGAAGCCGGACAGCTTATCATCCTTTGGCATGACGAGGCAGGCGGGAATGCCGATGTGGCAGACATGGAGGTCGCCCTCCCCATAACCAGGGACATACCTTCCAATGACCGGGTGCGTGTGTATGTCCTGCCGGAGCTGCAAACTGCCGCCTCTCTTCTCCATCATTGTGATCCGTACGGCTATAGCTGTCCCGTCATACCCGAGCTCAAGGCATGGATTTCGTCCCAAAGACTCGTTCAATCGGACCGGGAGCCGATCCGCGAAATCTATCTCACTTCGGATAAAGATATTTACGGCAGGAAGCGCCCTGCCGAATTGCTTATTCCCTTGCTAGGTAATGCGGAGTATGACCCTTCCATATCGTGATAGAATGCCGGAGACCCTGCCGGGGGCGGTGATTCAGACTATAACTAACGCCTAGAGCGAGCCTCCTTTTGCCTCCATACGTGCTCGCAGCAGCAGTAATCGCGCATGTCTGTTTTGTTCATAAAATAACTTTCGAAAAAGATTCTAACTTCCCCTCTTGACTCTCCCCTTAACAGGAGAGTGTACAGTAGCTTTAAATCAAACAAGAGGAGTGGGGTTTTCATGAAACGTTTGGAAGACAAAATTGCATTGGTTACAGGCGGAAGCCGAGGAATCGGCAAAGGAATTGCGCTTCGGCTCGCGGAAGAAGGGGCACTGGTCGCTGTTCATTACGGAACGCGCAGGGATGCAGCGGAGGAGGTTGTCCAGACCATTCAGAATCAGGGCGGGCGGGCTGTCGCCTTAGGCGCCAACCTGAAATCGGTAGACGGAGCCAAAGGGCTTATTCATTCACTGGAAGAGGAGCTGCTTCGCATCACGGGAGACACCCGTTTCGATATTCTGGTGAATAATGCAGGCATCGGAACCTCAAGCACCTTCGAAGAGACGACCGAGGAGGGCCTTGACGAGCTCCTTGCCGTTAATGTGAAGGCTCCGTTCTTCCTCGTCCAACAGGCCCTCCCGCTCCTGCGCGACGGCGGCCGCATCGTCAACATTTCCTCCGGCGTGACGCGGATCGCCTATCCGCATATTATGGCCTACAACATCACAAAGGGAGCGGTCAATACGTTTACCTTGCATCTTGCCAAGCTGCTGGGACCGCGCGGAATTACGGTGAACGCGGTGCTTCCAGGGATTGTGGACACCGACGTGAATGCATCCTGGCTGCATACGCCGGAAGGACAGCAGCATGCCGCGGAGATGTCCGCGCTTGGCCGAATCGGCCAGCCATCCGATATTGCGGATGTCGTAGCGTTTCTGGCATCAAGCGACGGGCGCTGGGTAACGGGACAAATGGTTGACGCAACCGGCGGTTCTCATCTGTAACTGTGAAGAAGGGCTATTCTTGCTCGGCAGTAACGCCAAGAAGGATAGCCCTTATGCTATATTCTGCTGTTAATTGGATCCGTTAATATGCTGCCCAATCAAGGTCGCTCTTTCCCCTCAATTCGTTGTTCCATCGGATTCGCCCATCCGCACAACCGACTTTCGCTCCGGGTCCCAGCGCCATGACGGATTCTTCCCTCGAACCTGCAAGCCTCCTACCCATTTATCGATCGTTCCGTTGCCAGCATAGTCGGTCTTGCCGGCTAGTACCTCATGCCCCAAACTCGTCACTTGCAGCACCCGATCTTGGAAATGGGGTACAGCCAGTTTGAAGTCCGGAAACGGCGCTGTGCCGTCAATAACCAGCAAGGGGGCCGCTCCCTCCGTCATCCTCGCGAGGTAATACCAGAATTCCAGGTCCCCCATGCCGAGCATATGGAGCTGGTCTCCTACCCTTCGGAACAACTCATACGGCTGATGAACTCCATCCGCTACAGCCTCTAACGTCGTCTGCTCGATGATTCCGAGCCCATTGCCCACCCAGGGCAGCCGGGCAAGATGGGCCTCGAATGCATCCCTTGCAAAAGGCAGTGCCGAGGAATCCACCTCCAGCATGCGCTGATGTTTCTCTGGCCGATCCGAGGTATAGGCTTCCCACAACATGCTGCCGAGCGCAAGCTCGTCTTCTCCAATCGCGTGCCATGTGCCCGATAAAGTCTCGAGCTGCTCCGTGCTGAGCTGCCCCAATCCGCGAAAAAGCTCAATGCCCGGATAGGCGCCAATGCACAGCAGGCTCAGCTTCGTACTTCCCAATGACTTCTCCTTAAACCAATGCAGCAAATAGGCCAGCATGGTCTGGTCAAACAGGTCATGCTCAAACCAGAGCACGACTTCATCATATTTTTGATAATCCTGAAGCTTCTTCTCCTGCAACTCGCAGGTCTCGATATATTCCTTCTGCGGAATCCCGAGCGTTTGCTCCAAATAGCGAGCTCTCGTTCTGCGATAATCCGGCTCGTCCATCTTCGGAAAGACCGGGCCAAACGAATAAAGCTCTCTCCACACCAGGATATCCCCTTGAATGTTCCCTTGCTTCAGCTTATCCCCCACTGAATCTCCGTTGACAATATGCAGCATACGCCTGCCTCCCTCATATAGATCGGTGAACACCGATACAAAGTCGGCTACATGAAGCGTGTTCTTCAGCTTCCGCCGGGCATCAAAGAGCCGCTTCTTCAAAGCTGCCAGGGATATGCCCAGATATTGCGAAATCTCCTGCAGGCTGTAGCCTTGAAAATAATAGAGCTGGACTGCGATCCGCAGGCCTGGCGGCAACCCCCCAATCGTGGCATGCAGCTGGCCGATCAGTTCTTTTTTTTCCACAACCGTCTCCAGGCTCCGCTGGTCGGAAGCCGGAACTTCCATCTCATGCAGCGGTAACGCATGAAGCTGCTTGCGGCGCAGGTCCCTGTAGCACTGCCGTTCAACGATCACTTTGAACCATCCGGGAAAACGCCGGGGATCCTGCAGCTTATGCAGATTTGCAAAAGCCTCCGTAAAGGCCTCCTGCACGGCATCCTCCGCCGAGTGGGGATCCTGCAATTTATCGTAGGCTACGGCCAGCGCCATTCCGGTATAATGCCGGACCAGGCTTTCCTGAGCCTCCGCACTGCCCTGCCGGGCTTCCTCAATCCACTGAAACACGTTCATCTAACCCTCCTTTCCCGGTGTCTCTATCCCTTAAGTGCCGATCTGTGTGAAAAAGGTTACCTCTCTTCAAGAAATTATCGTCTGAACCGGATGGATAATCGACCGGAAATTCTCCATCGCCTTCGCCGGCGCTTCCGAAACCCGGTTCCAATCCTCCGATTCTCCACCGCCACGGCCTCTTCGACCTTCCCGGTCAACCGGTTTGCCTTTGCAAAAAAATAACCCGCAATCGAGGCCGCTCCGTAATGGGCCTGCCAAATATCCCCCGTTTCCCGTCTGCACTGCGACAGTATGGTTAATCCATCAGCGAGAATCGCCGTATCCTGATCCTTCAACATGAATCCTCCTCACACTCTTGACATTCGCCTAACACCTGTGTGATGATACTCATCAAATCATCTTGTTCTCTCTTCTCATTCGAAAAAGAGCTGCACAGATGATTTCAAGAACAACATACCACACGGCTAGGAGAAGAAATAGTAGCTTATCTTTCGAGGTCCAAGCGAACCGGCGAATGGTGCGAGGCCCGGTACCCCGGAATAAGTGAATGGATCTTCTCGCTTCAACCCGAACCTTCGGCTAATGCCGGGGCAGTAGGCCTTGACGGCTCTCCTCCGTTATCATGGGAGATATGACAGGAAGAATGGCGTAGTTCCCCTTCCCCATTCCTCCCGTGTCATGGTTAAGAGCGGCTGTACGGTCGAATTCGGGTGGTACCGCGGAGTTACACTTCGTCCCATAGAGGGATGAGGTGTTTTTGTGTTGTTCGCAAACGATCAGGAGGTGTGTGATGAAACGATTATTATCAGGCATCAAGCCAAGCGGGGATTTGAATATTGGCGGGTATGGAGGCGCGCTCCGTCAATATGTGAAGCTGCAGCATGAGTATGACTCCTATTTCTTTGTGCCGGATCTGCATGCAGTGACCGTCTATCAGGATCCCAAGGAGCTGCACCAGCGCTCGCGGGACATTGCCGCGCTGTATATCGCATCGGGGATCGATCCCGACAAAGCAACGATTTTTCTGCAATCGCAGGTCCCTGAACACGCCCAGCTGGGCTGGTTGCTGGAGACGCAGGCGCATTTCGGGGAATTAAAGCGGATGACCCAGTTCAAGGAGAAATCCGCCGGACAGGATACGGTTAGCTCCGCCCTGTTCACGTACCCGGTCCTGATGGCTGCCGATGTGCTGCTCTATCAGGCAACGCATGTGCCTGTCGGCGATGACCAGAAGCAGCATCTGGAGCTGACCCGCGATCTGGCCGATCGGTTCAATAACCGGTATGGCCGCACGTTTACGATGCCTGAGCCGATTATTCAGGATATTGGCTCCCGCATTATGGGTCTTGACGATCCGTCCAAGAAAATGAGCAAGAGCAATCCGAACAGAAACAGCTGTGTCCACATGATGGATACGCCGGAGGATATCCGCAAGAAGTTCTCCAAAGCCGTAACCGACTCGGACGGACAGGTTCGGTACGACTGGGAGCAGAAGCCGGCGGTCAGCAATCTGATCGAGATGTATTCCATATTTTCCGAGGAGGAAATCCCTGTCATCGAAAAGCGGTATGAAGGCCAGGGATACGGCACGTTCAAGAAAGAACTGGCCGAAGTGGTCATTGATAAGCTGCAGCCGATCCAGGAGAGATTCCGCCGCATCGTGAATTCCGCCGAGCTTGATCTGATCCTGTCGGACGGTGCGAAGCGTGCTTCCGAAATTGCCGGCCAGACGCTGCTTGCCGCGAAGAAAGCGATGGGATTTGTCACGTTCTGAAAGCACCGCAGGGCGTCCCCTTGATATCGGCATCCTGCTTTTAGGATTGAGATCAAGGGGCGCCCTGCATCATTCAACCGTTACATCGTACTTATCCCCGTCCATAACCTCTTATGAAGGACCACTCCGTAATCCAGTAATCCATCGTATAGTTTCCTTTTCCATGTGCTATCTCGAGCGCTCATCCGCTTATGTTACGATGCCGCAACCGACTTTCCTTTATCCGAGCGTCTCCCCTTCTTCACCATCGAAGCTAAGAGCAATACCAAGAAACCGCCGGCGATAGCCCATAGTACCGTATGATTTGCCGTTGCGGATGCCGATCCGTCAAAATACATGACATCCCGGAGCGCCGATGCGGCAAACCGAAGAGGGGTCCACGAGTACAACCAATCCTGCGTGGCCTGCGGCAGAAACTCCGGCGCCATATTGAGAAGCGGCATCGAGAAGAACATCAGGAGCACCAGGATCCCCATAGCCGGAAGTCCCATCCAGTTAAGCAGAGTGGACTGCAGGAGGAAAAAGGCAGACCCGGCCAGCCACAGCATCAGCCAAACGCCGCCCCCGTTCGCAAGCTCCATGCCGTACCAGGAGGAAGCCATCCACACCAGGAAACCGGAGGCCAGACCAACCAACAGCAGACCGGAAGCCCCTTGCAGCAAGATGGCAATTCCCCTGGTGCTGCCATCAGCTGTCGTTCTCTGCAGCGCCTGGAACAAGGACAAGCTAATAATCAGGCAGCCGATCCATAGAATTTGCGTCAGCAGTCCCGGCGCATTGCCGCTTGCGTGATTAGCTCCGACCGGGTGGAGCATCTCCTCTTGAACCACAAATGGGGTTAGCAGCGCTTGAGCCGTTGCCACTGGCAGCACCTCCGTCCGGGAACCGATCATGTCCAACGCCTGCATGGATAGCTGCGACCCCGCCATCTTGAGCACCTGCCCAAGCATTTGCTTGACCACGGCGGACGCTTGGGCATTCATCCCCTCGTTTACCAGTATGTGAATGACAGCCGGGTTGGGAGCCGGAGACTGAAGGGTCAGCATGCCTGAGCTGAGATTCTCCGGAAGCACCAACGCTCCGTAATATTGCTGTGCATCCATCCCTTCCCTAGCTTCCGCCTCCGAAGCTACGATCTCCCACCGAACGGGCAGCTGCGTGTTTTGCTCCAGCATTCCCTTCATCTTCTCACCCACAGCAAGCGTCTCCCCGTTCGGAAGCGCTGCAGGCTGATCCAGCACGACCAGCGCCACTGGCAGAGATTTTGGCTTTGCGCCTACGATCGAGCCCATCATGGCAACGCCGAAAACCGTCAACGCCAGAAGGACTGCCAAAGCGCCAATCCATAGCATTTTTTGCTTAAAAAAAACCATATCCACCACTCCCTATTATAATGAACATTGTGTTGATTAATGATCACACCGTTAATTATAATGAGGAAAGAATGTTGTTCAATCATCAGCTTTATTCCGAGTGTTCATTACTCATCATGAACAAGCTTGGTGTTCATTAAAATGGATAAAATCATCGGTTAGGGGGACACGCTTTGCCTAGAAAAACGGACCGCAGGCAGATTCGCACGAATCAGCTGCTGCGCAAAACGTTGTTTGAGCTTATGCAGGAGAAGTCCGTTAACGCCATCACCGTGACGGACATAACGAGCCGCGCGGATATTAACCGGGGGACGTTCTATCTTCACTACAGGGACGTGCCGGACATGCTTGAGAAGTTGAAGGAAGAAGTGATTGCGGAGATCCGTAGCATCGTCCTGGAAATCGACCCGAGGGATACCAGGATTTATGCGGAGAAAGGCGAGCCATATCCGCCCTCCATTCAAATATTCGAGGTGCTCATCAAACACGGCGACTTTATCAAAGCCGTCCTCGGGCCTAACGGGGATATGTCTTTCGTGCGTCAATTCCGGCAGTTCATGACCGAGAATATGTACGACAAGCAGGCCTTTCGAATGGCAGCACAGAATAGCCGGATTCCAAGCGACTATCTGATTGCCTACATGACCTCGGCCAATATCGGGCTGGTCATCCACTGGATCGAGTCGGGGATGAATCTGTCCGCAGAAGAGATGGGCGCTCTGATGACGCAGCTGATTAATTACGGGCCGCTGATCACATCCGGCATCGTAAGCAAGGCATAACGAAGAGGGATCCATTCGCTGGATCCCTCTTTCATCATTGCCATGCAGCTGCCGCTATTTAATCATCTGCTTCACGAGCTCGCGGTTGCGCTCCTTGAACACCTCGTTATGCGACGATACCATCGCGCTGCGGTGCGCTTCCGGCTCGATAAAGCGCTTGGCGCTGTTGACCGCATTGGCCGCATCCTGGAACGCGCCGGCAATCAGATGCAGCTTCCCGTCGTAATGCAGGATATCCCCTGCGGCATACAGTCCGGGCACGGAGGATTGGCAGTGTCCGTTCCCGGCAATATAATAATCGTCCACGCGTTCGATCCCAAGCCTGCTGTTCTCAAGCAGGGAAATGTCGCGTTCATAGCCGTGGTTGATAATGACCTCGTCGACCTCAATGACGTTTATCTCACCGGTCTTGGTGTTCGTGAGCTCCACCCGCTCGATGGTCTCGTGGTTCTCCGAAGCGATCAGCTTCGTAATCTGCGTATGGAAGAAGCAGCTGGCCGAGCTGTTCAGCAGCTGATCGACCTGGGCCTCGTGGCCGCTCAGCTCTTCCTTCCGGTATGCCAGGTATACCTTCTTCGCGACCGGCTCGAGTTCATTCGCCCAGTCGATGGCGGAGTTGCCGCCGCCGGATATAATCACGGTCTTATCCTTGAAATGCTGCAGCGATTTGACGGTATAGTTGAGGTTCGACACCTCGAACCGCTCGGCTCCTTCAATCTGCAGCTTCTGCGGATTGAGAATGCCCCCGCCAACGGCAACGATGACCGTTCTCGAGAGGTGGGTGCCGGAATTCGCGGTATGTAATTCGAAGATTCCTTCCTCGTTACGGGAAATGGATTCCACCTTCTCATTCAGCAGCACTTCCGGACTGAAGGTCAGGCCCTGCTGAACCATCTGCTCGATCAGCTTGGCGCCGGTAATCGGAGTCTGGCCTCCGACATCCCATATCATTTTTTCCGGATAGACGTGAACCTTCCCGCCCAGTACCGGCTGATATTCAATAATCTTGGTCTTCATTCCGCGAAGCCCGCTGTAGAAAGCCGAATATAAGCCAGCCGGCCCGCCGCCAATAACCGTCACATCAAAAATTTCGTTCCCTGCCACGAATTACACCTCCGGGATATATCGGTACAAAGGTTATGTCCATAACCTATACTTGGACGTAAATGATTATCATTATCATTTAGTATACGTTGCCTTCATTTATTTTACAATCGCAGATTTTATTTTTTTCGTTTTTTTGCGATTTTATCTACATATAGTAATTCCATTCGGATTTGAGCTATATATTGAACAATAGTGTTGTGTGCATGAAAATTATTTAAATATTCCATGAAGATACTTATTGACAAAGAGAGGTCTCCATATTATATTATGGCTGATATTGAGAATCATTATCGTTTAAAAGCGAACTTTCCCCAGGAGGTGAACCTATATGATTCGTCTTTGTACAGATCGATTAACGGTCGGTTACGGCGAGAACGTCATATTAGACCGGCTGAATGTCGATATCCCTGATAAAAAAATTACGACGATCATCGGTCCGAACGGCTGCGGCAAATCCACGCTGCTGAAGGCGATGACGCGCATTATCCCGTATCAATCCGGGGCGGCCATTATCGATGGTCAGGAAATTGCCCGCATCAATACAAAGGAGCTGGCCAAGAAGCTGGCCATTCTCCCCCAAACCCCGGAGGGGCCGGGCGGATTGACGGTAGGTGAGCTGGTGTCCTATGGACGCTATCCCCATCAGCGAGGGTTCGGACGTTTAACGAAGCAGGATATGGAGGTTATTGACTGGGCGCTTTCCGTCACCGGAACCCAGGATTATAAATATCGCTCCGTGGATGCCTTGTCCGGCGGCCAGCGGCAGCGGGTATGGATCGCGATGGCACTCGCTCAAGAGACCGAGATGATCTTCCTCGACGAACCGACCACCTACCTGGATATGGCTCACCAGCTTGAGATTCTGGAGCTGCTTGAGCAGCTGAACGTCATGCAGGAGCGCACCATTGTAATGGTACTCCATGATCTGAACCAAGCGGCCAGATTCGCCGATTACATCATCGCTATGAAGGACGGAAGCGTTATTCAGGCCGGTGATCCCGAGAACGTTATTTCGCGCGAGGTGCTGAAGAAGGTATTTAACATTGATGCGGAGATCGGACGTGACCCCCGCACCGGCAAACCGTTATGCATCACATACAATCTATTAAGAGGAGAGCAAGAACATGAACCCGAATTGGAAGCAAAGCCTGAACTTGAGGAAGCTGATCATCCCGTTTATCGCGCTGCTGTTCATTCTTAGCGCTTGCAGCAGCCAGCCGAAGGAGACCGGAAGCAACGGAAGTGGAGCCGCTGCGCCGGAAGCCCCAGCAGCCAATGACAAAGACAGTGCCTCCGGCACGATTACATACCAGTCCGAGAACGGACCGGTCGAGGTACCCGCAAATCCGCAGCGTGTTATCGTGCTTTCCACCTTTGCCGGGGACCTGATCCATCTTGGCGTCAATATGGTCGGCGTCGATTCCTGGTCCAAGTTAAATCCAGCGTTTGCCGACAAGCTTAAGGATGCCGAAGAGGTATCCGATGAGAATCTGGAGAAGATCATTGAACTGAACCCGGATCTCATTATCGGACTATCGACGATCAAGAACGTCGATAAATTGAAAGAAATCGCTCCTACCGTTACGTTCACGTACGGCAAAGTCGATTACCTTACCCAGCATCTTGAAATCGGCAAGCTCGTGAATAAAGAGAAGGAAGCCCAAGCCTGGATCAACGATTTTAAACAGCGTGCTGAGAAGGCCGGTGAAGAAATTCGCGCCAAGATCGGTGAGGACGCGACCGTATCCGTAATCGAAAGCTTCGAGAAGCAGCTCTATGTATACGGAAACAACTGGGGCCGCGGGACTGAGATTTTGTATCAGGCCATGAAGCTGAAGATGCCTGAGAAAGTAAAGGAAACCGCGCTGAAGGAAGGCTACTACGCCATTTCGACCGAGGTGCTGCCGGAATTTGCCGGCGACTATATCATTCTCAGTAAGTTCAACGATGCGGATACCTCCTTCCAGCAAACCGATACGTATAAGCAGATCCCTGCCGTCAAGAGCGGCCGCGTATTCGAAGCGGACGGGAACCGGATCTATTTCAACGATGCAACCACACTCGAATACCAGCTTGAGTTTATTACCGAGCATTTCTTGGGCAAGAAGTAAACTGCCCATCATCCAAACTTAAGGAAAGATGATTCCATGACTAAGCCTACTCAGCGATCCATCCCTTTCTCCGTCAAGCTTATTGCCGGTCTCATCGCCTTTGCGGCCATGTTCGTCATTGCGATGGTATTCGGAGCGGCGGAGACCAGCATTAAGGACGTGTGGCTCGCCTTGGCCACGAAGGCCGAAGGCGAGAAATTGTCCGTCCTGAGAGATATCCGTCTCCCCCGCGAGATTGCAGCCATCCTGGTCGGATCCGCGCTGGCGGTTTCCGGCGCGATCATGCAGGGCCTTACGCGCAACCCGCTGGCGGATCCGGGCCTCTTGGGCCTCACCAGCGGCGCCAATGCGGCGCTCGCATTCACGATGGCCTTTATCCCTGCGGCCAATTATTTCGGCATTATGGTGGCCTGCTTTATCGGGGCGGCCGTGGGAACCATCATGGTGTTCGGCATCGGCGCGATGCGCAAAGGCAGCTTCTCGCCGCTCCAGATGGTGCTTGCAGGCTCCGCGGTTTCGGCCTTTCTGTACGCCATCGCCGAAGGGATCGGGATCTATTTTAAAATATCGAAGGATATCTCCATGTGGACCGCAGGCGGCGTCATCGGAACGTCTTGGGGGCAGCTTCAGACGATCTTCCCGTTCATTCTGGTCGGAATCCTGATTGCGATCCTCTTGTCGAGACAGCTGACCATTCTCAGCCTGAGCGAAGAGGTGGCGACCGGGCTCGGACAAAATATCGCGGTCATCAAATTCGTCCTATTCGTGGTCATTATACTGCTGGCGGGCACATCCGTGGCCCTGGTGGGCAATCTTGCCTTCCTCGGCTTAATGGTGCCCCATATCGTCCGGGGGATCGTCGGCACCGATTATCGCCATGTTATCCCGATGTCGGCTACGGCCGGTGCGGTGTTCATGCTGTTTGCCGATACCGTTGGCCGGACGCTGAATGCCCCGTACGAGACACCGGTGGCCGCGCTGATTGCGGTCATGGGCCTGCCCTTCTTCCTGTTTATCGTGCGTAAAGGAGGGCGAGGAATGGCATGATCCATCCATCATTAGTGAAAAAGCAGCGAATTACGTTTCTCATCCTGTTCATCCTGACCGTGGGCACCATCCTGGCAGGTTTAGGGCTGGGGTATTCTTCGGTCAGCTATGACCGGATTATTCCGACCCTGCTTGGACAAGGAAGCTTCAAGGAAGAGTTCATTATTTTCTCGGTGCGTCTGCCGCGCATGTTGATCACCCTGCTGGCCGGAATGGCCTTGGCTCTGTCGGGCGCCATCCTGCAGAACATCACGCGCAACGACCTGGCGGACCCCGGCATCATTGGAATCAACTCGGGTGCCGGTGTCGGCGTGGCCGTGTTCTTTCTGTTCTTCCCGATCGAGGCCGGCTCCTTTATTTACATGCTGCCCATCGCCGCCTTTATAGGGGCCGTACTGACCGCGGCATTCATCTACTTGTTCGCGTACAAGAAAGGCGAAGGTCTTCAGCCCGTCAAGCTGGTGCTCACCGGTGTCGGCTTCTCTATGGCTCTCTCCGGCGTCATGATCGTGCTCACCTCGTCGGCGGAACGGGAGAAGGTCGACTTTATCGCCAAATGGCTGGCCGGCGGCATCTGGGGCACGGACTGGCCGTTCATTCTTGCCCTGCTGCCATGGCTGATCGTCCTCGTTCCGTTCACGCTGTATAAAGCGCAGCGCATGAATCTGCTTGGACTCAGCGATCCGGTCGGCATCGGCGTCGGCGTGTCCATTGAGCGGGAGCGGATCGTACTGCTCTTGGCCGCCGTAGCACTGGCAGGTTCCGCCGTATCCGTCACCGGCGGCATCACGTTCATCGGTCTGATGGGCCCTCATATTGCCAAAGCGCTGGTCGGCCCCCGCAATCAGCTGTACATTCCGATTGCGGTCCTGATCGGAGGATGGCTCCTGCTGCTGGCCGATACGATCGGGCGCAACATCGTGGACCCTGATGGCATTGCGGCCGGCATCATGGTCGCCATTATCGGCGCACCGTATTTCGTCTACTTGCTGTTAAAGCGCAGTTAATCGTGCCTAACCCTAAATTGGAAAAGCTTTAGCCTATCCCTGAATTGTAAAGAGCCCTGAAGACATTTCACGTGTCATCAGGGCTTTATTCATTCAGGCATTATTCATACGTTACTTTCTCCCCTTATTCGCCGCTTCCTCCAAACGTCGGAATCGTTTGAGATCAGCCTTTCGTACGGGCAGCGGCTCATGCGCCATAAGCCTCACCACCGCGACGATCAGCAGCAGCAGAAGCACCGTAAACGGCAGCGCCGCGATCAGGGAGGCGGTCTGAAGCGCCTCTAATCCCCCGGCGTACAGCAGCACGCCAGCAATGCCGGCCATTAGCGTTCCCCATACGATTTTGACCATCAGGGAAGGGTTCAGGCTGCCGTAAGTCGTCATGCTGGACAATATATACGTCGCTGAATCTGCGGATGTCACCAGAAACGTCAGAATCAGAATGATCGCCAGCACGTTCATCACGGAGGATAAGGGCAGCTGATTAAACAGCTGGAACAATGCCGAAGTGACATCCGCATTAACGGCGGCTGCAATCCCGGTATTCTCATGCAGATCATACCAGAGCGCGGTTCCGCCGAATACGGCAATCCACAGACAGGCGATGACCGGCGGCACGACCATAACCCCGACGATAAACTCCCGCACGGTTCGTCCTCTGGACACCCTGGCTACGAAAGCACCAACATATGGTGACCAGGCAATCGCCCACGCCCAGTAGAAAATCGTCCATTCCCTTACCCAAGAGCCTTCCGCATAGGGCTGCAGCCGCAGGCTGTACGATACGAAATTCGAGATATAATCGCCCAGCGCCATGGTGAAGGTCTCCAGAATGAAAACCGATGGCCCGGTGACAAACACAAACAGCAAAAATATGAGCGCCATCGCCAGATTCAAGTTGCTTAAGATCTTAATTCCTTTATCAAGACCTGACGTTGTAGAGATCATGTAGGCCACAAAGATAATCGCCAAAATCCCCATCTGAAGACCGACGCCATTATAAATCCCCGTAATAGTATTCAATCCGCCGCTCATCTGCAGCACCCCAAGACCAATGGAGGTCGCGATTCCCATCACGGTAGCAATGACGGCCAAGATATCAATGCTGTTCCTTACCACCGGCCTGGACCCGGTAACCGGTTCGAGGGCGGTGGACACAAGACCGTTCTTGTTCTTGCGGAACTGCAGGAAGGCAATCACCAGACCGACAAGGGCAAATACCGACCATTGACTGATCCCCCAGTGGAAGAAGGAATAGCCCATCGCCACACGGGCCGCTTCCACGCCTTGGGCCTCTACGCCTGCAAAGGGGGTTTTAAAGAAATGGCTCATCGGTTCCGCGACGCCCCAGAATACAAGCCCGACGCCGAAGCCGGCCGAGAACAGCATGCCGATCCAGGTGAAGAACGGATATTCCGGCTTTTCCTTCTCGCCTCCCAGGCGAATCGTCCCGTACTTACTGGCGGCAACCCAGATCAGAAAAATGATGATAGCAAAAATCGAGAGCAGGTAGAACCATCCGAAATTCGTGGTCGTGAACCTATATAGATATCCCGCCACTTCACCAAAGGCGCCCGGCATGACCGCTCCCAAAATAGCGAGCACCGCAATGATGACGGCTGAAACCGAGAACACGACATTTTTCAATAAATTCTTCTGTTTCACAAAGCTCACCCCAACCGCTTAGTCATCCATTCCTATACAGTATTTGTATTTAAACTGAAATTCATGTACTTAATCGGTAGGACGGATGTGCAGGCGCGGGGTTTATGGGGTAAAGGGTCTTGCCTAAGAGTCCCGCTCATCCTTGTGCGATGCGATATATTCTTCGCCCAGGTGAACCAGTGCTTCAAGGATCGGCTCAAAGCTTCGGCCGTAATCCGTAATCGTGTATTCCACCTTCGGCGGAACCTCGGCATAAACCGTTCTGCGAACGATGCCGGCATGCTCCAGCTCCCTTAGATGGACCGTGAGTACATGCCGCGATACATCCGAGATCGCCCTTTGCAGCTCGCCGAATCTCCGTGTTCCTTGAAACAGCTCATATAAAATGCGGGGCTTCCACTTTCCGCTGATCATCTGAAGGCCGACATCGGCGGGGCAGCCGTAAACCTGGTCTTCGTAAGGCATGGTGCTCGACAACCTCCTCTGTCATCTTTGGATGACTATGTAATCAATTACTGCGTACTTACAGTACGGCTCCTTCTTCGATAAACTGTCGCTATAACCATCATAACGAAAGAGGAGATTCAATGAAATCACCGTTTCCAGACAAGCCTGTCCTTCGGCCGGAAGAGATGAATGCGGCTTTTGCCGACGCTTATAATTCAGGAGAGCTTAGGCGGCTGCTTGCGCTGTATGAGCCCGGCAGCATCCACGTGCACCCTGGCGGAGCTTTGGAGACCGGCCTCGACTCCTTCCGCGCGAGCCTCAAGGAGCTGCTTCAGCTTGGAGGCACCATGACCTCGACTAACATATACTGTATCCCTTTTGAAAATATGGCGCTTTTGCGCGCGCACTTCACATTGCATTCGACAGGACCGGACGGAGAGCCCTTGCTGCTGCAAGGCCATACCTCGGAGATCGTCAGGCAGCAGCCGGAAGGGCATTGGCTGTATCTTGTCGACCATCCCTTTGGGTCTGGACCGCTGGAGGATCTGCCAACGATTCGATAGTGTAAAGCGAAAAAAACCGCCCTGACTCGTTACGAGCCGGACGGCTTTCTCTGCTGCGGCGTTCCGTCTGTTATTCCTTCACGAGTTCCTTCGTGCTGCGCACCGTATCAATCGGCCGCACCAGCTGCTCGATCTGCTCCCGCTGAGGTTCAAGGAACGGCGGCAGGGACAGCTTCTCGCCCAGGGTCTCATACGGTTCGTCGCCCATAAAGCCTGGGCCGTCTGTGGCGAATTCGAACAGGATTTGCGGAGCGACGCGGGCATAGAGCGATTGGAAGAAGTACCGGTCGACGAAGCCGGAGGTATGGAACTGGAATTGGTCCAGGCGTTGAATCCAATGCTCCAGGACCGACCGGTCCTCTACCCGGAAGGCCGCATGGTGGACCGTGCCGAATCCCTGCTGGGCCCGTGGAAGCACGGCATTGTACTCTACGATCACTTGGGCGCCATTGCCGCCTTCGCCAACTTCGAACAGATGAAGCGAGCCTTCCTTCGCTATCTCTTTGAATTCCAGAACCTTCTCCATCATTTCCTTGAAGTACTCGAAATTGGAGACCCTGACGAAGATCGGTCCAAGTCCGGTAATGGCGTATTCCAGCGGAATCGGGCCCTTTTGCCAAGGCGTGCCGGAGGCGATGCCTTCGTTCAATTCATCGGACACAAGCTGATACTGCTGATCGTCGAAGTCGACGAAAGAGAGTCTTTTTTTGCCGAAAAGCTCTTGAATGCCTTGGTGCTTCACCTTCATCCGGTCAAACCGCTTCACCCAGTATTCCAGCGCCGCATCGCTCGGCACGCGGAACGAGGTTCTGTAGATCTCATCGGTTCCGTGCGTGCCCTTCCGGATGCCGGGAAAATCGAAGAACGTCATATCCGTTCCCGGGCTTCCCGTATCATCGGCAAAGAACAAGTGGTACGTCTGGATATCATCCTGATTGACCGTCTTCTTCACAAGGCGCATCCCCAGGACATATGTGAAGAACTCATAGTTCTTCTCGGCGCTGCTGGTTATGGCTGTGACATGATGTATTCCTTTTAATCCATTCATGGTTTCTATTCCTCCATCTCATATGTTAGGCAGTGTGTACAACACGACAACGATTTATTATTTCTAATTCATATATCTTTAATTTAAGATAATTGTAGCACGTATTCGATCTGCCGTCAACATGATCACCGAAAACCAGGTATAGCCTAAAAAAAGATGACTCCTGTCCATATAACCAACAGTCATCATCTTGAATCCATTGCTTAGAAACATGCTTATTCTATTTATACAACCCCCGAATTGGTCAGCCTGATCACGGGCAGCAGCTCGATTCTGCGGTTCGTCTCTTCATGATACAGCCAGCCGTCTT
Source organism: Paenibacillus ihbetae (assembly GCF_002741055.1). NCBI lineage: Bacteria > Bacillati > Bacillota > Bacilli > Caryophanales > Paenibacillaceae > Paenibacillus > Paenibacillus ihbetae. The sequence goes on along the minus strand of NZ_CP016809.1, from coordinate 3,459,774 downwards.
GAACGTGATCGACAAACAGGATTCCGTTCAAATGGTCAATCTCATGCTGCATGCACCGGGCCAGATAGCCCTCTCCTTCCAGAATGACCGTCTCGCCCTGCCGATTGAGCGTCTTCACCTTTACGTGGTCCGCCCGCTTCACATATCCGTAATACCCCGGATAGGACAGGCACGCTTCGGGTCCCGTCTGCTCCCCGTCCATCTCCACGATTTCAGGGTTGATGAGCTCGATCAGCCCTTCGCCGCAATCCATGACCAACAATCGGCGCAAAATCCCGATCTGGGGCGCAGCAAGCCCTGCGCGGCCCTCCTCATCATACAGCGTCTCCGCGAGATCATCCAAAATTTTCAGTGTTCTTGCATTCACCGCTTCAACGGGTCTCGCCGTCTTGCGCAGAATGGGATCGCCAAATGGCACAATCGGTTTTACCGCCATGGTGTTACGCCTCCTTTATCTTTGAAGGTGTCGGTGTATGGACCCATAGATCGCTCGGCGTACATTCCAGTGCCGTACACAGGGCATCCAATGTCTCCACCTTCATCTGCTTGGGCCGGCCCGACAGCAGGGCACTGATGGAGGCCGCTGAAAGACGGTAGTCCGCCTTCTCTTTCAACAGTCTCGCCAAGGCTGCGCCCGACCAGATTCCGCGCTGTGCCATCACGCTTCGCAGCATCCATTCAAGCAAATGCTCCACCTCCCAATCCAACATTTTTTAGAATATATTAGGTATTACCTAATTTTATTAGGCAGCATCTAATTCCGCAAGCCTAAAATCAACTTAATCCTCACACACGGGAAGTCATACCGGTGGTTGGGAGGCGTTCAGCCAAGGCCGATCTGCTCTTCATTGATGACCTTCGTCAATAGCACTTAGCACGATATGCCTTTTTGATATACACTGTAAGAAACAAGCCGAATACATAAAGTGTGGTGACTCCTTTGTTCAAAATTATGCTGATCGAAGACGATGCGACCCTGTTCCATGAAGTCAAGGAACGTCTGACCCAGTGGTCGTACGACGTATACGGAATCCATGATTTCGGGAGCGTGCTTCAGGAATTTACGGCCGTGCAGCCGGATCTGGTGATCATCGATATTCAGCTTCCGAAATATGACGGCTTTCACTGGTGCCGCATGATTCGTTCCCATTCGATCGTGCCGATTATTTTTCTGTCCTCGCGCGACCATCCGACCGATATGGTCATGTCCATGCAGCTTGGGGCCGATGACTTCATCCAGAAGCCGTTCCACTTCGAGGTGCTTATCGCCAAAATTCAAGCTACGCTCCGCCGGGTGTACAACTACAACACCGAGCGCACGGAGCTGAGAACCTGGCGCGGAGCTACGGTTGAATATGTGAAGAATATGGTTACGAGCCCTTCAGGGTCCGTGGAATTAACGAAGAACGAGATGTTCATCTTGAAAATGCTGATTGAGCGCAAAAATCAGATCATCAGCCGGGAAGATCTGATCAAGAGCCTATGGGACAACGAGCATTTCGTCAGCGACAACACCTTGACGGTGAACGTGAACCGGCTGCGCAAAAAGCTGGAGCCGCTTGGGCTTGACGCCTATATTGAAACCAAGGTTGGGCAGGGCTATATGGCAACGGAAGAGGTCCATTCATGATCCGTGCCTATTTGAGAGAACGCCTCAGCTGGATTCTGCTGTTTGTGTGCCTGCAGGTGCTGCTCCTGTTCGTTGCCGCGATCGACAACGCCATTCCCTTCCAGCCGATCTCTTACATCGCCTTTCTGTCCACGCTGGTGTTCATCGTCTTTCTGGCCGTGCGTTACAACCGGGAGACGAGGTTCTACAAGAGCTTGAAGGCATGGGACGATACCTATGATTTGGCCGCGATCGATCAGCCGGAGCTTCCGTTTGAAACACTCGCCATGGAGATGCTCGCGCTGCAGACTGAACGCTTCAAGCGTGAATCCTCCATGCGCCGCATGGAGATGGAGCAGGAGAAGGACGAAATCATGTCCTGGATTCACGAGGTGAAGACTCCGCTGACCACGATGCAATTAATCATTGAACGCATGGAGGATGAATCCCTAAAGTCCAGGCTCATGTATGAATGGCTCCGCATCCACCTGCTGCTGGATCAACAGCTGCATCAGAAGCGCATCCCGTTCATCGAGAACGATCTGTTTATCGAGACCGCGCTTCTGGAGCCGATCATCCACAATGAAATTCGGGCGCTCAAATCCTGGTGCCTCCAAAAGGGCATCGGCTTTGATGTCTCTCTGGAGGTTACGGAAGTGCTGACCGACGCCAAGTGGCTCGGCTTCATGATCCGGCAGCTGCTGACCAATGCCGTCAAATACAGCGAGGCTTCGGACATTATCATTGAAAGCGCCGCGGTTGACGGTCATGCACAGCTGACCATTCAGGATTTTGGCCGCGGCATCGACCCGAAGGATTTGCCTCGCATATTCGACAAGGGCTTCACATCCACGACCAAGCACCTTGACAGCGCCGCAACGGGCATGGGCCTGTATTTGACGCAAAAGGTGGCGGATGCTCTCTTCATCCGCATCCATGTCGTATCCACGCCCGGTGAAGGGACGATCTTCACCCTTACCTTTCCGAAAAAGAATGAAATCGTCCATATTACCGGCATGTGACAACAATGTCACATGCTTTTGTGCTTTGTTCGCCGAATCGAAGGAAAAGCCTCCGCCCCTCCTTTATGATAAGGACAACAAGAAAATAACCGGCGGCCGATCAGAGCGAACAATGCTCAGGGTGCATCGGTCAGGTTATTTTCCACGGGAGACCCGGCGGCAGCTTCAGAAGATACGTTCAGCTCGAACAGCCCCCGGTATCCATACGACAAAGGAGTGAACGAAACGTGGCCATTCTAGAAGCACATCAAATCCATAAAAGCTACGGCAACAAATTCAATAAGCAGGAAGTGCTGAAGGGCATCGACATCAGCGTCGACAAAGGGGAATTCGTCAGCATCATGGGCGCCTCCGGTTCCGGGAAAACAACGCTGCTCAACGTACTGTCCTCTATCGATAAGGTCAGCCTCGGCAGCATCAAAATCGAGGGCAAGGAATTCACGGGCATGAAGGAGAAGGAGCTTGCGGAGTTCCGGAAGCATCACTTGGGCTTTATTTTTCAGGATTACAATCTGCTCGACACCCTGACCGTCAAGGAAAATGTCCTGCTCCCGCTGTCCATCAAGAAAGTCTCCAAGAAGGATGCCGATCAGAAATTCCAGCGCATCGCGACGGAGCTTGGGATCTATGACCTCAAGGATAAATATCCGAACCAGATTTCCGGCGGCCAGAAGCAGCGGACCTCGGCGGCGCGGGCGTTCATCCATGATCCGAGCATTATATTCGCCGATGAGCCGACCGGGGCGCTGGATTCGAAATCGGCCTCGGACCTGCTCAACAAGCTGAGCGATTTGAATCAGAAGATCCACTCGACGATCATCATGGTTACCCATGATCCAGGCGCAGCCAGCTACTGCAGCCGTGTCGTCTTTATCAAAGACGGGCAAATCTATACGCAGCTGAACAAGGGTGAGCAGTCGAGACAAGCATTCTTCAACGATATTATCAAAACTCAAGGCGTGCTGGGCGGTGTGCAGCATGAACATTAATTATCTGATCTACCGCAATTTGAAGAAAAACATTAAAAATTATTATCTGTATGTCTTCGCGCTGATCTTCAGCGTCGGCTTGTACTTCTCCTTCGTTACGCTGCAGTACGATCCGTCCATGGATGAAGTGAAGGGCTCGATGAAAGGGGCTGCCGGACTCGGGGCCGCCTCGGTGCTGCTGGTAGCAATTGTCGCCATCTTCCTGCTCTACGCCAATACGATATTCATCAAACGGCGAAGCAAGGAGATCGGGCTGTTCCAGCTGATCGGGCTGACCAAGGGGAAAATCTTCCGGATCTTGAGCGCGGAAAATCTGATTCTGTATTTCGGCTCAATGGTGATTGGCGTCCTTGCCGGCTTCGCCGCTTCCCGGCTGATCCTGATGATTCTGTTCAAGGTTACCGGCGTCGAAAGCGAGGCCACTCTTAGATTCTCCAGCCAAGCCTTAATCCAGACGGTCATCGTATTTGCTGCCATTTACGTTCTGATCATGATCATGAATTTCACGTTCATTAAGGGGCAGAGCATCCTGTCGCTCTTCCGGGTTGTATCGACCACCGAGAACCGCGTCCGGAAAATGTCGCTTGTCGAGGTGATCCTCGGGCTCCTCGGCATCGGACTCATCCTGGTCGGATATTATGTATCCACCAAGCTGTTCAGCGGCGATTTCACAAACATGAATGAATTGTTTATGGCGATGGTCTTCATTCTAGGGTCGGTCATTATCGGAACCTACCTGTTCTATAAGGGCTCGGTCAGCTTTATTTTCAACCTGATCCGCAAGAGCAAAGGCGGATATCTGTCGGTGAACGAGGTGCTCTCGCTCTCCTCGATCATGTTCCGGATGAAGTCGAACGCCCTGCTGCTCACCATTATTACGACGGTCTCGGCGCTCGCCATCGGGCTGCTGTCGCTGAGCTACATCTCGTATTATTCGGCGGAGAAGTCATCGAAGCAAGGTGTCCCGAATCATTTTGCCATCTCGGTACAGGACGATCTTGCAGCTTTCACGCATGCGCTCGCGGAGGCCGACATCGAATTCAAGCAGACCGATCGGGATGTGATTCAGGTGGACGCGGATGTCTCCAAGATTATCGGGTCCAGCTTTGAAGAAACAGGACAAGACGGCTCTATGATCATCGCGGTCGTTAGTGATGAAGGCATTCAAGACGTTGACGTATCCCCGGAAGAAGCACTGTTTACGGGGTTCAGCGATTCGATCCAGCAATTCATGTCCCTTCAAGACACGGGGCACATTCAGCTTCGCGGCAGCAAGGAGAGCATTCCGCTGCAGTTGATCGGAACGAGAAAGGACTCTTATGTCTCGTATTATTTTGCCAACAATGGCCTGCCAACCGCCATTGTCGATCAAACGGCATTCGATCGGCTAAAACAAGATTTGGATCCCAAGATCCAGAAGGAAACGACTGTCTACCATGGCATCGATATCGTTGATCCAACGGCCATCAATCAGGCGAACCAAGTGTTCATGGATCTGGGTATAGGGGAACGCTTCGGAAATCAGTCCCAAATCGAGATGATTGCGAATCAGAAGAGCCAAATGGGACTCATCATGTTCATCGTCGGATTCCTTGGCCTGACCTTCCTTATTACTTCAGGTTGTATCCTGTACTTTAAACAGATGGATGAGGGCGAGGAAGAGAAGCCGACGTACACGATCCTGCGTAAGCTCGGGTATACCCAAGGCAATCTGCTCCGGGGCATTCAGTTCAAGCAGCTCTTTAACTTCGGCATTCCGCTGATTGTGGGATTGTCGCACAGCTACTTTGCGGTCAAATCCGGCTGGTTCTTCTTCGGAACCGAGCTGTGGGCACCTATGATCATCGTAATGCTGCTATACACGGCGCTGTATTCCATCTTCGGCCTGCTGTCCGTGATGTTCTACAAGCGGGTCATTAAAGAGGCGCTTTAAGAAGGGAATAGCATGTAAGCAGGTTTGAGGGTTCTTCGAGCGATTGGGCTTACATGAGTGGGTATAGTGAAGAAAGTTTGTAGAACAAAATAGAAAGCCAGTTTCGGTTGAATCCGAAGCTGGCTTTCTTTTCGCTTGAATGTGCATGTTTTCAAGTTAAGAATAATTAGAAGCGGAGCGTTCCCCTTTATCCCCGGATTTCAACAATCGAAATGGGATTAGAGGAAATCCGGGGATAAGAGGGATCGGAAGTACAATCCGCATGTGCAGTGCTGAGAACACCCTCCACTAACATTACCAATCCAGCATCCTGCAGCTCTTCTGCAGCTTGCGAACATATACAATCTGACCGATATGATAAGCATTGTGCGTAGCTGCGTTGCTGATGATCTCCCACCACTTGGCCGGCTCCGGGAAGCCGATGACATCCTTCTCCAGGGTATCCATAGACTCGGACAGCAGCGGCTGCCACCCCAATAAAACCTCCACCAGACGTTCCCTTAGCTCGGCAAACGTCACATGATCCGGAAGGAGAAAGCTGTGATCATTGTCTTCAATCGCTGGCACCGCATCCATACGGCCTTCCCTGTACCGGGTCTGCCACGTTTCATTCCAGTAAAGCAGATGCTGAACGATCTCAGCGATGCTGTGGCTGCCGTTCGCCGGCGTCCAGAACGCCTCGTCCTCCGTCAGGTGCCGGGTGGACTGCTGGAACGGAATATGCCAGCTCGGATCATTCGCACCGGCCAGCAGCTGATTCATTAACACGTTACTTGCATGCGCCATAGATGCCTCACTCCTCCACGAAAAAATAAATGGACGCATCGGCGATCCTTATTCATTGTATAACAGGTCATATGTACGGAGATCGGATGAAACGACTATAAATGTTTTTTCCTGAAGGCAGACGATTAAAGGCACTTGAAAACCGAATCTGCATCGGTGATACGACCGTTCGTGTTTTTCTTATGTGTTCCCGGGCAGGAATTGGGATTCAACTGAAAAAGCCTGCGGACTCCGCACCTTGCGGTGCTTCATCTACAGGCTGCTAAAGACGGCTCCGGCGCACCGGAGAGCGTCTAATGGCGGGCGCCGGGGGGCGGTTGGAGCTGTCTGCCGCTCCTTCCAAGGCCTACGGCCGTCTCTTAAGCTTTTCTTACGAATCTGGTCAGGCAGCCGTTCGGGCTTCCTTCTCCCGGCTTTCTTGTTTCCCGACAAGGAAGTAATACAGAATAACCGACAGCGCCAGCAGGACCGCAATGGTCATGTACATGCCCCGGAAGCCTGCAAGCGGCGTAAGGAAGCCAAGAAGGAGCGGGCCGAACCCGATACCGACGTCCACAAAGATGTAAAAGGTCGATGTTGCAAGCCCGATCCGGTGCGCCGGGGAGCGTTTAATGGCGAGCGCCTGAGAGCTGGACTGTGTCGTGCCGTATCCGAGGCCTACGAATACCGCGGACAGCAGCAGAGTTATTCCGTGATGCGCCAAGCCAAGCAGCAGGATGCCGATTGCAAAGGACACGATAGCCGGATACATCACGATGTTCGCTCCCCGGTGATCAAACCAGCGTCCGGTAAACGGCCGGGACAGAATGACCACGATCGCATACACGATGAAGAAGTAGGTTGCCGCTTCCACCAGCCCGATTTCCCCCGCAAAGATCTTCAGATACGACAAAATGCTGGAATATCCGAAGCCCATCACAAAGCTTATGATCGAAATCGGAAGCGCCTTGAGCTCAATGAAGTTGGAGAGCCGCAAGCCCTTCATCTCCCGCTGCTGCTCGGCGGTCAGCACCAGCTTCGGAATGCGCATGCATAACGAGGATATCAATGAGAGCACGCCCAGGATCGCACATAGGACGAAATTGCCTGTCATAGAGGCATGCTCGAGAATCATAAGTCCAATGAAAGGGCCGATTGCCGATGCAATGATGATGCTGACACCGTAATAGCCGGTCCCTTCACCCCTTCTTGAGTTGGGAATCAAGCTAGCGGCAATCGTACCGGTAGCCGTGGAGGCCAGCGCGAAGGCCAGGCCGTGGAGGAAACGAACGATGAGCAGCACCGCTAAGCTGTTAATAATGAAATACAGTCCGATTAAAACGCTGAACGAGACCAGCCCGGTCAACAGCAGCGGTCTTCGTCCGACTCTCTCGATAATGCTTCCTCCGATCAGGCGCCCGATCAGCGCGCCTACCACGAAGATGCTGGAAGCAAAGCCGGCCATTCCTGTCGATGCATGGAATTCCTCGGCCGCATAGGTAGGCATAATAACAACTAATAGATAAAAACAAAGAAAGAGCAGGAAATTGACGCCGAACACAATCAAAAAGTCCTTGCTCCATAAACGATCACGGGAGTTTTCTTGCTGCAAGTTAATCACCTTTTCTTATAATGTTATCCCTGACAGTCTCCATAACACGGATGACGCTGGCTTGCTCTTCGGCGGAGACGCCTTCCATGATCTCCATCTCATAGTCATCGAATAATTGACGAATCTGCAGCACGGCATCGATGCCCTTGCTTGATAACCGGATTCGCTTCTCCCGCTTGTCCGAAGCCGGGATCTGCTCCACATAACCCAGTTTGATCAACGCGTTCACCGTTCTGGTGACCGTGGGCTTCTCTACGTACAAAACTTTGGACAATTCGACCAAGGTCATCGACTGGTTCGCGTCCAGATAATACATAATCGACCACTGGGCATAGTACAGCCCGAAATCCTCGAGCCGCCGATTCAGTTCATTGACGAACGGACGGTACAGTCTGAAGTACTGCTGAAAGAAATGTCGGTAGGTGCTCATGGGGAACCTCCATCCAATTAGTTACTCAAGGTAACTATTTGATTATAAAGTAGTGTTCCGCGAATGTCCAGATATAATGTCTGGTATTCTGATCCTCTTACTAGCTGATGAATCAGTGCGTCTAACAATGTCCATTGGTCGTTTGCACTTCGGGTTATTCAGAAAATATTCAGTTCCTTATGCTTTAATTGGTATATTCCATCCGTCTTCTAGACAGATATTACAGGATTTGTGTGGTGAGGATGAATTGACGTTATCGGAAATACAACAAGAAGCGTTGGAACAAGCTAAGAAGCATGGGAGACTTGTCCGCTGGAAGAAAGGCGGATACTGGACGTATGAGGGTGTCTTGACGAAGGGGGCAGGCTCGGATTCGTCATCCGTACCCAACTTGGAGTGGTATTGCCGAACCAATACGATCTTTGCGCTCGTCCGGCGCGGGTACATTACAATGGATAATTGGAGCAGCTGTTCGCTCGTACAGAAAAATGATTAAACCAACGCACCTGAATTGAAATGGCTTCCCTTAAAGGTGGAGGCGCCATATCTTTTAAGCAAAAAACCCCAGAAGGTCGAGAGCCGACATCCGGGGTTCTATTTTTTTATGGAAGACTTATCTACCCATGCCTTGATTTATTGGACTTCGCGCATGCGCACTTTCTTTTTATCGCTTCCTCTTGGTTCTTTAATTCCATGTAACGGACAATCAGCTTATCGAGCGACTGCGAAAGAGCGACAACATCTTGATGGACGAATTCAAGACTGCCGGCCATTCGCTCAAGTTCCTTCCGAAGATATTCAAGCTCTTGAGATACATGCTTCAGTTCGTTCACTATAGAAACCATCACATCCCATCCCCGTCGTAGCAAGTGATTTATGACAGCTGCCACCGTGTTCGTGGCAAACCTTCTCAAACAGAGAGTCGATCGCTCATCCCTAGACGAACAAACTTTTTACACATGCTTCTCTTAAAATGTTGGAGGCTCTACCCGATTCAGTTCTGCAGCGGCATCAGGTCACAGGGTTATCTAAAATCAACAGTTCCCTATCCAATCGTTGTCGCTTGTCGAATCAGAGGTTTCCGTCGTATTCGGCAACTGGCTGGCATTGTGGGTGCCTATTAGCATCCACGTTAGCCCTTGTAGCTTAGCGTCACCACACTTTCGATGGGTTTGCGATAGATTGTACGAATTATGAATTAGTTTAAATTTTAACTATCTACCATCAGGTGACTTGCTTACAATTATAAAATTTTACTTAAATAAAGAAAATACCCATAATTGGGTAGTGGACAAAAACATCTATGCGAAGGATTCAGATCTTGCTTTTCATCTATAACTGCGCGTTGCTAATCTCTGGGCTATAAGTGAGAACAGCCCCTCCATAATCTTCCGGAGGGACTGTTTGCAACTCATATCTTTATACCTTTTTTCTTCTGATCAGGAACAGTCCTGTAAAGAAAATGATGCATCCAGCCAGCAAATAGCTGTACATATTCGTAGCCGTATTCGGCAATTTATTACCGTTAGGCTCATTTGCTGCCTGATCTCCGGATTGTGCCGGATTCTGTGGAGATGCACCCGATTTGCCTAAGTCTGAATCGTTCCGATCGTCCGGTGTTTGTGCCCCGGTATTCAAATCCCCGTCAGCGTCTCCATTCGAGTCTTCATCCGGGTTCCCGTTAGAATCGCCGTCTGTGTCCTCGTTCGAGTTTCCATTCGGATCTTCATTCGAATCTCCGTCGGAACCTCCCGTGCCACCAGGGTTGGTGTTGTTACCACCGTTATTCCGGCTGTCGGTCACTTCGATGACATTCGATGGCTTTTGTGGACTTGTCACATTATCGCCTGTGACTTCACCGATGTTTTCGATCGTTTTGCCGGCTTGTTCCGCTTTGACGGTTGCCTTGAACGCAATCGTATGCCATTCGGTATCCGTAATCCGTCCAAAGTTACCGCTCACTTTGCCGTTAACGTACTGGCCTTTGTCTCCATCAACGTTATCGGTGACGGAAATGCCGTCCACCTTCAGGCTGCCTGCTACATACGTCAGCCCTTCCGGCAGGACGTCGGCAATCACCAGATTCGATACATAGCTGCCCGCAACGGTATTCCGTGCGGAAATCGTATACTCCAGCGTATCGCCGACCCCGACGATGCCGCCACTTAGATCCCGTGACGTCTTCCGTGACTCGATGACAGGAGAAGGCGTCGGCGGCGTTACAGGCGGTGTGACCGGTGGATTTGGATCTACCGGTGGATTGACGGGTGGATCGACTGGCGGATCAACCGGTGGGTCTACCGGCGGCGTGTCGCCTTCCTCAACCACAATCTCATCCGTTGGGCGGCTCGGCTGATCGATGTTGTCCCCGGTAATTTCACCGGTGTTACGAATCGATTCTCCGGCGCTTGCTACGATCTTCGCCTGGAACTCCAGCGTATGCCATTTCGTATCCCATACATCCCCGACGTTACCGACAACCTGACCTGAAGCATAATGGCCTTTGTCGCTGTCCTGGTCATCGGTGACCGAAACACCGTCGACCTTCAAGCTGCCCGGAATATATTCCAGACCGGCCGGCAGCGTATCCGATATTACCAGGTTGGACATATACGTATCGTCCAGCACCGTTCTTGTCCGGATCGTATAGGTAACGGTATCCCCGACTTCGAATGTTTGCTTGCCCGCTTCAAGATTCATTGCGGACTTCTCGGATACGATCACTGGATCGCGCGGATAGACCTTGACTTCTTCTTCCGGCTCACTAGGCTCGTCGAAATTATCGCCGGTGACAGCGGCAATATTCCGAATATCCTTGCCGGCTTGTCCGGATTGGATGATTGCATGGAACTGAAGCTCATGCCAATCCTCATCCCAGATATCGCCGAATCCTCCGTACACGGAGCGGGTTACCACATGGCCTTCATCGTCGCCTTCATCATCGGTGACGGATTGGCCATCCACGGTCAAGGTGCCCGGCACGTATTCCAGTCCTGCCGGGAGTGTATCCGTAATTTTCAAATTCGAGATATACGCATCCTGTGTCACCGTTCTTGCCCGAATGGTGTAGACAACCGTATCCCCGACTTCGAAATGAGTTTTGCCCGCATTCAGGTTTTCTGCAATTTTCTCCGATTCCACAACCGGATGACGCGGATAAACCTGAACTTCTTCCTCGGACTCGCTCGGTGTGCTCACATTCTCGCCACCGGCTACAGCGGTATTTCGAATATTTTTGCCAGCTTGTCCAGGCTCAATAATCGCTTCGAACTCCAGCGTATGCCACTCGGTGTCCGTAATATCCCCGAACAGGCCGATAACTTGCCCATCGGTATACATACCTCTGTCTTGATCGCTTGCGTCATCCGTGACGGCAGCGCCGTCTACCTTCAGGCTGCCCGGTACATATTGCAGTCCTGCCGGCAGATCGTCCGAGATAACCAAGCTGCTGACAAAGCTCTTTTCGATCGTATTCCGTGCCTGAATCGTGTACCGCAACGTATCGCCTGGTTCAGGGTTACCAGGGTCCGTGTTTCCGGCAGCCTTCGTTTGAAGGACGGCATTTTTGCTGGACTCCAGAACAGGAGGATTGAAACGGACCGTCGTGGTGGTTTCGTTCGATTCCTTCTCTTCCGTGTCGCCTGTTAGTAAGTTGTTATAGCTGATTTGTGCTTTGTTCTTAATTTGCTGATTGGCGGCGCTTGCTAGAACCTTGACTTTAAATTGCACGGTAACGCCGTCAGCCAATTGGCTCGTATTGGCCAAGTCGCCTAACTGAATGCTGACCTGGCTGCCGTCAAAGCGACCTTCGTCGGTGTCGTCGGCATCCGTCAGGTCTTTGGTGGTCGAGCCCAGGATCAATTTCATGGAGCCAGGGACATATTCCGTTCCTTGCGGAATCAGATCCATCACGCTTGCATCGGCGGCGATGTCTCCGCCTTCATTCTTGATCTGAATCTCGTAGGTTACTTCATCGCCGGCACTCACTTCTTGTGGAGATGCGGTCTTGTTAGCTGTCACACAAGGCGACGTACCAAGGAAAATATCATCGATGAAGTTTCCAGCTCCAATGTTTCCACTTGCTGTACTCACCGCCTCAAAGCCGAAGCGAGTGACCGTTTGTCCTGCTGGGACCGTATACGTGCCTGTATAGGTTCCCCATGCTTTGTTACCGTCCGTCATTTGTTCTTGAACTTTGGTGTCGTACGGGTTAGCCGTTGCTGCTCCAATACGAAGCTGCATCGTGTCAACCCCTTGCCGTCCCATATGGGATAGGCGCCAATAGATGGTCTGTCCAGGGGTTGTCTTCACATCCTGGTAAAGCATCCCGTTTTCATAAGCATTTAGTTCCGCCCATTTCCCGCCGTCCGGGGGAGCTGGCCAGTTCTTTACAACCGCAGGATTATTTCGCTCCCAGTCCCATAGTTCAATGACTGGATAACCGTTAGCATCATCCGTGGTCTTCCATCCAGGTACTTCGGATTCATAATAGTAGAGTCCGGACGTATTAACAGCAGTTCCCCGGACAGCGCCTTGCTCAAAACTGCCATTGATCATTGCAACTGGCCTAGCGCAAGCATCAATGACTTCTCTTTCGAGAATACCACTCGACACTTCATTAGAATCGATCGTTTCCTCTTTGCCTGCCAGTAAGTTCTTATAATCAACAGTCGCTTGATTGGTGACCGTCTGGCCGACATGGCTGGATAATGCTTTCACTCTGAATTGAACTGTGATGCCGTCAGGCAAGTCATTGGTATTCTGCAAATTTCCGAGCCTAATGATCACCTTGCTGCCGTCAAAGTGTCCTGCATCTGTATCATCTGCATCGGTTAGATCAATGGTATTGGTCCCGCTCACCATTCTCATGGAGCCTGGAACATATTCCGTGCCCGCAGGAATGACGTCTTCAAAGACGGTATTTGCGGCAACGTCTCCGCCTTCATTTTTAACTGTGACTTCGTAAGTAAGTTCATCGCCTTCAAAAACTTCTCCAGCAGGAGAAACGGATTTCTCTGCGATAACACATGGTTCAGTTCCCAGGAAGATGTTGTCCAGGTAATTACCGAAAGCCAAGGCTCCAGTAGATGTACTAATTGCTTTAAATCCAAAACGTGTTACTGTTTGACCTGCAGGAACCGTATAACTCCCGGAATAAGTTTCCCATGCAGTCCCAGTTGAAATTCTCTTTATTTCTGGCGTGGTATTGAATGGATCGTTCGTAACCGGTCCAATATTAACACTCATCGTGTCCACGCCACTATATCCTCTGTGATCTAAGCGCCAATAGATTGTCTGCCCTGGTACAGTTGGTAAATCTTGATACAGCATACTATTTGTATCCGCATTTAATTCTGCAAATCTACTCGTAAGATTGTCCTGATTCGGAGTGTTTGAAGGTATCGTGCTTGGTCGGGCAGGGTCCATGATTTGAATGATCCCTCTTGGTGTACGGTTAGTATCCGTCGTATTCCACCCTGGAACCGTGTCTGCATAGTAGTAACCGCCTCCGGCTACCGAGTTATCAAAAGTACCAGGTCCCTCCGGCTTTTCAAATTCACCATTAATCAAAGCCACTGGTGATGAACAAGCATTTGGAGGATTAAGTGGATACACGTCAATCGCATTCTTCGGCTCATCAGGCATATCTAGATTGTCGCCCGTAACAGTTGCTACATTTTCGATGCTCTTACCGGCTTGACCCGAAGTGACCTTCACTTGAAAAGTGATACGATGCCACTCAGTGTCGGTTACATCGCCAATCGTTCCGGTTACTGTAGAATCGACAAACTCGCCTTGATCATTATCTCGATCATCACTGACCGGTTGCCCCTCCACTGTCAGTGTACCCGGAACATATTCCAAGCCTTCCGGAATCGTATCCGAGATAACCATGTTTCGAATCAGACTTTCAGAGATCGTATTTCGACTCTGAATCGTGTATAGCAGCGTATCTCCCACTTCAGGCTGGTCCGCAACGGTGTTTCCATCCGCTTTTTCTTGAATCTTCGCCGATTTCTGCGATTCAAGTTGAGGAGGATTTGGATCGAAATTAGGAATGACACGCGAAGCGGCATCGTAAGTAATCTCAATATTTGTAGAGCTCAGGAATCGATAGCTAAGTGTTTCTGGATCAAGTTCGTATACGAGCGTGTTGGTGTTTCCAGCGCCCACATACATTTTCCCGTTCGGCAGGAAGCTAAGAGCCCGCGGTCCAGGATCGATGGATTGGCCGTCTGCACTTACCATAGGAACAGAACGTATTACTTCTGCCGTTGCCGGATCGATTTGATAGACCTTTACCTGGTCAACAAGATCCAAAAGCCAAATAAACCCGTTTTTGTCATAAAGAATGTCGCCACCGTTGCTACTTGTCAAGCCGATAATAACCTTACGATCTTGCTGATTTGTTGTTATATCGTAGTATGCGAGATAATTCTCCCCATTTTCGGTGTAAATATAATAGTATTTATTATCCGGGCTAATTACGGCGTTTGCTGCTGTTCCGGTCAACGTGGCTACCTGTGTAGTAGCACCCGTTTCTGAAATCTTATACAGCCGATTGATGCCGCCACTTCCGCTAAATGCGTAGAAGGCATTTTCCGTCATGGACATCGCTAATCCATTATTAATGAGGAGTGCGTTGTTAAGTGCTAGGCTTGCCTTTGGGTCTAGCTCGCCCGGATTATTTCCGTCGATCTGGTAGATAGCATTCCCGGATATAATATAAGTATCAGTGTCATTAATCGAAAAGGATGCGGCCTGAGCCTGAGATGGCTGTAAAGGAAATATCCCGCCTAAAGCAACTAAAAATACACAAAACTGGATAAACAAACGCTTGATCAATTTTGTGCTCGTACCAGAATGAATACTGCTCAAACATCTCCCTCCAATCGTTGTTAGTCTTGGCCGTCATTGGACTGTAATGAGCCTTAAATTTAATACATTGCTAGTCAAATCGAATCCATACTTCGACTTATGGATTGATCTCAATCCATTTGATCAATACGAGCGAATGGCCGTAACGCCATCACTTACTCATCGCCTCCTACTATGTATTTCTTATTTTCCCAAAGGACGCTCCCTCCTCGAAGGTTCATCTTATCTATAGACAAGGCTTGTTGCCTCGACTAACGTTAATTAAAATTTGAAATAACTAAAAATGAAAAACCCGTCCAATAGCAAACGCTAACAGACGGGTCTTCCGTCGTATTCGGTAGCTGGCTGGCAATAGTACTTGCTTCTTTCAGCAAATCCATTAGCCCCTGTAGCTTTGCGTCCCCACTTTTCAATGGGTTTGCCATTATCGTACGAGCATTTTATGTAAATGTAAGTTTTAACATTTCCTTAATCTTACAACACATATAATTGATAAGTTAGGTTATATTGACTCAATTTCGTGGTAGTTTATCACTATTTGTCGTATTTTGGAATATAAGGCTTTAGTGCTATATCAACATTTATTTGCTAGCAATGATAAGCCGACAAGATCATTCCGAAACAAGATCTCATAAAAAGAATGGTTATTTTGGAAACTTAGTAGATCTATTAATGACGCGATCTATGTTAGAGGCGTCTGCGATAAAAAATACCGAAAATCGGTATTTTTTATGTTTGTTTTTATATCGTTATCCATTTTCAAGGATGCTGAGTAAACCTGCGGCAACTTCTTTTTGGGACTCAGGAATAGTATTCATCCATTCATGGAGAGCCAAACGTACGCCACTTTCAGTCAAAGTCTGAGTATCCATGATAAGTTGGAGCTGCGGTGGAAGAGCTATATCTTCCTGTTGACTGATGTCCACCGCCATGCCGATAACGGTGGCAAGCTCGCAAGGGCGATGGTCTGCAATGCTGCACTCCATAGACAAACCATATATGATTTCATTGTCTAGTTGACTCATATGATTTACCTCCCCAAGCTTGAAGTACATCCCGACGAAAGCTTGAATTCAATTCTGCGGCTTCCTTCTGCGCTAGTTGTAATGTCTCCGGATCAGGATTGACGTTGATTTTCCGTGAAATTACAGCAAAACGAGCGCCTACCAATTCCAGATCATCCGCTGTGGTGATGCCGTTCAACAGTTGATGGCGTGCCTCGCGAAGCTCGGGCAACAACCTCTTTACTTCATCGCGCATATTCGGATCCAGAGACTGTAGTTTTTCCGGTGCGAACCGAATTCGTTCTAAGCCATTCACCAATTCCTCAGAACGTTCAAGCCGCATCTGTACTTCGGGATGTTCTATACCGTCTACTCTGGCAAAACGGATGGCTTCTTTAAGCGATGCAGCAATTGCCGTCAATTCCGGTACGGGTTCAGCTAGTTTTTTCTGCAAGGAGGAAATGGCTTTTGCGTACTTGGCTAATACTTCACGGTCTCTCTCTGGTGTCGCCGCTAGCTTCTCCGGTGTCAAATCGTATTCCATCAGTGCGGAGATCTCCTCACGGGCAGTCTCTGCATCCCCCTCCTTTAGCGATACGGAGACCGCTGACAAGTGCGCTCTTGTACAGGGGATACAACCAACCGATACATGCATATCCGGGGCATATTGACTGTAAGGCACAGCTTCGTTTTTAATTGCTACAGCTTCGAAGGTATTGGAATCCTCCATTTTAATATCGCTCATAAATCATTTCCTCCTCAAAGTTTTAGTTTAGCTTCTATTAATTCCAGGATACTGTTTGGATCATATATCAAGAACGCTTCTTCGCCCAGTTCTCTCCGAAGTTCCAAAAGCGCTTATGCATTCAATAGATTTAATACAGCTTGAATACATATCATCCCCTCCTTGTCACACGATTCTGCTTTGGTGCCGTTATTTCGAGACGGGAGTGTGTTCCTCACCTCCTATAGCAAGATCACCTAGAATACAAAAAACCCCCGCCATGTTTAAATAGACGGAGGCTCCGTCGTATTCGGTAACTGGCTGGCATAGTGGTTGCATTAAAAACACCCACCTTAGCCCCTGTAGCTTTGCGTCGCCATCTTTCAACGGGTTTGCTATTATCGTACGATGTATGAAATTGTAAAAATTAATTAATCCTTCAACAACAACTTACTTTAAATTATAAGATTCGACGTAAATAAAAAAAATACCCAAAATTGGGTAATGGATGCGTATGTATTCCATTCTTTAGGTAAACTTCCTCAGAAACGCTCCTTTATGATTGACTCTCGTTTTGGCGTAAATTTTTTTAATAAACGTGCGGACCGTGCTTTGACTAATTCCATAGGTATCCGCGATTTCAGGCACGTTTTTATTTTCCAGCCACCCGTAGGCGATTTCCTTCTCGCGATTCGTTAATTTATATTGCTCAAAGAGGGAATAGGTCAGCTCCTTTTGCAGCATGGGATCCTTCTGGGGCAGCTTTTCTTCAATATTTTTGGCCAAATGCTCAATGAGGGGCAGGGCAAATGTAACCTCGTGAAAATAATGAAAACAGAGGCTGAGGTAGCCGATGATAACATTTTTGATTCGGATGGGCGTGCAAACGCAGGACAGCTCCGCAAACAATCGATTGCTGTGCTCGGCGCCGATTACGACTGAAGCCGAGTGTTTTTCCATGGATAAACCAATGGCATTGATTCCCGCCTTGTTCATAGCAGAAGATGTACCAATTTTCATATGGTTTCTTTCAAAGTAGCCTTTTAACAGCTCCGTCCCGCAATAGTCGATAATGGTTCCCTCTGGGTCCGCAATGACAAATAAATAAGGTATAGGCAGCAAATCGTTCATATTCCCGGTTTCCTCTTGCAACAGATACAGGATTTCTTTTCGCTCGATCAGCCTCTTTTTTATTTCAGTCATGCTGAGGAAATGATCGTTTACTTTCAGCAATGTTCTTTGGCCCATTATTTTCCCTTCTTCCTTGTTAAGAATAAGTGATTAATAATGAAATCGATCTCCTATTCATCGCCGCTGCAAAATCGTAGTCTTTTAGCGAAAAATAAAAAACCTCCATCCATGAAAATTACCATAGCAAAATAGGACGGGGGTTTCCGTCGTATTCGGCAACTGGCTGGCATCACGAATCTTAGGCAGATCCGCATTAGCCCCTATAGCTTTGCGTCGCCACTTTTCAGTGGGTTTGCTATTATCGTACGAAACGATTCGATTGGTTGGCTGTCAAACACGCTTCCGCATGAAATTACCGAGTTATCCGTTTATAGCCCTGCCTAGTAATGACATGCTGCGGGACATCATTCTCCGCATCATTCACCTCCCTTCAGGCATCCATGATTTTCTCTTCGAGGAACAGGCAGCTGGCGCAGGAACCTCCCTTTGAAAAATTTGTGAACAGCAAATAGCCTCCGTCAGCTTGAAGACCTAGGTAGTAACTAGCAAGAAGTGACGGAGGCTTCCGTCGTATTCGGCAGCTGGCTGGCATCGCGGTTCTATGCAGATCCGCATTAGCCCCTATAGCTTTGCGTCGCCACTTTTCAGTGGGTTTGCGATTATCGTACGAACGATTCAATTGTCGAATAGTACTACAAATAGTTCTGAATAAATGACCTAATCAAACTATAACTTACATTGTTTTTTATTGAACATAGGCTGCTTGGCTCAAATTCCCGACATTTTTTTGTTGTATTTTGTCTTTTTTTGTCGCAGAGCAAATAACAGGAAGCGCAATATGTCAAAATAACCAGCTTCTCATCGTGATTTTAGAAAAGCTTTGCTGTCTCGGCTGCCCGCCGAAGGCCTTCCTCGATGATTTCCTCGCTGCGATCCCGGAATTGATTATGCCCCTCAATGATAACCGTCGTGATGTCGGTGATTCCGAACACGTTGAGATGATTTTTTACGAAGCTGACGGCCATCTCGGATGGATCGCCTTCCTTGTAGATCCCGCCTCTGGCATTCAGCAGTGCTGCTTTTTTGTCACCCAACAGACCGACCAATCCCTGCTCCGTATACATGAAAGTTTTGCGCGGATGGTGCATGCAGTCCAGGTAGGCATGCAGCACTGCAGGAACCGTCAGGTTCCAGAGCGGGAAGGCAAACACCAGTTTATCGGCGGCAAGAAATTGCTCCAAGTGCCTGTTGACGATGTCCCGAACGGCCTGCTCCTCATCCGTAAGCTCCATGCCCATGGCTGACTTGAAATTCCCGCTAATCATAATGTCGTCCAGGAGGGGAATGCGTTCCCGAAACAGGTCGACCTCGACCACCGTATCATTCGGATGTGCCTCGCGGTAGCTGTTGAAAAATGCGTCGTATAATCTGCTTGTGACGGCCCCTTGGCGGTTGTTGGCTTTAATGAATAAAGTGGTTGTCATTAGAATCTCCTCCTATATTTCGTAATTGTAATGAATGGACTCGAAAGCATGCGATATCAGCTTCCCGCCGCTTTTATATGGCCCGGTTCCTTCCTCCCGAACCTTAGGGAA
This sequence comes from Paenibacillus ihbetae, assembly GCF_002741055.1. Classification (NCBI taxonomy): domain Bacteria; kingdom Bacillati; phylum Bacillota; class Bacilli; order Caryophanales; family Paenibacillaceae; genus Paenibacillus; species Paenibacillus ihbetae. Next base: position 3,440,021 of record NZ_CP016809.1, on the reverse strand, counting down.
TAGAACATCAGCATGGCGATCAACAGCCCGGCAAGCACCAGATAAATATTGCTGTAAATCTGCCCCTCGGCATAGGCGTACAAGGGGTTCCACGATCCCCCGGAACGGATATCCAGCATCGTGCCGTACACACCGGAAGCGATCCCGGCCGCAATAAAATTCAGCATCTGCATCAGCCCCATTCCGATGCCGGCCTGCTCCTTCGCTAAGCTGAGGGAGACGGAATTGGATAGTGCAATCATCCCGAACGTCTGCCCGACATTGCCAATAATCAGGAGGAGCGCAACCGCGACGGCTGAAATGGCGGAGAACGTGGATAAGAGTACAAAGCAAGCGATTAACATGATCATGGCGATCAGAAACAGATACGTGTTCCCTTTGGCATCGGCCAGCTTCCCCCCTGTCTTCCCGAGCAGAGCGGAGGCCGCGGCGGCCGGCACCATGACAAATCCGATCCATCCCGGAGGCAGCGCATGGACATCTGCCAGCAGCAGCGGGCTTAGAAAATGCAGCGCAAAGGCCGTGCCGCTAAACAGAAACATGATGACAAGCCTAACCGAATACTCTTGATTGCGGAACAAAACCGGGCTCACGAACGGGGCGGACGTACGGTGGATCCGGATAATGAACAGCAAGGCCACCAGCAGCCCGGCTAGCGGAAGCCACCAGATTCCGTTCGTGATTCCCAGCAGCAGACAAGTGATCGCGACGGCCAGCAGGCCGCCTCCCAGCAGATCGAATGATCCTGACACCTGAGGGTCTTCGTCCTTCAGATATTTCCGGTAAAAAGTAAGCGTGACGAGAATCAACAGAGGGATGCTGAACAGCCAGCGCCAATGAGCAAAGCCGGCCACGAGCGAGGACACGACCGGCCCGAGTGCGCTGCCGATGGACAATCCAACAAAGGCTGTCGCCATGGCCGCTCCTCTTCGCTCCGGCGCGAAGTAGCGAATCGGTATAAGTGTAGCCGCTGCCGGAATGGCGGCAGCACCGACCGCCTGCAGGCATCTTGCAGCCAGGACCATCCAGAATGCCTGGGAGACGAGGCCGACCAGGGAGCCGGCCGCGAACAGCAGCAGCCCGAATGACAGCAAATTTTTAAGCTGGTAGCGTTCCGTCAGCTTCCCGTACAGAACCGTGCCAATCCCGTACAGCAGGGAATACGAGGAAGTTACCCAGCTCACCTGAGCGGTGCTCAAGCTGAATTCCTCTCGCATGTCCGGCAGGACAAAGTTAAACATCAATCCGCTCATAGCGGACAGGCACAGCGTGAACATGAGGACGCGCATCAGCTTCCGAGTCTCCATTAAGCTTCACCCTCCTTGGGAGTAGAAAATATTAGGCAAGCATGGTCGATTGTCCGTCAGTACTTACTGACATTTGCTTTGAAAAAAAACTAGGGGGTTAACGCCCTAGCAAAAATCCGCACACTCTCCTCAATAAAGTCATCCAGCGTTACGGAAGGAAATATCTCCTTGGAATCCAGCTCGTTCATGAACGCGCCAAAGTTCATCATCATAAACGAGATCGCCCGCAGCTCGGGATCTCCGGCAACCAGCTTCCCCTTCTCCGTCATGATCGTAAAATATTTCGTCATCACGTCCAGAAACTGCTTAGGATGCTTGCTGGTCATCTCTCGAAGTCCCGGGAGATGATCGCTCTCCTTGATGCTGATCGTGATCAGCTTCCGGTTCCGGATCATCAAGTCATGGTACGTCCGGCTGATCAAAATCAGGTCCGCGGTAAGCTCTCCCGTGAGCTTTTCTTCGAACAGCTTTGTCATTTCTCGACCATAATGATAGCGTTCGAACGCCGTCTCCAGGAGATTGCGCTTGCTGCCGAACTTTCGGAATAGAGTCTTCTCGCTGAGCCCGGCCGCCGAGGCAATCTCCTGCGTCGTGACGCCGTTATAGCCCTTCCGGGATATCAGATCGATCGCAGCCTGAAGCAGCTTGTCGTCACTGCTTGTATGCTGATCTCTACTCATGAAAGCTCCCCTTCCTGCATGGATGTCAGTGCTGACTGTCATTCGATGGATTTATCATATTTTACATTGTCTGATTTGTCAAATGGAATTTTAATCGGATTGGAAAGACCGAAGGGTACCGGATATCCGGGAGCAATGCAAAGATGACCCCATGCCTCTGATTTCCGAGACCCTCCAATCCAATCCGCAGCTTCAAATGATCATCAGCCGTGCTTGTGCATGCCTGCCTGCTTACTCCGCCGGCTCGCCGGCCGCTTCCCACCGGTCGATCTCGGAGCGCACCCGAGGCGCAACCTCGGTGCCAAGCAGCTCGATCGCCCTCATGACCTCTTCATGCGGCATCGAGCCGACCGGCACGTGCAGCATGAACCGGGTAATGCCCACATGCTTGCGAAGATGGATGATCTTCTGGGCGACCGTCTCCGGATCGCCTACATAGAGGGCTCCCTCGAAGCTGCGTGCGGCATCGAAGCGGGCGCGATCATAGTAACCCCAGCCCCGCTCCCGGCCGAGCACGTTCATGGCCGCCTGGGTGGAGGGGAAGAATTTGTCCGCGGCAAGCTCCGTATCCTCCGCAATAAATCCATGGGAATGTGAGGCGACCGGAAGCCTCGATACATCATGTCCTGCGTGGGCGGCCGCTTCTTTATACAGCTTCACGAGCGGAGCGAACTGCAGCGGGCTCCCGCCAATGATCGCCAGTACGAGCGGCAGGCCGAGCAGGCCGGCGCGGACGACGGATTCGGAGTTGCCGCCGCTGCCGATCCATACGGGCAGGGGGTTCTGCACGGGACGCGGATATACGCCCAGATTATGAATGGCCGGACGGTGCCGGCCCTCCCAGGTCACCCGCTCCGACTCCCGAATTTTTAACAGCAGCTCCAGTTTCTCTTCAAACAGCTCATCGTAATCGTGAAGATCATAGCCGAACAAAGGAAAGGATTCGATGAACGAGCCCCGTCCGGCCATGATTTCCGCGCGCCCGTTCGAGATCGCGTCCAGCGTGGCGAAGTCCTGGAATACCCGTACCGGGTCCGCCGATGACAATACCGTCACCGCGCTTGTCAGGCGAATCCACTTGGTCCGGGACGCTGCCGCCGCAAGCACGACCGCGGGGGACGAGGCCGCATAATCTTGGCGATGATGCTCGCCTACCCCGTATACATCCAGGCCGACTCGGTCGGCCAGCACAATTTCCTCCACGACCTCGCGCAGCCTTTGCGCGTGGCTGATCAGTTCTCCGGTGTGAACGTCCGGCACGGTTTCAACAAACGAGCTAACTCCGATTTCCATGAGCAGTTCCTCCTAGTATCGTTACTGTGTATGTTTCACAGATGCTATATTTTCTTTAGTTAATATATCTTTATATTGAACGTTTACGCATCTTTTTTCAAGCCAAAATACATCAGGGCGGTATCCTGCTCATATCGACCGATTCAAATAAAGAAAAGACCGGCGCTTCACATTCGAAGTCCGGTCTCCTGTGCGGTTTATTTCTTGGCAAGCAAGTATTCCTCGAGGCGGTCCCAAGTTTGCGTAATGCCTTCCTCCATGCCCATTTCAAGCACCTTCTTAAGCTCATCTGCGGATTCATATACGGTCCGGGAGACCAGCTTCGTCTTTCCATCGAACTCCTCGAACGACATTGTTGTAGTCGATGCTGGAAGTTCCTCGGAAGTATTGCCCTCGGCATCGGAGAAATAATCGGTGTAAACGATTTTAGATGGCTCATCAATCTCATGGTAGACCGATTTCCCCCATGATTCCATGCCGTAGAAGTCCCCCTGGTTCTTATCCATGCACTTCATGCAATAATGCCATGAACCGCCGGGGCGAAAATCCATTTTCGACACGGTTGTCTCCCATCCGCGCGGACCCCACCACTGCTTCAGATGCTCCCCGTCCGAGAACACCTCGAATACGAGCTCCGGCGGCGCATCGAATACGCGCTCCAACACAATTACAGGTCCTTCCACCCGGGTAATCATTTTGCTTGTCATGATCATTTCCTCCTCAAGTTTAGGTTAGCTTACGGGTCCTTCTTCTCACCCGATTGCAATTTCTTCAAATATGCGTCCAGGTTGTCAAAACGTTCATTCCATATTCTGCGGTAATCATTCAGCCATGCATCCAGCTCCTGAAAGGGCTCCGAGCGGAGCATGTAGTTTCGCCGGTTCGCCTCCGCCTTGACCTCCACCAATCCGGCTTCCAGCAGCACCTTCAAGTGCTTCGAAGCCTGAGGCTGGCGAATCTGCAGACGTTCGGCAATATCGCCCACCGTCATAGGCCCTCCCAGCAGCAGCTCTACAATCGCGAAGCGGCTCGGTTCTGCCAATGCACTAAATATCGCTTGCTTCATTTCCGGCGGTGACGGCTATAGACCCGAAGCTTCAAGGAATACGGCTTATGTCTACTGTCTATCCCAGCCACCAACATCACCTCGATGCGTTTATTTGGTTATGCCGTGTTCTTGAATTGAATATACCACATAAGGAATATTCCTGTAAAGGAATATTTATTTTTTATTTGCCTTTATAAAGATAATTCTGCTGTTGGGGTCATCTTCCTCCCTACTCCCGGCTTTGCTTCTCGCTTATTGAAACACCCGTCACGCCTGCATAGGCTTCTGCATAGCATATTATGAAAATCAGGAATCATCATTCGATTATAGGATTGTACCAAGCAGCGAATGTATCTGCTGTCTGTACGGAACGCAAGCTTGCACAGGGCCGGTAGCCAAGCGGAGGCCACTGCCGTTTGCAGCTCTTGCACGTCGTGCACGGCAGCATGAATCCCATGAAGGAGTGAAGTTATATGGCATTTTTGCCGCCGCAAGGACCACCAGGTTCGCCAGGTCTGCCGGGTCTGCCAGGTCTACCAGGACAGCCAGGACCTCCTGGGCCGCCAGGACTGTTGGGGCCACCGGGACTGCAAGGAATGCAGCAAGGACCGACATCTCCTCCGCCCCAGTTCATTCCCCAGAATCCTGCCGCGACTTCCGTCACCGGAACCGGCCCTTCAACCTTTGCGGTTGATCCCGGTGCCATTCGGGGCTGTCTGTTTCGGTTCACGTTTATATGGCCAAGGCGCGGAAGGGGCTTTTGGTTCTTCCCGACGTTCGTAGGACGTACCTCCGTAGCAGGCTTCCGGTGGACCGGAAGCACCTGGGTATTCTCGGGCTTTGATTTAAGAACGATCGAGTCCTTTACTTGCTATTACTAAACCGAAGCCAGGCCAATATCTACAATTGGCGCTTATCCTTCCGCACCATGGAATGATCATCTGAATCAAAAAAGGGATTGCTGTTCCTCCGGCAGCACTCCCTTCCCAAGTTAACATCCACAAATCAACGACACGGCTTAGACAACCGCTTGGCACTGCCGAAACGACAGTGCTTAGACAACCGCCCGGCACTGCCGGAACGACCGTGGCTATCGCCGAACAACGAATGGACAAGCCCTTCGCGCCAAATAATATCTTGATTATATTTCATGAACGTTAAATAATATGTAGCAGGCTGCTTAAACCGATTATAAAGATTGGGATTATCAATATATTAGTAGCAGCAGAAAGGTTGACAGAGAACAATGGCATTATCCCAGCAGCTTAGCAGCGGCAATTCATCCATTAAGCAGCCGTTTCCCGTGTCCATTCTATCGCTTACGGTCGGCGCATTTGCGATCGGCATGACGGAGTTCGTCATCATGGGAATTCTTCCGAATGTCGCCGCAGATCTTAACGTCAGCATCGCGATGGCTGGCCAGCTGATCACGATGTACGCTTTGGGGGTTGCGGTCGGTGCTCCCATCCTGACGATTCTTACGCATAAAATTCCGCAGAAGAAGCTCCTTCTTCTGCTTATGGGGCTCTTCATATTCGGCAACGGAATTTCCGTGTTCGCGCCGAATTATGCCGTTCTCATGGGCGCCCGCATGCTGACGGCGTTAACGCACGGCACCTTCTTCGGGGTCGGCGCGGTGATCGCCTCCGGCCTCGTACACCCGGATAAACGAGCCGGCGCCGTCTCCATTATGATGGCCGGCTTGACGATCGCTAATATTATCGGCGTCCCGCTCGGTACCTTCATCGGTCAACAGATGGGCTGGCGCGCCTCCTTCGGCGCAATTGCCATCATGGGTGTGCTTGCGCTGGTCGGCATTCTCCTCTTCATTCCGCAGATTCGCCAGGAGCAGTCTTCAAGCGTGATCCAGCAGGTGAAGGAGCTGCTCAAGCCCAAGCTGACGCTGTTTCTGCTCATTGGCGCGCTCGGCAATGCCGGCTTGTTCGCAGTGTTTACCTACATCGCATCCCTGCTGATCGAAATTACGGGGTACGCCGAGGCGAGCGTCACATGGATTCTCATTCTGTTCGGCTGCGGCGTTACGCTGGGCAATATCGTTGGCGGGAAGCTGGCCGATTGGAAGCTGATGCCGTCGATCCTGAGCATCTATTTCGCGACCGCCGTCATTCTGGCGATCCTGACGTTCACCATTCACCAGCCGATATTGGCTGTGGCAACCATCGTCCTGTGGGGGGCGGCCTCGTTCGCCGTCATGCCCGGCCTGCAAATCCGGGTAATGAACTTGGCGCAGGGAGCGCCAGCCCTCGCCTCAACCTCCTCCCATTCCGCCGGTAACTTGGGGAATGCGGCCGGGGCTTTCATCGGCGGGCTTGTCATTACGCATCTAAGCCTGAACGCCCTGCCTTGGGTCGGGGCGATTCTGGTAGGAATCGCCTTCTTGCTGGGCCTCGCCTGCTATATCTCCGAGCGCAAGGCCGGGGATGCAGCCGTGAAGGCATGAAACGAGCTTTTAGAATGATCCTTCGTACATGTTCAAACCGAAGTGGCACAATGATGGCGTAACGACCGTGACGCCCTGTCAAGTTGTACATGAAGGATCGCTTTGAGCGGGTAGACTGCAGGTCACCAGGCTCTAACCGTGATCGCTTCAACCCTAGAAATTCCATGGCAAAAAGCCCCGGGTTCCCTTGGTCAAGACCCCATTTAATAGACATTGAAAAAAGACCCTAGGCTACAAACTGCTTCCGGAACTCTACCGGAGGCAGTTTATTGAGTTTTCGTTGTGGTCGATGTTGGTTGTAAAAATGGATATAGGCTTCAATTCGCCTTTGTGCCTCGTCCATATTTCGGATATCATAAGGATAGAGCCCTTCCGTTTTGAGATGCGAGAAGAAGCTCTCCATCGAGGCATTGTCATAACAATTTCCTCGGCGAGACATGCTGATTTGGGCGCCAACCTTTGGCAGCATGTCGTGGTAGGCATAGGACGTGTACTGGAATCCCTGATCGCTGTGAACGATCAGTCCAGTCACGTTTTTTGTCTTGTTAAAGGCATTCTCAAAGGTCTGCAACACCAGCAGATTGTCGTTTCTCTGACTCATGTGATAGGCTACAATCTCATTATTAAATAGGTCTTTTACGGCAGAGAGGTAGATCCACGACTCACCTACACGGAATTGAGTGACGTCCGTAACCCATTTTTGGTTAGCTCTATCTGCTTTAAAGTCGCGCTTTAGCAGGTTTTTGGCAACACGTCCTTCGGTTGAAGAAACGTAATTACATCGATGTTTACGCCGAATTCGTGAACGGATTCCAAGTGCTTGCATCAGCCGCAGCACTTTCTTATGATTCATCCAGACCCCGTGCTCCTGCAGCAAGAACAACTGGATCTGACGGTAGCCATACACTCCGTTGTATTGGTCGTAAACCTTCTGTACAAGTGCCTTGTCCATTTGATCCCGATCTTGACCTTTGCGTTTGAGATAAGCATAGTAGCCACTTCTAGAGACGCCAAAAATCTTACAAAGAGCGCTCACTGAATACTCTTTCGCGGCTTTCTCGACGCTAATATATCTTTCCGTTTCATCTCCTGCATCCAGATTTCCAAGCACTTTTTTAACATTTCATTTTCTCGTTTCAGCCGGCTCATTTGTCTGTCTTGGTCAACATATTCGTCTCGTCTTCCACGATGATCGATGAGTCCAAACTCGCCGAATTCCTTGTACTTCTTCATCCAGTCTTTGAGACGATGTCTGTCTGTCATCCCAAGCTTCTCCATGATTCTGCGATAAGTCCAGCCTTCCACCAAGTGAAGATGTATCGCCTCCATCTTTGTCTCGTAGGAATACTTCTTAAACTTCTGACCTTTAATTGCTGGCATAAAAAATGCACCCCCTAGAATTTTATCGGATCAACCAGGGGGTTAATCCAATGTCTATTCTAAGGGGTGCACTTCACCTAGTCATCAAGGAATCCGGGGCTTTTCAACATCAACACGACCCTAGCTTCAGCTCAAGAGCGACTTTCCAGCTCGGCCTTCAGCGCCTCATATTGCTCCATCAGCTCGCCCATAATCGGATGCTCGCCCGCAATGCCCGTATACTCGGACGCCGTATCGCTTGGTCCGATCTCGCGAACGGAACGCTGCAGCTCGGCGCTTTCCGGGTCCTCGGGCACGTCGAACAGCAGCGCGGCCGCCATCGATTTGGCCAAGCTCTTGTATGCCAGTCCGCTTTCGAAGGCCAGCATGGCCGGGGACACAAGACGATCGCCGGGCGACAGCTTCCGGATCGGGGACCGACCTACGCGCACCACCTCATCGGTAAGAGCCGGGTTGCGGAAACGGTCCAGAATGGTCGCAATGTAAGCCTGATGCTCCGCCGGGTTGAAGCCGTGCTTGTGAGTCAGCGCCGCGCCGGTCTCATCCAGAACGGCGCGGACATGTCCCGCCACCTCATCGTCCTTCATCGCATCCTGAATCGTCTCATACCCTTTCAGGAAACCGATGTAGGCAGCGGAGCAATGTCCGGTATTTACCGTGAACAGCTTGCGTTCAATATACGGCTCCAGCCGGTCCACATAATGCACGCCCTCAACCGGCTTGAAGCCATCCAACATCTGCGAACGGTCCACCGCCCACTCGTAGAACGGCTCCACAACCACCTTGAGCCGGTCCTCATGCTGCTGGAGCGGCACGATCCGGTCAACCGCCGCATCCGGGAACGCGATGCTGGAATCCGCCTTCCGTCTCGTCTCTTCATCCAACAGGCCGTAAACATGCTCTTTCAGCTGGGTGCTGCCGCCGATGGCATTCTCGCATGCGATAATATGCAGCGGAGCAGCGTCCCCTTGCAGCCGAAGCTTCAGTCCTTCCGCAATCGTCGGCGCGATAAACTTCAAAATATTGACGCCTACCGCCGTTGTCACAAGATCGGCTTCCGCGACTGCCCGCGCAGCCGCCTCGGGCTCCGTGGCGCTGTTCAGCGCGGTGATGCCCTTAACCACGGTCGTTTCCTGACCTTCGCTGGCGAGCGTAACCGGATATTCCCCGCGTGCTTTAAGCTCAGATACAAGCTCTTCGTTTACATCGACGAAACAAACCTCGTAGCCGGCTTGGGACAGGAGAAGTCCGATAAACCCGCGCCCGATGTTCCCTGCTCCGAAATGGACTGCCTTCATGCGCCCATTCCTCCTTCGAAGATGGCGAGGATCTCCTCCTCCGTCGAAGCGTTCATAACCTTCTCAATGCTCTCGTCATCGGTGAAAATCATCGCCACATTCGTCAAAATCTCCATATGGTCGCCGCCGGCAGCCGCAATGCCAATAACGATGAAGGCCGGCTCGTCGCCGCCGAAATCAACGCCCTCCGGGAAGCGAACGATGGACAAGCCCGTCGAAGCGACCATGCCCTTGGCTTCCTTCGTGCCATGCGGAATGGCGAGGCCGCCGCCCATGTACGTGGAGGCGATCTCTTCGCGCTCCAGCATTTTGTCCACATAATCCTCCGACACATGGCCCGCCTTCACGAGCAGGTTGCCTGCCATGCGAATCGCTTCGCTCTTGCTGCTTGCCTGAGCGTTCAAAATCACTTTTTCCTTCGACAGTATGTTGGTCATCGTTAATCTCCCTCTTTCTATGGTTTATGGCCTATGTTCTATCTGTCTGTATACCTACGGTCTATGATTAGAAAAATGCTGCAGCTCTTCCGCCAAGAAGGAGCGGATCTCTTCCTCGCCGCCCCGCTGCATCAGCTCGATCAGCTCGGATCCGAGCAGCATCGCGCTAATCTCGCTCAGCACCTCCAGACTCTCCTTCGGAAGCTGCTTCGGGGCGAGCATCAGCAGGATGACGTCGGCTTCCGCCCCCCCATCGAGCGGTACGGGCTCAGCCAAACGGAAGAGCGTGATCGAAGGTCTCGCAACCTGCCGGCTGCGGGTATGGAACAGCGCAAGCGTCGTCTCCGGGATGAGCTGCGTGCCCATCCGCTCCCGCTCAAGCAGGCGGTTCACCACGCTCCCAGGATCATGCACCGCCCCCAGCCCATGCATGCGCGACAACGCGTCCGTCAGCGTACCTTCAAGATCCTCTGGAGCATTGTCCAGGCGGTATACATGGAAGCCGTCTAGCAGCGCCACGATTTCGTTCATGAGCGCGGCCTGCATTCGCAATCGCTCGAAGGATGCGGCCTTGCGTTCATCTTGATGTGCGGCAGCAGCGCCTCCGCTGCCGCCTGCCGGCTTTGCCGCCGCGCGCTGGATGAATTGAAGCAGGCGCTCCTTATCTTCTGCGGTAAGCAGTGGGCTGAGCCGGATGTATTTATCTTTTGGCAGCGGCAGATCTATCGTGGAAATAATCAGATCATACTGCTCCTCCGGCATCCGGGCCGCTTCATACCATGACGCGTTGCCGAGAACCTCAATCTGAGGCATTTCCTTGCGCAGCCGGGTTCCAAGAAGCCTGGATGAGCTGAGCCCGCTCGAGCAGACAAGAATCGCCCTCACCGGCTGCTCCGGCTGGTTCAGCCGTTCGATCGACGCGCCGAAATGCATGACGAGGAAGCCGATCTCTTCATCAGGCACATCCAGTCCGTTTCGGATTTCGTCCACGGCCTGCCGGACGATGCCAAACAGCTCCTCGTAATCCTTGCGGATCGGACTAAGCAGCGGATTGCGGATGCGGGCGCCTTCCCGGAGCCGTTTCATCGCGGCACCCAAATGCTCTACCAACCCGGCCCGAAGCGTCCGGTCCTCCTGAAAATCCACCCCTGTCCGCTTCGCCACCGCCTCGGTCAATCGGTGCGCGATCTCTACCATTTCCACATCGGAATGGGCGAGCTCCATAATCTCCGACATTTCGCCGGCATCGTCAAACAATTTTGCGATATAAACCATCTCGGCATCCGTGAGCTTCAGGTTCAGCGTCTCCTCCAGCCGGACGGCAAAGCTCCTCGCGTCGGCCAGCATAGCCTTTGCGCTTCCTGCATCCTCGGGCCGGATGGATTCAATCGGCCGCCCCTGCCGTATTCGGCTTAGGGCGACCGACAAAGCGATCAGCATCCGTGTATAAGCCTCTTCGGTCAAACTCTCCGTCCAGCTCCAGCCCATATCCCACAGGGCTCTTTCAACGTCCAAAAGGACAGGCTTGTCGATCATGGACAGCAGGCGGGCGATGGCGGGATGACTGTAGTCTTCATAGCCGTCTCCGACGAGATCGGAATAATCCACATGCTCATCGGCCAGCCTGCAGATCGCCCACCGCTTGCCGCTCTCCGTCCCTTCGATCTCGACGCCATAACCCCTGCGCCGGATCAGCGACAGTCCGAACCGCTTCATCCACGGCTCGACCTCATCCAGATCATTGCTGATGGTCGGAACCGTGACCTTCAAGCTGTGGGCCAGGGCAAACAGCTTAATCGGCTCCTCGGCTTCCAGCAGCGCACACAGCAGAAGGATTTTCCGTTCTTCCCCGGAATAGTCGGCAGGCTTGCCTGCGATCAGCCGAGCCTTAAGGCTTGCTTCGGCTCCTGGCGCCCTGCTCTCCAGCCGGATGCCCGTCCCCGACTTTTTGTGAAGCAGAACCTCCGCACTCTGTAGATGCTCCTCAATAGCTTCCAGCTCTCGATGGACCGTTCTGACGCTGACCCCGATCTCAGACGCGATCTCTGCAGCCGTCATGCCCTCCGGTCTGTCGAGCAAGAGCAGAAGCAGCTGGCGCTGCCGGGCAGTTATAGGTTCCAGATCCATGCCTCCCTTCTGCACGAAATGGAGACAACGCCGGCGTATAGGCGCCAGCGTGTCATATCGTTACTGCAATATTAATCTTTCAGACGTTCCACAAGCTCATCGTATCTCGGGCTCTTCAGGAAGTTGTCGATCGAGATATGCTCCGCATTCGGATTTTTGGCGATGGCCCGTTCCGTCAACGTCTTCTGCGTGATGACGATATCCGCATCGTCCGGAATTTCGCTGACCGCGGAGTTCACGACGGTAATGTTCACGCCGGCCTGCTGCAGCTTCTTCCGGAGGACGGAAGCCCCCATCGCGCTCGAGCCCATGCCTGCGTCGCATGCGAATACGATTTTGTTGATATTCGCTTTATCCGCATTAGCGACAGCAGCTGCGGCAGGAGCAACTTGGTCGTTCATGCCGCCTGTCTTCATTGCCTTCATTTTTGCAGACGCTTCTTCCAGGTTCGGCTCTTCTTCACCCTTCTTACCCGTTTTCAGCAGCACTGCCGCAACGAGGAAGGATGCGATCGTCGCCGTGATGACACCGGACAGGACGGCCAGCAGCCCGCCCTTAGGCGCCATGGCAAAGTAAGCAAAGATGCTTCCCGGCGATGCCGGGCCTACAAGTCCAGCACCAAACAGCTGGAAGGTGAACGTTCCGACAACGCCGCCCGCGATGGCAGCGAGAATCAGTACCGGCTTCATCAGAATGTACGGGAAATAAATCTCATGAATCCCGCCCAGGAAGTGAATAACAACCGCGCCCGGTGCGGAAGCCTTCGCGGATCCGCGTCCTACAAGCCAGTAAGCCAGCAGGATGCCGAGGCCCGGGCCGGGATTCGATTCGAGCATATACAGGACGGACTGGCCAATCCGGGCCGATTCCTCGGTTGCAATCGGGCTCAAAATCCCGTGGTTGATCGCATTGTTGAGGAACAGGATTTTCGCCGGTTCAATAATAATGTTGACCAGCGGCAGCAAATTGGCATTGACCAGCACGTCGACGCCGGCGGACAGCGCCTTGGTAACCCCCTGAATCAACGGTCCGATGCCGGTATAGGCGATCAGAGTGAGCACGCCGCCAATGATACCGAGCGAGAAGTTGTTAACCAGCATTTCGAAGCCGGATTTGATCTTGCCGTCGATCAGCTTGTCGAATTGCTTCAGCACCCAGGCTGCGAGCGGTCCGACGATCATGGCTCCGAGGAACATCGGAATGTCCGAGCCGACAATGACCCCGACTGTAGCGACTGCACCGATGACGGCACCCCGCTTGTCGTGCACCATCTGCCCGCCGGTATAACCGATCAAGAGCGGCAGCAAGTAGCTGATCATTGGACCGACCAGCTTGCCGAGCGTTTCGTTCGGGAACCAGCCGGTCGGGATGAATAAGGCCGTAATCAGGCCCCAAGCGATAAATGCGCCAATGTTCGGCATGACCATACCGCTCAGGAGACGGCCGAGCTGTTGAATTCTGACGCGGATGCCTCCGCCGGATGCGTTGGCCTTCGTCTCAGTGGACATGATGCAATACCTCCAGTCCTTATTTTGAAATATATAAAAAATCGGTTGTGTCATGAACCATGTCTGACATCTTTATGTTAAGGCATTTCGGTAAGCGCACTCAACGAAAGGAAAATTCGGTTTCGGCAAGAATATTGTTGACAGTTTTTAAATGGATCATGTTTGTTATTTGAAAATCTCTATCGAAATCCTGTTCTTTCATAGCTCATCCATTGTTAAAATCCAGGGATAAAGGGAACCTCCGCTTCTACAGTCCAACGACTGCTCTGTTTATGTCGGTTTAATATAGGTTATACCTATAAGATATATTCGATTTATATATTTCCATAATGAGGCAAAGGCGGGTTACGATGGAGCTAATTCATCATTTCGAGAGGAGTTTTGAGCCATGGACCCGTCGGTAAAAGACCTGTTTGACGCTGTCGCCGGTGACTATGACCGGGAACGCCGGCAGCTGATCCCCTGTTTTGACGATTTTTATGGAATGGCGCTGTCCCTCGTGGAGAGCGATCACCCATCGCCGCGTATCCTGGACCTGGGAGCCGGCACCGGACTGTTCTCCGGCATGGTGCTGCATAAGCACCCGCATGCCCGTTTGACCCTGATGGACCTGAGCGACAAAATGCTCGAAGGCGCCCGCCGAAGATTCGCGGGAGCGGATCAGGTGCGCTACATTACCGGCGACTACGCAGATTACCCATTTTCGGAGTCCTACGACATCGTCATCTCCTCCCTGTCGATCCACCATCTGACCCACCCTGCGAAGCAGCGATTGTTCCGTGCCGTGTACGGGACGCTCGAGCCGGGCGGCATCTTCGTGAACGCCGATCAGGTTCAGGGAAGGCACACGAGCTCCGACGAATATTACCGAAAGCGCTGGCTGGAATCGATCCGCCGCAGCGGCTTATCCGAGGCAGCGATCGAGGCTTCGATCAAGCGGCGGGCAGTTGATATTAACGCGCCATTGGAGGATCAGCTCCGTTGGATGGAGGAGGCGGGCTTCCAGGAGACGGACTGCATGTATAAGTATTTGGATTTTGCCGTGTTCTTCGGAAGGAAGCCAAGATAGAACATACAAAAACAAGCCCTGTCCTCTATTAGAGGAAGAGCTTGTTTGTTGTCTGCGTAACTCTTCATAATCATCTGCTGCTTGTCCTGACACCGTTACCCTTCATCATCCGCCTGAATGTGAAGAATATAACCTTTGCCCCGGATGCTCTCAATCCCGAGCGGTCCGCGCGTTTTCTTCCGTACCCGGTAGATGAGGGCATTCATCTCCTCTGCGCTCACATCCGGCACGCCATCCGGCCCCGCTTCCCGCTCGGGCCAGACCAGCAGCTTCAGCTGCTCTTTGGATACAAACTGCTCCTTGTGATGAAGCAGAAGTTCAACGCATTTATATTCTTTTTCCGAGAAGGCAATCACCGTTCTCCCGTGAACGAGCTCCTGCTTATATGGATTAAGCGTTATGCCTCCGGTATCCTCGGCAGCCGCCAGCTGTTTCATGAGCGGCGTAATATCCATCGTCTCATCCATTCGCAGCACCGAGAAGGTTAACACGACCAGATCACCGGCCAGTGCTACGTAATCCCCGTGCTGCAGCGGAGCTTCCCCGTTCGGCTCCAGCCGCTGCTGGTTGACGAAGGTTCCATGCTTGCTGTTCAGATCCTTTATGCTGAATTGTCCATCCCGGTGGATCAGGGCTGCGTGCTTGCGGGACACGTACACATTATCGAACGTGATATCCGGGTCCCACTGCTTGCCCTTGCGTCCAAGCACCGTCATCGATCGTGTCAAAGGGATGACATCCCCGCGCTCGTACGGGTTCCCCCGTTCCACCATCAAGTAGGAGGATCTATCCATCATGCTACCTCCTGTTTATCGTAATATCACCATGCTTTGCTTCATTTATCAGATCGCTATTATGCAATTGTTATGCTCCAGCCATTGAGTATGCGCCCAAAATCACTAACATGGATAAAGAGAATGAAGCTAGAGATATAGAGGAAGCCGAAACGATCGGCTCTTAACTGTAACGATTTTGGGGGATTGAATCATGCGTATTCGAAAAAGCTGGAGGAACGTCATTCTGGTTATTCTCATCATACTCGGATTTCTGTATGTTAACAACTCGTCGGTGTTCACCAAGGAACGCGAAGGAGAGCCCTTGCTGCTCGCGCATCGGGGGATCGGCCAAACCTTTCCGATGGAGGGAATTGAATCCGATACATGTACCGCTTCACGTATTTACATACCGGAGCATGCCTTTCTGGAGAACACCATACCGTCCATGAAGGCAGCCTTCGATGCCGGCGCGGATATCGTGGAGCTGGACATTAAGCCGACAAAGGACGGCCAGTTCGCCGTATTCCACGACTGGACGCTGGAATGCCGGACCAATGCACACGGCTCGGTCAAGGATTATACCATGGAGCAGCTGAAAAACATCGATATCGGCTACGGCTACACGGCGGATCAGGGAGCCACCTATCCGTTCCGGGGAAAGGGCGTCGGGCTCATGCCGTCCCTATCGGAGGTGCTGGCTGCATTTCCTGACGGTGAATTTTTGATCCATATTAAAAGCCAGGATGCCGGCGAAGGGGAACTTCTGGCCGCTTATCTCGCCCAGCTGCCGGAAGAGCGCCTAAACAGGCTCACGGTATATGGCGACGATGCGCCGATCGGCGAGCTCAAGTCGAGGCTCCCTGCGCTTCGGGTCATGTCGATGGATTCCCTGAAGAGCTGCCTCATCTCTTATATCGGTGCCGGCTGGAGCGGCTATATGCCGTCGGTCTGCCGCAATACCCAGCTGCATATTCCCGAGAAGTACGCCCCTTACTTGTGGGGCTGGCCCGATAAATTCCTGAACCGGATGGATCGGATCAACACAAGGGTCATTCTGGTCGCCGGAGACGGCGGCTGGTCGGAAGGCTTCGATACGGCCGAAGATCTGAAGCGGCTGCCGAAGAACTACAGCGGCGGCATTTGGACCAATCGGGTGGATGTCATCGCACCGGAACTAACGATCAAGAAATGAACATGGAGCAAGAGCGCTTGCTTCGGCTATACCCCCAGCAATGGGGTTTTTTTCTCATGCCTGCAACTCTTCGCCATAAGCTCAACGCTTGCCTGTCAACGAATCAAGGCAAAGTTTTTGGGCCCATTCAGCCGATGATTTATATAGACCGGAAGGATCAGACCGTGATGAGGTGCCACCGAACAATCGTTGATTAGGAGAGGATATTTTTTGGCCAGAGATACTGAGAAAAAAGGATGGTTTAAGAGCGTGCTTGCCCCGCAAGCCCCATCAGAGAAGGAACCTGTGGAGCCGGCTCCGGTCCACGCCCCGGCCGAATCGGTGCTGGAAGCATCCGGGCCCGCAAATCCTGCCCAGCCCTCGGCAGACCATCAGAAATCCCTGTTATCGAAGAATAACCAGGATAAAATTGTGCTGGACGTCATCGTTTCGATTGAAAACATACTCAAGGAACGACAGTTGCTGTCTTATAGAAACAACGGTCTGGAGGATCAGCTGGCAGCAGCCAACGAGACGATCCAGCGCCTGAAGCAGGAGCATATCAAAAAGGACCAGCTGATCCAGGAGAAGAGCAAGGAAATCCGCGAGCTTGAAAACACGCTGACCCACAAACAGATGGGTTATGATCAGCTGCTTGAGGACTATAAGGAATTCCAGCTCAGCTCCAACCTGGCTTATGAGAAGCTGTCCGGGCAGCTGGAGACGGAAACGGCGAAATACGGGAAGCTGTATGAGGAGTCCACGAATGCCCAGTACCAGAGCATGCTCAAGATTAATGAGCTGGAGGACAAAATCCGGGAGCTGCAGATCGAGAATCAGAAATACGCCGAGCAATATCGGAAGATCGCCGACGAAAAAGCAGAGCTCTTGCAGACGATTCAGGACTTTACCGAGAGAATGGGCTTCTCCTTCGCACCCAAGACTTCAACGACGCAGATGCCGGAGTAATTCCGCGGATCCGCAGCAAGAGAAAGGAGATCCAGCATGTCCGTCTTTTACGGAAAAGTGATTGAATTGCAAGACATTGAACAGCATGAAGGTCAGTATGGTATGCGAATCCGGCTATCGGTCCCCGAGTCACAAGCCGAGCCGGCGTTTGAACGGGTCTGGATCTGGGCCATCGATCACGCGACTGCGGAGAGCCTGCTGGCGGTTACGGATTTTGACGGAACTCATAAATACCGGCTGTCCCGGCATACCGCATGGGATGTTAATCGTCGGCTGTACATCGGCTATATCACCAAAACACGCCGCGATCAGAGCATCCGCTATCCATTCCTCTGCTCCGAAGCATTTATACATAATCTTGATTCTATTCACCGCGTTCAGCATCTGAACGGGATTCAGGCGCTGCCTTTTCTGTCCCTGGCATACGAGGAGCGGGAGGCAGTGACCTTGCAGCAGGAAGAAAAACGGAACAGAGACAAGAAGAAGCCCAAAAAGCAACGAATGCCGCTGAGGCGAACCGCCATCTCGGCCCTCAGCATGCTGTCGATCCTGTTATTGGGCTCGTTCGATGCCCCGTCCCTCCAGGTAGCGGAGTCGCCGGGCGCTCCAGCCTTTACAACCGGGACAGCCCTTCCGGCATTCCAGTCCGTACGGCACACCGCTGCTGTGGCTGAGGCTTCTTCGAGCCCCGCTCCAAGGAGCCTGGAATCAGAGCTCCGGCCAAAAGCCAGCCACGAGCCGAAGCCGAAGCCGCAGGCGGAGTTGAAGCAGCAGACGGAACCCCAGATGGAACCGAAGCCGCAGACCGCGTTTAAGAAGCAGCCAGAGCTGAAGCAGCAGGCAGAGCTTCCGTCCTTCGAGCTTAAGGATGCCATCACCTACAGCCTTCCGAAGGGCTATGTCGCTTTGACCTTTGATGACGGACCATCCAAATACTCGGCGAAAATTATGAAGGTGCTGAAGGAGCATCAGGTCGGCGGCACTTTCTTCTTTGTCGGTCAGAATGTAGACAAGCATCCCGCCGCGGTTCGGGCCATTCAGGAGAGCGGCTATTCCATTGGCAGTCATTCCATGAATCATGTGAACATGCCGCTGTTAACCTTCGAGGAACAGAAAGCGCAGATCAAGAGCGCCGCTGAATCCATCGAGGCCATTACGAAACAGCCGGTTACACTTTTCCGGCCGCCATACGGGGCATTCAACGAGATGACGGAAGAAGCGAGCCGCTCGTACGGAAGCAGCATCGTGCTGTGGAACAAAGACCCCGAGGACTGGCTGACGCGCGATAAGGACAAGATCCTTAACTATGTCCGCCACACGGAGCCCTCCGGCTCCATCATTCTTCTTCACGAGTCGCAGGCGGTCATCGATGCGCTGCCAGCCATAATTGCGTACCTGAAGGATCAGGATTTGAAAATTGTCAGTCTGCGCTAACCATTACCGGCCCCTGCATGCAGACCTCCGACAAGACAAAGAAAGGCTGTGCCTGCCATTGATGTTCACGCGGGCACAGCCTTTTTCGTGATGATACCGCATGTTCGTTACAGCAGGTAAATGATGCTGCAGCGACCGGGGAGATTTTCGCTCGCTTCCTGTTATTTAGACTCCGATAGCGCAGCCTGCAGCCGGCTCCTATGGATTGAATACGGTTTACGGGCTCCTTCTCTTCGGAGGATTCCCTCGTCCGCAAGCTGGTTCAGAATCGGCGTTACGGTTTCCCGAATGCTCCCGGTCATGCTCGCCAGCTCCTGGTGCGTGATTTGCACCGATATCGGAATCCAATCCTCATTGCTTGCAGACGGATTCAATTTCGACGCAAGCTTATTGAAAAGGTAGAGCAGCCTTTTACGCACGCTTCCGTAAGCCATGTATTCCAGCATGTCCTCGGTTTCCTGCAGCCTGGCGGTGACGATCTCGATGTACTTTAAGGCGAGCTCAGGCTTCTCGGTGATGGCCTTGCGAAACTGCCCGCTATCCATCTCGCATATGACGGAGTCCTCCATCGTGACTGCAAACAAGGGGACCCCTGAACGAAAAGAGGTAATCTCCCCGAAAAGATGGCCTGTCCCTAAAATATCAAGCGTCAGCTCCTTCCCGTCCTCCGTAACCTTATACAGGCGAACGCTGCCAGATTTGATGATATACAGCACCTTATGCTCCATGTAAGGCGAAGCGATCACGGTTCCTCTGGGCCGGACTTCAAGCGGCGTGATATGGTTCAACTGCTGCAGCTCCTCCTCACTAAGCCCCTTAAACAAGTCCACTCTCGACAGATACGTAATCAACTCCATCTGACCTCACCCTTCCCCTATGTATTCCAGACTACATCCCTCAGCTCTTTGTCCCGGGTACACTGTTCCTTGGAGGCTGTGAAGCCGCACCTCATGACAAGGAGTGATCTTTCATGGAGCCGATATGGACCGTTCTGTTCCAAAGCATATTAATCGTCATGTTCATCATTTCTGCTTCCCTGAAGTTTCTGCGTACCCGGTCGATGGTGCAGCACTGGACCGAATACCGCTACCCTTTCTGGGGAATGTATGCAGTCGCCGGACTGGAGGCTGCGGGCGCTGCGCTCATGATTACGGCCTTTTGGGCACCGGAAAACAGCATTTATGCCGCCGCCCTGTTTGCCGTGTTGATGATCGGAGCCGTTCACGCCCATCTTTTTCGAGCCAAGCATAAACCAATCATGGCCATCAATGCAATGCTGATGCTCGTGCTGTCCGTTACTCTGCTTGTCCAATAATCACCACCAAAGTCCCCTCACGAAAAAGAGGCCGGCCGTCTGTACGCCACAGATGACCGAGCCTCTTTCGTCCATTCCATCATCGAAACCCGCTACTTCACCCATTTGTGCAGCAGCGGTCCTTCCTCGCCGTAGACCGGGTCCATAGGCGGAACCGGAACGCTCCGGATCTCCGATATGGCCTGCGCCCGATCGGTCGGATTCCGCTCCCGCATATTAGGCGTGATTCCGCCGGGGTAGGCACCCACCACCGCAAAATCCGGACTGGCGTCCAGCAGCATATGCGCCGTTCCGGCCGGCAGCACGATCACGTCGCCTGTGGCGAGGGTCACCCGCTCCCCGGCATCGCCGCCGATCAGCACCGTTGCGCTGCCGGATTGCACGCCCAGCACTTCATGCGTATTGCTGTGGTAATGGTGGTAATCGTAGATCCCCCCCGTCCAGCTGCCCGTCCACTGATGACGGTTAAAGGCGGCTTCGATTCCGGCCGGGTAATCCGCAAACACGCCCTCGTACACGATCACCGGCAAATCCGGATGATTCGGAACTTCTCCATCGTCCCTCACGAAGAAAGATCTGACCTGTGTGTCCACTGTCATCCGCTCCTTTCTGCACGATTGATGTACTCGTAGTACCAGTACCCGGAGGGACCGGAACTCAAACAAATAAACAGCCAAAGACCAAAGACCTTCCCGCAGGGAAAAGGATTCCTTGCCTGATATGTCGAAATCTATCGTATTATGCGAAAATGGAATGAAACATCTCTCAAATATACTGCGATCATCATCTTATTTCTTGCCTTGTTATTCGGCCTGCGATGGGCCTGGTCCGACATGTTCTCCACCTCGCACGATCCTCGCGCCGTTGACGGTGTGCTCGATCTCCGCGGGATGGATTTAAATTCGTCCTCCCCGTTCTATCTGGATGGAGAATGGCAATTCTACCCGCATCAGTTCCGGTCCCGATCGGATGCGGAGGAGGCTCCCTTTCGCAGCGTCCAGGTTCCCGGGGACTGGGGCAGCGCGCTTCATGACGGGAACGGATCGTCCTACGGATACGGAACTTACCAGCTCCGCATCTTGATCGACCCGCTGGAGGAGCCCGTCGCCCTATGGATTAAAGGAATCGAGGCCGTCTCCCGCGTAGAAATGAACGGCTACGCAGAACCGGAATTCGGCAAGCTGGCCGAGGACAAGAAGAACTATATTCCAAGGAGCGCTTCGTATACGGCCACCTATTCCGAAGAAGGCGCGACCGAAATCGATCTGTTCATCCAGGTCGCCAATTACGACGAGCCGCATAACGGCGGCATCGTCCGCTCGATCCGCTTCGGATCGGCGGCGTCGATCGATTATGTTCGCTGGTATTCGATCGGATTCCAGCTGGTGACCTTCATGGTCTTGCTGCTGCACGGTCTTTATGCCGGCATTCTGTTTGCGTTCAACCGGCAGGAACCGGCACTGCTGATGACGGGGCTGCTGACCCTGACGGCGGGCATCGCGATCCTGGCCGGAAACGATTATATCCTGCTGCTGTGGCTCCCGATCGATTACGCGGGAGGGATTAAGGTCCGCCTGATCGCCCTGCTGTGGCAGAACATGCTGATGCTGCTCTTGTTCCGGCAATTCCTCTCTCCCGTCTCCGGACGAACCTGGCTGCGGGCATTTACAGGGGGGCTTATCCTGTTCACCGGCTTCCTGGTCGTTTCCCCGGCGTCTTGGGTCCACAGTGTCATGGAGTTTAAGCTGTTCGCGCTCTTCTATCTGATTCCGCTTGCCGGGCTCGTCCATTTGGTCGGAACGATGATCCTCCGGCGGCAAACGGATCAGGACATCCTATTCCTGCTGCTTACGGCAGCCGGCATGATCACCAATCAGCTGTGGACCCTGGCGGAGTCTGCCAAGGAGATTACCACCGTCTATTACCCGGTCGATATCATAGCGGCGATTATCGGGTTCTCGACATACTGGTTCAAAAAATATATCCGCAATGCCAAGGAGAACGCCCAGCTGAACATCCAGCTGCAGAAGGCCGACAAGCTTAAAGACGAATTTCTGGCCAACACGTCGCATGAGCTTCGAACCCCTCTGCACGGCATTATGAATATTGCCCAATCCGTCGTCACCAAGGAACAGGAGAACATGAACAAGGGCAGCGTCGAAGACATGAAGCTGCTCATCACGATCAGCCGCCGAATGTCCCATTTGCTTGAAGACCTGCTCGATATCACCAGGCTGAAGGACCACCGCATTACGCTGACTCCCGAGCCCCTGCGCGTTCAATCGGTCGTTCCCGGCGTTATCGCCATGCTTCAATTCATGGTGGAGGGCAAGCCGATCCGGCTCCGAATGGACATTGCGGAGTCGATGCCTCCGGTTATGGCCGATGAGAAGCGGCTCGTGCAAATTCTGTACAACTTGATTCATAACGCGCTCAAATATACGGATCAGGGAAGCGTGACGGTGTCCGCCGCGGTTCGGAACGGCCAGGCTGTCATCCAGGTATCCGATACCGGAATCGGCATGAGCACGGAAACGCTGGAGCGCATCTTTCTTCCTTATGAGCAGGGCTCCCACGGCGTCCATGACGGCCGAGGGTTTGGACTCGGCCTCAGCATATGCAAGCAGCTGGTCGAGCTGCATGGCGGCACAATATCCGTCAGCTCCGAGCCTGATGCAGGCTCCGTCTTCTCGTTCAGTCTGCCGCTGGCAGAGGCCGGGACCAGCGGGGCGGGACTTTCCATGTCAGCCGACGAAATGGAAGCATCAGCCGGACTCGAGGCAGCTGAGGAATCGGTACCAAGTGAGGGTGAGCCCGCCTCGCTCCCGTCAGCCGCCGGAGACACCCGCGAGGCGCTGCCGCCACCCTTCGATCCGTCGATGGGAGGCGATGGCCAAGCAAGCATTCTAGTCGTCGATGATGACCCGGTTAACCTGAAGGTGCTTCTGGGCATCCTTTCTTCAGAGCCATACCACATCACCACAGCCGGTTCAGGGCTGGAAGTGCTGGAGCATCTGGGAACACAGACATGGGATCTGCTCATCGCGGATGTCATGATGCCTCAAATGTCCGGCTATGAATTGACGAAGCGCGTCCGGGAGCATTACTCGGTAGCGGAGCTGCCGATTCTGCTGCTTACCGCCCGAAGTCAGCCTGAGGACATCTATACGGGATTCGCGTCGGGCGCCAATGATTATATGACCAAGCCTGTCGATGCAACGGAGTTAAAATACCGGATCCGTGCGTTGATCATGCTCCGGCATTCGGTCCGCGAGCGCTTGCGGATCGAGGCCGCCTATCTTCAGGCACAAATCCAGCCTCATTTCCTGTTTAATACGCTGAATTCCATCATGGCGCTGAGCGAGATCGACACCAAGAAGATGCAGCATCTGGCGGGTGCGTTCGCTTCGTTCCTGCGGATCAGCTTCGATTTTCTGAACACGGGCAAGCTGGTGGATATCACGTACGAGCTCGAGCTTGTCAAAGCCTACTTGTATATTGAGCAGGAACGGTTCCGCGAGCGATTGTCAGCCGACTGGGAGGTCGACCCGGGCATCCAGCTGCGTCTTCCGCCGCTGTCGATTCAGCCGCTGGTGGAGAATGCCGTCAAGCATGGAATCCTTCGTCGTCATCAGGGCGGAAGGGTCCGGATTCGGATCAAGCGCCAAAGCGGAGGGGTGCTGATTGAAGTCATCGACAACGGCAGCGGGATGGAGGCGGATAAGGTAGCCGAGCTGTTAAACCCCGCCGGGAAGGAGCTGCGAGGGATCGGTATACCGAACACGAACCGCCGGCTGATTCAAATGTATGGCCAAGGATTGACCATCGTCAGCCGTCCGGGTGAAGGCACGTCCGTGTCCTTCGTCATCCCGGAGCATCGCCGGCTGGGCAAGAAATCAGGGCAGTAAACGATTAAAGCTCCGGCTTCAGGGATTTAATGTGCCGGCTTTCAATGAGCCGCATGCAGCGTACGGCCGGGCAAGCGGAAGCTTGCCCGGCTTATTGGTGTGCCGGTCTTTATCTTTCGAACGTATAGCCCGATACGCATCTTCCATTTCCAGGATAATTATGATAATATACCTTCAAAGAAAGTTAGTTAGTTGAATAACTTATTTATTGGAGGTGGGTCTGTTGGCAAGACCCCAACGGATTACGAAAGAGGAATTAATCGCCTCAGCCCGGCAGTGCATTCGAGAGAAGGGACTTGATAAGCTGACGTTGAAGGCTGTCGCCGAAGGGGCCGGTGTGACGCAGGGGACGGTTTACTACCATTTCAAAACCAAAGAGCAGCTTATGCTCGAAATCGTCCGCTCCGTCTGTGATGCGTCCTGGCAAACGGCGGAGTCAGCTCAGCAGGTTGGCAGCAGACGTGAAACGATGGCCCGCGTGCTGAAGGCCGCCCGCGACCGCTGCGCGGAGAAGTCGTATCATACGCTGTTCTTCTCGCTGGTTGTGCACAGCTTGCAGAACGCTGCCCTCCGCGACCAGCTCAAGGGCATGGTCGAGCGTGAGAACTCGCATGCTGCCGGCCTCCTTGCCCGGCTCTTCCCGGAAATGGAGATGTCCGGCCCCTCCCTGAAATACCGGGCCATGATGGTCAACGCCCTCATCGACGGCCTGGCTCTTCAGGCGCTGCTCGATCCGGAGTTCGAGGCGGAAGCGGTGTACGCGGAGCTGATCTCGATAGCCTCCGCCTGGATAGAGAATTCCTCCGATTCATCCAACACTTCAAGTTAGAAAGGAGCTGCATAGTCATGCGCTTTTGGATCAGCTTAGGATTCCTGCTGTGGTTGGCCGCTACAATCGTGTTCCGATTTTGGGGAGGTCCCCTGATCGATCCCGGCCAGCCGCTCATCTGGCTGTCCTTTATTGTGATCGTTCCCCTGATTTTGCTGACGCTGCGGGCGCTGTTTCGTGCACGGAAGCTCTCTTCCCCAGAGCGCCCGCGGGCGGCCATGCTGGTGGCGATTCCGGGGATGCTGCTGGACCTCTTCAGCGTAGCCTTTCATGACCTGGTGTTCCCCGGGCTTCCGCAAGCTCATCTGCACCTCTTCTTCGTTTGGCTGCTATGGGCGTACTCGCTCATTCTCCTGGGAGGGCTGCTCGGCCAGAATGAGCGTCAGCCCCAGTCCTGACCAGCCGGAGGCCTGGACGTCGTGACGGTCAGACTTTGGATATCGTGACGGTCAGATTAAGGCAAAGGCCGACAGGCCGGCCTTCATCGGCAGAACCATCACACACGGCTTCAGCTGCGCCGGCATCCTTTGCAAGCGCAAAAAAACGGATGCCCATCGCTCCAATGGCATCCGTTTTGTCTTTTTTTCCTATCTGTTATTTGCCCGTCCGGTTCAAGATGCCCAAGTATTCCACCCAAGGGCCGACATCCGTCCGGTACCGCTCCGCCAATACCCGGGCGATTTGGGCGAAATGCGTCAGATCATGCACCACCCAAGTCGAGAGCAGTTCCCGTACCTTCACAACGCCGAAAGCCGGATGCATACCCGTCAGCTCCAGCTGATGCTCCGATTGGACCAACGTCTTCAGCTTCTCGATACTTTCCGCCCGAGCCGCCTTAAAGGTCTGCAGTCGTTCATCCGTCGACGCCTTCTCCCCTTCGGCCAGGTGGGCAAACCGGTCAAAGGGAGGGAACGGCTTGTCCTCCCCTTCCTGCAGAATAAACGCCAGCCTCGGCATCCAATTCGTTCGCTCCCCTTCGATAAGGTGATCGATCACTTCGGCGGCATTCCAGGTCCCTTCCCCTTCGTTGCACGCCAGCCAGCCCTCCGGCAAGCCGGACAGCAATGCCGCAAGAGCCGCCGGCGTCCGTTCCAAAAGCGCAATGGCTTCATTTAATTCGAAATTCATCTGAGCCTCCCCCTATGCTTGAACGCAAAGTATTCATGATATTGCGACCACCGCGCACATACGCCGAGCATCGTGAGCCGGGGCGCAGCTTTACTTTACGGCCGTTATGGGCTCGTTCATGCAGGGCACACTCCTGGGTGTCTTCCACGGTCCCCTTAGCTTACCGTTTGGAATAACGCGGCTCTCACCTTTTCAGCCTCTTCCGGGGTTCGGTGATGGTCCACGACTTCATTGACATCGAACTTATTTCCATCCGGGTCGTAAAACACGAAATTGATTCCACAGCTGTGACGGTCCTGTAGCTGATCCGTTACGACGCCATTTTCTTTCAATTTATGATACAGCACCTCAATCTGCCTGACTTCAAAGGTAAACCGAAACATTTCATATCCGTCCTTCGTGGGAAACTGATTATTGTGCGGGCCCTCCGTCTCCACCAAGTGAAGCCATTGCCCGTCGGAAAGCCTCAAAATGACCTGGTCACCCGCCGGATTATAAGGCACGGCATACTCAAGCCCAAAGGTACTCTGCCACCATGCCGCTGACTTTAGCGGGTCACGGACCGGCACATAGACGGAACACACAGCCTTTAAAGCATTTCCTTGAACATTCGACATTTACAGTTCATTCCTCTCACTGGGTTATTCACTTCCAACATAAGAAACGCTTTCCGGAGCCGGAACCAAACACGGTTCTCAAAAAAAGCTCGGCGTATTTCAGATAACATTCGTCTGCCGCCCCCCGATTTCCTGCAAGCGTACGACTCAAGCCTGCAAGAACTCCGAAATGGCCGTGCCCGCTTGATGCGGCAGCCGCTTGTCCCTCCCCTTTTTCCGCAGCCCTGCATTTGCACGAAAGCCTTCATGAAGCTGGAACGCTAAAAGGCGGAAGGCATCAAGGCCAACCGCCGGTGAAGAAACATGCCAAATGATCCTCCAGCATCTCATCTGACACCCCTTTGAAACTATGAACGAAGCATCACTCTTCAAACCGTTTAGAAAAGGAGGACGTTCCCTCCACGTACCAGGCTTCGGAAATAAGGGGGCGAATCACCGACAACCTGTACACCCGGAGCTGCTATATTTCCTGCCAGGATAGCTGCTGCCTACGTTTACGGCAAATCGTAAGTCCCGGCGAAATCGGAATCGTCACCATCTCATAGGCATCGGTTCTTCGGGATAACTCATCGATCGCTTGATAAGCGGTCCCGCATAGCGTCGGGTCCATCATCTCAGCATTCCCCGGATGCGAATCATGAAGCAGGATCAGGCCGTGCGGCGACACATATGGGAAAAAATCATAGAAATCCTGCAGTACGGCCTCTCTGGAATGATCGGCGTCAATGAACAGCATGTCAATCTGCATCGGGCGAGCCGCCAGCTCCTGGGCGAAGGCCTGTGTCGTTCCGTGGAAGAACCGTGTCTTGGGGGTCATCTGCATGTGCTGACCGGCCTCACCGTTCAGATCGACGCCGATCAGGGTTTCCGCAAACGGAATGACCCGATTGAACAGCGCGCATTGGTACAGGCCCAGCTCCACGTACACCTTGGGCCGGACGATGCTTGTCAGAAAGAGGATGAAGTCCTCATGCCAATTGATTCTCACTCACTCATCGCCTCCTTCGCTTGTACTCATTCCTTTATTTTATTTTGAGCACATGCGATGTGTGCCATGGTTACGAGACCAAGTGAGATTGCCGCCTGCAAGTGACGGCACCGAAACCGCCGGGCGACCCGGTATTTTTACTGCTGTCTCCGGGTCTTTCGAGGATGAACGGGCGGGTGTCGGATTACAAAAAGAAAGCCCGTTTCATCCATTAGCTCTCATTCGCGCTCCCCGAAAGACGATGGAGGTGTCCGGCGCACCTGATCGGCACGTGAAAAACCAAAGCCAATAAACCCTGCACCAGAAGGCGCAGGGTTGTACTGTGCTCTATGACAGGATGGCTCTGAACTATTCCGTTCCCGCACCATGCGCATAAGGGGAAATGCGTGCGATGAACAACAATAGCTATGCCTCTATCGGGCTGTCCATCAGGTTCCGCAAAAGGTCCTGTAGGGACGGTTCGATTGCGGAGGGAGCGTGCAATATTCATCCTGCTCGGGGACATAAGCGTACGGGTTCGCCAAGGCTGCAACCAAACGCTTCAGCAGACTGTAGTCCCCCGACTCCACGGCAGCCTCCAGCGCCTCCTCTACCCGGTGGTTGCGCGGGATGATCGCCGGATTGCTGCTGCGCATCTGCTGCTTCGACTCCTCCTCGGACGCCTCCTGCCGGTTTAATCGGTCTCGCCACAGCTCCAGCCATTGAGCGAAATCGGCGCTGCCGTGCAGACCCGTTTCCTCCGGCCGGCCCAGCGTCAAGGCACGGAAGGTGTTCGTGTAGTCCGCTCCGTGCCGCTGCATGAGATGGAGAAGACTCTTGACGAGCTCTTCATCCTCTTCCTCCTCGTTCACGATCCCGAGCTTCGCCCGCATGCCTTCTAGCCAATGGCGATGGTACAGCTCGGCAAAATCCGCAAGCGCCTCCTCGGCTGTCGCGATCGCCTGCTTCTCGTCCTCCTGCAGAAGCGGCAGCAGCGTCTCGGCGAAGCGCGCCAGATTCCAAGCGGCGATCTGCGGCTGATTCCCGTACGCATAGCGGCCCTGCACATCAATGGAGCTGAACACCGTATTCAGATGATACGTGTCCATGAAGGCGCACGGCCCGTAATCAATCGTCTCTCCGCTGAGCGCCATATTGTCGGTATTCATCACGCCGTGGATGAATCCGACCAGCTGCCACTTGGCAATCAGGGAAGCCTGTCGCCGGATGACCGCCTTCAGAAGCGCAAGATAGCGGTTCTCTTCCTGTTCCGCCTCGGGGTAATGCCTTTGGATCGTATAATCGGCAAGCTCCCTCAGCTCCCCGGCTCTCCCCCAATTTGCGGCATACTGGAAGGTGCCGACGCGCAGGTGACTTGCCGCTACCCGGGTAAGAATAGCGCCGGGCAGCTCCGTTTCGCGGAAGATCTCCTCCCCGGTTGTCACCACCGCCAGGCTGCGGGTAGTCGGGATGCCGAGCCCGTGCATCGCCTCGCTGATAATGTATTCGCGCAGCATCGGGCCAAGCGCGGCCCGGCCGTCGCCGCCGCGGGAGTATGGAGTTCGGCCTGACCCTTTAAGCTGAATATCCACCCGTTTTCCCTCAGGCGTGATTTGCTCGCCCAGCAGAATGGCGCGGCCGTCGCCCAGCATCGTGAAATGCCCGAACTGATGCCCCGCATAAGCTTGGGCGAGGGGCTCGGCCCTCTCGGGGATCCGGTTGCCGGCAAATACGTCCGCCGCGCCTTCGGTCTGCAGCGATTCGGCATGAAGCCCAAGCGATGCAGCAAGCGGCTCGTTGAAGATAACGAGCTCAGGGGCACGCACAGGTGTGGGGTCAAGACGGGTAAACATCTTATCCGGCAGGCGGGCGTAGCTGTTGTCAAAGTTCCAGCCTGCGGCTGGCGTTGATTCAATGGTCATCGGAAGTCTCCTTTTTCATTTTATGTTTCTCGTATTACGCTCTTCGTTAAAGTTCGCAACAATGAGTTCCATGCTTGGTGTACATCTTATATGTATCATCCAACCCGATTTCAGCCTTTATAGGTTGTACCGGCTCTCCTGTATTATTCCTTGCCGGACAGCGTAAGGAATCAACCCAGCCGTTACCCTTTAGTTTACGCGATTCAGCCTGCTTCGCCAAACATGGCGCCCATGCACCCGGTTATCGTTTACCGCTAAAATAGCCGGCCCCTGCCCCGACCGCTCGCCAAACGCCGAAAGAGCAGCCTGAAAAGCGCCTGATCGTTGATGTCGTACACCGATACCTGAAAGCCTTTGAAAGCGGTCTGGTAGGCAATCTGGCTTCCCAATACGCCGCTTCCGGCAACCGTAATGTGTTTGAAATTCATGATGATGTCTCCTTTATCGCTTAGTTAGATCCTTTTTCCGTATACAGTCCCCCCAATTATTACAATACATACCCTCAATCTCTCGGGATGACCCCAGCCTTCGTTAACTTTATGACAGGTGTCATAAGGATCTCTTTACAGGTGTGAATGTTGCAGCAGAGCGGCCGATTCTACAATAAAAGCTGTGAGAGAGAATGATTAAGGAGAGAGGGAAAGAACAATGGAACAACGAAAGGAACGCATTCGTCTGCTGGATATTTTGCGGGGATTCGCCATCCTTGGAACACTCGGGACGAATATTTGGCTCTTCGCGCATGCGGGAGACCTCAATTATATGACGACCTTCGAATATTCCGGCTGGTGGGCAATCGATGATCTTCTCCGCATGATTGTGTTATTCCTTGTTAACGGGAAGCTGCTCGGACTATTGACGATCATGTTCGGCGTCGGGCTCGAAATGAAGTATCGGCAGGCCAAACGGAAGGGAAGGCCATGGCCGGGGGTTTATTTGTGGGCTGTGCTGTTTTTGTTCCTGGAGGGACTGCTGCATTTTATACTGGTTATGGAATATGACATCTTAATGAGCTATGGGATTACGGCAATCATCGCGGCGTTTATCGTAAAAGGCGGCGACCGGCTCATCGCCCGTTCGATGACGGTCATCGGCAGTGTCTGCGCCGCTTTGCTGCTCGGCTTAATGGGATTGATGCTGGCGGCGAACGGACAGGTGTCGATGGGCAGCTTTGACGATATCGTTGCACTTTATCAACAAGGCACGTGGATGGAGCACGTGCGATACAGGATCGATAACTTCCTTCCGCTTCGAATCGAAGCCATTCTGACGATTCCGTCCAACGTATTCCTGTTTCTGCTGGGGGTTCGTTTCATGCGTGCGGGAGTGTTTTCCCCGGATGAGAGAGGCCAAAGGATACGAAAAAACCTATTCAAACTCGGCATGTTTATCGGATTGCCGCTTAACCTGCTCATTTTCATCCCTGGCGGCGCATTCGATCTGCCGGTGCGCTATTTATTTGCTCCGCTAATGTCCATCCTCTATATAGCAATCATTGCGAGAATGATACAATATACGAAATGGGAATGGCTGTGGCGCCTCCTGGAGAACGCCGGGAAAATGTCGCTAAGCTGCTATGTGCTCCAAAACATCATGGCTTCCTTCCTCTTTTACGGCTGGGGCTTGGGGCTCGCCGGCAAGCTGAATTCTGCAGCCATCATCGCCATCTGGCTGATGATTTGCATCGTCTTGCTGTGCATTTCATCCCTATGGCTTCGGGGCTTTAAGCTAGGACCTATGGAATCCGTCCGCAAACAAGCGATAGGCCTATTTGAATCCAGATAGCCAAAATTGGGGGCTTGATATGTTTCATAAGTTGTACCCGAAGGATCAGATCAAAAATTATCTGCTGATCGATATTGTACTAACGGTGTTTTTATTCTACCGGGTGCTAAGCTCGGAGACGGCACCGGGACTGTGGGGCAGCCTTCTGCTGCTCCTGCTGTTCCTGGTTTCGTTTTATATTGCGCTGTGGCGCCGCGGCGGCTGGCTTCTGGCAGCTGTACTGGCCGGCCAGTGTACACTTGCCGTTCTTGGCGTATTCATTGGGCCGAGCGTCCTGCTGTTCGGGCTCATCTTTGCCGACTTGCTCGGCAAGTCCAGGTCCAAAGGGCAGATCGCTGTCGGCAGTGCTGCTATTGCCCTCTCGTATCTGCTCGTGTTCGTCATCCGCCAGGAGCCGCTGCTGAAGACGGCGAATGCCATTTACCTGCCGGTTATGATCATACAGACGCTGTACCCCGCCATCATCTATATTCGGGAAAAAGCAAAAAGCCTGCAGGGCGAGCTGGAGGAAGCCAACCAGCAGATCGCCATGTATATCCAGCAGGAGGAGCGTCAGCGGATTGCAAGGGATCTTCATGATACGCTCGGACAGACGCTGATGATGATCAAGATGAAGACTGAGCTGGCAACGAGATGGGTGGATAAGGATCCTGTCCAGGCCAAACGGGAGCTTGGCGAGATTCTCGACAGCTCCAGAACGGCCCTCAAGCAGGTGAGAGAGCTGGTATCGGAGATGAAATTCATCTCCCTGGCCGGCGAGCTGGAGCACTCGGCTAAGCTGCTGGGTACGGCAGGGATTGAGCTGAGGATCGAGAAGCCGGAGAAGTCCCCGCTGTTATCCAGCGTGGAGGAAACGATGCTTGCGCTCTGCGTGCGGGAAGCCATGACCAACATCATCAAGCATAGCCGCGCCAAGCGATGCACCATCCGGATCGAGGCCAAGGACGAAGCCTACGAGATCCATATTGCGGATGACGGCACCGGGATCAAGCAGCCGGACGGCGGAAACGGCATCCCTTCGATGAAGGAGCGGATGAAGATGCTCGGAGGCACGTTTGCCATTGCGTCTTCCCCGACCGGGGGAACCGCCTTATCCTTAAAGCTCCCGTTACGCCAGCTTAAAAAGGAGGACCCCGCATGATTCGAATCGTGATTGCAGAAGATCAGAAAATGCTTCGCGGCGCATTCGCCTCATTGCTCCAGTTCGAAGACGACATCGAGGTGGTGGCAGAGGTGCCGGACGGAGAACTGGCCTGGGAAGCCATCTTGCTCCATCAGCCGGATGTGTGCGTGCTCGACATCGAGATGCCTCATCTTAGCGGACTTGAGATAGCCGAGAGGATTCGCCATGCCGGCCTGCCTTGCAAAATCGTGATCGTTACGACCTTCGCGCGCCCCGGATATTTGCAAAGAGCGATGGATGCGCAAGTGGAGGGATATTTGCTAAAGGACGAGCCGATCGATTACTTGATCGAGGCGATCCGCCGGGTCATGAAGGGCGAGCGGGTCGTCAGCACCGACCTGGCGGCAGCGCTCTTCATGAAGGAGGAGAATCCGCTCAGCGAGCGGGAGCTTGAAATGCTTCGCTTGACCAAGGAAGGGATGACGACCGAGGACATTAGCAAGGCTCTGTTCCTGACGCGGGGAACGGTTCGCAATTACCTCTCTTCGGCCATTCAGAAGCTGGACGCCGAGTCCCGGCAGCAGGCGGTCGCGATTGCGGAGGATAAGGGCTGGTTGTAGGCGTTAAGCCGTAAAAGGGTGATAGGGTGACTTTAGCAGTATTGTGGCCTGAAGTTTCTCTCGATACATATCTCATGTGGACACGAAAAAAACAGCCTGCCGCTTGCCGGCAGGCTGTTCCTCTTAATTGGATTTCATCGCTTGACGCTTATTTCTGATCATTACCCCTATAGCGAGAAGAATCAGCCCGAAGCCTGCCAATTGGATTGGAAGCTGGCTCTCTTCTCCCGTCTTAGGCAGCTTGTCTCCGTATGCGCCTGCTTCAGGTTTGCTGCCATTACCGTTGCCATTCGCCGAATCATGATTGTGACCGGCGCCAGGGCGTGTGCTGGCATCGTTCACATCTTGGGATCCATCTCCATCAGGTTGGGATTCCGTATTCGTGCCGTCAGGACGGCCAGGCTCTTCCGGATCCGTCACCGGATCTGTACCTGTACCCGGCGCATCTGGTGTGCCTGGCTGTTCCGGTGTGCCCGGGGTCCCCGGTGTTCCTGGTGTTCCTGGTGTTCCTGGCTGTACAATCGTACCTGGAACCTCCGGAATTTCCGGCTGCGGCGGCTTCGGCGGCTCCGGCCTCACCGGACCCGGATTGGTTACCGGCGGATTCGGATTCGTGCCGCCTCCGTCATCTCCGCCTCCACTATCGATGATTCTACGGGTATTCTCAATGATGATATGGGTTTCCGTCCCCTGTTGAACCTCGAATTCCGTCAAGGCCTGACGGATGATATATCCCGAAGGGGCTGCGGTTTCTTCCGCATAATATTTACCGGGTCTTAGCCCAGTAAGGGCAAGCTCCCCGTTCCCATCCGTCTTCAATCCGGCTAAAGCCTCGCCGGCGGCATCCAGAACCGGCTTCATGCCGCTATCCAAAATGCGGAATTCGGCACCCTCGAGCGGGATGTCCAATCTTCCGGCTTCAATCTTGCTCAGCTTCAGCGAGCCAGTGATCATATTATTGGTGAAGGAGAGCTCCAGCGTCTGATCATCGACGATTTCGAATTTCAACGGCTCGATCACCAGCTCGTATCCGGCCGGAGCCGCTGTCTCAACGAACATATAACTTCCGGCTTTCAACTGATCCACGAACAACGTTCCGTTCTCATCGGTAACAAGTCCGTCGGCGACGGGGTTGCCGTACACATCCTGAAGCACAAATCCGGCTCCAGGCAGCGGCGTACCGTCGAAGGCATCGGTCTTGGTCAATCGGACGGAACCGATGTGGATTTCATTCGCGGCCGAAATGACTTTCGGCTCGGTCTGGTAGACATCGATGGTGACCGGAATCGGGTCCGAATTCAGCTTGTACCCTTTCGGGGCTTTGGTTTCGACAAGCTGATAATCTCCGGGCGCAAGGCTCGCCAGCCGGATTTGCCCGTTGTGATCGGTTTCCCATTCTTTCCCGCCGTACACATCCTCAATAACGCCGCCGTTATTTTTCTGCAGCTTAAAGAATGCGCCAGGCAAAAGCTTCCCGGCATCGTCCTTGTCCACTTTGGTGAACACGACATCCCAGTTCCCCTTTGTATTGGTGACCGTTACTTCGGTTTTACCCGGTGCAAAATCAATGGTGTAACCATCCCGGTATGGATCATCGATGAGGTATCCGGCCGGAGGCTCCAATTCCTTAAGCATGTACTGCTTATATTTATAATTCTTAAAAATTGCTTCACCTTGCTCATTCGTCTCAAGAATCTGCAGGAGTGTGCTTCCGGTCTTATCGTAAAGCCCGAACTTGGCGCCGGCTAATGGCGCATGGGTATCCGCATCGATCTTCTTGATCAAAAGATCGCCCTTGCCCGGGACATTCGCCCCGCCCCCGGCTCCGGAGAAGCTGACGTTGAACTGCTCCATCTTGGCATCCTGCACATCGCCTGCCGACTGGCCGGCTAACGAAATATGGTTGCTGATGGCTTCCCCGTTATCCGCGTTGATAAACGAGGTGTATTCCAGCACATAAGCTTCTTCAATCGGTTGCGGGAACGTCAGGGTAAACGCATTGCCCTGAATGTCCAAGCTGTAGTCCGTTTTATTAATGAGCGCGCCTTTGGCCAGCGTGCCATTCTTGGCAACGTTGGTCTTGTACAGCTTGAAGGAATCCGGAATCAGAATTTGATTCACGGACAGCTCGTCTTTCACCACGGCGTCTTCCACGTAAGACTGGCTTCGGTTGATATCCACGGTCCAATAGGCGTACTCTTGTTCCGCTCCGGTCCCCTGCTTGCCGCTCTTATGAATGACTTCCCCGCCGTGCTTCGGTTCGACTATCGAGCCCTTTTTAAACAACTGGTTGTCCGGGCTGCCCGCATCATACATCTCGGCGTTATTCTCATATTCCTCGGCAACCAGCAGTTGATCCAGACTTGTTTTGTACGTAATACGGTATGCGGAATCGATCGGATCTGCAAACGTTAACTCAAAACCGTCTTTCCCGTCTTTCGTACTCCGACTAACCGTATAATCCGTACCTGGGGTGAGAGGAGCTCCACTATCCTTTACGCCGTTGGTCCCTCCCGTCAAATCCAGCGGCTGAACTATAACGGAATCCTCCAGGAAATGCTGCGGACCCGTATAGAAATCACGCACGACCGGTTTGTCGATGTTATACAGATTGTAATTCACGATCAACGTCCACGTCATTTCCTTGGTCGTTGCGTCATACTCCCCGGTCTTTGCTCCGTTATCCTTCGTATATTGATCCACTTCGATTGAAACCTTTTGGAGCTTAATCGGGGTTCCTTGATCCCAGCTGATTTCGCCGGTGTTCCCATAGCTTGCTTTCCCGGCTTGAGCGGTAGGATCAAAGGTTGTGGTATACGTAATGACATGGCTCGTCGAGATATCTTTCAAAAGGGTAATCTTGAAGCCGGATCTGTAATCGGGATCGGGCTCCAGCTTGTAGTCTGTCCCTTCTGCGAGCAAGTTGCCGCCCTTATCCTTTATGACCAGACTTCCAGCCTTAAGCTCCATATGCTCGCCTGCGAAGCTGTCCGTAATGACCACGCCGGTCATCGGATGTTCGTCTTCATTGAGCATCAGCCGCCAGTCGATGGTCTTGTCGGCATAGTTAATGCCCGTATAAGTTTTATTGAAAATGACCTGTCGGATATTCCCGCTTGCCTTAGCCTCAGTACCATCCCACATGGTAACGGCGTTTTCCACTACTCCGTTTTGATGAACGCGGCCCTTCGCTTTGGTTTGATATCGGATCTCGTAGGCGGAGTCAATAATATCGTTGAACGCCAGCTTGAACCCGGTTGATTCTTTCGATACGGTATAGTCTTGACCCTTAACGAGCGACTGACCACTGTTAACCGCAGTTCCGTCGTCAGCGATCTGCATTTTGTAGACAGTGAACGAATCATCAATCAGCTCTTGAGTGCTAGTATCGAATTTATCCTCGATCCAGGCATCGTTCTGTTCAATCCGCTGTTCATTGTAGTTGTATTGAATGGCCCAAGAAATCGTCTGGGAGTTCGCATCATACCCTATTTGTTTCTTCCCGAGCGGCTGGCTGTACTTAACGCCCACGCTCGCCGTATCTGACAGCGTCAGATTATCGCCTGCCACTTCCACGCGGTTATCGAATTTCGCAACGGACTTGTCCTTGATCTCCGTGTCATACACAACACGATAGGCCTTGTCGGTCTTTCCGTTGAAGTTCAGCTTGAACCCCGCAGTTAAATCCTTGGTATACTCGGTGCCTTCGGTCAGCGTTCTTGTCTCCTTCACGCTGCCATCCAGCTGCACTTCCAGCTCGTACACCTTAATCGAAGCTGCATCCAATTGAAGTCCCGCAGGCAGCGTGTCTTCAAACACAGCATCTTCGGTAGCCTTCTCACCCTTGTTAAAATCAACGGTCCAGCTGATTTTGTTCGGGTTCATCGGCCGGTCCAGCTTAGCGTTCTTGTCGATTTCGCTGGCACTCTTGCTTTTGAAATGCACCGGAATCTGAACGATGTCGCCCTGGAAATCAAAATCCAGGACCTGGCGGGTTCCGCCCGAAAATTTGCTTGCCTCGAATTCGATCTCGACGTAGAAATTTCCATCCAATCGGTCATCGTCCTCGATCTCTTGATTGAACGTAAATGTCACTTCGCCCTCCGGCGACACGATATACGTTCCTACCCCGCCGGTAAGGTCTCCTTCGAGAATCCTGCCCGCTTTGAATCGATCCGGAAGGCTGAAAATAAATTTCGCCCCGTCCTTGTAGCCGTGATTCTCAGGCAGCTCCCAATTCATAATGATGTTAACACGTGCTCCCTGGTCCAGCCGCACATCCTCCTGCGAAATATCTCTGCCCGCACTATCTTTAATCATGATGTCTGTAATAATATTTTCCGTGATGAGATTGGAGCCGGCAGCCGCAGAGGCCGAGCCTTGGGGGAACAACAAATTCAGCAAGAGCAGCATCGCCATAAGCAATGGCAGCTGTCTCCAACGCTTCCTTCGCATTCGTTGAATCACCCTCTCTTTTAATTAAAATCGTCGCACCCGTTTTTCGAGCAGGACCTTCCTACTATATACCAGGCTTCTGAACATTTTCTGAATAAATCATAGGTCCTTTCATCGGCCAGTCACTCATAAAAAAATAGGTCAACCGCAGGATCGGATTGACCTATTTCCAATGCATATTCACAATAAACCTAATACAACCGTTAAGATATGATTTTCCCTTTAATAATGAGCCGATGCGTCGGATTGACCATCGGGTGGCAGGTCACCAGCGTAATCTCCTTGTTCTTCCCGTCGCTCTCCAGCACCCATACCTCTTCCGGCTTGACGATCAGCTTTTCGGTTACTTCATACGTAAAGACTTGTGAGCCCGTATCCACTTCGATGGAATCGCCCACTGCCAGCTCATCCAATCGGTTAAAGTTCCTTCCATAGGTTCGGTTGCGATGACCGGCAACGGCAAAATTGCCAATCTGTCCGGGTCTTCCGGTATGCTCGATGCTGGCCAATGTCGTCCTCAGATTCTCCTTCGTCGCCCCGTGCAATACGGGCAGCTTCAGATCAATCTTCGGGATAGCAAGCATCACTTCAAGCTCCCCTTCGGACTTGGCAGCCGCCGGCGCGGGGGTACCCGACTCACCTTCAATGGATTCCGGGTTCCCCGACGCCTGACGATCATCCACAACGCTGATCTGTTGAAGACTATCCTGCCATTCGCGGGCCAGCTGCTCCTGCTCCGCCTGCTGAACCATTTCCGTCAGCTTCGGATAGAATATTAGGATGATTCCTGCAATGATGAATAAAATAGGCAATACCCGTTTGATCATGGTCTCACTCACACCCCTTGCTCATCAGCGACCTCAATGGTCTGCTCCCACTCTTTGTACCATTGAACGATGTTGTCCGAGAGAGGGACCTCGTATTCTCCGAGCAGCACTTCCTTCATCCGCTGAAACAGCTTTCTGACTTCAGAGTGATGATACAGCGAAGCATAGATATACATCAATCCGACATAGCCGTCCTCCAAATACGGCAGCCGCTCGATCACCTGCTGGTGGATTTTTACGGCTTCCGCATGCTGGCCGATTTCGACATGACATGCTGCGACGGATTGAACATGCTCGAGCCAGAGCAGCCGAAGCCGTTCCTGCTCCGGCTCTGCCCACACATACCGGTGGTCCGCCAGGAAATCCCCTTCGTACATATCCATGATCGACTGGTGGATGGAAAGCGTGTCCGGCGTTACCTCCGGCGCTTTACTCAGCCTGTCTTCCCATTTCTCCACGTCCAGCCTGCCCGCAAGCTCCAGCCGGTAGCTCTCGTCATGATAATGAATCCGGGCATCCAGCCCACACATTCTGATCATTTTCCGGATCTGATATATGGCCGTATGAAGCTGGGTCACCGCCTTGTGCGGGTCGTGGACAGGCCACAGCAGATCCATGAGCGTCTGCTTGCTCACCGTCTTGCCCCGGTAGTAAATAAGGTAGGCGAACAGCTCCGGGGCCTTTAATGTTTTCCACGGAAAATGCTTCGGCTCGCCGTTCTCCCTATAGTGCAGGGATTGCAAACAGCAAAGGGTTACTTGTTCTTGTTCATCTTCGGTAAGGCTGACCGCTGCTGCTGGCTTTGATAACGAACCTTTAACGATTCTGTTTAATGTAACGGAAAGCCGTGAAGGAAGCACGGGCTTCAGCAAATAATCCAGCGCGTTGACCTCAAATGCCTTGATCGCATAATCATCGTAGGCGGTCACAAACACGATCTGAAGCTGGGGCCGAATCTCCCACAAACGCTCCGCCAATTCAAAACCGTTCATCTCCGGCATCTCGATATCCAGAAATACGACGTCAGGCTCCTCTATTTGGGCTGCATCTAATGCTTCATACGGATTATGATATTCGCCAACCCATTGGAAATCGGCGGCAGCCTCCTCTTGTAACAGCAGTCTCTTCAAATACTGTGTAGCCAGTATTTCATCATCGACGAACATGACCTTCAAGGTCTTTCTCTCCCCCTTCTGCAGGCTCGCCATCCCCCTTGACCGGGTTCGTAATAGATGAAGTGATGCTCCTGATGAATTGCAATCATGCATGAAGGACTTCTTGTTATCCCTCGGACGCAAATCCAGCGAACAGCTTCCCCAATCGTCCAACACCATTTCTTCTATATATTGGCATGTTGCGTTGAATATTTTCTGAATGCTTATTCTAAGTCTTTATACTCATCTTAACACAATAGAATGTTTCTTTTGATATTCGATTACAATTTTTGCTTCATGCAGCTGGAATTATTTGTGGTGAGGCACCCGGCGTAATGCCGACTAATGGCGCATTGTAAAAAAGCTGCTCAGGAGGAAGAGATCGCGCTCCTCACTGAACAGCTTCTTATCGCATCCGTTTACTCGTGCACCAATCCCTGAACAAAAGCCTGAAAGTTCGGCGCAAGCCGGGTAATCTTGTCCGGATGTCTCTGGTCGACATGAACGATCTCGGGTTCACCGTCATTGCCGGCTGCCCGGTAGTCCAGCATGACCGCTTCCGCCTCGGAAGGGCACACGCATAGAACGACACCGATCTCCGGGTAGCCTCTGCTCTCGATCATATGCCGGCTGCCGGCTTCTCCGCAGAGCGAAAGCCTCTTCTCCCGGCCAATGCCCAGCACGCCCGCAATCTCGATGCGGCCTTCGGTTGCATCCCCCGATGTTACAGGGAAATACCTTCTGCGGGGAATCCCGCCATTATGTACTTTCATCATCCGAATATAAGCCGCCGGCAGTTTGAAGACCAGCTCTTCCTCGATGGATTCAACCAAATCGTCCGTCGGCGGTGCCATGATGAACGAATCGGCAGCTTCCGCGCCGTCATCCCAAAAATCCGTAACATCCGTATCAGCAGGAATAGACGCCTGTCCGGTTGGAGCTTCAACGGCTGACACAGCTGCTTCTTCCTCCTGCTCCTCTGTTTTACCCCGGATCCACTCCAGGAACTCCAGCGTATCCTCATCCCCCGGCTCCAGCCGGTCTGCAGCTTCGAAAGCCTCGCGCGCATTGTCATATTGCTCCAGGTAATAATAAGCCAGTCCGATGCGGTAGTGCCAGAGCGGGTCCTCTTGTCCTTCTTCCGCAATCGACAAGAACTGCTCAACCGCCTCCTCGTAGCGCTCCAGATTGTTCAGCGCTCTGCCCAAATGGCTTGTCAGGACGTAATCCCGTTCTTCTTCCGGAATCTCCGTGATCGCATCTACGATCGCTTCGAATTCATCCTCTTCGTGCCATTCCTCGAGCTGTTCCAAGAGTTCTTCCCTCATTGGCCTTGCCCCCTCTCATACTTTAGTAGAATTATACCATTTCCGGCACGGCAGGCTCCACATCGTGTATTGTTAGTAAGGCTGGGTCTTCCAAGGTACCGTGTACGTACTTTTTGTGGGGAGGGTGTGTAGGGTTCTGCCGGCCAATAACTTCCGGTCAGACGCCAGGAACACAAGAAAAGCCGCAATCCCTGTAAGGATCGCAGCCAGAAACCGATGAGCTTTAGCCAGGCCCAACATCCGTGCGGTTTAAGATGGACGCTAAATGAGTTAAAGTTTAACGCTGGGCTCCGGTCAGGTTATTATTACAGGGGCGCCTGTTCCACCCCGAAATGAACCCAGTCTTCTTTAGGAGGCCCATATACGCCAAAAGGCTTTAATCCCGCTTGACGCATCAGAATGGTAACCTGTCCCCGGTGGTGGACAATGTGCTTGATGAGTCCCATCAAGATGGACGCATTGGATTCGTCTCTTCCGAAGGCATTCTGCACCGTTTGCAGCGAAGCGTCCGTCCACTGCTCCTCGATGGCGCGTGCCGCCCGGTCGCTGATCTTCGCAAAGGTATCGGCAATTCCCTTCGCGGAAGCGGGGACTTCCTCCGCGTTCGGGATCTGTTCGATGGCAATTCCGAACTCTGACAAATATTCCGGGATATTCGTGGTGAAGTGCCAGGCGATTCTCCCCAACGTTCGTCCTTCCCCGTACACCTTCTGCTGCAGCGACGCATCCGTCAAACCGTTCAATACCTGCTGAGTCAATGCAGCCTCCCTCTTCCACTCGGCAACAAAATCTGCAATCGTAACATACATAAACGCAATCCTCCTTATTATTAGAAGCATATGTTATACGGCTCGCCCATCCGTTCCTGTTCCAGCGCCCTCCATATATTGGAGTCCCGGGGTTCTCATTAAATGGTTAGTGGACCGGCTGCCTTATCTCTATCCTAATCGTTAATAGTGACAAGGTTTGTCATTATTATTCGGCGAATGAAGTGTTAATCGAAAATTTGTTCATAAATTGAAATGTCTTAGCGAGCGAAGAAAAAAAGAGCACCGGGAAATCTGCATCATGACGCGACTGCAAAAAAAGCGGGATGAACGAAAAATCTCACAATCCATGAATGGATTGTGAGACATCCTCGCCATTGCATTAATCTTTTTGGGTTAGCATGAAAAACTAGGTGGTCTGCTCATCTCCAACCGGATATGCATAGAAGATAAAACGCTCCGGCGCATTGCCTAAGTAGCGGAACGGATAACAGGTCGAAACGACCAGCACCTCGGATCCCATCGATCGAATAACCGATGTATCGTCCTTGTCTACAATATCCGTGCTTCGAATCTCGTACTCAAATGTTCCATACGGCAGCTTTACGACGAATCGATCCCCAACCTCCAGCTTGTCAAAGTTCCGGAACACCGTGTCCCGATGGCCCGACAGCAGAATCTGTTCATCGTCCAGTGGAAATGCGGTGGAGCTGTAGTGCCCGACTCCTCTTTCGAGCATCTCCTCATCCGTCCCCTCGATTATCGGAAGCTCGGCTTCCAGCTTAGGAACTTCAAGCATCCCGATCACATCGTTCGGACTTGGGTCAAACTTGGACCTTTCGATCAAGGGATCACGATGCGAGGCTGGATCAACACCCTTATCATCCGAATGATCTATGGTTTGCGGCTGAGAAATCAGCGTATTCGCTTCCGCCATGGCTTCCTTCAGGCTTGCCTGATGCTCGAAATATTGAATTGCAGCGAATGTCACAAACCCGACACCGGCAAGCATTAACAACGCACCTACGATTCTTCGCATGGCTTCCCCTTTCATTTTGCTCAAATTCATCAGTCGGTGACTGCCAGGACAACAATGGAATCTATGATTTCAATGGGTTTTATCTATATTTTTACAACCATATCTTACTTCTTCTTCTCTTTAAAATCCAGCCGCGGACCGTACTTCTTCTCTTAATGAGTCAAAAGTAATAAATTTCCTCTGTGTGATCCAACCCTCTATTCTTTTTATATTAAGTATTTAAGCGCAGGTTATTTTCGCATTCCAACAGCCCCTAACCCCCTGTCATATGGCGTTTTCTGCATGACTAAGCATGTCGTTTCAAGGCGGCTTTCCCATGTTATTTTGTCTGTCCGGCTGCTTGTTTGTTGTAATTTGTCGAATTAACGTATGGGACAACGGGGCCACCTGGCATATGCTGGATATGGTACCGGCGGAATATTGTGGCTGAGTGGCTGCTAACTTATACTTGACGGTGAAAATGTATAATTTTAGGGAAAGGAGATAGTGCCTGAGACAGAAAATGAGCATATCGCACTAATGTGCTCAACTTCCGGGAAGATTACAGCAGATTGGAGGGAGACAGATTGCATTCTGCCCGCTCGGCAAGATCAAACGTATTAAAGCGGATTTTCATTCAATTTTCTATTCTATTAGTTATTCTAGGCGGGTTACAGCCTGCATTGACCGTACCGGTTCAGGCTGCAGGAGCCGATAGTACCGGGATCGAGGAAGCCCCATCGACGGTTACGTCCGGGATAACTCCTCTTGCCGCGTGCCCAGAGCCAGCAGCTCTGATTAATGGCAGCTTTGAGGAGCCGGTGTATGCACCGAATGATCCAAGGTTCCCGACCGGCCCAGGTTACTTTTCGGTTCAAGGTCAATACGTGCCAGGCTGGAAGACAACCGATTCCACTGGATCATTCGAAATCTTTAACAAAGGATTAATGGATCAAATCCAGCCTGGTTCTCCTGCTGATCAACAAGGCCTTAAAAATGCCGTGCCTCATGGGCAGCAAATGGCTGAATTGAATAGTAAAGAGCCTGCACAGTTATATCAAGATGTTAAGACGACTCCCGGGCAAACGATTTATTGGAGAATAGCACATAAAGGAAGACTAGGCGTGGATACCATGGCTGTTAAGATCGGCTCAGCCACTGTAGAGCCCAAAGCTCTTCCGATTGTTCAGCAACTAACGACTGGTAAAGACAACTGGAAATATTATACGGGTAGCTATGTTGTTCCGGCCAACCAAACGATAACTCGCTTTGGGTTCGAAGCCGTCTCATCGGCTGGGGGCAACCCTGCCGCAGGCAACTTCATCGATGATATTTTCCTCGGAACAGAGCCCTGCGTCATCGCAGATAAAACGGTATCTCCACAGGGAGAAGCATCCGCCGGGCAAGAGTTAACGTACG
This sequence comes from Paenibacillus ihbetae, assembly GCF_002741055.1. Classification (NCBI taxonomy): domain Bacteria; kingdom Bacillati; phylum Bacillota; class Bacilli; order Caryophanales; family Paenibacillaceae; genus Paenibacillus; species Paenibacillus ihbetae. The sequence continues at coordinate 3,395,881 of NZ_CP016809.1, read as the reverse complement.
AAGTGACGGTTAAAAACAATGGCGGCGATGCCGCAGCAAATGTAACTTTTGAGGACAGCATTCCTGCAGGAACCGAATTTGTTCCCGGCTCTATTGTGGTGAATGGCCAGCCGGTTGACGACTCCCATTATGATCGCAGCAGCGACATGATCGTTATCGATCTGGGTGAGGTGCCGAATGCCGCGCAGTTGCCTCAAGGAAAAACGGTTCAATTCAAGGTGAAGGTGTTGTCCGGTTATGGGGGCATCGTCACAAGGAACCAGGCCATTATCAAATATGACAACAATTTGACCAACAAGTCGGAAGAAGTCGCTTCCAATGAGGTGAGCACATCCATTGCCGGCGAAACGAACGTGTGCCCGGCTCCGGTAGCGATGATCAACGGCAGTTTTGAGCAAGGCGCTGTCCGGGGAACTGCTGTTAATGGATCCGGACTCTACTACTATGAATCTGAAGTACCCGGGTGGAAGACCACGGATGATGCTAATGGTTATCCGGTCATTGAGTTATGGGACTGGGAGCAGAATATTCCTTCGGTTGTAAAGAACTGGCCAGCTCCCCCGGATGGCGACAAATGGGCGGAATTAAATGCTTTTGAAAACGGGATGCTCTATCAGGATGTGAAGACAACCCCTGGACAAACCATTTATTGGCGCCTATCGCATATGGGGCGGCAAGGGTCCGATACGATGCAGCTTCGTATCGGGGCAGCTACGGCTAACCCTTACGATACCGTAGTTCAGCAACAAATGACAGATGGTAACAAAGCCTGGGGAACTTATACGGGTACATATACGGTTCCTGCAGGACAAAAGGTTACCCGCTTCGGCTTTGAAGCGGTGAGCACAGCAAGCGCGAGCATTGGTGCAGGCAACTTCATCGATGATATCTTCCTTGGAACGGCACCATGCGTGACGGCCAACAAGACCGCATCTCCACAAGAAGTGAATGCCGGCGATGAAGTAACCTACGAGATTCAGATCAAGAACGAAGGCGGAGACATCGCCGCCGATGCGAGCGTGACGGATCTGATTCCTGCTGGAACGGAATACGTTCCTGGCTCCATGAAATTGATCCAAGACTCGACCACTAAGAACTTGACGGATGCCGACGATACCGACGAAGGTCGCTTTGACGGCAGCCAGGTCAGCATTCAGCTAGGCGACTTGGCCAATACGAGCCAATTGGCTGATGGCGTTACCGTGCAATTTAAAGTCAAGGTGTTAGCGAGCGCTACCAATCAGCAAATTAAAAACAAAGCACAAATCAGTTATGACAACTTATTGACAGGCGATACGGAAGAAAAGGAATCCAATGAAACCACAACTTCGGTTCGTTTCAATCCGCCTGTTCTTGAGTCTAACAAAACGGCAGTCCTTCAAACCAAGGCCGCCGGAAATACGGACCCTGATCATCCTGAACCAGGCGATACGCTGCGGTACACGATTCAGGCACGAAATACAGCCCTTAGCAGCTTTGTCAGCAATCTGGTTATCTCCGATGATCTGCCGGCCGGACTGCAATATGTGCCGGGCAGCATGAAGGTAGACGGCGTCTCCGTCACGGATGACGATAGCGATCAAGACGGCGGTTTGTACACCGATGGTCAAGTGATCGGCTTGGTCGGGGATATTACGGATACCGAATGGCATACGCTTGAATTCGACGCAGTCATCGAATCTGGACAAGCCGGAAAGAATATTCGCAACATCGCTGTTGTTGGCGGCGAGAATGTGAGCACGCCGAGCAAGTCCGAGGAAGAAGTTCTGGTTTATCCGCGCCATCCGGTTGTGGAATCGGAGAAGATCGCAGAGAACCTGGACGCGGGCAAAGCCAATTTTGAAGTCGGGGATACGGTTGTGTACACCATTCGAGCAAGAACGGTGACGCAGGATGCGTATATCTCGAATTTGAAAATTACGGATACCCTGCCGGATGGACTGGAATACGTGCCGGGCACCTTGACCGTGGACGGCAAATCAGTCACTGATGCAGAAAGCGACGATGAAGGCCATGTGGTGACCCGCTCCGTGTACGGAGGGTTCGGTGATATATGGGACGAAGATTGGCATGAGCTTCAATTCCATGCGATCATCGAATCCGGTCAAGCCGGCAAGGATATTCGAAATATTGCCAACGTAAGCGGCGACAATCTCGACGTTCCAAGCATGCCGGAAACCGAAGTCAAGGTCTATCCGCGCAATCCGGTCGTCGTATCGGAGAAGTCCTCAGCGAACCTTGAAGCGGGCAAGCAGTCGTTCGAAGTCGGGGATACGGTCACTTATACGATCCGGACTAGAACGGTGCTGGACGATACGTATATGTCCAACCTGGTCATATCGGATACGCTGCCGGCTGGTCTGGAATATATTCCGGGCAGCTTGAAGGTCGACGGTGTTTCGGTTACCGACGACAAGGACAGCGACAAAGGCCACTATGTCTCAGGTCAGGTGGCCGGTAACGTCGGGGATGTATGGGATACGAAATGGCATACGCTGGAGTTCCAGGCGAAGATCGTAGCAAGCGCCGGAGAAGCGATTCGCAACACCGGTGAAATTACCGGGGACAACATCGATCAGCCGAGCCGTCCAACGGATGAGATTGTGGTTGAGGAAGGCGACACGCCGCCGGTGGACCCACCGGTGGACCCACCGGTTGATCCGCCAGTCGACCCGCCAGTCAATCCGCCGGTAGATCCGGATCCACCGGTTACACCGCCTGTAACACCGCCTGTAACACCGCCGACTCCGCCTTCTCCAGTCATCGAGTCACGGAAGACGTCGCGGGATCTAAGTGGCGGCATCATCGGGGTTGGCGATACGCTGGAATATACAATCTCAGCACGCAACACCGTTGTCGGCAGCTATGTATCGAACCTTGTGATAGCCGACGCCCTGCCGGAAGGTCTGGCATATGTAGCAGGCAGCCTGAAGGTGGACGGCATTTCCGTCACCGATAACGTTGATGGAGACAAAGGCCAGTACGTTAACGGCAAAGTGAGCGGTAACTTTGGACGGATTACGGATACCGAATGGCATACGATTGCGTTCAAGGCAACCGTCAAAGCGGAACAAGCCGGCAAAACGATCGAAAACATCGGTGAAGTCACAGGCGATAATGTGACAAGTCCACAAAAGCCATCGAATGTCATCGAAGTGACCGACAACCGGAATAACGGTGGTAACAACACCAACCCTGGTGGCACGGGAGATTCCGACGGAGACTCCAACGGAGATTCGAATGAAGATCCGAACGGTAACTCGAATGAAGACACGGACGGAGACTCCAACGGGAACTCGAATGAAGATTCGAATGGAGACGCCGACGGGGATTCGAATACCGGTGCACAAACACCGGAAGATCAGAACGATTCAACCTTAGGTGAGTCAGATGCTGCTCCACAAAATCCGGCTCAATCCGGAGATCAAGCAGCAAATGAGCCTAACGGCAATAAATTGCCGAATACGGCTACGAACATGTACAGCTACATGGTAGCCGGAGCGATTCTGCTTCTTGCAGGTTTGCTTCTGCTCAGAAGAAGAAAAGCATAGGATAAAACACAAATCCCCCAAGTGATCATACTGGGGGGATTTGTTTTGGTATGGAGTACATTCAGGTCCACGTGACCATCATCGATGAATACGCGATCTCGGATTAAGCTTTATGAGGCTCTGTACAGTTGCCTAAGGTTCGGTGAACGTCACCTGAAATTTCCTTTCCGAATTCCGCCCATAATTTCATTTGATAAAGAGCTCTTACGAATAATCGATCCCTCTCCCCGACTCATGCTCAAGTTTGATCGTCCGCCACACTGCTCAACTATACTTTTGGCGATGAAATGCCGCATATAATAGAAAAACAACCATTGACGACGTTCAGGTCATCAATGGTTGTTTTGGCGTTGCTTTATTACTTATCGATCAGGTTCGTCACTTTCAGCATTCTTGCGATCAATGCGGTTACTTCAGCGCGTGTCATTTGCGCCTTTGGACTAAGGTGATCAGGTCCTTTGCCTTGGATAATTTCCGCTGCGATCAGCTGGGCAACATCCCCTTTAGCCCATGAAGCGACTTTATCTCCATCCGCATATGGCGCCAATGTGGAAGCAATTTGCTCCGGGCTCGGCACGTTTTCGGATTGGATCAAGCGGTACGCACGGGCAATCATCGCAAATCCTTGCTCTCTCGTGATTTGCTGACTACCTTTGAAGCTGCCGTCCGTATAACCCCGAACGATATCAAATTCGTCCGCGAGCGCAACGGCATTCCGATACCATGCCGTAGACGGCACGTCTGGGTAGATATTCTGCGGTGCGTCTTGACGCATCAATCCCAGGCCCAACACGACAATTTCAGCAAATTCAGAGCGTGTCACATGACGGTTCGGCGAAAACGTGTTGTCGCCATTGCCTTTCAGATCGAGTCTTGCGGCAATATTGTTCACGTCTGCTCTGCCCCAGTGATACTGCACATCCTCGAAATCCTGCGGATTCCAGATCACTGAATAAGTACCGCTGCTGCGCAGGTCATTAATCAGCGCGAAGTACCGGTTATTGACCTTTGTTACGACCGTCGGTACATGGTACACGCTGCCGTCCGGATTCACAATAACGCCTGTCGTAATCCGGTTCGGGTCAATGCCTTCCGGAAGCGCGATGTATTTCGGCGCATAACCGTTCAACAATCCCGCTCTATCTGTTTTCCCGTCATGGTTAAAGGTCAAATCGAGATCGACCGGATGCACAAGCAGTTCATAACCGCCTTCAGCTGCCTTCTCGCTGGCAAGCTTAGCGAGATCGTCCGCAGAACGTTTGATTTTGATGTTAGCGGCAATATCGCTGATCAGCGCGTTGCCGAACTGCTTGCTGATTGCGTTCACATCAAGCTGCCCTGCAGGAACCGGATAAATCGCCAGCACGTCTTCAATTTCCAGGCTGGAGCCGGTATCGGCAAGCTTCTTCAGATCTTCAAGTGTCAATCCTCGAACTTCGACATCGCTGTTACCCGGAACGCGGATGCCAAGTTTATGTCCTTTACCATCCGCAAGAATGCCGGACAGCTTGTTCTTATCGATCGTAACCATCGCTTGGTTACCATTGACTGTACCCGAAGCGAACGATACATTCGAACCGTTATCGGTTGTTACGATGCTACCCGGTTTCTCCGTGTTGTCTGGTGTTGATGGGGTTGTTGTTCCTCCGGTATTGCCGGTGCTGCCGCCACCATTATCGCTGCTGTATTCCCTCGTTACCTTCACGGTATATTCTTTGGAACTGCCGTCTTTACCGGTAACTTTGACGACAATGTTATTAAGTCCGACATTCAGCGCGAGATCATCGCTGATCTGACCACTAGCGACTTCTTTCCATTCCCCGTTATTTACGCGTATTTGAATCGTCGCGTTTGGATCCACTGCCGTCGGCGTCAATTGAATCTGGTACACACTGTTACTTACGTTCATCGTGTAGGTATCCTGATTCGGATCAAATGCCGGAGACAAGCTTCCTACAGAAGGAACTAACGATTCCAACTTGTTGTCGGCTGGTACAGCACTTTCACGGAAAATTGTATAGGTATACTCGTTGATCAGCTGACCGGTTTTACTATAGACGCCGACTTTTACAACATTATCCACGCCCTCCTCTAACGGAAGGTTGTCCCACTGGTCAACAGGATACTCTTTACCGTTCACGAAGACTTTGACCTGATTATCATCTGGATATTTCGCCTTCGGATTCAAGCTGATGCCGTATACGTCGTTCGCTACGGTTCCTTGATAGGTTTTGTATTGGTTCGGATCGAACGCTGGGTTAAGTGTAATGGCTTGGTTCCCATCGTTATTCAAACCTGCGAGATTCAACTCCTCTAGTTCTCCGTTCAATACAACGAGATTATCCAACGCTTTTTGCAGCTTGTCCAGCGCTTGATCCACATCGGCTTGTGTTGCATTTGGATCTTTCAGCACACGATTCGCTTCCTCAAGCACACGCTCCTGATTAGTCCAGCTTGCTTGCGTATAGTCGGAAGGTGTCAGGCTTTTCGCCTCATTGATTTTGTTCCTCAACGCTGTTTTATCTACACCTTCCGGTGCCGTAAACTCTACGACATCCGATGCTTCTGAATCCGTATATACATCCGGAGTATTCGACTTCGCCGTTAAAGTCACTTCATAGGTTCCTGGTGCTAATCCCAACGTCAACAAGTCGAATTCTGTTCCCTCTACCGTTTCTGTAGTTATAACCACACCGTCTTTTGACTTAACGGTTACTTCATACTTGTCTGCATAGTTTACAGCTTCCCAGATCAGCTTATTGTCCTGCAACTGCGCAGTTGGTTTCTTTAACTGCATCTGATCAACCGTATACTCCACAGCATCCGATGCTTCCGAATCCGTATATTCTGCTGGATTATCCGACTTCGCCGTTACAGTCACTGAATAAGTCCCTGGAACCAAGGCAGGTTCTATCTTCGATAAGTCGAGTTCTGTTCCATTTGGTACCGGAACTTTGCTGATCGTTCCATCACTATGCTTGATGGTTACTTCGTAACCGTCAGCATCTGTAACCGCATCCCATGTCAGCTGGTCCCCGTTCACTGTAACGTTGTCTGGTCTCTCCAACTTTGGGACGGCTTTGTAATCCACCTCATTTGACACTTCGGATTCCGAATACGCCAGATCGCTTGACTTCGCGATAACCGTCAATTTATAGGTGTCCGGGGCTAATCCCAGAGTCGTCAAGTCAAGCGTCGTCTTACCATCAAGTACTTCCACTATTTTTACCGTGTTATCGTTTAACGTGATCGTCACTTCATACTTATCAGCATGCTCCACCGGCTCCCATGTTAGCTCATGAACATCCAATTTAACATTCGGCGCAGCCAAAGGAATCTTTAGTGCTCTGGCAAATGTAAAGGTTGCACCGTCTGCAAGCTCACCGGTACTCAATGTTACTTGACCGGATACATCCAACGCTTTAGCTGTGGTCTCATTAATGAGCAAGTAATAACAATAATCTTCATCTACATCGGGTATTTGCAGTGTAATTTCGGCATCAGCCCAATTTGTTTTTTCCACCTTAAAATTACGTTGCATGCGTTGTAAATCACCAGGAACGTCCGTTGTGGAAACTGCTTGGTTATACTCTGCGCTTCCATTATCATCGCTGAATACAAAGAATGAGCGATCATTTACAATTTCAGATTGAACATCTTTATTAGCCGTAGTAATCTCATTACCTAATGCAATCGTTACGATTGCTCCCGTTTCCTGAGACTTTGACTGCTTTTGATTCAAATTGCCAGTTTCGTCGAGTCCAATCCCTGTAATACGGTTGCCGTACCCAACGTTCTTGGTCGCTGTCCACATCTTTGTCCCATCAGTACCGTTAGTGCTGTCGCTTGCAATATAATCCATCGGCTGACCATTTTCATTTTTCAACGTCAAGCCATACTTCAACGCTAGGTAGCTGTTTACTTTTTGACGTTCATAGTCTTCAAGTTTCCTGTTATAGAGAATGACTTCGGAAATTCTTCCATTAAATATACTGTTATGTCCTGCGCCAATATAGTATCTCGATTGACCGGTAGTACGAGAGAAGAAATTAGGTGTGTTGGTAGGTTCATGTCGTTTCTCTGCACCATTAAGTGAAAGACTCCAATCATCTGGTGCACTCCAGATATTCATGATCGCGGCATTTTTCAACAAATCCTCGTCCACACTAATGTCCAGAGTGGATTCTCTGCCGAAAGCCGTCCGAATTGTAGGCCAGTAGATAGTATTGTTCTCAGTTATCCCTGCACCAAACTCCCATGGAAAACTTGCTGTTTTCTTCACTCCGTTGCTTGCTTGAACTGAAAATATTTCTCGCATATTATCGTCCTGGTTAAATTGCCCGATTTGATACAGACCCGAACCTGGAAATTCAATTCCACCATTAAAATTAAATGCACTGGTCAAATACTGACCAGTTCCAGTCCACGTTCTGTTCCCACGCTGGTCAATCAATTTATCGGATTTACCTGCAGCTTGTCCCGCTTCATCTATACTTTTTTCCGCGTCAATCCATGAAATCAACCCAGTATCCACTCCACCGGGGGCAGGTACTACTCCTGCTGCACTCACAGGCTGCGGTGCGAACACAGCGGGAAAACTGCTTGCCACGACAACGAACGCAAGCAAAACCTTAAGCTGCCTCTTCCAGAATAATTTACTGCTTTTTGAAAACAAGCTCTCTCATCCTCCTGTTCTTTCGTATCTCCCAGCAATTGCAGGAAGCTTCGAAAATTCTAAAGTTTACTCGGGACTTTGCTTAACTTTTCACTACTCTTAACCTCAAAGTTAGAGTCTAGTCCCATTTAAAGTCACACCCAACCGACGGCATTTCAAAAAAGCATCAACCCCTTTCAATGCTGCAGACCCTTTTTATAAAAGCCTACCAACACCGAATCTTTCAGGTAAAACGAAAAAACCTCTGTCTAATAGCGAACAGAACGCCAATAGACGGAGGTTTCCATCGTATTCGGCAGCTGGCTGGCATAGGTCAATAGAACCTTTAGCCCCTTTAGCTTTGCGTCCCCGCTTTTCAACAGGTTTGCTCTTATCGTACGAGCTCTATATGTAAAACTTGGTAACAAAACTACTTAAATTTTGAGTCTTATTTCATAAAAGCACAAGGTGCTCAAGTCTTAAGTTTGTTGAATTTTATCAGATTATGTCTAATTTAGTGCTTTGGTAGTTTCTTTTGACATTATATTTGACATTTCTGAATATATTCTGAATAAAACGATTATAGATAGAGCCTTCTGAAAGAAATGCCTCTAATTTGGAATCTCTAGAAAACTCATCAAACCCTTAAAGCTTTGTACCTATAGGTATTATGATTTGGGTTCTATTAGCTGTATAAGTCGCCAATACTCCAAATATATTAATGAAAAGGGACCGAATCACTCCGGTCCCTTTCGTGTACCTAGAAAGCAGCAACCGCTTTGTCCATTTTTTAATGCTGCTTCCTTGCAAAGTTATGCCTTTCTTCTTCTGACCAGGAACAGGCCTGCCAACAGAAGGATGAATCCAGCCAACATATAGCTGTACATATTGGTAGCCGTATTTGGCAGCTTGTTGCCATTACGGTCTCCGGACTCTGCGTTCCAGGAGTCCTTCGAAGAAGCAGATTGACTGGATTGTCCAGTTCCATCCGATTCACCAGCTGTGACTGTGTCATCCGAACTACCGGTGCCATTGGATCCTCCGGAATGGCTGGAGTCTGGAGATGTGGAATCCGAATCTCCTCCGCCCGGATTGTTCGGATGATCGGTAGAGGATCCATCATTCGGATCCCCCGGGATCCCCGGATTACTTCCGCTTCCGCCACCAATGATGATGTCTTCGTACGGATGATCCGGTATCACCAGGTTATCCCCGGTTACTTCACCTACGTTGCGGATCGTCTGGCCGGCTTGCCCTGCTGCCACTTCGGCACGGAACACGATCGTATGCCATGCCGTATCCGTAATGTTGCCGAACTGTCCGCTGACAATGCCATCCACGTACGAGCCCTGATCGGTATCCTGCGCATCCGTTACCGATTGGCCGTCCACCTTCAAGCTGCCTGTTACGTACTTCAGTTCACTCGGCAGCTCATCCGAGACCTCAAGATTCTTCACAGCATTCGGGGTGGTGTTGCGCGTACGGATCGTATACTCGATTACGTCCCCAACTTGAATCGTACCGCCGTTCAGATCCTTCACTTCTTTTCCGGATTCCATGACAGGTGCCGGATCGACCGAAGTCGGATCGTTAATCGTGATCTCCTCGCTTGGGCGGCTCGGAACATTCAGGTTACCTCCACTCACTTCACCCACATTCTTGATGACGTCCCCATGTTGGCCCTTGATAATCTTCGCTTGGAACACCAGCGTATACCAAGCCGTATCCGTTACGGTTCCGAAGCTTCCTTTAACCGTACCGTTTGTATATTCGCCTCGGTCGCCGTCGGCGCTATCCGTTACCGAGACACCGTTTACTTTCAATGTACCTGCTACATACTCCAGTTCTGCAGGCAGTTTGTCCGAAATCACCATGCTGGTTACCTGGCTGCCGGAAACCGTGTTGCGGGCACGGATCGTATACTCGATCGTATCCCCGACCTCGATGCTCCCACCATTCAGGTCCTTTGCAGCCTTTTCAGATTCAACGACCGGAGAGCGCGGCGTTACATCACCTGAACCGCCTCCACCGCCGTTACCCGGATCGACTGGCGGGGGAACTGGCGGATCTACCGGATCTACTGGAGGATCAGTTGGGTCCGTCGGATCTGTTGGGTCAGTTGGATCCGCCGGATCTGTTGGATCTGTTGGATCTACCGGGTCCGTTGGATCTACCGGATCCGTTGGATCTACTGGATCAGGATCGATTGGCGGTTCTGGTTCAACAACAATTTTCTCTGTTGGTGTGCCCGGTTGATCAATATTGTCACCTTCCACTAGAGCCGTGTTTTGGATCGTCTGACCGCCTTGTCCCGATTCAATAACGGCCTGGAACTGCAGCGTATGCCAATCCGTTCCCTTAACATTGCCAAATGAGCCGTATACTTCGCCCGTTACAGAATAACCGGCATCGTTATCGTTCTCATCGGTGACGGATACACCGTCCACCTTTAAGCTGTTCGGCACGTATTTCAAGCCTGCCGGCAACGTATCCGTAATCGTCAAATTCTCCAGATACGTATCGTTGACCACACCTCTTACACGAATTGTGTAGGTGAGGGTGTCTCCGACTTCATACGTCGCCTTGCTTACATTGTTCACGGCAAACTTCTCGGATTCAATCTGCGGATTTCTAGGGTAGACTTCCACTTCTGCTCGCGGTCTGTCCGGCGTAATGATATTGTCGCCTCCCACCGTGGCGATATTGATAATATCCTTCCCGGCTTGTCCAGGCTGTACGACCGCTTTGAATTGAAGCGTATGCTGATTCATGTCGGAGACGGTGCCAATTTCGCCGACAACCTGACCGGATGCATAATGGCCGCTGTCGTCCCCTTCAGCATCCGTTACCGACTGTCCATCTACAATTAGTGTACCCGACACATATTCGATTCCTTGCGGAATGGTGTCACTGATCGTTAGGTTTTTAATTTGGCTGTTGTCCACGGTGTTTCGAGTCTGAATCGTATACGTGAGGATATCTCCCACTTCCGGATGATTCAGATCCGTGTTACCAGTTGCCTTTTGCTCGATAGAAGCAGTCTTTTGAGACTCAAGCACAGGCGTTTTAAACTTAAACTTCGCATTAGCTTCATTGCTGCTTTTTGGTACATTATCAATCGTCGTTATCGCTTTATTGGAAACTAAAATATTGCCATCTTGATCCATATATTTGTCATAATCACTTGTTAAATCCAATGCGCCCTTAATTGTAATCGTATATTGTTGATTATAAAAATTGGCGTTGGAAAGCGCAGCATCTTTTGCTTTGATCGATAGTTGATGATCGATAACGGATACGTCAAATAGACTGGATACATCAACCCCGATGGTATTTTTGATTTCAATGTCTTTCTCTTCGACGATTAGTACCTCATTCAAAGCATCCGTGATCTCAAATGACTTGTAGTAATTGATTGGATCTGCATAAGGAACGGACTGGACGATTTGGTAAATAGGCTCCCGAGAATCCGGGTACTCGTTTTGACCTATCTTTTTATCTGCTACTGAATACCCGAACTTTACAGGTGCAGGAGGCTCAATTCCAGTTAAGCTGAATTGATCAATTCTAGTCCCATGAGTTTGTCGGACATTTGATGCACCAGCATAAGTCTCCGTAAAGGTGATGGTAGATGTTTCCTCAAAGACAAGAGTCATCATGGTATCTGGTGTGCCAGTTCCTCCTGGAGCTGTACCCTTCACGAACAAAGGCTCTCCATTAGTAATCCCATTATCATAAAGGATCGTTGATCCACTAATAGCAAATATGTCCTTTATCGGTAAATCAAACAACATTGTTTTTGCTGCGTTTATGGCACTAAAAGAGATATATCCTTTTACCTCAACTGGTTGCCCAGTTTCATGAGATATAAAAGTCGCCTTACGTGTAAAAGCAGTTTGCGACGACGCTGATGAATTTCTGGATGCACCAGACACATCAAAAGCACTGTTAAGCACATCTGTACTCTCGGACGTAGTTTCAACCACCATGTCTATTTTCTGATTGTTGTAAATTCCGACATTCGTAAAACTGAGGGTTGCTGATGGTGAACGTCCCCCAGATGTATCTTCAAAAAAATTAGCTGAACTTTGCGTTTTCCAACTATCACACGTAGATTGAGGAACTTTACTGCACATTTCTTCTACCGTTATTAATCTAGTATTCGGTCCTGGTGTAACAGACACTTCCGTTTCGTCTGTAAGCCTTGGTGTAAACGAATAGTCCGCATCAATATATTTTCCTTCACCTACACCCCCTAACATGGTTGCCTTTGGATGCTGATCAATGGGCGTACTTGGCAGGGTTGCAGCTTGTACTGGTGAGATTCCGCTAAATACAATGAGCATTGCCATTAAGCATATTAGACTGTTATGTAAACTCTTTTTTACTTTTGATTTCAGCTTCAAGTTTTGTCACCTCTTTTTGATATGGTATTCTGGGAAGTTTTTGGGTCAATTCTTGAACAGTTTTTAATTCACGGGTTTCCCCCAGATCGAGTATTCACCTCCCACTCTAAGATGGTGTTTCCTACTTCCCATCGGGAACCAGCCTAGTTCGGGTAATCAATCAATCATCGCCGGACCCGAGTCATCTCATCTATAGACAAGGTTTAATCCCTCGACTAACAATAGCTAAAATTTTAATATCTTAAAAAATAAAAAACCCCATCCAAAATAGACGGAGTTGTCCGTCGTATTCGGCAGCTGGCTGGCAGTAGCATTTGCATCGTTCTGATGCAAATCCGTTAGCCCCTTTAGCTTTGCGTCCCCATTTTTCAATGGGTTTGCCATGTTCGTACGAGCTTATATGTAACTGAGAAATTTAACCATTGATTTAAAAGTATATTATAAAGGTATGATAAGTTAGGTTCTTTGGTCTTATTTTCGTAGTTATTTCTCTCTATTTGTCGATTTTTGGGAAGATACAACTCCCTACCTTCCTCTACACTTGTAAACAAAATGCTGCCGATCCCGTCGAAAGCGCCACGGGAGCAAAAATATGAAAAATCAACCATTGATGACATCAAAGTCATCAATGGTTGATTGCGGTGCTTTATTACTTATCGATTAGGTTCGTCACTTTCAGCATTCTTGCGATCAATGCGGTTACTTCCGCGCGTGTCATTTGCGCTTTTGGACTCAGATGATCAGGTCCGTTGCCTTGGATAATTCCCGCTGCGATCAGCTGGGCGACATCTCCTTTAGCCCATGAAGCGACTTTATCTCCATCCGCATATCGGGCCAGCGTGGAAGCGATTTCCTCCTGACTCGGCACGTTTTCGGATTGAATCAAGCGGTACGCACGGGCAATCATCGCAAATCCTTGCTCTCTTGTAATTTGCTGACTACCCTTGAAATTGCCGTCCGTATAACCCCGAACGATATCAAATTCGTCCGCGAGCGCAACGGCATTCCGATACCATGCCGTAGTCGGTACGTCTGGGTAGATGTTTTGCGGTGCGTCTTGACGCATTAAGCCCAGGCCCAACACGACAATTTCAGCAAATTCGGAGCGTGTCACATGCCGGTTCGGCGAGAACGTGTTGTCGCCATTGCCTTTCAGATCGAGTCTTGCGGCAATATTGTTCACGTCTGCTCTGCCCCAGTGATACTGCACATCCTCGAAATCCTGCGGATTCCAGATCACTGAATAAGTACCACTGCTGCGCAGGTCATTGATGAGTGCGAAGTACCGGTTATTGACCTTTGTTACGACCGTCGGTACATGGTACACGCTGCCGTCCGGATTCACAATAACGCCTGTCGTGATTCGGTTCGGGTCAATGCCTTCCGGAAGCGCGATGTATTTCGGCGCATAGCCGTTCAGCTGTTCGGATCTTACTGTCTTGCCGTCATGCGTGAAGGTCATGTCAAGATCGACCGGATGAAGGAGATGCTCATAGCCTTTGGCTTCAGCCTGTTTGCGAGCGCTGTCTGCCAGCTCTTGCGAAGTGCGTTTGATCGTGATGTTCAGAGCAATATCTTGCAACTCAGCGCCATTCCATTGCTTCGCTATCTCACCTAAATCCAGCTGTTTGCTAGGAACCGGATAAATAGCCAGCAGCTCGTCCTCAATCGTCAGCGTCGAGCCCGTATCAGCCAGCTTCTTCACATCGGCAGCGGTCAGACCTTTCACCTCTACGTCCTTGCCGCCAGGGACCTGAATCTCCAGCTTCTGACCATTACCCTTGGACAAGATGTCGGACAACTTTCCTTTGTCGACCTCCACCACGATGATTTCGTGGTCCCCGTCTTTCTTGGTGCTTCCGGTAGCAAAAGAGCCATTTTCGCCGTTTACCGTGGTTTTAATATCGGTAGACTTGGACGGTCCTGGAACATCGGAAGGCTTGGACGGTTCCGGATTGGTCACTGGCGTTTCCCCGCCGTTATTACCTCCGCCGGAAGTGGCCGGTTTTAATAAATTAAATGCCTCTTCCAATGCTTTTTTCGCATCATTTATTTCTTGCTGCGTCGCGTCCGGCTTCTTCAATACATCTTCGGCCTTTTTCAATGCCTCTTCAAGGTTTCTCCAGCTGTCTGGCGTGTAGTTAGACTCCTTTAAGCTGCCATCGTTCTTCTTGCCTTGGATTTCGTCTACTTTCTGCTGAAGCTCGGACTTGTCCACCACGGCCGGCTTTTTAACCAAGCGATCCTGTGCTTCTTGCAACGCTTGCTGTGCAGCGTCGACCTCCTGCTGGGTTGCGTTCTTGTTTTCCAGCACGTCTTTGGCTGCCTGCAAAGCTTGCTGGAATTGTGCCCAGCTTTCTGGTGTGTAATCTTCCTCTTTCAATGTACCCGTGTTGATATCACCATCAACTTGATTAACCAGCTCTCGAAGCTCGGTCTTATCCGTCTTATAAATGATAACGGTGTAGGTGTTTTTCTTGCCCTGATAGTCTACGGTTACGGCAATCTCATTCGGGCCCGGCTGAAGCTGCAGGTCGTCCCATTGGTCAACCTTTTGACCGTGGAATGTAACCTCAACCTCGCTGTCCGGGTGCAATTCCTCAAATGCAAGCTTAGCGCTATAGACGCTCTCCGTTACAGCGGCTTGATAATTCAGATATTGATGGCCATCGAACGGAGGCTCTAACTGAATTTCTGCTCCGCCCTGTGCATCAAATACCTTCAATTCCAGCTTCTCAAGAATCGCGTCCTTCGTAACCAGATTTTCATACGCTTCTCTTAAGGCTTGATTTGCTTCATCAATTTCCTGCTGCGTAGCGTCCGGTTTGCTCAATACATCTTGAGCATTCTGCAGAGCATCCTTAAACGGTGTCAGACTCTCCGAAGTATAGTTATTTTCATCATAGCCGCCACTCGTCATGAAATTATCAATTTCATTGACCGTCGCTTCAAGCTCGGTTTTATCGGCCCGCAGTCCATCGCGCGCCTCATTCAAAGCTTGCAGAGCCTCATCGACTTCTTTTTGGGTAGCAGCCGGATTTTGCAGAACTTCCTCTGCGTGCGTCAACGCAGCTTGAAAGGCATCCCAGGAGTCCTTGGAGTAGTTCTCCTCAGCAAGATTTTCGGCCTCCAGCTCGTCCACTCTGTTCTGCAATGCCGATTTATCTGCAGTCAATCCATTACGCGCATCATCGAGCGCTTTCAGCGCATCATCGACTTCCTTCTGGGTAGCAGCCGGATTTTGCAATGCGGCTTCAGCTTCTTTCAGAGCTTGATCGAAAGCTGCCCAGCTTGCTGCCGAGTAGTTTTCCTCTTGCAAGTTTTCGGCTTGGATTTCATTCGCGCGTTGTTCCAGATCCCTTTTATCCACCTGAGTGACAAAAGTAAAGTAGCTTCCGTCAGCAAGCTGGCTGCTGTTCAAAGTTGCCTTGCCGGTCACTTTGTCCGCTGGGACCACGGTTACTGCTGCCTGCTCAAACGTCGGACTATTGCTCGTTAACAGGTAGATTCGATACTTCTCTTGATCTGCGCCGTCGACTTGCAAAGTAATCGGCGCATCGGTCCAATCGGCGCTTTTCTCGACTTTATACACTCGCGACATCATAGTTGCCGGAGATTGTGTCGTGTCATTCGCATGCTTTAATGCTTGAGGCAAATCCGTATCGTCAATTACATTCACGTAATCAGCTGGATTACCATTGTCACTAAATGTTAGAAAAGTCGTATCCGTAGCGATCGGATTCTTCTGCGCATTTTCCTTGTTGGAAGCTTCAAAATCACCAAGAGCTATGGCGACGTTCGCTCCCTCAACCTGGGACTTGGATTGGGTCTGCTCAAGCCCTCCGGCAACATCTTTTCCGATCCCTGTGATCCTATGCCCAAAACCGCTGTTGTCAGCTGCTGCCCACATTAATGTGCCGTTACTTGCAACATAGTCGGCAGGATCACCTGCTTCGGTTTTCAATGTAATGCCATATTTCAGCGCGAGATAACTGTTTACCTTTTCCCGCTCTTCCTCATTCAATTTGCGGTTAAACACAAGCACTTCTGCAATTTGTCCGCCATCAAAAGTTCTATTGTGGGCTGCGCCAATATAATGATAACCGGCTGTTCCACCCATATTTCTTGTCCAGTCCACGCTATTCGTTGGTTCCGCCTTTTCCAGATAACCATTAATGGAAAGAGCCCAGTCATTCCCCGCCCTGGCGTTAAGAATGTGAGGGACGGTAATCGTCTCTGCAGGTGTAAAGCTCTTCAATGCGGACGTTCCAAAATGCGTCGAAATATTATTTTGTTGATAAGCCGACGAGCTGGTTTCGTTCCCCCCAAATTCCCACGGGAAGCCGGTCGTACCATTGATTTGTACAGAGAATACTTCTCTTGCACCAGTGGCGGGAATAGCTAATTCAGAGTTTGTTTTAAATTGCATTTTCTTAGTTGCTGTAAAAGATACGGTTACCGGGTGATAGTTGATCATCGCCTTGCCGATATCCTCAAGTTTTAGAACCCTGTCCGTGTGATAAGGGACCCATACCCTGTTGGGATCGGCTAAATCCTGCAATTTGGTGATATAGGTTCCGTTATCTTCAAACCCGCTGTCCATCCCTTTCGTTAACTCGAACCAGGAGACCAAATCCTGGCTAACCCCGCCCGGACCGTTCGCAGCAGCATTTGCTGTCTGAGGAGCCAACGCAAGTGGAAAGCCGCCAGCTACGACCACGATTGAAAGCAAAATGGCTAACTGCCTTTTCCAGTAGTACTTACTGCCTTTGGCAAACATCTCTCTACCTCCTATTTACATTCATTAAATGTCATGCAGCATTCATCAAGATTCACCCGTTAGAGTGACTAACAGGTGGGTAAACCCGGCAATGTATAAAGAACTAAACATATATACCATCGATAAGCACCACCCCCGTTGCAAAAAAAAACCTCCGTCAAAGCGGTCAAACGCTGGACGGAGGCCTCCGCCGTATTCGGTAGCTGGCTGGCAGTAGAATTTGCGTATTGCAGCAAATCCGTTAGCCCCTATAGCTTTGCGTCCCCACTTTTCAATGGGTTTGCCATGATCGTACGACCTTGTATGTAATTGAGAAACATTAACTATTATACTAAAGGTATATTATTACAGCGGATTAAATTAGGTTCTACGGCCTTATTTTTGTAGTATATTATCACTATTTGTCGTATTTTGGTAAATCGCGACTTTTGGCACTAAAATCTATACATGACTGCTTATTATTAAGCTCCGAAGAAGCCTCGATGCAATGAGAATTTCTGCACAGCGGAGGAGTACAATTACCGCGTGCCTCTCCCAGCGCGCGGTGTAATGATGACTGCTGCACGATGATCAGCGACGCTCGGACGACAAGCCATGCAAATGGGCGATCTCCCTCACTTTTGAAATGCGAAAGGAAGCACTTAAAAGCCATCCCGCACAGGATGGCTTAAGTCAAACCAACGTCAAATCTTTCTTACAAA
Organism: Paenibacillus ihbetae; assembly: GCF_002741055.1. NCBI lineage: Bacteria > Bacillati > Bacillota > Bacilli > Caryophanales > Paenibacillaceae > Paenibacillus > Paenibacillus ihbetae. The sequence continues at coordinate 3,377,789 of NZ_CP016809.1, read as the reverse complement.
TAGAATACATCCGCAGGTGCCGAATCTTTACGTGATATCCCTTTATTTTGAAAGCGAATGCTCTGCATACCATTTTCTTAGCAGATTAATATGTGCCTGATGATAACGGTTATGGTCAGCCATATGCCATAATCCCCAGCGGATGGTTGCTTGCTTTTCATTCTCATGACCAAAGGTGACCACCCGATCTAAATCAGCATCCTGCAATTGGGAACAGGTGTCTTTCAGGATGCTTAACACCTCTTCATACTCCGATATCAGCGTGTTGAGCGACTTGCCTATGATCATCGGCAGCCGGTTGTTCGCATCGATCATGGGGCCGTATTGTTCTTGTAACGAATAAGGAAGCGGCTCCCCTTTCATTCGATACACCCAATTCAAATCAACATACAGGATATGTCTCATTAATTGAGCGGTGCTGTTAAAGCTGCCATCGGGGCCCTTGTAATCGACTTCTTCCTGCGACATTCCCTTCGTAATCAACTGAAGTCGCTGGCTGTTCTCTTTCACCGCAGAATATAACATCCCAACGATCGGGGACATATTTGCCTCACCTTGCAAATCTTTAAGCATCAGGCTCTTCCTCCTGCAATAGTGGCTTCCCGGCCAATTATTTCTTTATTTCTGTAAGGATTGCATCCCACATTAATACATTTATATTCGGATTTTGGTCTTCATTCATTATCGAGATGGTAAGCTCCTGTGCTCCTTGAATGTCCATTTCGGAATAAGCAGGAACCTCTCGTTCCTTTCCATCTGCGATATAAGTGCTCCTGCTTGCTTCGACCCCATCTACGGTAATGATGACGGTGCTCTCGCCATGGAAAATATCGTCCGGAATGGCGCTGTAGCTGGAGAATGTCAGATACTTCCCATCCAATTGATAAGTGAATGTGCAGTTCCCTGAATTATTCCTGCTCAACACATTCATTTGAGGCTCCACTTCTTTACGGCCCGCTTCAAAACCGGTAAGGCCTGTCTCCCAAGCTACAGAACCACTCTTTAACGGGAGCTCGTGCAGCCCTATTTCCTTGCCTGCTTCGATTTTTGTTGCCTGTGCAAATAAATGATTCACTCCTTGAATCGTTACGGTAGTCCCAATGGAAAGGAGGATCGTTATGAAGACGATTTTACTCAGGCCCTTAACGGAATCTTTTGGAGGCCGCACTAATTGTTGTGCGAGAAATCCAATCGCTGCCCCCAATGTATTGATGAGCACATCATCAATATCAAAGCTTCCTAAATGCGTTACCATTTGAACCGTTTCAAGCAGCACAATAGAAACCAGAAATATACTGATGAACCGAAGAAAACGGCATGGAAATAGCTGCGGAACGAGAATTCCGTAGGGCAGAAAGGCTGCAAAGTTGGCAAAGTTAAAAAACCAAATTTTCAAGTTATGGCCGATCGGTAAATATAATGGAATTCCATCAGGTATGAGATTATATCGATACCCTCCGTCATGAATATCACTTGCTCTGTTAAACCCGATATATAAGAAATAGAGCATAAGAACCGTATAGGCTGTCAGCAAGATGATGGTAACGGTGCGGGCCCGTCCTTTAAGCATAAAAAAATTCCCTCTCCTCTATCCGGGGTAAGAAATCACATACCTAAAATAAATATTTTATCTATCTTAGACGGGGAGCAGGGAGGTGTCAATTCAAAGAATTTGGATGTGAACGCGGTTTGAACCCGCTCGGACGAAACCTTACGCATAGATACAACAGAAGGCCATCGACGAATCGACGGCCCCACTCTCTTACACTTGTACGCTCGCAGCTTTACTTGCTTGTCTTGAATGCAGAGCCTTCATCGCGTATCTTGCGATCGGCTGTGCGATCAACACTTCAATCCAGAACGCAATGCCAAAGTTTCGTGGCCAGGTATGGAGGAAATTTTTGAACGGATCCAGACTGATGTGTTTGGTACCCACCATGGGGCCAATAATAGAGAGCAGCAGCGATAACACCGTTACATTAAGTACGATGTTTAGTAATACTCTTGCATTGAACCCATCAGTCTGCCCTACGAATTTAGGCATCACCTTGCCAACAATCGGGCCAGCGATCAGCTTTACGCATAACACGACGATGACCCACATGATAGGAATCACTTTTAGACTATCCAGATAAACCGCTTTACTGAAGCCGCGCTCCAATCCAATAATGATCGGCGCGATCGTGTTGACCGAAATAATCGATATGATCAGTAAAAATAATATCCCCTCTTTGCCGTTTCTAGGCAGTCTTGTCTCTACGTGCTTCTGGTTTGCCATCTCCTATCATCAACCTTTCATCTAATGTGTCACCGTGTTATTTTAGCGATATAGGGGGGCTCCTCATAAGTGAACAGTTTGTGAATAATTATCTGAATGAAAATAGAGAATAAAACGCCCCAAACAAAAAAATCACCAACCTATAAGGAATTGGTGATTTTTATTGTAGTAATGAAGTTTGGATCGCATACATACAGTCTCTCTGCCCTCGCCTTGCTGAAATTCGGCCGTCCAGCGTTTACGCCAGCATGCCGTTTACCTTGCCCAATATCGATTCATAGGATGTATCCAAAGCGATTGCCATTTCCTGAAACAAGACATTCTGAGCCGATGCTAACATCACCTGATCTTGTTGGTTCAGCTTTTTGTTGTTGCTTTCAGCCTTTTGCTTTTGGCGCATTAAGGCATTGATAATGTTAGCGATTTCCTCCCGGTCGCCTGATCTAATTAGTTTGGAATAAGTCTGCAAACGCTCCGTATTTTTTTCAATCCATCCCGTTCCCGGCGATTTAAAGGATAGCATGACCTTCTCGGCTGCCTCCCGATCGATCAGGTCGATCATAAGCAGGCTGTCGTTGTCCACCGGCGTACTGATCTTTAATTTCACGTTGCTTACCGGATGCAGCTCATAATAACGTCGGGTTGTGCCCAAGACTTCTTTCTCGCTGATCCCATCAATTTGGCATATGCCATGGACTGAATAGATAACCAAATGACCCGTTTCAAACACGCTGTTGTCCTCCTCACGTTGTCAACTTGGTTGACTATGTATCTCTATTATACACTATCGTCAACTTAGTTGACGAAGAATCGTGAACTTTTGTATATTGGTGGAGGAATTGCTGAAAGGAATGGTGACCAATGCATGTAGAAGTGAAAACCCTGGATCTGATCGACCTGATAAGCGAACGTCATGTCCTTCTCCGCACCTTAAACGACCGCTTGTGGCATAAAAGCCATGACCTTCATATATCCAACTCCGAATGGTTTATTATGGCAAGAATTTATAAGAAACAAACGACGATATCCCATGTCGCCAAACAAGTGGATATCTCCCGTCAGGCTACCCATAAATTCATTAAAAATCTGGAAGCCAAAGGATTAGTCGAGATTAGCCAAGCGCAGCATAACAATAAAGACAAGTGCATCCGCCTCACGAAGTTCGGCGAAGAATGCTTTGAGCACAACGAAGCGATCAAAGCAAAGCTTGAGGCCAAAATCATCGCCTCGATCGGAGAAGAGCAAGCGGATCAGCTTAAGCGGATTTTAACGATGGATTGGGGTTTGGGGACGAGTGTTTAACCTTATCTAGCCCTTGGCTGAAGATCATCCGGTTAACCATAATGAATGGACAAGAATCGAGGGCAAGAGGAATGAAGCTTCAGCTCTTATTTCATGATCCCACTTGGCCGGCAGCTTAAAAAGGAGCGTTCCCCTCTTGAGGGAAACGCTCCAATGTTATTTCATATTATTTCAAGCCCAATACCTCAAAATCATAAATCCGTGCGGCCGTATCCCCGCCTTGGGTCGCCTTCTCGACTTGAAGACGAACGTACTGTGCGGAGGTAAGCTCGATGGCATGGCTGCTGACCGCTTTCGTATTGTCTTTGACTGAAACCGCATCCTTCCATTCCTTACCGTCCGAGCTTACCTGTATGGTGAATGCCCGCGTGTTGAATGCGGCCGGCTCGCCTCCCGCTTCCGCATGCTTGATCACGAATTCGCTGATCTTGTGCTCAGCTCCGAGATTCACCGTCAGAGAATGTGGCCCGTCTCCGACCGCACACCATTTCGTGGCGGCATTGCCGTCCACCGCAAATGCAGGTGCTTCCTTCTCATTCACGAAGCTGGATGCTGACGTTTGCTTGCCAAGGGCAAGATTGCCAACGCCATTCTCCGCTTCCCGTGTAACCGTAATGAGCTTCTTCTGAACGGAGTCCTCGCCAATGCTATTTTTAGCGGTTAGCGTCACTTCGAACGTTCCTTCTTCCGGATAGGTCACCTTAGGATTCTGCTCCGTGCTGGACGCCGGCTGTCCGCCCGGGAAGCTCCAGCTCCAGGACTCTGTTACTTCCGATGAAAGATCCGTAAACTGTACCGTTTCTCCCGGTGCGATCAGCGTCTTGTCCGCCTTGAAGGCTGCCGTCGGCTTCGGATATTCCGGCCAGTCAAAGCTTACGGACGCTGCTTTTCCTTGTTCATAATGGCGGTTCACCGGAATCACGACCATTTTGGTAGACTGCTCTTTTTGCAGACGCTTCATTTCAGGCACATAATAAACGGTGTTGCCCGTCATGCCCATCAACTCGTACTTGCCGTCCGGATGAACCCGGTACACCTGATAATACATTACGTCCTCCGCCTGTTTCGGTGCCTTCCAGGACAACCGCGCATCCCCATAGATTCCGTCGCGGAAGTCGTTCTCGATCACCTGCAGATCGGTCACCTGATGCGGCTTCTTCGCCTTATCATTCACCTGCGTAACGGCCAGTTTGCCGATATTGGCCTGATAATTGGCCATGTCCGCCGCGGATTCGAATTGAAGCGAAATTCCCGCAATCGTACGTCCTTTAAACTTGTTCAGTCTGACGCTTCCCTGCTTCCAATCCTGATCCGCGCCTGCCTGGGTCCACTTGGACGGCTCGAAGAACACATAGTCATCCGGCGCATCGGAGAAGGCCAACCCGATCTTCACCTTGGCGTCCTTCGCATTATCCGTATAAACAAGCGATACTTCCGTCGTTGCCTCGACCGGGATATCCGCCTTATACAGCTTGATATGGGTAGAAGAACCTTTGCTGACGGGACCTGCTACCTGAAGCGAGCTGCCTCCGTAGTAGGATTTGCTGAAATCAAATCCAGGCTTGAGGGCTTCGCCCTTGCCGTTGGTTTCCGTGATCCAGCGCCAGGTCGGCAAAATATCCTGTAGACTCCGGTTGCTCCAATCGCTGCTCCGCAGCACTTTGCCGTCCACCGCAAACATATGGCCGTTCCCCGTATTAAAATGGGTGACGAACTCGGAATCAGTAAGCACCGTTTTGGCAACGACATCATGGGCAATCCCTCTCCAGGCGAGCGGGTCGGTTCCTTCAGGCTGGGAGGTATTCGCCGGGTTCATGCGGGGCCCAGTCCAGAAAATCTGCTCCTTGTTCATATATTCCTCATGCGTCTCAGAGCTGTTGAACGCCCAATTCGGACGGTAGATGCCGAGGGAGGTAGTCGCTTTCTTGCCTTCCGGGAACACGACCGGCCAATTGAACCTGCTTTCGTAGCCGTTTGCCTCCACATCGATGCCGGCGTACAGATCATACGGACTGCGGCCAAGCTCGGCCGCCTTCGCCGGGGAGTTCAAGAACGGCGTGATATAATCGTATTTGCCGTTCTTCTCGTCCTTGAACTGCCAGCGGAAATCGATAAACATGTTGTCGGAAACGCGCTGATTTCCCTCCTGGAAGAACATCTTGTTCTGATCCGTCAAAGCCCCCTGCCACTTCACCGGCCCGTCCTTGATCATGGAATCATACCAGATCACTTCCATGCCCGGTGCCTTCTTCTGCTGAAGATACGTTAAAAATTCAGCCATCTTGGCGGCATCCTCAGGCGTTCCGCCCTGCGTTTCCTGATTGATGAACCAGCCGTCAAATCCGTAATACCCAGCAACCTCAATCAGTTTGTCTGCAACCGGGAAGGATCCGTCCTCCCGCTGCTGTAACAGATCATGCAGCCACTGGATTTTGCCTCCATGCTCGGTTTGCGGCAAGAAAACGGTTCCAAACACAGGCACGCCATTCTTGTGGGCTGCATCGATCACGTCGGCGCTTGGCGGAACGATCAAGCCTTCACCTGCCGAGCCGCCCCACATCACCAGCTTGTCAATATATTGCCAGTTACTGAACGTATACGTATGGAACTTCTCCGAGCCTTGGGAAGGAGCACCGCTTGTGCTTGGATACATGGAAGCAATCGATAGTACCTTCACTTCCTCCTTGGCATGGCTGTTGACCTTATGGCCCTGAACCCGCTTGGTCTCCAGCTTCACCGTTCCCCGGTTAAAAAGCGCATCCTTATCGGTTGACGGCGACCATTCCAGCAGCGTGTTCGGATACCAATAGGACGAATGAGGCTGCGCCGCTTCGGCTTCTCCAGCAAAACCCGTCAGGGATGCTGCCAGCACGGCTGTGCTCATCCATACGGTCATTCTTCGCTTCCACTGAGCTTTAGTAAAATAACCCGGTTTGATTTTTTTCACTCAAAAAACCTCCTATACGGATAATGATCATGCAGATATTCTAATATTTTACAGGAACGTGATGATAAATAGAGAGAAACGGCTATCATCAGCCGTTTCTACTCTTCAACTACTCTTATGCCTTACTTGTTCTGAGCTGCCTTCCACTCATCGAACTGCTTTTGAGCCTCAGCAATAACCTTGTCAATTCCAGCATCCTGGAACTTTTGTTTTGCTTTAGGCAAGTATTCGTCAGGATCGATGGAGCCGGTATACAATGCAGGGATGAATTCCTTCGCTACGTTCGTGACGGCTGCAACTTCTGTTTTGACCGGAGCCGTGTCGAAGTTAAAGCCGAACGTAGGAGCTACCAGAGCGGAGCTGTTAAATTTCTCGAATGCTTCCCACTTGTCTTCAGGCTCGCCTTCATGAAGGTACGTCAGGAACATATTGCCAAGCGCAAATCCAGGCATTGCATAGTTTTCCTGCATAGCAGGCATATCTTCGATGTATGGCCCTTCAAGCTTCTTGTAATGCGTTCCTTCCAAACCGTATTGAATCATATTGCGCAGTTTCTCATCCGTGTTCAGCAGGTTCAAGAACATCATCGCCCGCTCCGGATTTTTGGAGTACGAAGAAATCGCCATCATCGAACCCGCTGCGGAGCTGGTGTAAATCACCGGATCATGCATCGGTCTCGTCACAATGTCATATCCCGCGTTTCTGGACCAGCCGAGCTCTGCATATGGCTGCGTAATCTCGCGGTCCACGAGCCATTTGCCGGTTTTGATGTTATCAATGCCGTCCAGCGTCGCTACATCCTCGCGCACATAACCCGCTTTATAGTATTTGCGCATCGTGGCCAAAGCCGATTTCAGTTCAGGTGTATCCAGCAAATTCACAAATTTAAAGTCTTTGGTGTCCAGGTACATCCCGATCGGAATTTCATCACCAAGCGGGAAGTCAACCGGCAAGTACGGCTTAAAGCTTTTCGGTACGGCAAGCGGTGTAATATCCGCCGGCTCGTTCTCTTTAATCGTCTTCAGAAGCGGCTCCAGATCCTCAAGCGTTGTCACGTTGGAAATGTCCAGGTTGTACTTATCCAGATACTTCTTGTTGAAACGCCATACAAACTGCTGTGCCAGTTCCTTATTGGCCGGGATGCCATAGTTGACGCCATTGACCTTCGTTCCTTCCAGGAAACGGGGATCCAGCGCTTCCTTGATGCCTTGTCCATACTGATCAAGCAAGTCATTCAGCGGCTTGAAGGCACCCTTCGCCGCGTTTGGAAGATAATCAAATGCCCACGAGCTGGTGAAGGCGATGTCGTAATTCTCGCCGGAGCTGGTAATGACCTGCATCCGCTGGCTGTAATCGCCCCAGTCGATCATGTTGATCTCGATCGTAGCGTTGATTTTCTCCGTCAAGTATTTATTGATCTCCTCTTGAACCTTAGGAAGATCCTTCTGGTTAGGCCCGATCATGTACATTTTGAGCTTGACCGGATCCAGCTTGGATGCATCCACCGTGCCGTCGCTCTGAATGGCAGCCTCTTCCTTCGCGGGCTCGCCAGACTTAGCGCCTTCCTTGCCGCCGCAAGCCGATAAGACGACCGTGAGCAAAAGCACAAGAGCAAGGGACAGTATAGAAGCCTTTTTCTTAAACATGTGTTTTCCCCCTGTATCACTTAATGGTTAATGCTATATTGACACCGCTTACACACCTCGGACGTGAAAGCCGGATTACTCCGGCCGTGTGCGATGCGGGTACAACCTTATGAAATTAGCCTTTGACTGAGCCTACCGTCAGGCCCTGGACAAAATACCGCTGGAAGAACGGATACGCCATAACAATCGGCAGGGTCGCCAATACGACCATCGCCATTCTTACCGTCTCCGTCGGCAGGCTTGCTGCTGCATCGAAGGAACCGATATTCTGCGCATTCTGCGTCAGAAAGTCCATGTTCTTCTCGATCTTCATCAGCATGAACTGCAGCGGCGGTGTCGCTTGTGGATCGTTATAATACAGCAAGGCGTTAAACCAGTCGTTCCAGTACCCCAGCGAGCTGAACAAACCAATGGTTGCAATCCCCGGGAGCGAAACCGGCAGTACGATTCGGATAAAGGTCAGAAACTCGCCGGCGCCATCAATTTTGGCGGACTCGATAATTTCATCCGGAATCGTCGTTTGGAAGAAGGTCCTCATGACGATGATAGAGAACGCGCTCAAGGATAATGGAAAGATCAACGCCCAGATCGTGTTCTGCAGATGCAGGAACTGGGTCATCACGATATAACCAGGCACCATACCACCTGAGAACAGCATGGTGAAAAATGCAAGGAAGCTGAAGAAGCCTCTGAATTCAAAATTTCGACGGGACAATGCATAGGCATAAGTCGTAACCAATGCCAGACTCACCAGCGTCCCCAGCACCGTGATCAGAAGCGTTAAGCCGAATGAGGACAAAAGCTCGCTGCCCGTTTCGAAAATATATTCATACGCTGCGGTACTGAACTGACTTGGCAGCAGCCTGAAGCCTTCCGAAACCAGTGTCTGTTCGTCCGTCAGGGAAATAATAATAACAAATAGAAACGGAAAGATACAGGAAAACGAGAAGAGGCCGATCACGATATTGAAAATCGTATTCCACAATGGGGAGATGGCGTTGTAGTCTCTCTTCTTTGAACGCTTTGCCGGTTGATTCGCGGTTTGCGTAGATAGCTGCGTCATGAACGGTACACCTCCCTCGGATTAGAAGATTGCATGATCTTTTTCAATTCGTCGAACGATATAGTTGGCAACCAAAATCAGAACCAGTCCGACAAACGATTGGTACAAGCCCGCTGCCGTGCTCATGCCGATGTCTCCCATGTTCATCAGCCCGCGGTAGACGAAGGTATCGATGACGTTCGTAACCGGGTACAGCGCGCCCGAATCCTTCGGAAGCTGGTAGAACAATCCGAAATCGGAACGGAAGATGCCGCCGATCGCCAGTATGGTCAGGATGATCATGAGCGGCTTCAGCAGCGGAATCGTGATGTACCGCACCTGCTTCCACTTGCTGGCTCCGTCAATGACGGCCGCTTCATAATACGATTTGTCGATCCCTGTAATAGCCGCAAGATAGATAACGCTGTTGTAGCCTACGCCTTTCCAGATACCGACGAAAACGAGAATGAAGGGCCAATACTTCGCTTCCGAGTACCAGCTGATCGGCTCTCCCCCGAAATAAGTGATAATTTGATTGAGCGTCCCTTTGTCTACGCTAAGAAACGTGAACGCAAAATAACTGATGATAACCCACGACAAAAAATGCGGCAGAAACATGCCGGTCTGATATACCTTGGCCGTACGCTTGTTGACAAGCTCGCTTAGCATGATCGCAAAGCCCACTGCAATGACCAAGCCCAGAATGATAAAGGCCAGGTTGTACAGAATCGTATTCCTCGTAATGATATAGGCATCATTGGTTGTAAACAGATATTCGAAGTTTTTGAATCCTACCCATTCGCTGTTGAGCACGCTTGCAAAAAAACCGTCCGGGCTAATGCGGAAATCCTTAAAAGCGAGAACGGTACCGAACATAGGCAAGTAAGCAAAGATAAGAAACCATATGGTTCCGGGCAGGATCATCAGCAGCATAAACCGGTTGCGTATGACCTTTTTGATGAACCCCGACATGAGCACTCCTCCTCTTCCCTGTTAAATACAAGTGATGCGACTGCAGTAGAAGATCCCCATGATCTTTGTCGATGCGGCTATTTATCACTTGCCCTTAACTACTATCATTGTGCCAAGTAAGCGTTATCGCGCTCAAGTTGAAAAATACTAGAACGGGATGGACAAATTAAAGAATCCCTTATAAGTGCGTGTTCAAAAAGTCGGGTTTTAACAAAAAACAGGCCGCAGGGTTATCCGCCCTGGGCCTGTCGCAATTGGTTTCCCCGTCGATTTAGATCCGATACATGGATCTCATCTCGGTCGGAGATACGCCCGTATATTTTTTGAACTGTCTGTAAAAGTACGAGCTATCCGTATAACCTACGCTGAACGCAATATCCGCCGTCTTTTGATCGGTATGCAGCAGGAGCTGCGTGGCTTTCTCGATGCGGTATTGGTTCAAATAATCCGAGAAGCTGGCGCCGACCTCCTGCTGAAACAGCTGACCTAAATAATTCGGATGCATCTGCAGCCGCTGGCTCAGCGTCTTCAGGGAAAGCTCTTCCGGATAGTGATGCTGCACCTGCTCCACAAGAAACGAGACATGCGGGCTGTAGCCCTGCTCCGCTTCTTCCAGGCGCGCAAGACTGCGTTCGACGATGCACCATACATGATTTCGAAGCCCCTGGAGCGTATTAATCCGGTGCATTGGCGTAAATACCTCGCTGTAATCGGGGTTTTTCTCCATATCCTTCGCCGCGACCATCAGCTGGACTGCTGCATTCAAGCAGGTCTCCCGAGGGACCATCGGTTCCCTGTTGTCACCGCTCAGAACGGACTCGATATAAGCCCGAAGGGAGGGAATGTCTCCCTCGATCAGCAGCTTCGCGAACGTATCGGGACGAGCGGACGGCCCAGAAGCCTGAACGGCCTCCGGTTCGGCAGCCGGACTGTATAGGAGCATATCATCTCCGGCAATCAGGCAGGCGCTGAAGAGGTCCTTCGCCTTCCTGTAGCTCGCTTGAATATCTTTGAAATCATTGAAGCCTGCATTGCCTTCGGAGCACCAAATGCGCAAGCCCGTCAGCTCCCGCAGCCGGGCCATGGCATTTGTTATGCCCTCTCGCTCCGAGTCCCTCCGTTCATTCCTCGCGGCCGACATCACAACGATATCGTCATCCGCATCAGGGAAACAGATCACCTCGTGGTCTCCCCCAAGCACTTCCGAACAAGCACGGCTGCATTCGTCGGCTAGGCTGGTCAAGCGATAGAGCTGGGACACCGGGCGCTCATCGGATATGAGCCGCAGAACATACACCTGGTAAGACGCATAATTGAGCGGAATTCCGAGAAGTTCAGCTCTCTGCTTTAATTCCGAGCTCTTGATATCGCCGTTAACCCACCGCTGCAAAATATTGCTGCGCAGGATCCTCCAATCCTCCTCGGAGCGAAAGCGGCTCAATTCCTCGCGCTCCCAATCGCCGCGGATATGCTTAATCGTCGCTTCCAGCTCCTCGATGCTGATCGGCTTCAGAATATAATTCTGAATGCCGAGCGTGATCCCCACCTTCACATATTCAAATTCTTCGTACCCGCTCAGCACGATAAATTTGGTGCGTGGATGCATTTCTTTTACCTTCTTAATCAGTTCGAGCCCGTTCATTCTGGGCATCATAATGTCCGTGATCAGCAGATCCACAGGATCTTCCCTTAACCGTTCAAGCGCTTGCACCCCATCGTTGGCCGAACCTGACACATGCAGGTCGTAATTCTGCCAATCCACGATGGTGGCCAAGCCCTGGGCAATCAAAGGCTCGTCATCAACAAAAAATACCTTCCTCATGTCGTCTCCCCCTTGCGCAGCATCGGTATTTCCATACGGACCTCGGTTCCCTGTCCTTCCGTGCTGTTGATGGTCACTCCGTAATCACTCCCGTAGTTCAGCACGATTCGCTCGTGCACGTTCATCAGTCCGATCGAACGGTATCCCTTGTCGGGAGGCTGGAGAACCTTGTCCAGCGTGCTGCGGATTTGGGCCAGCTTTTCCTCCGGTATGCCCGTTCCGTTGTCGGATACGATGATGACAACCCGGTCCCCCGCCCGGCGGGCATGGACCGAAATTTTATTGTTGTCGTCCAGCGGACGGAATCCGTGAACGATATAATTCTCCACGATCGGCTGGACCAGCAGCTTGATGATGCTGGCATTTTGGATCTCCGGATCCACCTCGATTTCCGTCTCCAGCCGTCCTTCATAGCGAATGCGGAACAAGTCGAGGTAGACGGAACACATGTCCATTTCCTCTTCAACGGTAACCACGGTGCTTTTTTTTACCATGTTCTTGAACATCACCGACAAGCTGTATATCATTTGACCCACTTCCTTCGCGCCCACAAAGTATGCCTTCATGCGAATGGATTCGAGCGTATTGTACAGAAAATGGGGGTTAATCTGGGATTGCAGGGCAACGAGCTCCGCGTTTTTTTGCTTAATTTCTGAGGTGTACATTTTATCAATATATTGCTCCAAACGGTCACCCATATCGTTAAACCGGCGGGAAATCTGCTGGAGCTCATCTTCGCCGGACATCTGAATGCGCGTCGACAGATCGCCTTCGCCGATCCGGTTCATGGAACGGATAATCCGCTGCACTTTCTTGGAGAACCTGCGAATAATCGTAAACGTAATCGCAAAACTAGCCGCCATAAACAGAAGGGTGACCAGAATCAGTCCCGTTCTTAAACTCTCCGTGCTCTCTTTGATCAGGGATTGCGACACAATCCCCACCACCGACAAGCCCGCATTGCTGACATTCAATATGTTCACTTTGGAGGGTTCATCCAGCTGCACCCAATCCCCGGCTTTTTCCTGCTCCAAACGGTAGGGGTAGGTCTGCCCGTAATACTCATCCTCCGAATCGTAAATGACCGTTCCTTGGGCGTTCAACACCATAATCCGGCCTTTGACCGAAGCTCGGCTCTCCAGCCAGGATGAAATTTGCCGGGCGTCGAACTCCACATTCATCATCCCCACCCGATTCAGGGTCCAGGGGTCCTTCAGTTCTCTGGAATAGGAATACGATCTTGGACTGGAGCCTCCGGATGAACGCGAGGATTCATTTGGAGGCATGGTATCCCAGCTGTGCTGCTCCCGGCGGGCAAACCAGGTCTCCCACTTGTTCTTGGAACCGGCATCATTATTCAACTGCTGGTTGGTCCGACTGATATGCATGTAAAAATTGTTCGGATAGCTGTAGATCGAGACGCTTCTGGCGCTTGATTCCTGCTCCAGATAATTTCTTATCAAGGTATTGAAAGACCGTAATCGCTGCTCTCCTGCCCTGGTGTACAAATCCAACCGGTATTTCAGGTAACTCTCATATTCGTGGTTTAGAAAATAGATCAGCTCATCGCTTAGCGTGGCATCTCCGTAAATCTGCTGAAATATATTCTGTATGCCCTCATACTGCCGGCTCAAATAAATGTTCAGCACATGCGCGGATTTGAGATTCGCATCGGTCTGCTCACGGAGTATGCGCTGCTCCTGGTATTGATAAACCAGCGTTGCCGCAATCGCAAACAGCACGATCATGACGGTTGAATACAGCACGACGATCTTGTTGAACATCTTTCGCTTCAAATGATTTAAATAGAATTGGCGCAGTCTTCTGAAAATATGAAACACACCCTGTTCTATAATGGTCACTTCGGCACTCAGTGTACACCCTTTCCGAAAACCCGGCAATTGAATTTTGCATTCTATGCTCGCCTAGCCTAAACCCCGATCATGCAGCCGGACGTGCGTGAACATTCTCCTTTCGCGGCAGAGCGGATTGTGCAGGAAATGAGGAAGGGCGATGAGAAGTATGAACGGTGTTGGCGTTGACTCCTATCAACTTGGATGCGGACTTGAAGAAATAAAGGAAAAAATAAAAGACCTTGATTTTACTGAGGAAGAGTTAGACAATCACTTTACCCTATCAACAGACTCTATTAAGTTTTGGATTGATAAAGATCAAAGTAACGTAACCCAAATATCGGTGTTTGGTGAGTATACGGGAAAATTCCTTAAAAAAATCGGTATAGGAGGTACACTCTCTGACCTAAATGATTTAGGTATTAAGTGGGTTAAAGAAGACTATGTGTACAAACTACCTGAATATCCTGGAGTATGTTTTGAATTAGAGGATATTGATGATTGGAACGAAATAGAGGCACCCATACAGTTCATTTCAATCTATTGCGAATAGTTACTACTTACCTTGAGGAATAGATTCCTCAAGGTTTTTCTTTTCCGTTGTCAGTGAGAGAACTGATCAAAAGTGATGAAATTGAAGCGATTTTCCCTTCCCCTTTTCATATAAGCCAAGATGATCTACGTCCCTCCCCGCTCCTCCCACTTCTCCCTCAAACCTTTCAAATCCTCGACAAAAAACCTTAGCAAATTGGGTCTTCTTCTTACTGCCAGCGGGTGATAGGTAAAGCCGATCGGGATCCCCTGGAACTCATGCCAGCTACCCCGCAGCTCCTTGACGGAAGCTTGCTCCTTCTGCGGGAATAATCCCCCGACCACGACATTGCCAAATCCAAATAGGACAAGCGGCTGCTTCTGAAGGAGCTGCGCCTGCAGATGCGGCAGGCATGCTGCACGGGTGGCAGGCTTATCGTAAGCGCGGGTTGGCCGGCGTTTCAGCAAATAGGTGACGTACACCGAGCGGATATCGATCCCCGCTTCCCTCATGCCGAGTTGGAGGGTCTCCCGGGTCCCGCACAAGAACGGATTGCCTTCCCGGTCCTCCCTGGCTCCCGGGTTATCCAGAATTAACATCAACGAGCTCTGCGGATTCCCTTCCCCCCAGATGATTCGATTCGGCTGTTTGCACAATTCGAAGCGTTCACAATGCTGCATATCCTCGGGCGCTTGCTCTTCTGGCAAGATGACACAGGAATGATCCATTTCCTTAGACATGCAATTCCTTCCTTTCCGTTAAACAAGCACTGGTTCCATTATGCCCACCTAAAGTTAAAACTTGTCCTCGCGTACGATACGTCTAAACCGTATATTATTTTGAGTCATACCACCATGCATTGCATAATTCCATTCGCCGTAGGTTGATCCAGTTATGGCCTCTGTACAACGTGCGTACGGATCCTAGGCAGGCATTGCATGTACCCATACCGCCGGTACGGGCAAAGTCAGGCTCATTCTTTACACTTTCTTTATACTTTTCTGGTCCAAATATTTAAACCTGCCGCTTATCCTATACTCATCAACACCCGAAAGGATGGATTACGGATGTCCGATACGATTCTGAAAGCAACGAACATTTCCAAAATATACGGCAAACACAAGGCACTCGATAAAGTATCGATCGAGATTAAGCGCGGGATGATTTACGGCTTGATCGGGGAGAATGGCGCGGGAAAATCGACATTTATGCGCATCATCATGGGGTTAATCTCCATCGACGAGGGCGATATCGAACTGTTCGGGCAGACGGGGATGCAGGGCTTGCAGCGTGCACGAAGAAAGATGGGCCAATCCATTGAAACGCCGGCTCTGTATCCGGAATTAACGGCCCGGGAGAACCTGCAAGTCCAAGCGGCAAACGGCGGTGTTAGCGAACGGGAGATTGACGATTTGCTCCGCTTAATGAACCTGGGGAATACCGGCAAGAAGAAAGCCAAGAACTTCTCATTAGGCATGCGCCAACGTCTGGCGATTGCCTCTACCCTGATTACGAACCCTGAGTTCCTAATCCTGGACGAGCCGACGAACGGTCTGGATCCGTCAGGCATTGTTGAAATGCGTGAAATCATTCAGCGGTTGGTGACCGAACGCGGAATGACCGTCTTGCTATCGAGCCATTTGCTGGATGAGCTTTCACAGGTCGCTACGCATTACGGGATTTTGCATAACGGCAGGCTCATTAGCGAACTCTCGCAGGAGGAGCTGGCAAACGAAACCCGTCAGTACATTGAATTAGAAACAACGGAGGTTCATGCCGCCGTTATCGTGCTGGACGAATTCGGGATCCGGGACTATGAGGTCATTAACGGAACGGAAATTAACATCTACGAACGCCTGGATGACGTGGCCGCCATTAACCGTTCATTGGTGCTGGCTAACGTGGACGTTTTGCGAATCGGCACAACCAGACAGAAGCTCGAGGATTATTTCTTACAATTAACAGGAGGTACCTCCCATGCTTAATCTTTTAACTGCCGAAAGAATCAAGCTGCGCCGAAGCAAGAAGCTGTGGATTGTCCTAGCCATTTTATCGTTGCTTCCGATCTTCCAGGTCGCTAACAGCCTAATGGCCGTCCATTATGGGAACGAGCTCGTCCAGCCCGTCGATACCGTCGTCAATGGAGCGACAGGTATTCTGATGATGGAGAAGAATGGATTGACGATTTTACTCGTCATCGGTGCTTTTATCAGTTTCTTTATTGGGGAAGAATTTCAGAATGGGACGATTCGAAATGCGCTGTCATTAGGCCGCAGCCGCACGCATTATTATTTGTCCAAATTTGTGGTTGCCGGACTCCTCACCCTCGCTGGTGTTATCATTTTGACCGCGCTTGGCATGATCAGCTTCTCCATCGCGTTTGGTTTCGGCGAAGTTGCCGGGATTAACGATTACTTTAGCTATGCGATCAAAGCGTTTATTACGCTGTACTTCTTAATGTTGTCAAACGTATCAATCTACATGATGATTGGCTTCCTCACCAAAAATAGCGGCATCTCGCTGATTTGGACTTTTATTTATACGATTGCGACTGGCTTTGGCGCTCCCGTCTTTCTGCAAACCGAGCACTTCAAGCAGCTCACCTACTGGTTTTCGTTATCCTTCGTGTTCTATTCCGATTTCGCCAAACCGGCGGATATCGGTAAGTTCCCCGAGATGATATTGGTCAGTCTCATTACAATCGTGGTATCATCAGCTATAGGAATCCTTCGGTTTGCACGAACCGACATAAAGTAGGTTGATATGTATGCCAACGGTGTTAATTATTGAGGACGATACGGCCATTCATTCCCTCATCAAGGAAGCCTTGGAGCTGCATGGTTTTCACACGCAAAGCGCCTATTCAGGCACGGAAGGAAAACTATTGTTCGAACAACAGCAGGTCGATCTCGTTCTCCTGGATTTGATGCTGCCGGGGATGGATGGAGATGAATTTCTAGAGCAAATTCGGCTTAACTCAACGACTCCCGTGATTGTGATTTCCGCCAAAAATGACCAGCATTCGAAATTGGAGCTGTTGACAAGCGGAGCGGATGACTACATTACCAAGCCTTTCGACGTGAAGGAGCTGCTTGCACGAATTCACATCCAGCTTCGCCATGCAGCAAAGGCTTCATCCGGTCATTCGAATGAAATTCATTACAAGAATATCAGCATCAACTTAGACACGCGCGAAGTGAAAATCAATGACCGGGCGGTTCACCTAACGGGACGCGAGTACGCAATCCTGCTGCTATTCCTGGAGCATCCGCAAAAAGTATTCAGCCGAGCCAACATTTACGAAAGCGTGTGGAACGAGCCCTTTTTCGATAGCGATAAGACGATTAACATGCATATCAGCAATTTACGAAACAAGCTGAACCTGGATGACACGAATTACATTAAAACCGTATGGGGCATCGGCTTCAAATTTGATTAAAGGGAAAGGAGCGTGAATGGCATGTGGGGATGGATCTTTGTCTTCCTGGCCTTCGCGCTCCTTCTTTATATCTTCTTCTTAAAGCAGGAGCTGCGGAAATTGAAGCAGGAGATCCAAGAGATTCCGACGAACGCCAGTTATGGGTCGAGGCTATATGTCGATTTTCGTGAAAAGGCCATCATGGAGCTGGTCGATGAATTGAATCAGATGATCGATACATTTGAGGAGAAAAATCGGCAGGCTAAACGGATGGAGGAAAATGTGAAGTTATCCATTGCCGGGCTCTCTCATGATTTGCGGACCCCGCTCACGTCGATCCACGGCTATGTTCAGCTTTTCCACGCAGCCACAGATGAAACGAAGAAGGCGCAATACCTGAAGATCATTGAACACGCCGTGAAGCGTCTGATGGAAATGACCGACCACTTTTATGACCTGGCACGCATTGAAATGAACCAGAAAGAAATGGCGCTCTCTTCGATTTCTCTCTCCAACCTGGTTGAAGAAATCTTCTTGTCCTTCTATGAGCAATTCGAGGAAAAGCATATCGAGCTCCAATTTCCCGAACCAGTCCATGAAAGACCTACCATCATTGCAGACCCCTTATTGCTGACACGGGTGATTCAGAATATCGTTCAAAATATTCTTCGTTACGCCAATAGCCAGGCGGTTATCCGTTACCTTGAGGAAGACAATCATCTCATATTTAGCATTAAAAATGACATCAAGCCCGACAGTAAGGTTGCCATTGAAAAGGTATTTACGCGCTTCTATACCGAAGTCAGCAGCAGAACGAACACGGAATCCAGCGGGATCGGTCTGTATCTGTCCAAAAAGTTGGTCGAAAAAATGAATGGGAGCATGGATGCAGTGCTGCAGGATGGCTGGTTTATTCTGAACATCCACCTCCCCCTCAACCGAACCCAGATGTGAATGTGAACCATGAACCTTCTCCCTCCCCCCGAAGCCGGCAATCACCCGAAATAATGAGACCCTACCAAAAAAATTGTGCCTGTTCATCGGTTCATGATCTTCGATAGAATAAAGATGTTTACCGGTGTAAGCGTTTTCCGATAAACCCATGCACTGGAAGCAACCATCTATTATTAAGGGAGGGTATTTATGAAGCGATCTCACTATCACTCTACGGAAAGGCGGTTTAGGCGTAAGGGACTGAGCTTGTTCTTGGCGATCGTACTGCTGGTTAGCCTCGGTCTCATGCCGGCGTCGAAGGTTCAGGCAGCCGAAGAGGCTGGAACCACTATTACCTCGATGTCTTACTTTTCCGCGGCAGACGGACCGGTCATTACCAAATCAGGGGTTGGCCAGGCCAGCTATGGTTTTGTCATGCCGGTCTTCAACGGAGGCGCCGCCACCTGGAATGATGTTGCCCAAGACTTGGGAGTAAAGGTGAAGGTGAACGGCAGCTGGGTTGATATCGACAGTGTCGGCAGCTTTGTCTATAACCAGAACTGGGGGCACTGGAACGACGGCGGCTTTACCGGCTATTGGTTCACCCTCTCCGCAACCACGGAGATTCAGCTTTATTCCAAAGCGAATGGGGTGACGCTGGATTACAGGCTGGTCTTTCAAAACATCAACAAAACGACCATCACGGCGATGACCCCGACGCAAGGGCCGCAAATTACGGCAGGCTTTACGGGCGGTGCCGGCTTTACCTACCCGATCTTCAACAATGATCCAGCCATCACCTATGAAGCCGTCGCGGACGATTTAAAGGTGTATGTTAAGCCTGTAAACAGCAGTGAATGGATCGATATTGACAACAATGCCGCCAGTGGCTGGATCTATGATCAGAACTTCGGTCAGTTCACGGATGGAGGCGGCGGCTACTGGTTTAACGTCACGGAGTCGATCAACGTCAAGTTGGAATCGAAGACCTCTTCCGCTAACATCGTGTATACCATCACCTTTAACGAGCCTGTAAGAAATTCATATGTGCTTACGCCTTATGAAGGAACGACCTTTACAGCCGATGCGAGCGGCGCTATCGGGATTCCCCTGCCTAAGATTGATGGAAGTGCGCCAATCGGCACGGAGCTTGGCAATTTCGTATACCAGATTAACATCAACGGGCAGTGGGTGGATCTGGACAACTCAAGCCAGAGCGGATTTGTATACTCGGCGAACGGCTACAATAACATGTCCCCTGCCAATCAGTGGGGATATTGGGCCGATCATATCTACGGACTGTGGTTCCAGCCAATTCAGGAGGACATGCAGATCCGTATCGGCTATCCATTAAACGGGCAGGCAGGTGGAAGCGTGGGCAGCAATTACGTTAACTATACCTTGATCGGGAATCCCGATGCTCCTCGTCCGGATATCACCGATCAGGAGGATATTCCGATCGGAACGCCAAGCGATCCGACCATCCAAGGCATGAATCTGATCTGGCAGGATGAGTTTAACGGGACGACGCTGGATAACAGCAAATGGAATTATGAGACAGGGTATTATCTCAATGATGATCCGAATACCTGGGGTTGGGGCAACTCGGAGCTGCAGCACTACACCAATAGTGCGCAAAATGTTTTTGTACAGGACGGAAAGCTTAATATCAGAGCCTTGAACGAGCCAAAATCCTTCCCGCAGGATCCAAATCGGTATGCACAATACTCCTCCGGGAAGATCAACACCAAGGATCATTTTTCCCTCAAGTACGGGAGAGTCGACTTCCGCGCCAAGCTGCCAACCGGTAACGGCATCTGGCCTGCGCTCTGGATGCTTCCGCAGGATAATGTGTATGGAACATGGGCATCCTCGGGTGAGATCGATGTGATGGAAGCAAGAGGACGCTTGCCTGGCGTAACAAGCGGCGCCGTTCACTTCGGCGGGCAATGGCCGACGAACCGGCATCTTTCCGGCGAATACCACTTCCCGGAAGGTCAGACCTTCGCCAATGACTATCATGTCTATTCGGTTGTCTGGGAAGAGGACAATATTAAATGGTATGTGGACGGCAAATTCTTCTTTAAAGTGACCCGGGATCAATGGTATTCGGCAGCGGCGCCGAACAATCCGAACGCCCCGTTCGATCAGCCGTTCTACCTCATTATAAACCTGGCGATCGGCGGAACCTTCGACGGCGGCCGGACCCCGGATCCGTCCGATATCCCTGCAACGATGCAGGTGGACTATGTCCGGGTGTACAAAGAAGGGGACGGCGGCGGCCAGAATCCCGGGAACGTGCCCGTTACCAGCGTAACAGTCAATCCAAGCACGGCGCAGGTGGAAGTCGGGCAAAGCGTTCAATTAAACGCCAGTGTTGCGCCTTCCAATGCAACGAATAAGCAGGTAACGTGGTCGGTTGCGAGCGGTAGCACCGCATCCGTAAGCCCGAGCGGTCTCGTAACCGGGCTCGCTCCGGGCACGACAACCCTCACGGCGACAACCGCCGACGGCAATAAAACCGCCAGCTCCACGATCACCGTTGTGCCGCCTCCAGCCACCGTCATCGTCATTGGCGATGAGGTGAAGGGTCTGAAGAAAATCGGCGATGACCTGCTGTTCTATGTTAACGGCGCCACCTTTGCCGATTTGCACTATAAGGTCAACAACGGCGTGCAGCTGAACGTTGCCATGAACCCTACGGGGAACGGCAACTACACCTACCCTGTCAATAACCTGAAGCATGGGGATACGGTCGAGTATTTCTTTACCTATAACCCGGGGCAAGGAGCACTGGATACCCCTTGGCAGACGTATGTGCATGGGGTGACTCAGGGGACACCGGAATAAGCAAGTTTAGCATAGACAATACATTGGATTTGGGGAAACGTTTCTGCTCGGGTTTGTAGATAAGCCCCGCAAATCTCACGTAGCGTACTCGGAGGATTCTGTTACATGCAGAATCCTCTTCTCTATGAGTTCCATTCCCTAATCCGGTATATTTCCTGAGCGTGTTCCTACCTCATAAGAAGGAAGCACATGATCATACATGAGATGCAGCGTCATCCCGGTCGCCGCATGATCGAGGTTATGACAGTGGTCCATCCACATACCCGGGTTATCTGCGATAAATCCGACCTCATACGATTCACCTGGCAAGACATTTAACGTATCGGTCAGCCACGGCGTGGCCACCTTCTTGCCGTTCTTCTTCAACACCGTCATATGATGCCCGTGCAGATGCATCGGATGCTCGCCCAAGCTTCGATTCACGAACGTCGTTTTGACCCTGTCGCCCTCTTTGACGACGAAGGTTGGAACCCGGGGATACACCTCCCCGTTGATCGTCCATAGGAAATTAATCTGGCCGTTGTAAAATCCCATTCTGTTGCCGAGAATCATATGGAATTCCCGATCGAATGGGTCCGCTGCCGTAACCTCATTCATGACGGGCTTCCCGTAATCAGACGGGTCAAACTCGGCCGATTCGGGCTGAAAGACCGGTCTCTCTGGACGGCTCCCTGCATAAAACACGATGCCCGGATTGCTCTCGTTCTTGGCATCGCCGAGTTTCAAGAAGACCGGACGATCCGGCATCGTGAAGACCACGTCGTATCGGCCGCCGGCCCCGAGCCGAAAAGCCGTTTGGCCGGACAAGGGCTGGGGGGCTTGAATCCGCATGCCGTCAATACTGGTGATTCGGAATTCGGTACCTTGAAGGAGGAATTTCTCCGAATAGTTATACGCATTGATGATTCGCAGCTTCACGGTATCCCCCGGCTTCACCTGCTTCCACTGGAACTCATCTTGGTTTCCAAATGCTTTTAGGTATCCTCGGTCGGTTTCCCATCGATGGTTAATCAAGGTTATCTCTTCATCATAATCTTCCGTTTTCTGTTTCTGCTCGACGATCAGGGTACCGAACAGCCCTCGCACCACTTGCTCCGCCGCTTGCTGATGCGAGTGAAACCAGTAGGTTCCTTCCTGATTGGCCCGAAACTTGTAGGTGAACGATTGGCCGGGCTTCACGACATTTTGTGTCATGCCCGGCACGCCGTCCATCGCATTCGGCACGTTATAGCCATGCCAATGGATGGTGACGCCGCGATCGATATCTTGATTGACCAGCTTCACTTCAATCATTTCGCCTTGCTTCACCCTAAGCTCGGGAGCGATCTCTCCGTTATATGTCCAGGCATCAATGACTGCCCCGGAAGCGAGTGTCACCTTCTTCCGCTGGGCCACGAGCTCGAATCTCCGATCGGCGGGCTGCGAAATATCCCCTGTCAGCGAAGCTACTTCGACTTGGCTTGGATCTGCTGAAGCCGACGCATGATGGGCGTGATGCTGATGATTGGAGCTTCCCGACATAAGCGTAGGGGAGCCGCCTCCCTCGTCAATCCAGTCGTGATTCATCATGTCAGAGGCTTCCGGCAGCTTGGAGACCTGGACTCCGACCAGTACGTTGGCAACCAGAAGGGTTATAGCCACCATGGCCGTGAGCAGACCTGCCGATACAAAGCTTATAAGCCTGACACCAAACCCGCGCCGTAGTGGTTTCCCCTGCTTCAATCTCAAGTACCTTCTGTTTGCAAAAATCGCAGGCACGAGCAACAGGAGCGCAACCAGCAAGAAGCGGGAGCCGATCTGAGATAGGCTGGGCAGAACCGGTTGGACAAAGAACGTACTGAGCGCGGAGATGCCGGATACAAGCGCAGCCGCTAAAAAGGATATTGATATGGAAGGATGGGCCGCAGCTTCCCGTGCCGCTGGCGTCATCGGCTTTTCGCCGGAATTCCTGAAGCCTTTTAACCGAGGAAGAATGTCGCCCGCGATATACAGCTGAGGCACCAGCGTCAGCGGGATCAGCATTTTTACCGTCCCTTCGACAAACAACCAGCCGTCCTTGATAAACTGGAGGATAATCGCTCCGTACCAAGCAGTGCTAAGTACCAGGGCAGTACCAGCCACCCAGAACAGAAATGTGCTCCGTTGGTTCAAGATTTGGCTGGTCTTGGCGTAGGGGAGGGCCGCTGCCGCAATGGCGGCGATTCCCCACAGCAGGGTCATTATGACCGTAATGATGATGGTGAATATGGTTTCGAACATGGTGTTCACTCCTTGTAACCGGATGCTTCGATAACCTGCACGCCCGGTATCATTTTTCTTTAATGGATGATTTTTCACTCAAGTTTCCATCTGCCAAACGTTATCTTTGATGATCATATTACTAGCGAAATGTTGCGAACTTGTGGTGAAGGTATTTACAGATTGTGGAGGCAGCCCATATTCTTGAAGTAGCAATCAAAATGGATAGGTCTGGGGGTGTGGGAATGGGAATCAAAGTGCTGATCGTTGAGGATGAAGCGAAAATTGCGTCGCTTATGGAATCGTATCTTCAAGCCGAAGGATATGATTGCCTGACCGCGATGGACGGCAAAACCGCCCTGCAGCTGTATGCGCAGCATAAACCGGAGATTGTGATATTGGACTGGATGCTTCCGCAATTGAACGGGCTGGACACCTGCCGTCAGCTCAGACAGACAGGATCCCCCGGCATCATCATGGTTACGGCCAAGTCGGAGGAAGCCGACAAAATCGTGGGCCTCGAAATGGGCGCGGACGATTATCTGACAAAGCCCTTCAGCTTAAGGGAGCTGTCCGCACGCATCCGTTCCTTATTGCGGCGCATGAACCACACAGGAAATGACGGGGCCGGCGCTGTGCTTCGAAGAGGGGATCTGACGATTGATGAGAGCAGCCTGCAGGTGTTTATTGGCGATCAGGAGCTGCATCTCACACCGACCGAATTCAGGCTCTTGCACCTGCTGGCGTCAAAGCCGGGGCGGGTATACAGCCGCATGCAGCTGCTGCGGCATGCCTTCGAGGAGGAGTTCATCGTCGACGAACGGACGGTAGATTCGCACATCAGCAAGCTGCGGAAGAAGATGGAGAAGGTTGGCCGAACGGCCGATTATATTCAGACGGTATACGGCTTCGGCTATCGATTCGGAGCAGAACATGAAAATTAGAACCAGGCTGACCCTGTCGATGGGCGGATTGATCGTATTGATTATGCTTGTCCTGCTTGCCGTCACGCACGTGCAGTTTTATATCACCCGCGATTTGGCCTATCTGGAGGAGAAGGATGCCTTTGAAGCCTTGAGGAAGGAGTTTGTGCAATATTACCGGAGTCACGGGGATTCTTGGGAGGACGTAGGGAGCGCAAGCTTTGAATCCGTCGCCCCCTTCGTTGATATCGTGTTGTCCGCCGAAGAACAAATCTTATATCGGCAAGGAAGTTTAAGCGTAGATAAGCTCCGCGGCGACGGCTACATGCTGGCGCTTGATCAGGGGGACCAGAGGATCGGCAGACTGTACGTGATGAACGAGCGGCAGTCCAAAATCTACGAGTTCAAAACCATGTGGTACGGCATGCTGCCCAATATCGGGATCGCTTCGCTGCTGATCACCGGCATTGCCGCGCTGCTCATCATCCTGTTGTTGTCGTGGCGGCTGACAAGCCCTATACGCAAAATCATTAACGGGATCGAGGCCATCAAACAAGGCGGCGCACCCGTAATCTTACCCGCGCATCGTAAGGATGAATTCGGTGCGATTTCCAAGGCCCTTCTTGAGATGAGCGAATCGCTCGCAGAAGCGGAGCGTACCCGAAAACAGCTGATGTCCGACGTCGCCCATGAATTGAAAACCCCGCTGATGATCATCCAAGGGGAATTGGAGCTGGCGCACGAGACGGGCTCTCCCCTCACTACCGCCAAGCAAGCCTCGATTCTTGATGAAGTATTGCGGTTATCGCGATTGGTTCATGATGTGCTGGATCTGTCCCGGCTTGAGGCCGGCATGACAGAGATGCATCCTAAAGAGGAGAACCTGGTTGCGCTGCTGGAGGACTTACTGGCGAAAACCCGCTTCATGGCCGAGGATAAAGAAATCGAGCTGTCCCTGCATGCTGAAGAGCAGATGATCTCCGTCTCGGTGGAGAAATCCCGTATTCTTCAGGCGCTGTACAACATCCTGACGAATGCCGTGTACTATACGAAAGCAGGCGGACATATCCGCATCCATGCGGAAACGGTGCACCTGCCTGACCGGCAGCAGCGATACGCCCGAATCCGGGTTGAAGACAACGGCACCGGCATCTCCGAAGCGGATCTGCCCCATATCTTCGACCGATTCTATCGGGCGGACCATTCCCGGGCGCGCCCTGGCGGCGGAACCGGACTGGGGCTCGCGATTGCGCAGCACAATATCCTTGCTCATCAAGGCTTCATCGAGGTGGAAAGCGTGGTCGGCGAGGGCTCGGTGTTCACGATCTACTTGCCGCTTGAGGAATAGGGTCAAGAGGGACTTGGTGTACAATGAAAGCCGCAGCATCCGTGCTGCGGCTTTCATAAATGTAGGGAATATCACTTCGGCTTTGCCAAGAGGCGCGCACGGAAGGTTACCTCGGTGCCTTCTCCCAGCGTGCTCTTGATATGCAGTCCTGTTCCGAAGTGCCGTTTTAATCGCAGATCCGTATTGATTAACCCGACTCCGGCGTGTTCTGCGCGTCTATCCAGGAGCTGCTGCAATTGCGCTTCGTCCATTCCGACGCCATCGTCTTGAACGGTGATCGCGACGTCATCCGCCCGGACCGAGATCCGGATCCGGACCGTTCCCCCGCAGGATCGCTTCATGATCCCGTGTCTGATCGCATTTTCAACCAAAGGCTGGATCGAGAGGAACGGGATTTTTAACGGCTTGTGTTTATCGATCTCCCAAACAACCTGCAGCCGCTCCCCGAACCGGACCTGTTCAATATATAGATACGAGCGAACCATCTTGAGCTCCTCTTCGATCGGAACAAGCCCATCCGTATCCTGGAACCTGAATCGGCTCCGCAAAAAATGGCTGAACTCCTCAAGCAACCCCCGCATCTTATCCAAATCAATGCCGCTTAACGCCGTTATCGCATTTAAAGCATTGAATAAGAAATGAGGCTGAATTTGCGCCTGCAGCCATGCCGCCTCCAATCGCAGCTGCTCCCGAACCGTCTGCTTAATCGTTGTCAGCGCCTGAATCCGCGACCGGATTTCAATGGCTTCCACCGGCTTGGTCACATAATCGTTGGCTCCCGCCATAAAGCCGCTCTGGATATCATTCGGCTGGCTTCTTGCCGTAAGAAGCAATATAGGCAGCTCGGTGAGCGTAAACCGCTCCCGAATCCGCCTTGTCAGCTCATAACCGGACATCTGCGGCATCATGATATCGGTAATGACCAGATCCCATTCCTTCGTATCCAGGAGCGCCAACGCTTCTTTACCGCTCGTTGCCGTCGTGAGGTCATACTCACCCGGCGGCAGGATCGCTTCCAGCACCCGAAGATTGACAGGGTCATCATCAACGACTAACAGGAGCGGACGATGACGGCCCAATCCAGGCAAGGGTGCCGGCTCAGCCGGCAAGCCCCTGTGCTCTTGATCCATATCTGTCCAAGCCGTGTCCCGAACCGGCATCGACTGTAAGGCAATTGTTCCAAACGATGCATGAGCCTCCTCTTTCTCCACGTCTACCCCCGCCAACTCTAACGAAAATGTAAATGTCGAGCCTTTCCCTAATGCGGAGGACACCTCTAACGTCCCTCCATGCAGCTCGATCAATTGCTTGCTTATGCTTAAGCCTAATCCAAAGCCTCCCTCAACCATCGTCTCGCTCGCGCTTACCTGCTCATAAGGAAGAAATAAGCGCTCCAGCAGATCTTCATCCATTCCGATCCCCGTATCGGCAATGGTGATATAGGCTTTTCCATTCTCTACACGTGCTCGAACCGAGATCATGCCGTCGTTCGTGAATTTTACCGCATTATGAAGCAGATTGAACACGACCTGAATGACCCGGTTCTCATCGGCAATGACGGGAGGAAAATCGTCAGGGATCTGATTGACGATTTGAACCGATTTCATGTCCGCGTTCCATTGCAGCATATCCATGACGCCGGTCACGATCGGCTGAATCGCCACGGCCTTTTTCTGTAACCGCGGATTGCCTTCCCGCAGACTCATTCCATCCATCAGATCGTTTAATATCAGCGTCAGACGGCGCCCAACGGATAACACCGTTTCAAGCTCTTTAATGCTTCGATCCTGCAGTACATCCCGTTCCCTGCTCAACACCGATTGGGACATGTTAAGGATGCTGTGGAGCGGATTTTTGAATTCATGCGAGGTGTTGGCCAAAAATTGATCCTTATGCTCGTTCACCCGCTGCAGCGTTGCGGCAATCTCCTTGGTATGGGCATGCATGTTGAAATAATCCCGAAACCATACCGAAGCCAGGCATCCGATCGAAATGATCAGGTCAAACGGATAGTGGGTAATGCTGAGGCCGCTCTCCCGCCAGAATAAGGTCCACACGAAATGATGAACCAGCGCAAACATCGATAAGAGCTGCAGCAGATGGTTTTTGATATCCTTGAATACCTTTTTAAAAATGGCAGCGATCGCAACAACAGTTGCAACACAGCCCAATAAATAATAAACCGGGAAGAGTGTGATGATCTGATGGGGAGCCAGAAACAACGTAACGGCAGCCGTCCCCAGACTCGCTGCGGCATAGGCCGGATACACCCTTCTCCAATAAGGAAGCTCCCGATGCTCCGTACATTGGAGCAGCGCGTAGCAGCCGAGGATCGCCGTGGCATTCGCCAGCCGAAAATCCCAATCGCTGCCGATATAGAACAATTGGTGAAACAGCTTCTCATCGCTGCTCAAGACGCTGGGGAGCGTGACGCAGAGCGTCAGTAAGGAAAAATAAAGCAGTCTTTTCTCCCGGTTCCCCAGTAAGAACAAAATTAGCGCATAGACAGAATGCATAAGAAATATGACCGCTCCCAGCGTCTGCATCGATACGGAGAGCTTCATTTCCTGCGCTACGGCCTCCTCTGAGCCGAATTTAACCGATCTGGCAATGCCACCGCTTCGACTATCCACATAATTCGCCGCCTGAACCACCAGCTCGATGACCCCGTTCTCATCTGCCGTAAAGCTTGTGGAATACGGGAGGTTCTTCGCCGTATATTCTTCCTTTGTCTCCCCCACCTGACCCGATTTGGCAAGCAGCCGGCCGTTTACGTACACTTCCGATGCAGTCCGCACGCTGGGCAAGCGAACGCTATAATTCAAATCATTGTCCGGATTTACCAAAATACGCAGGCGATAGGACCCGAATCCATACGGGGTTCCCTCTTCACCTTCACGGTGTAAAGCTTCCTCCCATTGCCCCGGGACCTGAAGCAGCTTTGGCTCCGGACCGCTTGCACCATGCTGCTTGCGTTCCGACAACCACGCCGAGGGATAAAACTCCCACTCCCCATCAAGCAGCAGAACGCCGCTTTCTTCTGCATTCCAATGACGCAAATCCAATTGACCTTTCTTAATGGACACCTGCATTTGATGAGGGAGCAACTCCATCCATAACACGCGCAGGCCGGATAAAATGACTAATAACAATCCGATGAACAATACAATATGGCTCTTTTTCATAAATAACTTGGGGAGTCTTTTGCCAACAAATATCCCTCTCCTAATCCAATCTCTAATGCAGACGCGTCAATGATCCAAGGGATGGTTATCCGAGAACAAATCCGGATTGTTCTTCAGCATCGCCGTAATGACCTTCGCCACCGCAGCTGCATCACACACCCTTACAACGGCATCGCCAAGCTGCCCCTTGTGCATCGCGCCTTCACGTTCAAGGACCTCGTCGACCTTCCAGAAATGCTCCGACCACGGCAGCCCGCAATGTCTGCGGGAAGGCACCGCGATTTCCGTTCCATCCGGCAATACCGTGTACAGCTGCTCATGGTCATCCGTTAACCTCCCCGGGATGTCCACCCATTCCTCAACGCCATGAATAAAGGTGTTGCGCCTTAAATCAACCCCGACTAACAAAATGGTCGCCTTTCGGTCGAGCAGCTTCCCCCAGGCGGAGCCTCTGGCACAAGGCGTATCAAAGCGATGGTCGTCGCTTGTGAACGCTTCGGATTCCCGGCCCAATGCCGCTACCGAATGCGTGGGGTGCAGCGAACGCACCACGCCGGGCCGCTTGCGAAACAGCTCGGGCAGAATCCCGACGCAGGAAGGCGAACGGTCCACGTAAAACCTCGGATTTTCCGCATTGATGTAAGACCAAGTATGGGTAGGCAATACCAGCAGTCCATCCTTCATATATGCCGACAATGCATCCAATACCGTATCCGCGCCGCCCTCGACCGGCCCCATGCTTTTCATCGATGAATGAACCAGCAGCGTCCCCTGCCCGTCAATGCCCAGCTGCTCCAATTGCTCCATTAAGCTTTCTTTCGTGTGCATGTCCCTTCTCCTCCCGGATCCTATGAATAATATCCTATTGACGTTTCGATCTCTTCGCTGAACGATTCCTATAACAGGAATATAACATCCTTATTTGGGACCAGCCACCTATCCTTCTTAACGATCTTGTTACGCAGGTCATATTTAGAAATTCTTCAGAGACCCATGTTACGCTTAAAATAAAAACAGAAAAGGGCAGTGAGCTTGTAAGTGAACAAAAATTACTTCGAAGAGATGCGCAAATTCAGCCATGACGACGAAATGAGATACAAGCTATTGATCCAGGGAGTCAAACGGGTATTGGAAGAGCGTAAGCAGGGACGTCGTAAACTCACGCAGATTCTTGATTCACGTAAAAGAAAGAAAAATTTGCAGGCCGGAAAGTGGTGCCATTAGCCGCGTCTTGATGTTAGTCCATCGTTGTTTGTGTTTCTAAACCCTGCTCCCCGAATTGCCGGAGAGTATTGATAGGGAATTTTATAAGAGCCTGACCAACCCGGCAGGCTCTTTTTTGCATGGCTTAAGAAGCCTATGTCCCCTCGACTTGCCTGCGCTGACTCCTTCGCGGTTCGCGGCCAACGGCCGAATGGGAAGCGGGTCCGTCAAACGAGACCTTTATCCAAACCGCTGCGTTTTGTACCACTTGGCTTTTCTCCCCGTCACTTTGTCTACGACGAACGAGTAAAGCGCGCGCAAGGAAATGAGCAGAAATAGCTGGGCATACGTGAAATACGATATGCAGGACAGAATAAAGTTTTGGATCGTGCTCTGTCCGACATCGGTTGCCAGCGCCAAATTGATCTGCAGCACAAACAAGTAATACATCAATCCCCAGGCCACCATCAGATAAACGTATACATCATCGGCGAATTGGAACGGCGATACTACGTCCGGATTGAACAGCGCCACGACCCAGTAGGCCACGTTGACGAGGATGATGATATCCGAGACGATAATGGATAACAAAAACCAGAAATAACTCGCCGCGTAGTACAGCACTTGCAGCTTGATCCGCCAGCTCGACCGATTGAACAAATGATGGATGTTATCAACCACGACGGAGAAATTCCCTTTGGCCCATCGTTCCCGCTGCTTCAGGTATACGCTGAGCTGCTCCGGTTCCTGCTGATAAGCTTCCGCCTGCGGAGCCAGGGCGATCAGCTGTCCCCTTGTCATAATCTCGAACGAGATGGCCGTATCCTCCGTGATGGCCTCCGTATCCCAGCCGCCGATCTCGCGCATCAGCTCTGTTTTCACAATAAAATTCGTCCCCGGGATCGTCCCCAGCTTGAACAGCTCCCACAGCCCGGTATGATAGATGCGCTGCGCGGTAACCAGCTCGAGATTAATGCATTTGGAGAGGAAATTCTGCCCGCGGTTCCGGGCCTTATTCCGTCCAAATACCGCTCCGTAGGTTTCCGGGTCTTCCATTGCTTTCTCGATCAGAAAATACAATGCGTTCCGCTCCGGCGCAGCATCCGCGTCGAAAATGCAAATCCATTCATGCTTGGCATACTCCAGCGCATCATTAAGCGCTCCGGACTTGCCGCCCGTTCCCGTACGTTCAAAAATCATGAAATCCCGGTCGCGATACGCTTCCTTGGCTTTCAACGCCCTCAATTTTCCGGCGGTATCATCGCTGCAATTATCGGCAATGACAATAAGCTGCACCTTATCCTTCGGATAATTCAGCCGTAAAATATTCTCCGCCGTTGCCGCGATCACCAGTTCTTCATTGTGCGCAGGAACCATAACGGTTACCTTGGGGAAATGCCCCATCTCTTCCACATCGGGAATGGTCCATTCCCTGCGGCTTTGCCGGAATATGAACCGGATCGCTCCCCCCATAATGAGGATCGACTCTAACACGGCAGCCCAAATGCTGATAATGCAGAACATCAATAATAGGTCAGCCACTGATCTTCCTCCGGTCGTATTTTCGATGTACGCGAACCCGAAGGGTCAGCGTTGCGATGAACAGCCCCAGCACCGCAACGGCAAAAAACAGGCTGACGATTTTGCAAAGCGGAACAAACCACGCCGTATAAGACATCTCGTTTTCCCCTCCTGCTATTTAAATCCAATAGCCATAATCTAGATATATTCACCGATCAAATCGGTCTCGGTATTGCGCTCGAGCGCGGCAATGACGGCATCCGCATCTTCGTATTTACGGAACTGCTCCTTGGCAAACACCAGCGCCCCTGCACGGATCACCAGCTTCAGCTCCCCGCCTTTCCGATCCTGAAACGGCATGTCCATGAGCGCATGCTTGATCCGGTCCGTCAATGCCTTCAGATACTCCTGGTTGGTCATCGGTAGCAGCACGATAAACCTTCCCTCATCAAGCGCGAACTTGTAATCCTCATAGCGAATATGATTCCGTATTCCTTCCGACAAGGAAGCAAGCAGCTGGACGTAGCCCTGTGAACCAAGGGATTCCCGTACCATCGGCAGAAATTCGATTTTAAACATGGCCAGGCAGAAGTTATAGGTATCCGAATAACGATTGGCCAGGTTGGACTGCTTGATCAGCGTTTCTTTAAAGGCCTCCTTATTGCCCAGCGACGTTGCCAAGTCCACTTCCGGGTTCCTTCGCTGCAGCTCTTCCAGCCGCTCCATGAGCCGTTTATTGCGGATCAGCCCGGATTTGATAGACGTGGCCACGGCCACGTTAGCCGGCAGCAGCCACAGCCAGGAGATGGACAGCACATCGACCTCGGCATGCGTTGTAAGCCATACAAAATAAGCGACGATATAAACGAAAATACCGACGACCGAGACCCCTGGCGGGGCTAAAAAGCCCAGCAGCAGAGCCGCAATGCATCCAATGGAGAATCCCAGCTCAAGCAACGTGAAGGATTGATCCCTAAACACATTCCAATAGATCAGCAATTCCTGCAGGATGGCTAATCCGATCAGCAGTACGTATCCCCAGACCATGCGCTGGATGAATCTTTTATTTTCCATGTCCACCTCGTTGAATTGCGTATTCCCCTAATAAAGGAAGCAAGTTATCAAAAATATGCGTATTTCTCCCGAACACGTATCCTCCGGGATATTGGGGATCCCGCCCCTTAAAGGTCTGCAGACGCTCATACAGCTGTTCTGCCAGAGCCTTGTCTCCCATTTGAAGCGCAAACTTGATGGCGAGACCATACACCGACGGAGACTCGTAATTCACCGCGGCCTTTCGGTCGGCGCGTGTATACTGCCCTGCCAATTTCCCCGCCTGCCCGAACTCCTCCTTCAGAAATTGGTGCAGCGGTGCCTGATCCCTTCCCGTTTCTCCGGCATACATCGCGATCAGCAGCTGATCGATCAGATTCACCTTGTCTTCATAGATATACTCCCGCGTCACGACATGAAAGGACTTGGGATAGAATACGCCGTCATCCGGCATGTTTCGAAGCAGGGAATGATATCGAATATAGGTTTCCTGATCCAGGATGCCTTCGTTCTGGAGCCCTTTAAGTGCCGGGAGATCCACATAGGCCAGACTTAGCGTATCGGGCATTTCCTGCCTGGAGAAATCATAGAAATCCACCAGATACCCGTTGTTTTGGGACCTGTTTAGCAAGACTTCCGTAAGCTCCCTGGCCGTCTGCTTCCATTCCGGGTTGCCCTTCTTCCATACCTTGGAACCCTCCAGCAGCGCCCCGATAATCCGCAAATCGTCGCCAAGCGCATTGGTGCTGACCTTCGCCTCCCCCTCGGGACTTAGCTTCCACACAATATAATCGCGGTCGGCGATAAAATAGCGGGTTAACAGGTCATAACTCTTCTCAAACTCGGCCAGATCGCGGCTTTCAATCGCCGCCTGCATCCAAAACCCAAGGGATTCGGAGAGCGCCTCTCGTCCTGCTGCCAGATCAGGATTGACCGATTCCGCCTTCTGTAAATAGGTAGCCAGCGTACCGTTAGCGTTGATCATATTAATCGTGATAAAACGTTTCGTTGGATTGTCCCCTTTGGCTTGCGTAAGGAATCCCCCGATTCCTACAACCGCGCCTAATAATAAGCCAAGTCCTGTCCACAGGACTTTACGTCCATATCGCCATTCCAAACTGCTTAAACCTCCATTCACTGCGGAGCCGCGCCTTGATACAACCCTAAATCCGCACCGGGATTTGCCACTCAAGGATTGTATCACTTCATTCTGAAGAAAAACTGTACATGGGATTGTTCAGGAGGATTCATAGATCTGCAAGGTTGGTATAGTAAGGGGAAATTTTAAAATTAACGCTCGCTTGAAAGGGTTTACATTGCCAGCTCCCTCCCCTAAACTTATCGGTATAACGAAGCGGGGAGAGTGACAAGGATGGGGTTGTTGAAACTGGGGGAGCCGTTGTCGACGTTCAAAATATGCAGCGCGGCTTATCAGCCGATGGAGGACGGCGGATACCGCATTTATACGGTGGCCCAAGGCAAGCCGTGCAGATTCGTTGCGATCGACGCACTGACCGGGCAAATGGTGACCAGCTTGCCGCTTACCGGCTCCAATCACTCCTGGGGCATATGCGTGACAAGCGACGGGTCGGTATATGTAGGCGGCGACGGTTTTCTGTACCGGTACGATCCCCGGTCGGATACCCTTGACCATTTGGGGCAAGCAATCGATGGGGAAATCTATTTCTGGAGAATGGCGGCGGACGAGAGCGGCAATGTATACGGCGGCACATACCCCGGCGGCAAAGTGTTCCAATACCGTCCGGCTGACCGCGCGTTCCGCGATTACGGCACGCTGGTGCCGGGCAATCAATACGCCCGCAGCATGGATATCGGCCCGAACGGAAAATTATATATCGGCACCGGCGCGATGGAAGCCGCGATTATAGAGCTCGACACGGCAACCGGAGAGACTATCAAGCTGCCGATGCCGGAAGGACAGGAAGCAAGCACGTTCGTATACGACCTTGATGTTCACGAAGACAAGCTGTTTGCGCGGTTTACGGAATCGGCGGATCTGCTCGTATACGATCTGACGAAGCGCTGCTGGATCCACCGCATCGATCAAGCGATGGGGCTTGACGTTTCGCCGCCGGGCAAAGACCGGCGCGTCTATTTGTTCTGCGACCAGAAGCTGCACGCCCTCCATCTGGATACGCTCGAGCTGACCCCGTGCCCGCTTGCCCATGACGAGGGCGCTTACGATTTCGGATGGATTGCTTGGCCCGAGCCGGGCTTCCCTGGACAAAGCCTCATCAGCATGTACTCCGGTGGATATTTCATCTATAATCCGGCCACGCATCGTGCCAAACATGTCGAGGTCGAGCTTGACGGCTCCCCGGTCGGCATACAATCCATCGCGCTCGGCGGCGACGGCAAGCTGTATCTCGGCGGTTATTTCGCGGGCGGATTCGCCTCTTACGATCCGGTGACCGGCGCATTCAGTCCCTGCGAGCGTTTCGGCCAATCCGAGAACCTGTTCTGGTTCAAGGACCGGCTGTATCTTGGCGTGTATCCGGGAGCCAGAATTTATCAATACGATCCCGATCAGCCCTGGGAGCATGGCGTCAATCCTCGGCTGCTCTTCTCCCTCAAGCGGCACGGTCAAGACCGGCCGTTCACATTCGCCGCGGCCGGGGACCGGCTTGTCATCGGCACGATCCCCGCTTATGGAAAATTAGGCGGCGCCATCGCATTCTACGACCCGGATTCGGAACAGTATGAATGCTTTGCCGAGCCAGTCCCGGAACATAGCGTTATCGCGCTCTGTTATACGGACGGCTTGGTTATCGGAGGCTCCTCCGCATTCGGCGGCTTGGGCTGCCCGCCTAGCGGGAAAGACGGAACGTTATTCGTATGGGATGGTTCCGTCAAGAAGACGGTATGGGAAGGCGTGCCGGTCCCGGGGGAAAAGGCGGTTGCCGCCCTGGCTCCCGGCGAGAACGGAATGATATGGGGAATGACCACCGGCAGCTTGTTTGCCTTTAACCTGGCCGAGCGCCGAATCGAGCGTATCATCGATCTGTTCCCGCCCTTGAACTGGGAAGGACTCGATTTGTTCTGGAGAGGCGTCTATCTTCAATACGAAGAGAACACCGGCATGCTCTACGGCAACTGTCTGGAGAAGCTGTTCCAATTCGATGTTCGCTCCGGTGAGCTTCAGGTGCTGGCGGAAGGCGGGACGCTGTTTGCGCGGGATTCGGGGAACGGGGGCACCATCTATACGGTAAAAGGAACCGGGCTTTATGAGTATCGCCCGGTCCCATCCTGATTCAATATCGCTTCGATGCCGGCGGCGAGCCTCTCTTTGGTCCGAAGTCCCGACCAATAGAGCTTGCACTCCGACAGCATGTCCTCCAGCTGCTTCAGCGTCAGTCCCGTGTCGGTAAACGTACTGAAGCTCGGAATAATCTCCTTGTACATCTGATAGCGGGTCGGATATACCGTCTGCCCGGTCCATTGCGCCGCCTGCTTATGGGCCGGAATGCTGAACGTCTCCTTCCGTATAACCCGCTGGGCTTCGTCCGATACGAGAAAATCGACCAGCTGTTTGGCCGCCGATTTCACTTTGGAACGTTTATGGATCGCAAGGCCGATCGTAAGGTTTAACGTATTAAAGCTGTTTAAATGAGGAAGCGGAGCGACGTCGAATTCGAAGTCCGCTTCCTTTAGATTGTTAATGGAAAAGTACGTCGTCATGATGATGGATACCTGCTGCTCCTTGAACAGCCGCTCCGCCTCTCCGCTGCTTGCGGACAACAGGAGCGGATATACGCCGGGCTGGTACAAGATGTCCCTTACCTTCTCAATGCCGTCCAGCAGTCTCGTTTCATGAACCCGGTATCGCCCGTCTTCATCTCTTCGGAACACTTCCCCGCTCTGGAGCAGAAACACGATCCACCGGTTCGGACTGAGCAGGTGATAATAAAAGCCGAACCGCTCGTTGTGAATCGCCAGCTTGGAAGCGTTTGCGATCAAGTCGTCCCATGTCCAGCTGCTGTCCGGCTCCGGAAGCTGAAGCGAGGCAAAGTGCTCCCGGTTATAACAAAGAATCACCGGAGAAAAGATGAACGGCTGCGCATATAGCTCGTCCTTATATTGAAAGGCTTTTTTCAAAAAAGGGTACATCTCTTCAAACGGTTCTTGCGGCTCCAGCAATTCTACCGCCTGTTCCTCCAGCAGATCCTGATACAGATACGTGTTCATCATGGCCATGTCGATCATGTCATGGGTCAGCAGATCCCGCACATATCCCCGGGCGTCGCTGATTTGGATCGGCTCTACCCGAATATGCGGATGCCGCTTCTGAAACTCATTCAATAAATAAGGAAGCTCGCCTTGAGAATCGATTATCGGATAATAGCCCAGGCGGATGACGATTTGATCCTCGCTCGAAGGTGCTTTGATGCGGTTGCCGACTCTCGGAATTTTCTCTACCAATCCTTCTTCCACCAATGTGTCCAAGCCTTTGCGGACGGAATTGTTGCTGAGCTGGAACTTCCGGCTTAAATCCAGTTCCGAGGGGAGATACTCCCCTACCGCGTAATGGCCGGCCATAATCTGTTCCCTCAGCGTCCGGATCATCTCTTCCATCCGCGTCCTGAACGTTTTTCTGCTTTGCTTGTCAGACATTCGCCCGACCTCCGATCCCTATTTTCATCAGCATCATACACAAACTGAAGCCCGCTTGCAAGCGCGCCGATGGCTTAGCACACGCGGCCGCCGCTGATATGAAGGCGCAATTGTAAAAAGGCGCCCACAACCGGGCGCCTTCGCTGCGCTGCGTAACAATTAGTACGAGATAACCGCTCCAAGGATTTGGTCCGGTCTGGACGTATAATCCCGATAAATATCCGCGGCATGGATTAACGGCACTTGTGTCGTAATGAGCGATCCTGCTGAAATTCGCCCTTCCGCCAGCAGGCGGATATATTCCTTCATGTTCCGGCCTTCCGTCCATCTGACGAATCCGATCGGATAATCGCGCCCTTCCCTTTCATATTCCGGGTCATACCGCCCCGGTCCGCCGGCCCGGGAAATGACGACGTCCGCTTCCTTCTTGAACATTTGCCCCCGGCTGAATTCCATCACCATATCCCCGACGATGACGATTTTCCCGCGGTCCCGAATCCAATCGAAGCTGCGGTCCAACAGCTCTTTCTGGGCGCCGGATGCGCAGTGAAGGACGGCGTCTGCGCCGATATGGCCCGTCACGCTGCCGATGGCCGCCTCTACCTCCTCGAAGCTTGCGCACACTGTAATGCCCGCGACCTCCTGAAG
This sequence comes from Paenibacillus ihbetae, assembly GCF_002741055.1. Lineage (NCBI taxonomy): Bacteria > Bacillati > Bacillota > Bacilli > Caryophanales > Paenibacillaceae > Paenibacillus > Paenibacillus ihbetae. The sequence continues at coordinate 3,339,443 of NZ_CP016809.1, read as the reverse complement.
CGTCTTGCGCCGCTCCTCGTATAGGTCGATGGCAATGACCTTTATGGCGGCAGCATGAGCGATTCGGGCGACCAGCTGGCCGATGACGCCAAGCCCGATGACAACGGCGCATTCGCCGAATACGAGACCCGACTGGCGCAAACCGTGTATGGCAATGGCGCCCAGGCCGGCGGCCGAGGCTTCCTTCAGGCTGACATGGTCTGGAACGGGGGCGATCAAATGCTTGGGCACCAGCAAATATTCGGAATGGTTCACGTACGGTGCGCCGTAGCAAGCCACCTGCTGGCCGACGCGAATATCCGTCACCTCGTCTGCGACCTCCACCGCGATACCGGCTGCGCTGTATCCAAGCTTGCTCTGCGCCCCTCCGCTTCGATGAATGATCGATAATTCCGTGCCCGGGCTTACCATCGAATAGCTGGTTTTCATAAGAACGTGGTTCGGTTTAATGAGCGGCCTCTCGCTCTCAACAATTGTCACCTGCTGTTCATACGTTACGACGCTTTTCATCAGTCTGGTTTCCTCCATTTTTTATCGTTTGATAAGCCAGCTTTCTATCCAACATTCAGGAGTCGAGCAAGGACAAGGCGTCCCGGATCAAAATATCGGCTTCCGCTTCCGCAATATGCTTGCCTCTCTGGGCCTCGACTTGATGCAGGAACGCCTGCAGCTCCCCGCTGCCTAACTTCCGGCGAAGGCTGTTCGCAATCCCGCCGTTATCAATCGCGCCCGATGCTTCAAACAGGTCGACCAAGCGGCTGAGCACCGCCGCGCTCGTTTCCGTATGAAAGACCACTTCGGCTTGACTCGAATTGCCCGCCATATCGCTTCCGCTGACCACAAGCGTATGAGGGCCGGGCTCGAGCAGATACAGTGGAACGCTCTCATCCGAAGCGATCGGCCGGCCGTCAAGCAGCAAGGCGGTGCGCGAGCTGTCCGGGCCGGATCCCTCATCATGCGTGATCACCTGCAGCTTGAGCACTTCGTCATTCGCGTAAACCGCTCCGGTCACCACGTTGGTCTGAACGCTCGGCGGGGTTCGATCAATCCGGAATGCCGCCTCGCGCTTCGCTTCCATATGTCCGGCCAGGTCCACCGCGCGATAGATCAGATGGTATTCCCCGTCCGACTCGAATGCCAATTCGGCGCTGTCCCTCCCCGCGGTCAGCCATTCCGCGCCGCCGTTCAGGCTGTATTCGATCCGGCTTACGCCTGACCCTTCGTCGGTGGCACTCAGCTTGATGCTTACAGGAGACACATACCAGCCGTTCGCTCCGTCAGGGGCTTCAGGAAGCATGGTCATCACCGTAACCGGAGCCTTCGAGTCGGTAATTGCCCTCACAACCACTTCAACCTCAGGTGCCTGAACGGGTATCCCGCCCGGCAGTAATAGCACCTCCCCTGCATGCAGACGCAGCGAGCCCGCAGCCTCTTCCGCAGCCTCCTTCATGCGGAAATTCAAGACAGCCGCTCCGGCGCTCCCGTCCGCGTCGCCGCTGCGGTTCCAAGTGAGGATCAGCCGGCCGGGCATTCCTTCTTGTACGGTATAGGCCTGACCCGACCCCTCCTCGGCTGATCCTTCATAGTCAAACAGCGTCTCGTCATAAACAAGCACTGCCCGTTCCGTCCGCACGTCCAATCCGGGGCTGCCGGCTTTCGGTTCAAGCGTCGCCTGGAACTGCTCCCCGCTTCTTACCTCTTCCGGGGCGGCGAGCGTCAGGCCCGGCATATTCTCAGGGCTGGGATGGTTTGCACGGTCCTCCTCCGAAATGACCCGGACATTATCGAGAAGCAGCGTTCCCGTCAAGGCGTTGCTGAAAAATTGCAGCTTATCGATGCCCATGCTGTCTGGATTACGGAAGGCGAAGCCGTCTGCAGCGAGCGTACCGTTGATATACAGATCGTAGGTTCTCGACTCCGTATCGGCCGCCATTCTCATGTGATACCACTGCCCCGCTTCATATGGCATCAGCGTCCGAGCCGATGCGCCGTCGTAGGCATGAATCGTACCGTTGTTCACAAACAGGATGACCGCGGTGTCGCGGCCTGCGGCATCCTTGATGTACGGCGCGCCGAAGGTCTGGTCGGTCTGCTCCGGTCTGACCCAATACTCCACGGTCACCTCGCCTTCTAATGAATCGAACGCTCGGATCGCTGCCGTCTGGCCTGCCTTCGTATTGCGGAGGCTCAAGCTGCGGTTATCCACGCTCGGAATATCCGCGAGCGATACTTCCCCTCCGGTCTGATTCAGCTGCCAGCCGGAAGGCGCTTCGCTTCCGATGATGTTGAAGCTATCGTTCACCGTATAATCGAACGCCGTTTCCGAAGTAAGGATTAGCCCTGCTTCATCCTGCTGGGTCCGGATCGATACGCCGTTTGGCAGCAGATAAAGCTCGGAAGAGAACAGCCGGAGTATCGTTTCCGTAGATCCGGGCGCTTCCTTCACCCGGAAGTTCAGTGCCGGGAGACTCTCGCTGGCCTCAGCATGGGCGCCGTTGGTCCAGGTGATAATTAGCTCGCCCGTTCCGGTGTTGAACACATCGTATACCGCATTCGGATCACCTGCCGCCAGCCCTTCGAACTCCAATACATCCTCGTCATAGCCCAGCACCAGCCGCTCCGGCAATACCCGGTATCCCAGCGTCAGGAGATCGAGCTTCACCTGCACGGCCTCGCCTGGTCCTGCTTCTTCCGGCGCGACCAGGGCGATGGAAGGACTGGCTCCCGGCGGAGGAGCTTCAAACTCGTCTTCTTCCGAAATAACGCGAACGTTATCGATATGCATGGCTCCGGCCGAAGCGTTGCTGAAGAAGAGGAGCCGGCTGACGCGGCCGCTGCTCGTATTGCGGTATCCGAAGTCGTCTGCGGCCAATTGGCCGTTAACGTATAAATCGTAGGTTTTGGCGCTCGGGTCGAGCTCAACCCGCATGTGATACCATTTTCCCGCCTGATAAGGGGTTACCACCGTCGATGTTGCTCCGTTGAACGCCGTAATATTGCCGCTGTTATTAAACAGGATAATCGCGATATCCCGATTGCCGGCATCACGGATATAGGGCGCGCCGAACGTCTGATTGCTCTGCTCGGGCTTCAGCCAGAACTCGATGGCCGCGCGGCCGTCGGGAGCATCGAATAATCTGGTGGCCGAAGTCGATCCCGCGCCCGTATTGTGAATCGTCAAGCTTCGGTTGGCCTCGCTCGGCATATCGGACAGCCCGATGGTACCGCCGGTCGGACTCAGCGCCCAGCCAACCAGCGATTCCGCATCCGCCGCATTAAAATGGTCGCTCACCGTGTAAGGCGGCAGCACCGCGGCCGAAGCATCGCTGTTCTGTTTGTCCTGCGGCGAGGGTGCCGGCTCCATCCGATTCGCGAGTCCTGCCGCTATATCATCGATGAGAAACTGCCCTCCGGTACCGGCCGCAAACCGGATTCCGTCAACCGCTGTCTGCGGCGGCATGCCCAGTCTTGCGGCTTTCCTTGCCTCGTCAATGTACACGTCGTAGCTGCCGGCCTGCGTGTCGATGACCAGCTTCACCTTATACCAGGTATCCGCAGCGTAAGCCTGCAGATTGGCAACCGAGGAGCCGTCGCTGGCCGTCATCCGTCCCTTGCCGTTCATCGAAATGCGTATTGCCTGCGATTCCCCGGCAGCAGGCAGCAAATCGATGTGCAGCGGCACAGAGGCTTGCTCCGCTCGAATCCTTAACTGCGCATAAAGCAAGCCCTCTTGGGCTTCAAACTCAATGCCCGCCGTTAATCCTTCAGAGCCTGCTGCCAGCCGCAGCTCCCGGTCATTCATTGCGCCCGGCTGCTCCCAGACGATTGCCGACCCGCCCTCCGGCTCGGCCGTCCACCCCGGAGGCCGCTCGCCCGGAGCAGTCGCGTCGAATGGCTCGTCAAGCGCCGCCGTCACTGCTTCGCCGTAAGCCGGCTCCTCGGGCGGAACCGGACCCCCGGATGCGAAGCTTCCCTCAATGACAAGCTGCGGAGCACCGTAGGAATGCTCCTTGCTGTGAAGCGCCATGTTGACTCCTTCGTAATCCGCGCCCGTTACGACAAGGGTCGCTGTTCGATCGCCCGCCAATTGACCGCGAACGTACTCGGTTACATCCCACTCGTAATACTGCTCCATACCGTTAATCCATACCGAATCCAGCGGTCCGGTCTCTTCAGCAGGCGCGTTCAGCCATGTCATATCCTGTTCATCCCAGCCGTCACCGGCGCCTAGCACGTTCAGCACCGCGGACTTGCCTTCCGGATTAAAGGTCTTCGCGCGCAACACGGCCCTGTTTACCGTCTCCACCGAAGTCAGGTCGAACTTCATGTATGCCTTCCGGTTGTTCCTAACGTCACCGTCGTCCTTAGCCGACATGGTCGATGCCGATCCGAACGCCTCTGCCGCTTCATCCCCGTTGTGAACAGATGCATCCGCAACCGGGGATAACGCAAGTCTTGGCGGCGTTTCTACGCCTGCCTTCGAGAACGTGATCGACTGCGTCCGTCCCAGGGTTCCTCCTGTCTGAACGGCCAGCTTGATTGTCGGCGACATGCTCAGCACTTTAATGGACGGATCGGAAGCTACGACACCGGCGGCGGCCCGGTGAATTTCCACCTCAATGATTCCCCGGTTCTCTTGCGTCGGGTCGGATACGGCAACCTCCAATTCGTCCCCCGTTTCCCGCACCGCTACCGCGGACTTCTTATCCACCGTAATCAACTGATCGACCGTGCGTTTCACGTCTTCCCAGAACAAAGCCGCTGTCAGCTGCAATCGATTCTCCCTTACCGCATGAACATAATCGTCCTGCTCCAGAATCGTCACGTCCTGCTGCGCCGAATAATCGGCCACTTCACCGGCCGTACGGTTCGGAAGCAGCGTATAAGCATACGAGCCGCCCGCCGGGCTTTTACCGTGATCGAACCATAGGTTCAGGAATCGGTTCTTATACACGGTCGGGTCCGTCGCCTGGTTGGACACTTCGCCCCAAGTGCCGCTTCGCTCCTCCCGGAGCGCGTGCACCGTTGTTCCTTCGATCGGAAATACGTACCCGGTGCCGGCACTGCCCGCAGGTCCCTCAAGATGAATATGCCGGACATGCTCCATCGCTGCGCTCCAGCCTAGCGACGATGGCTGAAGTTGTCCGTTGACGGTGAGCGCCTGCCCTCCGTCCCCGCTCAGTTTGCGGTTCTCGATCATGGTCTCGATCGTCCGACCATCCGTGCTGTTGATGTCTGAACCGAGCGCCACAATCTCGTTATCGAAGGCAAACCAAGACTTTTTGGCGCTCAGCGTCGTCCGGTACCCCTCCAGCTCCATGCCCGAAGCGCCGAATTCGCCCGATATTTCCACGCCGCCGACCCAGCTTTTGGTGCTCAGCTTGTTACTGTCCATCTCCGGACGGTCGTATTCCGCGTCTACGGTGATGCCCGGAAGCCGCTTCATATTCACCGTCGCCCAATAATTGTTGTTATACTGCAGATCATCATCATCGTAGAGATAGGTCATCCCGGACGACGTATACCACCCCTTCTTGTTCTCTCCGTTCACCGTCTCAAAATCGTAAATCCGGTTCGAAAACATGCTCAGGCCGAATGCATAGCCAGGCCGCTGCTGAACGGCACGGTCCATGCCGGCATATTGCATGTAGACCGGCTGGACCGCCGCGGGAATGGTCGCGTCCTGCACAATTCTGTTCACGCGAAGCAGCATCGGGATCGACGCGGTGCTGCGGTAATCAAGCTGGTCCTTACCCAGGACCCAAGCCTTGATCGCCTGTTTGTACACGGACGCCCGTTCCGGCTCCGCGAACTCGCTTAGGATCAGCAAAGAATCGATCAGCTTGTTGCCTTGGACGTGATCGCTCGCCCCTTGCCTTGCAGTCGATCTCCCGTTCACCATATCCATCAGCCGCCCGTTATAGACGAGCGGAAGATAGCCGTCGTCCGTCCATTGGTATACATTCTCCACCCTTGGATCGGACAGCTCCCAGGACGAGCCGTCCAGCAAGTACATTAACGTAATTAATATGCTGTACTGCTCCAATCCGTAGGTTCCGTTATACGCGTGCCTGTCATGGGAGATAAAGGAGCCGTCTCTGTACCAGCCGTTCCCTTCTTGAACATAGGGAAAGATCAGCGCTTCATAATCGCTCAGCCGGTCCCGGACGAGCGCCAGCCTGCTGCCGTCCTTCACCAGTATGCCGCGAAGCGCGATGGGCAGGGATTCCGACAGCCGATTCGCTCCATAAGAAGGAACCACGGACAGCGCGTACGTCGTCGGGTCATTCGCGAACCGGTGGACAGCGTCCATATAATGGTCCACCCGTTCAGGTCCGAGCTGCTCGTACAGCAGTGTTGTAATATTGCTTAGAACGGTCGGTACGTTAATTTCCCAATGATGGTAGTTGACCTTCCAGTCCAGCCGCTCGTTGTACTGATTCTCGTATACCCAGTCCAAGCCTCCAATCAGATCGCTCAGCAATGCCGCGTCGCCGTACAGCTCCGAACCTTTCGTGCTGTACGCCAGCGCCATTCGGTACAGCCGCTTATAATTCTCATAAATATAAGACGAGCTGGGGAATTTGGCTTCTACCGCATCTTCCCACAAGTACGTTCTGCCGGGCTCCTTGTTCATGCTGTCCCAAGCGGATTGCCCGCCTGCCGAAATCGAATCGATGCGGGCCTGAACAGCGGGATCCTGAACCGGAAGCTCATACATATCCCCGCCGGTAAGATAATTGCGCCACTTCGCCCTTAACCGGTCGAACTCATCCCCGCCCGCTCCCGAGCCGGCAGCTGCAGGCTCTGCAAGCATGAACACCATCGCCACCATGAGCATCATTGCAATCGCGCGTTTCATCATGCACCTCCCAATTAGTTCTTGACAGACCATTACGTTATGCATATTATCTAATTGACAACTACATTCTAATAAACATTTGAAAACGCTGTCAACAATTAAATTAACCGCCATACTGCATTATATCTAATTCATAATTAGTTTTCATCCTTTTTTGTTGAGAGTGCCTTACCACATATAGAAGCAAGACGTCTCTCATGCAATGGGCTTCAATGAAGACCGCCAGATTAAAAAAGGAGGAGCATTTATGTCAAAAAAGATGTTTTCTGCAGCACTGGTTTTGACGCTTCTAATCTCGCTTCTTGCAGCATGCAGCGGGAACGGCAGCGGGAATAACCCGCCTGCCGCCGGTTCCGACGGATCGCCTGCGCCGGCCGGCTCCGGCGGCGGGCAAGCGGCGACCGCCGATTACGGCGATACTGGAGGTCTTGCCCTCCCTCTCGTCGATAAACCGACCACGATTAAGATGCTTGTCGTCAGCGACTCTACCAAGCTGAACGAGAAGTGGGCCGTCCAAGAGCTGGAAAGGCGAACCGGCGTTAAGGTCAACCTCGAATTTTACTCCACCGCCACGTTCAAAGAAAAGCTGAATTTCATTCTGGCTTCCGGGGATTTACCGGATATTATTCACGGCCCTTCGCTCGCGGAGCTCAACGACCTCGGCGGCAAAGGCGCTTTCGCCGCCATCAACGATTACCTCGACCAGCTGCCCAACTTCAAGGCACTTTACGTAGACAATCCGGAGAACAATTGGGTCATGAAGTCTTACTCCGATGAGAAGGGAAATCTGTACACATGGCCGACTTACGGCATCAACCGCGAAGTGAATCACGGCTTCCTGTACCGCAAAGACATTTTCGACAAGCATAATATCCCGCTTTGGACCAATCAGGACGAATTTTATCAGGCGCTGAAGAAGCTGAAGGAATTGTATCCGAACTCCGTCCCGTACTCTTCCAAGACGCAGGCCAACATCTTCCGGGATTGGGGACACAGCTGGGGGCTCAGCGGTTACCCGAACAATTATGACGAGGAAACGAAGCAATGGGAGTTCTCGTTCACCCAGCCGGAGTTTAAAGAAATGCTGGATTTCATGAAGAAGCTTTATAATGAGGGACTGCTTGATCCGGAGTTTATGACCGATACGTCCGCCAACTGGACTGCCAAGATGACCAGCAACAATTCATTTGTCACCTATGACTGGATCGGCCGTCTCGACATGTTCGCAACCCAAGCGAAAGACGCCATTCCGGACTATGATCTCCGGTACGGCAATCCGATCGGCCCATCCGGCAAAACGCTCAGCCTGCCGACAATCGCGACGTTCGGCCATGCGGTGGCAAAGAACAAAAACACCGAAGTCTCCATGAAGCTCCTGGATTATTTGACAAGCCCGTCCGGCGCAGAGCTGATGACGGTGGGCCAGGAAGGCGTCAACTATGAGCTTGACGAGAACGGCAGACCTGTCTATCCGGAGCTGAAGGACCTTGAGCTCGTTGATATTAAAGCGCTTGAGGATAAATACGGCTTGTGGACGCAAGGCTTCTATGTCCGCACCGATTCCCGCAGCGTGTACTATAACTTCACCGAGAAAGAGCAGGAAGCGCAGGATATGATGAAGGATAAGAAGCTTGCGCTTGATCCGGTCCTGAAATTTACCGACGAGGAGACCTCCACGATCGCGGAGCTCACCCAAGCGCTGCAAAAGGCGGGCGAGGAATTCAGCGCGAAATACGTCTTAACCGCTTCCCACGGTCAGGCGGAATGGGATGCGTGGCTTCAGCAAGCAAAGAAACTCGGCGAAGATGAGTTCGTCGGTGCGTATAATGCGGCGCAAGCGCGTTATGATGCCGAGTAAGGAGAGCTAGAAGATGACCGAGAGACCGTACCCCCTCCCTTCATTGGGCGTACGGTCCTATTTGTTCAAGGAGGTATGTCGATGAATCCGAAGATGAGCGCAGGTGAAGCCGGGCCGTCCAGAGCCAAACCGTCCTGGTTGATCTCCCAGCTTCAGCACATGAAGAGAGACCGGCAGTTTTTGCTGATGCTGCTCCCTTGTATCGTGTTTTACATTTTGTTCCGTTACGGCCCTATTTACGGGCTCATTATCGCGTTCAAAGACTACAGCGTGTTTGAAGGCATTCTAGGCAGTGAATGGGTTGGCCTCGAGCATTTTCGCACCTTTTTCAGCAGCAACGACTTCTGGCTCTTGTTCAAAAACACCCTGCTCCTCGGGCTGTACAGCTTACTGTGGGGATTTCCGTTCCCGATCCTGTTCGCCATCCTATTGAACGAAGTGCGCAACAAGCGCTTTAAAAAGTCGGTGCAAACGTTCAGCTATCTGCCCGCGTTCCTGTCCATCGTCATCATCTGCAGCATGGTTATCGACTTCCTGTCGCCAGGACGCGGTCTGTTCAATCAATTCCTGCAATGGATCGGGCTCGAGAAAATCTATTTCATGATCGCGCCCGAATGGTTTAGAACGATCTATGTCGCCTCGGATATTTGGGCCTCGATGGGGTATGAAGCGATCATCTATCTTGCCGCCATTGCCGGCATTAACCCGTCCCTGTACGAAGCCGCCAAGGTGGACGGCGCGAAGCGCTGGCATCTGATGCGCTACATTACGTTTCCTTCGCTATTGCCGACCATCCTTGTCCTATTTATCCTGAAGGCGGGCTCCATGTTCCGAATCGGCTTCGAAAAAGTGCTCCTTCTGTATAACCCGATGACGTACGAGGTGGCGGACGTATTCTCGACGTATGTCTATCGAAAAGGTTTGATTGAGCGCGACTACAGCTTCGCAGCCGCCGTGGGGATTTTTGAAGCCTTGATCGCTTTGATCATGCTCGTTGCCGCAAATCTGATCAGCAGAAGAATGGGGGGCAAAAGCTTATGGTAGGAGAAAAAAGATGGAGTCTGTTCACGATCTTCAACACGCTCATCTTATCCGCTGTAGCGGTCGCCACGCTGTATCCGGTCATTTATATTATCGCTATCTCGTTCAGTGAATCCTCGGCGATTGCGCAAGGCAAAGTGTTTCTGTGGCCGGTAGGCTTTAATCTCGATGCGTATCGCTATATCTTCTCGGAGGACCGGATTCCTTCGGCCTATTTGAACACCATCTTGTATACGGCGCTCGGCACGCTCATAAATCTCGTCATGACCGCCGTCGCTGCATACCCGCTCTCCCGTCCCGGTTTGTTCTGGCGGAAGTTCTTTGTTATCGGCATCGTCCTGACAATGTTCCTGAACGGGGGCATGATTCCGACCTACTTGGTCGTCGACAAGCTGGGTCTTCTGAACAGCATCTGGGCCATCGTCCTTCCAAACGCCATCTGGACGATGGAGCTGCTTATTTTGAAGAGCTTCTATGAGAATATGTCCGAATCGCTGCGGGAATCGGCCATTTTGGACGGCGCGACGGAGTTTCGCATTTTATGGAGCATTATCATCCCGCTGTCGAAGCCGGCGCTTGCGTCGATCGGACTGTTCTATTTCATGGGGCACTGGAACAGCTACTTTCTCCCCATGATTTATCTGAATGACGTGGACAAATACCCCTTGCAGGTCGTGCTCAGGGATATGCTGATTCTGCAGTATGCGGAGGAATCACAGGTGGAAGGAACGAAAGCGCTGATGCCGGACGCGGTGAAGAACGCCACCATCTTCATCTCCATGATTCCCGTGCTGCTGATTTATCCGTTCGCCCAAAAGTATTTCGCCAAAGGCGTCATGCTTGGTTCGGAGAAGGGATGACGCCCGCGTTAAAACAAAACGCCCTTTCGCTTCCCTCAGGTTACACCGGCGGCGAAAGGGCGTATTCTTTTTCGGATGCTCCACAGTCGTCAAACTTGCTGGATTTTTCTGAAATAATGCTTAGCTATACAAGGAACGCATAGCTTCAGCTTTTTCCTGAATGTACGTGACCGCTTCAACCGGCCCCTTAATCTTGACCTCGCTCCCGAGATTCCAGATCAAGTCTACATAGAAACGTAAATCCTCCGCGGCAATCTGAATGGCTGCCGTTCCGCTTCCGTCTTCGTTGCGCTGTATACTCGGGGCAAACCGGGGATTGGATTCCAGAAGCCATACTCCCTTCTTGGTGATCTCGATATGCAGCACCGTTTGCTCCAGATGGCCTTTCTCCGGCTTATTCATCAGCGTCATCTTCCGGATCTCATCCCGGGGAGGGACCGATGGGTTGAGCGCTGCCGACAGGATCCGATCCGCCCTGAATTGACGGATATCCCCCCGCTCAAAACAATAAGCCGGGCAATACCAATAACCCGAGCTCGTGTAGAGGCCGATCGGCTGAATATCCCGCTTGGCCGCCCCGCTGCTGGAGTTGTACTCCATGGTGACCACTCCGCCTATCATGATGGCCTGCATCAGGGTTTCAAGAATCCCCCGAGCCATTGAACGGTACGGACTCCATAACATGATTCGCCCGTCCAGCCGATCGATCTGCTCTTTGATATCGGCAGGCAGATAATGATAGAACTTTTGCAGTGCGGACCCGGCCCCCTCGCCAAATGGCAGGGAGCCGAAGTAGTCCAGTGACTGGCACGCGAAGAACATCGCAATGGCCTCGCTTTCCGACAGGCTGATGGGCGGCAGCATCCTGTCTTGAAGCAGCTTGTACCCTCCCCCTCTCCCCTGAATGGAATAGATCGGGATGCCGAGCTCGGACAGCTCCTGCAAATCACGGGTAATTGTTCGAGTAGACAGCCCAAATTCATCGGCAAGCTCTCGAACGGTAAATGACTTTTTCGCATTAATCATCATAATCAGTTGAATGAGACGCTGCGACTTTTGCATGAGTCACCTTCTCTTCGAAGTTTTTTTCATTATAGCATTTAAATAAGACATGATTTGTCTTATTTACGTGATACGATGTTCACAAATAGCACGCAGGATATCAACCTGTGAGGGGAGTTAATTTATATGAAGAAGAACACCAACGAAGAGATCGGTTTTGTATTTATCCATGGAGCGGGATTGGAGGGCCGAATCTGGAGTAACGTTGCGGAGGGATTGGCTCAGCCTTCTTTACTCCTCGATTTTCCGCTCAGGAAAGGCCCGGTCGATTCAAGAAGCGACTTGGCTTTAGAGGATTATGTCAGCCATATGGAACATCAAGTAAGTCAATGGGGCATCCAGCGGTTTGTGATCGTCGCACATTCACTCGGAGGCGTTCTAGCCCTAAAGCTCGCTTCCAAATTCTCTGATCGATTGGCCGGCTTTGTCGCGGTGGGGGCAGCGATCCCTAAGAACGGCGGTTCATTCGTGTCGGTTCTTCCTTTCCCTAAACGAATGCTCATAACAGCCATATTGCGCAAATGGGGTACCAAACCGCCGGAATCCGTCATCTGCGCCGGCTTATGCAATGACCTGTCAGAGGAACAAACGGCGGGGCTCGTGCAAGGGTTCGTTCCCGAGGCCATACGCGTATACACAGACCGGGCTCAGGCGACCGTCCCGGCTGTGCCGAAGCTGTACGTCAAGCTGACGAAGGACAAGGAATTCCCTTCTTCCCTGCAAAATAAAATGATCTCGCATCTATCCCCGCATTCCGTTGAACAACTGGAATCCGGCCACTTGCCGATGCTCAGCAAGCCGGGAGATTTGCAGCGCATTCTGCAATCCTTCCTGGGTCGTATCGCTTAATTGAAACGATATCCGAAGAAGTAGTACAGAAAAAGGCTGCCAGCGTGCTGGCAGCCTTTAGGCATCGATTCCGGGTCCTTTTAGGCATAGAAACTTGGTACCGCTCTCCTTTTAAAACATTTAAGCTGCTTGATTTGGCACCTCCCAAATATTGCTTCTGGTTTCGTAATATTAAAGATAAAGTGTAAGCATAGAGGCGAGTCCAGCCCCCGGGCATCAAGCAGCTATGCCGAATGTTGAAGTCTCCACGAAAAGGAGCTTCGCTCAGCTTTGTTTGATGCGGTGGGCATCATTATTTTTCAATCTGTCACATCAGCACGTTTCCATACGTCAATCCAATGAGAGCTTATTGAAGGGAGATTATTACGATGACCGACACCAATTGGCTGACAGATCAATTTGAAGCCCATCGGTCCCATCTTCGATCGGTTGCTTACCGAATACTCGGAAGCTGGAGCGAGGCGGAGGATGCCGTCCAGGAGTCGTGGTTTCGATTGAACCGCTCGGAGACGGATGCGATCGAGAATATCGGGGGATGGCTGACAACCGTTGTGTCCCGAGTGTGCCTTGACATGCTGCGTTCCCGAAAGGCACGGCGCGAAGAATCCATGGAGGCTTATGAAATCGGAACATCCACCGATCATGAAGCTGGAGGTGACCCGGAACGGGAGGCGTTACTGGCTGATTCGATCGGTCTGGCGCTGCTCGTGGTGCTCGGCACCTTGAGCGCCGATGAGCGGGTTGCTTTCGTGCTGCATGACATTTTTGCCATCCCCTATGCGGAGATTGCCCCTATTATAGGCTGCTCGGAGGCCGCAGCGAGGCAAATGGCCAGCCGTGCGCGCCGCCGCATACAAGGAGCGAAGACTTCTTCCAAGACGGACCTCTCCATTCAGAGGAGACTCGTTGATTCCTTCCTGGCGGCGGCGCGGAGCGGCGATCTCGACGCATTGCTTCAGGTCCTCAACCCGGAAGTCGTGCTGCGCAGCGATCGCGAGAACGCTCCGAAAGAAGTCCGCGGTACCCATGCCGTGGCCGAGCAGCTGATGTGGGGACGCGCCAAAGCGGCACGTCCGGCTCTCGTCAACGGAGAGGTCGGCGTCGTTATTTCGCCTGGGGGGCAATTGCTCCTCGTGTTGGCTATCGACTATGCGGACGGGAAGATCAACGGAATCGATGTGATCTCCGATCCCGAACGCCTAAAGGAACTGGACTTGGTCACGTTGAGCGAGTAAAGGCTTTTCATTCTATTTTATATGGAGGGATTTGCATGATCCTGTTCTCGATCGTACTTCAGAGCTTACTTGTGGCGTATTATCTATTCTCGGGCACGGCCAAAATCATCGGAGCCAAGTACTGGGCCGAGATCTTTGCCCACCTCGGGCTCTCCCAGAGGTTTCGCGTTGTTACCGGCATCGTTCAATTAGTCGGAGCTGCTGCGCTCATCGCCGGCTATTGGTATGGCTGGGCAACCGCTTGGGCCGGCGTGTGGCTTGGCATCACGATGCTGGTCGCATGCCTTGTGCATCTCAAGGCTCGGGACTCCTTCGGAAAAACAGCACCTGCCCTCGTATTCGCTGCGTTGAATATCATCGTCCTATCCATCAACGCAAACGAGCTGACTAATATTTTCATTTTCTGAATGAGCCGGTTTACCCAAGATAACATAATGCTGAACGAGCCTGTTCCAAGTTCGCTGTAACGAAAAGGCACCTCCTTCGAGGTGCCGATTCATCCCTATGTAAATAAGAAAAAAATCGCGTCCTCCAAGGGAGAACGCGATCTGAAGCAGCTTGATTCCGTGTTTTAAATCATCACTTGCGCTTTCGGGCAACAACCGCCAAACGACCATTTTCGGTCGAGTATTCACACGTAGACAGTACAATAAGCTTGTCTCCATGCCGGGGTGTTACGCCTGTGTCATAAAGGGCGAGTTCTTGGATGTTCCGGACATACGCATCGAAGTCAGCGGGAGTCCTTACTTTCTCAATCTGGTAGTATTTAAAAACGTCGTCCGATTTGCGATACACTTGGGACAGAATAACGGCGATAATTTCATACTCTTCCTTCTCATAAAGCGTACTGAACTGGAACGTAGCATGTTCTTTGTAGAAGCTTTCTTCCTTGTATTTCATCAAATCTTTAAACATCCAGCCGCTTTTCATGTGATGTCCATGAATCAGCAAAATGTCCGAACCGTTAATCCGGCTATGCTCGTCCAAAAAGGGGAGGCCGCCTTTGTTTTCCTTTTTATCGAAATCATGATTGAGATAGTACTCCGCATCCTGTGGATGCTGCATGACCGGGTACTCAATTCGGGTGCCGTCAATCTTCAGCCAACCCACGATATCCGGGTTCCTCCCGTAAAGCTCCCGAAATTCGGGAAGCATGACCGGCTCATTCGCCTTGTTGAACAAAAGGGAGGGGACTGCATTCCCCTCGCCTTTGTCCGATCCATCTTCCCAAACTTTAGCCAGCTCTTCGATCTTCTGCTGCTCAACATAATCCCGAACGAGCATTCTCGCAAGACTGACGAGAGAAAATACCAACACCAGGAGGGAAACGGCGATAAGAATTTTTTTGGTTTTACTCATTTTTCTTACCGCCTTTCCGGTTATTGAATGTGCTGTTTCTTCTTCCCGCCGAGCAGGCAGAGTCCGATTGTAATCAAGGACATCAACGCCAAGGCCAAGTAGAAGATTGGCGATGGGCCGCTATCCCCTGTTTTCGGTGCATCGTCCAGCTCGTTACTTCCATTGCCCGCACTCTGATCGTTGAAGTCGCTGACATTACCAACTTCGTTGTCATCGTTGTTAGTGTCATTGTTTACGTTGCCAGGTTGGTCAGGAACAGGGCTGACAGGACCTGGATTTACTGGCTCTGGAGCCGGGTTAACTGGGCCCGGATTCTCCGGCTCTGGAGTCGGGCTGACAGGACCTGGATTCTCCGGCTCTGGCGTTGGGTTAACAGGACCTGGATTCTCCGGTTCTGGCGTTGGGCTGACAGGACCTGGGTGCTCCGGTTCCGGAGTTGGGTTAACTGGGCCTGGATTCTCCGGTTCTGGCGTTGGAGTAACTGGGCCTGGATTCCCCGGCTCTGGAGCTGGGTTTACAGGGCCTGGTCCGCCGCCGGTGTTGATCGGTTTCATCGGCACATCGTATTTCACAATGTCGAAGTCGACAGAAATCGTATCACTTCTGTGCGTCTCGTATCCATCCTTCGTTACGATCAGATAATAATCCGCTTCAGGAAACACCATGTATGCATAGAAGCCATTTGCGTCGCTATCCTGCTCTGGGCTCTTATTGTCGTGCGGTGCAAAATTCGGAACCCGAGGAAGCGTTACTTTCGTATCCGGAGTACGGCCTTTATCTCGATTCCGCTGCGTATCCGCATAATACAGTGTTACTGTGGCTCCTTCAATTTTCTTACCCGTAACGGCATCACCTGTCGTTTCATCATAGACCGTACCGTAAGGGTCGACCAATTCCTCGGAAATATTCAGCTCTCCGTTAGCCTTCACGTCCAGCTGCGTCACTTTGAAGAGCAGTTCCTCTCCATTTTCAGCTTCATAGCGAACTTCCATGGTGTACTTCTGCTCGCTTAGCCCTTCCACGGAGAAAGTGCCCTTCGTATCCATCGGGAACGCTTTAGGACGACCGTTCTCCTGAATATAATTGCCGTCCTTGTCCTTCAAATAGATACGCATCTGGCTGATAAACGAATCGTTGAATAGCTCTGTTGTTCCATCCAGCTGCTTGAACAGAACGATCCCTACCGCCGTAATGTCCGCCGGAACGGTTTCGTCTTTCACGCTGCCGTCCACATTTGCTTTTTGCGTGAACTCGATAGGTACGTCTTTTCCGCCTACCGTATACACCTTCGTATACGTGATCGTATAGTCGGTGTCCGCCTCGGCAGGGACGAAATATTCACCCTTCTCATTCGTCTGAATCGTCTGCTTCTCAGCTGTCTTCAGATTAGTCACCGTGATGGATGCATTCGGAATGACTTCTCCTGTGTTGTTGTCACGCAGCACGCCTTCCAGATACGGGCGAGTATTTTCAAAGTGTGCCTCTGCCAACGTTTTCTCCGGAATGGTGCCTGTGTGTTCGAGGCTTTCAGGATCCATCACATAGCCGTCCTTCGAATAATCATCCTGGGTCACCGTATACTTGAGATACGTCGGAAGTCCTTCTATAAGGAGCGTCTGGCCGTCGGTAAGCTCGAAGGTGTCTCCGCTCGTGATCGTTCCTTTGCTGCCGTCCGACTTCACATAGGCGTAGGATTTATCCGACCCCTTGCCTGTGAAGGTGAGCGTGTACTGGAACGGCTTGGACTTGTCGTCGTCTTTGCCTTTAACCGTGTTGCTGATGAGCAGGCCGCCTTCGATGACTCGCACATTCGTGAACGGGGCAACTTCATCATTGCCCACCATGACCCCGGAATACTGCCGTTCCTTAGGTGTGGTCACGTATTCGTCAGTTGTGTAGTCCTTCTGAGTCACCGTGTATTTCAGATCCTTAGGCAGACCTACAATTTCCAGCGCCTCTCCATCCTTAAGGGTGAAGGATTCGCCAGACTTGATCGTGCCCGGTGTACTCGTTGCGCCGTCCGATTTCGTATACGCGTAGCTTCCATCCTTGCCTGCTTGTTCAAAGATGACAGTGTACTCGAACGCCTTCGTCTTGTCGCCGCCATTGCCCATGACCGTATTGGTGATCGTCAGCTTGTTGACGGTGCGATCATTGATGAAGTCTGCATTGCGATCGGCCCCCGCCATGATTCCCTCATCAGACAATCCTGCAGGGGTGGTCGCGTAGCCGTCGTTCGTGTAACCATCCTGGGTGATCATATACTTCAAATTCTCTGGAAGATCCTTAATTATAACGGTCTGACCATGTTTGAGCTCGAAGGTATCGCCGGATGTGATCGTGCCGGTCGTACCGTCGGAATGCTCGTAATTGTAAGCTTGACCTTTACCTGCACCGTCGAAGGTCATCGTGTATTTAAACGGCTTGTCCGGTTCTGCGCCGTCCCCCGTGACGGTATTGCTTACGGTCAGATTGTTAACGTTACGCTTGTTGACGAAATCTGCCTTATGGTCGCCTTTATTCACGATTGTACCGGATAACTCTCTCGTCTCCGGCATGGTCGTGTAACCGTCAACGGTCGTATAATCTGCCTCGGTTACGGTATAGACCAGATCCGCAGGCAATGCCGGAAAGACTACCGATTCTCCGTTCTTTAGGATAATCTTGGCTCCGCTCTTGAGCGTGCCAAACGTATTATCCGGCTTCTTATACCTGTACTCTCCGTCTTTACCCTCTCCGGCAAAGTTAACGGTGTATTCGAACACTTTACCCGGATCGCTGCCGTTACCTTCCACCTTATTGCTGATGGTCAGCTTACCTTGGGCCGGTGTAGGCACGACCAGCGGATTGTTCGAGTCCACCTTCTGTCCGTCAACGAGGACAGGCTTACCCGGCGCATCGATGACACGCACCCGGTACACCGTAGTCGTAGGCAAGTAAGTATCGGGATCAATATACGTCTGCTTGAGCAAGTAATCCCCCGGCACTTGAATAATGAAACTCGTCTTGCCGTCCGGACCAGTCGTTTTTTCTTCCATCTCATTGTTGTGCATATCCTTGGCCGGAGTACCATCAGGGTTATATAGCTTGAACTTGACGTCCTTCAGTGGTGTTTTCCCGTCGGGGCCAATCTTCAGCAGGTAGAGCAGCCCATTTTCATTTGCGCTTCCAGCCACATCGTTAGCGTCCAGCGTAATGTTGCTGTGCGCGCTGATCGGCGGGAGTTTATCGTCGCCCATCAACTTGATGGAGTTCCCGGCCACACCCGGCTGCATCCCCTGGGATTCCGTCTGGTAAACGATCTGATAGAGCTTGTTCGGGTCGGTAAAATCAAATCTGAGCGTCGATCCTCCGGTTGCCCCGTCTGTGCCCAAGGTGACCTTCACTTCGCTATTCGGATCCGCAAGATTCAGCGGTTGTCCGACTCGCTGCAAAGTACCGTCCGCTTTCATCTCCCCGGAATAGACAGCAATATCGGAAGGTTCAAGGGATAGGTTTCCATTTGCATCTTTACGCAGTTGTAGCCCCTTGGCAAGAGTATCCAGCAAATAGACGCCTTGCTTCATTTCGAACGGAGGCGTGTAGTTCACCGTCCATTCCTGCACGCCGGAAACAGGCTTTTTCGCGGTCTTGCTCAGAGACTGCACAGGCACAAGGATTCTATGAGTTTCGGTGGCGCTATAGGGCTTGTCTCCCCATTCCATGGAGAACACAGCCTTGTTCTCACCGGCTCTATTGATACCTATCTGGTAGGTTGCCAGCTTATCATTCGTCGGACGCGCCTTCACCAGAATGACGTAAGGGCTCTCCAGCTTGGAGAAGGTGAAGGTGCCTACATTCCCGTTCTTGATGAAGCTTACCACATGCCGCGGATCGTTCGGCTGTATGATCTCGTTTGCTTGTGCAAATGCACCATAACCGCCTGCACTTTGTCCTGAGCCTGTATTATAGCCCGTAACACCTTTATAAAGCCGATAAGGCTCGCCAGGAGCGTAATCCACAAACTCCCAACCTTCAGGCAGCGTATCTACCAGCTGGATGTCGCTGGCTACGCGGGTGCCGCCGTCCTTGGCCATCTCCTCCGTCTTAAAGCCCGGCATGTTCACCGCCAGACGGAAAGTAACCGTTCGATCTTTCCGATCATAGCCTGCTAGCAGGTATTTATCATCACGGGGAGTTCCAACACCAGTAAGAGGGTCGTCTACATACCAGTTCGGATCATTGACGGCAAATGCCCTCGTCCATGTGCTGCCGCTATAGTTACCATAATTTCGGTTCCAATCGGCAGCTATATTTCCTAGCGCCTTGCCGTTCTCATCGACTGTACTCGCATACAGCATCCCCTTGTTCAGCATCCGCACCGGGTTTCTGACGGTGGCATCATGGTGACTCATATAGTCGTCACCATCGAAGAACAAGCCGCGGTTGCTCCAATTGCCACCGCTATCCTGACGGAACAGGTTGTTCGGGTTAGTCGTAACGGATTCGAATGAAACGGTCCCCGTTACTTCTCCTTTATACCCTGTTACCTTGATCAGATCAGCCACCGGCTTGTCGTTGACCGTCAAGACAATGACCTCGCCAGCCAATCCGGCACCCGTTACAAGTGAGCCCTCGCGATATTTCTGCCAGAGCTGCTTGTCGTCGATTTTGCTTCTGATGGCATCGAGAGTTGTCTTCGATATCTTCTGATAATTCTCTTTATCCAGATTATCCAGCACAGCCAGAGAATCGCCGTGAACTAGCAAATCATAGACAACTGGATCATCCAGATCGTACTGCGGCTTCAAATTGATCGTCCATCTGGCGCCTCCGACGTTGTACAGCGCATAAGCGGTAGCATTGTTTGTTGCAGCGCTTTTCGTGAAGGTATGTGCGCCAACGATCACCTCAGTCGTCGCTGTCACGCCGTTAGGAGCTACTCCCACTGCATCGTTATTCCAGTCAACACCAGCAGCCGGACTTGCCAACTCCCAGTTAGCGCGTGGTACGTTCGTAAATTTACTTTTGCTCGTATCGGTTATCTTGGACACAATCGTAAGTTGAATCGGTCCGTTCGCATCTCCGATATTGAACACATTGCCAACGGGTGTAATTGACCCTTTGTCAACGCCAGCTACCGTATAGGTGGCGGATACGAACTCTGTGCCTTCAGGCAATGTGTCGGTAATCGTCACATTTTCCAGCCCGCCAATCGGTCTATTTTCACGATGATAATTTCGAGCGTTTACTGTAATGGTCCATGTGATGAGACCGCCGCCTCCGCCCACCTTACCCGATTGCTGAATCCAGTCGGGGGTTAGGGAGGCTTCGCTTGCATCGAGTGGTCCCGCCAGCATGGTAGTTCCATCTACATCAAGCAGCTTTGCAGCAGTGGTTTTAACTACTACTTTTCGGCTGTCATTAACGCCTACAGCAGCCCCGTTAGTGCCGTCGAATTCATTGTACCACTTGCTCTTCGGAATCCACGTTTTGAAGTCGAGATATGCGGCGCTGTCACCGAAGCCATCAGGGAGCTTATAGGTTAGCGTCCCGTTGACCGGATCAATAATCGGCTCTCCGGCATCAGCGACTTCAACGGGCGCCGTCACCTGTTTGATATTGCCGTTCGCGTCCACGGTGGTCTTTGCTTTGTAAAGCTTGAAAGAACCCGCTACGTACGGCCCAGCATCCGTTAAAGTATCAACAACGGTCAGGTTGTCCAGCTTCATCTGAATGGTTGGGTCATCCTTGTCATTGGAAGCTACAATAATTCGCCATGCAACAGCGCCTTCCTGAAAAGCAGCTCCATTGATCCAACTGTAGTGTCCAGACAAGCTTTGGCTTCCCGTCCAAATACGGTACACCGGTTCTAACGGGGAGTTGGTAAATTTGAACCCATTCCCGAAAATTTCCGTTTCCACGCCGCCGCCAGGGCTCTGATCTGCCGCTTTGGCATTAGCTGAAAAGCCGATTTTCACCTTGTTTTTACTGCCGTCATATACCCCTGCGCCATCAAACGTAATTTTGATGTAATCGGTGTAAAATTGGACGGTCGCAATTTTCTGACTGCCCTGATTAATCGGCGTAGGACCTGCAGGAGTCAAATTCACATCGGCGAAGTAGGTCGCCTTGTCCAGAATGGCATAATCCCCTTGCTGAATTACGGTGTCGGGCGGAGCACTGGGATAGTCACCCTGGGTTGGCACGGCGATATCGTCCAGCGCAATGGTAAAATTGTCCCGTCCGTTAATCTCGCCTCCTGGCGGAATCACAGTCGCAGGGTTCCCCTGCTTTACCGTGAGGGTAAACGTCGGGTTGGCGTTCACCAACACCGCCGTCTTATCCGCCGGCCCAGCCGCTAAGGCCATCGGGGCGGAAGCCGGCTCATCGTACACATCCTCCGTTACTGACGGCGGTTCATCCGCACTCGGCGAGTCGGCTGCGTCAACGGCCGCCTCGGAATTGCTTGGCGCGCTATCTGCATATGCAGTGAAAGAGAACGTCACTGTCTGCAAGACAAGCAGAATCGCCAGGCAGAAAGAAAGCAGTGCCTTGCCTATGCTGCGTTTTTGTTTCAAGAACATTTTTCCTCCATTCCTGGGATTGCCGGAATAATGCCGGCAGCATGGATCTCTGCCAACGCTCAAGTATGTCGACATCCGCTTGTTGCTTCAGCCAGCGGCTCATTACATCATTCGAATCTTGCGAGCTTAGGCCAAACGGGTAGGTGCCATGAGCGTTTATGGCCATTGATCATGCTTTTTCTTTATCTTCGTCAACATTTATACAAGCTGTCGGGGATCACTTGTTTGCGAAGCCCCTCTTTTTCACCTCCCATAGGAACCTGATAGACTTACCGGAACAAGCAGTAGACCCCTCTTCGCTTCCCCTTAATTTAGTTATGACGTGATCTATCATGACCAATATCTTCTCAGATGCAGGACGTCTAATAAGGGAGTGATACAGTGGACCTATCTTGGTTCCTTTTTCATACTAAACATATGAGAAGATTTTCCTACCCATTTTAAGTCATTAGACTTTTTCCGACAATACCCGGCAAATACGCCTTCTATTAACCTGTTTGTTACTGTCGGAAGGAAGAATCTATCGAAAATATAAAATCTCTTCGATAATTAATTGCAACTTGGTTATATAGTAATAAGTTTTTATTCTCAAATATGGACTAATTACCCTTGCGCAAATTCCAAACTATACTTGAACAACAAATTTGAAAGCATTATCCTTTGCGAATAGCCCAAAAAAATTTTTTCGAAAAATTTTGTTAAGCGCTTCAAAAAGGCACCGCCATTCGCTGCTCTCCTTTCGTATATAGCAGCAGGTGTGCCACGTTCAACATATTCCACATGACTATAGCGCAGCAACGAGCGATTGCAGTCAAAACGAAACAGCCTCGGTCTGATCGAATTCAGAACCGAGACTGCCTGATTGACTTGACTTTTATATTTTTGAACTGTCTACTGGGCGAGGTGAATTCACCGTCGCCAAACGAGTTCACGCGTTTTCAACATGAACCGATCTTGCAAAGGACGCCGCCGCAGACTCGGCTTCACGGAAGGCCTGGGCTAAAACTTCATCCTTTCCCCGTGAATAGCTCCCTTGAGCACGGATAATTTGATAGTCGACGCCCATAAAGTTAAACATCGCCTTTAAATACTTGTGAGAATACTCGACTTCCGTGTACCAATCCTGATTCGTATAGATTCCATCGCTTGCTTGAATGACAAGCACGTTTCTGCCGTCGGTTAGCAGACCGACCGATCCCTTGTCCGTATAGGCGAACGTCTCTTTAGCGATCAGAATGTTATCGATATAGTCTTTCAGCTTGGAGGGAATGTTAAAGTTATGGAGCGGCATGGCGATGACATATTTCTTCGCACGCTTAAATTGCTGCAGAATTTCGGTCATGCGGGTGTCGAGGGCCTGCTCTTCTTCAGTCAAGGTCTCCCCGCTTCTCCTTTTCTCGTGCAGGCTCAGAAAGGTACGGTCTATGCAAGGAATGGTATCCCGATATAAATCGATCCGTTCGATTGGCCCTTCCGGATTCATCTCTCTATACGTCTCCAGAAAATGATGGAGCACTTGCAGGCTTATCGACGAATCGGCATCCACCATGGGGTGTGCATTGATAACGAGCAGTGTTTCCAACTTCGATCTCTCCCTTATCCTGTATTTCTGATACATAGATGAGACAAATAGCAGATGTCTTTTGTGACATGACAGCTTAGCCTAGGATTCCAAATAAAAACAACCGACCCCAAAAGCAGGTCGGTTGTTCTTGTTCTATAAGCAGTCCATGAACTCAGACTTTAGTTGGCTCATTTCCGGCTAAATTGATTCACGGCGCTAAACAGCGCTTTTACAGACGAGGTCATAATATCAACGTCAATGCCGCAGCCCCAATATACGCTGCCGTCAGCAGCCGTTATACCGATGTAAGAGACCGCTTGTGACTTCGAGCCTGTTTCCAAAGCGTGTTCTTTATAGATCAAGTCGGTATAGTTCATTCCAAGCTCGGTTTGGAGCGCATTGCTGATGGCATCAAGTCTTCCGTTTCCGGTGCCCTCAATCTCCTTGACTTCATTGCCGGTTCGGATCGTGACGGTCGTATGGAAATCTTCATTGTCCGTCATCCGGTATTTGATAAACTCGACAGGAGATGTTATGTTCACATATTCCTTCACGAAAATGTCGTAAATTTCATCCGGCATCAATTCCTTCTGCTGTTGATCCGATACGTTCTTCACGAAGTATCCGAAGTTTTCGCGCATTTTCGCCGGGAGATCGAGTCCGTACTTCAGCTGCAGGACATATCCGATGCCGCCTTTGCCGGACTGGCTGTTAATGCGGATAATATCGCCTTCATACTCCCTGCCGATATCCTTGGGATCAATCAGCAGATAAGGAACCGACCAATGCCGCGGCTCTTGTTCCTCGCGCCACTTCATTCCTTTTGCAATGGCATCCTGGTGCGAGCCCGAGAAAGCGGTGAATACCAGCTCGCCTCCGTAAGGATGTCTCTCGCTTACTTTCATCTTGGTCAGCCGTTCATAGACGGAGATGATCGCAGGGATGTTCTCAAAATTCAGCTTCGGGTCCACCCCGTGCGAGTACATGTTGAGCGCCAGCGTCACGATGTCGACGTTCCCCGTTCTCTCGCCGTTTCCGAACAACGTGCCTTCGACGCGCTGGGCTCCGGCCAGCATTCCCAGCTCCGCATCCGCCACGCCCGTTCCTCTGTCGTTATGCGGATGGACCGACAAAATGACATGCTCCCGGAAGCTCAGATTCTCGCTCATATACTCGATCTGACTTGCGTAGACGTGAGGCATCGACATGGAGACTGTTGCAGGAAGGTTTATGATAACCGGGTTCTCGGCCGTCGGCTGCCATACGTCGAGCACGCTGTTGCAGATGTCCAGGGCAAACTCGATCTCCGTACCGGTGAAGCTCTCCGGCGAATACTGGAACTGGAAGTTTCCTTCCGTCTCGGCAGCGCATTCTTTGAGCAGCTTGGCGCCGCTCACGGCAATGTCGATAATCTCTTGTTTGGACTTGCGGAATACCTGTTCCCGCTGCGCTACGGAGGTCGAGTTGTACAAATGGACGACGGCCTTCTTCGCGCCCTTCAGCGATTCAAACGTTTTGCGGATGATGTGCTCTCTCGATTGGGTCAGCACTTGGATCGTAACGTCATCCGGGATCAAATCCTGCTCGATCAATGTGCGCAGAAAGGTGAACTCCGTCTCCGATGCCGCGGGGAATCCGACCTCGATCTCCTTGAACCCGATCTCCACAAGCAATTTGAAGTATTCCAGCTTCTCCTCCAAATTCATCGGAACGATCAATGCCTGGTTTCCGTCGCGAAGGTCGACGCTGCACCAAATCGGCGCCTCGGTAATGTATTCCTTTTGGGTCCAGCTCAAGCTTGTCTCCGGCGGCATAAAATATCCTCTGGCGTATTTCTCAACATTTTTCATGGATATCCTTCCTCTCATCGATTTCCTGTGCTTAACTGCAAAAGATCCGGATGCACAAAAAAAGCCTTCCATCTCCAATAACAGGAGACGAAAGACTTTGACATCTTACGCGGTACCACTCCGAATTCATGCCGTCATCAGCATGCACTCTACGGATACAGGGCTGGCAGCAACGCACAATCCTTGCATCCTCCTGAAGATAACGGTCAGGCTCCGGCTCCACCTACTCTACGGGTTCAGCGAGCAACTCCAAGGCGAGTTCCGATTTTCTCCACGGCTGTTTCGCACCATCCAACAGCTCTCTTCACGTTTTGAAAAACGTACTATTCCTTTTCAACGTTTTAAATATTAGAAACAATGTATATCACCAATACGTTTGATGTCAAGTATTATCTTCATGTGTCAGGGATGTGCATTGTTTTATAGTATGCCGCTATTTCGGAATTTTTACCTTCAAGTTCTGCTGTTTCTGCCATATACAAAATATAAAGTAATGGTGGACATGATCATCAATATTACGGAATACACCAAGGTTAACGCTTTAGTATCCGCTGCGGCCTGCGCATCCGTGCTGTTCTTGATGACGATTCCTAACGGTTGGTACAAGGGATGATAGAGGAACACCGTAACGTCGTAATCGGCCAAAATCCCGTTGAAATTCAAGGCAAGGACCGCTAACGTCGACGGAAGAATGATGGGCAGCAGCACTTTCCTGAACGTATAGAAGGGTTTGGCGCCCAGGTTTCTTGCCGCATCTTCCAAATTGCCGTCCAAGCTGAAGAATGATGCCTTTACCATACGCAGGGTGAAAGGAATATGAACGATCACATACGCGATCAACAGCATCCAGACCGTTCCCACCAGAACCGAATTCCCGATCACCAGCTTGGGCGTATTAAACGTTACGATCAGTCCGATCGCGATTAATGTCGAAGGCAGGATCCATGGGATCAGCAGCGAGTATTCCAGGGCAAGCGTCCACTTGTTATTATATTTATGCAATAATCTGGAGACCGCCAGCGTCAACGCAACAACGATGACCGAGGCTGCGGCAGCATAGACGATGCTCACGAGATACGGCTTGAATGCCGACATGGATGAAAACACTTGAATGTAATTATCCAAGGTGAAGCTGTTCGGATTCAGCGTGGCGGTTGTGATGCTGGCCGAATCGGTGAACGAAAAGAGAATGATGAGCACGACCGGAACGATATAGAGCACAAACAGGCCGTATGCCAGAATATGAGCGGCCACATTCCCGACTTTGTGCCGGATTTTCTGCTTGACCAGCTCGGACTTGACTTTGGAGACCGACATGAAGTTGCCCTTGCGTTCAAACCGGATCATCACGGTTAACAGCACCAGTGTCGCCAAACCGAGAATAAGGGCCAGCAGCGCGGCCAGATCCCTCGACGTCATGCTTTTCGAAAAAGTCAGGATCATCGGCGTAATCGTCTGGAATTCCTTCCCGCCGAGGATGAGCGGTGCGGACGTCGCAGCAAGGCCGGTCAGGAAGGTCAGAATCGTCAGCGCATAAATGGTTGGCTTCAGAACCGGAAGCACGACCCGCCGGAGGATGTACCATGCAGACGCCCCCATATTTCTCGCCGCTTCTACGGTCTGGAAGTCGATTTTGCGAATGGCATTGCTCAAGAACAGGAAGTGGTTGGACGTGCAGGCGAACGTCATGACGAATAGAACCGCCCAGTACCCATGGAACCAGGTCGTATCAAACGAAGGGAAGATGCGGACCAAGAGCTTGGTCATAAACCCCTCTTCGCCATACACGAATTTATATCCGGACACCAGCACGACCCCGCTGTAAATCAGCGTCGTCGAATATCCCAGCTTTAGGATCTTCGCCCCTTTGATATCGAAGTATTCCGAGATCAGCACGAGCGTAATGCCCACGATGTTTACCGTAACGACAAGCGAGAACGCCAGAATAAAGCTGTTATACAAACTTTTCATCGCCCGTTCGGACGACAGCAGCTTTTCCGCCGCCTCCAGCGTAAATTTGCCGTCTTTAAAGAAGATTTCGCCGTAAATATTCAAGTTCGGATAAATTAGGAAGGCAATGACGAACCAAATAATCAATCCGTACAGGATGATGGCGATTGGGTTCATGGAAGCCAGCCGGGTGTTTAGGCTCCGGACATTCATGCTTCCCCCTCCTTCATCGGGTACTGCAAAATATCGCCTACCGGAATATAAATATCCACCTCGTCGCCAACCTCATGATGGACGAGCCGGCTCTCTTTTTCGATGGTCTTTAATTGTCCGCCGCCGGAAATCTCCAGCACATATTTGCTGTATAATCCGTAAAATTCCCGCTCCGCAATCTTGCCTTTCAGCTGGATCGTATCGATGCCCGGCAGGGGCAGCAGACTTACCTTTTCATTCCGGACGTAGGCGATATTTCCCGGGCGGACCACCTCATGCAACCGGCTGTTTGTTATCACCTGCGGATCGATCCGGTTAATATCCCCGATAAAATTGCACACAAACTCTGTCCGGGATTGGTTGTAGACCTCCAGGGGCGTGCCTACTTGCTCCAGGACCCCTTGATTGAATACGCCGATCCGGTCGGACAGCGTCAACGCTTCTTCCTGGTCGTGCGTGACGTAGATCGTCGTGATCCCGAATTTCTTCTGCAATTGCTTCAGCTCGTTTCGAAGCTGTACCCGCAGCTTCGCGTCCAGATTGGATAATGGCTCGTCCAGCACCAGGATGCTCGGCGTCAATACCAGCGCTCTGGCAATCGCCACGCGCTGCTGCTGGCCGCCGGATAGCTCCGATACTTTCTTGAAGAGCTGTTCATCCTTCAAATCGACCTTACGGGCAATATCCCGTACTTTACGGTCCACTTCCGTCTTGGAAATCTTCTTAACCCGCAAGCCGAAGGCGATATTCTCGAACACATTCATTGTCGGAAACAGCGCATAGCTTTGAAACACCATCCCGATCTCCCGTTTTTCGATCGGCGTATGGGTAATGTCGGTATCTCTCAGCAGAATCTGTCCGCTCGTAGGCGTAATAAATCCGACCAGACTGCGAAGGGTCGTCGTTTTCCCGCAGCCCGAAGGACCAAGGAACGTGAAAAATTCCCCTTCCCGAATATGCAAATTGAGGTTTTTGACCGCATGAAACGCTCCGAATTTAATGTCCACGTTTTGGAATGTAATCATCGTATACTCTTCCTTTTTGTTGTTCTTGAATGAACGGCTGTATATTGGCCTCCCAATATACAGCCGGCTTGACTCCATTCCTTCTTATTGCATAATCTCCAGCTCGATTTTCTCCGCCCACTGATCCATGTTTTCGGCGATGAAGGCCCAATCCAGCTCCTGCGGTTTTAAGGTAGAATACAGCTCCTTGACGGATGCATTGGCTTGCTCGGCCGCTTTCGTATTGGCCGGCATCGCATTGAACTGTGCCGCGAATTGTCCTTGGACTTCTGCAGATCCCATCCATTCCACGAATCGTTCCGCCGTTGCCTGCTTCTTCGTTCCGTTCACGATCGCAGCGTGTTCTACGACCATCGGCACGCCGATTTCCGGACTGACGATGCCTGCCTTCACTTTATACTGCTCTTCCTTCTGCTCCAAGGTTCCGGACACCAATGCTCCCAGCGGTGTTTTGCCGCTCGCCAGATTAGCATAGAAGTCTTCGCCCTCGACAGCGTTAACCCCGTTATCATAGAGCTGTTGAATTTCGTTCCAGCCTTCCTCGGAGATGCCGAGATCGCCATTCGGATCCTGGAATCGGGTCAGAATTCCCGCTACAACAAGGCGCGGTGTGTTTTGTCCAAGGAGCGTAGGAGCCTCGTATTTCCCTTTGAACGCGTCGTTCTTATAAAGGTCCGTCCAGTCCTTCGGAGCGGTATCTGCCGTGAATTCGTTCGGGTTGTAACCAAGCAGAATCGCTTGCTTCACAAGACCGTGGTAGTAGCCTTCCGGATCGTTCAGGCCCTGCTCAACATCTCCGGCCCAGCTTGGAACAAACTTAGCCAGAACGTCTTCCTTCTTCAAATTCTCATACAGCATATTGTTCAAGCCGTATACGACGTCCGCGATCGGGTTGTTCTTCTCGGCGATCAGCCGGTTCGTCAAATCGGCGCCGCCCGCTCCGACAATTTCGATGTCAAAGCCCGCGCTCTTCGCTTGCTCGATCAACCATTCGCCGCGGCCGTCGGAGTTTGCATTCGTGTACACGATCAGCTTCTCATGCTTGGCCGGTTCGGAAGACGAGTCCGTCCCGGATGTTCCGGCCGGCGCTGCGGCACCCGAATCGCCCGTGTTTGCATTGCCGGCATTGTTGCCGCCGCAAGCGGATACGACCATACACAAGATGAGGAGCAAGACTGCCATTGTCAATTTTCTCATGATTATCCCAACTCTCCTTTAATCATTCTTCTTAATTGCGTTTCAAATGTTTATGATTAACCCGTCATAAGCCGGCACAATTCCGACGGGATTGAAGATGCGGACAAACTCATCGTGAAGCAGCTTGGAATTATGGCTAAAGTGCGTGACGACGATTTTGCCTTCGGGCTTCAGAATGTTTTCTTTTTGGAACTCGCGCTGAGCCTCCAGCACCGTTTCCACGCACATATGATTGCGGTCGCGGGAATTTCCCGTATAGCCGTGCGTGCAATCAAGGATGGCGCAATCCAGATTCTTGCCCTTTAACCATGCCCACGTCGCTTCCGGGAACCATCCCGAATCATGTCCGTACAGCAGTGCTTTCCCATCCTTCTCAATCACGTACAGCAGACAGGTTTCCATGCGGTCATGATCCGCCAACAACGGCGTTACCCGCGCATCGCCCATCCTGAACGTCTCGAACGGACGCACCAGATGGAAAGCATATCGCTGTCCTTCAAAGCGGCCGATCGCGGCACGCGTGTGATGCATCACGGTACCGTTCCCATAAATGTGCATCGGATGCTGGAGGCCGTGCGCAATCCCTTCCCTGCGGCATTCCAGGTCAGCGGCATTATAGTGGTCCGAATGGGAATGGGTGACGAGCAGATGCTCGATGGCCCCCAGATCAATGTTGTCCCGCAGCGCCTGCATATAGGAATCGGGGGAATAGTCAAACTTGATGACATCGTCAATGATGGCGGAAGTTCGGGTGCGGATATTTTTCCCGCCAAGCTCCCGCGCTTTGTTGCAATACTCGCAATGGCAAAATGCATTGGGAAAGCCCTCTGCGGCTGCGGTTCCTAGAAAGTGTATCTTCAAAAGTCATTTCTCCTTACCATGCAAACTGTAGCGATCCATGTTACGTTCTGGACAGAACGGATTTTCGTTCTACAATCGATGTTTGAATTTTAATCGTGATCGGATTCTCGTTGGAGCTGCCGACGCGCTTCATCAGCAAATCAACGGCCGATCGGGCAAGCCTCTCGGTATCCTGTCGAACCGTCGTCAGCGGAATCGGAATATAGGCCGCCAACTGGATATCGGAAAACCCGACGATGGACAGCTTGTCAGGGACCGGGATATCCATATGGAGCGCGGTATATATCGTCGAGATGGCCACATGGTCGTCACCGCACATGATGGCGGTCATGTGGGGGTTGTTCTGAATGAACTGCTCCTGTTCCGGATCGCGTTCGTGAATACGGCTGGTATTGCAAGCCACGCTCCTGAAATGAATGTTTTGGTATTTGACCGGGATTTTATGGTCGAGCAGCGCCTGGATGTAACCTTGGTACCGCTCCTCCCGGCTTGTAATATGATCGATCGCGTTCGACGTATAGCCGATTTCCCGGTGCCCCTTCCCGATCAAATACTTGGTCATTTGGTAGGAGCCCATATAGTGGTCGTGATATACGCAGTCGATCTCTACTTCATGGAAAATGCGGTCAATGATGACAAGCGGCAGCTTTTGCAGCTTTAACCGTAAAACCTGATCGCTGCAGGTCTTCCTCCCCTGAGGGAATAAAATAATGCCGGTGATTCCTCCTTCGGCCAGCCTTTCCAGACAAAGCTCCTCATCGTCGCAATCCTTTGTCATTTTCAAAATGAGGTCGCAGCCGTGCTTTCGCACTTCGGCCTCGGCGGCGGCGATGATTCGGGCAGTATAATCGGACAGGTGAGGCATGATGAGCGCGATCTGCCCGCTCCGCTTCTCAACCGCCGGAACCGCCTCAGGATCCTGGGCAGGAAATCCTCCCTGCGTGATCCGTCCGTCCTGCGGTTCGGCGAGGAACGTTCCTCTTCGGGGCAGACGGTACACCAGACCCTGCTCGGCCAGCTTCTGCAGCGCTAGCTTGCTCGTCATCCGGCTGACGCCGAACAGCTTGGCAAGCTCGCCCTCCGAAGGAACCGGATCATGCGGCCGCAGCCTGCGGCTTTGAATAATCTCGATGACCTGATCGGCCACCCGGTGATAGAGTTGGTTCTGTTTGGTCAAACGGATATCTTTCATCACATTATCCCTCTAATCGTTGAGTCGACTCGAATCCGCAAGGGATCTAATTTGAACATAAAGAATGTCACTGACATATTCAATGATATATATGTAAATGTCTTGTAAAATCTATGTTAAATCCGGATTTTATGCTCCAAATCCAGGAATTCTATGTCAGTGATATCTAATTTACTGTGTTCTCGAACCTAACAAATTCAATTGAACCATCGAAAGCCAGCAAGCCTATTAATCTATTATTATGCGGCTGACCATTACGGGCCCTCCCTTCTTTACATAACTTAATATGAACGACTAAGAAGGGAATGAATAATCATGCCGACAAAGCGAAAAAACGTAAAGCTTACATCAGGTCCTTTTATCGTGCCATCATCTGTTGACGGTACCCGTGGGGGAGCCATAAGGGTGCTGCTAATCGGTCTTAAAAATATTTCGAACCGTGCATCCACTGTAAATATATCAGTGCATGTTTGTAGAGAAAGAGCCTTATACCCGGCTACTCCCCCGGAAATAAGAATCTTCCATCGAAAAGTTACCATCCCCGCAGGGAACTGTGCTTTCCTAAGAGTCCCCTCTGGACCTAATACCTTCCGCGGAGATAACATGCTCCGTGTCGTGATGGAAGGTGACACGAGTAAAAATGCGCACGGCGTTGTAATATCCTTGTCAGGTACTGCGGCGAATGGACAAACAGCCACTTCAATGATCTTTAAGCATGAGGAATTTATTAAAGTTAAATGATTTATAGCAGTTGAACAGCGAATCCCCTGTCTGTGCCAGACGGGGGGATCGGCGTGTCCATGTTTGCACTGGTGGACGTAAATGAAATGAGCCCGGTATGTACCGGGCTCATTTCCTATCTGGCTATTTACAGTCATTTTACAAATGGAGCAGCCTCTATCTCATTAAGGCTTCGATACGGATACAAGAAGCTCGTTATCCCCGGAGATGACCGTCACTTCAGGCGGTAGGATCAGGTCCTTCACGAAGCGTGTATCTCCGAGTTCCATCGCACGGATGTCCAGTTCAACCGTAGTTGGCAGATCTTTCGGGAAAGCCTCCGCAGCCGTCGAACCCCCCTGAACGGGGATCAATAGAGAAACATAGCATCCAAACCTCCATCCTTTCCGATCGATCGCAATACATTAAATGTAAAAACCCTGTAAATACAGACGAAGGCATCCCACTCCGAAGAGTGGAATGCCTAATGGGTTTCATCTACCATATCATAGTTTGATGGATATTGGTATAGGGTTACGTTCGGTTTCAGATGTTGCCGATAAAGCCAGCTTCATTAGCTCAGAAGTGCTTACTGTTTGTTTGCTATCACATGATCAAGAAACTTATCTGCATCTCGATTAAATTTCCAGGAGACGCCGAACTTATCAACCAGCAGCCCAAAGCACGAAGACCACGGAGTATTGGATAACGGCATGATGACATGACCGCCAATGGACAACTGGCTAAAGTATTCTTCCAGTCTTTGCTTATCATCGATAACTAGACTAATCAGAATATGATTCCCTTTCACCAGCTCACCTGTTACCGCCTTCATGGAAGGCAAAATATCCGACATCATGACCTTCCCGCCTGAGAATTCGATCGAAGATTCCATGATCATATTTAACTCATTGTCGGGCAATGGATAGTTAGGATCTTGCGGGATGTCCGCAAATTTCACTTTTTTTACTTCCGTTGCTTTTAAAGCCTCCGCATAAAAATCAATCGCTTGTTCGGCATTTCCATCAAAATTTAAATAGGCAATAGCTGACATAAAGCAATACCTCCCTCTAGTGATACATGAAGTATAATGTATAAAAGGTGACAGCATTTTGTCACCGTTTCTAAGAATAATAACGAATAAATAGGAGCAAATATGGACAAGGTTGAGAGGCTCATTTCCATCATCATGATCTTGTTAAAAAAAGAAATCGTGTCAGCAAGCGAATTCGCGCAATTATTTAATGTTTCCAAAAGAACGATTCTTCGCGACATGGAAACACTAAGTTTATCAAACATCCCGATTTATGCAGTCAATGGAGTTCATGGCGGTTACGGCATTTTGGATGAATACAAGGTCGATAAACGTCTCTTAAGCAGCTCCGATTTAGAGAATATATTAACCGCGCTCAGCGGATTGGAGAAGATCCTCATTAGCGAGGAAGTAGAAATGACGATTAAGAAAATAGAAGCCATGGTCAGCCCATGGTCACTGAAGCATTCGGTTCGACTGTCATTTTACGATTGGGAGGGTCGGTCGGAAATTCTTGAAATCTTGAGGTCATGTCAGGAGGCTATATTGAAGAGAAGATTAGTTTCATTTGATTATACAGATAAACATGGTAATGTGACGAAAAGAACGATCGAGCCTTATCAGCTTCATTTTAGCGAAACGAGTTGGTATCTGAATGGATTTTGCCTACAACGTATGGGATATAGAGCGTTTAAATTATCTCGGATCGATCATCTTAATATGAAGGGACAAACGTTTAGCCCTAGAGATGGTTTGTTGGAACAAGAGCAGCAGGCGAGTTATCAACCGGAGCTGGTCGCAGTCAAGGCGTTAATTGCGCCTGGCATAAAAGATCAATTCATAGAAAGGTACGGTCGAAAGAGCATCGAATTCTATAGTTCTGAACTTTTCTTGGCAACAATCTATGTTCCTCAGAACAGTATTGGTTTTCGATTCTTAGCAAGTTTCGGCACAAATTTAGAAGTCATAGAGCCCGGATCCTATGTTCAGGATTTCCGAAAATATTTACTTGAAATGGTGGGCAAATATTCTTAAAGGGTCCCTGAAAAAGGCTCTCAGATGTCTCCGCCGACCTCCTTCCGTCACTGAAAAAAATCGCCGTCCGATCCCCATTAGGGATTGTGAACGGCGACAATGCTAAAGTTATCACTTAAGCTGCAGTCTTCTGGGGTATACGCATATGAAGATCGAAATCATGCTCTCCGGTTTATAGGGAGGAATGAGGCACAAGTAGAAATCATTGCATGGTTCTCCATTTACGCCTCTCCCTCAAGAAACTTCACGAGGTGCATTTCAGGCGACGCTAGGAACTCGGTAAAGTCTGCATAAATCCGCATAAGTCTGATGCTCCACGTCGTAGCAGCCGATCAGCCCTTTTTTCTTCGGATTCCAAACGAGCTGCAGATCGGAGTAATTGTCGATATCGGCTGATAGACGCAGCAGCTTTTGCTTGCCGACTTTCATCTCAATCGTATCGGTCAATGTGAAAAAGTCGATATTCCTGATTTATGGTATATATGCATCGCGATTTCCGGCAGCTCCTCGAACCTCCCGATATCTTTCAGAACGATCATCCAATTCCACTCCTATCCTGTCCGTTACTTAGCCCGTTTAGGCCCAAGCGGTTGCCATGTCCGAAATAAAAGTATTAAAAAAGCCAGCGGAAAACGTACCGCCAGCTCATTTTCGTGCCGTATCATACTGCAGGCATGTTTAGTATAAAGTTGATGGCCCAGTCGGCAGGATCGGGACACCTCTCGCGACTCCCGCACGAGACGCTCGGTCATACGCCGTCCTAATTTATTCTCGTTCTCCAGCCGCATATTCGCCTGGACAGACATCCATCACTTCCCTGGCAGGCTGGATCAGCGACATTTCGAACCTGCAAGGCCAATGCACCTCCGGTGCCATCTCCCCGTTCAGCAAGCCGGCGATCGTCTCGCCGTCATTCACCGGCACGTCCGCTTCAAACAGGTAGGCTGCGACATTGAATGCATGCCGTGACACGTCGTTCGGATCCAATGTGTGAAAGTGGTACTGGACATCCGGAAGCCCAAGCGCAAAGAGGCCGAGCGAATCGATCAAGCTGTCTTCAGTTCCATGAATGGTAAAATAGCGGATATTCATGCCAAACTGCAAGAACCTCGCGGCTCCCTCGTACGGATTCTCCGCAATTTCCGCCGGATGCAGCAATTTCCCGCTCGATGGAATCCAGATCGCTTTGCAGGTCGGGAACAGGCTTACGGCAGCCTCCAGCCAATCTGCCAACAAGGCGCTGCGCGATTTATAGTCCAGCCCCGCCGCCATGAAGTCGCTGATCAGCAGCTTATAACGGCATTGTTCTAGAACGTCCTCCGCATCCGGCATCGTCCAAAACTGGGTGCGTTCCATTTCGGTGATCGACTCTGGTTGAAAAGGCGTAAAGTCCGCCATCATCACCTGAGCCGGCATTTCCCCATCCCGGTAGGCCACTTTATAAGCCTCTACGGCAAACGACGACAACGCGTCGGATCCCGATACGGTATCCGTTTTGCCGCATCGGGTTTCTATCGCAATCCGGATGGCCTCAGCATTCGGCCGTTCCGCTTCCTCCTCAAAAAGCAGGTACATTTGAAACAACCGCTGAAACTCACTTTTTTCATCTAAATTTTGCTGAAGCACGCGTTCGCTCTCCATTTCTCTCCTACCACTCCGTTCGTATGTCGTTCCCCTCTACTATAGAGATTGCCGCACGGTTCCGGCAAGCCTTCGCAGGAAAATGATTCCAAAGTCCGATCTATGAGGTGTACAGCCTTTCCCGAATCGGAACGCCCATCTCCGCCTTATGCCTATCAAAGCTTATTGTCGCCGTATGGTATCACCGAGCTCTCTGTAGCGGCAAGTATTAGGGCTAATCTCTACGGAGATGCTCTTCTTTCTAATACCCCGTAGCATAATCACATCACTTCATTACTATCTTGGTCCATTTCGTCCGTATTTGTCCTTAAATATGCGCCATGCTCCTGTGTCCACGTCCACATTGCGGCGAAAATCGGCTGCAAACCCAGCCCGCTCTCCGTAAGTTCATATTCGACATGTAGTGGTATTCCTGGGTAGAGCGTGCGTGTGATAATTCCTTTTTCCTCTAACAGTCGCAAGCGATCTGTCAAAGTTTTCGGACTAATGGGCTGCAACCTCCGGCGTAATTCCCCGAAACGCTTGGTTCCGTTAAATAATTCGAATAAAAGAAGAAGCGTCCATTTTCCGTCCAAAATCTCAAGAATCGGTTCAACGGTACCAGGGCAGTTACGATCCATCATCGCGATCACTCCATAGTTCATTTTTTGAAACTATTGCACATAAATGTAACTACTTTTCAAATGTACCATAGTTCGATTACCATGTGAATGGAAAGACCCTGAAGGATGTCATACGAACATCCGAATCGGGGAATCGTGCTAATCTGAAGTAACTGAATCGCAAAATGAGGAGGAAGTTTAATGAAAACCACTTTATGGGCAACCCTAACTGCGAACGGCAATTATGCACAATCCAGCCCGGCTAACCCACCGAAAAAGGAAGCGTTGGAAGACTTCGCAGCACAAGCAAAAGCAGCAGGAAATTTCATTGTCGGACGCAAGACGTTTCAGGAAATGTCAGACCCAAGCCGGGTCTCCCAAGAGGAACAGGTAAACACGGAAGGTCCTTTCGCGGGGATCGACATCGTTGTTTTGTCTAAGAACATTGAACAGATCCCCGGCGTAACAGTGGTAAAGTCGCCACAAAAAGCCATAAGCTACCTCTCACAGAAAGGGCACCAAACCGCTCTCATCGGCGGCGGTGCGGATATTCACAATTCGTTTCTAGAACAAGGTCTTGTAGACGAAGTGATTTTCAATGTGGCGCCTGTATTTGAAGGTAAGGGGTTAAATCTGCTGATCGACAAGGACAATTACCGTTTCAAGGCTGTGCGATTGCTAGACTGCAAGCCTCTCGGCAGCGATATCGTTCAGCTGCGATATGCGATTGACCGATAGATGCCAAATTCCTTCATTAACTGGTTACTGCGAGGATAAGCCAAATGATAAGCGAACAAGACCCCTTTATTTGAGGGGTCTTCAGATTGTCAACTTGCCTTTACTATGCGGTTCAAGCTTAACGGGTCTATCGGCGAAACATGCTAAAGAACTAGTCTGCAACCCGTTTAAGCGATGAAGCGCCTCACATCGAAATATACTACGATTTACGACATGATTTTTTGCATAATTTCTAACCTTGCAGAGGTATTAACCTGTTGCAAGCTTCAACAAGCTCAAAGCCGACGATGTACTTCTGAGCACTTTCACAGGCTTCTTTAAAGCACAGCAATTCCACTGTCAAAAATGACTTTCAGATAGTCACCTTCAAAGTGAAACTCCATACTCAAAGTCAGATCGTTGGGTTCGCCATCTGTCGTTAATGCATATTCATAAGCAATTCCGCTTCCATCGTTAAAGTGATAGAAGGATTCTTGTTGATAAACACTGCCATCTTTATAAACAGGCCTAAAGGTACATTCTACATCAAACCTGTCGATCTGTTCCAACTCATTATCTTCCTTATAACGCTCGATGACCTCTTTTAATAGCTCAACGTTCCAATCCTGCATATCATCAACTTTTTGGGCAACTTCCTCATATCGTCCATCTGCGATGGAGTCAACAACCTCTTTTGCGAACGCCCGAATGATATCTTCCTCTTTGCCCAACACCCGTTTAAGCATACGATGTGCTCCCTTATCTCCAGAAATAATATGTATCTCACGGAGAGCGTCCCCTTCACTGCTCTACCATGATGCCTTACTCACTAGCAACATTGCCAATTTATACACAACTTTTGAAAAATCCCTGCTTCTCAAAGCATCCTTTGGAATTGAGAAAACACAGTTCCCGGCATCGCCAAACATAATACCGCATTCATCATCGATATCCAGCTGCAGCAGAAGGAAATCATCATCAAAGCCTAAATATTCATTCTGAATAAAATAGGGATAACTGCCAATTCTGCTACCACTGCTATAGCAATCATCACTCAGAAAAATTTCAGGAATTTCGTATGTTATCAATTTAGGCTCCTCCATTCCGATTACGCCGAAGCAGTATGATCCCTAATTCTGTTATCCTGCCAAAAAACTAGCTTTGCAGCAGCTCGTCCCGCGCTTCGGTCAGCGCGAACCCCAGCAGGTTCTGGCCCCGCCATTTCACGGGGTTCTACGCATCCGGATTGGACTGGCCTATGCCGATCCCCCAAATGCGGTCCCGCGTGCTGGCTTCGACGAGGATGCGGTTCTTCGTCGACTTGAGGTATTCGCCAAGCTCCGGATTCTGCGAAAACTTGGCCACACTGGCTCTTTTGACGTTGCCGTAGCATTCCTTGTCCCAAGTATCCTTGTCGAAGTTACGGACCGCTCGCCCATAAGCCTTCATCTCCTTGGGATGCTTAGCTATAAGGATCGACTCCAGCATTTCATGGTCGCCGAACAGCCTTGCCTTCTCAGCCATCATAAACTGCTCGGCACAGGAATATTCCGTCCCCTCTACCGTGAACGGGCACATCCACCACTGGCTGAAGCAGCTTTTGTCGATGCTCCCGTCCTTAGGCGGCGTATGGCCCCAAAAGAATACAAACTTGAACGTTTTCCCTTCGTTATAAGCTTTTCTTAACTCATCGAGGTTGTAAATCATCGTTAATCCTCCAGTTTTCTCCGATACAAGCGGGAAGGCCTGTGTCCCGCATTTTCGGTGTAATGATCGGTCTCCGCCACGAGATCGGCCACCTTGCGCCGGAAGGCTGCCTTCAATAGCACTTTATCCAAAATGACCTCATAAACCTGCTGCAGCTCCGTCAAGGTAAAAAGCTCCGGCATTAAGTGCAGCGCAATATCGGTATAGTTCACTTTTCCCCGCAGCCGCTCGATCGCGCATGCTATAATCTTCGCGTGGTCGAAGGCCAAACCGTTATTCGATACGATCTTATATTCCGTGCTGGTCGATGAGGTCTTCACGGTCAACGTCCTCGCCACGACCGCCGAAAGCTCCTCTTCACCGCTTAGCTTGAGTTCATACTCCAGCGTCTTGACGTATCCGTCCTCCATCATCTCTTTCTGCTCCCGCAGCAGCCGATAGGAGACCTTGAACCAAGCGGCGTCGGCCGCATCGTCTCCCGCCTGAAGCTCCAACTTATCGCTGTTGATCAGGGCCATGTAGCTGCAGCTCATCACCCAGGTTCGGGGATCTCGCCCGATGTCACTGAACGTATACAACTGCTCCAAATAAACGTCGTCCACGCCGGTCTCCTCGCGCAGTTCCCTTGCCGCGGCCTGTTCAGTCGTCTCGCTCGGCTGGACAAAGCCGCCAGGCAGCGCCCATTTACCCAGGAAAGGGTGACCTCCCCGGCGGATGAGCAGGATGCGGAGCTCTTTTTCGGGTAGCTTCCGATAGCTGTCAGCCGCCTCATCCGTAACCGTGAAGATCACCATATCGGCTGCCACCGAAGGCCGCTCGTAATCCTTTGCCCGGTACTTCTCCAAAAATTCGCGTTCCGTAAGTCCATCCCGATCCAACAAATCCAATGGGGGCGCCTCCTTGTTTTTGATTCTAAATGAGCTGTGGTTATGGGTTTATTTTACTCCCTGCCTGCATCGAATTCTAACCGTTTTAGCTCCCCGAAATAGTTCCGATAGGGCTCGAACTTCGCCAGCACCTCGTCTACCTTGCGCATGCGCTCTTCCAGGCCCCCCCGCAGCGTAATGTAGGGGATGCGCCGTTCCTTCAAATCCGCGATGATCTGTTTATGAAAAACATGCCGCTTCTGATCCCCGCTTCGATCCCATGTATCGTCATAAGGAATATCGTCATCGCACAAGAAGAACAGGTCGTAGCGCTGCGCGTTCTCCAGCGCAATCCGCGTTAATCGCTCCGGCGCCCGGCCATGGTAATCCATGGCGAACATATATGTCGTAATCGCATTGGTATCGACGAACAGGAATCGGTTCGCCGCTATCAAAGCCTGCTCTTCCCGCTCGATATGGCCCACTGCGATTTCATCGAACGCCTCCAGGCTGATTCTGCGGTCCACCTGATGCTCGGTCCAATAATCGCGCCCGTATTCACTGGCGTAGGTCGTGTGATACCAGCGCTTCGGTGATCGTCGACTTCCCCGTTGACATCGCCCCGACAAATACCACCTTCGTGATTAAGTCCCGATACACGATATCACTTATGAACTCCCTGTACTTATACGGGTCGGAACGGATCATCGTTGCAGAGATCGGAACCTGCTCGCGGGCTTCATCAACCCGCCGGTCAACCGAGCCCAAAGCGAGACTCATATGCCTGCCGTAAAACTCGCTCGAATAAAAATGCGTGACTTGCTCGCCGTTCAGTAAACGGAGGATATACTGCTCTTCCCGGATCTCATGCTCTCGGTCATCCGAATACCCGTCCGGTCCGTCCCAAGCTTCGACGACCCGTACTGCCGGGTATAGCCGCCTTATCCAATTCGCCCGGATATGAAGCGGGATCGGCATGACGGTCGTCTCGTAAATGACCACGATCAATTCATCGACCTCCTGCAGCGCCGTTTCGATCATGAACTGATGCCCTTTATGCAGCGGGGCAAATTTCCCCAGCGTTAATCCGAGCGTTTTCATGCCGCCACCTCCTTGGCCCCTTTGTTCCAGTTGTAATAGCCGTATACGGCATTGACCAAATACGCGCTCCACATGACGATCATCAGCATGCCTTCGCCGCTGCCCTCCAGCAGTCGAATCGCCCACAGCAGCACCGTAAACAAATTCAACACAATATAGACCAGC
The DNA here is from genome assembly GCF_002741055.1 of Paenibacillus ihbetae. Taxonomy (NCBI): domain Bacteria; kingdom Bacillati; phylum Bacillota; class Bacilli; order Caryophanales; family Paenibacillaceae; genus Paenibacillus; species Paenibacillus ihbetae. The sequence goes on along the minus strand of NZ_CP016809.1, from coordinate 3,298,312 downwards.
CATTGTTCCTTGAATCTGCGGACCATTAAGAAGGTGGCCACAACGGACAGCACTGTCGTAGTCGCATCGATGTAGGGCGAGTTCTGTCCCGGGATGAACGAAAGCCCGTATCCCAGCAGCAAACAGCCTAACAGACAGGCTGCGCCAACGAGAAGCAGACCTCTAAGCTCCATTTGGCGCATGATCAGCTTGCCGTCTTGTCGGTTATTTTTCCACATGTAGAAGCCAATGACGTTCATCGGAACGAAGAACAGCAGATTCAGCATAACCTCTCCAAACAACCCGTTAATATAAGCCAGATAAGCGTAACCGACGGTATTGTACATGCCGAAGACATAGCTCATCAGACTGCCCTTCGCCGCAAGCACCACGCAAAGCACCCCGGTAATAAAAACGGTAAATCCGAATAAAGAGTCCTTTGAAATCACCGTAAACAACGCGGCAATCGAGGTAAACAGCGCCAACCACGCGATTTCGAACAGGTTCCAGCCGCGCGCAACCATCCTCACATTACATCCCCTCCGCTTTCTCCGCTGGTTTATAGTACGAAAACACTCACTCATACTTAGTATCATTTTATTAATAACATTTTGTTACTATCAAAAATAACAGAAAAGCCTGCGCAGGGCAAGTGAAATCTGCCCATTTAGCGCAGGCATGAGCTTTTACCTTCCGCTGTCCCGTATCAAATAGCGAAAATCACGAGCGGACGAACACCACTTGTTACAATGCGGAATATACAAATAAATAGGCACTTATCCCAATCATGCTTATTCTGTAAGCTTGGCGAATCGGAATAGGCACAAAGGAGTGTGTAGGTTGGTACTCACATCATCTCACTATTTTGCCCACGGCAACACTGCGCGCGGGGCTCATTACTTGTATGAATCCGCATTTGATGGATTGAACAAGATCTTTGTCCTTACGGGGCCCCAAGGTACGGGGAAATCGACGGTCATGCAAAGCTTGGCGGATCGCCTGCTGGATCAAGGCTTGCATGTGCAATGCTTCCACTCCCCTCTCCGTCCCGACGAACTGGATGGCATTATTTGTACGGAATTGAAGGTTGGTATGGTCGACGGGCGAGTCTGTAAGGGGATATCGGATCGCGGGGCCGGCGACATCGTCTATATCGATTTCGGGGAAGCGTTCGATAACAGCCTGATTTCACCGGAAGACTTGGTCACGATAGAAGATCTTAGTGGCAAGCTTGAGAATGCCTATTCAGCTGTGTATGAAACATTCGCAACGGCACTACGGATTCATGACGAGTGGGAAAAATATTACATCGAAAATATGGATTTCGCGAAGGCCGATCAGATTGCACTGGAATTCATTCAAGAATTATACGCCGGTCATGAGAGCGATACGCCAATCGCTCCGCGTCACTTATTTTTCGGAGCTGCGACCCCGAGGGGGGCGTTCGATTTTATTCAAAGCCTGACCGCTCAGCTGGAAAGACGGATTTTCATCAAAGGAAGGGCGGGATCCGGCAAATCGACGCTGCTGAAAAAGCTTGCCTCCGCTGCCGAACAGAAAGGAATCGACGTTCAAGTGTTTCATTGCGGCTTTGATCCGAACAGTCTGGATATGCTGATATTCCCCGAGCTTCGAACAGCGATCTTCGACAGTACCGCTCCGCATGAATATTTTCCGGATCGGGACGGGGATGAGATCCTGGATATGTATACACGGACGATAGCTCCTGGAACCGATGAAGCCTATGCTAACGAAATAGCGGCTATCAAAGTACGCTATTCGGCAAAGATGAAAGAGGCCACCTCCCATCTGGCGGAAGCCGAAGCCATCGATTCTCAGATTAAAGCCTACTATGTTGCGGCCACTGATTTTTCAATCGTAGAGAAACTCCGTCTGCAATTACAGTCCGAATTGGATGAGCTGATCGGCTCCATTCAGCCTCCACAATAAGATACAACCCAAAAGCGTTCGTCAATGTCTACCTTTGAACCGCCTAATCGCATCCTCGGTCACCGGCTCGAAGAAGTTCAGCAGATTGCCATCGGGATCGCGGAACAGCATAGAACGGTTCCCCCACGGCATCGTGGTCGGTTCCTTTACCCAATGATCGACAAATGGCTTCAAGCGCACATATTCGGCTTCGACATCATCGACGCGGAACTCAATAATGACAGTGCGATTATTGGCCCCCGCTACGGAACCGGCACCGAATAGCTGCGCCGTCTGGGAGTGGCCGATGGCAAGGGTGCATGATGGCAAGACGAGTTCGGCAAATACGGGCGCGGGTCGCTCCGCCGAAACCCCCATGACTTTCTCATAGAACTCGACGAGACGATCCACGTCGTCAGTAATGATGCGTACAGAAGCGAAATTCACAACATATCATCCTTCCTAATAATGGGTTTGGCTGTGCCCCACAGCCGTTGTAAAACATGCTTTTTACTTATTACATTTACATGTCCAATAATAAAAAAACGCTATTGACAACGTCATGTCAGTAGCGTTTTAGAATTTTTGGGGCTTAGTTCGATTCCTTCACCTTATTTGCGATGCCATGATTAAATCGAAGGCATACTCGCAAGTGGCGATCCGCCTTTGACACACAATAAACCATTAAAGACATTTATGGCGGTTGGGACGACCGTAGGTTATCGTATTGAACTGCTACTGTCTATGCCGAGTTTTATTTTACTGGCTGGTATGCGAGGTTCCAAGTTTGTAGATTTCCTGTAAAATGATGTTATGAAAAAAATATTATCGTTCATGGATTGGGGTATATTCGCTCTTCGTTTGTACCATTATATTTTGCTGTTGTCCCAGGCTCTGGCGGTAAGTGAGCTTTCGATCCGAACGTTATTAAATGTGATCTGGCTGGGCGCAGCCCTTGGCGTCCCTTTGCTGTTCTGGTTTCCTGGGCGCCGGATGAACAAAGTCTGGTTTTGTATACTAGAGCTGTTACTAGGCGGTTCTTATTATGTGCATTCTGTGATTGATCCGGATCTGACTTCAAAAGCGGACTATTTGCTGCCGAGTCTTACAATGGGGTACTTATTGACTAAGCAAACCCTTTGGATCATCCCCGTCGTTGTTTTCATTCCATTTTCCTTTCAATCTCACCTCAGATTATCTTGGGAGCAACCCCTAAGTATCGGAGCAGACAATCTGCTATTCTGCTTCATCGGCATGTGGGCAAGCCTCGTAGCCAATGCGTATGATCAGAAGAATAAACTGGTAGCCGAAGTAGAGCATCAAAATAAGCTCTTAACTCACTATTCGGCCGAGATCGAGAAAATGACTTTGCTTGAAGAACGCAACCGCATGTCCAAGGAGCTTCATGATACGCTGGGTCATTCCTTTATCTCACTCATCCTGAGTCTTGATGCTTCTATTGCCCTTATGGATAGCAAGCCTGCCGAGGCCAAAGATCGGTTAATACGCTTAAGGGCATTGGCTGAGAAAAATCTGGACGATATGAGAAACATCGTACACGAGATGGGGGGAGAAGAGGAATCCAGTCTGATCCGACAGGTTGAATCCCTTGCGGCCCGTTTCCGGGAGCACACGGGTACGGCCCTGACTTTGAGTCTGCCGGGGACAGAGCGGTCCATACGTTTTGAAGTACGGCAAACAATCCTTCGGGTCATCCAGGAGTCCTTTACGAATGCAATAAAGCATGGAAAGGCATCTCAGCTTGATCTGGAGCTTAAATTTTCCGAGAGCCATCTGCAATTGTCCGTTCGAAATAACGGCAAGCCGATCGACAAGCTCAATTACGGCTTCGGCTTGACCACGATGAAGCACAGGGTTGAGCGGTTGGGAGGCAGCTTGCACCTGTCGTCCGGGAAGGGAACTCCAGCAGTAACCGAAGTCCGATGCGAAATCCCGCTGAAAGGAGTGATGCCGCTTGGAGAAAATTAAGGTGCTGATTGCTGATGATCAAGAATTGATTCTCGAAAGTTTACATATCGTGTTGTCCATGGAACCGGATTTGGAAATTGTCGGTTTGGCCAGGAATGGCGAGGAGGCACTGAAGGGCTGTGAGCAGTTTTTGCCGGATATCGTGTTGATGGATATCAATATGCCTGTCGTGGACGGCGTCGCCGCAACAGCCCTGATTAAAGAGCAAATGCCTGCAACTAAAATCATCATGCTAACCTCCTATAAGGAAGTAGAGTATGTGCTAGCAGCGTTAAGCCATGGAGCAGAAGGTTATCTGCTCAAAGCCCTTCATCCCAGAGACCTGGCTGCAGGCATACGGGTGGTTCAGGCGGGAGGGACTTTAATTTCGCAGGAAATGGCGAGTAAAATGATCCAGACCATCAACAATGCTGCCCCTGCAAAAAGTAACGAATTTGGGCTCACCGCCCGTGAAATGGAAGTGCTGCATAAGCTGGCTTCTGGCCTGCGTAATCAAGACATTGCCGAGTCGCTGTATCTTAGTGAAGGAACAGTCAAAAATTATATCTCCACGATTTATTCAAAGCTGAATGTGAAAGGTAGGCGCGAGGCCGCCCGTAAAGCCCGGGATTCGGGAATGCTGGATCATTCATAAGCTGATTCCCAAGAAGCTGGTAACTCATTAGAGTTACCGGCTTTTTTCTCAATAGCCATAGATTAAATGATGACCAAAGCGCACTGTCTCTTTATGACTTTTTCAGCCTATACTCTGAGCATCAAACAATAGAAGAGGCGATAAGAAATGAAGAAAAAAATGTCCGGAAATAAAGAACTTCTGCAGAAGCAGAATGGCAGGAAGTTAAGTGCTTGGAGTTCATTTTGGCGCTTTCCAATCGTCTGGATGCTTGTAGGAGCTATCGGTATTGTTCTTATCGATACGTTGTTCCGGCAGCTGACAGAGCGAGTGGATGGGGTGATCTCCCTTGCCCTTACACTAGTAATGGGGTTGCTGGCCATCTTGGTTTATAAGCTCACCCTGACATACCTGGCCCGGCGTTCCACTCCAGAGATAGCTAGACAACGCGCAGGGATTGAGGCCTTGCTGGGCGTACTTACCGGGACAATCTTTATTGCAGGCTCCGTCTTTATTATTATGGCTCTGGGAGGTTACTCCTTTCAGTGGGCAAGTTCTGCGAGTGTGGGTTCAGTTCTGACGTCTTCCATTGGAGCAGCTTTAGGAGCAGCCATTGTCGAGGAGCTTATCTTTCGCGGACTTGTGTTTCAAGCCATTGATCGATTTTGGGGAAAACCGCTCGCACTCGCTGTGACCTCACTATTCTTCGGTATTGCCCATCTTGGCAATACAGGGGCAACATTATGGAGCTCGTTCGCCATAGCCCTGGAAGCAGGCGTTCTGCTCGGTGCCGCCTTCCTGTGGCGGCGGAACTTGTGGTTTGCCATGGGACTGCATTTTTCGTGGAATGCTATTGAGGAGTTGCTAGGCATTCCTGTTTCCGGACACTCATCTGCCGGTCTATTTACTGTAGAGGTGAACGGTACCACACTTCTCACAGGGGGCGATTTCGGACTTGAAGGTTCCATTGTTCCGGTTGTGGTCAGTCTTCTAATCTCCATTCCAATGCTAATTGGGGCTGCACGTTATCGAAGGGTTGAGGCCCGGAACCTTCCTGTATCAAAATAAACGGCAGCTTACAGAGCCATTGAAAATCCAGCAATTTTCCGCAGTCTCTTCTATGCCCTGAAAGGCTCTTATTCGAATCTAACTTTTCGCTGTTACTTATGGTATGGTTCTTCGCGCTGTCTGTACCGGCAAGTTTAAAAGGGCCCTGGAAGGAAGGGGCCCTTTCTGCATATCCAGACTCGTCTATTGATTTAAGTCAATGCAAGTAAATATCCCCCTGGTTATAATTAGGGGGTCGAATCAGTTAAGATCTTACTGGATTCTCTTCTTAATTCGGCTTAGCGACTCTGGCGTAATGCCGAGATAACTGGCCAGTTGATGCTGGGGTACCCGGTCAATGAGAGAGCGGCGTTTCATGAGAAGTGTCTTGACGCGTTCTTCAGGCGAAGAAGCGATAAAAGCAGCGAATTCATCTTGGACCTGACTAAAGTTCTCCTCCATCATCCTGCGGGTCATGGATTCCAATTGAGGGTGTTTGGTATACATGTCCTGTTCCTTATCCAGAGCGCCAACAACCATAACCGAATCTTCGGCGCACACGAAAGTGTAATCGGAAGACTTATCTTGTTTGTGATGGCTGAAAATCGCGATGGCTTGCTCTTCGGTATAAAAATTTGACGTGACCTCTCTGCCATCCGCATCGATCGAATACTGCCTTACACAGCCTTTCAAGATGAAATAGCATGCTGTCGGGATATCTCCTTGGTTAAAGAGGACGGTTCCCTTTGGAAACTCTTCCAAACGGATTTCGTTCACTATGGCTTGCTGATCTTCCTTGCTAAGAGTCGTCCATCTCGACATGTATTTGTACAGAATATCCTCCATTGTTTTCCTGCTTTCATCTCCTTCTCCGCTTTTGCTTTCTCTACCCATTTTCTTACGTTGGGAGCCTCTTGTAAATGTCCGTTGCAGTAAAATTACCGTTAGGAGGGGGAAACCCATGAGAGCCATGGTTCAAAATTCGTATGGTCCACCGGAAGTGATTGTTCTGCAAGAAATCGCGAAACCATCGCCTGGAAGCAAAGAGCTGCTCATACGTATTCAAGCTGCCAAAGTAGGGCCGTCGGACTGTGCCTTTCGCAAGGGCAATCCGTTTATGATTAAACTGTTATACGGGCTATCCAGGCCGAAATTTGCGGTAGGAGGAACTGAATTAGCTGGTGTGATCGAAGCGGTCGGCAAGGAAGTGCAGCATTTTAAGCCAGGGGATCGCGTCTTGGGCATGAGCGTCAAAAACTTCGGTGCGTATGCCGAATATAAGTGTCTTTCCGAAGATAGTCCCCTAGCGGTTATACCGGACAACCTCGCCTTTGAAGAAGCCGTCGGCGTCTGTGACGGGGGTGCTACCGCATTGACGTTTCTAAGAGATAAGGCAAAGCTGCAGAGGGGACAGAAAGTGCTGATTAATGGCGCCTCGGGGGCTGTGGGCATTTACGCTGTGCAATTAGCCAAATACTATGGCGCTGAAGTAACCGGTGTCTGCTCTGCCGCCAACGAAGATCTGGTTAGACAAGCAGGAGCGGACTTCGTTATCGATTATACTCGGGAAGACTTCACGAAAGCAGACAAAGCCTATGATGTCGTTTTTGATGCCGTAGGCAAGCGCTCCTTCTCGGCTTGTAAGCGTGTGCTAACTGCCAAGGGAGTCTATCTGACGACCGCGCCCAGGTTGTCTGTCCTGTTGCAGATGATATGGACATCTCTGTTACAAGGCAAAAGAGCTGTTTTTGCAACAGCCGGACTGATGCAAAACAAAGCTAATTTGTCATTTCTTATGGAACTCGCAAGAAGTAGAACGCTGAACGTCGCGATTGATCGTCGATATCCTTTGGAGCTTCTGCCGGATGCCCACAAATATGTAGAGACCGAGCGTAAAAAAGGTAACGTGATTATTAGGTTCTAAAGCCGGCCGTGACCTTTTGGCTTAAAAACTTGCCGCTATTTAGCGTCCAGCTCATCCTAACATCTATAGAGAGAAATCAAAAAGGCACCCCATCAAGTGCCTTTCTTCTTTGGCGTATCTTTATTCAATTCGCTTAATTACGTAAAATATTCAATTTTCGCATTAGGGAAATAAGTCTGGATATACCTGCCTAGCGTATCTTTAATATCCTCCTGCTCTTGATCAGTGTACACGTATTTTCCAATCCCGTACCGCCCCCACTTCCACTTCCGCTTCGTTTCATCAAGTTCCAGCTTCGTCATCGGATAGTTTTTCTGTATGACATTCTTCGCTGGTTTAGTAAAGCGATGCTGAATCAGCTCGAAGGTCAAATCCTTTTTGGAAGAGTGGGTAAGTGCGGATTCTAATTTCTCGAACATATCCTTATAGCCCTCTTTCCATCCATCATGCAAATATATAGGGGCAATAATGAAACCTAATGGATATCCTGCCTCCCCAACCTTTCTGGCGGCTTCGATCCTCTCTTCCTGTCTGGATGTACCCGGTTCAAAATTTTTAATAATATAATCGTCATTCATACTAAATCGAAAGCGAGTCCGCCCATTATGCTTGGCATCAAGTAAATGATCAATATGAGCAAACTTCGTTACGAAGCGTAATTGTCCCAAGTCAGACTTGCCAAAATATTCGATAGCCTTCTTGAGCGTATGGGTTAAGTGATCAATACCCGCGATATCCGATGTACATGATGCTTCAAACCTTGTAATCTCAGGGGCTCGCTCTTTCATATATTGGTCCGCAGCTTCAAATATGTCGTCAATATTGACATAAGTCCGAATGTACGGCTTACTTCCCATCGTCGTTTGTAAATAACAATAATGACAATGGCCCATGCACCCTGTTGCAAACGGAATAGCAAACTCTGCCGAAGGCTTTGAAGTATCGAATTTCAAGGTTTTCCTAACCCCGACAACTAATGTTGACTTTGCTATTCGATATTTTTGAAAATCATTGTCTCCAGGCAGGTTCCGAATTTGGTTATGTGAGGTCGTCTCGCGGATTTCGATGCCCATGGTTTCAAACTTGGATATTAATTCTCTTCCCAACGGATAATCCAATGCCCTTGGCTCTACATATACGAGTTGAGGCACAAATGGCTTAACCATAATACGCCCCCATGTCAGATAAACCGAATGCCTCTCTATAGGCGTGCTCAGCTTCACTTGCTGTCGGGTACACCGCAACCTCATCGTTCAATGGATAATACGTCTCATAAATAAATAGCGCATAATTTCCCGGCGAATCCGGATCATTCACTACGGCAGCTTCCTGGACATTCGCGACACCCTGAACATGCGGGTTACGAATGATTACATACACAATCTGTCCCGGTTGATATTCATTCATCACTTCATTGACCCCTATCCTTGATGTTTCGGTTAGTATCACACAAAACAATCTGGAATATGCCGACATGTAAGGAGATCCGGCACTGGGGCATTTAAGGTGGGACCAACCCGGTTCACCGCTGTCTAAAACGGCATATGCACGCATGAAAACTAACGGTTGACTTAAACCATGGTTTAAGTCGTATCCTATTCTTGTCGACATTGAAATGTAAGATTTGGAGGCCTTCAAATGAAGTATTGTTCCATTAGCGAAGTTTCAGCCAAATTCAATATTCCAGAATCAACATTGCGTTATTACGAAAAAAAAAGGGCTCCTGCCACGAATTGAGCGTGATGAAGCAGGCAGGCGGTTATTTTCAGAAGTCCAAATGGCGCTCCTTCAAACCGTCATTTGCTTAAAGAATACGCGTATGCCAATAAGGGAAATTAAGCAGTACATGGATTGGATCCAAGAAGGGGACACCACAATTGAACGTCGACTTGAAATGATGACAAAACACAAACAGACCGTGCTGGATGAGATTTCGTTAATGACAGACTCCTTGCAAGGTATTGATGAAAAAATAAAGCGCTATACAAATCGAATCAGGGAGGAACGATCATGAATCTTTCAGGGAATACAATTCTCATTACAGGTGGAAGTGCTGGAATCGGATTAGCCTTTGCAGAAAGGTTTATTAAGGCTGGAAATAAAGTCATCGTTACTGGACGGCGGGAAAATGCCCTTCACCATGCGAAAGAAAAACTTCCAAGCCTGATAACCCGCGTAAGCGATTTGAATAAGGAATCCGAGCGTGCAGCATTGTTTGACTGGGTAACAACAAACTATCCAGAAGTAAATGTGTTAGTAAATAATGCAGGGATCCAGCAACGTTTTAACGTATTGAAAGCAGATGCGACAAACAATTGGAGCTATTATAACAAAGAAATCATAACGAACCTTGAAGCACCGCTCCATCTCTCTATGCTCTTTGCTCCGTTTTTTGCAAATAAAGAATCGGCGACCACCATTATTAACGTAACATCTGGGTTAGCTTTTACACCTTTAGCGATAGCTCCGATCTATTCAGCAACGAAAGCGGCACTTCATTCGTTTACGATGAGTCTAAGGCATCAGCTGTCCGATACGTCTGTCGAAGTTATCGAAGTCGCTCCCCCGGCAGTAAATACAGATTTAGGCGGTGCGGGATTGCATACGCATGGCGAGCCGTTAAACGCCTTCGCGGATGGAATCTTCGACGAATTAGCAAAAGGAACAATGGAAATTGGATATGGTTCTTCTGTGGCCCGCTTGCGCATGTCACGAGACGAAATCGACAAATACACAGAAAATATGTATAAAGCAACGAAAAACACCGTTGAATAACCACTTGTATAAGAAACTACTCCCATAACGCTGATCAGCCAATCTACAGTTGTCGTGACGCAAATTGGCTTCAATAATGGATGCATTCTTTATTAACAAAAAAGCATCCATTATTGATTCGCCAAAAAACTTTCCCTACTTATGACATCCGCTCGCCTGCTTCAAGTTTTTGTGCCGATTTCAAAAATATCAAGATTTCCACATTTAGAATTAGTTGATTAATACTTTTGGTTCCTCATTTGCAGGCCCTACGATCGTGTTTCCGCCGAAACTGAGATGCTGGCCATTCTTCTCTACTATAAATTCGTTAAACGATCCGTCTGCATCCACTGTGGCAATGACTGTGGGAGCCCCTTTTTTGGTGAACGTCATTTGATCCTTGTCCCATGCATTTGTTCCTCTTGCTCCCTTATATCCTTTCAAATCCAGATTTAGCATCGTTTTTGCATCTTTCACTGCATTCTTCATTAATGTATCCAATGTCAGCTTCTTGATCTTTGCATCTTTTTCTTTTTCATTATTTTGGAATTCTTTGTAATTATCTATGCTTTTACCATTACTATGATATACGCCTGCTTGAAGCAGTTCCAGCGTTTTTTCTTCAATGGCAAAGCTCGCATTCATCGTTTTGGATTTATACTTATATTGATACACATTCGGTTTGCCATCACGGACAAACACACGATCCAACTTAGCCCCCTGCTTAACCTTTCCATTGGTGAGCTTGGATAATACCTGAGCAGCCTTCTTCTCCACGCTTGCCGGGGCATCATCAGGAGCATAATTCACACCATGAGCCTGCTCCTTCTCTGTCATATAAACTTGTTTATTTTGCTTGGCATTCGATGAGATCGTACCCACACTGTAGTTTGACTCTGAGATACTCACATACTTTGGTGCTTCCCCTGGGAACAAAGCTTCCCACGTTTTCCCCAGCTCAGTTTGATATTTTCCGCCATTTAAATCTTCATAGTTGACGTTAATATTGATGCTTTCAAGCTTTCCATTCTTTTTATAAGTAATAACATCATATTTGAAATTCTCTCTTTTAAAACTCACTAAATCTTTCATGGCTGTTCCCTGAATTAACTTATAGGTATTTCCTGTTAGCTCTTTCAGTTTATCCTGAGCCTGCTGCATAAGCTTCTGATCCGCCTTAACGTTCTGTGAAGCATTGATATTTACTTTGTTAGGCGAATCTGCCTCAACGGGTGTTTGGCATCCCAGCAAACTTCCTGATAATAAGGCTACCCCGAGTATAGAGAAAATTTTCTTTTTGTTCATATCGATGAATTCCTTTCTTTGGCTACCTCATGGTTATACTGAAATTTAAGTGCATCTCCAAGCTGCTTTTCCATACATATCAGTCAATTAACAATTTGGGTTCTTCATTTGGGGGACCAGCGATGGTCATTCCGTAAAAATCGATTGTCTGATTATACTTATCAATGGTAAAGCTGCTAAACGATCCGTCTTTATTAAATCTAGCAGTAACTGAAGGAGCCCCTTCTTTGGTGAACGTCATATAATCCTCATCCCATGCATTCGCCCCTCTTGCTGCCTTATACCCTTTCAAATCCAGGTTAAGCATCGTTTTTGCGTCTTTCACTGCGTTCTTCATCAAAGTGTCTAACGTCAACTTCTTAATCTTTTCACTTTTTTCTTTTTCTCTTTTCTGGAATTCTTCATAACCGTCTACCCCTTTACCATCGGTATGATTTACATCTGCTTGGAGCAGTTCCAGGGTTTGTTCTTCAATGGCAAAGGTCACGTTCATCGTTTTTGATTTATACTTATATTGATACACATTGGGTTTGCCATCAAGGACATACATACGATCCAACTTAGCACCCTGCTTGACCTTTCCATCGGTAAGCTTGGACAGAACCAGATCAGCCTCCTTCTGCACGCTTGCCGGGGCATCGTCAGGAGCATAATTTACGCCATAAGCCTCGCCATTCTGTTGCATATAAATCTGCTTATTTTGTATAGCATTCGATGAGATGGTGCCCACATAGTAGATTGACTCTGAGATATTCACATACTTCGGTTCTTCCCCTGGGAACAAAGCTTCCCACGATTCCTTCAGTTTGGTTTGATATTTCCCACCGTTTAAATCTTCATAATTGATTTTAATACTGATCATTTCGAGCTTTCCGTTAGCTTTATAGGCGATGATATCGTCCTTGAAGTTCTCTCTTTTTAAATGGATAGATTCTTTTGCAGCAGTTCCTTGAATCAACGTATACGTATTTCCTGTCAATTCTTTAAGCTTACCCTGGGCCTTTTGCATAAGCGTCTGCTCAGATTTAGCATCTTGCTTAATGTTCACATTCTCGTTGTTAAGAGAATTATCCTGAATCGGTGTATCATATCCAAGCAGACTTCCCGATAACAAGGCTGCTCCGATGATAGGAAAAATTATTTTTTTGTTCATACGAATAAACTCCTTTATAATTTTATTACCCACAGCTTTTTAATGGAATGCTTCAGTCACGATGAAATAAATCTATAGAAGACCAGTAGTCATCACCCCCTCTCTCTGCCTTAGACGGGCAGAGCAGCACCTTCAACCTGCCAGGCAGGACAGCTTTTGCCATTTAATTCAGCTTAAACCCTGCACCTTCTGATTAGTCCGTACCTTTTTCAGATAATTGCTTTAGCTCAATTTTAATAGAATAGATCGTTCCTTTAGAGGTAAACAACGCAGTCACGTCTGGAGAACCCTCTTTTGTGAACGTTAATGTATCAAACCGTGATTCAAGTTTGGCTACGTTATAATCAGCCAAATCCAAATTCATCCATGCCTTAGCTTGCTTCACTGCTTCCTCATGAATCTTGTCCAGCTCAATTGCTTTTGTTTTCTCAACTAAGTCATGATATTTATTTTTATCATCCAATTGATTAAGTTGATCCGACAGCGGAAAAGCAACAACTCTTGTGATCTGATTCGTATTTTTTTGTACATCAATGAGGATAGAACCCTTGTGTGTATGATACACGAACTTATACACCGGATTTTGATCGGGTCTTAAGATCATTTGACTTACTGACCGTTCACTTTCTTTAAAATCCCCAACTTTATGAAAAGCTTGGTCCGCTGCATCCTTTGTTGCATCTGGAACCTGCTCCTCTTCAATCGTTTGCTGCGCATAATACCATTTACCTTGGTCAAATTCGACGGAATTATTTTCGTTTCGCGCCTCTATGTGAAATGTGTTCGGTTTATATTCGTACATAATCACATCATTAATTCCTTCTCCTTGAGGGAAAATCTCATCCCAAACCTTTTGCAGCTGGCTTTTAAACTCCTGGTCCTCAATGTCCTCAAAGGGAATCATCCCCGTATGAAATTTCTTATTCCCATCCAAATCTCGTGAATAAATGGTATCCACCTTCTCATTTGGACTACTTTTCATTTCTTTGGCAAACGGATTAATATATTCAAACAAAGATAGCCGCTCTATGGCTTGAGCCATGACAGGAGTTAGAGACACACAAAAAGCAACCAACGCCGCTGCGATGACTCCCACTCTTCTTGTGAAGATCGGTTTTTGTGGTGGCATGCTTTTGGATTCAAGTTTTTCGACAATCCGTTGACTCATGCTGTACTCTGGCGTCTCCGTATCCCGAATCATTTGCTCCACTTGGTGAATACTTGCGATTTTAGATGGATTAGGTGATCGACGCATTCACTGTTCCTCCTTCATTAACTTCCTTCGTCTGCAGTTTTTTGCGAAGGCGTTCATACTTTTTGCGCACGGTTGCCGGTTTCATATTCATGATTTCACTAATCTCGTTGAAGTTATATCGATGAATCGCCCGGAGAACTAATATATGTCTCTCTTCGATCGTCAGTGAATTTAGAAAATCCTTCAGTGTCGTTTGACTGTCTATTTGCTGAGTCGAGGTCTCAGGCTGATCATATTTATAACGATCTATAAAACGAAACCACCTTTTTTTGCTGCGGATTTGATTCAGACTGTAATTGTAGGCAATTTTGTACAGCCATGCCGAGAAACTCATATTTGGACGATACTTATGTATCTGTTCATACACTTTAATAAATATTTCTTGTAGAGCATCCTCGGCTTCTTCCTTGTTTTTGAGTATATGGTAACAATAGATATACATTGGTTTTTCAAAGTTTCTTATAATTGAAGCGAAAGCTTCCTTATCACCAAGCTTAGTCCTTTCAACCAGCATCTCAATTTCTTCTGTGTTTGATTTATACTCTCTGTAATGACTATCCAAAAACTTACCTCCTCCTGCCTACACTCTTAAAACACCAATGCAGCTCAATTTGTGACAGCAGCATCAAAAATAATAACATCATCGACCTTGAAATGATGAAAAAGAATATAATATTTACCGGTATACAACACTGGGAAAGCCTTGTTTTCCACTTGTAATGTACGAAGACGGCAAATTATTCAGTACAATCTCTTAGAGGGGTGCTGATCGAGTAGGTCACCGATGAACAGACGGAGGGCGGTTGAAAAACATATGCATTGCATCACGGGAAGAGCAGGGAGATCTATTCGAATGGGGGAAAGCGGAATTAGCGAACTAAATGCATTGTTTCATAAGCGAACGCCCTTTGGCCTCACAGCTTAACAGGCCTAACGGCGAAAAACTCTTCTTGGAAAGACCAGTCTCCATGAAGAGTTTTATGGTTAAATGATATCTATATGATTTACTGTTGGTGATCTTCAAGTGCATCGAGACTCTAAGTCAAGAACCGGATCCCGCTATCAGTGCCTTTTTGGTTTTGACATACGTTCCATGATTAAAGCCACCCTGCGCCTGCTGAAAAGTCGGATCATTAGAGCCATAAAGTAATTGCTACGGCCATCGATGATATAGCTGCGCCCCTGGTCAATTCCGCGGAATCCGGCCTGTACAACCTTTTCCGGGGTCGAGAGCTTCTGACCTGCTCCCATCTCCTCGCTGCCGACCGCATCGAAAAATCCCGTCTCTGTTGCACCCGGGCACAGTGCGAGCACGCGCATACCACGCCCGCGCGTCTCCGCCCATAGCGCCTCAGAGAAGGACAATACAAATGCCTTGGTACCCCCATAAACTGCAGAATATGCACAAGGCATGAACGCAGCCATCGAAGCTACGTTAACGATGACTCCATCCTTTCTCCTCAGCATATCGGGCAGCAGCCGATGCGTAAGATCGACTAACGCAGCCGTATTCAACAGAATCTCCTCCTGCTCGCGCTCCGGGTCTATTTCCTCGAAACGGCCATAAGTGCCAACGCCTGCGTTGTTGATGAGAATATCGACCGACAAGCCCAGTTGGGATATTTGTTCGGCCAGCTGACGCGGGGCATTCGCTTTGGACAAATCGCAAGCGAGCGCATAAGCCTGTACGCCGTACTGGCGGTTGATTTCCCTTGCCATTGCATCCAGCTTGTCCTTGGAGCGCGCTGCCAGAACGACATGACTTCCTCGTGCCGCCAGTTCTTTGGCATACGCTTTCCCGATTCCAGATGAAGCACCAGTGACTACTGCCAGCTTATTTCGATATATATATTTGTTCAAGAAGCCAACCTCCTAATTTAAGCGTCTCTGACGTAAATTATCTTCATTGTACTGTCGGTGGGGGGAAGTCAACCACATCATGTTTATACTATTAGCGGGATTAACAGCCTCTGTGCTCGTTGTGTTTCTCTTTTGTAGAAACGGCATTCAACAGAGATTATAATAATCATATATAACGTTCTTTTGGTCCATGTGGTACTAGCAATTTGCATCTTCCCTATGAGTAAATAGATAAGTAAATGAGGTGACCCATTTGAAAAAGAATCATTCTCCGTCCGCATTGGGTGACTTCCTTAAATCGCGCAGAGAACGGTTACAGCCTTCAGAGGCAGGGATCCAGCCGCTGCCCGGACGAAGACGCACTCCGGGACTTCGAAGAGAAGAAGTCTCTTATCTTGCCAATATAAGCGTGACTTACTATGCCTGGCTGGAGCAAGGCAAGGAGGTTAATCCTTCGCCGGAAGTGCTGCTAAGTATCAGCAAAGCGCTTCAGCTTGACGAAGACGAGCAGAAGCATCTATTCGATCTGGCCAATGTAGATGTGACGAGCGTCGTCACAGTGCCAAATAACGGTGGGCCGGATACGGGAGTTCTGCAGAAAATCGTAAATCAACTGCATTATCCTTCTTTTATCACAGACGAAGGTACGGATATTATCGCCTGGAATCGAGCGGCAGAACTGATCGTAGCCGATTTCGGCAGTCTGCCGGACAACGAACGGAATATGATGGACATTATGTTTTTAAAGCCGGATTACCGCAACAGACTGGTGAATTGGGAAGGCTTTGCCCGTTACGCTGTAGCTGTTCTGCGGGCAGGCTTCGATCTATACAAGAACAACCCGTTATATATGGAACGGTTCGAACGCTTGAGGCGGGAAAGCCCGGAATTCGTGCATTTCTGGGAGCTATATGAAATCAAACAAAAACGTGTAGCCACCGCTTTATTCCGTGTTCCTAACGCACAGGAGATGGAGTTTGAGCTCCATTCCGCGGCTGTAATCGATAATGACCCGGCACTGCACTGGTGTTTCTTTGTTCCGGTGCCCGGTTCAGGTACGGAAGAGAGATTATTGCGTTTACTTGAGCAGGACAGGCAGCTACCGTAGACTGTTACTCCCATTAATAGAATAGACGTGCTGTGGCTAGCTCCCTCTAGTTGTTTGTATAATTCGGTGGATGACAACGATTGGAGGGTGTTTAGCATGCAAACTTGGTTTATTACAGGAGCATCAGGAGGCTTGGGTTCATGTATAACTCGCCGGTTGCTGGATAGAGGGGACCGTGTAGCCGCAACGGTACGCAAGCCGGGGGTGCTGGATGATCTGCAGGCACAGTATGGCTCTGGGCTTTGGCAGGCTAATTTAGATCTGACAAACTCTCAACAAATTGCTGAAGTGGTGGAGCGTGCATTTTTAGAACTGGGCACGATCGATGTGTTTGTCAATAATGCAGCCTATGGCTTGTATGGCGCAGTGGAAGAAGCAAGCGATAAGCAAATTGAACATCAGTTTATGACCAATGTGCTTGGCTCTCTGCGTGTAGCGCGTGCTTTCCTGCCCTTCTTCCGTAAGCAGGGCGGCGGTCACATGGTACAGATTTCGAGTATGGCGGGTCATTATTCTATTCCGGGTATGGGACTGTATTGCTCTTCGAAATGGGCGGTCGAAGGAGCCTTTGAAGCGCTAGCTAAGGAAGTGGCTCCGTTCAATATTAAGACCACTATGGTGGAGCCCGGCGGAATCCGAACGAATTTCATTACAAGCAACGCCGTATTCGGCGAGCGGATGGACGAATACCGGGATACGGAGGCAGGCCGATTCGTTAGCCTGATGAAGGGAGAACTGCCTGGTATAGATATGAGCATGTTCAATCAAATGGTTGTCGGCGATCCGGATAAAATGGCGCAGCAGATTATCCACCGTGTCGACCAGGGAGATGGGCCGATACGTATGGCGTTGGGCAGCGATGCCTATGAGCAAATCCGGGCAGCCCTGCTGGACAGACTGGCCGCTCTGGAAGCACAGAAAGAGCTGGCTTACTCCACTGATTCAGATGATGTGGTAAAACCCTTATAAAGGACACCAAAAAATTCGGCATCCACGATAACTGGTATGCTCCTCTGCAAGTAGCCTGTTTATTTATTAAACCTGCTTACTTAAAGGGGGGCATATTTAATAACTTGCCGTTATTTATGGTACGGTTCCCCCCGATTAATCTTCACCGCTCGGTAAATCTGCTCCACCAACACCAGCCGCATCAGCTGGTGAGGCAAGGTCATGCGCCCGAAGCTGAGCTTCGTTTGGGCACGCTTCAGCACGGCCTCGGAGAGACCGTTCGAGCCGCCGATCACGAAGGCGACGGTGCTGGTACCGTAGGTGCCCAGCTTGTCGATATGGGCGGCCAGATCCTCGCTGGACCACAGCTGTCCGCCGATCGCGAGCGCGATCACGTGGGCGTCCGGCTTGATGTGGCCGAGAATGCCCGCGCCCTCCTTCTCCTGCACTTGACGCATCTCCGCCTCGCTCATGTTCTCCGGCGCTTTCTCGTCAGGCACTTCGTGCACCGACAGACGCACATAAGGCGCCAGGCGCTTGCTGTATTCCGCAATGCCCTGAACCAGATATTTCTCCTTCAGCTTGCCTACGCATACAATCTGTATATTCATGCGATAATTTCGCTCCTTGTCTATACTGTTCTGACGTTCATTCTACCATTGTAACCCCTGCACGGAAAGAAAGACGCCGTCTTACCTCCCTCCCGTACGAAGCCTGTCGTTTCCACCCACTCATGAAATAAAAAGAACCGCAACCCGCGGCTCTCCATCCATCGTTATTTTCAGTTGCTGTTCATCGTCGTTACAAGAAGCTGGTGCAGTCGGACTTTCTGATGTAAACATCAGAACTACCCCGCACACTTCATTTGAACACACACAACCTCCGGCATTTTGAACACACCGCCTCCGGCGCCCCCTCTTCCATGCACATGTCCTCCCGGCAAACCCTTATGGTTGAGCAAGTTCTCTAGCTTGCCTTTACCTTGAAGGCGTCCTCCCGCCCCTCAGCGCAATATGACAGGCAACTCCTTCAGCGCAAACATCATCGTACTGTCCATCCGGGTGAGCGGGGCCGAGCGGTCGCGCCGATACTCCGGGAAGCGCTCCAGCAGCGCCTCAATCGCAATGCGTGATTCCATCCGCGCGAGCTGAGAGCCGAGGCAATAATGGATGCCGCTTCCGAGTCCAAGATGCGGATTCGGACTCCGGTGAATGTTGAATACGTCCGGACGCTCGAACACCGCCTCGTCATGATTGGCGGAAGCCATCCAGATATACACATGCTCGTTCTCCCTCAGCGTCTTCCCGCCCAGCTCCGTCTCCTGCTTCACGCGGCGGAACATCACCTGTACGGGCGAGAAATAACGGAATACTTCCTCCAGTGCGCCCGGTATGAGTGATCGGTCCGCGAGAAGCTCTGCCCGCACCTCCGGCAAGCTATCGATGGCCAGAACGGCAGAGGAGATCAAATTCGTTGTCGTTTCATTGCCGGCCACCAGCAGGAGGATGCAGAAGCCGATGATTTCAAGCTCGGTCAATGACTCGTTATCGATACGGGCTTCCACCAGCTTCGTAATCAGGTCATCCTGCGGATGGCGGCGCCGGTCCTCCGCGATGGCCGAGAAGTACTCACTCATCTCGCGCTGGCACTGGATATATGCTTCGTAATTATCGCCAACCAAAGCGTCCGACCAAGCCTTGAAGCGTTCCCGGTATTCCAGCGATACGCCTAGCATCTCGGCAATGACGACGATCGGGAGGGGACTCGCTAAATCCGCCACGATGTCCATCTGCCCCTTCTTCTCCGCTTCATCCAGCAGAGACTTCGTGATCTCCTCGATCTTGGGAGCAAGTGACTCGATCATCCGCGGCGTAAACGCATGGGAGACCAGTCTCCGAAGCTGTCGGTGCTTCGGTGGATCCTGCCGCAGCAGGCTGGACTCGATCGGGTCCTCCGAAGAAGGCGCACCTTGGGACGAGAAGACCTCATAGTTGGTGAAGACCGCCTTCACATCCTCATATCTGAAGACGTTCCATGCGTTGTCGCCAGCCTTTTCCACGGGGGAACTCTTACGCATATTGCTGAACCATTCCAATGGGAGCAAACCGTTCTGATTCCATTCCATACCGATAACCTCCATCTTCGCTTCAAGATTTGAACTGACTGGTCAGTCATGCCTGCTTACAAAAGAAGGCCGTGTTTATTCAACCGATATAAACAGGCCTTGGGTAATGACCGTGAACGCAAACTGCTCTAGGTCTTCGCGGGTATAGGCTTCTTGATGATTCAAATAATAATTACATACGCTCTCCAATGTGCCGATCATGCTGACCGCAGCCAGGTTGGCATCGACATCGCGGAACAGATTCTCTTCACACTTGCCATCCTCAATGATCTTCGCCAGAAAGCCGATATGCGTCCGCTTCAGCTCCTTCAGCTCTTCCAGGACATCCTGCTCAATGCCGTTCGAGATCTCATTGAATACGATATGGGAAAAATGCCGGGATTCCAGAAACAGATCCAGATGATGACGGATGGTCCGCATAATCATCTCTTTGATCGGCAGCGGGGAATTCAGATCCGCTTCGGTCCGCCGCATAATATCCTCGAAGCCCTGCTTGACGACCGTCTTGAAGAGCTGGGATTTGCCCGGGAAGTTGTAGTACAGCGTCCCCTTGGCAACCTGAGCGCGGGCGGAAATCTCGTCCATGCTTGCGCGGTGGTATCCGTTCTCGGAGAATACTTCTATGGCTGCTTGGATAATTTTCTCTTTACTCACAATGGGGTCTGCCCTTTCACATAAATTTCAGTTCAATGTCTCTTGTTCTGACTGGTCAGTTCAAAAATAAGATAACATGCTGGGAAAAATTAGTCAACCGAAGACGTCCCTAGACCATATCAATGTTGGATTCCATCCATATATATTTCGATTCTTAGGTTTATTTCCGTTGTATCCTATACATATGGTCCAATACAGTGTATATTTCAACAGGGCTGGTAAAGAATCAGCATATAGGGATAAGAATATATCGTAACGGAGTGATGGGTTGAGTA
Organism: Paenibacillus ihbetae; assembly: GCF_002741055.1. Lineage (NCBI taxonomy): Bacteria > Bacillati > Bacillota > Bacilli > Caryophanales > Paenibacillaceae > Paenibacillus > Paenibacillus ihbetae. The sequence continues at coordinate 3,277,394 of NZ_CP016809.1, read as the reverse complement.
AATCCAAGGGCAAGGGCGGAACAGGCCGAGGCACAGGCAAGAAAGGCTGGAGTCGATGGGATGCCAGCGCGAGAAGAGCCAAGAGTAAACCCAAACCTTATACCAGTAAAGGGACCAAACAGGCAGACAATGCAGCGGACGCCAGTCATCATAAAGGTACCCCATAATGAACATATGGTTTTAGGAACCCCTGATACCACCTATGAAGGAGATGAACGGATTGGACAATCAAGAGGTTGTGACGGACGTGCCGTCGAATTATGAAGAGCTGAAAAGCTCCGCTAACCGGAGCGCCAATTGGAGAGAACGGTTAAACGCCGTTGAAGAGCTGGGAAATTGGAAAAATCAGAAATCCATCGATATTTTGCTGCATAGACTGAATACGGATGCGGTTCACCAAGTAAGGGAAGCAGCCTATCACAAGCTCCTTGCCTTTGGCGAGGACGTGCAGATGCCCGAAAGACGAAAAGGCGAACTGATGAAAGACGTTTCTAAAGTGCTGCTGCGCATCAAAAAAAGCCTTCCCCGTGACCACAAGTATGAAGACTTCAAAGACAAGTTAAAAAAGATGAGAATTGATATCTATGATACGTACGAGGGTGACAAAGGGGACGAATTCGACAGCTGGCTGGAGCAAACCTGGTCTTCCTTGTTAAGAAGATAACGGGGTAACCAGCCTTCCAGAAAGCTCACCATGTTTATGAGATTTCCGGATATGTTATACTGAACACAAATATTAGTTTATAGGAGTGGTACTCTGAGAAAGCAAAAGCCCATGTCGTTTGATGATCTGTTGAAGGAATTGCAAGGACAAAAGTCGGTACAGGAGGATCCGGATAACATCTCTCTGGAAAAGCTGTTCAATGAATCGTTTATGCGTAAACATTCATCCTATAACAGCTTTGGGGATTTTGTCGTAAAAGGTAACTTCCAAGTGGAAACGCACGAAGATATCGAGAACATTCCGGACGAATTGTTTGACCGTCACGTTTCAAGAGAAACCGATTTTTCGGATTGGAAATCGATGCTGGAGAAGGCCAAAGCCGATTATGAGGCTGCCACGAAGTAAATCAATGATAAATAGCGCTGCTTTGACGCAGCTATGATCAGGAGCCGAAGGCTCCTTTTTCTATTCCATCCGTTTAACGTGGTATATATTCGACATCGGCTGGCTTACTTCGACTCGGAAATGGATTCCGATTCCGTCTCGGCCTTCTCCCTGAATTTCTTATAGAGCTTTGTAATATTCGCCGGATTGATCTGGATGTTGTGCTCGTAAGCGTATTTCACAGCATATCCCAACGCCAGGGTCGTAGCCCCCGCGACCGTCGCTCCGGCGACCGATCCCGCGCCAGGGAATACCTTCACGATCTGCCGGAAAATGCTCTTCCCGATATTCCCGAATATCGTGGCAATGACGAGCTCTTTCGCCGTCTCCTTGCTGATCGGCTTATTGTATAGCACCGCAAGCCGGGTAAGGAGACTCACTTGAATGCCGGTAATCGGAATGATATCCGATCCCGGAATGGGGGATGCGCCTACTGCTCCTGCCGAGATCGAGGCTCCGATGATCCAACCGTTGGCGGTCGCCGACTTCTCCTTGATGCTTTTGGCAAAGAGGATGTCTTTAGACTTTTTTTTAAGCATCTCCAGAATGCTGCTCCGCAGCTGGTCGATGTTCTCGCCCGTCCGTGAAGACACCGGCACAACCTCATAGCCCCCTCCGGTCTCCTTCCGGATCCGCGCCACCAGGCGGTCGATTTCATCCGCGGCATCAATTTTGTTCAGCACGATCAAGATGTTCGGGTTGACGCCTTGAATTTTCTCAAACGATCTCTTCTCCACCTCCGAAAAGACGGTGCCTGCAGCGTTGAGGAAGAACAGCACGATATCCGCCTGTTTATAATAATTCAAGGTCACTTCCGAATTGGCGGTATTCACATCATTCAACCCGGGTGTATCAATGAAAGATATATTATCCTTATATTTATGCGGATGAATCACCGTCGTTTCCCCGGGCTCAGCCCCGACGCCGGCCACCTCTTCGCCCACGATCCGATTCATGGTTGAGGATTTGCCCGTATTCACGTCGCCAATCAGCGCAATGAGGATTTCCTGCTTCAGCTGACGGTTGATTTCATCCATTTCCTTCTCGTAAGCCTCATCGGCTGCCCGCTTGATCTCCTCTTCCCATACTTTACCGAAGTCATCCATCTCTAATCGTCTCCATTCACGATAGGTTATCGGCGCCTCCGTGCAATCCATACATCTATCATACACTACGGAGGACTGTCCACCAAAGCTTCGCTGCTTCTATTCCCTTCATGATCTCTTAAACAAAAAAAGCGTGAAATCATCACGCTTTCTCATTCGCATTATTTATGAATTAAAATATTCACGTTACACAACTAAAAATTCAGCATGCTTCTCGCACTCCGCGCACTTCACCGGCGGGTCCCAGTCCGAAAACTCCGTCTCCTTCAAATTCACGATATCTGGAGCATCCTCATACTCATCCACGAAATTTTCGATTGCCAGTTCCACATGTTCTTTGCATACGACGTACATTCTATGCATCCTTTCTGTTATCGCCTATGAGCCCGCGTTTCTATCAAACCGTATAGCCACTCTTCTGTTCTACCACACTCTGCGGGAAAAAGAAATGCTTTTACCCGAATTACCCCCGCATCCGGGCTTCCAATGTATTCTGCCACGCTTCCGGGCCCGATATTCCCCGAAATTCTTCCTCCTGGTTTTTTCGGCAAAGGATTATTCGTTATTCTGGGACAATACCACGCTCATAGAAGCCCGCTCTCTACGCGCAGCCTCGATGAATCCATACTCGTGGAGGCGGGCGAACGTCGACGAGGAGTTGATCAGACCGATGTTCGGGACAAGATATGCCGAACGGGGAGGCCTATCCCCAGATGACGTTAAATTACCGCTAGGGAGTGCCTCATTGCCTCAATCCCAGTAAAACAGCAAGAGAGCGTGCTTTGCACGCTCTCTCTTTAGTCCGCCAAGTGACTGACATTTAACCATTTTCATATCTCTTTCGTCTAAGGCCTAGCCGGAGCTTATTCCTCCGGCTTCTCTTCCAGCTTCACCTTGAGCGATTGCAGCTTCCCACTCCGGTAGAATGTTACATCCAGCTCACCGCCAACCTTGGTGTTGCGGTACAAATGCTTGCGCAGCTCCAGGGTGGTCTTAATCGGCTTGCCGTCCAGCTTCACGATGACGTCGTTCAGCTGAAGGCCCGCATCCTTTGCAGGTCCCAGGGCATCCAGTACGACCACGCCCTCGGTTACACTCTTCGGCAGCTTCAGATTTTCCTTCTCTTTCTTGCTCAGCGGCGCATAGGGATTGCCCAAATCCACCGTATAAACACCCAGGTATGGACGCGCAATGTAGCCCTTCAGCATAAGCTCCTTAACAACCTCGGTAATCTCATTTACCGGAATGGCGAACCCAAGGCCTTCCACACCGGTATCCGCGATCTTCATCGTATTAATGCCGATCACCCGGCCATTGAGATCGACCAACGCACCGCCGCTGTTGCCCTCATTGATGGCGGCATCGGTCTGAATCACTTCCTGCTCCCAATCGTAATTTCCGTCCTGATTGAGCGAAACCGGAATGATCCGGTTCGTATAACTGACGATGCCGGAGGTCAGCGTATCTCCCAGCCCGAGCGGGTTCCCGATCGCAATGACCGTCTCGCCCAGCCGCAGCTTGGAGGAGTCGCCGAACTCGGCAACATCGCCAATGCCTTTGGCGTCAATCGAGAGCACCGCAATATCACTCACACGGTCGGTGCCGACAAGCGTTGCTTGTTTCTTCTCACCGGTTACCGTAACGACCTCGAAGGAATCGGCATTCTCTACGACATGATTATTCGTGATGATATAGGCCTTACCTTCAAGCTTTTTGAAAATAACACCGGATCCCAGCGCATCCTCCTGAGATTCGCCGAAATCGCCGAAGTCATCCCCGAAGTCGAATTCCTCTCCGAAATCAAATCCTTCCGGAAGCTCCAATCCCTCTTCGTCTTCAGGCAGGACTTCTTCCTCGTTCTCCAGCTCCTCCTCTTCCGGCAGCACCGTCTCTTTATGCGTCAGCACGCTTACGACAGCAGGACGCACCTTCTCGGCTGCTTGGATAATCCGCTCGTAAGGGTCCCCTTCCGTCGAGGACAGCTGATGTCCGCCGTTCACCAGAGTAACCCGGGATGTGGAGGCAGGATGACCGGTAATGAAGCTGAACAGCATCACGGCAATTAGTGCGCTGCAGACCGAGCTGATCGCGGAAATTTGGAAGGTGGACAGCCCTCTGCTCCGGCGGCTGGTCCGCCACTTTGTTCGCCACTTGGTTCGCGCAGATCGGTCCTCGCTGGCATTTTTGCTCTTCCTGGATACTTTGGTTGAATAAAAATCATCGTCAAACAATCCCATTCGCGATCCCTCTCTCCCCTTGTCGCTGCACGTCAAGATACGATATCCGCTTAAAGACCATCGCCATTACCGACCGACTCCGAATTCATTCTGTCGCCATAACAATCCGCCCTGCATCGTGTATCAGATCTTTGTTCCAACGCATGCCCACGCCAATAAATCTCTCTATAGTTATAACTCTTAAGAAGGCCAAAAAGTTGCATCTCTCGGCCATACTCTTTCTATTTGTACCATTTATACGAACCCTGCCTGAACGTTCCGACAGGAAACTATGAATCTTCATCCAGAAAAGGTATGTATTGGTACCTGTATGGTTCAAAAAAAACCCTGTATCCTTCTATTACCACAAACAGGGCGGCTCCAAGCGCAAATTCCATGTAATTTTATGAAACAGCCGGCAGCAATCCGCCTGCTCCATCCATCGCAACAACCCAGTTCACTGCATCCTTGCATACTGTACCGACAGCTGTCATGAGCATGTTCTTTAGTGCTCCTATTGTACCACAATGATCACGTTTAAAGTTAGCTGTCTTTTGTAAAAACAATTGTCAAATTGATGGAAATATTTCTGGAATTCCGGTCAAGTACCTAAAAGGTCATGCTGCAGCCACGCTTCTCATAACACACTATTAGGTAGTACGCAAATTTCACCATAAGGTTCCGGAATTCTGCTAAGGCTGCCCCTGTCTGCCAAGGCTCGTCAGCTGCTTGCGCATGCGCCCGCCAGAAGGCGGGGATGTTAATAACGCATCATGATTATGGTTCGCGAAAGGGAGGTGAACGCATATGGCTAGAAGATCAAGGCGGCGCCGCAGTCCTGAAATGCAGCAGTTCATGAACGATGTCATGCGGAACGAGGGCTACCAGGTCAACCCGCAGCAGGAAGTGAAGTATGAGGTTGCAAAAACGCTGGGTGTCCCGCTCAAGCCTGAAGGTAACGGCAATCTGACCACCGAGCAGGCCGGGAAAGTCGGAGGCGCCATCGGCGGCTCGATGGTCCGGGAAATGATCCGGATGGCCCAGGAGAGTTTAAGCAAGCCGTAAGAACGTTCTGAACTGCCTGTGCTATGGCTAAAAACACTCCATGGCTTGCGAATGCTACATGGCCTGGGACAATGCTCATCATTCAACCATGTCGTTCCTTGCACACGCGCTAGGGGTTAGCGCCTGGGGCTTCGTGGTGCGGGGCTGGTTCCCCTTAAGGCAGGCGACTAGGGCATGGGCATATGACGTTAACGCCGTTGCATCTTTTGCGCTTAATGGCAAAAAGCAAACAGGCTGCCTCTGTCACAATCCACGTGACGGAAGCAGCCTTCTCTTATGTTATCGCGTCCAGCCAGCTCCTTGCCCTCCACGCCCGGCATTTCTCCGGCTCGGCGGTCCATCAGGATTACCCGTCCTAATGTAATGTGCGGCCTATTGAAGCAATTGCCGATTCGCTCATTATACTGCGCCCCAAACGAAACGCAACTATACCCGTTCGCCGCTGCATATACGAAAAACGCACCGCTGTATATACGTGAAACACACCACTGCATATACCAACACACCCAACTGTCCAACCGCTTGCGCAGTTCCTGTGCCCCACAGGCCTTACTAATCGCCTACCTTATCCCAAGGGGTCGAGCGGTCATAATAGGTATCGCACAGCTTAAACTCGCTGTCCTTGAAGAAGCAGCCGCGGTCTTCCATCGTATCGCGCACGGTCATTTTAGCCAGATCCATCATGTTATGATCCAGACTGAGATGCGCCAGATACGCCCGCTTCGTATCCCCTGTCAGCAGCTCGCTCAGCGCCTCACCGGCCGAATTGTTGGACAGATGGCCCATGTCGCCGAGAATCCGGCGCTTCGTGTTCCATGGGTAGCGGCCCATACGCAGCATTTCGATATCGTGATTCGCCTCCAGTACCAGCACATCCGACCCGTCCAGCGCTTTTTTCACTTTATCGCTCACATATCCAAGGTCTGTCGCAACACCAAGCTTCTCATCGCCGTCATAGAAGCAGTAACCGACCGGTGCCGCAGCGTCATGGGAAATTTCGAACGGCTCAACCCGCAGCGTTCCGAAATCTTTCACCTCATGACTCTCCAGCACAATCCGGTTCTCTTCGGCAATTTTTCCAAGCGATTTGCTCATCGCTTCCCAAGTCTTCTCATTGGCATAGATCGGCAGATTGTATTTGCGCGCGACTGCCCCGAGTCCTTTAATATGGTCGGAATGCTCATGCGTTACCAAAATACCGTCGATTTCTTCTCCCATCATATCACGTTCCTTGAGCAGCTCATCGATGCGCCGGGCGCTTAAGCCCGCATCAATCAGCAGTGTCGTATCCTCGTTGCGGACAATGGTCGCATTGCCCGTCGAGCCGCTCGACAGCACGGAAAAAGATATCCCCATAATTCTGTTACTCCTTTGCCGTATCGCTTTTGGGTGTGAGCACATCCCCACTAATTCCCTGTACATAGATCATCTCGCCGTTATCCAGCGTGAACCGCCATGTCGGCGCCGCCAGCTGGTCCTCCGTATTGAACAGCTGACCGTAATAACCGAGCTGGATATCCCTTACCGCCGTATCCCGCGGAATGAAATTACGCTCAATCAAGGTCTCCAGCGCTTTGGATGCCGGGAGCACCTTCTGCTCCTCCGCCCCGTCCGTCGGCAATATTTCAAACACCGGCTCCCGATAGGCATGGATTTTCTGCGACTCATGGATAAACTCCAGCTCCACATTAAACAGCGGCCATTCCTTCAGCACCAGCGGCCGGAACACAAATACATGCTCTTGATCCGAGGGCTGATCATGACGATAGTTTGCGAGGTCCGGGATTGCCCCCTCCAGGGCGCTTCGCAGCTCCTTTTCATCGGCGTAAATCAGCTTCGTATCCACCGGCTCCTCGAGCTCCACCGGCTCCTTCTGCATTTCGGCGCTGTAAATATAATTGATTTTGGGCAGCTGGGGCGTTTCCGACGGAATCGGGCTCTGCACCTGAATCCCGTTCTTCTCCATGATCTGCTGCGTGCTTTCCGAGAGCGAGGTAAAGTCCAGACTGGAGCCGGCCTGCTCCCGATAGTCGATCCACAGCTGATAGCCCAGCACCAGATTCAGCAGCAAAAAGGCGTAGATCAAAACATTTTTAGCCCGGCCCCAATCCATCACGTTCCCTCCTTGTTCTCGAATTCCAACACAGCCTGCATTACCATGTCATTCGTTAATCCAACCACAACTGCTTAGCATCTCACTTGTGATTCCAATAATTCGTTACCGTGTCACTCGTGAATCCAACTTCTTAACGCGTGCCTCTCCCGGCGCGCGGTGTAATGTTGATCAGCGTCGACGCTCGGACGACAAGCCATACTGGTTAGCGTGTTACTCGTGATTCCAACACACCCCGCTTGCCTTGTCATCCGGCAATTGGCAGGAAGGAGCGTGAGGAGTCATCTGTCCATTGACGATCACGATCGGCGATCGTGGAGCGAGCCTGGATGCGCGGATACCAACAGCCCCAACCCGTTTGACTGGCACAGTTCAATTGGCCCCACACCTCTAGAACTCTCCTTCCACTGTAACAGTAGGTCGCCAAGCTGCCTTCGCAGTCCGTTACTCCAGCGTGCGCACACTTCCGTTCTGAAGCTCGACGGCCCATACCGGTTTAAGCAGCAGCCCTTCTCCTGTAATGATCGGCAGATATGCCGGCTCCAGATTCTGAATCCGGGATTCCTCCGCGATCGCATCCAGCTTCGCTTGAAGCTCCTCGCCTCCTGACAGGGTCACCATCTGCTTGCTCAGCGCCGGCGATTCCAGATAAAGCAGCGAACGTTCATACGACGTCACCGTGCCTTGCTGCAGATCAAGCTCCATCACGCCGTACTGGAAGCCGGACGTATTGAGAATCGGATAGCCTCCATAGTACTGCTGGAATTTCACCAGCGTCCGCTCCTCGGATTCACTGGCTTTGCTGAGCCGGTAGATTCCGTTCCACCCTCCGTGCTGATTGACAAAATCAATCGCAGACAGCACATCCTTCCCCGGACTGCTCTCTCCCGACGGCGGCGCAGCCGGGTCGGTGTAGCTGATCCAATGCTGTCCCTGATCCACCTGCAGGCTTCGCTTGCTGTCGGTATAAATCTCGGAGCCGTCTTTTTCCCGAATGTTGCGGGTAATGCTAGGGTCAAAGAACAGGCTGCGCTGCATCTGCTCAATCGTATACACGCCGACCGGCAGCTCGGTGCTGACCATATTCAGCTTCTTGTTCGGCACATAATACCTGCCGTCAACCATGGTGTATGGCGTCCAATTGAACCCGAAATCGACCAGCTGATCAACGTCCTGAACGGTCAAGTCGGCCTGGACGGCTTCGTACACAACATCTCCCTTGGTGCTGAAAAACATCACGTGAACCTTCGCCTCGCCCGGAACGCTGTACAGCCACATTTTGTTAATGCTCTCTCCTTCGAACAGCGAATCGGGCACGATCTGCATCACGCGCTGCAGAAGTGTTACCGGGATGCCCGAATCAAAGCTCAGCTCAATGCCCCGGTTCTCGGATCGAACCTTGTTCCAGTCGATATTGCCTACCATCCGGCGCTGGAAATTGTCGAAGGTCCGGCCCTTCAGCCGGTTGTACACCAGATTGTAGAACGTATCGTTCGGATAAAAGATCGTATGCTTGTCTTCACCGAGATGGATGATCATTTTGTCGGGATACAAGAGATTCTCCGGCTTCTCTTCCGGCCCCATCTCCTCGGTTCGGATGTAGGAATCCTTCGATTGCACAACAGAATCGCTGCCCGGCAGACGGTAGATCAACACATAGCTTTGCACGAGACTGCCTAAGACCAGCACGACCAGCAGCAAAGTCTTTAATCGTTCCTTCACGTCGTTGACCTCCCCTCGTTATTCAGGGGCAAGGTAAAGGTCACGGTCGTACCTTTCTCCAGCTCGGACTGAAGGGTGATTGAACCCCCGTGGGCTCTAACAATTTCCCGGGCAATGGACAGGCCAAGACCGGTGCCCCCCAAATTGCGGCTCCTAGCCTTGTCCACCCGGTAAAACCGTTCGAAGATGCGGTCCAGATCCTTCTTCGGAATGCCGATCCCGGTATCCTTCACGGATAGGGACAGCATGCCGTCCTCTGTGATGCTTGCCTCCATGGTGATGGAGCCCCCATCGGGCGTATATTTCAGTGCATTGGAGATCAGATTGTCGAGCACTTGGTCGATACCGTCCCGGTCCAGCATCGCTGCGGACACGCCTGGCTTAATATCGATAATGGTGCGGATATGCTTCTGTTTCATTTGAAAAGAGAACCGGTCCTCGACATCCTCCAGCATCTCCACGATATCCGTCGGCTCCTTATGAAGCGCCGCTTCCTTGGAATCGAGCCGCGACAGGTGAAGCAGGTCGGTGACAAGGCGGATCATCCGCCCGGTCTCGTTCTGGATAACGCCCACAAAGCGCGGCCCCATCTGCTTGTCCTCCAGCGCCCCGTCTTCGAGCGCTTCGGTATAGCTCTTGATCGTGGTCAGCGGCGTACGCAGCTCATGCGATACATTCGCCACGAACTCCCGCCGCGAAGCCTCAAGCTTCTCCTGCTCCGTTACATCCTGAAGCACGGCAATGGTGCCCGTAATGCCGATCTCCCGCCGATGGATCGGCGTAAAGGTAACCCGCACCATGAACGGCTCTCCGCCTTCACGCGGCGCGATCTCCAGCAGCTTGGAGTCATGATGCTCCCCGCGCGCCAGCGCCTCGGATTCGGCTTCCTCCAAACCAAGGAGCGATCCGATATCGCGTCCTGCCAGCTCCTCGCCTTCCACGCCCAGCATTTCTCCGGCCCGGCGGTTCATCAGAATCACCCGGCCTGCTTCATCCGTGGCAATGACCCCGTCGCTCATATTGGTGAGGATCGAAGCAAGCTTCTCCTTCTCCTCCTCGTTCTGGGACAGCGCCTCGCGCAGGCGGCTCGTCATATAATTGAACGCCTGGCTGAGCTGGCCGATCTCGTCGCTGCCGAATACCGGCGTTTTCTCGGTAAACCGGCCATCCGCGACCGCTCTTGCATGCTTCGTCAGCTCCTTGATCGGATGCGTGATCGTATGCGACAGGATGACGCCGAGCACAGCCGTTAATCCGAGCGCCAGGAGAATCCCGGATATAAAAATATTGTTAATCCGCTGCATGGTATTGTACAGCTCGCTCATGCTCGCCACGATGTAGATCGCGCCTACGATTTTGTCGTTGTACATGACGGGCTTGGCGACTACTTTTTTGCGGATGTTGTCATCGTCGATAATATATTCCTCGTTGTCCTGAATTCCCTGCAAAGCTCGGCTTACGACCGTCTGCGTGTTTTTCGTGCCCTCATAATCGGCGTGGGAAGGCAGCGAGGTCGTCAGTACCCGTCCCGTCGAATCCAGCACCTGGATCTCGGCCCCGCTCACATTGAACAGATTGTTCACCATGACGCGCAGGCTTTCCACCGGATCCTCCTCCGATTCGTTCTCGCCGCCAAGGGTTTTGGCAGCCAGCACCGACATCAGCTCCGCACGCTCCTGCAAATCCTTCGTAAAGTTGCTGGTCAGGGACGTCTTCATCGCACTGACGAAATACACCCCGATCAGCTGCATCGCGATCAGAATGAGCAGCACATAGATGATGATGACCTTCGCCTGAATCGTGCGGAAGAAGGAGAGCCACTTCATTAGAGGCCTCCGTTTTTAGGGCTTCGCATCAGGTAGCCGAGACCGCGCCGGGTCAAAATATACTCCGGCTTGCTCGGATTCTCTTCAATCTTCTCCCGCAATCGGCGAATGGTCACATCCACCGTGCGGACATCCCCGAAGTACTCAAAGCCCCATACCGCTTGCAGCAAGTGCTCACGGGTCATCACTTTGCCGGCATTGCGCGCCAAATAATACACCAGCTCATACTCCCGGTGCGTCAGATCAAGGGCCTCGCCGCCCTTGTATACCATATACATATCCGTATCGATAAACAGATCGAACAACCGCAGGCCTTGTCCGCCCGCACCGGTACTGCCCGTTTGATCCGCCGTGTTGTCAGGCTTTTGCTGCCGGCGCATCTGCGCCTTCACCCGGGCCAGCAGTTCTCTTGTGCTGAACGGCTTCGTCACGTAGTCGTCCGCCCCGAGTTCAAGCCCGAGCACCTTGTCGATCTCTCCGTCCTTAGCCGTCAGCATGATGATCGGGATCTGCAGGTTGGCGGCACGCACCTCGCGGCATACGTCCATCCCATCTTTACCGGGGAGCATCAGATCAAGCAGCATTAGATCCGGGCGCCGAGTCAGCGCGATGTCGACCGCACTGATGCCGTCAAAGGCGCAGATGACCTCATAGCCCTCTTTTTCCAGGTTAAACTTCAAAATATCGGCGATGGGCTGTTCGTCATCCACCACCAGAATAGTTCCCTGCATCTTCCTGTTCACCTCATACCTTCACTTGAACGGTCTTCTTTTCATTTTAACACACCTGCCGCCTGGACACACCCATTCCGCGGGGGAATGGACGCCCCAAGCACGCAGCACTCACTCCGTTGCTCCAGCTTCTCACTTCGTCACCCACATCCCCCGCCTCCACGGCCCGCTCCGATTCACGGGGAGCGGCCCCTTCTTCGGCAGCATCTGCTTCCACGGAAATGGGGATGGACTTTGCAGATAAGGGAAACCCTTCATACGTAGCTTGGGGGGCATTCGGAAAGCGGAGCGCTCGCCTTTGAATTCGGAAAATCTCATCAGGGATGATTAGTTCCAATTTTTCCGAATTCAACAGCGATGGAGAAGGACACCCCATGCCCAACAGCGGCTGGAAAGACATTTCCCGCTCTGCCACCCACATCCCCCGCCTCCACGGCCCGCTCCGATTCACGGGGAGCGGCCCCTTCTTCGGCAGCATCTGCTTCCACGGAAATGGGGATGGACTTTGCAGATGGGAACCCTTCACGCAGCTTGGGGTGGCATTCGGAAAGCGGAGCGCTCGCCTTTGAATTCGGAAAATTTCATCAGGGATGATTAGTTCCAATTTTTCCGAATTCAACAGCGATGGAGAAGGACCCCCCATGCCCAACAGCGGCTGGAAAGACATTTCCCGCTCTGCCACCCACATCCCCGCCTCCACGGCCCGCTCCGATTCACGGGGAGCGGCCCCTTCTTCGGCAGCATCTGCTTCCACGGAAATGGGGATGGACTTTGCAGATAAGGGAAAATATCTTGGAGGCCGCCTTTGGGAGCCCTTTGTCCCCTTAGTCCAAATTCCAGTCAAGACAAAGGGCGGACAACAGCGGCTGAAAAGATATTTCCCGTTCTGCCAATGACATCCCCAAATCCCATCCAAGCAGATGCAAACGAAGAAAATGGCCGCCCCCGTAAAGGAGCGGCCATCTTCATCATTATGATATATAAAACCAATAATGGCTTATGTCGTCACTAGTAACGATAGTATAACACAGATCTATAAATATTTCATCGGGTTTTGGGCAACTCCATTTTTTTGAATTTCAAAATGGAGATGGGTGCCGGTCGAACGGCCGGTGTTGCCCATCACGCCAAGCTTCTGACCTTGGCTGACGGACTGGCCGTTGCTGACGGAGATCCGGCTCATATGGCCGTATAAGGTGCGGTACCCGTTACCGTGATCCACGATGACCACATTGCCGTACCCGCTCTGCTGGCCGGAGAAGACCACCCGTCCGGAAGCCGCAGCCATAATGGTGCTGCCGCCAACGACGTCGATGCCCTCATGGCTCCGTCCCCAGCGATGTCCGAAGGAGCTCGTGATGCGCGCTCCACTCACCGGCCAGGCGAACTGCTTGCTGCTCGATGTTTTTTTGCTAACCTTCGGTGCGACCTTGCGTTCCACCTTCGTGCCTTTATAAACAACCTCCGGCAGCGCCTCCTGAACCACCTCTTGGCCGGTCCACTGCTTGGAGACGACTCTGCCGTTCTCCTTCGTTACCACGTAACTCACGGTTTTGACGCCGTCTCGTCCAGGGCGGACAACCTTACGCTTCCCGAGAGGAAGCTGGTCGCTCTTGCGAACGATCGTCTCCGGCTTGCTCGGCTGCTTCTCGGTAACCGTCTCGACCGTCCGCACCGTGAGCGGCGCTTCCGGCTGGGTAAGCTGAAGCTCGGATCCGATCTGCATGTATTTCTCCTCGAGCCCCGGATTCAAGGCCATAACCTCCGATGATTTCATCCCGAACTGCTTGGCGATCGAGGTGATCGTATCCCCCTCTTTCACCGTGTAGGTCACCGGCTTGTCCTTCGTCCCGGTCAGCACCTTCACGGCGTCCTCCACATCCAGGACCTTGTTCGGATCGGCTTTCGTACCGGCTACCGTAATCTCTTCCTTGATCTGGACGGACTCCAGCTCGGCGCCTTCCTTATTCTTGGCAGAGGCTTGAGCAGAGACCTTCTTAAAAGCAACCTGCTGCGTCTGGGTTTTCCCCGCATCCGCGTCCGGCGTAAATTTCAGCTTGGCAGCCTCAATCGCAGCCCTTGCGGTCTCCTGGTCCTTAACGATTGCAACGGTCTTGCCGTCCACCTTCAGCTCGACGCCTCGAGCATATGCCTTCAGCATGCCGTCCAGCTTGTTCAGCGTTTCCTCGCTGTTAATGTCCGGCTTGAAGGAGCGGTCTGCTTTCGTTGTAATCCCATCGGTATGCAAAACCATAAGCACATCCGGATATTTCTCCTGATATTCCTGCCGCTTCTCTTCGAACAGCTGATCCAGCTCAGCGTCATCGGCTATCGCGCCGATCGCCTGCCCGTTTACATATACATGATAGAACGGAATGGTATTGGCGTTCACATAAGCCTTACCGCCGGTATATATCGATCCTGCTAGGAGTAGAGCCCCTGCCGATATCCAAATCCACTTGCGCGGAATGGCCCGTCCAGTAGATTCCGGATGAGAAGGCAGCTCGGACTCGTCTGTTGAATTGTTGTGTAGGGCGGAGCGATCCGCTTGCTGTCTACGAAGCAAACCTTCGATCCACCGTATCCCCTTGAAACCCTTCATGTCCCTCTCCTTCTAGCCTTGTTCATATGTAATCCCTGCATATCATCTGAACATGTTGACTGCTCGTTTGGAAAATGTCATCACCTGTCAAAAGGTATCAAAATTTTAACCTTTTTTGGTCTTTGTTTACTTTAACATAGCCCTTAAGTTCATTTCAAGTTTGCCAAAACAGCAAAAAACCCGCACCACATGCGGGTTTTCACACATCTTCCATTATTATGCGGCTTGCAATTTGTGACAAAATCGTGACGGGGCGCATCCTGATCCAGGCCCTGCCCTTATTCCTGGAGCAGCGAGATCAGCTTGTCATACTCAGCTTCACTCAAGTATTGGGTGATGCCTTCCTCGATCTCCGTGAGTTCGGCCTCCGTCAAGCCATCCTCCATGGCTTCCGAGATTTTCTGCATTTCCGATTGAGGAAGCTTGCTCATCAGCAATGTAAAGATTTCCTCCTTGTCCTCCAGCGGCAAACTGCCCTTGCGGTCTACAATATCGCCTGGAGTCATGACAATCTCGTCCTCCGGCGCCTCTTCCGAATGGGTCGCCGAGCTGCCCATGACCGGCAGCGAGCCGTCCGGAGCCTCCTGCCCGGGAGACGTCCCTTCCGTTTCCCCCGCGCCCGCATCCGTTTCTTCAGCTTCCTGCGACCCGTTGGTGTCCGGTGCTGTCCCATCCACAGCGGGCTCCTTGTCATCCCTGTGTACGGAGTCAGGTGAAGTTTGATTGTCATCCTTCACATTCACGGTCTCCGAAGTGCCGGACGTCGTGCCTGTTCCGGCATCGGTACCCGCGCCAAAGCCAAGCATCGACTTCATGATGCCCCCGACTCCAAGAGGCTGCGCCTCAAGCTGGATATTAAGGCTGGACAGGATCGACTGAATATAGGCGTTCACAACGACTCCCGTGGTCACGATCGTCAACGTGCTGACTAGGATCGCCGTCAGACTGACCTTCAGCAGCCATTTCATCAGATTCATCCGCCTCTCCTCCTTCCGCATGCCATATAACGGTGTGATAATGCCTGCCTTCTTTTTCCAGTATTGACGCTTATCGTCCCCTTCAACCTCCAAGCTTTCATATTTTCTATTGAAATTTGCTATAGGGTATGGATTTACACCCCGTGCATTCGCATAATTACGCCACGCGGATATGATCACCTATGCCCCCTATGCCGAACCTGCATACGATAAAGTACTAGTTGCAGGAGATGCTAGAGCGAGACGATGCTCCGTTTGCCGGAAAGCAGGAATGATTGATCACATGGTCGATCTTTAAGTGAGAGGAGGCACATTAAGGCGCAATGTTTATACATTCTCAAGAGAGCGAGCCGCTGGTATCGGTGGTGATTGCATGTTATAACTATGGAGTTTATCTCGAGGAAGCGATTGACTCATGCCTCGCCTCCACGATTCAAAATATCGAGATTATTGTTGTCGATGACGGTTCCGATGACCCCTTTACCGTAGAGCTGTTCCGAACCATGAAGAAGCCGAAGACAAAAGTCATTCGACAAGAGAACAAAGGAATCCCTGCGGCGTTAAACCGGGGCATACAGGAGGCCAGAGGAAAGTATATTTTTCGCCTTGATGCGGATGACCGGATCCACCATACGCTGCTGGAGAAGGGGGCGCTTGTTCTGGACACCCGCCCCCATGTCGGTTTCGTTACTTGTTATCTTCAGGCATTTGATCAAGAGAATTGGACTTGGATCCTCCCCCCCTTCTCCTTGGCCGAGCTGCTTAGAAATAATATCGTGGTCGGGAATTCAATGTTTCGGCGCGCCGCCTGGGAGGGATCGGGGGGATTTGACGAGCAAGGCATAGGCTACGAGGATTGGGACTTCTGGATCCAGCTGACCAGTCTCGGTTGGGGAGGATTCTGTATTCCTGAATTGCTGTTCTTCTACCGCAGACATGGTGAAACCGAGTCCGTCAGACAGCTTGCCCGCCAGAAGGAGCTTCGCGAACATCTTCGGAGAAGGCACCACCGGGCCTACAGCATGCTCGATGCCGGACAGCTGGAGTACAGCATGAGGCAATCGTCTGCGATATCGTCAAACTGGAACATACAGTCAGAAAACTATATGGTGACAAAACCGGCTGACAACAAAATCAAAATTATGATCATCATGCCATGGCTCATTATCGGCGGGGCGGAGACCTTCTTCCTGGATCTGTTGGAGGCCCTGCCTAGAGATCAGTACCATATAACACTGGTCACGACCATTCGGGAGGAAAGTCCGCTTTACCAGAGATATGACCAATGTACCGATGAAATCTTTCTTCTCCCTTCGATTTGCGAGCTGCCGGAGCAAATGGAAGCCATCATTCATTACCTGATCGAAACCAGAGGCATCCAGATTCTCCATAACAATAACAGCGAAGTCGGCTACAATATACTGCCTGGC
Organism: Paenibacillus ihbetae; assembly: GCF_002741055.1. Classification (NCBI taxonomy): domain Bacteria; kingdom Bacillati; phylum Bacillota; class Bacilli; order Caryophanales; family Paenibacillaceae; genus Paenibacillus; species Paenibacillus ihbetae. The sequence continues at coordinate 3,260,498 of NZ_CP016809.1, read as the reverse complement.
TTGAAAGCGAGGTTTCCACATCTCAAAACCATTGCCCTGCTGCACGCCTATGTTCCTGAATTGCCATGGGACCATGTAAGACATTCCGTTCAATTCGACCCCTGGATTGACTGCTATAATGTATGCAGACAGTCGATGAAGGACACCTTGACGAACCTGTTCCATATCAATCCCGATAAAATCTGCCTTTTGCCAAATGGGATCGATACGAATTTATATCGTCCGGGTACTGCCGAGGAATATGCCATCCTCAAACAAGGCTTTAACATCCCGCTGGATAAAAAGGTCATCTCCTACATCGCCAGACTGAATACCGACAAGGACCCGTTAAAATTCATTTCCATCGCCAAACAAATGATTGCTTCCGATTCCGCGGATCGGTACCGGTTTCTTATCGTTGGGGAAGGCCCGTTGAAGCAGCAGGTCATTGAGGCCATCGGACCGCTGTCGTCCAAAATCATCGTCCTTGGTGCGCGCGGCGACGTGCATCAGATTCTGAAATTTACGGATGTGATGGCGTCCACCTCACCAAGCGAAGGACTTCCGATTAGCGGCTTGGAGGCGATGGCAGCCGGGGTACCGGTCATTGCATTCGCTGTCCGTGGATGGATGGACTTGATTCACCAGCACCATGACGGCATTCTCATCGGGCGTTCTGAAGCAGAGGAGCTGGATTATGCGCAGCAGCTTATGTACCTCCTGGACCATCCTGAATGGAAAGAGCGAATGAGTGCTGCAGCCCGTTCGAAAATAGAAACCTATTACGGACGCGATGCGTTCCTTAATCGGTATCAGGCACTCTACAATCTGTTGGTTTCAGGCAGCATTCCGCATTAAGGTTCGGTAAGCGTCGGGATTCTACGTAGTCTATGAGATCTATACACGCTGGAAGGGATTCAGCCATTGCGGTTGCAAAGGGTACCATGCACGTTAAAAGACCGGAATCATCCGCATGTAATGCTTTTTCGGATAATTCCGGTCTTTATGCTGCCGGGAATCGGACTCCCGGCTCTCCCATAAGGCCGTAACCCTTGTTAAGAAGCGTATGGCTTCTTCCCCTCTATAATCCTGGCTATCCTGCCGTGCTGTTCGCTGTCTTAGCCCCAATTCCAAACCCAGCGTCATTCTTTATTTCTAACTCCATTATAGGGTTGAAATCTTTCCGGTCGAGGGATAATTTCCTCGTACGGAGGGGCATAATCTTATACTTCTACCTCATGGCTATACATATAAAAAAAGCCTGCCAGGTTCTCACCCTGGGCAGGCTTATCGATATCTATCCGATGACATTCCCGTCTCTTTGCTTCTAAAATTTCAAGCTTTGCAGGATTACTCGTAGATCGGCAGCACTTGATTCGTCTGCTCCCGGTTGCGGCCTACCGAGAAAATCGCAATCGGAATGCCGGTCAGCTCCGATACCCGCTCCACATAACGGCGTGTATTCTCCGGAAGATCCTCCAGCGTCTTCGCACCGGTGATGTCTTCGCTCCAGCCCGGCAGCTCCTCATAGATCGCTTCGCACTCGGCCAGCATCTTGAGGCTGGACGGGTAGTGCTTGATTTCCTCACCGCGGTATTTGTAGGCTGTGCAGATCTTAACGGTCTCGAGACCGCTCAGCACATCCAGCGAGTTCAGCGACAGGCCGGTAATTCCGCTCACGCGGCGGGCATGACGGACAACGACGCTGTCGAACCAGCCGACGCGGCGGGCACGGCCCGTAACGGTGCCGTATTCATGGCCTTTTTCCCGGATATAGTCGCCGATTTCATTGTTCAGCTCGGTAGGGAACGGTCCATCGCCGACACGGGTCGTGTACGATTTCGCTACCCCGATAACCTGCTGGATCTTGGATGGCCCTACACCCGAGCCGATGCATACGCCGCCGGCTGAAGGGTTGGACGAAGTGACGAACGGATAGGTGCCTTGGTCGATATCCAGCATAACGCCTTGTGCGCCTTCGAACAGCACCTTCTTGTCTTCATCAATCGCATCATTCAGCACAACCGACGTATCGCGAACGTAAGGACGAATAATTTCGGCATACTCCAGGTACTTCGTCAAAATCTCTTCAACATCGAGCTCCTCGCCGCCGTACACTTGCGTGATCACCTGATTCTTCTCCTTCACCATATGGCGAAGCTTCAGCTCGAATTCTTCGGGATCCATCAGATCCGAGATCCGGATCCCGTTCCGTGCAGCTTTATCCATGTAGCAAGGACCGATCCCTTTGCGGGTTGTTCCGATCTTGTTCGGGCCCTTCCGGTCCTCTTCAAGTGCATCCAGGACCATATGGTACGGCATGATGACATGCGCCCGGTCGCTGATGACCAGATTGTCCGTGCTGAATCCGTTATCGTGAATATAATTAATCTCTTCAATCAGTGCAGCCGGATTTACGACCATGCCGTTTCCGATTACACAGGTTTTATTTTTATAAAATACTCCGGATGGAATCAAGCTGAGCTTGAACTTTTTACCGTCAATCAGAATGGTGTGACCGGCATTGTTGCCGCCTTGGTAACGGGCCACCACGTCGGCGCTTTCCGCCAAATAATCCGTGATCTTCCCTTTCCCTTCATCTCCCCATTGTGTTCCCACAACGACTACCGTTGACATATTCATTCCTCCGCCCGGGCATTAGCACCCTTATTATTTCGTCAAACCCTTTATGAAATACATCGTCTGAAGCATATTACATATTCTCCACTGCACAAAAGGCAGCAATACCAGTGTAACAGTCCTTATTTTTAAAGTCAAATAAAAAACGAACAATCGTACATGATGCAGTACGATTGTTCGGAATTAGGACGAGAACTGCGGATGATATCCGGATATTTCGTATATAAATGGCTATCCTGCGGCAAATGCATCCGCATGCGTACGCTCGTAATTGACGAATTTGTTGAAGTTCTTCAAGAACACCAGCTCGACGGTACCGACCGGACCGTTACGCTGCTTGGCAATAATGATCTCGATGATGTTCTTCTTCTCCGTCTCCTGATTGTAATAATCATCCCGGTATAAGAACGCGACGATATCGGCATCCTGCTCGATCGAACCGGATTCCCGAAGGTCACTCATCATCGGACGCTTGTCCTGACGCTGCTCGACGCCCCGGCTCAGCTGGGACAACGCGATTACCGGCACTTCCAGCTCCCGCGCAATCTGCTTGAGCGTACGGGAAATTTCGGATACCTCCTGCTGCCGGTTCTCGCCCGGCTTGCCGCGCCCGTGAATGAGCTGCAGGTAGTCAATCAGAATCATCCCGAGCCCCTTCTCTTTCTTCAGACGCCGGCACTTCGCCCGGATATCGGCAACCGTCACTCCAGGCGTATCATCAATATAAATTTCCGCTTCCGACAATGCGGCGATCCCCATCGTTAGCTTGGACCAGTCCTCATCGCCTTTAAAATCACCGGTCCGCATGACGCCTGCGTCGAGGTTAGCCTCGGCGCAGATCATACGCTGAACCAGCTGCGGCGCGGACATCTCCAGACTGAAGATCGCAACCGTCTCCTTCGCCCGAATCGCAACATTCTGCGCGATATTCAGGGCGAACGCCGTTTTACCTACGGATGGACGTGCCGCTACGATAATGAGGTCACTGCGCTGGAAGCCGCTCGTCATTTTATCGAGATCCACGAAGCCGGACGGAATTCCCGTCGTGCTGCCCCGGTTCTGATGCAGAACCTCCACCTTCTCGAACACTTCCATCAGCACATCCCGGATCGCTATGAATCCGCTGCCCGTGCGCCGGTTGGAAATTTCGAGAATGCGGCGCTCCGCCTCGCTCAGCATGCCGGCCACGTCTTCGCCGCCGGTATAGCCTTCGCTCACGATCTGCGTCGCTGTTCGGATCAGCCGCCGGAGCATCGATTTCTCTTCGATGATCTGCGCGTAATAGTCCACGTTCGCCGCCGTCGGAACCGCATGCGCCAGCTTGGCCAAATAGCTGACGCCGCCGATTTCCTCAAGCTGTCCTTTATCCTGAAGACGGGAGGTGAGGGTCACCAGATCGATCGGCTGATTCTCTTCTCCGAGCTGCACCATCACTTCGTAGATCATCTGGTGCGTTTTGTCGTAGAAGTCCTCGGTCTGCACCCGCTCCATCGCCGTAATCAGCGCTTCGCTCTGCAGCAGAATGGCCCCCAGCACCGCCTGTTCGGCTTCGAGGTTCTGCGGGGGGACCCGATCGAAATAGAGTTCTCCTCCCATGTTATTCCTCCGTAATTTGAACCTTAAGCGTTACCTTCACATCAGGGTGCAGCTTCACCGGTACCTGTGTTACGCCCAGAGTTCGAATCGGTTCGCCCAGCTCGATTTTGCGCTTGTCGATCTTAATTTTCTGTCCTGCGAGCGCTTCGGCAATTTGCTTGCTCGTAATCGCGCCGAAGAGACGGCCGCCTTCGCCGGCCTTCGCTTTCAGGACAACCGTCATTTCCTCCAGCTTCTTGCCAAGCGCTTGAGCCTCTTCCTTCTCTTGAGCCTTGCGCTTCTGCTCGGATGCCTGCTGCTGCTCCAGCGTCTTCATGTTGCCCTCCGTTGCCGGACGCGCAACCCCGCGCGGGAACAAGAAGTTTGTTGCATAGCCTTCCGATACTTCCTTCACTTCGCCTTTCTTGCCTTGGCCCTTCATATCCTTTATAAAAATCACTTTCATTCGAATAACCCCTCTTTCGCTTCAATGTCCGCCAACACTTCCAGCAGCTGCTCTTCGGCTTCTTCCAGCGTCGAGTCCAGCTGTACGGCGGCGTTGGTTAAGTGTCCGCCTCCCCCGAGACGTTCCATAATCATCTGAACATTCATCTTGCCCATCGAACGGGCACTGATGCCAATCTTGCCGTCTGTGCGTTCGCTGATAACAAACGATGCTTGCACATCGTTCATGTTCAGCAGCATATCGGCAACCTGCGCGATCAGCATTTGCGGCATCGGCTCCCCGCTCTCCGCCACCGCAATGGCGATGTGATCATATACCATTCTAGCATGTTTTACGACTTCTGCCTTAGCGATAAATTCTGTCAGATCTTCCTTCAGCAGCCGTTGGATGAGCATCGTATCCGCGCCATGCCGCCGCAGGAAGCCTGCTGCCTCAAACGTTCTGGACCCGGTATGAAGCGCGAAATGCTTCGTATCGACCGTTATGCCCGCTAACAGGGCCGTTGCCTCCACAGGGGTAAGCGATACCCGGTCGTGAATGTACTGCAGCACCTCGGTCACGAGCTCACAGGTGGAGGATGCGTACGGCTCCAGATAGATCAGCACCGCATCGTTGATAAATTCCTCGCCGCGGCGATGGTGATCCATCACGACCACCCGGCTAGCCCGCTGCACGAGCCGCGGCTCCATCGTCATGGACGCCTTGTGCGTGTCCACGACAACGAGCAGGGTATGCTCGGTCATCATCTGCATCGCGTGCTCCGTCGATATGAAGCGGCTGATCAAGGCTTCATCCTTGCGAACCTCAGCCATAATCCGCTCAATCGACGGGTTGAGCCCCTCGAGGACAATATACGCATCCACTTTATACAGCTGAGCGGCTTTCAGAATACCGACCGATGCCCCGATCACGTCCATATCGGGCAGCTTGTGCCCCATCACGATAACGCGGTCGCTCTCCTGCATCAGATCGCGCAGCGCATGGGAAATGACGCGAGCGCGGACCCGTGTCCGCTTCTCCACGGCATTGGATTTGCCGCCATAGAAGGATAGGCGCTGCCCTGCTTTCACCGCTGCCTGATCGCCGCCCCTTCCTAGGGCCATATCCAGGCTGGACTGGGCCAGCTGGCCGAGCTCGGTAATGTCATCAGAGCCGAAAGCAAGACCGATGCTGAGCGTAAGCGGCACCTTCAAATCAGCGGTCATCTCCCGCACTTCATCGAGGATGACGAACCGGCTGTTTTCCAAGAGATCCAGCGACCGGTGATTCAGCATCATCAAATAACGATCCGATGACAGCCGCCGCAGGTAGACATTAAACTCCCGGGCCCAGTCCGTAATTTCGCTGGTCACCTTCGCGATGAGTGCCGTCCGCTGCTGGTCATCCATGCCCTGGGACGCCTCGTCGATGTTGTCCATCATAATGATGCCGAGCGCCAGACGTTCATCCTCATACCGCTGGCGCAGTACGACCAGCTCGGTAATCTCATCAAGATAGATCAGCCGTTCTTCAGGAATGACGGTCGCCCCATAAAACTTGTCCTCATGTGATATTTCCAGCCGAATTTCCTTAGACTGGGTCTCCTTGCCATCCTTCTTCTCCCGCGTCTCCCTAATCGCCTTCACCAGCTGAGGAAACAGCTCCTCCAAGGATACGCCGACCAGCGTCTGGTGAGGAAACATATTCACAACGAATTGATTATGCCACTCCACCGTCTTGTCCTCGCTGTACAATACGATTCCGAACGGCAATACGCTGACGGCCTCTCCCTCCACGCGCCGAATGCGAAACGACAGATCGCCGATATACTCGACCAGTTCCCGCCGGAATTTCATCTCCGCCTTCAGCATTGCGTACCCGCCGATCACAGCCAGCAGCAGCCCGACCAGGCCCAGAATCGTGTTGTAGAACGACAGGAATATGACAAGCAGAAGCACCAGCGCAAACGCCCAGACGGTGTGATAGCCGTGCCAGCGTTTCTGCAGAAATTTAGGCATGACTCATCACCCTATCTTTTGTTTTTACTAAACGCTTGACGAAGCGGAAACGCCAAATCCAGAATGCCGATGATGATCGCCGGCGGGAACAGCACGATCGGAATGGCCGTCAGCAGCGGAAGAATCGGATGCCATTTCCGGATGTGGGCCAGATAGTAGAAGAAGCCCAGCGCCTGAATCATAAAGCATATTTGCAGCAGCGGCGTTGCATTCGCCACGATCGTCTTCATGAACGCATTATCCGAGTTCACCGTTGCGATATTGATAAAGAAAATGATCAGATAGTACCAAATTAGCGAACGCGGCAGCATCCACTCTCGGGCAGGCTTCAATTTCGGCACGGACAGTCCCATGCTGTTCAGCGTCGGACGAGCCAGCGAGTGCGTGATCACCGTCATCAGGAACGAGCTGATGATCATGGCGAACGGTACAAGCTGCAGGGTTCTGTCCTTGATCAGCTGCGTGTCGATTTCCGGTCCGACGAGTTGTCCGCCAAAATTGCCTTCAACCCCTATCTCGGTCAGTGGGGCCGTTGTCATCTTCACGATTTCATCCACATACGCCGACAGGTCCATCTGGAAGAAGGCCGTGCTGATCATAAGCAGCAGCAGCAATTCCACCAGCATCGTGGCCACGCCGAATTTTAATACTTGCATGGCAGCCTTTCTTTTCCGGTATAGATATCCCATTACAACCCCCGGAATCGCAAAGTAAACCGCGAACAGGAGAAAAATCGGATGAATCAGCAGCGCGATCAACCATACAGGCGCAATATGAAGAATAAACGATTGTGTATTTAATGCCGTAAACAGGATCGCAACCGGCAGAACCAGAAGGAATGCCGTCACAATGGAAAAGGGGGTTTGCAGAGAGAGCAGCAGAAGCAAATAAATGATGCTCCAGGCCGCTGTTGTCCAGCGTAATTTCAATATGTTCACCTCTTACGCAAATGTTCTTCGAGTGCGGATATATCCTGGTACCAATCCTCAAGCTGATGTCCTTCCTGCTTGTGCTTCCTCAATTTCTCAAGCAGGAGATCGTCCAAATCACGATAGGTCATGCCCAGCCTTCGGCCTAATATGTAAGAGCTCATCATCAGGCTTACCAAACTGTCTCCAACTTTCGTTGTGCTGCCTTCCCACAGGGCTTTGAATAACCGAGATACATTGTCAATGACTTCGGTTTTCAGCCATTCAATCACTTTGGCGCGTTTAGCTACATCCAAGTCCTTTGGCATATTTGGCATATCCATCTCTCCCCGAAAACAGCTTTATTCTCCATTATAGCATAAATAAAATTCACCCACATAAAGTCCCCCGGGCCTTGGCCTGTCAAGGTTGCGGCAGCTGCCTGTCATGCGCTCCCTTCTCTGTGTCTCCAATTATCCCTCTAATATTCCCGCGTATGAAAAATAGGGCGTGATACCTACGTACTCACCGCGGTTACACGCCCTGCCACTTTTCCTAAATTATATCGAGGTTTGAGCCTTTCGGGGCTCCAATGTCTCCTTTGAAACAAACCGCTCACAGTATTCGATAATAAGGCTCCTGCGCACGATTCCGATGAACCGGTTCATATCATCCACTACCGGTACAAAGTTCTGTACCTTCGCCAAATTGATCAAGTCCTCCATTCTGGCATCGATGGATACCGGCTTAATGTCCATTCGGAACGGTACGTCCTTCAGCAGAAATTTTGAAGCGTTCTCAAATGTGATTTTGCCATCGGAATTCTTCATGTGCCAGAGCAGATCGCCTTCCGTCACCGTGCCTGCGTACTGGCCGTTCTTATCCAGCACCGGTACCGCCGTATAACGGTGGTATTCCATACGCTCCAGCGTCTGCCTTAGCGTGGAATCCAGGGTGAGGCAGACCACTTCCTGTTTCGGTAAAAGAAAAAACGCGATATTCATAATGCCTTATCCTCCTTATGACCTTTCCAATCCCTCAGAATTAAGGCCATCTAAGTAACCTTGCCAATGCTGGCTGGACAAGCAGGTTACTCCTTTCTCCTATCCACTATCATACATACGCAGCCCACCCGTGTCCCGATTCATAAGCATCAGGACACAAAATCAGCAGCCAGACGATCCGGACTGCTGATTATGGTGAGAAACGCATGTTAGGAACAAATCCGGACAATGCCGGTGTATGGGTTACTGTAGTTTTTGCTTCTCAGCATCCTTCGGCTTCAGCAGCTGGTCGGATGGAGTATCCGGGTTCATCCAGTTGTCAATCATGTCTCTAGCTTCTTGAACATCCTCCATGTCGGGATCGTTGTAGTAGACCCCTCCAATTCGCATGCCTTCTCCCATGATCGTAAAGCTGGTCATGTCGACTTTAGGCCCGGTCAGCATTTGCTTCGCCAAATCAATAATGAACTTGGGCTGCATATCCGTCTGGAAGTTGTCGCCCATGATCGCGATCAGTTCGGGCACCTTGCCGATCTGATCGGGCTGCTTCAGCCGCTTGGCGGCCATATCCAGAAATACCTGCTGGCGTTTAGCCCGGTTGAAGTCGCTGTCCTCCCGGTAACGGACGTAGTTCAGCGCTTCCTCCCCGCTGTAAATCGGCTTGTTCGCCTTGACCGTAAACTTCTCGTGGTCTTTGCCCTTATTGACGATATCCTTGCCGATCGGCAGCTCCACACCGCCCATGGCGTCTACGACATCCTTCAACCCTTGAAAGTTAATCGACGCATAATAGTCGATATCTTCATCAAGGAATGCCTCCATCGTATCTTTGGCCATCTGATGGCCGCCGAATGCAAAAGCATGGGTGATCTTATCTTTCTTGCCCTTGCCGATAATATCGACATAGGTATCCCGCGGAATCGATACAAGCAGTACCTTGGATTCCTTCGGACGGACTACGGCATAGATCATCGTGTCCGAACGTGCGGGTTCGTCCTCCCGCTGGTCACTGCCCAGCAGCATGACCGAGAAAGGCTTGCTTTGGAGCACGACAGGCTCCGGCTTCTTGTCGCCTTGCAGCGGCTTATATGACTTTTGCAGCGAGTCCTCAACGTCCTTCGCCATAAACAGATCGAAAGCAGCTACGATAAGCTGGGTACGGAATAAGTAGGCTGACGATCCGAGGAGGATGAGAACTGCCAGTGTGATATATATTGATTTCCTCTTCATGAGATTAGATTCCTTCTTTATTATAAAATAAATTGATGAATGAGTCAGTTCCAATCAGGGGCAGTATGCTCCCAAAGCAGCTAGGCTCACCCTCCCTTCCTTATTTAAACGGGATTGCATCCCGATGACGCACGGCATCAACCATGCGTATTCAGATTCGGCACACCATCTATTGTAAACCACATCCCTGTCGGATGTGAACCCTCCCACTCACATTTACAAACTTGCCAATTGATGTGAATCCATAGGATCACCCGGTTTATACAAAAGAGCAGCCGTCATTCCCGCATTGAGAAACCAATCATCCAGCCGCTCTTTCCATGTTAATGTTTTTTTGAATCCATAGTCAAACAGCTTGCGCGTCACCTCGAACCGGGCTTCCTTCGATTCAGTTCCCATGACGACTGCAATAAGCCGGCTGCCCTGCTTCTCGGCCGTTCCGGTGAAGCAATAGCCCGCCTTAGGCGTATATCCGGCCTTTAGCCCGTCGGTTCCCTCGTACGAGTAGGGCCCCCCGATCGACGGCAGCATCCAGTTCGTATTGCTTAAATATAACCCTCGCCCACTGAGCTTCATCTGCGCCTTGCTTGAGGTGGTCAAAATGTCCGGATGATGCTTGATCAGATGGGCTGCAAGCTTCGCGGTGTCGACGGCGGTCATCACGGTTTCGTCCTCCGGTGATACGGACTGGGAGAGCTCCGCACCGGAAGCATTGGTAAATCTCGTTTCATTTGATAATCCGATCTCTCTCGCCTTGCTATTCATGCGCTCAACGAAGGCCTTCTCCGAACCGGCCACATGCTCCGCAAGCGCCACAGCCGCGTCATCAGCGGAATACACGGCCATACTCTGAAAGAGCTCACGCAACGCCAGGGTCTCCCCCGGCTTCAAATCGATACTGATTCCTCCGACCTTGCCCGCGTTGTCGCTGATTACGACTTCATCGTCCCACGCTCTCCTACCGGATTTGATTTCATCCAGAATGACCAGCTCGGTCATCAGCTTGGACATGCTTGCAGGGGGCAGCGGCACATCCCCGTTTTTGCTCAGCAAAATATGGCCTGTCGTGATGTCCATCAAGACGACCGCTCTTGCGTCTACTCTCGGTTTAAACGCTATCCGTTCTATATTTAATATAAATACGGCCACAAGGGGCACAATGATCAGCACCATCAATCCGATCCAAAGCCACCGTTTATTCATCGATTTCGCCCTCCATAATAATAGACGGTTCAAACGGTGTTTTGGTCTGCGTTTTTTTCAAAAAAAATTGAGGGAAATTATGTATATTTCTTGAACTTGCCGTAATTCTCTCTATCCTAGTCTCTATTCTTCTAACCCTCTCCCAATTCTCCCTAACTCGGCTCAAAGTTCTTAATCTAGGAAGCGTATCCTAGCAAATATGACCTTGGTTTTTTATAGCAGCATGGAACATTTACCTTGCAGTCAGCATATAACGGAGGGCAACTAAAATAGTAGTTGTATGCATGGATCCTACTAAAAAAGGACTTCTAGTCAGTCTTAAGACTGAAGAAGTCCTTTTTGGATTCTGATACTGTAATAAAACAAGAGGATTTTGTCAGAATCGGGTTAAAGCGCAAGTCTTATATAATGAGAACCTGTTAAACCGATTTTCGTTTGCACCTTAAGCGTAATGGCAAGCCACATAGTGATCATTGCCGACATTACGGTATTCCGGCACCTGCTGCTTGCACAGATCGGAAGCAAGCGGACAGCGGGTGTGGAATTTGCAGCCTGACGGCGGATTTGCCGGGCTCGGAATGTCACCCGTCAGCACGATGCGTTCACGCTTCAGCGTCGGATCCGGAATCGGAACGGCGGAGAGCAGCGCCTTCGTGTAAGGGTGCAGCGGGTTGCGGAACAGCTCTTCCTTGCTGGCCATCTCCACCATCGATCCGAGATACATAACCCCGATCCGGTTGCACAAATGCTCGACAACGCTAAGATCATGGGAAATGAACAGATACGTGAGCTGCTTTTCGCGCTGCAAGTCGCTGAGCAGGTTAATAATCTGCGCCTGGATGGACACATCCAACGCGGATACCGGCTCGTCTGCAACAATAAAGTCCGGATTCAGAATGAGCGCACGGGCAATCCCGATCCGCTGCCGTTGTCCACCGGAGAATTCATGCGGATAACGCTCATAGTGATACGCGGCAAGCCCGCATATTTCCAGGGTCTCAACAACCTTATCCTTGAGCTGTCTGCGGTTTACAAGACCATGGTCGATGAGCGCTTCGCCGATGGCTTCCCCTACCTTGATTCTCGGGTTCAGCGAGCTGAACGGATCCTGGAATACGATCTGCATCTTCGGCCGCATCGCGCGCATCTTTTCCTTGGACAAGGCATGGATGTCCTCACCGTTGAACAGCACTTTGCCGTCCGTCTTATCGAGCAAGCGGAGAATCGTACGTCCGATCGTGCTCTTGCCGCAGCCGGACTCGCCTACGAGTCCGAACGATTCACCCTTATTAATGGTGAAGCTGACGCCGTCGACGGCCCTAACATCGCCGATTCGGCGCTGGAGTATGCCGCCGGTAATGGGAAAGTATTTTTTTAGGTTATCAACTTCAAGTAGTGCCTGACTCATTATTCTTTCCCCTCCTCTTCATACAACCAACAAGCGACCTTATGGCCGTTCGGATCGGTACCGAGCGGAGGCTGTTTCTCTTTGCAGATCTGCATGCAGAATTCGCAGCGATCATGGAAATGGCAGTTATCGCCAAGATCGACCGGGTTCGGTACTTGACCCGGAATCGAATAGAGACGCTCCTGGGTCTGATTGATGACCGGCTTCGCCTTCAGCAGACCCTTCGTGTACGGATGCTTCGGCTGCTTGAAGAGCTCGATAACCGGAGCCTCTTCAATCACTTTGCCGGCATACATAACAACGACATAGTCGGCCATTTCGGCTACAACGCCGAGATCATGCGTGATAAGCATGATGGACGTCTTGAATTTATCCTTAATGTCACGCATCAAGTCCAGAATCTGGGCTTGAATCGTCACATCGAGCGCCGTCGTTGGCTCGTCTGCGATGAGCAGCTTCGGATTACAGCTCAGCGCAATCGCGATCATAATCCGCTGACGCATGCCGCCGCTAAGCTCATGCGGATAAGACTCAAAGATTTTCTCTGCACGCGGAATGCCGACCAGGTTGATCAGGTCGATCGCACGCTTCTTCGCTTCTTTACGGTCCACAAGCTGATGAAGCAAAATCGGCTCAACAATCTGCTCGCCAATCGTCAGTACCGGGTTCAAGGAAGTCATTGGCTCCTGAAAGATCATTGCGATATCATTACCGCGGATCAGACTCATTTCCCGTTTGCTCATCTTGAGCAGGTCTTTGCCTTCATATAAAATCTCCCCGCCAACAGGGGGAACATCGATCAAACGCATCAGTGACATTGCCGTCACGCTCTTGCCGCAGCCCGACTCGCCGACGACGCACAGGGTCTCGCCTTCCCGGATTTTGAAGCTGACATCGTCGACGGCTTTCACGGTACCTGCGGAGGTTTGAAAATGCGTTTTTAAATTGCGGAATTCTACTAATTCTTTTGCCATATTCGCATCTCCTACTTCTTCATTTTCGGGTCAAGGGCGTCGCGAAGTCCATCACCGATCAGGTTAATCGCTACAACCGTGATCAGAATACATGCGCCTGGCGGAATCCAGGTCCATGGCCGCTTACGGAATTCGATCATGTTATTGGCGGCGGTGATCATATTCCCCCACGATGGCGTCGGAGGAACGACCCCGACCCCCAAGAAGCTTAGTGAAGACTCGGCAATAATCGCTCCCGCTACACCCAGCGTAGCCGATACAATGACAATCGGAATTGTATTCGGCAGGAGGTGGCGGAAAATTTTACGGCGGTCCTTCAGCCCGAGAGCCTCGGTCGCCTGCATAAATTCCTGTTCACGGAGCGTCAATATTTGCCCACGTACGAGACGTGAGATACCGCTCCATCCCAAAATACCGATAATAAGCATCAAGAAATAGATACGTTCACTCGGTTCTACCTTAAGATCCGACAATACCGCACCCATGATAATCAGGATCGGCAGTGTCGGCAAGGCCATGAAAATATCCGCGATCCGCATGATGAGGGTATCGACCCATCTGCGGTAAAATCCGGCCAATGCCCCGAGCGTTGCCCCAATAATAACGGAGATCCCGGTTGCAACTAGACCAACCGTTAAGGAAATTCGGCCTGCCAGCATCACACGCAATAACACATCGCGCCCCAGCTTGTCTGTTCCCAGCCAGTATTTAGAGCTTGGGGGCAGGTTCTTGTCTGCAACATTGGTATCAAGTACGGCATACGGTGAAAACAGCGGTCCGATAAAACATAGCAAAAACATAAAGACTATTATGACAAGCCCGATGACAGCAAGGCGGTTTCTGGTAAAGCGGCGAATGGCCATTCTCCACGGGGAATCCGGCTGTCGTTTCGGAGCTGATACATTCGTTTGTAATGGTGCAGTCTCTGCGGCCAAATGAATCTCCTCCTACTTTAAGCGAATTCTTGGGTCAGCTGCGCCGTACAGGACATCAGACAGCAGATTGCCGATCAATGTCAATACGGAGATAAACACGGTGAAACCGAGCATGAACGGATAATCCCGCATGTTGATCGATTCATAGTACACCTGACCAACCCCAGGCCATATGAAAATTTTCTCCAGAATTATTGCCCCGCCGAACAATGCCGGCAATTCGAAGCCCATCAATGTAATTGCTGGAAGCAGCGCATTACGCAGCGCGTGCTTGAATATTACCGTACGCTCTTTGAGCCCTTTGGCGCGAGCGGTACGTATATAATCCTGACGGATAACCTCCAGCATGCTGGTACGGAAATAACGCGTCAGGCTTCCTGTACTCAGCATGGTCAGTACCAGTACCGGCAGGAACATATGCCAGGCGATATCAACCAATTGGTCCCAAGTGCTGCCATTCAAGCCGGACGTCGTCATGCCTCCCACCGGGAACAATCCCAGATCGAGCGCTAAAAACTTGATGAGGAGAAGTCCGATAAAGAAGGACGGCAACGACATACATAAGAAAATAAACAAGGTTACAATCTTATCGAATAAGGAATATTGAAATTTAGCCGAGAATACGCCCGCAAATATGGCGATGATCCAGCTGAAAATCAATGAAAATACCGCAACAAAAAATGAATTCCATACATAATTCCCCATCACTGTCGTGACAGGCTTCTTGTGCACAAGGGAATCTCCGAGATTGCCCTTTAACATATTACCAGCCCAGGTGAAGTAACGCTCCACCGGATTTTTATCCAAACCGTAAATTTCCCGAAGCTGTGCTGCTTTCTCAGCAGACATCGTCGGGTTGTTGACTGCGGTGATGTAATCACCTGGCACCATCGCTGATATTGCAAATATGATAATCGAGATCCCGATCAACGTCGGAATGATCTGCAGCAGCCTCCGGATAATGTACTGCTTCATAATATTCCTCCCGGCTTATAAGTGGATATGCCCAGCTCTTGCGAGCTGAGCATATGTTTCCTGCTGTTATTGTTCAATCTCCGCTTTGTACAGATCATGAGTGAAGTCTTTGTAAGGGGTAATATCCATACCGTTTACACGGCTGTTGATCGCCCAAGCGTCACGTCTTTGGTAGATCAGAAGATCCGGAACGTCTTTGTTCAGGATTTGGTATGCCTTCGCATACGCTGCTTTACGCTCTGCCAGATCGAACGCGTTCAAACCTTCCTTCATCGCTGCGTCGTATTCAGGATTCGAGTATCCGATGTCGTTTTGTTGTCCGTCTGTCATGTAAACATTGGTATCCGGATCCGGAGTCAATCCCCATGCCGCGAAGAACATTTCGAAGTCGCCTCTGTCCTTCTTATCCATAATGGCATTGAAATCCAGAGTATCAGCAACCAGCTTAATGCCGAGATCTTGATAGTTCTTCGTCATTATAGGAATGAGTGCGTCGATAACCGGGTTATCCGAGGTTGCCGAGAAGTTGATCTCGAATTTCTTGCCGTCTTTCTCACGGATGCCGTCTGCACCAGGAACCCAGCCTGCTTCGTCAAGAAGCTGCTTCGCTTTCTCTGGATCGAACTCATAAGGCTCGATGCCTTCATCCGTATATGCCCAAGAAACGCTGGATTGTGGTACGTTCAGTACGTTTGCATATTCACCATAGATGATCTCTACGACTTCCGCACGGTTCAAACCGTACAGCAGAGCTTGACGAACTTTAACGTCTTGGAACTTCGGATCTTTATGGTTCATGGCAACATATCCATAACCGTTGGTCGGGAAAATGTTGAGATCCAGGAAGCCCATTCCTTTCAATTCCTCTACGTTATCTTCGTTAACGGTAACCATATCCATATCGATTTCACCGGATTGGAACATTGCCAAACGGGTTTCCTCGGTTGTTGTCTTATAGATCAGGTTTTTGATTTTTGGTGCGCCCAGGTGATAGTTAGGGTTTGCTTCCATAACTACTTCTTGACCAGGCTTGAATTCTTTCAGGATGTACTGGCCGCTGCCGATCGGTTTGTCATGCAGGTCAGCCATGTATCCCAGATCGCCTTGCTTGTAATCTTTGCCGTAATAAGCTTCTGGTGCGAAATAAACGGTAGCGAGTCTGTCTTTCGTCATTGCGTTTGCTTCGGAAACTTTAACTTCGATCGTGTGGTCGTCAATGATCTTCACGCCGGAAATTTCGGAAGCCTTGCCGTCGTGGTACTCTTGACCGCCTACGATTTTAGCTTGCAGAATATCGGATTGGCCGTCATAGCTCGCGTCATGCAGTACTTTCAGAGCGAAAGCATAGTCTTTAACAGTAACCGGCGTTCCGTCGGAATAAGTTACGCCTTGCTTCAGCTTGAAGGTGTACGTCAGTTTATCTTCGGATACGTCAATGCTCTCAGCCAGACGGTTCGTATATGTTCCGTCGCCTTGAACGACTACCCATGCGTCAAACAATGTGTCAACCACATACATGTCATATGCAGTTTGAGCGTAGAATGGGTTGAATACGCCTTTTGGAGCTGTCATACCAACAATCAGCGTGTCTTTACGAGCTAACGCTGCTGCCGGATTGAGGGAAGGATCCTCGGCCTCGAAATAACCTTGGCTCTCGTCCTGTCCTTCAGCTGGCGGTTCTGTTTCTTTGCCTTCGCCTTCAGCAGGTGGAGTCTGCTCAGTTTGCGTGTCCCCTTGGTTTGGTTGTTCTGCTGTCTGACCGCCGCCGCACGCTGCAAGAACCAAAATGGCCATGAGCATGATGGCAAGCAGTAACGACATTCTCTTCTTCATGCTAATCCTCCTCTTAAAATATAATGATGCTATAAATTATCAGGACGAATATTGAAATCATCCTTAAATAATTTCGGCCTCGGATCGGACTCGTAGGTGTCAAAGCATGATGTGAAATCCGCTGAAAGATTTACAGAAAATATACCAATGGTCAATTAGTGCCAAAGTCTCTAGCAATATCTTCTTGCCTATAAAATTAATGTTATGATACGTGTAAAATTAGGTAACGTCAATTACTTTTTTTCAAATTTCTCAAAAAACATGTTTTTAACGTCATTTTCGGGGTTAATAAATACTTTTAATCGCTTACTTTACTTTTCGTTTACTGAAAATGTATGAAATTTCAAGTTCATTTTACATTTTATAGATAATGAGACGCTTATGTATATGATAATCACGTTAACTTACCTTACACGAGAGTATGGCATCGTTTAAGCTGAAGCCTATAATTCAAATATCCCCCTCTATCCTGTCAAAAATAAGTCAGGAAACATTTCATCAGAAATGCATAATGCAGCAATAATATAGCTGGACCTATTTTCGATGTTAAATATTGTTCTCCACAAAGCAAACGAGGAAGGACCATAGTCCGACCGAAATCGTCCCGCCATCGCTCAAGCTTAAAACAAAAAAACAACCCGGAATCGGTTCCCGGATTGTTCGGATAGCTCAGCTCATTACGACTTATCATGCACATTAAACACTTCATACTTACGAACTAAATGCTCTTTACCCATGCCCGCTTCAGATCCATCTCCTCGATACACTGCTGGTGATCATGGGAATCATCGGCGATCAGTGGCGTGACCGGATATATCCTCATTGAACCCCGGTATGTACCAAGCAATGGCTGCAGTGCATGCACTCCTTTTACCTCTGGATCCAGCCACTTCTCCATGCTCTCTTCAGACAACAATGCCGGCATACGCGTATCAAACTCCCGGATTGCCTCGTTGGCCTCTGTCATAAGTACCGTGCAGGTTCTCATTTCGACACCTCTGGCATCCCGCCATGTTTCATACAATCCGGCCATCCCAAAAATCTCGTTGTTCCCGACCACGGTTCTAACCGCATAGCTCCGCTTGCCTACAGTTCTCCAGTAATACAAGCCATTGCAAGGAATGACACAACGCCGTGTATCAATGGCTCTACGGTAAGTAGGATTCTGATCCACTGTAATCAAATCCGCATTCACCGCATCCTTTCCCCAGTAAGGGACCAATCCCCAACGATATTCGTCAAGCACCCGTTCGCCCCCCTCCTGGACAACTACAGGTACGGATTGGGTTGGGCTGATATTGTAGCGGCTCTTATAATAATACATCACGCGGCTGATTCCGAAATAGCCGTTCACTTCATCAAGGCTGGCGGAAATGGAATACCGTCGGCACATAGTCATACCTCCTTTTCCCTTTATCATCTGGATAAATGAGGCTAAGTATGCATCATTCGACGATTCCTTCGTTTCTTCCACGTGATGTACGATTGTATCCTAGGAGTGGACAGGGAATTTTAAGCCGCTATATGTAAGTTCTATAGAGATTCTCATTTCACTTTCTTTCGATTAGAAGCATAACCAAGGGGATTTTTTATGTATACTCACAATAGACACCTTAATTTCTAGAACTGCCTATGCTGGTCTGCGTAACTTGTACCTACGAGAAACGGTTCTCTTATTAAGGTATGTCTGTAAACAATCAGCTTAATTTTATAAGTTCTAAATTAACACATATATAATAGAAGAAAATTTTTTAAAATAACACAACGACATCTGCAGCTTCCTCCTAAACAGCTGACATACTAGACCAACTTATTGGAAAGCTGTATTTCTCTCAATAGACAATGTCCTTTAATGGTAGACATTATTTATGACTTTAAAACTGGAAAGCTTTAGTATAGACTCGCGTTACACTACCATACTCATTAAAATTTTGTCTTCTCTGAGAAGACAAGGTTACTCTAAAAAGACATGAGCGCTGTAATGGAATCCTAATGCAGAAAAAAGTTTTTCACGAGCATGCCAAATATACCGAAAAAGATGTCGACCACGGCTTCTTATTCGAATTGGATCATGTTCAAGACCAATAGTAGTCAACAACATCTCTGGATTCATCCACCGGAGTTTAGCAGAAACGCAATATTGAGAAGGGATACAAATGCAAATAAAAATACAAATATTACAAGCGCCGATTACGGTTACTACTCCTTCCAACGGTGCTTCTCCTCAATGCTCGGTTCGTTCGCGCTTCAGCTGATTCTCGAGAACAAGGAACTCATTTCAACATCTAACCATCTTAACATTCCAACGTCCCACGTGCCTTATCCGGAGGCTTGGAGACAAGCGCTCATTTTGATGGGAAGCCGAAACAAAAAAGCGGCCCAGCCTATAAAGGCTGAACCGCTTCTGTAACCGAATTACTCGGTCGTGTATGGAAGCAATGCGATTTGACGGGAGCGTTTGATCGCAATCGTCAGAGCACGCTGATACTTCGCGCTGGTACCTGTTACACGACGAGGCAGAATTTTTCCACGCTCGCTGATGAATTTCTTGAGCAGATCGGTATCTTTATAATCAATGTGAGTGATCTTGTTCACAGTGAAGAAACATACTTTACGACGCTTGTTGCGGCCGCCGCGGCGTGCCGGTCTTTTGTCGTTGTCTCCGCCTTCTCTTTGTTTAAAAGCCATGCGTTGTCAGTCCTTTCCGTATTAAAATGGCAAATCATCATCCGAAATATCGATCGGTTTTCCTTCATCGGAAAAAGGATCCTGATTGTTGCGCGAGAAGTTGTTGCCCCCGCGGTTTCCGCCGCCGCTTCCGCCGCCGAACGATGACTCCTCACGGTTTCCGCCGCCTCCGCCTTCACGGTTTGACTCCAAGAAACGAACATTATCGGCAATGACTTCGGTGACGTATACACGCTTACCTTCGTTATTCTCGTAATTCCGCACTTGAATGCGCCCTTCTACAGCCGTCAACCGGCCTTTACGCAGATAGTTGGCACAAGTCTCCGCGAGCTGTCTCCAGGTTACGACCGGAATGAAATCCGCCTCGCGCTCCCCGCCTTGTCCGGTAAACGGACGATCTACAGCAAGTGTAAATTGTGTGACAGCGACTCCTGAAGGCGTATATCTAAGCTCCGGGTCCCGAGTCAGTCGGCCAATCAAAATGACACGGTTCAACAATCCAATCCCCTCCTTTAGAACGAAATCAATTACAAAGACTTCGCGTATTAAGCAACGTCGTTCGTGATGAGATAACGAATTACTTCGTCAGAAATCTTCATGAGACGCTCAAGTTCTGCTACAACATCTGGTGTTGCGTTGAAGTTAACCAGAACGTAGACGCCATCACGGAATTTCTTGATCTCATACGCAAGGCGGCGCTTACCCATTACTTCGTGCTTCGTAATTTCTCCGCCGTTGGAGATGATGCCTTGGAATTTTTCGACTGCAGCTTGAACAGCTTCTTGTTCAATGTCAGGACGAATAATGTACATCACTTCATATTTGCGCATATGTTTCCACCTCCTTATGGACTTCGGCCCCCAATCTAAGTTGAGAGCAAGGAGCGAGCCTAACTCGCACCATAATACTATACCAGAACGGATGATCGGATGCAAGTTTCTTTTCCCTTGCCGATTCCCTTTTCGGGTCCCTTATCGAGACTGCACTCTTGTCGATGTCCGTGAGGCATTTCCCCTATTTTTCCGTCCCTTTCTCACTTTACCTGCCATGCATTTCGGCCTTCCGGCACATGCTAACAAATGCAGTCCATCCAATACGTTAAGGGAGGGTTCCATGATGGGAGAACAGACTGAATTCCGCGGTGGAGATAAAGCTCCGAACAACGGGATCTATATGGAAGTCGGTGTAAGAGACCACATAATGGGGATCGAGAATCCGCGTCAGATCAAAATGGAGAAAGGCGACACATTCCCGGAGACGCAAAATGATGACCGGGTATGGCTGAATAAGCGCCGGGTTCAACCTAAGTAATCACCACCCTACCCAAGGCCCGCATGCGGTTTATTCCTCCGTTTGCGGGCATTTTAGTGCTTTGTTCGCGAAATTATGGTGCAGCAGCTTAGTTCAACAGCCAATTGCATTGCACGCCGCCAAAATGTTGTTAATCGATTTGGTATCCGGTATATTTTCCCACTCCCGGATTTTTGTATAGGAATTCAACTTCCTGCACATATTATCATCAGGTGGTGCATGAGAGAGGTGTGGTTCCGTTGGACGTTGCAGCTGAACGACGCAGAGAGGTTTCTGATATTCACACGTATTGCAAGCGGAGGACATAAGCGAACTGGCTTGACCTGATGGACAAGCTTTAGCTGTTGTCAATGGTTTTGCAGCATGTGTTGATGAGACGAGGATTCCAAAATCACAAGCACCGCCTACCCAGAAGGAAGGACCCGTATGGGTCCTTCTTTTATATTGGAGTTTTATACCGCCTACCTTGAAAGCAGACATTTGACCTTCTCGTCTTATTCACCCAGGTATTAAGCGAGGATCTCTGAATCCTGAGTTCTCAATCAGAATGGAGGCCACCTCGGGAGTGGATTTGGAGCTTTTTGTTCGGATTTCAACTACTCTAAGGGCTGCACATTGGCCAGATACAGGAAACGCAATTGCCTGCTTGATATCAAAAAACACCCTCGTCATGATCAGGAGACAATCCCGATTCATGGCGAGGGTGTTCTGTTATGCGGCGATTGTTAGATCGCCTGCCTTATGTACCACATATTCCCCTATATTCATAACAGCGGAGCTTGAATATAGTTGGTGGCGGAAAGGGTGGGATTCGAACCCACGCACGCCTTGCGACGCCTAGCTGATTTCGAGTCAGCCCCCTTGGGCCTCTTGGGTACCTTTCCACAGCAGAATTGATTATAACATGAAAATAAAGCTTGGTCAATACCTGTTCCTATTCAATCCTGAAATATCATCCGGTGACCCCATTTAACCAAAAGAGGCTGAAGGCGCGGCATGACTACGCCTCCCCTGCCCCTTCCTGCTCCTGAGCTGACCGCAGCACCTTCTTCATATTTTTCTCGAATTTGGCTCTCGGTATCAGCACACTATGCTGGCACTTCGTACACTTGATCCGGATATCCATCCCCATGCGGATAATTTCCATCTCATTATTCCCGCAAGGATGCGGCTTCTTCATCTGTACGATATCCCCTAGTTGAAATACCTTACGCTCCATTAGCTACCGCTCCTCCGTAATCAATCACATTTTATCTATTATATATCATCGGATGCCGACATGATCAAGCCTGGGCCCGTTCCTGTCCTTTATCCCTCGCTTCAATGGCTTGCTTAATATCGGTTAAAATCCGCCGCTCGACGGTTTCTCTAGCATTCGGATTACACTCGGCCGCAATGCGCACAACATACTCGGAGGTGCTCAGTGACTGGATACCCAATACATCCGGCGTACCCTTGACTTCCGGACACCGGTCCATAATATTGCCGAGCGCAGCCTGAATGAGCGCGATCGTGTCTTGAAGCTGCTGTTCGTTCTTGACCGGCAGATCAACCACGGCAAGGGAATTGGAGAGGGAAAAGTTCGTAACGCTCGTGATTAATCCGTTGGGAATTATATAGATTTCCCCGTTGAAGCCTCTTACGCGTGTCGTGCGCAATCCAATAACCTCTACCGTCCCCCGGTATTCTCCGCTCTTAATGACATCCCCTACGGCAAACTGATCCTCGAAAATAATGAAGAAGCCGGTAATAACATCCTTCACCAAGCTTTGGGCACCGAAACCGATTGCTAGGCCCAACACACCGGCACCGGCCAATAGCGGACCAAGCTTGAACTGGAACTCCGCCAGAATAATCAGGATCATGACAAAGTTACATACAAATGAGGTTACATTTTTCAGCAGCTCCCCTACCGTTACAAACCGTCTTGCATTGACTTGAATCCGGCTTTTTTCCTGTCTGAGCAGAAACCGGTCGATCATCTTATAAACAATGCGAATCACGATCCGGGTTAAGATGAAGATAATGATGACCCGAATGGCGGAGGAAAGAATGTGCATCCACATCGCTTCATCCGTTAACCACGCTAATATCTGATCCTTCAACTGCAATGCCTCCTGTCCCATTTGCTCAATATTTTCTGGATCACCCGAATTCTCTGTCAAATAGCCCATTGCCCTCATTCGTAATTGTCCTCCCTAATCTTCGATGTTCACATAAATCTGGTTGTCATTGAGAGCAAATATTCCTCTGATCTCCACTTGCTCCTGCCTAATGATATCTTGAACCTCATTTAACGCATCAGGCGGAAATTGAATCGACAATGCGCAACCTGCGGTAATTTCCTTCGGAGTCGGAAACAAATCAATTTCGATATCCGCATACTCCAGCAGCATTTCAGCTCGCAGCGCCTGCTGGGTGGAATCAAAAGCAATCAGCATGGCATCCCCCACGTCTCCAACCCTCCCTCCATCTTTCTTGGCTTCTGTTCTACCAGCAATCCTTGCCACCCACTTATCTACCCGCTGAATTCATCCCTTCCTTCTCTACTATGTAAGCCTCTTCCTTCTATTATGGTATTGCCATAATCTAAGAGATTTATATACGGCATTAACCCTCATCATCCGGACCAACCATCGAGCATTTCCGGCCGAGCCTCTACTCGTCTAGCTGTGTATTTGGGATTATGGAAAGACCACATCTTAACATTTCCTGATATCGCAAAGTATAAAAACAGTCTTTCATCCATATACTGATACTACCAAATGCAGACGAAAGGAAGATTCTATGAACAGGCTATCTAAAATAACGTCTCGTTCTGATACTCCGAGTTTGAAAATATCTCATACCGATCCTGATATTCACTCTGCCATCATCCATCGTTTACTCTTCCATCTATCCGATGCACGCGTCCAGCAAAGGCCGCTTGTCATCGTTTGTATTGGCACCGACCGTTCAACCGGGGACTGCCTTGGACCTTTAGTCGGAACCTCTCTGGCACGTTATAACAGCCCGTTGTTCCATTTATACGGTACATTGGACGAGCCTGTCCACGCTATGAATTTGAAGGACACATTGACGGCGATCTATGAAAAATTCGACAATCCCTTTGTTATCGGCATCGATGCATGCCTTGGCCAATCCTCAAGTGTCGGATCAATCCAGGTGTCCGATGGACCGCTCAAACCTGGTGCCGGCGTGCATAAAGAATTGCCGCCGGTTGGCGATATCCATGTAACTGGCATCGTCAATGTCGGCGGCTTTATGGAGTATTTCGTATTGCAGAACACGCGATTAAGCTTAGTCATGCGGCTGTCCGATATCATTGCAACCTGTCTATTTGCCGGGATCAAGGAATGGCATCGTTCTACCCTTCTTGCAGCGCAAGAGTAAGGGCCTCTTTCTCCTCCGGAGACAATGGATATTTGGATTGTCCGTCTTTGAGCGGCTTGGCATACACATAGGAGCTCTCCCGGTTATGAAGACCGGTCAGAACAATCCCTTCCTCTTGATCGCTAACGATAGCCAGGGAGAAGCTCATTTCGTTCCCGCGTTCTCCATATGCATTATAACGAACAATGCCAACCCGTGATTTCATTCCTTTCAGCTTCCGGTTAATCGAATCCAGCATTTTTTGATGATCGGCTTGACCCTCTTCAATTTCATCGATTTGTACCTTTAATTGAACCAGTAAGCTCTCCAGATCCTCGACTCCGCTTCCTGCCATCATTGCATCATAGCGGCGACGCATCCCCCGCAGCTTTGCTCCTTGAACGATGACCGTAATCCATAAGATCAAGATGATCATGATCATTACGACGACAAACCAATGCAGCTGTTCCATGATCAATTCATTTAATTCAGTCATGCTTTCTTCCTTCCTCTTCTCCATCTTGATCTCTATACTCAGCCATGAATTTCTGCCATAGCCTGAAGCATAAGGCTTATTTCCTCCGGACGTGTCGATATACCGACACTCGCCCTAACTGCACCCATCCGATCAGTACCAGCCGCCATATGCGCAAGCGGCGTGCAATGGTAACCGGAACGAACAGCTATCCCATATTCCCGATCCAAACGAAACGCTAATTCCGAAGCGCTGTATGTATCCGATACGAATGCTACGATGCCTGTACGCGCCTTCCCCTGCTCCGGTCCGAGTATCCGAATCGACGGCAGCGTAAGCAGCCCCTCCATCAACATCTGCGTTAGCTCCCATTCATGCCGGTATATCTGCCTTGGCGTCCACTCCAGCACTTTACGAACTCCAGCCTGAAGGCCTGCGAATCCGACGGTATTCGGAGTTCCCGCTTCGTACCGATCCGGACGAACCGTCGGCTGCTCCAGCGCCTCCGACTGACTGCCTGTCCCTCCATGCAAAAGCGGCTCCAGATCAATATCAGGCGAAATATACAGCCCACCTGTCCCCTGCGGACCCAGCAGCCCCTTATGCCCTGGAAAAGCTAGCATTCCGATTTTCATATCCTCTACTTGGATATCCAGCACCCCTGCACTTTGGGCTGCATCTACGAGAAGGACAGCGCCTCTCTTTTTCACAAGCGCCCCCAGCTCTTCCAATGGAATAATAGAGCCAAGCAGATTCGAGCTATGGCTGCATACGACAAGCTTCGTATTCGAGCGAAAAGCCGCCTCAACCTCCTGCAGCCTTAACTCTCCCTCTCCATTAACCGCCACGTAGTCTACCTGCACTCCCCGGGTCCGCTTTAAATACTCCAGCGGGCGACGGACGGAATTGTGTTCGACCATCGTTGCAATTACGTGATCTCCCTCCCGCAAGTATCCTTTAATCGCTAAATTCAGTGCCTCTGTCGTATTGGATGTGAGCACGATATCATTAGGATTTCTAACCCCGAACAAAGCTGCCAGCGCCTTTCTCGTCCCGTATAGAACACGGGAAGCCTTCACAGCCATGGCATGACTCCCGCGTCCCGGATTGGCCGCCGCCTCTTCCATCGACACTCTCATCGCTTCCAGCACTTCTGGAGGTTTCGGCCATGATGTTGCTGCATGATCCAGATAAACGATTGAGTCCACGTTTGCCGCTCCTTCTCAATCCGAAGATACGTTTCTTTGAAACCTGTCTTCCCTTCACCCAAAACACATTTCCATTAACTTCACCCATAAAACTTGTTAACGCTCAAAATCGAAAGAATTTTCAAGTTCAAAGTTACATAAAAAAACTTTTGCTTCCCACGACGAATAGTTGTCTTTTCTTTGACCTTAGATCACCTATTCATATCATCGTATTCTTTCTAATAGGGTTAAACAAAGACATATCTAATTCCCGCTCCGGGAACATCGACATGTCTTTGGTTTTGGCATGGCAACACAACGACTTTGTTGCATGTCCTCATTCGATCTTACGGGTGCTCACCTATTATACAGGATCCAGAACCTGAATGATTTGCATTTTTGATAACTATTGCCGGGATTATTGAAGCATCTCCAGCAAGCGTTCCAAGTCCTGTTTACTGTAATAATTCAGTTCGATTTTTCCTTTATCTTTGTTATGCTTGATCTTCACCGTTGTCTTGAATCGTTCCCTCAGGCTTTCTTCAAGGTGGTCGATATACGGATCCTTCTTCTTCGTTTTAACCTTGCTCTTGTCAGCCGGTTTGCGATCCAGATTTTTAACCGCTTCTTCCAATTCGCGGACACTCCACTCCTGTTCCACGCATTGCTTAGCCAGCTGCTTCACGAGCACAGGATCTTTAATTCCGACGATTGCTCTTGCATGTCCCATAGACAATGTTCCACGTGAAACATTTTCCTTCACTTCTTCAGGAAGGGACAGCAGCCGAAGGAAGTTTGCGATATGCGACCGGGATTTTCCGACCTTTAGCGACAGCTCCTCTTGTGTTAAGAAAAATTGTTCCATCAACCCTTGATAAGCCACTGCGATCTCCATCGCATTCAGATTCTCCCGCTGCAGGTTCTCGATCAGCGCAATCTCCATTACCTGCTGATCGCTGAATGAACGGACTACGGCAGGAATGGTCGCTTTGCCGCAATATTGAGATGCCCGGAACCGACGCTCCCCGGCAATGATTTCGTATCCCTTTAAAACACTGCGTACAATAATTGGCTGAATGACGCCATGCTGCCGGATAGACTCTGCCAATTCCTGAATTGCTTCATCGTTGAACGTCTTGCGCGGCTGGTACGGATTCGCTCGCAACTGAGTCAGCGGAATTTCCACAACCTTGTCATCCTCATGAATAGACAAAGAAGGAATAAGCGCATCCAGCCCTTTTCCTAAACGTTTACTCATACGAGATCACTTCCTTTGCCAGCTCCAAGTATACTTCCGCTCCCTTTGAACGAGGATCATAGGTCATGATCGATTGTCCATGGGATGGCGCTTCACTCAAACGAACATTCCTTGGAATAATCGTACTGTACACTTTCTCCTGAAAATACTTCTTCACTTCTTCAATGACCTGAATGCCGAGATTAGTCCGGGCATCCAGCATCGTCAACAGCACACCCTCGATCTTCAGCGATGTATTCAAATGCTTCTGAACGAGACGAACCGTATTTAGCAGCTGGCTTAACCCCTCCAACGCGTAATACTCACACTGAATCGGAATAATGACCGAATCGGCTGCCGTCAATGAATTAATCGTCAAAATACCGAGCGATGGCGGACAATCAATGAGAATATAATCGTATTGGGGTTTGATCAGCTGCAGCGATTTCTTGAGACGCACTTCACGGGAGATCGTGGGAACCAACTCAATCTCCGCGCCAGCCAATTGAATGGTTGCCGGTATGATGTCGAGCCCCTCTACGTTCGTCCCACATATAGCGTCCTTCGGGTGTACTTCATTGATGATAATATCATAAATGCAATTTGCAACATCGGCTTTATTAATACCAACCCCGCTTGTCGTGTTGCCCTGGGGGTCTATATCCACCAAAAGCACCCGTTTGCCTAGCGTAGCCAATCCAGCTCCCAGATTGACGGATGTCGTCGTTTTGCCGACACCGCCCTTTTGATTTGCTATGGCAATGATTTTAGACACTCATTTCACCTCAATGTAGGAAGACTCTTCTAAGTAGTCGCAATAGATGATACACAGCCCGAGAGCCGGATATAGATCTTGTGAACAGCCCCAAATCAATAAGTGCAGATCCGGGTCATTCAACGATAGAAAAATTCACTTCAGATATACAAGCTTCACCTTTTACCGAAGTCCTGCTTCTGGCCGTAGATGTAAAACGTTTGATCGTGGCGTAAACCTCCTGAATCGGAAGGAAGTTTATTGTCGCCATATCTTTATTGAAAATAACACCGAGCCGATTTTCGCATAATTTCATACGATCGGATAAGGACTTTGACAAAGCATAGAGGGTTATTTTTCTACTAACCCAGGCTGAAATGACCCTGGAAAGCCCCTATTCATGTACACGGAAGTCAATGAATAGAGAGAGTAACAAGCCTTGGATTCAAATGCCCCATTTATGCTCAATAGAAAAAGCGGCACGATGCATACCGCCTTTACACCCGATTAACGTTTAGGTATTTTGATCACGATTTCATAATGATCTTCATGGTCGTTCTCTGTTGTCTTGATAGCCATGCCTGAGCCTGAAACCATATCGATCGACTGACGGATCGTATTCAGTGCTAGACGGACGTCCTTGCTATAAGAGATCCGTTTGGCCTTCTTCATCGTTGTTACTTCTTTATAGAAGGCAATACGCGCTTCCGTTTGTTTTACATTCAGTTCCTTGGTGATGATCTCATCCAGCACCTTCAGCTGAGTCTCTTCATTGTCCAAAGAAAGCAGCGCACGCGCATGGCGCTCCGTAACTTTACGCTCCATCAATGCTGCTTTGACCGGTTCCGGCAGCTGCAGCAAACGGATTTTGTTAGCAATTGTAGACTGGCTCTTGCCAAGTCGCTGCGCCAGGCTTTCCTGAGTTAATTGATGAAGGTCGATCAGTTTCTGGTAAGCCACGGCTTCTTCAATTGAAGTAAGCCCCTCACGCTGTAGATTCTCAATCAGGGCAATCGATGCCGCCTGAGAATCGTTGAACTCCCGAACAATAGCCGGAATCGTATCCAGACCCAGCTTCTTAACCGCACGCCAGCGGCGTTCCCCGGCAATGATTTCATACACGCCGTTACGGACCCGGACAACGATCGGTTGAATAACTCCATGGGTCTTAATGGTCTGGAGCAACTCATCAATCTTCTCATCATCAAAAATCGTCCGCGGCTGGTATGGGCTGCTGACAACCTCGTTTACCGGGATTTGCTTCACTTCATCCCCTTGGTTACGCTCTGCCGCCAAGCCAAACAACTTCGAAAATTGTTCTTTCATTCCGTATATTACCACCTAATTTCATGATAGCATGGATGAGCCCCCGACAATCATCAGAGCCGGCAAATACCGGCAGGCAAACTACCGCCCTGCAGTTTACACTGCTAGCCTTGGCAACCCATATTCCCTATATGTGGAAGCCTTTTATGTAGTGATAGAGCCAGGCATTTCCCTGCAAAAACATACTTCATGCAAATTGAGAACCAACGCCATTCTCTTAGCCGAGCGCACTTCTCTGTAAAGCCGCAGCCTGACACGGCTGATTCTTGATAGATTCAATAGAAGGTAATATCATGATGTCATTTGCAATTGAATATCTAGCAAGAATAGATCTATACTCTACCCGTGCAGCAAACCCCAATGAACAGACTGCTTTCAAAAATAGTCGTCGTTATCTCAACAGCCGTTTCCCCCGCCGCTGTGTGGTAGTGTTCGTCTGCACGTAGCAGGGATGGGCGAATCACCTTAAGTCGAACCTTTCGCTCAGCCCATCAAAGAACGGGCTAAGTCAGCCCGTCTGCTTGGATCATGCTACGATTCTATTCTACCACTTTTTGTTCTATAACTCTATTCTCCAAAATCACCTTTTTTCCTGCATTTCTCGTTTTGATTGGCATTCTTTTATGTGAAATCTCACAAAACAATAATACTCATACCTCCCTATTTTGAATAAAGGCATAGTCGGTTTTTATTCTAAATGATTGGTAAGGTAGATTCATAGTTTTTGTGAATTCCTTCATTAATAGAAGTATCGTTCCTCTACATGGATTTTCCAAAAAATGTTCCATGTCGACTGCGTAATGCCCGCCATACCATTTAAGGCTGGAAATGGGCGTCAGCCATCACGCATGCGAATAGGTATTTGCTTTGGTAAAGCAACATGCTATCAGGCTTCAAATTTTATACTTCATACTTCTCTTACATTACTTCGCACTTCATACTTCATACTCCCTAACCCATGTTAGTCACATCATTTGGTTCATGATCGACCCTACTCCTTCCCTATCAAATGTTTCACGTGAAACATTTAAATAACTTCTGCCAACTGATGGATCAAAGCAGCATAAAGAAGCATAAGGCCCTGGAGAGCTGCTAGCGCATGCGAACCTACGATATCCACATAAAAAACATGAGAGATTTCCTTATAACGTGTTGAAGTCCGCAAGTTTCTTGGTCAGCATGTTACCCGTATAGCGTTTTACTTGACCAGCATCTCGAGCTCTTGGTCCAGCAAATATCGCATTACATCGTATTATCCGTTCCGACCGGTTCAACCGGCGATTGTCTTGGACCGTTAGTCGGAACCTCTCAGGCACGTTAGAATAACCCGTTGTTCCATGGATGATGGATCCCTGACCAAACTGATCTGTAACGGACTATTTAATGATTTTATAGCTGTTCTTATAATTGATCTTGCAGCTAAACAAGCAACTGATCACTTGCAATAGCTGATCTCACAGATCAGCTGAGTAGATGGTGTGTGAAATAAGGGATGTAAATTATGTTGTGTGAAATCGGTATATATAATTAACGACTTTGGTTGGTATGTGGCAATATCCTTGGTTATAAGACGTCAAACAACACATCCTGAATCCTTGATATTGTTCTACATCATACCATGGCACAAAAAAAAGAAGGACCCGGCTTGGGTCCTTCTTCTTTACAATTACTTTCACGGATGCTGTCTGATCGATGCTGCAATTTTTACCCTAATCAATACTGTAACTGTGCCTCAGCAACTTGACCAACCATCAAATCCAATAAGCAAAGCACCTCTATCATCGCTTTGCGCATGCCCAGCATGCAGCAAGAACTCTTAGAGCGGAGATTTGGCCGCCGTCCCCGCTTTCCGCGGGTATTTGGCCGGGGTAGCACCCTTCTTGTCGATAATGACGATGTGGCGTTCCGATTCCTCAATCGGAAGCGAGAATGAGTAGATCTGGTCCAGGGAGCCTCTTAGCTCTTTCAGGCTGCGAGCTGCCTCCTTGACCTCCTCTGAAGGATCGCTGCCTTTCATTGCCGCGAAACTCCCTCCCACCTTCGTAAACGGAAGGCAAAATTCATTCAGCACCGCCATTCGGGCTACCGCTCTGGCAGTAACCAGGTCGAATCCGTCCCGGTATCCCTGCTTGCGGGCCACCTCTTCCGCCCGGCCGTGAATCAGTTCAACCTGCTCCAAGCCCAAAGTCTCTACCACGTGCTTCAAAAAGGTGATGCGCTTATTCAGCGAATCTACGATGGTCAGCTTCATATGCGGGAACGCGATTTTGAGTGGAATCCCCGGGAAGCCTGCGCCGGACCCGATATCGGCCATATTTCCGATGTCGGGCATTTTTACGTAGAACGCAAGCGTAAGCGAGTCGTAAAAATGCTTCGTATAAACTTGATCACGCTGTGTGATGCCGGTCAGGTTCATCTTCTCGTTCCATTCGACAAGCAGCTCATAATATTGCTCAAATTGATGAAGCTGCCGATCGTCTATCGCGATCCCTTGCTGCTGCAGCCGTTCAACAAATGACTTCTGGATATCGTCCATACCTTATCCTTTCGCTGCGGTTACCCGGTTATAATGCTCAAGATACACAAGCAGTATCGAAATATCCGCCGGTGTTACGCCACTGATTCGGGATGCTTGCCCGATGGAGATCGGACGGATTTTGTTCAGCTTCTGACGAGCTTCGATTGCCAAGCCGTGAATATCATCGTAGACGATGTCTTCCGGAATCCGTTTCTTCTCCATCTTCTGCAGGCGCTCCACATGACCCAGCTGCTTCTCGATATAACCGGCATATTTGACTTGAATTTCAACCTGCTCCTTCATTTCCTCATCCAGTTCAAAAGGAGACGGTGAAATCGACTCGATCATCGCGAACGTCACTTCCGGACGGCGGAGGATGGTGAGCAGATTGCTTCCGTCCTGGATAGGAGCCGATCCGGCTGCTTCCAGCATCGAGTTTACCTCAACCGGCTTCACCTTTGCTTGACGGAGCCGCTCGATTTCCTGCTCGACCAGTTCTTTTTTGCGCAGGAAATTCGCATACCGCTCTTCCGAGATCAGGCCGATTTCATGACCGATTTCGGTCAAGCGCAGATCCGCATTGTCATGACGAAGCAGCAAACGGTATTCCGCACGGGAAGTCAGCAAGCGATAAGGCTCATTGGTTCCCTTCGTCACCAAATCATCGATCATTACGCCGATGTAGCCTTGCGAACGGTCCAGAATGACCGGTTCTTTTCCTTGGACTTTGCGGGCGGCGTTGATGCCGGCCATAATCCCTTGCCCTGCCGCCTCTTCGTAGCCGGATGTTCCGTTAATTTGACCAGCCGTAAACAGCCCCGGAAGCTTCTTCGTCTCCAGCGTTGGCCACAGCTGCGTCGGAACGATCGCGTCATACTCAATAGCATAACCATTGCGCATCAATTCCACTTTCTCCATCCCTGGAATGGAACGGAGCATGGCCAGCTGTACATCTTCCGGCATGCTGGTGGACAGCCCTTGCACATAGTATTCCTTCGTGTTTTTACCTTCAGGCTCCAGGAAAATCTGATGCTTCGACTTGTCGGCAAAACGGACGACTTTATCCTCAATCGAAGGGCAGTAGCGTGGTCCGGTGCCTTCGATGAGACCCGAATACATCGGAGCACGGTGCAGATTATCATTAATAATTTGGTGCGTATCCACCGACGTGTACGTCAGCCAGCATGGAAGCTGCTCGTTATCCGACGATTTCGTTTCGTACGAGAAAAACTTAGGATTTTCATCGCCCGGTTGAATTTCCGTTTTGGAAAAATCAATCGTGTCCTTGTGAACCCGCGGAGGAGTTCCGGTCTTAAAGCGGACGAGGTCGAAGCCGAGCTCGCGAAGGTTCTCCGCCAGCTTCACCGATGGCTGTTGATTATTCGGGCCGCTCTCGTACGTTAGCTCACCCATAATCACTTTGCCGCGCAGGTACGTGCCTGTCGTCACGACGACCGCTTTGGCGCGGTATTCCGTACCGGTTTGTGTCACAACGCCGACGCAGACGCCGTCTTCAACGATGAGGCGGTCAACCATGCCTTGGCGAAGCGTGAGCTTCTCTTCCTTCTCGAGCGTTTCTTTCATCGTGTGCTGATAGGAGAATTTATCGGCTTGCGCACGCAATGCATGCACCGCCGGTCCTTTTCCTGTATTCAGCATCCGCATTTGAATAAAGGTTTTGTCAATATTGCGTCCCATTTCCCCGCCAAGCGCGTCAATCTCGCGAACGACATGTCCTTTGGCCGGACCGCCAATCGACGGGTTGCAGGGCATAAAAGCTACCATATCCAGGTTGATAGTGATCATCAACGTTTCGACACCCATTCGGGCAGACGCAAGCGCCGCTTCACAGCCGGCGTGTCCTGCACCGACGACAATAACGTCATACGTGCCTCCCATAAAACTCATGGCTAACCCTCCTATTCGAATATTGTTTTCATATATTAAAGCCTCCACCAAGTCTGTGGGGCAGCTTAGAACTTCTAAAAAACTACAACCTGCAGCTTATCGCTTAATTATAGAAGAAAAACGATGGTAATGGAGACCAAGAATTTCGGAAGCCTATCCGGTCACCCAAATCACCTACAACCTCCGGCTCCGCATTTTGCTTCCATTTCAACAAATCATCCTCCAGCGATTACTTGCCCAGACAGAACTGCGAGAAAATCTGGTCAATCAGCGAATCGCCAACGGCTTCGCCCAGGATTTCGCCAAGCTGCTCCCAGGCGAGCCGCACATCGATCTGGATCATATCGATCGGAATGAGCTGATCGGCCGCTTCATAAGCATCCTGAAGCGACTGCTTCGCTTTTTTCAACAGGGCAATATGCCGCACATTGCTGACATACGTCAGATCCCCGCCTTCGATTCGGCCGCTGAAGAACAAATTCGAGATGGCCTCTTCCAGCCGATCGATGCCCTCCTGTGCTTTCACGGACATCGGAACGATCAATTCATCCGGAACATACCGGTTCAGCACATCCTTATCGAGCTGAGACGGTAAGTCCATTTTATTCATAATGACGATACATTGTCTACCGCGTATTTGTTCCATCAATTCCAGTTCATCCTGATGCAGCGGCTCGCTGGCATTCAGTACGAGCAAAATCAAATCGGCCTCGTTCACCGCATGCCGGGAACGCTCGACGCCGATCTGCTCGACCACGTCCATCGTTTCGCGGATTCCGGCCGTATCCAGCAGCTTCAGCGGAATATTATTGATTGTCACATATTCCTCGATCACGTCGCGCGTCGTGCCCGGAATATCCGTCACGATCGCCTTATTGTCTTGCGCCAGCGTATTGAGCAGCGAGGATTTCCCTACGTTCGGGCGCCCGACGATCGCAGTCGTGATGCCTTCGCGCAAAATTTTCCCTTCCTGGGCCGTCTTCAGCAGCTTGTCGATCTCGCCCATCACCTGACTGCTCTTCTCTTTAATGAACTCTGCCGTCAAAGATTCCACGTCATGCTCGGGATAATCGATGTTCACCTCGATGTGGGCCAGGGTTTCCACCAGCGTATGACGAAGCTCCTTGATTTTCCGGGACAAGGTCCCCTCCACCTGCTTTAACGCCACCGAGAAAGCACGATCCGATTTCGAACGGATCAGGTCAATGACCGCCTCAGCCTGGGACAAATCGATACGGCCATTCAGGAAGGCACGCTTCGTAAATTCCCCCGGCTCGGCGAGACGGATGTTCAGCTGCAGCAGCAGATCCATCACCCGCTTGACCGAAATGACTCCGCCATGGGCGCTGATCTCAACCACATCCTCGGTCGTGAACGACCGGGGTGCCCGCATGACCGTAACAAGCACCTCTTCGAGATTCTCGCCGGTCTGCGGATCTACAATATGGCCGTAGTGAACCGTATGGGATTCCACCTGGCTCAGTTTACGTTTACTTTTAAATATACGCTCCACTTCCGTCACGGCGTCCGGTCCGCTGACGCGAATAATCCCGATCCCGCCTTCTCCGACGGCCGTAGAAATGGCTGCAATGGTATCGCTATACATGCTGTATTCACCTCTTTCTATTTAGAACGGATGCAGATTCATACCCTATGCATTCTGCAACTCGCTGTATCTCCTCTTAGATAACGCCCTCTTCGGACGTATAGCGGCTGCACCATGCTGTTGCTCGGACGAATCGCCCGTTGGATGCACCCAAAACTGTATCTTGGTAAAAAACAATGACTCCCTTTTACAAGCTTAAGGAGTCATTGATCAACATATACTCTTCTGATTAAGGCTTACGACGATTTCGGCGTGATGACCACTCTGCGATTCGGCTCTTCGCCTTTGCTGTACGTCTTCACGCCTCCGTGGGATTGCAGTCTGGCGTGGATGACCTTCCGCTCTGCGGCCGGCATCGGCTCCAGCACAATCTCCTTGCGGCTCTTCAGGACCCGTCCGGCAAGCCGGTCAGCCAGATCCTCCAGCGTCTTCTTGCGGCGTTCCCTGAAGTTCTCCGCATCCAGCACGATGCGAAGGTAACTGTCCGAATACCGATTCGCCACGATGTTCGCCAGATACTGAAGGGCGTCCAGCGTCTGGCCTCTGCGGCCGATCATCAGCCCGAGGCCCGCGCCCGAAATATGAAGCGTCGTGTAATCTTTCCCCTTTTCCTGCTCGACCGAGATATCCAGCCCCATGGCCTGTCCCGTCTCACGAAGGAAGCTGATGGCTTCCTCATAAGGGTCCTTCTTCGCCTCAGCGGCTTCCGTGCGGCTCTCTTCCATCGTTGCCACGGCGGATGGTGCCGGTGCGCTCGAGGCTTGGGATACCTTCACTTCTGCGGCAGGTGCCGACTGCTGCTGGGACGAAGGAGTCATCGGATGGTGTGATTCGCCGCCGGCGCGTTCAGGCAGGAGCGTTAGTTCGACTTTCGCTTCCTTGGCCCCGAACAGGCCCAGGAATCCTCTTGATGGCTGACTCAATATTTGAACCGATACACGATCCTGACTTACACCCAAGCGGGCCAGCCCTTGTGCGACAGCTTCTTCAATGGTTTTTCCTGTTGCGACGATTTTACTCATCTCGACTTTTTGGCTCCTTTCGAACCCTTTTTCCCGCCTTTATGACCGCTCTTGTTCCCGGATTTGTTGCTCTTCTGACCTTGGGTCGCGCTGGCAACGCTTGCCGTTACAGCTGCCTTGTCATTGTTGCGGTACAAGAAGTAGTTCTGCACGATAGTGTAAAGGTTGCTGTAGAACCAGTACAGCGGAAGCGCAGCAGGAAACTGAAAGGACATGACAAAGATCAAAATCGGATACACGAACAGCATAAACTGCATCATCCCCATCTGTGGAGACGGGTTCATCTTCATCATCATCTTCGTTTGCAGATACGTCGTGGCTGCCGCCAATACCGGCAGGATGAACAGCTTGTCCGGCTCGCCGAGCTGCATCCACAAGAACTCATGCTCACGAAGAAGTCCATTATAGTAGATCGAATGATAGAGTGCGATAAAAATCGGCATTTGAACGAGCAGCGGCAAGCAGCCCGCCATCGGATTGACCTTATTCTCCTGGAAAAGCTTCATCGTTTCCATCTGCATTTTCTCAGGATTATCTTTATATTTCTCACGGATCTTCTGAACCTCAGGCTGGATTGCCTGCATGGCCTTCGAGCTTCTGACCTGCTTCAAGGTCAGCGGCAGGATCAATGTACGGACGATAAGCACCATTACAAGGACAGATAATCCGTATTCACCGTTAAACCATGTAGCAAACGTATCAAGTGCCAAGGTAAAGTAGTAAACAACGTTGCTCTGCCAAAAGCCGCCATTCTTCAAGTCTTCGATGGAACGCGTTTGGTCAGCTCCAGGCGCACAGCCTGATATAACCGCCACTGCTAGTATTACAGCGGCGAGGAGGAACCATTTTCCTCGTCTTGTCTTCATGAACGACACTTCAAAACCCCTCTCTTCGCCATTGCCATTCCACGGTAAATCATAACATATTTATATGGACAAATAAACACAAGCGTTCAGCCCTTTTTCGGTTTCAAAAGCGAGGATTTCCGCAGAACATGCAGCACGCTTTTTTCAAGCTCCTGGTACGACTTGCTCAGCGCTCCCTTTCGGACAATGAAGATCAAGTCGATATGCTCCACGATCTCATGCTGATGGTGCCGGACAATCTCCTTTACCACTCGTCTCATCCGGTTGCGTACGACGGCATTTCCGATCTTCTTGCTGCACGATACGCCGACGCGAAACTGCTCTACCTCTTTTTTACGCGACCAATACAAGACAAATTGATGATTGGCAAAGGACTTTCCGTGTCGATATACCCGGCTGAAGTCCGCGCGGTTCCGTAAACGAAGTTTTTTATGCACAACACAAGTCTCTCCCTGCCTGACCGATAATCAATTCCATTAAACGACATTCTCCGCCTCCGGGCATCGCTTCCTATATATATAGTATAGTCATGCCGGTACAACGGTAAACGCAAACAACATCACGTACACGAAGGGCCTCCTAAGTGATCTAATACAGGTCGGCATTTGCCCCACCCTTCATCAAACAGGAGATATTACGAAAAAAAGACCACCTCGGTGGTCTTCGGCACAGTATTAAGCGCTAAGTACTTTTCTTCCTTTTTGACGGCGGCTAGCCAATACTTTGCGTCCGTTCTTCGTGCTCATTCTCTTGCGGAAGCCGTGCACCTTCTTGCGCTTGCTCACATTCGGTTTGAAAGTTGGTCTCATGATCTAATGCACCCCCTTACAGGAATCTCTCGTACGTATTCTAAGAATAAACGTCTATCGACGCACTTTCACGGAAGACAGACCGCCAAGTCGTCGTCCATCGACGCATCTCTTGATAACAGACCGCAGTACATGCGGGTGATGTCCTTTATCTTCACAGAAAATGCCTTTTTACATTTAATCACGATCAGGCCCAAAAGTCAAATCAAACTTTGCCTTTTTAGGAAGCTTAAGTTTTCCACATGTAGCGTTTATTGCTAGTTTTGATTTATCCACATGGGGATAACCTATTGAAACCGTCTGTGAATAGATCGATTGGCGTTTTTCGGCCCTCGATCGGGCGACGCCTCGCCGGTTTACACCGGCGCCATAAAGGAGTAGTATAAATAATTGAATTTAAGTTGTATACAAGTATACACCTAAGAAGGAGCTGCATCATATTATGAAAATAGGCATGATCGGCCTTGGGAAAATGGGTCTCAATCTGGTCCAGAACCTGATTCATCATCAGCATGAGGTTGTCGCATACGATTTGAATGCCGATCTGGTGAGCAAGGCTGCCGGTTATGGAGCTGAAGGCGCTGCCTCGACTGAAGAACTGGTGGCGAAGCTGGATTCGCCCCGTATCATATGGATGATGGTTCCTGCCGGTAAGATTGTGGATTCGGTCATTGATTCGCTATCCCCTCTTCTTGCGCAGGGCGATATTCTGATTGACGGCGGCAACTCTCACTATAAGGATTCCATTGCCCGGGCAACCCGTTTGTCGGAGCAAGGAATTTATTATTTCGATGCCGGCACGTCAGGCGGCATGGAAGGTGCCCATAACGGAGGCTGCTTTATGATCGGCGGCAACCGCGAGGTATTCAGCCGCATCGAACCCTTGTTCAAGGACATGGCTGTCGAGAACGGCTATCTATACGCCGGCGAAAGCGGCAGCGGACATTTCCTCAAGATGGTCCATAACGGGATCGAATACGGGATGATGCAGTCCATTGCCGAAGGCTTTGAAGTGCTGGAAAAGAGTGCCTTTGACTACAATTACGAGGACGTTGCCCGGGTATGGTCGAACGGTTCCGTCATCCGCAGCTGGCTTATGGAGCTCACGCAGAACGCCTTCTCCAAAGATCCGAAGCTGGAAGGCATCAAAGGTGTCATGCATTCCTCCGGCGAAGGCAAATGGACCGTCGAAACAGCGCTGGAAGTTCAGGCAAGCGCACCGGTTATCGCTCTCTCCCTGTTTATGCGCTACCGCTCGCTGGATCAAGATACGTTTCATGGAAAAGTCGTGGCAGCGCTTCGCAATGAATTCGGCGGCCATGCGGTCGAGAAGTCGGAATAATCCGCTTCTCCATCCGCGTTTTAGCAAGCGGCTTCATAGCCTGGAGCACATCCGGGGAAAAACGGCATCATGAATGGAATCCGGAACTTTTCCTGTGGTATGATTACCACGAAAGAGGATGATTACTAGTTACCCGGATTGGAGAATCAGTCTATGAAATACCCATCGGCCTGGCTGCAGGGAGCTTCGCTTGGCGAGGCCATTGCGAGCGAGTTAAGGCTGCAGATCATTAGCGGCACGATCAAACGCGGGGAAGTCATTTCGGAGAACCGGATCGCAGGCGAGTTCGGCACCAGCCGATCCCCTGTTCGCGAAGCGATGAAAACGCTGTCCAGCGAGGGCTTGATCCAATTGGAGCGCATGGGGGCAGTCGTCATGGGCTTATCCCTTAAGGACGTCGAAGAGCTGTACGATGTGCGGTTTCTGATTGAAAGCTTCGTGCAAGGCGAGGTTTTTGCAAGGCAGCAGCCGGAATTGATCCGCCAGCTTCGGCAAATTGTCGACCGGATGGAGCTTGCGGCCAAGCATAGGGATCCGATCGAGTATTCCTATCAGGATCTGACTTTCCACGAACGCATCATTACCGAGGCGAATCATAAACGGATTCTGCATTTGTGGAGGAGCATCCGGCCGATTGTGATGACGGTCATGCTGATCACGACACGGCAGGTGTTCAGCGGAGGTGCCTCCAAGCTCCGATACGTAACGGACAAGCATATCCGGCTTATTCAAGAGATGGAATCCTTGGATCCGGACCGGATTCAAACGGCGGTTCAGCAATACTTCGATGATTCCCGCCAAACGCTGCATCTGAGTTTTCCGGAGGATTAACGTATCATTAGATCCTCCCTTCCTCCGTTTCCTATTGCACGCTCTAAGTTGTCGACAAGTATACAATAGAAATTCATTCTGTTTTGGGTATACTACCGCAGAAAACCGCTCAGTTTACCAATAATCACCCGGACATAATGGGTAATCTATAGGAGGAAGCACAGCTATGAACACACTTTTTGGTCTCAGCCATAACGCTACATTAATGTTCTGGACCTTGCTGACGATCGTTTTTCTGATCGTGCTGATATCCAAATATAAGTGGAATCCCTTCGTTACACTACTGATCGCGGCGCTGCTGCTGGGACTGTTGACCGGCATGCAGCCGATGGACGTGATCACATCCATAACCGGCGGTCTCGGCGGAACGCTCGGTACGATAGCCATCGTTATCGCCCTTGGCACCATGCTTGGGAAAATGATGGCCGAGTCCGGAGGCGCCGAGCAAATCGCAACGACGCTGGTCAATCGCTTCGGGGAGAAGCGGGTACACTGGGCCATGATGATTGTCGGCTTTATTGTCGGTATTCCTGTATTTTTTGAGGTCGGCGTTATTTTGCTGATTCCGATCGTCTTTACCGTAGCCCGTAAAACGAAATTGTCGCTCCTGCAGATCGGTATTCCGATTCTGGCCGGCTTATCCACGGTTCACGGTCTGGTTCCGCCCCATCCCGCTCCGATGATTGCGATCGATGCATATGGTGCGGACCTGGGCATTACCATTCTGTACTCGTTTGTCATCGGCATTCCTGCGGCCATCCTTGCAGGCCCCGTATTCGGCAAATATATCGGCAAGCGGATCACAACCGAGCCGCCTGAGGAGCTGGCCGAGCAGTTCTCGAGCAAAGCGGACCGCGGTCTTCCCGGCTTCGGCATCACGATCTTCACTATTTTGCTTCCCGTCATTCTGATGCTGATCGGCTCTGCTGCTGAGATCATCGATCCTAACAACACGAGCGCCATATCTGTCATCTGCAAATTCGTGGGACACGAAGTCATAGCCCTCCTGATTGCGGCGGTGTTCTCGTTCTTCTCGCTCGGTTTTGCACGCGGCTTCAACAAGCATGAGCTGTCGAAGTTCACAAGCGAATGTCTTGCACCGATTGCCTCCATCATTCTGATTATCGGTGCAGGCGGCGCCTTCAAGCAGGTGCTGATTAACAGCGGCGTCGGCAATGCGATTGCCGAGATTGCCACCGGCGCCAACATCAATATCATCTTGTTCGCGTGGCTGGTTGCAGCCCTGATCCGGGTGGCAACCGGCTCGGCCACCGTAGCCATGACAACGGCTGCCGGCATCGTTGCCCCCGTGCTCGCCATGACGCCGGACGCCAATGTCGCGCTTGTCGTCCTTGCTACCGGCGCCGGATCCATCGTCTTGTCCCATGTTAATGACGCTGGATTCTGGATGGTTAAGGAATTCTTCAATATGACCGTAGCCCAGACGCTGAAGACCTGGACCGTGCTGGAGACGATTCTCTCTGTAACCGGTCTCGTATTGGCTCTCGTCCTGAATCTAATTGTATAATTGAACATAAGCTCATGAGGTCCCCGGTGGAGATAAGCGCATCAACGCAAGGCTTCACTCGGGGACCTCAAATAGAAAGAAGGTATGTCTCTTGAGTACACAGAACTACATGATCGGTGTTGATATCGGAACGACAAGCACCAAAGCGGTGCTGTTTAAGGAGAACGGAGAGGTCGTTGCCAAAGCTGGCGGTGAATATCCCCTTCACACCCCTACGCCTTCGACGGCCGAGCAGGATCCGGAACAGATTTTTGAGACGGTGCTCTCCTCGGTCCAAGGCGTCATGGCTGATACCGGAATTTCTCCGAAGCAGGTATTGTTCGTGTCCTTCAGTGCTGCTATGCACAGCGTTATTGCCGTTAATAAGGACGGAATCCCGTTAACCCGCTGCATTACATGGGCGGACAACCGGAGCGCAGCCTGGTCCGCGAAGCTCAAGAAGGAGCTTGGCGGCATGGAGCTGTATTTGAGAACCGGCACGCCGATTCATCCGATGTCACCGATAACGAAGCTGATGTGGCTCCGGCATGATGAGCCGTCCGTGTTCAATCAAACCGCCAAATTCATTTCGATTAAGGAATATGTATACTATAAGCTGTTCGGCAAGTATGTAGTGGACCATTCCATCGCCTCCAGTACCGGCATGATGAATCTGGAAGCCCTCGCTTGGGACCAGGAAGCACTGAAGCTGGCCGGCATTACCGAGGATCAATTGTCCACACTCGTGCCTACTACACATATCATGACAGGCCTGAAGGAAGAATACGCTGTTCGTATGGGTCTCCTTCCTTCCACACCGTTCGTGCTTGGAGCCGCGGACGGCGTTCTGTCCAACCTTGGCGTCAATGCGATTCAGCCGGGCGTCGTCGCGGCGACCATCGGAACGAGCGGCGCCATCCGAACGGTCGTGGACCGGCCGATGACCGATCCGAAAGGACGGATCTTCTGCTATGCCCTGACCGAGAAGCACTGGGTCATCGGCGGCGCCGTCAATAACGGCGGCATGATTTTCCGCTGGGTACGGGACGAATTCGCGGCATCGGAGATAGAAACGGCCAAGCGTCTCGGAATCAATCCATACGATGTGCTGACCAAAATTGCAGACCGCATTCCTCCGGGCTCGAACGGCCTTCTGTTCCATCCGTATTTGACGGGAGAACGCGCCCCGCTGTGGGATCCGAACGCGCGCGGGTCGTTCTTTGGCCTTACGCTGAACCATCAGAAGGAGCATATGATCCGCTCCGTGCTGGAAGGCGTTATTTTCAATATGTATACCGTTCTGCTCGCCATGGAGGAGCAAATGGGCCATCCGGCGAAGATTCACGCCACCGGCGGGTTTGCCCGCTCCCCGATCTGGCGCCAGATGATGGCCGACATCTTCGACCAGCAGGTAATCGTGCCGGAGAGCTACGAGAGCTCCTGTCTCGGCGCCGTCGTGCTGGGATTGTATGCCACGGGAAGAGCGGAGTCGCTCGATATCGTCTCAACGATGGTCGGCGGCACGCACGAGCATCAGCCGGTGAAGGAGAACGCCGATGTGTATAAAGCGCTCCTTCCGATCTATATCCGGATCTCGCGCAAGCTGGAGGAAGACTATGAAGCCATATCGGAGTTCCAGCGCAGATTTGAGCAGAAATAATCATGACTTAGCCTTTAAAATAATGAAGCCTGTCTTTAAGCGGAGGAGCATCCTCGCAAAGACAGGCTTTTTTTGTGATGCAGGATGAATGCTCCCCGGCGCACCAACAATCTGGGTGATCATGCAATCACCGAGGGCGGATTAAGAGCCTGGGGCGAATCGCCAACAATCTCGAATCAAGCGGACCTAATGTTTTTTTAACAAAG
Source organism: Paenibacillus ihbetae (assembly GCF_002741055.1). Classification (NCBI taxonomy): domain Bacteria; kingdom Bacillati; phylum Bacillota; class Bacilli; order Caryophanales; family Paenibacillaceae; genus Paenibacillus; species Paenibacillus ihbetae. Next base: position 3,216,746 of record NZ_CP016809.1, on the reverse strand, counting down.
AAAACGGCGTAAGCCTCCCCCTCAACTCTACTATTACAGCGCGTGAGCAAAAAATATTCCCAGCGAAACTACCATCCCGAGAACACCGCCGACCTTGCACATAAAGAAATAAAAATCGCTCGGCTCCGGGTCACTCACCATCAGATTGGAAGGAGAGATATGAAACAAGAAGCGCTGAAAAGCTTCATAGCGAAAGCCGCACCAGTTGAATATAAACAATGCGACGGCCAAAAGGAAGAACCCTACGCCGCCGTTAGGCTGATGGAACGCTTCGTCCGATGCAGCGGCAATGTCCGCTGGAAAATAACGCAGGCTATCCGGATCCCTTATTTTCTTTCCCAACCCAACATGCATGACTGCCGGGGGAAGCACCCACTCTCCAGCCTGATCAAACACCTGGAATCCGTCTTGGCCAAACGGCTCCACCCGATATTCGGTGCCAGCCGGATAAACGACCGCATACGGCTCCCATTCCCCCTCCAGTCCTTCAGTTCCACGGACCAGGTAGCTTTCTCCCCCTGTCTCAATCACCCGTTCTAAGGCTCTTGCATGAACAACAACCGGGTTTCCGCGTCCAAATGCTGCACGATATTCGATCGTACCGCTGCCCGAATCCTCATACTTGAAATATTTGGCGTCGTCCAGATAAAAAAACTTCTTCGAATAATAGCTTTGCGCCCAGCCTGCGACCACAGCCATAATCAAGACCACCAAGGCTACCCCCAACCATCTTCTCCACCGAATCCTTGGCTGCGTTTCCCCCATCCCGTTTCCTCCGTTCGAAGTTTCCTTATAGTACGTCGATGAATGACCTCAGATTGCGGGGCCCTCTGGCGCCTCTGAACAGGCAAAAAATCCCCCATTCGACATGCCACGCACGTGCATGTGAGGGATATCCACAGCCATTTTTACCTTTGGTTGATTATAAAAGCCGCTAGAACATTCAACCAGAAGTTATGAACAGATGGAGATGGAAGCAAAAATTGTTTGGGATTTGGACAACCTGTGCATAATTTTTTCCGCAAGAAGGCTAATGATGTCGAAAGCTGAACAATTTATAAACAATATCTAGTGGTGTGAATAAGATTTATGCACAACGTATTGAATTTGTGGATAAATTAGCGACATACATTGAAAATAAGGCCTTCTTTTGCTATGATGATATTACTTTTGGATGTGAATATGTGAATGAACACATTATATTATCAACAGGCTGTGGATAAAGTTGTGAACAATTTCAATTTATCCATATTTTTTTGTTTCCACAGGGGTTTAGCTTTGGGGATAATTTGACATCGTTCATTTTGGTTCGACATTTCTACTCATGGCTCTAGCCACATTTGGAAGATTTAAAGGAGTGACAGTTTTGGAAAGCCATACTTCCGAATTATGGCAGGAAATATTATCGATTATACAGACCAAGCTCAGCAAACCGAGCTTTGACACTTGGTTTAAAGCGACCAAGGCATTGACCATTAACGATCACTCCGTCGTCATTTCCGCGCCGACAACGTTTGCCGTGGAATGGCTGGAGAGCCGATATACGAAGCTGGTAAGCTCAACGGTCTATGAGGTGATCGGCAAGCAGGTCGATGTGAGGTTTGTGATTGAAGAGGCAAAGTCGCAGGAGCCGGCACCTCAGCAGCCGTCCCCCCCGCTCGAGGTTAGCGGAGACGAAATTCAGTCCCATATGCTGAACCCGAAATACACCTTTGACACGTTCGTCATCGGCTCGGGCAACCGGTTTGCGCATGCCGCCTCGCTCGCCGTCGCCGAAGCGCCGGCCAAAGCGTACAACCCGTTGTTCCTCTATGGAGGGGTAGGACTTGGCAAGACACACTTGATGCACGCCATCGGCCATTATATTTTGGAGCATAATCCGAGCAGCAAGGTCGTGTACATTTCCTCAGAGAAGTTCACCAACGAGTTTATCAACTCCATCCGTGACAACCGCGCCGAAAGCTTCCGCAACAAGTACCGCAACGTCGATATTCTGCTCATTGACGATATTCAGTTTTTGGCCGGAAAGGAATCGACGCAGGAGGAATTTTTCCATACGTTCAACGCACTGCATGAGGAACGGAAGCAAATCATCATTTCAAGTGACCGTCCGCCCAAGGAAATTCCGACACTGGAGGAAAGGCTCCGTTCACGGTTCGAATGGGGACTGATCACCGATATTCAGCCGCCGGACCTTGAGACGCGGATCGCGATCTTGCGCAAGAAGGCGAAGGCCGAGAATTTGGACATTCCGAACGAAGCGATGATGTATATCGCCAACCAGATCGATACCAACATCCGGGAGCTTGAAGGCGCCCTTATCCGTGTTGTTGCCTATTCCTCTCTGACGAACCAGGATGTGACCACGCATCTTGCAGCCGAAGCGCTGAAGGATATCATTCCGTCGAGCCGGCCGAGAATGATTACGATCCAGGATATTCAGCAGAAGGTGGGCGAGTACTACAATCTCCGGCTGGAGGACTTCAAAGCCCGCAAACGGACCAAAGCCGTCGCATTTCCACGGCAGATCGCCATGTATTTGTCCCGTGAATTGACCGATTATTCGCTTCCTAAGATCGGTGAAGCTTTCGGAGGACGCGATCATACCACCGTTATTCATGCGCATGAGAAGATCACCCAATCGCTGAAGACCGACCAGGAGCTCTTCAAAGTGGTTAACAATATTACGGAGAAAATCAAAAATCCAACCTGAACAAGTTCAAAGCCTATGCACAATCTATACACATGTGGATAGGCTTAATTTTATGCCTTTTCACGGGCTTATCCACATATTCAGTGCGCCTACTACTTGTACTATAAATAATTAATAAAATAATTATCCATAAAGAGGGGAATCATCGGCTTCCCGCCGAATGAAACAATACCCCTCTCATTTTTCCGCAAGGAGTGAAATTGATGAAAATCAGCATATTGAAAAATGTATTGAACGAATCCATCCAACACGTGTCCAAAGCGATTTCCAGCCGGACCACCATTCCGATCTTGAGCGGCATTAAACTTGATGTCACTTATTCCGGCGTGACGCTGACAGCCAGCGATACGGATATTTCCATCCAATCGTTTATTCCTTCGGAAGATGAAAAGCACACGATTGTACAGGTTGAAAGACCAGGTAGTGTCGTCCTTCCGGCCAAATTTTTCGTTGAAATCATCAAGAAGCTGCCTTCCCAGGAAATCCATATGGAGGTTAAAGACCAGTTCCAGACTTTTATTTCCGCAGGCGCAACCGAAATCCAAATGGTCGGCCTTGATCCGGATGAATTCCCGGTATTGCCGAACATCGAAGGCAGTCAGACGATCTCGCTGCCGGGAGATCTGTTGAAAAACATGATCAAGCAGACGGTATTCTCCATATCGACGCATGAGACGACGCCGATTCTGACAGGGGTCCTCTGGAGCCTGAACAACAATGAGCTGAAATTTACCGCTACCGACCGTCACCGTCTGGCAACTCGGTCCGCAAATATCGAAGGCGTCGAAGACATTTCGTTCAACAACGTCGTCATTGCCGGCAAAACCCTGAATGAGCTGAGCAAGATCATTCCGGACCAAAATACGCTGGTCGATATCGTTGTGGCCGATAATCAGGTATTATTTAAAATTGACCGTGTGCTGTTCTATTCGCGTATATTAGACGGCATTTATCCCGATACTTCTAGAATTATTCCGACGACGCATAAAACAGAACTGGTTTTGGACACAAAAAAATTAAGCGAGTCGATCGACCGTGCGTACCTGCTGTCGAGAGAGGAAAAAACGAATATCGTGCTGCTGCAAACGATGGAGAACGGGGGCATTGAAATCTCCTCGAGTTCGTCGGAGCTCGGTAAAGTGCGTGAGGAATTGGATCTGATTGAATTCAAGGGGGACCCGCTGCGCATCTCCTTCAACTCGAAATACATGCTGGACGTGCTGAAGGTTGTCGAGAGCGAGCAGCTGATGATCGCTTTTATGGGCGTCATGAGCCCGATCATCCTGAAGCCGCTGGATGACAGCAAGAGTCAGTATATTATTCTGCCGTACCGTACGGCCAACTAATAGAGGTCGATCAAAAGTCGTCTTTCGATCACGAATCCGGCTTTTTGAACCCGCAACTAAAGTTATCCCCATGTTGATAAGGGGGAAAGGACAGGCAAATGAAGCAAATCTTTATCCACAGCGAATATATTAAGCTGGACCAATTTCTGAAGCTGGCGGATTGCGTATCCACAGGCGGCATGGCGAAGGCGCTGCTGGCGGAGGGTGCCGTGCTGGTCAACGATGAGAAGGAAGAGCGGCGCGGACGCAAGCTGGTTCCCGGCGACATCGTCAAGGTGGAGGACTGCGGAACCTTTCAGGTGGCGGCGCAATAGACAGCCTCCCGTTAGGCGCTAGGCGCGGATGACGAGGGAGAGGATCAACTTGTTTGTTAACAATATCAGTCTTCAGCATTACCGGAACTATGAGCAGCTTCAGCTGAGCGCGTTCGGTGATGTCAATCTGATTATCGGGCGCAACGCCCAGGGGAAGACCAACTTGATGGAGGCGCTCTTCGTCCTTGCTTTGACGAAGAGCCACCGCACCTCCAAGGATCGGGAGCTGATCGCCTTCGAGCAGCCGAGCGCGCATATTGCAGCCGAGGTTGAGAAGAAGTACGGGATGCTGAAGCTTGAGCTGAGCTTGTCCCAGCAGGGGAAGAAGGCGAAGGTCAACGGATTGGAGCAGCGGAAGCTGAGCGATTTTATCGGCTCCCTGAATGTGGTCATGTTCGCACCCGAGGATTTGGAAATCGTCAAAGGCACGCCGGGGGTTCGCCGCCGGTTTCTTGACATGGAAATCGGACAGGTCGCGCCGAGCTATCTCTACCATCTGCAGCAGTACCAGAAGGTGCTCGTGCAGCGGAACAATCTGCTCAAGCAGCTCTGGGGGAAGGAAGCGTCCCAGCAGGCGATGCTGGACATTTGGAACAGCCAGTTGGCAGAACATGGTGTTAAAATCGTCAAGAAGAGGAAACAATTTATAAAAAAGCTTCAAAAGTGGGCGGAGGGCATTCATCAGGGCATCACCAACGGCCTGGAAGAGCTGTCCCTGCACTATGTTCCGTCCTTTGCTGACGCGGAGGAAGAAGATGAAGCTGTCTTATTTGAGCGTTTTATGATAAAATTATCACAAATGAAAGAGCAAGAAATAAGGCGTGGTATGACATTGGCAGGTCCTCATCGAGATGATCTGGCTTTTTATATTAACGGCAAGGAAGTCCAAACGTACGGATCCCAAGGTCAGCAGCGAACGACGGCGCTCTCTTTGAAGCTGGCCGAAATCGAGCTGATTCAGGAAGAAATCGGTGAATATCCGGTATTGCTTCTGGATGATGTGCTTTCCGAACTCGATCCATACCGGCAGACACAACTGATAGAGACATTCCAGAGCAAAGTGCAGACATTCATCACGGCGACGGGCATCGAGACATTGAACACCGACAAATTGAAGGGTGCCAGCATTTTTCACGTCCATGATGGACAGGTGGGCTCTTAAGGAGTGATTCCATTGTATATTCATTTAGGCGGAGAGAAGATTATCCGTTCGTCCGAGCTGGTTGGCATCTTCGATATCTCGATCGAGAAATCGTCCAAGATCTCCAAGCAGTTCGTCACGCATGCCCAGCAGCATAAGGTCGTGGAATTAATCGGTGAAGAGGACCCGAAATCCATCGTGGTGACGAAGTCCATCGTCTACTATTCCCCGATTTCCTCCGCAACGCTGAAGAAGCGGGCAAATCATTTTGTAGCTCAGGCATAACAGAATCTGTAGAAGTAGGTGAAGGCATGTCTATGAATCAACCGACATATGATGAGAATCAGATTCAGGTACTGGAAGGGCTCGAGGCTGTCCGCAAACGTCCGGGGATGTACATCGGCTCGACCAGCGTCAAGGGTCTGCATCATTTGGTATGGGAGGTAGTGGACAATAGTATTGACGAAGCGATGGCGGGAATATGCGACCATATCGAGATTATTGTCCATGAGGATAACAGCGTTACCGTTATCGACAACGGACGCGGAATTCCGGTCGGCGAGAACGCCAAGCTGAAGAAATCCACCCTTGAAGTCGTTATGACCGTCCTGCATGCCGGCGGTAAGTTCGGCGGCGGGGGATATAAGGTATCCGGCGGACTTCACGGCGTGGGCGTATCCGTCGTTAACGCATTGTCCACCAAGGTCGTCGTCCAAGTTAAGCGGGACGGGCATATTTATCAGCAGGAATATCGTCGCGGCGTGCCCCAGTATGACATCAAAGTCATCGGGGATACCGAAGAGACCGGTACGACGGTTACCTTCCTTCCGGATCCGGAGATTTTTACGGAGACCACGGAGTATGACTACAATACGCTTCTGACGCGGATTCGTGAGCTGGCCTTCTTGAACAAAGGCATCGCGCTTACGCTGAAGGATGAGCGTACCGGGGCTTCCGATTATTTCAAATACGAAGGCGGTATTATCGAGTACGTCAAATTCCTGAATGAAAAGAAGGAGGCGCTCCACGAAGAGCCGATCTACGTGGAAGGCTCCCGGGACAACATTCAGGTGGAGATATCCCTCCAGTACAACGACAGCTATACCGAGAATATTTACTCGTTCGCGAACAATATCAATACGCATGAGGGCGGAACGCATGAATCCGGCTTTAAGAGCGCTTTGACACGGATTATTAACGATTATGCCCGCAAAACCGGCATGATCAAGGACAACAGCAATAACTTGTCCGGTGACGACGTTCGCGAAGGCTTGACGGCGATCATCTCGGTCAAAGTGCCGGAGCCGCAGTTTGAAGGGCAGACGAAGACGAAGCTCGGCAACAGTGAAGTCCGCGGCATCGTCGAGTCCTTGTTCGCAGAGAAGCTGCAGGAATTCCTGCAGGAGAATCCTTCGGTGTCCCGCCGTATCCTGGAGAAGGCGCTGCAGGCCTCCCGTGCGAGGGAAGCTGCACGTAAGGCGCGGGAAATGACGCGCCGGAAGAGCGCGCTTGAAGTAAGCGCCCTGCCGGGCAAGCTGGCCGACTGCTCCTCCAAGGATGCGTCGATCAGTGAGCTGTATATCGTCGAAGGCGACTCCGCCGGCGGATCGGCTAAGCAAGGCCGTGACCGGCATTTCCAGGCAATTTTGCCGCTGCGGGGGAAAATCCTTAACGTCGAGAAAGCGCGTCTGGACCGCATTCTCTCCAATGCGGAGATCCGTGCGATCATCACGGCGCTCGGGACCGGGATTGCCGACGACTTCGATCTGTCGAAGGCCCGTTATCACAAAATCATCATCATGACCGATGCTGACGTCGACGGCGCGCATATCCGCACACTGCTGCTGACGTTCTTCTATCGCTATATGCGTAAGCTGGTGGAAGCGGGATATATTTATATCGCGCAGCCGCCGCTCTTTAAGATCGAGCGCAACAAGGTTGTCCGTTATGCGGGCAGCGAGAAGGAGCGCGACGAGATCATTAAGGAATTCGGCGAGAATGCCAAGTATAACATTCAGCGGTATAAAGGTCTCGGCGAGATGAATGCTACCCAGCTGTGGGAGACGACGATGGATCCGGAGAGCCGCACGATGCTGCAGGTGACGATCGAGGATGCCATGCTGGCGGATACGCTGTTTGACACCCTCATGGGCGACAACGTTGAGCCGCGTCGGGATTTCATTCAGGAGCATGCGAAGAGCGTTCGTAATCTGGACATTTAGCATAGAGCAATAGCCCCAGGGAGCATCCGGGCAGGTCATTGGACCTGCGGATGCTCCTTTTTGCTGCGAGCGGGCTGCCGGGTCGACTCGAAGGCTGCTACCAGCTCGAAGGCCGAGGTCTGCGAAGGCAATGAGCCATCCGGCAGGATGGAGGTCATGGCCCGAGCATTTAGGGGGGGGCAGTGCGGTCAGGTGTTCAGCGGGGGCTGACACAGGTATTCAGCGGGGCTTCGCAGGAGATGTGAATTCGTCGGACGGGCACATTTGAAGGGCCTCTGAACCAAGGAATGGCAGAGATGCCGGACGTCCACCGGGGGTGGCCAGGTTAGCGGGCTTTCTTTTTACTGCCGGACAAATTTCGTCCGTAAGCGCTGGCGTACTTCTTGACCTTGTTATATATGCTTGGATCCTTGAAGAACTTCTTAAACGGAAAAAGCGCCGGCCTCGTGTTGACCTCCAAAATCCAGATGTTCCAGCGGCCGTCAATAGCGATATCAAGCCCGATTTCCTTCAGATTCGGGTAGGATTTCTGCAATTGGCCGGCAACATTCACCCCGAGCACATGCAGCTCCCGGCGGATATTCTCCGCCTCCTCAGCCGTCATATGCTCAAGCATAAGCGGCTTGTAATGCAAAGCGGTGCCGCCGCTGTGATGATTCGTAATGATTTTGTTCTTGGCGGCGACCCGCCCGATGATGCCGGTGCTTACCCACAGGCCTGAAGGGCTTTTCTGCGTAAGGACGCGCAGGTCAAAGGGACGGCCCTGGTACCGGAGCAGATGAATGCCCTGCTGAATCAAGTATTCCTTGCCTTGGAACAGTGAATTCAGCGTTTTGTGAAGACTCTCCAGCGATTCGAACGTCTCGGTCTTTTGCTCATATCGGAGCTTGTAGGTCTTGGAGGCGGCCGATTCCTCCGTATTCTGGGATTCGATTTGCTCTACGCACATGACGCCGTTGCCGTATGTCCCCCGATCCGGCTTAATATAAACCAGCTTGTGGTTATCCAGCATCTCTTCCAGCGCTTCGAGCGAATACTGGCGGGTTGCGGGAATGTAGGAGGCAAGACCTTTATTTTTCAACAGAATTTTTGTTTTCGCCCATTTGCTTGCAACGCGTTGTATAGCCAACCAACTTCATCCTTTCCGGCCGTTTTTTGAGTGAAGAACAGATGTACCTGTCACGAAAAAAAGCACGAACGCGGGGATACGCCTATAGTCTGCCTAAGCCATCCCCCGTTTAGGGGAAGGTCGAACGCTATCCATGATCGATCGAAGCGCCGGGCGGTTACATCCGGCACGTGAAGCTGCCAAACGGGAAAACATAGGACAAGTATGACAAACAGTGGTATAATATAAAGATGTGATCGATGCGAAATCTTTTTCAATGCATTGTATGTGAAAAGCGGCACGGAGGACAGGGCGTATGTCACGGTTTCCGGGCAAAAAACATACTTTCACGCTTTCTATCCCGTGTTTAATTGTGCGTGGTTTGTGAAAGTAATATAATAAAGGTTGGTGCATTTATAGCTTCCTGATCATTATTCTGCTTTTTTCACATAGAGCAAGGCATGGTTGATAGAAAATGAAGGAGGTCCAGCATGGCGGAAGAAAATTTCTCCCAAATCAAAGATCGGGACATTGGTACCGAGATGCGCGAATCCTTTATGGATTACGCGATGAGCATCATTGTCAGCCGGGCCTTGCCAGATGTGCGGGACGGAATGAAGCCGGTTCACCGTCGCATACTATATGCGATGTCGGAGCTCGGCATGGCCCCGGACAAACCGTACAAGAAATCGGCAAGGATCGTTGGCGAGGTTATCGGTAAGTACCATCCGCATGGTGATTCGGCAGTGTATGAATCCATGGTCCGGATGGCGCAGGACTTCTCCATGCGATACATGCTCGTTGACGGGCATGGTAACTTCGGTTCCATTGACGGAGATATGGCAGCGGCAATGCGGTATACGGAAGCCCGTTTATCCAAGATTGCCATGGAAATGCTGCGTGATATTAATAAAGAGACGATTGACTTTGCACCCAACTACGATGGTGAGGAGCAGGAGCCGGTCGTTCTGCCGGCACGATATCCGAACCTTCTCGTAAACGGGGTATCGGGGATTGCGGTCGGCATGGCGACGAATATACCGCCTCATAATCTTGGCGAAGTCATCGATGGCGTACAGGCGATGATTCGGAATCCCGACATCACCCCAATGGAGCTGATGGAATATATCCAGGGACCGGACTTCCCGACAGCGGGCTATATTTTGGGACGCGAGGGGATCCGCCAGGCATATCGTACGGGACGCGGCTCGGTGACGATGCGCGCGAAAGCGACGATTGAGGAAAACAATAACAAGGCGCGCATTGTCGTCCACGAGATTCCGTATCAAGTGAACAAAGCGCGTCTCGTGGAGAAGATTGCCGAGCTTGTCCGCGATAAGCGAATTGACGGGATTACGGATCTCCGCGATGAGTCGGACCGTAACGGTATGCGGATCGTGATCGAGCTGCGCCGTGACGTTAACCCGAACGTCGTCTTGAATAATCTGTATAAGCACACGGCTATGCAGTCCAATTTCGGCATCAACATGCTGGCGATCGTCAACAATGAGCCGAAAATATTGAATCTGCGTGACGTGCTGCACTATTACCTGGAGCATCAGGTAACGGTAATTCGCCGTCGTACCGAGTTCGAGCTGAAGAAGGCCGAAGCGCGTGCCCACATTTTGGAGGGCTTGCGGATTGCGCTGGATCATCTGGATGAGGTTATCGCGCTGATCCGCGCCTCCCAGACAACCGAGGCCGCGCGCGAAGGGTTAATGGAGCGCTTCGGGCTTAGCCAGGAGCAGGCTCAGGCGATCCTCGATATGCGTCTGCAGCGCCTGACAGGACTCGAACGCGAGAAGATCGAGAACGAGTACCAAGAGCTGCTGGCCCGGATCGCCGAGCTGCGCGAGATTTTGGCGAACGAACATCTTGTGCTGCAGATCATCAATGATGAGCTTCAGGATATCAAGGAGCGCTTCGCAGATGAACGCCGTACCGAAATTACGGTAGGTGAAGACAGCATCCTGGACGAGGATCTCATTCCACGTGAGGAAGTGGTCATCACCATTACCCACACCGGTTACATCAAGCGTTTGCCTGCCAATACGTACCGCAGCCAGAAGCGGGGCGGACGCGGCGTCGTGGGGATGGAGACGAAGAGCGAGGACTTTGTGGAGCACCTCTTCGTAACCAATTCGCACCACTATCTGATGTTCTTTACGGACAAAGGGAAGGCTTACCGTCTCAAAGCATACGAAATACCGGAGCTTAGCCGTACCGCCCGCGGAACGCCGATCATCAATCTGATTCAGATCGAGCAAGGCGAAACCGTCAATGCGGTTATCCCGGTCGAGAGCTTCGATACCGATAAGTTCCTGTTCTTTGCAACCCGCCATGGGGTTGTGAAGAAGACACCGCTCGAGGACTATGTCAATATCCGCAAGGGCGGCCTGATCGCGGTTAACCTGCGCGAAGACGACTCCCTGATCGACGTGAAGCTGACAGACGGTCAGCAAGAGATCATTATGGGAACGGCACAGGGCATGTCTATCCGATTCGAGGAGAGCGATGTGCGTTCAATGGGAAGAAGCGCAACCGGGGTTAAGGGCATAACGCTCGATGAGGGTGACGAAGTCATCGGCATGGACGTTGTGGATCCGGAGCTTGATATTCTGATCGTAACGACCCGAGGATACGGCAAACGGACGCCGGCCGGCGATTATCGTGTTCAGACACGTGGCGGTAAAGGGATCAAGACGATCAATATCACCGAGAAGAACGGACCGGTTGTTGCGTTGAAGGTCGTGAAATCGGAAGAGGATCTCATGATCATTACGGCCAGCGGAACCCTGATCCGCACAAGCATGGAGGGCATCTCGACGATGGGCCGCTATGCGCAGGGCGTGAAGCTCATTAACATCCGCGAGGATGATTCTGTCGGTACGGTATGCCGTGCAGACAAGAGTGATGAACCGGAGAACGATGGTGAAGAGGGCGAATTCGAAGAAGGCATGGAATCTTCTGAACCAAGCGAAGAATAAAGCAATGGAGAGCGTGGATGCAGATGAAGCATCCATGCTCTTTTTTTTCAGTGATCCAGATTACAAAATAAGGAAGTCAGTATTGTACAGCCTGAGTAAGTCGAACTATAATAATGTATAATATAAAGGTGAAGCTTCGCTGCCAGGAGCGCAGTGGAATAGATGGAGAGGTTGATCATGACGATCAAAGCCGTGAACGAAGTGGTGGCCGGCGTAAAGCTGGCTAAGGATGTGCATACGCCTCTTGGGGGCCTTTTACTTCATAAGGGGAAGGTACTGCTTCCTCGCGATCTGGAAGTGCTGAAAGCATTTATGGTCGAGCAGGTTGATGTTGAGTCCGTCGAGGGAGAGAGCACGCGAATTCCAACGGTGAAATCTGCAGGGCAGAAGCCCTCGCTGATTTTTGCGGAAAGCCCGCAAGGGAGCGAGGGCGATGATGTACCAAGTCGCAAAAACCTTCCGTTGCATGAAGAGTATGACAGAACGCTGTCTCTGGTCAAAAGCTGTTATCAGTCAGCGATTACCGGCGAGATCCGAATCTACGAAATCCGGAGTCAGATGGAGAACTTGCTTAAGCACCATAAGGATTACCAGATCCTTAAGTTTATTCCGAGAATGACGAATCGCCATGATTACCGGTATCACAGCGCGGTGTTATGTGCTCTTTCTTCCTATAAGCTGGCGCGGTGGCTCGATCTTCCGCAGAAAGACTGGATGCAGGTGGCCTTTGCGGGTCTGCTCCATGACATCGGAAACGCCAAGATCGATCCTATCATATTAAATAAGCCGTCCAAGTTAACCGATGAGGAGAACGAGGAAGTACGACGCCATACCACTTACGGTTATCAAATCCTTAAGAATGTTGCCGCAGTCAACGAAGGGGTTCGCCTTGCAGCACTGCAGCATCATGAAAAAGTGGACGGGTCCGGCTATCCCCTGCGTCTGGAGGGGAGCAAAATCCATATCTACGCCAAGATTGTGGCGGTTACGGATATCTTCCATGCGATGACATTGGATAAGTTTTATCGGAGTGCGCAATCTCCTTACTTGGTGCTGGAACAAATTCAGCTGGAGGCGTTCGGCAAGCTTGATCCGAAGATCGTTCAGACCTTTATTCGTAAAGTGACGGCTTTACATTCAGGAACGAAAGTCAAGTTAAGTAATGGAAGCACGGGCGAAATCGTATTTACCGATAGTCAGCATCCAACCAGGCCAATGGTATCCGTGGAAGGCAGCATCATGAATTTAATGCAGCAAAGGCAGATCTATATTGAGGAAGTTATTTCCTAGGTAATAATGGTTGACCTAATCATAAAAGCTGTGATATATTATTCCTTGCCGCTTTTGAAGCGGATATATATCACGGCTTTTCGATAAAAAAGTTTTTTAAAAAAAAGCTTGCTAACTCTTCGAAAACATGATATATTATAAGAGTTGCTGATGCGAACGAGATTCGCCGGTAACGAAAAGGTTGATCTTTGAAAACTGAACAACGAGTGAGTAAAACGAACCGCTTCGGCGGGGAGTTACAATAGAGAATTGAACAAATTCTCGTCAGTTTTTCTAAATGAGCTTAATCGCTCTTTCAATCAATCATCCGAAAGGATGATCTTTATTGGAGAGTTTGATCCTGGCTCAGGACGAACGCTGGCGGCGTGCCTAATACATGCAAGTCGAGCGGAGCAACGGTTTCCTTCGGGAAACCATTTGCTTAGCGGCGGACGGGTGAGTAACACGTAGGCAACCTGCCCTCAAGACTGGGATAACTACCGGAAACGGTAGCTAATACCGGATAATTAAACCTGCTGCATGGCAGGGTTATGAAAGGCGGAGCAATCTGTCACTTGAGGATGGGCCTGCGGCGCATTAGCTAGTTGGTGAGGTAACGGCTCACCAAGGCGACGATGCGTAGCCGACCTGAGAGGGTGAACGGCCACACTGGGACTGAGACACGGCCCAGACTCCTACGGGAGGCAGCAGTAGGGAATCTTCCGCAATGGGCGAAAGCCTGACGGAGCAACGCCGCGTGAGTGATGAAGGTTTTCGGATCGTAAAGCTCTGTTGCCAGGGAAGAACGTCTCATAGAGTAACTGCTATGAGAGTGACGGTACCTGAGAAGAAAGCCCCGGCTAACTACGTGCCAGCAGCCGCGGTAATACGTAGGGGGCAAGCGTTGTCCGGAATTATTGGGCGTAAAGCGCGCGCAGGCGGTTCTTTAAGTCTGGTGTTTAAACCCGAGGCTCAACTTCGGGACGCACTGGAAACTGGGGAACTTGAGTGCAGAAGAGGAGAGTGGAATTCCACGTGTAGCGGTGAAATGCGTAGATATGTGGAGGAACACCAGTGGCGAAGGCGACTCTCTGGGCTGTAACTGACGCTGAGGCGCGAAAGCGTGGGGAGCGAACAGGATTAGAT